>NZ_JBSWSW010000002.1:7500-2072682 GCF_056158225.1 Roseivirga sp. AWQ4_251
TTCCAGTCTTCCTTCTTCTAAATAATAGCGAGAAACAAATTCTTCGCGTAGCAATTCGCGGATTTGCTCTCTACTGTTTTCCAAATCCTCAGCTTTATTATGCCCAAGTTTGGCTTCAAGTTGAGAAACCTGGCTTTTTACGTCAGTCAACATTCCATAATCCTCGGCAATTTCTTTAAATCTCGCTAGCTCCTTTTCCACCGGATTTGAATAATCGAAAGTTTGACCTACCGCCCACTTATTGAAATCAGCCAAAATCTGATCTGTAATTTTGAAGTTTTTAATCGAGATAATGCTATCCACCTTATTATTATAGAAGTTGCCGAATTTTAAAAACATATTATTTCTAATTAACCCTAGCGTTAATGGCGTGTATGGTCGAGTTTCAACCAACACATCAGGATCAACACCACCACCATCGTAAACGGGGCGACCATTTTCTGTTCTAAATAGAGTTTTTAAAGAATCTGGGACTTTACCCACACTTCCGTCAGGATTTCTGTTTGAATAATCAAGCGCCTGAATGCATCGGCCACTAGGCGTATAGTATTTGGCAATGGTTACTTTCATTTGAGAATTATAAGAAAGAGGCAAAGTTCTTTGCACCAATCCCTTTCCGAAAGATTTTTGACCAATTACTACTCCCCTATCATAATCTTGCATAACACCCGCTACAATTTCAGAAGCGGAAGCACTGGTGCTAGAAGTTAGAACCGCCAGAGGAATTTCCTCATCGGTAGAAGTATTCAGTGTTTTATAGCTCGCGTTCATTTCTTCCAACTTACCTTTTGTGGTCACTACCAATTCTCCCTTCGGGATAAAGATATTGGAAATGTTAACCGCTTCGTTTAACAAACCACCTGGATTCCCTCTAAGATCTAATATGATTTTTGTAGCCCCTTGCTTTTTCAAATCCCTCAAAGCAGCTTTAACTTCTTTTGAAGCATCATCGGTAAATGAAACTTGCTTAATTATACCTACATCATTATTTACCATGGCGAAGTAGGGCACATTCGGCAAATCGATTTTTTCCAACTCAATCGTGATATTTAATTTACCAACATTAGGGCGGAGCACTTCCAGCTTTACATTTTTTGAAGCCTGGCCTTTTATATACTCGCTTGCTCTTTCATAATTCCCTTTTACATCGAGTCCATCAATACTGATAATTTCATCACCACGTTTCAGCCCAGCACGATCGGCAGAAAAACCTTTATCGGGCATCAGCACCATAACTTTATCATCGATTAAGCCAACTCGGGCACCAATACCCCCATACTCACCCGTGTTTGCGGTTCGGGCATCTTCGATTTCGTCTTCAGAATAATAATTAGTGTAAGGGTCCAAATTGGCCAACATGGCATCTATGCCATTTCGCATAAATGTATTTGGATTGATATCGTCCACATAATTCGCGTTCACTTCTTTGAACATAGTGGCAAAAATGTCGAGGTTCTTAAGGATTTCGAAATACTTATCGTTTTGAGGAGCCGTAAAAGACCAAAGCAAAAACATGCTGAGTACCCCCACTATCAAATACCTTTTCTTCAATTTGCTTTTTGCCATCACTTCTTAATTGAGATTTAACTTACAACGAAACGGTGTAATATCTGTTCACCGTATTATGCATTCGGCAGTAAATCTCAATATATGGCGAAGAAAATAAAATGCATAAAAAAAGCCGACTGAACTTTTGTCCAGTCGGCTACTCTACTTTTTTAACTCTACTCTTATTAGGCTTTAAGGGCTACTTTTGCCTTATCCACTCCGTTTTTGGTGCTTTTTGCTGCAGATTCAATAGACTTATTGTATTGCTTTTTTGCTTTGTCCATGCTATCAGAAATTGCTGAACCAGCCGTTGAAGCTGCATCTTTGATTGCTGAGCTTGCAGTAGTTGCAAGGTCTTTAGAACTATCAACTATTTTTTTTCTAGTTTGTTTACCGCTGTCTGGAGCTAAAAGAATTCCTGCTAATGCTCCTGCTGCTGCGCCTGCTACTACTCCCGTGATTACTTTTGCTGTATCGTTCATGTCTTTTATGTTTTAAATTTCTTAATCGTTTTCGCTCTTCAAAAAGAAAAAAGCATACCACGTTAAGAAAACAGCCAAAACACGCTTATTAGCCACATTTTAATTGAAACGACCCAAAAATCGTGTAATCATTTCCACACTTTATGGGGAGTTTCAGGACTACGGCTCCACTTGAGCCAGCTGAAGAAGGCCTTTTTTCATTCTGCCGTTAATCATTTTGAATTCGTGCAACTGCTTACCTGTAAAAATAAAAGCAATTAAATAGCGCGGACTGGAAGATTCACTTGGGAGTTCGTGTTTATTCAGTCGATAGGCTTCCTTAATTCTTCTTTTCAGCAGATTGCGATCTACGGCTCTTTTAAACTTCTTTTTAGATACCGACACCAAAGCCTGATTAACCGGCACGCCTTCGGGCGCTGCCATGTAAACCACTTTGAAGGGGTACAAATAAAAAAAGGAGCCTTTTTCAAAAAGCTCCTGAATATGTTTTTTACTATTGAGCCTTTCCGCTTTAGGGAAAGTATATGTCAAGTTCGTAGTGTCGATGACTCAGAGGTTTACTTATTTTAAAACCTCAGCCGAGAAGTGATTACTTCTTGCCTTTTTTCTCGTCAGAAACGGTCAGCTTGTGTCTGCCCTTAGCTCTTCTGCTAGCTAGAACCCTTCTGCCATTAGCTGATTCCATTCTTGCTCTGAAGCCGTGCTTGTTTTTTCTCTTTCTCTGCGAAGGTTGGAATGTTCTTTTCATTTTATATCAGATTCTTATCGTCTTTTCCCAAAAGGACTGCAAAGATAAGGAGCTTTTTTTTATTTGCCAACCACTGTTTAAAATTGTTTTTCAATAGGTTAACAAATGCTCAAAACGCCCTTTCAGACGCAAATTTCAACAAATTATTAAGATTATCCGCCTCATTGACTACAAGTTTTCAATGTGCTATCCTTGTATTCCATAGATTTTGGTAACAGCTTCTTTATGAAATACACCTTTTCCTATTCCAATCCGCTTCAACATATTATAGATGTAAGTTTGGAAATCAACGATATCGAAAGTGAATTTTTAGACGTTCATCTGCCTGCTTGGAGGCCAGGAAGGTACACCATTCAGAATTTTGCTAAACATATTTTGAAGCTCGAAGCTTTTGACGAGAAAGGAGAAGCACTGAAAACGGAAAAGCTGACCAAAGATCATTGGCGTATAAAAACAAAGCGAAGAAATAGTGCAACTATAAAATATAATTATTACGCTTTTACTATGGATGCCGGCAATTCCTGGCTCGATGAAACCCAGCTTTATATCAACTTCATCAATTGTGCTTTGTATGTGGAAGGAAAGCTGGATGAAAGATGTACGGTTAAAATTCAAGTTCCTTCACATTATCAATTTGCAACAGGGCTAGAGCAAATCAAGCCGAAAACCTTCGCTGCTCCAGATTATTATAAATTGGTGGATTCGCCTTTAGTAGCCAGTGCTCAACTCAAAGAAGTTCAATATAAAATTGGCGATTCTGAATTTCATCTTTGGTTAATTGGTGACGCTCCTTTGAATGAAGAAAAGTTGATTGAAGATTTCAGCAAATTCACCGAACTACAGATAAATGTGATGGGCGAATTTCCTTGCTCCAACTATCACTTCATTTATCAATGCCTACCATACCCGCATTATCACGGTGTTGAACACTGGAATTCTACCATGATTACCATTGGGCCAAGCCACGAATTGAGCAATCGCCCGCTTTACAAAGAATTTCTGGGCGTAAGTAGTCACGAACTTTTTCATACTTGGAATGTAATCCGACTTCGCCCTAAGGAAATGACGCCTTATACTTTCGATTCGGAAAATTACCATAAAACCGGTTTTGTTACTGAAGGTGTAACCACTTACTATGGCGATCTTTTTTTGAAAAGAAGTGGAGTTTTCACCTTAGAAGAATACTTAGTCGAGTTGAATAAAATGTTGGAAAGACATTTTTTGAATGAAGGCAGAAGAAATATGTCAGTTGCTGATTCTTCATTCGACCTTTGGTTAGACGGTTACGAAAAAGGTGTTCCGGGAAGAAAAGTGAGCATTTATAATGAAGGCGCTTTACTCGCGCTAATGCTCGATTTAAAAATCAGGCTGAAATGGAATAACGAAATCAGCTTAGACGATGTGATGCAGCTGATGTGGGAAAAGTTTGGACGAGATATGCTTGGCTACACATATAAGGATTACAAGGAAATGTGCGAAGAGGTGTATGGCGAAGATTTAACGGACTATTTCCAAAAATATGTTTCGGGCACAAAGCCTTTTGAAACTGAGCTTTCCGATCTATTTAAAAACTTCGGTTTGGAATTTTACACCAAACAAAACGACAAAAGAGAATCAAGCCATTTTGGAATAAAGTTGATAGAAAGCGATAAACGCTGGTTTATAGATGCTATCGCACCCAATTCTCCAGCAGAAAAATTACTCAGCATTAAAGATGAAATATTGAACTACAGCCCAGAATTATTCAGCAATTCATGGCCTGTGGATCTAGAGGTTAATCGCTTTGGCCGAAAAGTCAACCTTAGTTTACCACAAGGAAAAGGCGATTACTTTTCTGTTTTTCAAGTAAGATTGAGCGGAAATTGTGCAGATAGATTAAAGGCTTGGCTAAACTAACCAAGCCTTTCTTGCTTCATCAAAATTACATTTCTTCGATTTCTCTAACTTCTATATGTCCATCTTCAGCCTGAAGAATAGGGCAACCTTTAGAAAGTTCAGCGGCATCTTGTAAGCTTTCGGCCTGCACCATTAAATAGCCACCAACGATTTCGGCACCTTCAGCAAAAGGGCCATCAATTACCAATTGGCCGCCTTTTGAAACCTGAATCCCTTCAGCTTTTAAAGGCTCTCCGCCCATAAGTTGACCTTTTTCGGCAAGGGTTTCCATCCAAACGCCCCATTCGGCCATATGCGCTTGCACTTCTTCTGGTGACATTTGAGCCATTCTTTCATCACCACCTCTAAACAGGTATAAAAACTTTTTCATGATTGAATAAATTATGTGTTAAAAATAATTTCTGTTTGAAATTCACTAGCGTGACGAACGAGGTTTTCAGAAAGGGACAATCTTGAAGATTTTTTTCAAGAATTTTAAAAATTCCCTTTCGCATGGCTCATCGCCCATTTTAATATATCGATTACCTTAATTTGCTCCTCAAAATTTAATGAAGCAAAGCCCATTCTTATGCCATTATGTTTTTGCCCAGCGTAAGCATAATGTTTTGGGTCGGGAATCGTCAAACCCTTCTGTTTACACAAAAAACGAATTTCTTCCCAGTTCAAATCTTCCCGAAGCGTGACCCAAAAAGCCATTCCTCCTTCAGGAATTTGATATTCCAAATAATCAGAAAGATGAGACTTCAGTAATAAGTCAAAGTGGTCTCTTCTTTCGTGGTAAAGCTTCAAAGCCTTTCTACTGTGTCGCTGAAAATCTCCCATTTCGATCATTTGCGCAATGGCTTGTTCCAAAATCGCGTCACCTTGCCTATCGATCGTTCTACGCAAATGCCCAGCCGCCTCAATAAAATCCTTCGGCCCAACCATATAACCCACCCGAATTGTTGGCGCAATCAATTTACAAACCGCGCCCATGTACACAATATGTCGACTGTCGTCCATGCTCGCCAAAGGCAAAAGTGGCGCCCTTTGGTAATGAAAGTCGTAATCGTAATCATCTTCCAAAATGGCGAAACCGTATTTTTTTGCCAGTTCTACTAAATGAAGCCTGCGCTCGGGACTCAAAGTAACCGAAGTGGGGTGATAGTGATGTGAAGTAACATACAAAGACTGAATCTGATTTTTCTCCAATACTTCTGGAAGTTGATCTGTTTTCAGCCCGTGACCATCCACAGGAAGCGTGTGCAATTTTGCTCCGGCTTGTTCCAAGGTGAGATTAGCCGCGATGTAATTTGTATCTCCTACCACACTTCCTCCTCCATTTTTATGGATAAGTTGCGCAGAAAGGTATAGCGCCATTTGACTTCCTCTGGTAATCAAAATGTTTTCTGCTTTACACTGAATACCCCGACTTTCTTGGAGATAATTCGCCAAAACATTTCTCAAGTGTTCATTGCCGAAAAAGGAGCCATAATTCAGATAGCGTGAATTGTATTTTCTGGAAAGGAAACTACGTTCGTGGCGAAGAATTTCGGCCATCGGAGCAATTCTCACATCAGGAATACCTTCATCTAGGGTTAGACCTTCTGGAAGTTTCGGGAACCCACGATGCAAAAGCTGGTGTGGGTCGAACTCAAAACCGGCCTTATCTTCTGCCAAAGGCTGAATCGATTCACCTTTTGGCTTCACTTCTGGCAACTTATCGCTCACATAAGTTCCTTTCGAAGGCACAGAGACAATCCAACCTTGGCTCATAAGTTCATCAAAAGCAGAAATAACGGTTTTGCGATGAATGCCCAACTGTTCTGAAAACTGACGTGAACCGGGCAATTTTGCTCCTGCTTTCAAAACTCCCGACTTTACTAGCTGGATCAGTGCATTATGAAGCTGAAGATAAACAGGCACATCAGCCTCACGATTGAGCGAAATCAAATTCTTAAACGACAACATTCCGGACTATTTTAGAACTAAAAAGTGGATCACTTTGATAGTCCGATAAAATTAGATATTCGTTTCAGAAAAACATACCGTCATGGCTGAATTTGAAAAAACCGAATACAACAAAGTAATCCGAGGAACCAAAAGAGCTTCATACGACAAAAATTTAGTTCATCAGATTTTGGATGCCCACTTTCTCTGTCATATAGCGTATCAATTTGAAGGCACAGCCATTGCCATTCCGACTGCATACGGCAGAAAGGAAAATCGAATTTTCATTCATGGTTCCTTGAAAAATAGAATGATGCTCTCTTTGTTGAATCAAGAAAAGGCAAGCCTCACGGTTACCCATCTCGATGGTCTTGTTTTGGCGCGTTCCGCATTCCATCATTCTGCCAATTATAGATCCGTAACGGTATTTGGAAAAGCAAAACTCTTGAATGAGCCTTCTGAAAAAATGGAAGCATTGAGAATTATCACCGAAAATATGGTTGCAGGAAGATGGGACGAAATAAGATTACCGAACGAAAAGGAACTCAATAGCACGCTGGTGATTGCCATAGAAATTGAAACAGCTTCCGCTAAAGTTCGAGCTGAAGGCGCAGTTGATGATCCTAACGATCTTGATTTGGATATTTGGGCAGGCGTAATCCCTTTTACAACTATTTCTGGAAAGGCTATTCAAAATGAAGATTGCTCGAAAGAAATTGCAATTCCAGATTCAGTTTTGAAATTTTCATTTTCATAAACTTCATTTTTAAACTTGCTTTCAACATTCCCGAATATTGTCAGTTAATTTATGGTATGAATAAAAAACTGGCCATCCCCGCTTTGCTGGCAACTTTGGTAGCCTGCCAACCAAAACCTACGCTTCGAGAACAATTGATCGGGAATTGGGAAAACACTTCTTTGGATGTTGAAATGAACACCGTAGACGGCACCGATTCCACCGGCCATATGGTAGCGGAAGAAGGCCAATGGGAAGAAGTTTTGGGTATAAAGCCTATTCAAACCGTATTTAATGCCGACAGTACTTTTTCTTCCACTTACTATAATTTAGATGGAGAAAAGCTAGGGGTTGAATCTGGAGAATGGGAAGTTGTTGGCGATTCTTTGATTCTGAAATCAGAAAATTACGCCAGTGCTTATCACGTTGTGATGGAAAAAGATAAAGTTCGATTCAGAGCTTATTTGGATTGGGATCAAGACGGAAGCGATGACGACCTTTATGATGGTTGGCAAAAACGCGTAACTCCGAAAAAACAATAACCACTGAAAAAAATCACTTTGTGCCTTCCGTGAGAGATAAATACATTCAGGTAATTTATCTCTCATGAAAAAATTCACACCACTCTTCCTACTTCTTTTCCTAATGTCTTGCGGACCCAAACAAGAGTCCATCGACATTTTAATTACCAACGCCAACATCATCGACCTGAAAGCTGGCTCGGTAAACCAAAACCAAACCATTGGTATTCGCAATGACTCTATTGTGTTTGTGGGTTCTGCATCTTCAAACTTTAAGGCCACTGAAGAAATTGACGCCAAAGGGAAATTCATTATTCCCGGCCTTTGGGATATGCACGTTCATTTTCGTGGCGGAGAAGATTTGATTCAAGAGAACAAAAACCTACTTCCTCTTTTTGTGGCCAACGGAATCACGGGCGTTCGCGAAGCTGGTGGGGATATGACTCAGCAAATCTTTCAATGGCGAGATCAAATTCAAGAAGGAACTCTAATCGGGCCAAAAATTTTTACCTCTGGACCAAAACTCGATGGACCAAAAGGCACTTGGGCTGGTTCCATTCCAGTGGCTACCGAAGCTGATGTTCCTCATGCGGTTGATTCACTCGAAAATATGGGTGTAGATTTTATTAAAATCTATGACAGCACGATTTCCCGAGAAGCTTATATCGCCATAATTAAAGAAGCAAAAAAACGAGGCATCATCACTTCGGGCCACATGCCGTTCACCGTTTTGCTAGACGAAGCCGTGAGTTCGGGCATCGGTTCTATTGAACATTTATACTATATATTAAAGGGAACATCATCGGAAGAGGAGCAAATCACGCAAGATGTGATTGATGGAAAAGCTAGTTTTTGGAGTTCCTTAGACAGAGTGATGGCCACTTATGGTGCTGCCACTGCAGAAAATTCATTCAGAAAGTTGAAAGAAAATGGTACTTACGTAGTTCCTACCATGCACATTAGCAATACGCTTTCTTACCTAGACAAAGACAATCACGAGCATGACGAGTACCTCAACTATATTGGCGAAGGCATAAAAAGTAGTTACAGAGGCCGAGTTCGCAGTGCCATGCGTGCTTCGGAAGAAGCCATAGAAAACAGACATGCTCTGAATACGGCTTTCAGAAATTTAGTACCGAAGCTTAACAAAGCTGGTGTTCCATTATTGGCAGGTAGCGATTCTGGAGCTTCGAACTCCTATGTTTATCAAGGCCTTTCGCTGCATCAGGAATTGGCTGCGCTGGTAGAAGCAGGATTAAGTCCGCTTGAAGCTTTGAAAACAGCAACCATAAATGGCGCAGAGTTCTTTCATGTAGAAGATTTCTACGGAACTGTTGAAACCGGAAAATCAGCTGATATTTTGATTTTGGAGGGTAATCCTCTGGATAACATCGAGAATACTCAAAAAATAAGCACCTTGATTTTGCAAGGAAAAAGCTATTCTCAACCTGAATTGTCAAAAATGCTTAGCGACCTGAAAAATTAATCAGGTCGCTAAATTGTTTTTATAACGTTCGGAAATACTCTAAAACGGCTCTTGCTTGTTCTTCGGTTAAGTTCATATCCGACATAGGCGAACCGTTGAATTCCATAAATAAGTCTTTTGCCAAAGGATCATCGCGAAGCATTCTTCCTGGCTCAAGAATCATATTCATTACCCACTCTGGCGATCTTCTGTCTAAAACTCCTTTTAGTGCAGGGCCTATAAATTTCGATTCCACTTTGTGACAAATCACACAACTGGTTTCAAAAATCTGCTTTCCTTGAGCTACCAAACCATCGTCAATTGTTTCTGAAAGTTCCACAGAAGTAATTGGCCCAACGCCTTTGTTTTCCAAATCTACCCGGGTAGAAGCTTTTTCTTTTTCCGTAGCCACAGGCTTCGATTCATTGATGTTAAAACTGTCTGTTTTATCCTTTTTGCCCGAACAGGAGAACACAAGCCCCACTATGGCGAAAGAGAAAATAAGGCGCGAAATCTTCATTTGTTACTGATTAATTTTTTTTCCGCTCACAAGTAACAAGAATTAAGAATGAAAAAAAATCATTATCTAGAGTTCCCATTTTTGAAAACACACCTATGAAAAGAAACGCGCTAATTATCATTACTTTAATTTTTTGCCTCAGCAGTTGTCAAAAAAATGACGGCTGGGAATCTCTCTTTAATGGAGAAAACCTAGACGGCTGGCATATTTACGGCCACGGGAAAAATTATAACGGCTGGACTGTAGACCAAGGTGTCATCCTTTTCGACCCTTCTCTTCGCACCGATGCCTCCAGTGCCAACCTCACAACCGACAAAAAATACACAAGCTTCGAACTTTCACTTGATTGGATGATTGGCGAGCACGGTAATTCTGGCCTTTTATGGGGCGTAGTGGAAGACGATAAATATGAGCATCCATATTTAACAGGAGCCGAAATTCAAATTTTGGACGATGGCTGGACAGAATACGTAAACGAAAGAGGCGATATAAACCGAGCGGGTTCGCTTTATAATTTGATGGCACCTAACAAAGTAGTGAGCAAACCTGCTGGCGAATGGAATCATTACACGCTACACATAGACCAAGAAAACAACGAAGGATTCTTGATTTTTAATGATGAGAAAGTGCTGGAATTCCCAGTAAATGGCCCAGACTGGAAAGCCCTGATCGGTAAGTCAGCATTTAATGTTTGGGAAGATTTTGGAGCATCTCAAACTGGCTATATTTCATTGCAAGAACATGGCGGAAAAGTAGCCTTCCGTAACATCAAGATTAAGGAGTTGAATAAGGAGTGATTGAGAATCATCTTTTAAAATCAGCCGAACTATTGCCTAGATCGGCTGATAAAATTTCATTTCAAAACAAGAAGAGCTTTTAACTTAGCTGAAATAATGCGGGCGACTTTTTCATTTCTGCTTCTTCTAATCATTTTACTCGGCTGTTCCAGAAAGGAAACAAACTCGAAAGCGCCCCCTCTTACCGATCAAGACAAGAAAGCGGTTAAGTCCTATGCTAAAAGTCTAACAAAAAGCATCAATGAATTCGAACATGAGCTTATTAAAAAATCGTGGAGCAATGAAGCTTTTAAAAATCGAGTAGAGGACTTAAATAAGGTTGAAAAGAATGTCTTTATCCACCTTTTCAATGAAGAGATTAGTGATGAAATTAAGTTTTCAGGTCTTACTTTGGTTAATCAAGTTAGCTCAGAAAAAGGCAAAGTTTATCTTACAAAAGTTGAGCACAGAGAAACATATTCAGAAATCACATTAACGCTTGTTTTTCCTTTCCACTATACCTTTCTGAGATACAGGGTCGAAATGATTAATAACAAACCTTACATCTGCAACATTTTTGACATAAAAAGTAATACTTGGTATAGTCAGTCTATTAAAAACTTGATTCATCTTAGCTCAAGGTATAACGCGCAATCGAAAGAAAGGAAATCAGCCATCCAAGCGATGTCTAATTACCAAAAACAGCTAGATCAACAGGATACCGTGGGAGCTTTATACTATTTAAACCAGGTTTCAAGTCTCTGGATTGGAAATGGCCTTAAACTCATGCGATTAAATCTAGCCCATGCTGTTTCTGATTCTATTTACTCTGAAGTTTTAGAGGAAGAATATAACAACTCAGAAAGTCTATACATTGAATATCTTTACCGTTATTACTGGTCTAACTTATCCGAATTAGGAGATATCTACGACCAATTAGTTGAGTTTTCGGGAGAAAAACAGATGTTAGATTCCTTGAACGCCAATGGATACTTTTGGCAATAAAAAATGGCTAGCCCGAATATGCGAACTAGCCATTAATCTAATGATTCAAAATTCTATAAGTTGCCCAACTCAGCAATTACATATTTCTGCGGTACTGGCCACCGACCTCAAATAAGGCACTGGTGATTTGACCGAGAGAGCAATATTTACAGGCTTCCATCAGTTCCTCAAAAATATTCTCATTCTGAATGGCTGCTTGCTGCACTCGCTTCAACATATCTTGTGCTTTGCTTTCATTGCCATTTTGAAGGTTGCTTAGCATATTGATTTGGTACTCTTTCTCTGTTTCAGTCGCTCGAATTACCTCTTTAGGCAACACTGTTGGCGAGCCTTTAGAGCTCAAGAAAGTATTCACACCAATAATTGGGAATTCGCCCGTGTGTTTCAAAGTCTCGTAATAAAGCGACTCTTCCTGAATTTTACTTCGCTGATACATGGTTTCCATGGCGCCCAAAACACCTCCACGCTCTGTAATTCTATCAAATTCTGTAAGAACGGCTTCTTCTACCAAATCGGTAAGCTCTTCAATAATGAAAGAACCCTGAAGCGGATTTTCATTTTTAGCCAAGCCCAACTCTTTATTGATGATCAGCTGAATCGCCATGGCTCTGCGCACCAACTCTTCCGTTGGAGTGGTAATGGCTTCGTCATAAGCATTGGTGTGTAACGAATTACAGTTATCGTAAATCGCGTATAATGCCTGAAGCGTAGTTCTGATATCGTTGAAGTCAATTTCTTGCGCATGCAACGAACGCCCCGAAGTTTGAATGTGGTACTTCAACATTTGAGCACGGGCGTTTGCTCCATATTTCTCTTTCAAAGCTTTTGCCCAAATTCTTCTGGCTACGCGACCAATCACCGCATACTCAGGATCAATTCCATTTGAGAAGAAGAACGAAAGGTTCGGGCCAAAGGCGTTGATATCCATACCACGGCTCAAATAATATTCCACGTATGTGAAACCATTCGCCAAGGTAAAGGCCAATTGGGTAATTGGGTTTGCACCTGCTTCGGCAATATGGTAACCCGAAATTGATACCGAATAGAAGTTTCTCACCACCTTCTGAATGAAGTAGTCTTGAACATCACCCATTAAACGGAGCGCAAATTCGGTAGAGAAAATACATGTATTTTGCGCTTGATCTTCCTTCAGAATATCAGCCTGAACTGTTCCACGAACAGTTGAAAGCGTTTTAGATTTAATTTCGGCATAGATATCGGAAGGTAAAACTTGATCGCCAGTAACGCCCAATAGCATTAGCCCCAAACCATCATTTCCTTCAGGCAAATCACCTTGATATTGCGGTCGGGCAACGCCTTTTCCCTTGTAAATAGCCTCAATTTTAGCTTCAACCTCTTCTTCTAATCCATTTTCTTTGATATAAAGCTCGCACTGCTGATCGATGGCGGCATTCATAAAAAAGCCCAAAAGCATTGGAGCCGGCCCATTGATGGTCATGGAAACCGAAGTGGTAGGATGCGAAAGGTTAAAACCAGAATAAAGTTTCTTAGCATCGTCTAAGCAACAGATACTAACGCCTGAGTTGCCGATTTTACCATAAATATCTGGTCGATAATCAGGATCATTTCCGTAAAGTGTAACCGAGTCGAATGCCGTAGACAAACGTGCTGCTGGCATGCCCAAACTCACATAGTGAAAACGTCTATTGGTTCTTTCGGGCCCGCCTTCTCCCGCAAACATACGGGTTGGATCTTCTCCTTCTCGTTTGAAAGGATAAATTCCGGCAGTGTAAGGAAATTCACCCGGAACATTTTCCTGCAACGACCAACGAATTACATCTCCCCAACTTTTGAATTTCGGCAAAGCCACTTTCGGTATTTGAGAATGTGAAAGTGACTCCGTGTGGGTCTTTATCTTAATTTCTTTATCACGAACCTTAAAGGTGTAAACAGGATCGCTGTACTTCTTTATCTTCTCCTCCCACTGTTCTATCAATTGCCAATTATGCGGATCGAGATCGAGCTTCACTTGTTCAAAAGATTCCTGAAGGCCTTTGATCAATCTGTCTTTGTCAGCAAAACTTAACTCCTTCAGTGTTTCAATCGACCGATGGAAACCATAAAGTTTATCGGCTACATCGGCTTGAGAAAGTGCTTTGTTGTCGTAAGAACGATTGTTTTCAGCAATTTCAGAAAGGTATCGTGTTCTGTTCGGTGGAATCACAAACACCTTTTCCGACATTTCATTGGTAATCTCGAAGGTAGATTTTAGATCAGCTTTTGTCTTTTCAACCACCTTATCCATAATCACCTTATAAAGGCTATTCATTCCAGGATCGTTAAATTGAGAAGCGATTGTGCCATACACTGGCATATCGTCTACTTTGGCCGACCACAAACCATGGTTGCGCTGATATTGCTTTTTGACATCGCGCAAAGCATCCAACGCCCCCCTTTTATCGAATTTATTGAGCGCAATTACATCTGCGAAATCGAGCATATCGATTTTTTCTAGCTGAGTTGCTGCTCCATATTCAGGAGTCATTACATATAATGAAACATCCGAATGGTCTAGAATTTCGGTATCCGACTGACCAATTCCTGATGTTTCCAGAATAATCAAATCATATTGGGCCGCTTTCAGCACTTGAACAGCTTCGCGCACATGTTTCGAAAGCGCCAAGTTCGACTGACGGGTGGCCAAAGAACGCATGTACACACGCGCATTGTTGATGGAATTCATTCGAATTCTATCGCCCAATAAAGCTCCGCCTGTTTTTCTTTTAGAAGGGTCAACCGAAACAATGGCAATGGTTTTGTCTTCAAAATCGATCAAAAATCTTCTTACCAGTTCATCTACTAAGGAAGATTTTCCAGCACCACCCGTACCTGTGATTCCCAAAACAGGCGTTTCCACCTTGTCAGCCATTTCATGTACAGCATCAAAATCTTTAGCCGATTCTTCAGGAAAGTTTTCCGCAGCTGAAATCAATTTGGCAATAGCAGTTACTTCCTTTTCCTTCAAATGGCTCACTTCACCATTCAGGTTTTGTCCTGTCGGGAAGTCGCATTTCTGCACCATATCGTTAATCATTCCCTGAAGGCCCATTTCACGGCCATCATCAGGAGAATAAATTCTCGTTATGCCGTAATCCATCAATTCTTTGATTTCTTCGGGGAGAATAACACCTCCACCTCCACCAAATATCTTGATGTGATTTGCTCCTTTTTCCTTCAGCAAGTCATACATGTATTTGAAATACTCGTTGTGCCCACCCTGATAAGATGTCATAGCAATGGCCTGGGCATCTTCTTGAATGGCGGTATTCACCACTTCTTCCACACTTCTATCGTGCCCAAGGTGAATCACTTCGCAGCCCGTGGCCTGAATGATTCTTCGCATGATATTGATGGCGGCATCGTGGCCATCGAACAATGAGGCTGCGGTTACAATTCTGACTTTATTTTTAGGAGTATAGGGAGCTACTTCTTGCATAAAGATTCTATTATAGTTTACTGGTTGCGAATTTACTGAAAAGAGGTGAGTTTCCTAACAACTGTTAGGCAGAAGGTTTTATTGCGAAACTAACCTGTTCAAATTCAAAAAGATAAACCCAAAGGAAAATAGGAAGTTTATTGATCGGCTAATTCTTTCAAGGCATTTTGATTCAAAGGATCCTTGATTCCACTCAGAATATTCTTGATCTCTTGATCTGTAAGTCGCCAACTGAGAGAAGCTCTATCGGCATTCAAGTTTCTATATTCAAACTCCACCCTTCTCAGCTGATTTCCATAAACTGAAGCAATAAGGTCGTAACGCTGCTCATTTCTAATAGTCTGCACTTGATCCCAACTCTTAATTGCCCCTTGAATTGGCGAAAAGAACTTTTCAATCAAATTCTGGCTCCCATCTTTTGCAATTGGAGGCTCTTTACTTGAATCACGAATGGTAATTAAAACAACCTCGGAAGTATTTTCCTTGATCCAATCTTTAAACACATGTAGAAATGTAATGGCATCGGAAACGCCATAGTTATCAGAAATCCCCGCATCAGCAATGCTAATCTTGGGTTCCGTAGGTAGGGAAATCGTAGGTGTGAAATATGGGAAAGTAGCACTCATCCGAAGGGCGGTCAGAAACCTTAAACTATCCGGCTGATGGTCCTTCAGCAAACTGCTAAAGTCCACGCCTTGAATTTTCGGATTGATATGACCATCGGTTGTATTAAAAAACGCCATCGGTTGAGGCGAAATGTACAGTTTTCGCCCATCGTTGGTAATGGTTGGCGCTACAATCAACAATGGAATTTCACCTTTATATTCTGGTTCCTTATAGGCTGCAATGGGGTTATCCATTAAACCGTGAAGATTGCTTTTTAAGCGTTGCTCAAACTCATAGCCTCTCTCCTTTTTATACTGAAAACCACCATAATCAAAACTTCTAAACTTGAAGAAAACATCGTTTACCAACAAGGTGAAAATTACGGGATTCAGCACATCTCTGCTCATATCGGCCAAATGCTCTGGCTCTTTTGGCTTTAATTTCTTCCAAGCCAATTCTCGGTAAAATGCTGCACCAAACAACCCTCCCGAAGCACCTGTAATCATAAAAGTGTGCTTCATCAAATCATCACGCATCACCGAATCAGCATTTCTCAAAACATTCATCGTCCAAAGGGCAGAACGCTGCCCACCGCCACTCACCGTTACCAAAACCATTTTTGGCTTATCTTCCGTAAACTTCGATTTCCAGTTTTCCAGAATGTGAAGCATGTGATCTTTCGATTGCTCAATTTTTTCTGGAGAAGAATACTCTCTCAGCTTTGTTAGGCTGTATTCTGATGGTTCCTTTTTGTAATCAATGCCATATGCGGGGTATTGATAGGTTAAAAAATCGAACGAGTAAATCATGTTCAACATGATAAAAACGCCAATAACACCGCTTACAATCCATGATTTGAACCAGAAACTCATAGCGCCTGTGAGCATTACCACCATGGTAAGCAATAGAATTCCCGAAGCTGCTGCAGGCACTTGAAAAAGTGGTGTATCTTGAAATAAGCCCAAACCAAAAATGATCAGCAAAACCATCGCTTCTATAATAATGGCATTTCGTTGATTCTGCCTGAATACCTTTAAAATAGCAACCCTGTCATAGTATTCTTCGAATCTGCGTGTAGAATAGAACTTCAGGTTCAAACCGCAGTAGTAATTCACTTTGACCTTCCCCTTTCTTAAGGCCTGCAGTTTTCTAAAAGCTCGAAGTTTTTGATTGGTTGTTCTCTTTACTTTCCGCTGACCAGCGGCCAACTTCAACAGCTTAAAGACATCTCTGTTGGTTCTAAAAAAGTAAGCGAAAATAAACACCAACATGATCAAAACGCCCAAAAGTAAACCTACAATTTTTACGATGGCCTGAGAAGTGTCTCCAGCATTTGCATGGTTCTGAAACTGAACAATTTTGACAATGTAATAGACTAAAAACGTGAGCGGAATAATAGAATTATTAAGGCTAAAGTGAGCCAAAGGTTTGGGCAAAGTTCCTAGAAAAGGAAACCTAAAACCATCTAAAATATAGCTGGTGACATTATAGGCCATGGTGAATCCTGCCACAGCAATCCCCACCAACATAAAACCCCAAATAGAAACTTGATCTAAATAAACGGGATCTAAAAACAGATATGGAATACCAAGGTTTTTCCCAAAACCACCTCCGACTGTGGAGAATAAAATAAGCCAATAAATCAATAAAAACTGATTATGCTTAACGTGCACAATCACCATCTGTATGGGAAAGCTAGACCATATTTTCTTCAGCCAAATCAATCTTTCTGTTTTTTAGAGCCGGAATAGAGTTCGTATTCCAATAATCTAGAATCGATTTTGGCATTGTAGAATTCAATCCTACGTTTGGTCCTTAGTCCAATTCGTTTGGCTAAATCCAGATTTCCAGTAAACACATAGCCCATATAACCCTTGCATTTCTGCTTAAAAAAGTCGCCAATAGCCGAATATATCTCTTCCAGATCTTTATCGGCACCCAGCCTTTCTCCATATTCTGGATTGAACATGATCACTCCGGGTTCTTCCGGAACATCTGTTTCGCGGAAATCGCAAAGCTGAAAATCAATCAAGTGATCAACTCCAGCAGTTTTTGCATTCATGCGGGCTGCCGTTAAAGCCGGTTTAGCCAAGTCAGAAGCAATGATTTTAAAATCCAACTTAGTCTTCTTCTGTAGCTTTGCCAATCGCTGATAACCTTCCCACGATTCTTGATCGTATCCTTTTATGTGCATAAAACCGAAATTATCCCTAAAAAGACCGGGAGCGGTTTTGGTAGCCAGAAGTGCTGCTTCAATGGCCAGTGTTCCACTACCGCACATCGGATTTACAAACGAACTATTGGCATCCCATTCACTTGCAAGAATTGTAGAGGCCGCCAAAGATTCAATCATTGGCGCTTTGTATGGCACTTTTCGGTAGCCATGTTTAGAAATGGTATTTCCGGAAGTATCGAAATAAACGCGAACCTTATCTTCTTTCCAGTAGAGATGCACCACAACACCATCTCGCGATGGCCCCGAATCGGGACGTTCGCCAGTTTTGGCCACCATTCTATCTGCTATGGCATCTTTCGCTCTCAAATTCGCAAAACGTTCGTCTTTAATACTCTCATTCCGTACATACGATGTTATCGAGAATTGCCGATCGGAATGCATGTATTCTTCCCAAGGAATTTTGGAAAGTTGTTTATAAAGTTCATCGGCATTATTGGCCCTAAAGCGCCTGATTTGGAACAAGACACGCCCAGCCGAACGTAAAAACATATTCAGTTTCAAACAATCATCCATGAAGCCCTTTACTTCTACTTCGGTTATGGAAGTGCTTTCCACCTCGAAGCCCAGAGCTTCAACCTCTTTGGCCAACCAAGGGCTTTGTTTTGGGAAACATGTAATTACAATTTGACTTGGGTAAGGAAATACTGCGCTCATTCTGCCGTGAAGTACTGAACTTTTTCGACAATTTAATAAGGTTGCCCCAACTTTCGACCGTGAAGGGCCTCGTGTTCATCTTGTTATTTGCAGAAATTCCTTTTCGTCAATGGTTTACTCAATATCCATTGTATTTTTGCAAGCCTAAAATTGAAACGCTATGAAAATCTGGTTTACCTGTAAGGTGAAGTACATGAAAGAAGACGAACAAGGCCGCACTAAAAATGTGACGGAAACTTACCTTGTAGATGCCCTATCTTTTACAGAAGCTGAAGCCAAAATTTACGAAGAAGTTGGTCAGCGAATTATGGGAGAATTTCAGGTTACTGGCATTTCAAAAAGTAGAATTACGGATGTTTTCGAATATCCAGATGCCGATGTTTTCTTCCAGGCTAAGGTGGTATACTTTGTAGCTGATGCCGATTCTGGCAAAGAGAAGAAAGTAACCAACCTTATGTTGGTTACCGCGGATAACGTAAAGCACGCCTTTGAAAGAATTTTTGAAAGTTTGAACAACATGTTGGTGACTTTCACTGTGCCTGAGGTAAAGGAATCTCCTGTTCTTGAGGTTTTCCACCATTCTTCTGAAGAGAAAATCCCAGATAACCTAAAGCCACTTTCTGAAGTTGAAGCAGAAAACAACCTTGAAGAAGATGAAGAAATTTGATAATGTAAGTCCGGCTGCTTTCGAATGCCTAAGAGGAAAGCTCAAAAGCCAAGGCATAGAATTGAACGGCAATAGCGGCTATCTTTCTAAAAATGGCATTTCACTAGATTTCAATTATAGTGAAAGCGCCCAAAGCCTTGAAATATCTAATCTTGAAGTAGGTTTTCCAGCTTCAATGATTGGCATGAACAGCGAAAAAGTACTCGGAATTTTGGATAAGGCAATAGTAGAATGTAGAGGATAAAACTACGCTACCAAACAAAAAGGGCGATCATTAAAATGATCGCCCTTTTTGTTTCTCTTTATATCGCTGACTTACTCAGGTGTTTTTTCATCTGGATATTCCTTTTTGAAACCATCCCAGAACTCAGCAACAGTATTTTTCATATCCTTTCTCAGCAAGAAAATCCCAAAAAGGTTAGGCAGCGTCATCAGGGCAATGGCGATGGCTGCTACTGTCCAAATAATGGTAGTGTCGGCAATGGCTGCGATAAAGAAACCAGCTACATACACAATTCTATAGTACTTTACTGATCCAGAACCTAGAAGGAAAGTCATGGCTCTATCTCCATAATACGACCATGAAATGGCGGTACTAAAAGCAAACATCAACAAGCCTATTGACACAATATATTGGCCATAATCTCCAAACCAACCTTTTGTAAATGCGATAGCCGTTAAAGGCGAACTGTGGACAAGTGATTTTCCATAGAAAGAAATTTTTCCATCCATGAGAATACCATTTTTGATTTCGACCTCACCTGTTAAAGCTGGGCCACCAAAGTATTCATTTACTTGTACATCTTCAGCTACTGAACGCGCATGAATTACAGTTACATCACTTACAATCTTTCCGTTTTCAACCTGAAGCATTCCATCAAAAACTGGAAGTGGATTCTCTCCAGATAAGTGTTCTTTCAGCGCTACTCTATCTGCTTTGTTATCGTCAGAATATTCTGAACCAGCCAAAATAGACATGTCGGTTACTGCAAAATCATTCAAGTGCTTTTCTTGCCAAACTCCTGAAGAAAGTAGAGTAAGACCCGTGATAGAACAAATGATAATGGTATCGATAAATGGTTCCAAAATAGCCACCATACCTTCAGAAACTGGCTCGTGAGCCTTTGCCGATGCGTGAGCAATTGGCGCAGAACCTTGACCTGCCTCATTCGAGAAAAGCCCTCTTCCAACACCTTTATTGAAGGCAAACATCACGGTTGCTCCAAGAAAACCTCCTGTAGCAGCAGTAGTAGTAAATAGGCTAGTGAATATAGAAGTGATAGAAGGAATCACATTTTCGATGTTGGCAAAAATCACAGAGAAACATCCCAAGAAATAGATGATGGCCATTGCAGGCACAAGTTTTTCTGTAACTGAAGCAATTCTTTTAATTCCACCGATGATTACAAAAGCTAATATCACTGAAAGGACTGCTCCTGTAATCCATGGCTCAATTTGGAAAGTTGACTTTAAAGCAGAAGCAATACCATTGATTTGGGGCATATTTCCTGTTCCGAAAGAAGAAAGCACTGTAGCGATGGCAAACACTACGGCCAACCATTTCATGTTCAGCTTATTTTTCATGTAGTACATTGGCCCACCAGCCATTGTACCATCTTCAGCTACTTCTCTGTATTTATGAGAAAGGGTTACCTCCACAAATTTGGTACACATACCAATGGCAGCCGTCATTACCATCCAAAAAAGAGCAGCAGGACCACCCAAGTGAACCGCCAATGCCACACCGGCAATATTTCCTGTTCCTACAGTACCTGAAAGTGCTGTGGTGAGGGCTTGAAAGTGAGAAGTATCACCTTCATCTCCAGCTCTATCAAATTTTCCTCTAACTACTTTAAAGGCAAATCCGAAGTAACGGATTTGTGGGAATTTCAGGTAAATCGTAAAAAATAAACCTACACCCAATAGCGCAAACGGAAACCATGGCGCACTGCCAATATAACTGTCTATTAGGTTAAGAAAATCGTTGAGTTGTTGCATAGTGCAGTTTTGTGGTTTTTAAAGCAAGTCACAAAAATAGGGATTCTTACTTGCCGACAAAGTTTGCTTTGGCTTAGAGCGCCAGAATGTGACCAACGGAGAAGCCTTTTATAGAAAATACATCGTTTTAGATTTCAGCATTCGATTGCCGACAAAATTAATCGGCAACCCAAGCTGATTCTATAATAGATTCTGAAAGGATATGAGCTATTGTTCAGAAAGATGTTTTACAGGATTGGAAGAAGCCACTTTAAAAGCCTGAAATCCCACACTAATCAAGGTTAGGAACACAGAAATTGCTCCAGAAACCAAGAAAATCTTCCAATCGATCTGAATTCGATAGGCAAAATTTTCAAGCCAATTTTCCATGGCCATTTTGCTCAGCGGTAAGGCGATTAGAACAGAAACCACAAAAATCTGAATAAACTGACCTCCTATTTTGATGAGAATGCTACCTCGCGAAGCGCCCAATACTTTACGAATACTGATTTCTTTAGACCGCTTTTGCGCTACAAATGAGATTAGCCCTATTAAACCTAAAACCGCCAATGAAATACCAATTGTCGTAAAACCCACCACAACGCTCATAAAGCGCTTTTCATTTCCGTACAGTCTGGAAAACGCTTCATCTACATGACTGAACTCAAATGGTTGAGGAGAAAATTGCTGCCAAATGTCATCAAGTTGTTGAATTGAAGTAGCAAGGCTGGAAGATTCCAACTTGATGATCAGATTATCAGGGTTTGCCCTTCCTCCTGGTTCAACAATCATATAAACCGCAGGCTGAATGGAACTATGCAGTGACCTATAGTTAAAATTCTCGATCACTCCTGCCACAAACCTCTCGCTGCCTTCTAAATAGACTTTCTTGTTTTCTAAATCCTTCCAACCGGTTAAGCGAAAAGCAGATTCATTCAGCAAACAATATTTAGAAGAATCACTCGGCATATCTTTGCTCAAATTCCGTCCCATAGAAAGTTTGGCTCCTATCGTTTCCAAATAGTCAAAATCTATGGCAACAAAATCGGCTGTTTCTTGCTGTGTCTCTTTTTTCCCTTGCCAAGAAAAACTCACCGTATTGTTCATTGCGCTGGGTAGTGCTTCACCTGAAGCTGTAATTTCTTGCACTCCCGGAACATAACTCATCTGCTCTTTTATGGTTGTCAACTTCTTCTGAAGTTCTCGGTCATCTACAGGCACATTGATGAGCTGATCTGCATAAAAGCCTTTATCGTAATTGACGAAATATTTAAACTGACTAACCACAATGAGTGTGCTGGCAATCAAAAAAGAAGCAATTGAAAATTGAATTAAAACCTGAAATTGTCTGAACACGGAATTCTGACCGAATACGCCCGTAACATTTTTCTTCAGCACTTCAATTGGCCTGAACCTGTTCATAACCAATGCAGGATAAAAACCAGAAAGTACGAGCAGAACCACAAAAACCAAAGCCATAACCTCAATGACTTGAGGCTGAAAAAGGTCTGACAGAATCAATTGCTTATCCACCACATCGTTGAAATAAGGCAGAAGAAGACAAGCCAAGCCAATTGCTATAATAAATGCACTGAAAAGCTGAAAGCCGCATTCTACATAAAACTGCTTTACAATATGCCATTTGTAGGCTCCGAACACTTTTCGCATCCCAACTTCCTTTCCCCTTCGGGAAGAATTTGCCGTAATCAAATTGACATAGTTAATGGCTGCCGCCAGAAGAATCAAAAATGCTACAAAACCAAACAAGTAAATGTAATTGATATCCCCTTTAGCAGTATTTCCACCTATATCATTCGAATAAAGCCTAATATCAGTCAAAGGTTGAAACATTATGCCATTGAGCTTTGAGGATCCTTCTCCCCTATATTTTTCAAAGAAAGCGGGGATTTTGGCTTCAACTGAGGCTGAACTTACACCGTCAGCTAACTTCACATAACTTCTCAACCAGTAAAAGCTCCAGTAATCGTTGAATCTGCCATACATTTCGTGGGTGGTAGACATTGAGCCCAGAAAGGAAAATTGCAAGTGTGAATTGCGAGGCGGATCATTAACAACGCCTGTAATCTTCATCAAAAAATCCTGATTGCCATCATAAACCTTAATGGGAAGCATTTCTCCAACAACATCTTCTTTGCCAAAATACCGCAATGCTTTGCTTTTGGTAAGCACCAAAGTATTAGGTTCTTCAAGCATCGTTTTACGATCTCCATACAGAATTTCGAAATCGAAAAAAGTCATAAAGTTGGCGTCAGTCCAATAGAAGTCGGTTTCCAGAAAACTCTGACCTCCCACTTTGAGTAAAACATTGTCTTGTCCCAATCGTGTATGTGCCTCCACTTCGGGGAAAGCTTCGGTCATGTACATTTTCCACGGTGAAGGATTTGATTCGAACTTTATGCCCTCAGCTGGATTTGTGTTTACGAGCCGATAAATCTTGTCACTATCCTTATGAAAGCGATCATAGCTGAGTTCATCTAAAATATAAATTGAAATTAAAAGAGCGCTAAAAATACCGATCGCAAGCCCCAATGTATTCATTACAGAATAGCCAAGGTTTCGTTTAAACTGCCTTATGGCAATTTTCAAATAGCTGAAAAATAATGCGTTGTTGTTTTTACTCATGTCGTTTAAGTTTTTGATTCTGAACCATCGTAGATATGCGATTACATCGTAGAGATACATGAACTTAGCGCGGCTGACCCCTTGCTTTTCAACTCTTCTTGCAAACCATTCATGCAAATCACCTTGTACCTCCTCCAAATAGCGATCGGAGCAGTACCATTCTAATAGGCGATCAATCCATTTTGGCGGCTGAGTTCCTTTCATTTCTCTCCTATTTGTAAGACTAATAAATATTAGAATTGATAGTTTGGCATCATTTCCCACATACGATTTCGAAGTTCGCGTGCATGATTTAAAGTATCGAAACCTGTAGCCGTAATGCGATAAAGCCTCTTTCTTCTACCTCCTCTATCTTTGGATGTTCCACCCATGTAAGATTCCACGAAACCCTTTTCTTCTAATCGATACAAAGCCGTATGAACTGTGGAAAGCGTAACATTTCTTCCTGTTTGCTTTTCAATCTCTTCAGCAATAGAAACGCTGTAAGCTGAATCGATAAGCAAAGCGGCCGTTAACAAAACCAGCTCTTCAAATTCGCCAAGGTGTGTACCTTTCATATTTCACTCTTATTTGTCGAACTAATATAAAGCAAATACTTCGGCTTTCTAAAATGGTTACAAATATTTTTGACCGGACACAAAAAAGGCCAAACATTACGCTTGGCCTTCCTCTATTCATTATTTCTTATTGGGGAATTTCATTCGGTAATCCACTTTTACTGATCCTTTTGAAATGTTGACCAGCTTGGCGCGAAGCATCTGCTTTTTAAGTCCCTTGATATAATCGGTAAACAGCACGCCATCTAAATGGTCGTATTCATGCTGAATAACGCGAGCGGTTAGTTCATCAAATTCTTCTTCGTGTTCGTTCCAAAGCTCATCGAAATAGCGGATGGTTAGTTTCTCTGGACGAACAATGTCGCCATGCACATCAGGAATACTCAAGCAGCCTTCTTCATAAGACCATTCGTTGCCATATTCATCCAAAATTTCTGGGTTGATAAAAGCTCTTTTCACCCCTTCTTCTGGATCATCGCCCATTTGGGTTGAATCAATGACAAAAATTCTGTGTGGCAAACCAATTTGAGGAGCAGCCAAACCAACACCATTGGCATTGTACATGGTATCAAACATGCTCTCTACCAACTTGGTCAAATCTTCCGAATCTCTGTGGAAATCCTTAGCTTCTTCTCTTAAAATGCTATCTCCGTAGGCTACAATGGGGTAAATCATATTATCTTCTTTCCAAAAAGGACTGTAGAATTATGGCTGCGCTCACTTTATCTACATTTCCTTTCTCTCTCCTGTCTTTCTTTTTCATTCCTCCGGAAATCATGGCGTCCATGGCCATTTTGGAGGTAAATCTTTCGTCCTGCAAATAAACAGCTTTTTCGGGAAAGTGTTTTTTCAAAATGCGTTCAAATTGCTTTGCATCTTCTGTGGCATCGGTGGGTTGATTGTTCAAATTCATGGGCATACCGAGCACAAAGCATTCAATTCCTTCGGCCTGATCGTAATCCTTGATGAATTGGAGCACATCTTTACTATGCACAGTTTCTAAAGGCGAAGCAATAATCTGAAGCGGATCAGTAACTGCCAATCCCACTCTTTTTCTGCCATAGTCAATGGCTAAAACACGTCCCATTAATTTTGTTTGATGATGTCGTAAAAGCGAAGTTTCACCAGCTTTTCAAGCTGCATGGCCTTAGGCAGAAGAATATCGTCTTCAATTTTGGCGTGGGTGAGCAAATCTTGTTCGAATTGTGCCAATTCGTTGTAAAGCACTTTTATGTGCAAATCTGCGTCATCGCAGAAGGTATAATCGCTGGTGATTTTTCTTAATCCATCCATTTCATGTTCATGCTCTTCATGGTCGAGCGCAAACTCTTGAATGGACTTATTTTCCATGGTGTAGAACAACTTTGTTCCATGGTTTTCGCCAGAAAGAAAATCTCTTAAATCTCGAATGTATGTAAATAGAGAATCTTCTTCTTCGTGAATGTGATGAATGAAGTCTTCAATAAAAAGTGGGAAAACCTCTTTTAAATCGTGAGCTAACACTTGGTATTTATAGTTCACCTGCCCTAAGCCATCAATTAATTGGGCTATATAAGGCAACCTCTTCTTTACAAAAATAGAGTGCGAATGCTTAAGATATTCTAACACCAAATCAATTGGATAGGACATCAATTGCACATTGCTTACCTGAGTTTTAGGTTCAATGGACTCTAAACTTTTGATTACCGCTTCAATATTAAGATGGTGTTTATGGCAAACATCTTTGAGCGTAAGATCGGGCGCATCGTAGAACTTTACACCAAAATAATATAGCACAGAAGCCCTAACGTAGTTTTCTGTTACTAATTCATTGATCGTTCGTTCTTGTAAACCGTGCATTGCAAAGTGACTATTCTGCTAAAATAATAATTTTGGTATTCCAATGCTGCTCTGAATCACTAGAATTTAAGTTTAAACCGTTTTCGGCTGCTTTTTTTCCATAAACGGAACAGCATTTTGCCCTAGTAAAGCTTTAACATAAATGCTAAACACAAATCCAGACATTTCGTTTCTATGATACTAAAGTGCTTACAAGGTTTATGTTTGCACGAAATCATTAATTTAACGTGAATTCAAAATAAGATTGGCCATAACTTTCTGATTTTAACTTTAAAATCAATTTGCTAGCCTGTTATTCTGAATTCACGTTATTTTTACCCAATTCAAAAAAAATAGAGAAGGAACGTGAGCGAAACAGAGAATACGAAGAAACAGATTAGACTTCCCATATTACTTTCTATAGCGGTTTTATTTGGCATTTGGATAGGAACCTCCTTTGCAAAACCAAAGCGAGACAGCAAATACCAAGCATCTATTCAAAAATTTAGACAACTGATTGACTACATTGAAAATGATTATGTAGACTCAGTTGACACAGAAGAATTGCTGGAAGAATCGATCAGCCAGATGTTGGACAAACTTGATCCACACACTATATATATTCCTCCTAGAGACAGAGAACTTACTGAAAGCCAGCTCAAAGCTAGTTTTGATGGCATTGGGGTTCAATTCAATATTCTGCGCGATACTTTATATGTGGTGACACCTTTGGCAGGCGGCCCATCGGAAAAAGCAGGCATTTTAGCAGGTGATAAAATCATTAAAGTAGATGGGCAAGACATTGCTGGTGTAGGCATTAAAGATCGTGAGGTTTTTGATTTACTCAGAGGCCCAAGAGGTACGGAAGTAAAGATTTCAGTTTTCAGAAAAGGAGAAGACGACTTACTTGATTTTGAGCTAGAAAGAAACGCAATTCCTCAATACTCGGTAGACGCCAGCTATATGGTAGATGATGAAACTGGCTATATCAAAGTGAACAAATTTGCCGAAAACACTTACGCTGAATTTAAATCTGCCCTGGAAAACCTGAAAGAAAAAGGCATGTCTAAGCTCATTCTCGATCTTCAGAACAACTCTGGAGGATACATGAGCGCTGCCATCAATATTTGTGATGAAATGCTTTCAGACGGAAAACTTATTGTAAGCCAAAAAGGCCACGGAAATAAATATGATTCTGAAGCCCGCGCTACAGAACGAGGCATTTTCGAAGAAGGTGCAGTAGCCGTTTTGATCAATGAAGGCAGTGCTTCTGCTTCGGAAATTGTGGCAGGTGCGCTTCAAGACAACGACCGTGCGTTGATTATTGGCCGTAGATCTTTCGGTAAAGGACTTGTTCAGTTGCCTTTCGATTTAAAGGATGGTTCAGAATTAAGAATGACCATTGCCCGATATTATACGCCTAGTGGCCGTTCTATCCAAAAACCTTACGATGACGGTGAAGAAGCTTATGCTTCGGATTATTACCACCGATATGTTTCAGGAGAATTGTTCTCTCAAGACAGCGTTCATTTCGATAAAGATTTGGCCTACGAAACTAGCGGAGGAAGAACCGTTTATGGCGGTGGTGGAATTATGCCCGATTACTTTGTGCCTCTGGACACTTCTTTCACCACTACTTACGTAAACCGATTATTCACTAGTAATTCGGTAAAAGAATTCACTTTAGATTACAGAGACAATCACGAATCACTTTCAGAATGGGACTTTGAGAAATTCAACAGAGATTTTAAGGTTACTGACGAAATGTTGAATCAGGTGATTGAAAATGGAAAGAAAAACGGAGTTGCATTTAGAGAAAAAGAATACAGAAAGTCGAAGCACTTTTTGGCCATTTTGGTAAAAGCTCAATTGGCCAGAGACATCTATGATGACAACGCTTTCTATCAGATTTACAATGAAACAAACGAGGTTTATGTTCAAGCGCTGGAACTATTTAAAAACCCGAACAAACTTTTAAATAAATCCAATGGCATACTATTACAAACTCGGTAAAATACCGCCCAAAAGGCATACTCAGTTTCGTCAACCTGATGGTTCTTTGTATAAAGAAGAATTAGTGAGTTCGAGGGGTTTTTCTGGTATCTATTCCAATTTGTACCACATTTATCCTCCAACCCAAATCAAAGAATTAAAGAAACCCGAACCATTCGGAGTGAAAATGGTGAAGGATTATCCTTTGCAACAAACTCACCTGAATACTTCAAAAATCGGGTACACTGGCAATGATTTTTTGAAGGGAAGAAAAATGCTCTTCACCAACAATGACGTCACCTTCGGTTTGCTGCATGCTGAAAAGCTGAGCATGGATTATTATTACAAAAATGCCGAAGCAGATGAAGTGCTTTACATCCATGATGGAGAAGGGAAACTGCATTCTCAGTTCGGCACTTTAGACATTAAATCGGGCGATTATGTTGTAATTCCACGAACCACCATTTTCAAAATCGAATGGAGCGACCAACCCGCCAGAATTTTAGTAATTGAATCTAATTCGCCAGTTGAAACGGTTAAAAGATACCGAAACGAATTGGGCCAACTTCTAGAGCATTCGCCTTATTGTGAAAGAGATATTCGTCCACCTCACGAACTAATTACTGAAGAAGAGAAGGGCGAATATTTGGTGAAGATTAAAAAGCATAATCATCTCCACAATTATGTTTACGAACATAGCCCATTTGACTTAGTCGGCTGGGATGGTTTTCTTTTTCCTTATGCACTCTCGATTCATGATTTTGAACCCATTACAGGCCGAATTCATCAACCACCTCCGGTACATCAAACTTTTCAGGCCAGAGGTTATGTGATTTGCTCCTTCGTTCCTAGGCTTTTTGACTATCATCCTTTGGCCATTCCAGCCCCATACAATCACTCCAATATCGATTCAGATGAAGTGCTTTATTATGTGGAAGGAAATTTCATGAGCAGAAAAGGAATTGACAGAGGTTCTTTCACTTTACATCCGGGAGGTTTACCTCACGGCCCACATCCGGGCACCGTAGAGAAAAGCATTGGCGCTAAAGAAACTGAAGAATTGGCCGTTATGCTCGACACTTTCGGGCCTCTTTACCTTACCGAAGAAGCGCTAGAATTTGTAGACGAGAAATATCCCATGAGCTGGACGGAGTGATTTACAAAAGCTGTCTCAAAGTATAGGGCATTGTCACCCTGAACTCGTTTCAGGGTCTCAACTCCAAACCAACTGAGTTATTTTATGGCCCAACACTTTGAAACAGCTTTAACTTTTTAAAGAGAGTATTTCTCCATTCTTTCCTTCAGAAGAATCTCCAGTTCTTCACACGATCTAGTAAAATCATCCGTTTACGATGCGAAAGGTCATTAAAAACACATGCGTAAATTCTTCTATGCAGCATTTCTATTGCTGTCCATTTTTCATTTATCAGCACAAAACACTTCCGAACAAAAGGCAATCAACCGCGATGTTTGGTACAACTTTATGCAAGCGTATCAAGATTTGAACGCAGGATTGTTCAACCAAATCCATACTGAAGATGTAATTCGTGTGCCAGCCGATGAGGGTACAATGTTAATAGGTAAAGAATATAAGGATGCCAACCTAACTCTATTCAACCGATGGATTGCTTCGCGCGTGAAGCAGAAAATTGAGTTCAGCTTTCTCAAAAGAATTCAAAAAGGAGAATGGGCGTATGAGATTGGCATCTACAAACTGACGCGGTACAGCCAATTTGAAAGTCAAACTTTTTACAGAAAATTCAACGTAACCCTCCACAAAGAAAACGGTACATGGAAAATCTATTTAGACTCTGATTCCAATGAAAATCAATCTATTGGGGAAGAAAATTTTAGAAATGGAAACGTTTTGAGATAACAGTCTTACCTTATAAATCACTAAAGTGACTTACAAGAGCACTCTATCGCTATATTTATATAAAATATTCATTTAAGAGAAATAACGATTAATAAATATTATATGGCAATTGATAAGAATTGATTTCCTAGATTCGTCTCTATGAAAGATTCAATCTTTACATTTTTTAAATCAATACTTTAACAATCCATCAATCTTGAAAAAAGTCATTCTATTTCTTTGTCTCCTTTCATTTTGGGTAAACTCCAAAGCTCAAACTTGATCTACTAGCGGATCTAATATTTACTATTCTGGCGGGAATGTAGGCATTGGAGAATCTTCACCAATGGCTAATTACATTTGGTAAGTTCCAGAGTTTTCGACACTCAGATGACTAGTAGCTACCAAGATTTCCTACTGTTGAAACCTATATCTATGCCTGGTAAAGGAGGATATTTTGGTTCATTCACATGGCTGGTTGGAAGTAGAAGACGAGCCTCATATAGCTGCAACTCAAGAACATTCGGATCCTGACCATGTCAGTTAAGCCTTTTTCACTAAGGGGACAGATGGTCCAGTACCATTTTATGAAGGTATGAGACTAACCCATTCCGGAAAATTGGGCATAGGTGTTTCTAATCCTCAACAATTGCTAGAAGTCAACGGCAATGCCATTTTTCAAGGCAATGTAGAATCCAAAAAAGTTAAAGTTAGTACTTCACTCGGAGGTTGGCCAGACTTTGTTTTCTCTACCAATTATAAACTGAGAAGTCTTGAAGAACTTGAATTGTTCATTAAAGAAAACCAACACTTGCCAGAGGTTCCTTCAGCTAAAGAAGTAGAGGAAAATGGGCTGGATCTCGGGCAGATGGATGCCACCCTCTTACAAAAGGTTGAGGAACTGACTCTCTATTTGCTTAATGAAAATGAAGAGAATCAAAAACTAAAAATCCAAGTGACAGATCTTAAAAAAGAAAATCAAGAGCTTAAAGCAATGTCCCTAATGCTGAAGAAGGAAATTGAAATTATAAAAGGAGGTAATTAGAACACCTTGTTACTCAGGTTCTACTAACAAAAGGTAAAAAGAAGAGACGCAGATTGTTTAACTACTTTTAAAAGCTTCTATTAAAATGATTTGTCAATCATTTTAATAGAAGCTTTTTCTTTAGATTTGAGCGATTTATAGATATTAACTACAACCAGTTAATACATTGAAGCTTAACAAAATACCCTATGCTCCTTTCAAAAACACATTTTTTAATGAAGCTTATCCTGTCATATTTTTTTCTAGGATTTATCTCCCTATCGTTATTGGGTAACTCTTCTAACTCAGGTTCATTAAAGCTGATTAAGGGCACTTCTTCTCCAATAGTCACCTCTTACTTTCCTATAGACAATGCTACGGGTATAGATGATTTCAGCTTCACATTGACTTTTGACAAAAATGTCTTTAGAGGACCTCATGGCGGATTTTTAATGAAAAAAGCTTCTGACAATAGTACGGTCTCCTCCATTTCCATTATTAATACCCGAAGAATACATATAAACGATAACGTAGTTCAGATTGACTTTGAACGACAAGACCCTGGAGAGAATTATTATATAATAATACCTGAAGGGACTTTAGTTGACAACGCAAAAAATAAGTTTGCCGGAATTTCATCTTCTGTAGAATGGAACTTCACTAGTGATACAGCCCCATATCTTATCGAAGCCTCACCAGAAAATAACAGTTCAGAATTTAGCAGTTCAGACTTTACCCTAACGTTTAATGAAAACATTATCAAAGCCTCAAATCGAAACAAATTTATTTCAATTCTAGATTTCTATTCACAGGAGGTTATCTATCAGCTAAATGTATTGAATAACAAGGTAAAAGTTACTGACAACAAAGTCAGTTTTAGAATTGACTCCCCCCTTCCTTTAAATAAAAAGTACTTTATTACCGTTTCGCCTGAGGCCTTTATTGACACAAACGGTTACTACTTTAATGGTGTCGAAGAATCTAGTATTTTGAATTTCAAGACAGATCAAGCTCCTTTTTTAACTTACACAGCATTAAATAGCGGCAACGAATTTACTTCAGCAAAATCTATTGCTTTAGTTTTTAACGAACCCGTGACCAAAGGCTACGGAACAATTTATATAAAGAGCAACATAGATGACGCTGTACTCTTTGAAACTGGTGTAAGAAGTAATCTCATAACCATTCAAGAAAACCGGGTAAGAATTAGAAATTCAGTAAACCTACCTTTAGATCAAGAATTTTATATAACCATACCCTCAACTGCTTTTAGAGATTTAAACAACAACTTTTTCGCAGGTGTTAATGATAAAACTATTCTTAATTTTTCTAAAAGCTTAGGCTTAGAAGTCACTTCGACTAGTCCTCAAAACAATACGGAAATAGGCCTGGGCGATTCATTAAAAGTAACTTTTAATAAATTTATAAGACCCGGCAGTGGGTTTGTACAAGTAATGGACGCTTCGAACGATCAAGAGATTTTTAAATATGACATTACCGATGCAAAGATTTTATTCGAGCAAAATCAAATTATAATCCCCTTTCCTGGAGACACTCCCCTGAACAAAAATCTATATGTTAAAACTAATGAAATTGCCATTCGGGATATCAATGCAAAACCTTTTGATGGATTTAACAATAAGACAGACTGGGCATTTAGCACTCCTGAAGACCTCAAAGTAGTTTCAAGAACACCAGAAATTGGAGCTACGGGAGTTTACAACTTCACTTTCACAATGACTTTTAATAGGAATGTATATAGAGGAGAAAATGGAGGTTTTCTGATCAAGAGAAAATCTGACGACCGTATTGTATCTTCTATTTCTTACCAGAATAAAAATAAGCTAAACATTACTAACAATGTAGTTACTCTTACTTTTGAAAAACTAGAACCAGGAACTGACTACTACATTATAGTTTCTGAAAGAGCACTATTAGATGAGCAAGGGAATGGCCTTTCGGGAATTTCAACCCCTGAAGACTGGACGTTTACAAGTGATTTAGCTCCCTATATTGTGGAAACTTCTCCTGCCAATCACAGTATCAATTTTACAGGTCAGAATCTAAGCCTAACCTTGAGTGAAAACATAACAAAAGATGAGGCTACCTATGGGGAAATTACTGTTTCCGATTTTTACACAGGCGAAGTTTACGAACAAATCTCTACGCTCAGTAACAAAGTTCAGGTGGATCAAGCCGTAATTCAAATTGAACTTACCAATACTCTACCCTTAAACCGAGAATACTTCGTCTCTATATCTTCAGAAGCTTTTATTGATAATCATGGATATTATTTTGAAGGAATTGCAAACTCAGAGATCTGGAGATTTAAAACTGACAAACTCCCTTTACTTTCAAGTGCAACACTTAAAGGAGCAACCTCTAGTCAGTCAGGAAATTTGGTGGAATTAATCTTTGATGAGATAGTTGAAAGAGGCTATGGAACAATTTCGATAAATGCAGCCAGTAATGACGATAAGATTTTTAGTGCAGGAGTAAATAATGACCTTGTTTCCGTTAACGGAAACAAGGTGAGCATTTCAGTTCAAGAAGGACTTCCTTTGGATGGCCAATTTTATATGCTTATTCCATCTACTGCATTCAGAGACGAAAACGATCATTACTTCGCTGGAATATTGAACAAAAACACCCTCTCTTTCGACAATAGCATTCCTTTAAGCATTGCTGAGACCTATCCAGAAAACAATAGCCTCATATATATTGGAGACTCACTGACCATCACTTTCAATAAGTTCATTTCCGTAGGAAAGGGCAAAATTAAAGTTTTTGACTCTGAGGATGATAACGAAATCTTTGAATATGACATTACTGACCCCCAATTGGTTTTTGACCAGAAAAAGCTCATAATCCCATTCAAAGGCCACATTCCCCTAAACAAATCTCTTTACGTCACTATTGACAACACAGCCATTGAAGGCATAAATGATTTAACCTTTGTGGGCATCAACAATTCCTCCGATTGGGCATTCAGTACCCCAGGAGCACTTCATATTGTTAATAAGACACCGGAGAATGGCACCTCTTCAGTTGATAACTTCTTGTTCTCCATGACTTTTGACAGAAATGTATTCAAAGGAGAGAATGGAGCATTTATAATTAGAGATGCAATAACAGGCAACAATGTAACAGGGCGTTCAGTAGACAGAAAGGAAGTGACGATTGATGGAGCAACAGTAAATGTGCAGTTTTCTTCATTAACTATTAACAAAAGTTACTACATGTATATCAGGCCTGGAACATTGATTGATATAGAAGGCAATCTTTTTGAAGGCATTGATTCTCCAACAATTTGGACTTTCAATACGGATGAACTACCATCAAGTGGAGAAAGTAATCACAGCAGTATTGAAGACATCAAAGAAGCTGAAGAAAATGGAATTCATATCTATCCCAACCCTAGTACAACCAACCTTTTTGTTAATATTCCAAAGTTAGGCACTACACCTGCGATCGTTAAGTTGATAAGTTCTCAAGGAGTGATTGTATATGAAGGGAGTATAGATTCGAATGTTTCCGAAATCCCCATACAAAATTTAAAAAAAGGGGTTTACTTAGTTAAAATCCAAGGAGACAACTTTACTTTTTCAGGAAAAGCCTTAATCACTCAAGAAGAAAACCCTCATTGAATAAGTTTAAATCTCAACAAACAAGATTACTTAAATTACATTTAATCCATGTAAATAATTATTTCTCCATTCACCTAAAACATTAGGTCGATAGATACCTTAAAGAGTCTAATAGAAGAATCACATTTATTAACTCAAAAATATCTATCATGAAAAAACTGATTTACATGTCAGCATTCCTTTTAGTAAGCTCTATTGGCTTTGCCCAAATTCAAAAAGGAGATGTTCAATTGGGAGGATCTCTCGGGTTCACTAAGCAGGAGGCTTCCAGCTATGAGAGGTCATATTTCTCCGTTCAGCCAAGAGCAGGCCTTTTCGTATCTGATTTAACAAGTTTAGGACTTACTGTCGGCTATCAGCACACAGATGCTAATTCTTCAAAAGTGAATATGTTCACTTTTGGGGTTTATTCAAGGTTTCACAAAATAATTTCCGATCAATTTTACCTTTACCTTCAACCCTCATTAACATTTGGAACAGGCAAACATAAATCCATTGGATCTGACATTAATTCCATAGACTTGGGAATTGCTCCAGGAATGACCTATTTCTTTTCACCAAAATTTGCAGCAGAAATGAATTTCGGTTCTTTATATTACAGCAATCAAAAAGAGAAGTTGAACGGTAACGAAAGCACCATTAAAAACTATGGCCTGAACATGAACTTAACCAGCGTCACGCTAGGCTTTAGTTATTACATAAAATAATATTTTAACAGCGAAGGTGTCTATTGAGCACCTTCGCTGTTTTTTACCAAACCCATTTTTAAAACTTCCGTATATTTGCCAGAGTTGAAAAGAATTACAACCATATTGTTCACCGCACTTTACCTACTTACAAGTACAGGTATTCTGTTCGGACAGCATGTTTGTATGGGTCGGGTAAAAGAAACGGCCATTTTTCAAAAGGTGGAAAAGCAATGCAACATGTCGCGCGAAATGCACAAAGACATGATGAACTGTTGTGATGATGAATGGTCTTTAAAGAAAATTGAAGACGATCAGCAACAAGTTGCTCAATCGACAGCCCCATTTGCAGCTTTTCATTTCTTATATGAAATTCCTTTTCAGGATTTCACTTCCCCTTTAATCTGTCAAGAAGATCAAGTTGAAATAAAGAATACTGGGCCGCCCGATATTGGTTCTCCAGAATTCTATATTCAATTTCATTCCCTTAAAATCCCTTCTGCTTTACAATCCTGATCAGTGAATTGATTTAGATTGTAATTCCTTTATTCCATTTCTAAATTACTGTACATCACTGATCTAAACCCATCAGCTGGGTTCATCTATTTTTTTGATTGTAACAGTAATTTTAATGGTTAACCGACTTATACAATTCTTTCTTGAAAACCGATTAGTCACCTTCATCCTTTTGGTGGGATTAATCACTTGGGGTTTAGTAACCGCTCCATTTCAATGGGATTTAGGCTTGCCTAAAGACCCTGTACCAGTAGATGCCATTCCCGATATTGGCGAAAATCAACAAATCGTTTTCACCGAATGGGCTGGCAGATCTCCTCAAGATGTGGATGATCAAATCACTTATCCGCTCACCTCCTCTTTATTAGGGATTCCTGGAGTAAAAACCATCCGCAGTTCCTCAATTTTCGGAGTATCTTCTATCTATATCATTTTCAACGATGACGTAGAGTTTTATTGGAGTCGAAGTCGTATTCTGGAAAAGCTCAACTCTTTGCCCAAGGGCCTCTTACCCTCTGGCGTTCAACCTGCTTTAGGCCCAGATGCAACTGCTCTTGGCCAAATATTTTGGTATACTATTGAAGGTAGGGACGAAAAAGGTAATCCAGCAGGTGGTTGGGATCCACAAGAAATTCGCTCGGTTCAGGATTACACCATCCGCTATGCTCTAGCCTCTGCCGAAGGAGTTTCTGAAGTGGCCTCAGTAGGTGGATTTGTGAAGGAATATCAAATCGATATCGATCCGAATGCACTTCAAGGTTATGGTGTTTCATTAGGCGAAGTTGTAAAAGCGGTCAAAGAATCGAACCAAGACATAGGCGCCAAAACATTAGAAATCAATCAAGCTGAATATTTGGTGAGAGGGCTTGGGTATGTAAAAAGCTTAGAAGATTTGGAAAATGCGGTGGTGAAAACCACTGGCAATACGCCAATCCGAGTTCGCGATGTAGCCAGAGTCAACCTGGGTCCAGAAGCAAGAAGAGGCGCACTAGACAAGTCTGGAGCCGAAGCTGTTGGAGGTGTAGTTGTGGCACGCTACGGAGCTAATCCCTTAGCTGTCATCAACAATGTAAAAGCACAGATTGAAGAAATCTCTGCTGGACTACCTTCAAAAACATTGTCAGATGGCACACAATCTAAACTTACCATTGTTCCTTTCTACGATCGAACTCAGCTGATCAAAGAAACCATTGGCACATTGGAGGAGGCATTAAGCCTGGAAATCATCATCACTGTAGTTGTGGTTTTGGTGATGCTCTTCAACCTTCGGGCTTCAATTCTGATCTCCAGCCTTTTACCGATTGCCGTTCTCATGTGCTTCATCGCCATGCGCTACTTAGGAGTTGACGCCAATATTGTTGCGCTATCAGGCATTGCCATCGCTATCGGAACTATGGTAGATGTGGCAATTGTGCTCACTGAAAACATTACGCAACACTTAGAGAATAAGACAGAATCTTCATTATTGAAAACGATTCTCATAGCCAGTCAAGAGGTTTCAGCGGCCATTATTACCGCGGTAATGACGACCATTATTAGTTTCATTCCAGTGTTTTCGCTGCAAGCTTCCGAAGGAAAACTCTTTTCTCCCTTGGCTTACACAAAGTCCTTTGCACTGATTGCCGCCATCATTGTTGCACTCATTTTCTTACCCACATTCGCTTATTGGTTCTTTGGATTCAAACCGAAAAACAAGCTGCTAAAACTCGTACTCAATACAGCCATTCTCATCTTCGGGTTGATTATTCTGTCTATGGGACACACCTTAGCTGGGCTTGTTTTACTGCTTATCAGCGGAGCAAATCTGGCGAGACTCTTCGCTCCCAAAACTGAAGAGTACCTAAAACATGCAGATGTAGCGATTGCCCTATTGGCGGTTTGTATTTTGCTGAGTTGCGAATGGATGCCCTTAGGTGTTCAAGTAAGCGGATTTACCAATTTCATTTTTGTGGCCATAGTCATCGGAGTCACACTTGGAGGCTTCAATCTCTTCATCAAATTCTATCCAAACATTCTGAATTGGTGCCTTAAAAATCGAATTACTTTCCTCGTAATACCAGCTTTTGTAGTGCTCTTAGGAAGCACAATTTGGCTAGGCTTTGACCGTGTTTTCGGCTTTATCCCTTCTGTTTTTGGTGAAGGCGTAAAAGCAAAGAAACCGTACTCCAGTCTTGCTCATACCTTCCCTGGAATTGGAAAAGAATTTATGCCAGCCCTAGATGAAGGCGCTTATTTACTAATGCCAACCTCCATGCCTCATGCGGGAATTGACCAGAACAGAGAAGTACTTCGCATGCTGGACATGGCGGTTACGGCCATCCCTGAAGTAGAATCGGTTGTAGGGAAATTAGGACGAACAGAAAGCGCGTTAGACCCTGCTCCTATTTCCATGTATGAAAATGTGATCAACTATAAAAGTGAATACATCACTGATGAAAATGGAAGAAGGCTGAGGTTCGCCAAAAAAGACGGTGAGTTTTTGAGAGATGAAAACGGAGATTTAATTCCTGACCCGAAGGGCTCTTACTTCCGCCAGTGGCGAGAAGGCATCAATTCGCCTCAAGACATTTGGGATGAAATTATCAAAGCCACAACCCTTCCCGGAGTAACTTCTGCGCCAAAACTTCAACCTATAGAAACGCGCCTAATTATGCTTCAAACCGGTATGCGCGCACCTATGGGAATCAAAGTAAAAGGCCCAGATTTAACTACAATCGAAGCTTTTGGCATTCAACTAGAAGATATCCTAAAGCAAATTCCAGCAGTAAAATCTCAATCGGTTTTTGCCGAGCGAATTGTTGGCAAACCCTATCTTTTAATTGATTTAGATCGCGATGCACTCGCGCGTTATGGCTTAAGCATCGCTCAAGTTCAGCAGTATTTGCAGGTGGCAGTCGGTGGTATGGAACTTTCCACCACTGTTGAAGGCCGAGAACGCTATCCCATTCGGGTTCGTTATCCTCGGGAACTGCGGAATGACCCGGATGCACTGAACAATATTCTTATTCCGACTCCGAACAACGGCCAAATTCCTTTGGGGCAATTAGCGAAAATTGAGTACACCCAAGGCCCTCAAATGATAAAAAGTGAGGACACCTTTTTGGTTGGCTATGTGATTTTCGATAAGCAAAATGGATTTGCCGAAACGGATGTAGTCGAAGCAGCTCAAGACTTGATTCAGCAAAAAATTGAAACCGGTGAATTGAAAATTCCGCATGGAGTTTCTTACACATTTGCCGGCAATTACCAGAATCAGCTGAGAGCTGAAGCCAGACTTTCCATTGTGATTCCCGTGGTTTTGGTGGTGATTTTCTTGATACTCTATTTCCAATTCAAGTCGGTTTCTGTAACCCTTATGGTTTTCTCAGGCATTGCGGTGGCGATTCATTATGCTTTGGCTTTATGGCAGAGAAGGTTTTATGGACTTCAATCTGTTTGGTACCAATATGCGCGACCTTTTCCAAATTCACCCAATTAACTTGAGTGTGGCGGTTTGGGTTGGATTTATCGCTCTTTTCGGAATTGCTACAGATGATGGTGTGTTGATTGCCACCTACCTCAACCAATCTTTTGAAGGCCAAACCCAGCTGAACAAGGCTGAAATCAGAGAAAAAGTAATTGAAGCAGGTATGCGAAGGGTAAGACCTTGTTTGATGACGACTGCAACCACCTTGCTTGCTCTTTTGCCAGTTTTAACATCGTCAGGAAGAGGTTCTGATGTTATGATCCCCATGGCAATCCCTTCTTTCGGAGGAATGTTCATCGCCTTGATCACGCTGTTTGTTGTACCTGTTCTGTATTCATTTTATAAAGAAGCTCAAGTTCGTTCCACTCAAAAAACCAAAGCCGCATGAAGAAGATAGTTATTGCATTTCTGTTGGTGTTTTGGGGTTTTGGCGTTTCTGCTCAAAACCATTTAAACGACTTTTTGAAGATGGCTGCGGAAAATAACCCCGGCCTTCAAGCTAAATTCAAGGCCTATTTGGCTGCGCTAGAAAAGGTTGAGCAGCAGGGAGCTTTGCCCGACCCAACCATTAGTTTCGGTTATTTTATTAGTCCAATTGAAACCCGAGTTGGGACACAGCGATTTAAAGCATCTCTTTCCCAAATGTTTCCTTGGAAAGGTACTTTAACCGCTCAAAAACAGCTGGCTGCCACCCAAGCAAAAATCAAGTTTGAAGAATTTGAAGCCGCGAAGAATCAGCTTTTCCTTCAAGTTAGAAATGCCTTTTTGGCTATGGCCGAATTGGAAGAAGAAATCGGAATCTACCGCGTAAACCTCGATTTGCTAAAATCTTACGAACCGATTACAAAGACCAAATACGAATCGAATTTGGTTTCGCTAGCCGATTTGGTCAGGGTTCAGATCAAGATTGATGAAGCTGAAACCAAACTCAAATTGCTCGAACTCAAACGCAGACCGTTGTTGAACGACTTCAACACTTTGATCAACAAAAGGCAAACCTTTGGTAGAGAAAGCCTCAAGTTTGATTTGGACAGAAAACCAACCGCTTCAACCTTAACCCTCGACAGCCTTTTCAATCAAAACCCAAACATTAAAATGGTTGAAGAACAGCTTGCAATGACAGAACATCAAACTGCTTTGGCCGAGCTTTATCGTAAGCCAAGGTTTGGTTTAGGCCTAGAATATGGCTTCATCCAAAAGCGTGATATGCCAGGAATTGACGACAATGGAAAGGATATTCTCGCGCCAACCATTTCATTAAGCCTACCCATTTTCGGAAAGAAGAACAGAGCTATCAAAAAGGAAGCCGAGCTAATGCAGGAAAGCTACTCTCATCAGCTAGAAGCGGTAAAAGATCAGCTTTCAAACCAATGGATTATGGCTGAATACGAAATTGGAAAGGCTGAAAAAGAGCTCGAATTATACGAGAAAGAGATCAAGAAAACTGAGCTTTTGCTCCGTGTATTGACTTCTGAATACAGTACAAACAACTCACAATTTGAGGAAATTCTAGCCACACAACAGCTTCTGTTGCAGCTGCAACTGGCTCAAATTCAATCGCAAATCGCTTATCAAAAAGCGGTTTTCCAAAAGGATTATTTAACCGGATCAACATTAATCAACAACTGATGAAAAGATTTTTAATCATACCTCTTTCGCTATTGCTGTTCATTTCATCCTGTTCTTCTCCGCAAAAGAAAAATGAGGAACAAGAAACGGCCAATGCAACTTCCTTCTTCGATAAGCTTCAACTTAAAACCATGGATGGGGAGCCCATAACCACAAAAGATTTGGAAGGAAAAACGGCTTTTGTAAATGTTTGGGCTACTTGGTGCAAGCCTTGTTTGCAAGAAATGCCTTCCATTGAACGTGCCAAACAACAACTGGAAAAAGAAGGGTATATGTTTCTGGCCATCTCCGATGAAGACAAAGGTCGAATCGAAGGTTTCATCAACAAAAACGACTACACCTTCACTTACGCTCAATTGGGCACTAGCCCTGATCAATTCAACGTGTATTCGCTCCCAGCTTCCTTTATTGTGAATTCAGAAGGAGAAATTCTTTACCAGCACATGGGCATGAAAGAATGGGACAGTGAAGAAAGTATCGCCCTTTTCAAATCTCATTTAAAACCTTGACCGCATGAAAAACTTATTACTCATTTTAGCTTTGTTGCTGACGGTTTTAACGGCTTGTCAAAGTCCTAAAAAACAAGAACCTGCTATTCTTTCAATAGAAAGCCCAGCGCAATCTGGCAGTGAAGAACCCAACTTATTTGCTGACGGAAAAGGAAACATATACCTCTCTTGGATTGAAAAAAGCGACAAAAACGCCAAGCTACTATTCTCAAAGTTAGAGAACGAAAAGTGGACCAATCCTTCGATGATTAGCCAAGGTGATAACTGGTTTGTAAACTGGGCAGACTTTCCAAGGTTTATGGCTAACGGTGATCTTTTGGCCGCTCACTGGCTTCAGAAACGCACCAACGACACCTATGACTATGATATTCAAATGGCGCTATCCAACGATGCTGGAAAAACATGGAACGAACCATTTATTCCGCACACGGATGGAGTGAGTGCTGAACATGGTTTCGTAAGCATGCTGCCCATGAAAAATGATCAGATTTTCGCTGCTTGGCTCGATGGCCGATTTACCAAAAGCGGGGAAGGGCACTCTGAAAACGGACATGGGTCAGGAGGCGCAATGACTGTTCGCGCTGCCATTTTCGATTCTCAAGGCCAAACTCAAAATGAATGGGAATTGGATCACAGAGTTTGCGATTGCTGCCAAACAGCTTCTGCTATGACTTCTAACGGGCCAATTGTAGTCTATAGAAACAGAACCGAAGATGAAATTCGGGACATGGCAATTGTGAGGCTCGTGGATAATGAATGGACAGGGCCTCAAATCATTCATAACGACAACTGGAATATCGCTGGATGTCCTGTAAACGGACCTTCAGTTGTCGCCAAAAATGACTTGGTCGCTGTGGTTTGGTTTTCAGCAGCTGGAGGAACACCCACTGTAAAATTGGCTATAAGCCGTGATGCTGGAGCCTCTTTTGGAGAACCCACCATTGTAGCGGAAGGATCGAATAATGGAAGAGTTGGAATTTCTATGCTACCCGATGAAAGCTTCGCGGTAAGCTGGATGCAAACTACCGAAGACGCTTCAGAGGTCATGGTGGCCCATTACAGCAATTCGGGCGAATTGTTAAACACACTGAATGTAGCCAAAACCATTGCCGCCAGAAGCAGCGGTTTCCCTGTAATCACCAGCAATGGAGATGATATCTATATGGCCTGGACAGAAGTTGGCGAGGCCAAACAAGTAAAAACAGCAAAGATTAATTTCTAAAAAAATGAAAGCCAATAAATCATTATTGCTCACCATTGCCATTACCCTGATTGTAGGGCTAGGTTTGGGCGCATTGCTTTTTGGCGGTGGAAAAGAAGAAACTTCGCTCGCTCAACATGAGCACGAGGTTGATTCCGCCACCGGCCTTTGGACCTGCTCCATGCACCCTCAAGTGCGTCAACCTGAGCCGGGAGCCTGTCCTTTCTGCGGCATGGATTTGATTCCGGTAACAGAAGGCGATGACAACGATCCGCAGATTCTAAAAATGTCGAATGCAGCGATGCAGCTGGCTAATATTCAAACGACTATTGTGGGTAAAGAAAGTGCCAGTTCTGCCCTAACGCTGAATGGAAAAATCATGCCGGATGAGCGCGAAGTAAACATGCAGACCACTCATTTCGCAGCCAGAATTGAGAAGCTTTATAAAAACTTTGAAGGGGAAATTGTGCATAAGGGCGATAAAATTGCCTCGCTCTATTCTCCCGAATTGGTAACTGCACAAGAAGAATTGATTGAAGCCAAGAAAATGGAATCGACCAACCCGATTTTGCTCGATGCGGCCCACAAGAAACTTCACCACTGGAAGCTTTCCATGGAACAAATTCACGAGATCGAAAACTTCAGCAAGCCTCTGCGCAATTTCGATTTGCTTTCAGATTATGATGGCGTAATCACTAAAAAAATGGTGAATACGGGCGACCATTTGAAAGAAGGTGGAGTGCTGTTGGAAATCACAGACCTATCAAAAGTTTGGGCTGTTTTCGAGGTTTATGAGAAAGACCTAAATGGACTTAAAGTCGGTCAGGAAATACTATTCACCTCTTCTGCCCTACCCAATCAAAATTTCAACGGTAAAGTGGCTTTTATCGAGCCAACCGTTAATGCCAATCGCAGAATCATTGAGGTTCGAGCTAACATTGACAACCGCAAAGGTTTATTAAAACCTGATATGTTCATCAAAGGTAAGGTGCAGCTCACTGGACAAAATGAGGTAATCACGGTTCCTAAATCGGCTGTGCTCTGGACAGGAAAACGCTCTGTAGTTTACACGAAAGTGAATGATGAAAGCGGCAATTATTTCAAGCTTCAAGAAGTAACACTTGGAACCTCAGTTGGCAATCAGTATGAAATTTCAGAAGGTTTAGCAGTTGGTGACGAAGTCGTAACCAACGGAGCTTTCACCATTGATTCTGAAGCTCAGCTGAAAGGAAAAATCAGCATGATGAACCAGCCCAAAATGGTCAGCAATCCTGAAGCTCCTTCTTTTGAAGAAGTTGAATTACCAGAAGTAAAAGACTACAAACAAATGGTTCAGCAAGCCTTCAAAAAACAATTAGAAGAGCTTTCAATGACTTATATAAAGCTGAAGGATAAAATGGTTGAAGGTAGCGCTGAGACCATAACTCCCGCAGCAAAAGAAGTGGAAGCTGCACTTAGCAAAGTCGACATGGCACTTGCCAAAGGAGAGGCTCACATGCATTGGATGGCAATATTGAAACCGATGGAAACGAGCTTAAAAAGCATGGTTTCGAACCAAAACCGAGACGAACAAAGACTTCAATTCATCAACCTTTCCAAAGCCCTAATCAACGCAGTAGAGTCTTTCGGAACAAGTATTTCCCAACCGCTATATGTACAATTCTGCCCTATGGCAAACAACGACAAAGGAGCCACTTGGATTAGCATGGAAGAAGAAATCATCAACCCATATTTTGGAGATGCTATGCTCCATTGCGGAAGTGTAGAAACCGTAATTGAAGGAAAATAAAAAATCGAAAATTAAAATTTAACCATAACCAACACGCAAATAAAATTGATCATGAAAAAGGTAATTATACTATTCGCATTGGCTGTTACAGTAATGGCCTGCGGCAGCAAAACCGAAAATTCTAGCACAACAGAAGAAGTGAACGTAGTAGAGAATTATCTGGCGCTGAAAGATGCTTTAGTGGCTACAGATGCGTCAAAAGCACAAACTGAGGCCAGCAAATTCCTGAAAGTCAATAAAAACGAAAAGCTAAAAATTGACTTGCAAACCATTGCCGCTTCAACTGATGTAGAAGCCCAAAGAAAGGCTTTCGAAAACCTGTCAATCGCAATGTATAGCATTGTGAAAGCAGAAGGCACAGAAACCGTTTTGTACAAACAATATTGCCCTATGGCCTTCAACAACAAAGGAGCCTACTGGCTGGCCGCAGAAAATGAAGTGAACAATCCTTATTTCGGAGATAGAATGTTGCACTGCGGAAGCGTGCAAGAAGTAATTCAACAATAACTCAAGCATGGGGCTGCTGTATAAGCGGCCCCTTATTTATTTTCATGTTCCAGTCTATATATGATTTTCTTCATTTGAGCAATTTCGCGTTTTTGAGCTTCCAAAATCTCTTTCGCTAATTGTTCCGTTTCTGGGTCTTCAAAAGTAGCCTTTTGGCTTACCATAATTGCTGAGGAATGATGGGGAATCATAGCCTTCATATATTCAATATCGCGAATCGGAGTTTGGGTTCTAAGCAACATTAACGAAACCACAAATATTCCTGCTGCACTAGCCATTATTATTTTGTTTAGCTTTTTATTTTCATACATGCCCCACATGAAAAGCATCATGCTTATAGCCATTGGGGCCACCATTAGGAGTGTCATGTAGGTACGTGTGTAACTAAGCATAATATGATCGAGCTGATCCACATTTAAGAACATTACCGCATACATCACAATGAACGATACGATCATCATTAGACCGAATTTGGTGTAACTTCCTATTTTCATATCTTTTTTGATTAAGGTTTTTTTTGAAGAATATTTACTCTGCGGCAATTATGTCATCTACTTCGCCACAACTCAACATTTGCTGACCGAAATAAGGATTCTTTACTTTTTTGGTTTCAGAAAACCAAAAAGCCCCTTCATTATTAAATGCCATAGGACAGTATAGCTTGTAAATTTTACCTTCGGACAGGGAATTGGGCAAAAAGGAATCTAAAAGCTGGCTGTATTCATAGAAAAGGTGTTTCTGTTCGTCTAGTGATTTCGACCTTGCCATTTTCTCTGCTAAAACCTTCATTTCAGGTTGCTTTTCTTGAAATGATTCAGCCATTTCACTAGCTACTTTCCTTACTTCTTTATCATCTGCGTAAACCAAAGCTTCGCTAATATTCAAGTAATTGTGCCACATTTTTCCAGTCATTCCATCTTTAAAAGAAGTGTCAACTATGTCTGGAATTTCCTTCTGAGCAGCTTTCACCTCTTCTGGTGTTTGGAGTTCAGCTTTGCGATTATCACCTCCACAAGAAAACAGGATTCCACAAAGAGGCGCCAGTATTAACACTTTAAACTTTGAAATTGACCAAAAACTTAATTGGGAATTATTATGGGCTGACATATGAAGATTGGTTATGCTTTACTTTGATTTCGCTTAAAGCGACAATAAAACAGTGCCAAAGGCCAAAATCCCTCATAGATGATTTAGAGAACAATTTAAGTTGAGCTTTTCTCTCATATTCAACAGTTGTGTGGATAATGAGCAACATCACCATTCACCGAACGAATGCTTTTTAGAACCATATCTCAGAATTAACAATCAAATACCTAATGAATTATGCTCCCAACTTTTCAAGTGAACCAATTATGGAAAAGAGATACGGATCCTTTTTTCGACCTCTAATTTTCAGTGATACCTACCTTAATTTTCATTAATTTTAATTCCATGAAACTCCGAATCAAACATATGGTTTGCAACCGCTGTATTAATGCTGTACAAACTCTTTTTGATGAGCTTGAAATTGAAGTAAAGTCGGTTGGCTTAGGAGAAGTGGAAACTACAGTAAACCTTTCCGAAGCTCAAAAAACACAGTTGGCTAATGAACTTCTAAAACTCGGTTTTGAATTGTTGGATGATGAAAAATCTTCCAGAGTTGAACAGATCAAAGCGCTAATCATTGCTGAAGTTCATCATAAAACCAACAAAAAATCTGAAAACGAAAACTATTCTTCCTTCATAGCTCATCAACTAGGTTTTGACTATTCTTACCTTAACGACCTCTTTTCAAGTTTAGAGGGTAAAACCATTGGCCAGTTCATTACGCTTCAAAAAATAGAAAGAGCCAAAGAACTCTTGGTTTATGATCAGCTCAGTCTTTCGGAAATTGCTTTTCAGCTGGAATATAATAGCGCACAATACCTTTCTGCCCAATTCAAAAACACCACTGGTATGACGCCTTCGCAGTTCAAAAAAATCGGTCAACGAAAACCGTTAGACCACATTTAGTCCGAAAAACCATAATTAGGTTCCGATTTATTGTAACATTCAAAAGTGTTCCATTGCTGAACTTTGTTTTACAAAAAACAAGAAAATGGAACATGATTACACAATTACAGGCATGACCTGCGAGGGCTGCAAAGCCAAAGTAAAAAACACGTTAGAGGCCCTGCCGGAAATCAAAAGCGCAGAAATAGACTTAAAAAGCGGAAGAACAAAGCTCAATATGAGCTCACATATTTCGCTTGAAAAGCTTCAAAATACTCTTAGCGCCAAAGGAAAATATACAATACAAGAAGACTCAAAACCGAAACTTCAAGAAGAGCCTGAGCAGAACCAATCCTTTTTTCAAGTTTACAAACCACTTTTACTGATTGTCGCTTTTATTGCCGGAGTAAGCGGGCTTGCCCAAGGCTTCAGCAGCTTTTCCTTCATGTTATGGATGCGCTATTTTATGGCAGGCTTTTTCATTGTCTTCTCATTCTTCAAGTTGTTGAACTTAAATGGTTTCGCGAGTTCATACAAGATGTACGACATCGTAGCTGCCAACTGGAAATTCTGGGGTTACATCTATCCATTTGTAGAATTGGCCTTAGGAATCGCATACTTGGTTCATTGGAATCCCCTAGCCACCAACATTGCCACAGTTTTGGTGTTAGGAATAAGTACCATTGGTGTAGTTAAAAGTAATCTGGACAAGCGAAAAATCAAGTGCGCCTGTCTGGGTGATGTGTTCAACCTACCCATGAGTAAAGTTACCATTATCGAGGATGTCTCTATGGTACTTATGGCCATAGTTATGTTAACCTTATAAAATTCAAAACATGGATCACGCTCACCACCAACATTCCAAAAAGCACGAACATAGCCAGCATAAAAACCATGACCACCACCACGAGGGACACGATCATGGCAATATGATTAAAGATTTCAAAACTCGGTTTTACATCTGCCTCATATTGACTGCACCCGTCTTGGCTTTTTCGCCAATGATTCAAGGTTTTCTGGGGCTCGAATTTGAATTCGCGGGCATGGATTACATTTCAGCAGCACTTTCAACTTTTGTCTTTTTCTATGGTGGCTGGCCTTTTCTCAAGGGCTTGAAAGATGAGCTTTCAGAAGGCGGTCCAGGCATGATGACTCTGATTGCCATTGCCATTACTGTGGCTTGGGCTTATAGTACGGCCGTGGTTTTTGGTTTATCAGGGAAAGTGTTCTATTGGGAGTTGGTCACCCTAATAGACATTATGTTGCTCGGCCATTGGATTGAAATGAAATCTGTAATGGGAGCTAGCAGTGCCTTGCAAAAACTGGCAGAACTTATGCCCTCAGAAGCACATTTGGTGAGCGAGAATGGAACTAAAGACATTAAGATCAGCGAAATCAATAAAGGCGATATAATTCTTGTGAAACCTGGTGAAAAAATTCCCGCAGACGGAAAAATCACAGAAGGTGAAAGTGAATTGGACGAGAGTGCTTTAACAGGAGAAAGTACTCCTGCCAATAAAAGTAAAGGCGATAAGGTGATTGGTGGAGCCATTAATTTGGATGGTTCTTTAAAAATCGAAGTGAGCACCGCTGGTGACGATAGTTACCTGAACAAAGTGATCAAAATGGTAAAGGACGCCCAACAAACGAAGTCCAAAACACAAAACTTAGCCAATAAAGCCGCAGGAATTTTGGCTTATGTTGCCATTTCTGCGGGTCTCATTACTTTTCTTTATTGGTATTTTTTAGGTGGGCAAGACTTCAATTTTTCATTGGAAAGAATGGTTACCGTAATGATCATCACCTGCCCCCATGCTTTAGGTTTAGCCGTTCCCTTGGTTTCTGCCATAAGCACGACCTATTCAGCTAAAAATGGCTTATTGATTAGAAACCGAACTGCCTTTGAGAATGCACGAAAAATCTCGGCCATAGTGTTCGACAAAACGGGAACCTTGACCAAAGGAGAGTTTGAAGTGGTTAAAATTACTCTTGAAGAAAAGAACCTTTCCGAAGAAGAACTACTATCCATAGCCGCTGCTATTGAGCAAGAATCAGAACACCCTATTGCGAAAGGCATCGTGAAAAAGGCTAAAGAAAAGGAGTTAGAACTTCCTAAAATCAAGGATTTCAAATCAGAGAAAGGGAAAGGTGTTCAAGCCAAAATAGATGGAAACGATTATCAGATTCTTAGCCCAAAAGCACTAGAAAATTCTGGCAATAAAATCCCAAAAGAAGCCATGGGCGAAAATGCCGAAACGGTAGTTTTCATTCTCAAAGAGAAAAATTTAATAGGCTATATCAGCTTAGCCGATACCGTTCGCGAAGAAAGTAAAGAAGCCGTTGAACAGCTTCAGAATGACGGCATTAAAGCTTGTATGGCTACGGGTGATAATGAGCAGACGGCCAAAGCTGTGGCCGATGAACTCTCATTGGATGGCTATTATAGCGAGGTGCTACCTGATAAAAAATCTGACATCATTAAAGAACTCCAAGACAAAGGTCAATTCGTTGCCATGACTGGTGATGGCGTAAACGATGCCCCTGCATTGGCCAAAGCCGATGTGGGCATTGCGATAGGCTCAGGAACCGATGTAGCCGCAGAAACTGCCGATATTATTTTAACAGAAAGCAGCCCAAAAGACATCATCCGACTTATTAGGTTTGGCCGCTCTACCTACAAAAAAATGATTCAGAATTTAGTTTGGGCAACAGCTTACAATGTTGTGGCAATTCCGCTAGCTGCAGGGGTACTTTATAACCAAGGCATCATGATTTCTCCCGCTGTTGGTGCTGCCTTAATGAGTTTGAGTACTGTGGTTTGTGCAATTAATGCCCAACTTTTAAAAAAGACTTTGAGTTAATTAATGATTCTCATTTAAGGCTCCTTTAAAAGTCATTTTTGGCTAACTTTAGGCCATGCGCAATCACGCCATGCTTCTTATCTACCTCTTAATCTCGACAATATACCAGCCTTGTGCAGAAGCTATTGTGCATCAGGTTCAAGGTGTGGGTAATGAGCAAACAGTTCTCCAAGCAAACCAAAATGAGGATACATGTTGTTGCGAAGAGGGTTGTACTTGCCCTTGCTGTAAACTCCCAGTATTCATCTCCGATCCCGGCCTATTCATTAACAAAGTTTTTCATGAGCATTACTCTTGGGGTAATCAAGCTATGAAATGGAAGGCTGATTTTGAAATATGGCAACCCCCAAAAATTTGATTTAGAATCACCTTTCAAAGCTTGGGACAGAAACCAAATGATCTAGTTAAGCCAATTCTTCTCAGGTTTTCAAAATCAAATTCCATTACAAATTTTCATTTTCCAATGAGTACCAAATCTATATTTATAACGGTTTTGGCTACCATGATTCATATGGTATGCCTAGGGCAGAAAAGTTTTCATTTTAAAATAATCGACCACCATACTTCCGAACCATTAGTTGGAGCAACTGCATATGTTAGTGCAAAGAATGGAGGCATTGCAGATTCTTCAGGCATTGTTAATATCCCATATAAAGAAGGAGAATCCGTAACCATTCAATTTTCATTTGTCGGTTACGACAGCAAAACCCTTACGTTTAATTGGCCTTTTGAAACAGAGGGAGAAATTGTGGTTAGACTTACTCCTTCAACAGAAGAAATGGAAGAAGTAATTGTTACTTCAACACGTTCTTCGCGGAATATTGAAGACGTACCCACACGAATCGAATTCTTAGGTTCCGAAGAATTGGAAGAAAAATCAGTAATGAAATCGGCAAATATTGCCATGCTTTTGCGAGAAAGCACGGGTATTCAGATGCAAATCACATCGCCAAGTTCGGCTAACCAAAGTATACGAATACAAGGATTAGACGGCAGGTACACCCAACTTTTAAAGGATGGATTCCCTCTTTACGGTGGCTTTTCTGGCGGATTAAGCATTATGCAAATCCCTCCGTTAGATCTGCAACAAGTAGAGGTTATAAAGGGAAGTAATTCGACTCTCTATGGGGCTGGAGCCATCGCTGGTCTTGTAAATCTTGTTAGCATTCGCCCGGAAGAGAAGGCCAAGTTCAAACTCATGCTCGATCAAACTACTGGAAATGCAAAAACTATTAATTCCTTCTACGCTAAAAGAAGTGAAAAATTCGGGATGAGCCTTTTTGCTTCTGTGCATAAGCAAAAACCTTACGATGTAAATGATGATGATTTTTCTGATTTACCTGACACCAGAAGCCTAACTTTTAACCCTACTTTTTTCTATTACCCAAATACTCAAAGTGAACTTAGAATTGCATTGAACGGTACATTTGAAGATAGACTGGGAGGAAATTTAAATGCTATTGAAGATAATCACGGAAATGAATCACAATTTCTCCAAAAGAATTTCTCTACACGTTTATCCTATCAATTAGGCTATACTCAAAATACTGAGAAAGGAATATTCAAGATCAAAAACAGCCTTTTAAACTACGGTAGAAAAATCTACCAAAACGACTATTCATTTAAGGGCCAACAATGGGCTTCTTTTAGTGAAACTTCTTATTCCTTTGGTTCAGAAGAACATAATTGGACCTTAGGAGCAAACTTCTATACAGACAAATTTGACGAAAATAACCCGTCAGAAAACAGAGATTATAGCCAGAATACCATAGGATTATTTGCTCAGCAAACTCAAAACTTGAGCAAAGCTTTCTTTTTAGAAAGTGGGATAAGATTCGATTATAGTAAAAACTATGGATGGTTTGCTCTACCTCGAATTTCATTGATGATAAAGCAAAATCAGCAGCTCACATATAGAATTGGGGGCGGATTAGGATATAAGCTACCAACTATTTTCACTGAAGAGACGGAACGAAAATCATTCTATGGGCTCAAAACTCCGAATCTTTCCGACTTGAAAGCGGAAAAATCATATGGAGGGAATTTTGATATCAATTATAAAACCGCCTTAGGCAAGGAATGGACTTTCAGTTTAAACCAGCTTTTCTTCTATACAAGAATTAATAATTCATTGTTGCTAAATAATAGCTCGGCCACTACATACTCATTTGTGAACGCCAACGCTCCCGTAATAAGCAAGGGAACAGAATCGAACTTAAAATTAACCTATAAGGACTTTAAATTCTTTTTGAACTACGCCTTCATCAATGCCCAATTAAAATATGAAACCAACGAAACTCAAAAGCCTTTGACTCCAAAGCATAATATAGGAGCTGTTTTGGTTTATGAAGAAGAAGGTAAATGGAGAGTTGGCTTAGAAGCTTACTACAAAAGTAGCCAACTAAGAAACGACTTAACCAGCACCAAACACTACTAGATTGCGGGGTTAATGGTTCTACGAAAATTCGACACAATTAGCCTTTATGCCAATTTTGAAAACTTTACAGACACCCGTCAATCTAGGTTTGAAGTTATTAACCTAAAAAACAACCTATCTCCAAATGAATTAGATATTTGGGCTCCTCTAGAAGGTTTTATCTTAAACGCAGGATTAATTTTGAATTTAGGGTCAGGGGAATGAGCATACCCTTAATAACTGAAACTGAGTTTTGAAATAAAAAAAACGCCACTTATATACACTTTTATGAACAATAAACTTATAGCAGAGTTTCTTTATAAGTTTATTGTTTATATTTGCAAAACTGGAAAATGGGTAAAATTGAAAAATCCATCAAAATCAGTAATAACCAAAACCTCCTCTGATCTATTCCTCAATAAAAGGATGATTTTACATGATAAGGCATGTAATCACTAGTGAAAAAATCATTCAAATGGAATAGACCATTATAAGATAGATTGAGCTTGAACTCGTGTCGCTCATCATCAACTTCAAAAACTATTTATGGGTTAACTGTGTGTTTGAAGCACATTTAAATTATGTATTTGTAGAAAATGCCGAGAATTCCCTACGCAAAAATTGAAAGAGCCTCCAACATCAGTACTTGGGTAGCCATGGCGCTTAGCCTGATCATACTCTTGGCTTGGCTTTTTGATTTAAAAGGAATTTTGGATGTGATGCCGAACAGCCCAGCCATGAAATTTAATACGGCCTTGCTGCTACTCATTTGTGGATGGGGAGTAAGGCTTACCGATCAAAAGAAGCATCCATCGAAAATTGGCATTCATATAATTTTCATATTTATCATTCTAGTAGGTGTCACAACACTTTTTGAGCATATCCTGAATCTTGACTTCCATCTGGATCATTTAATCGTACAAGACCATTATTCAGATTCACACCCTGGAAGAATGTCCTTTGCTACCGATCTGTGTTTCTTGCTTTTTGGAGTTTCTTTACTTGGCGTCAATGCACAACTCAACTGGATTAAACGATTTACTCAATACATCTTATTTACTATTATTTGTATTGCCATGGTGGCCATTATAGCATTTGTTTTGGAAATTCCAGGCCATGCAGACAGCAATATCTTCAACACCATGACCATTCATGCGGGTGTTTTATTTCTCATTTTGGCGGGTGCTCTATCACTCAAAAATGCGACCCGATCTACATTAGATTTACTTTTTGGTTCTAATGCGGGGAGTAGGCTTATCCGAATTATTGCGCCTTACAACTTTATAATGATTGTCATTTTTGGCTTCTTCTTTTTGTATGTAGTAAATGTTCAAAAGACGGAAATCAACTTTGCCATGACCTTCTACACGGTAATGGCGGTTGTAGCGGCCCTAAGCGTGGTGTTTATCACAGGTGCCAAATTCAACAATACGGACAAAGAGAAAGAAAGGCTTGAGGTGTTTTTACAAAGTTCTAACCAAGAAATGTCTCAGTTCAAGTATGCGCTTGACGAAAGTTCTTTGATTGACGTAACCAATCCGCAAGGAGAAATCACCTATGTAAACGATAAGTTCTGCGAAATCTCTAAAATGAGCCGTGAAGAACTTATTGGCAAAACACACAGTATTCTCAATTCAAGCTATCATTCCAAAGAATTCTTCCGAGACCTTTGGAATCAAATCAGCATCGGAAAAGTCTGGATGGGCGGTATTAAAAATAAAGCCAAAGACGGAAGCTATTTTTGGGTACACACCGCGATAATCCCGTTCAAAAACGAGAATGGAAAGATTTATCAATACTTATCTATTCGCCAAGACATCACCAAACTGACTTTACTTTCTTCTCAATACGAGAACTTAAAGTTGAAAACTAAAGAAATTGAGCAGTTCACATATATTGCTTCCCACGATTTACAAGAACCCCTTCGCACGGTAACCAGTATGATTCAGATTTTGCAGGAAGACCATAAAGAATCGCTCAACGAAGAAGCCGTGACTTGTCTCAACTTTGTTCTCGATGCGACAGATCGCATGAGCAATCTTATCAAAGGGCTTTTGGATTATTCTAGAATTGGAGGCGGTAAAGAGCTTAACAAAGTTGATTTGAACAAGGTGCTTAAGCATGTAGAAGATGATTTGGCCGGAAGCGTAATGAAGGCGAAAGCCAAAATCACCAGAGATTTTATGCCAACCCTGCCTGCTTACCACACGGAAATCCGATTGCTATTCCAAAACTTGGTTAGCAATGCTATCAAATTCCGAAGAAAAGATACCATACCTGAAATTCATATTGGAGTGGAAGAAATGAGCGACTTCTGGAAGTTCTTTGTTTCTGACAATGGTATTGGCATTTCAGAAAAAAATAAACGAGATGCGTTCGCCATATTCCAAAGGCTCAATAATCATAAAGATTATGAAGGCACCGGAATAGGCTTGGCCCACTGCGAAAAAATTGTGCATTTGCATGGAGGCGAGATTTGGGTAGACTCTACCCTGAATGAGGGCAGCACATTTTATTTCACCATATCAAAACATTTAGAATAACAACACATGGCAAAAAAGCTAGACTGTGTCCTATTAATTGATGACGATTACGCCACCAATTTTCTTCACGAAAGAATTTTAAAGAAATCAGGTTGTGTAGAAAAAGTGGTCACCGTATTAAACGGCCGTGAGGCATTGGAATTCCTGAGAACAGAAGAAGACGGGCAACTGCCCCAACCAGATATCATCTTTTTGGACATTAACATGCCCGTAATGGATGGCTGGGATTTTCTGGAAGAATACCACAAGCTAAGTGAAGCCGAAAAAGCCAAAGTTGTATTGGTGATGTTAACCACTTCGCTGAATCCTGACGACAAAAGAAGAGCAGCTTCATTCGAAGAAGTTTCTGGCTTTAAAAACAAACCACTCACCTTCGAAATGATGGATGAAATTTTAGCAGAATATTTCGAAACAGCAGAACAATAGGCCTCTACTCACCAAAGGTCATTTTAATATTTGCCATAAAAAAATGCGATTTGAGATGACCTTTTTTATAACTGTCCTCCTCAAAATGTCATTTGCTTTACCTTAATAGAAAGAAGAAAAGCTCTTTTCGAACTTTATACTAAATTGAGCCATTACCAACCAAACCATAAATTATGCGCTACACAATAGTTCTGCTCACCTTATTGGCTTTTATGGGCTGTTCTGCTCAAAAAGAAAAAGCTAAAACTGAAACCAAAACTAGAGTTCAACAAATTGTTGATAACAGTATTGCATTTCATGGAATGGAGAAGCTAAACAATGCCGATTTCAGCTTAACGTTCAGAGACATGGACTACACCTATTCCAACCAAAAAGGCATGTACACCTATTCCCGAACCCAAACCGATAGCTTGGGCCAATTGGTATATGACGAAATGAACAACAATGGATTGGTGAGATTAATAAACGGTGACACTGCACAAATTACAGAGGAGAAAAGAGCCGCTTATACACGTTCTGTAAATTCAGTGATTTACTTTTTCCGCTTACCTTTTGGCCTCAATGACCCTGCCGTAAACAAAGAATTTTTAGGAGAAACCGAGATTAACAGGAAAACCTATTTAGAAGTAAAAGTGAGTTTTGAGCAACAAGGAGGCGGAGAAGATTTTGACGATGTATTTCTCTATTGGTTCGATAAAGAAGACTACAGCATGGATTACCTCGCTTACCTCTATCATACCGATGAAGGTGGCATTCGTTTTCGCGAAGCTATAAACCCAAGAAGGGTAAATGGCATGCTAATTCAAGATTACATAAACTACAAACCTGCTTCAGAAGATATTGACTTTATGCAGATCGATGAACTATACAAAGCAAACCAACTTGAAGTGCTTTCTGAAATCATCAATGAAGACGTGAAAATCACTTGGCATTAAGCCTCATTCTTTAGGCGCTTCAACTTGCCCAAAAACCTTTCACCCTGAATTTTCGACCACCTTAACTTTTAGTCAGAATTATATCGCCAAAAGTTATACTTTCAGCAGTATAAACTTTTCATATGTCTAACCTATCAGAATGGTGGGCAGGTCTCGATACCATCCACCAAATATATTGGGGGATCGCCATTCCCTTTTCAATCATCTTTCTCATTCAAATGGTGCTCACCTTTATTGGGGGCGAAATGGAAGTAGATGGTGATGCCGATTTCGATGTAGAACACGATGGCGGCATCGGTTTTCAATTTTTCACCATTAAGAACTTTATCGGCTTCTTTACCCTATTTTCTTGGGCAGGAATTGCCGCTTTAGATTCTGGCTATAGCACTACAACTACCTTAATCATTTCCACTTTTGCCGGACTTATGATGATGAGTATTATGGCCGCGCTCTTCTATTTTTTCAGCAAGCTTACCGACAGCGGAACCCTGAACATTAACAACGCGAAGGGTGGAATTGGAGAGGTTTATTTAAGAATTCAAGCCAACCGTGGCAACATTGGTAAAGTGCTTATTACCGTTCAAGGTTCGTTACGCGAGCTTGAAGCCATTACTGACGATGATGACGACCTTCTAATGGGGTCAGTAATTACCGTAAAAGATGTGGTGAACAACAATATACTTTTAGTTTCTAAAAAATAACTTTTAACCCTATGAGTGAATCTTTTATTATCATTATTGCCGCAGCGGCAGTCTTTGTTTTCATTTTGCTCGTGGGCATCTTCAGAAGGTACAAAAGATGTCCATCCGACCGAATTTTGGTTGTTTACGGTAAAGTTGGATCCGACAAAGGTTCTGGCGCAGGCCGTTCTGCCAAATGTATTCACGGTGGAGCTGCCTTCATTATTCCTGTTATTCAAGACTATTCCTTCCTAGACCTTACTCCAATTTCTATTGAAGTGAATCTTACAAATGCCTTGAGCCGCCAGAATATTCGTGTGGATGTTCCTTCAAGATTTACCGTTGGTATTTCTACGGAAGAAGGCATTATGACCAATGCAGCCGAACGCCTTTTAGGACTTTCTCAGCAAAACATTCACGATTTGGCTAAAGACATCATTTTTGGTCAGTTGCGTTTGGTAGTTGCCACTATGGACATTGAAGAAATCAACAGCAACCGCGATAAATTCTTGGCCAATGTTGCTTCAAATGTAGAAGCTGAATTGAAGAAAATCGGTTTGAAATTGATCAACGTAAACGTTACCGACATTAAGGACGAGTTGGGTTATATCGAAGCTTTGGGTAAAGAAGCTGCTGCAAAGGCGATTAACGATGCAAGAAGAAGCGTTGCAGAAAAGAATAGAGATGGATCTATTGGTGAAGCAAACGCACACCAAGATCAAAGGGTAAAAGTGGCCGATGCCGATGCAAGCGCGGTAGAAGGGGAAAACTTAGCGAAAATCAAAGTGGCTCAGTCCGATGCGCTTAGAAAAGAGAAAGAAGCCGAAGCTTTGAAAATTGCTACAGCCGCTGAAAAAGTACAGTCGGCCAAAGCTTTGGAAGAAGCCTACGCTGCGGAACAACACGCTGAAAACGCCAGAGCCGAAAGAGATAAATCCAGCCAAACTGCGGATATCGTAATCCCAGCGCAAATCGATAAAGAGCGAGTAGAAATTGCCGCGGAAGCGGAAGCGGAAAGAATCAGAAGACGCGCAAAAGGTGAGGCTGATGCAATCCTTTACATGAAGCAAGCTGAAGCGAGAGGTATTTATGAGGTATTGACCAAGCAAGCCCAAGGTTTGGAGCAAATCGTAAAAGCTGCGGGAGACAACTCAAAAGATGCCGTTCTCTTGCTTGTTGCGGACAAATTGCCTGAACTGGTTAAACTTCAAACTGAAGCGATTAAAAACATCAAAATCGATAAGGTTACCGTTTGGGACAATGGTGGCAATGGCCCTGAAAGCAAAGGCTCAACGGCCAATTTCATTTCTGGTCTTTACAAGTCCGTTCCTCCGTTGCAAGAAATGTTCAACATGGCTGGAATGGAGCTTCCAAACTATCTTCAAGGAAAGTCAACTTCTGAAATTGAAGAAATGGCCGAAGAGGTTAAAAGCAAGAAAGAAGAAGATTCTGAGTAATCATTATTCACACAAAATTGAAAGGTCAGGTGCTACGCCTGACCTTTTTTGTTTCTATTGAATTTAAGGGCTCCGTTTTCAAGCAATTATTAATTAATATCGGCATATGAATCGTAAAACAACCATTGGCGTAGTTCAGGCGGCTCCTGAATATTTGAATGTTTCAAAATCAATGGAAAAGGTAGAAAGCCTTCTGAAAGAAGCAGCCAATAAAGGTGCTGAACTAATTACTTTTGGAGAAACCTGGTTTACAGGCTACCCCGCATGGCTTGACTATTGCGATGAATACGCTCGCTGGGACTTTCAACCCACCAAACAGATTTTTGCTAAAACCTACCACAACAGCCTAGAAGCAACCGGAAAAGAAGTCAAACAAATTGGCGAATGGGCTAAACAACTTGGTGTTGCTGTAGTAATGGGCATTAACGAAAAAGTGAGTTCTGGCCCAGGAAATGGAACTATTTACAATTCATTACTCACTTGGAACGAAAAAGGAGAGCTAGCCAATCATCATAGAAAACTGATGCCCACCCATACAGAACGGCTCATTTACGGCCAAGGCGATGGCTCTGGACTGAAAGCGGCCGAAACTTCATTTGGGCGCATTGGCGGACTGATTTGCTGGGAACACTGGATGCCACTTACACGCCAAACCATGCACAATTCTGGGGAACACATTCATGTTGCCGTTTGGCCCAAAGTGCATGAAATGCTGCAAATCGCTACTCGATCTTATGCTTTTGAAGGCAGATGCTTTGCCGTTGGTGTGGGGCAAATTATGAGAGTAAGAGACATTCCTGAAGAATTAAATCTACCTGAGGAATTACAAAATAAGCCAGACCATATGTTACTAAATGGAGGCAGTTGCATTGTAGGCCCTGATGGCAAATACATTTTAGAGCCGCAATGGGATGTAGAAGACATATTTACAGCTGAGGTAGATTTAAATCGCTGCTACGAAGAAAAACTAGCCCTAGATGTAACCGGGCACTATCAACGACACGATGTTTTTGATTTTTCTGTCAATAAAAAAAGGCCTGCTTAAAGGCCTTTCATTTATTCTTTTCTCTGAGAAGATTACCTACATCTGTCATCACGCTCATCAATTTTTTCCGCGTATTCAGATTGATTGATGGTAAACTGAGTGCCAGCCGTGCTGGTGCTGAAGTTTGAGATGCGGAAAATATGAGATGTCCCCATTTCATCCATCGCTTTAATTGAAGTGATATTATCCCCTTCTACAGAAATCAAAAGTTCTGTATATGCCTTTTCAGAATTAGGGACCAATTTGATTTGATTGCCTACTAAAGTAGCTGAATGTCCCGTTCCAAAGAAGGTCAGCAAGTGTCCATAATCAACAATGGCTTCCGTGTTATCGCCTGGGCAGAAGAAAAGAATTTGAGAATGATCTTCTTCTTTAGTGCCCACATATTCAGTTTTGCCATCGCTCATCCAAGTTTCATTCGGGCCATATTTCAGGATATACTGTTCTCCACGCACAACCAAAACGCCATTTTGGGTATTGCTGAAGCCCATATCGTCATTATTCACCTCGTATTCAACATCTACTTTATAAGCAGGTACTTCACCGTATTTATTCACCAATTTGGCGACAAGGGCATCGGCATTTTGAGCAGAGAGGTTAGAAGTTGCAAAACAAACCACCGCAAGGGTTAAAAAGTATTTGGTCAAGTTCTTCATATGAAAACGCGTTAGTTTAAAAGAAATAGCAGATTAAAATCGATGGATAGCGATTTGATGAGGCGATCAAAAATAGAAAAATCCTGCAGATAATTAATCTACAGGATTCAAAATAGTATGCTTACACTAAGGCCTAGCCTTTTCTGATATAAATGTTACCGTTTTGGGTTTTCATCATCACTTCGGCTCCTCCACCATTTAAATCTCCTTCTACCCAATTTTCATACTTTACTTTATAGCCTTTCCCTTCTGTGTTTTTCTCTGTAACAGGAGCTGTTTTCTTCAAGTTAAAGGCTTCAAAATCAGTGTAGATATCTCTGTTGGTTTTCATTTTAGTCGAGATTTTTGTGCCGGCTGGAAGCGTCAAATCCACATTACCATTGTAGGTTCCAAAAACCATAGGAGCATCTGGCGTTACTTTGGCAAATGAAACCGTAACTGAACCATTGTAAGTGTTGGCACTTGCCGAACCACTCACATTGCTAAGCGTGATGGGGCCATTATAACTCTCAACGTTAAGCTCTCCGTTCACTCCTGAAATTTCGATGTTGCCATTATTATAAGCTTCTGCACTGATGTCGAAATTAGTTGGCACTTGAATCTCGAAATCCACGCGGTTTCCCCAGCCTTCGTTTTCAATCTGAACGGTGTTATTGAACTCTTCCGCCTGAACTGAAAAACCACCCGTGCTTAATAGCTTCATTCCGTTTTTACCTGTTTCGCGCTCAACCTTTTTGGCGTACTTAATCATTTTCACCTTCACGGTATTTCCCGCATAAGCTGAGATTTTAACTTCGCCATTGTGAGATTCAATCTCTAGTTTTCCTCTTTCTCCTGGCTTGCTTAATGGAATTTCCAACTCTTGTGCTTCCTGCTGATATTCAGTATAATCATCACCACCGAAATCAAAGTCGAAATCAAATCTGAAATCTGTTTCAGAAATGGATGAAACTGCCAAATCTATGATTTTATCGACATTCACATTGGTCGATACTTCCAAATCGGGATTTACATTAATCTTTGGATTTTGCGCCACCAACATCTGGCTTGAAATCCCTAACACCACAAATACTATTGCTAACCTTTTCATTATAAGTTGTTTCTGAGTTCTATTACATTATTTTATCTATGCTCGCTTGGAGCGTTGTTTTCACCTCTTCAGGTGTAAATTCATTGTCGAGAATGGGCTTGAATTCATCAATAGCTTTTTTCTCTTGCAGCTCCACCATCAGTTCGGCCAAAGCCACCTGCATAAGCGGTGATTCTTGATGAGAAATACTGTTGATCAAACCTTCTCTGATCTCTGGATTTGCTGCGTATTGAGCCAAAGTATTTAAAGCCGCCATTCGCACATTAGTACTTCGATCTTTATTGAGCGTTACAAAAAGTGCGTTAATTACTTTTTGGTTGGAAGAAGGGAGTTCCGAAGACATTTGAACGCCCTTGAGCCTATCCGTAACCAACTCTTTTTCCAGCATGCTCACCATCATCATTTCGCGCATTTCTGTCACTTGGCCATTCAACTCATTCAACTGATCTTGATATGGGTCGGCTCCGACCCCCTTTCCAATCCAAAGACCGACTGTAAGAATGAGCGCACCAAAGGCCACTCTCCCGAAAGCTTCCGCAAAAAACCATTGGCTTATTCGATCCAAAACCGAAACCTTTTCTGGCCTATTTATCTTCTTTTGCTCTTCACCTAGTTTTTGATAGAATGAGTCCCTAAGGGCTGGTGACGGTTCGGGAGTTTCGATAGCCAACATATTAGACTGCATGGCCATTAAGTCTTCAACTTCCTTCATGTCAATATGCCCTTCTTCAACATACTTCTGAAATTCCTTTTCCCTTTCAGGAGAAAGTGTTCCATCCATATATTCCGTGATAAGCGACATATAATGCTCTTCCATGATTCTGATTATTTTCCTTTTTTGATCATCACATCCCCATTCAGTGTTTTAATGCTGATTTCGGGACCGCCTTTGCCTACTTGAAAGCTATTGGCATTGGAGATTTTATACATTTTAGCACCTCGGCTATCGGTTGTTTTGGTCATTTGAGGTGCCAGTTTTTCTGAGAAGTCGAAATCGCTGTACATTTTACCCCACTGCGATTCGAAGCTATAAACTGCGCTAGAATTGGCCGGAGCCGTAACTTCAATATTCCCGTTTACGGTATTGAATTCCGCAAACTCCTTCGGCATGGCCGTATAGTTTACCTCAATCGTTCCGTTTACCGTAGTGGCCTTAGTGTCGTTCGAGATATCAATCAAGTCTACATCGCCATTCACGTTTCCTGCATAAACTTGCCCCTTCACTCCTTTCACTCGTAGATCACTTTCATTCACTGTTGAAATTTTGACACTGATTTGGCGAGGTACCTTCACCTTAAAATCCAATCGGTAATTATACTTTATGCGCTCGCCTTCTTGATGCCAATCCCAACCACATTCTAAAGGATCGTCCTTTTCTCTATAACGGTTATAAGGCGTTGCCAATCTCGCCCTTACAAAGCCATCTCCCTCAGTAAAATCTACAGTTACATCTTCCATTCCCTTTTTAACATCTGCATCATTCTTAGCAGAAATTCGCTTGGTAACTTCCACTTCAATGGTATTACCATCATATGCTTCCACATCGATATCACCTTCAATATTGCAAGCGCAGAACCACATTTCTTGTGTGAGTTGGCTTACCTGAAAGCTCTTTTTTATGGTTTCGGAGTTTTGCCCCATCACCACAACAGAGCAGCACATGAGCAAACCCAGCAATAAATATTTTACACCTTTCATTTTCAGTTTTTTTGAGTTTCCCTTTTTAATAGATAGAAGATTGAGCTTCTAACTTTTCATAAGTAGCCTTTAAATCTTTTAATGCCCGGAAAATCCGCACCTTCACAGCGCTTTCCGTAAGTCCCAGTAAATCAGCAATGTCTTTGTATTTCATTTCCTGATATTTACTCAGCACCAGCACTTCCTTTTTATCAAAAGGCAGTTGATTCATGGCCTTCTGCAGCAGGTCCACTTCTTCACTTTGAATTCTTGTCAACTCGGCATTGACTTCATTTTTGAAATACCGATCAGTTACTGAAACATCTTCTTTGTAGCCCATTTTCTTGTTTTTTCTGTAATGGTCTGTAAAAAGATTTCTGGCCATGTGGTACATCCAAGTGCTGAATTTTCCATCGCCATTGTATGTATGCCGGTACTTCATTATTCTCAGAAAAACATATTGCACAAGGTCTTCACTCGCCTCTTTATCAAGGGTTAACCTGTAAAAGAACCCGAACAGATTCTTGTGGTAGCGTTCGAAAAGCAGCCCCAATTTATCGAGTTGCCCTTCCTTTACCTGAAGCATTAATGTGTTGTCTGAGAGTGAATCCAATGCTCTGTTTTAAGAATTCAGTAGGGGAAACCTAAGCTTTTGAGAAAGGTTACACACAATTTACACTTTTTTGTTTTTATGAACTGATAGGCTATATTCATCGTTACCGAACCAAACGAACATAACCCAACCATGGAAATGACTAAAGAAAGTATTGAGCAAGAAATTTCAGAATTGAAATTACAATTGACCGGAGACATGTTTCAAGACATGGATATTAAAGATAAAATTCACAACTTGACAATGAAGCTGAACGGAGTTAAACCAATGGATTCATCGTTTGATTGTGTAGGCTGCGGCAGCTGATATGAAAACAACACCAACTTCAACCTTAAGAATCGAGCCCTTTGTGGCTCTTTTTTTATTCCTTTTGGTTTCGTGTTCACATAAGAAGGAAACAACCGAATTGCCGCCCGACAAACCTTTTTTGGTGGTGCTAGGCGTTGCTCAAGATGCTGGCTATCCACAAGCTGGCCAAAAGAAAGAATGGGATTTAGTAAAAGCAGGAAAAGCCAGCCAACAACATGTGGTTTCTCTGGGCTTGGTAGATCCAGAAAGCCAGCAAAGATGGCTTTTTGAGGCGACTCCAGACTTCAATATTCAGTTGAATAAAATGGATCAGTTTTCCACCACCAAGAACTATCCTTACGATGGTATTTTCATTAGCCATGCGCACATTGGGCATTATACAGGTTTAATGCATTTAGGTAGAGAAGTGATGGGCGCTCAAAACACGCCCGTGTTTACCATGCCTAAACTGAAAACTTTTTTAACAGAAAACGGCCCTTGGAGCCAATTGGTAGAGCTCAACAATATTAAACCCACTGATATTGAAAACGGAAAAGCTATTCAGCTTAATGAAAGAATTACGGTAACTCCGCTTCAAGTTCCTCACCGTGATGAGTTCTCCGAAACTGCTGGTTTTCTTATTGAAGCGAATCAAAAGAAGCTTCTTTTCATTCCAGACATCGATAAATGGGAGAAGTGGCAAATGAGTATTACAGATTTAATAAAGCAGGTAGACGCTGCATTATTGGATGCTTCCTTTTTTCAAAACGGGGAAATCCCGGGCCGTGATATGAGCGAAATTCCTCATCCTTTTGTAGAAGAAAGTATGGCTTTATTTGGTTCGCTTTCAGATGAAGATAAAGCGAAAGTCCATTTTATTCATTTCAATCATACCAATCCATTGATTTTTGAATCCAGCCCAGAAAACAAAAAAGTACTAAACGAGGGCTTCAAAATTGCTCGTGAAGGGCAAGTTTTTGAATTCTGAAGTTTCAGTTTAACAAAGGCTCAAATTCCTAGTTTTCCTTCTTAACAATGCTTTTCAAGCATTTAAGGGAAAGAGAACATGACGGAATTTAAAGAACTTAACATCTTAATCGATGTGATGATAGCCACTATACTCTGTGGTTTCGTGGGCTATGAACGCGAAAGTAAGGACAAGCCTGCTGGCCTAAGAACGAATATGATTGTAGGTGGTTTTGGCTGCCTCATCGTATCACTCTCCATTCCTTTAGTAGATTTCATGCAACAGGCCAATGTGGAAGAAACGGTTGATTCAGATCCGATCAGAATTTTACAAGCGTTAGTTGTGGGCATAAGCTTTATTGGCGCAGGCACTATTCTGAAAAGGGATGATGAAAAAATTAAAGGCCTTACCACTGCCGCCACACTACTCTATTCCCTAGGAATTGGGATTGCTGTGGCTTTGCACAATTACATTGTAGCTGCTGGCATCACCTTAATCATTCTTTTGATTAACAATGTATTTAGGGGAGTCAAAAACAAAATTAACGATAACGATGAAAAGATAGTGGAATGATATTAAGCCTCAGTTTTCTCTTTTCTGAACTTCAGTATCACAGGAATTAGGACCACAATCACCAAAGCAGGAAGAACATATTTGAGGTAATTTTTCAGTTCAGGAAATTGCTTTCCTATGAAATAACCAGCCAAAACCAAGCTAGAGACATAAGCCACAACTCCCAGTACAACAGCCCAAATAAATGTTTTAAACTTTACTTTTCCCGTGCCACAAAGTAGCGGATTCATGGTTCTTACTATGGGCAAAAACCTTCCTAGAATGAGTGCCCATGCACCTTTTTCTTTGTAAAAATCTTCTGCCTTTTTTAAGTATCGTTGCTTAAAATACCAAGTATCCTTTTTCTGATGGAGCTTATCACCAAGCTTTTTCCCTATAAAATAACCCGTGACATCCCCCACAATGGCCGCAGCAACCAGAACAGGAATAATTAACCAAATTGAGACATTGAAAACACCCGTGGCAGCCAAAAGCCCTGTGGTAAACAAAAGTGTTTCTCCACCAGGCACCACAAGGCCAATCAAAAAGCCTGTCTCTACATAAACCATTGCTATTACGATAGCAAACCCTCCCCATTCAATCAGACTTTCTCCATTCATAGCATTAAATAAGCACCCAAACAGCTACCGCTACAAGAGCCATCAAACTTAGAAGAACAACCAACCAATAGGGCTTTCTGTTAACAGGATTTTTTCCAAACAAAGCAAGCGTCAACTTCATCATAAAAGGCCGGTGTTTAGCCACATAGCTATAAGCTCGGTCACTCAGCTTGCGGAAAAAGCCATACCGAACATACCAGCGATGAAGAAAATGAATTGGGCTTTTTAGATAGGTTAAGGCCTTATACGCGGAATCTGGCCCACTGAAAACCTCTCCACTGGGTTCAATCAAACGAGAAGCTTTCATGAATTCCTTCTCGGGAATATCTGGATAGAAGATGGACAACTCTTGATAAGGCTCAAAGTTTAAGTGAGAACTACGCTTGAGCACTAACACCCAATATTTGCAAAAACCGCAATCCCCATCCCAAATAAAAATGGGCGACTTTGGTGCATAGGCCGTCTTTTCAAATTTTCTAAACATTAGACAGTCAACCCTCTATATTTAGAGATGTTTTCAACGGAGAAGAGAATTTCTACCAAATGCATAGAAACAAAAAAAGGCAACCATTTCTGATTGCCTTTGTGGGCGCTGAGGCTCCGAAGCTTCGGAGCGAACCCCGACCCTATTTTATCTTTTCAAGAACAGATGCCAGTACACCCTTTTCTTTCTTCAACTTTTCAATAAACCTCCTGCTTTTCTGTTTCTTTATGAATTTCTCAAGCCTTAAAGCTTCATCTCTATCATTGCAATTCACAGAAAGAAAAACCTCCCAATCCGTGGCAACCTTAGTGCTCGCATTTTTGTAATAACCAGAATTGTGCTGTGCCAAGCGCCCATCCAAATGAGCGGTTTCGCCAACGTAGTACCTATCTTTTGAAGGAGAATATAGAATGTAGACCAAATGCATAGAAACAAAAAAAGGCAACCATTTCTGATTGCCTTTGTGGGCGCTGAGGCTCCGAAGCTTCGGAGCGAACCCCGACCCTATCTTACCTTTTCAAGAACAGAAATCAGAACACCTTCTTCATTCTTCAACTTTTCAATAAACTTCCTGCTTTTCTGTTTCTTTATGAATTTCTCAAGTCTTAAAGCTTCATCTCTATCATTGCAATTCACAGAAAGAAAAACCTCCCAATCCGTGGCAACCTTAGTACTCGCATTTTTGTAATGGCCGGAATTGTGCTGTGCCAAGCGCCTATCCAAATGAGCAGTTTCGCCAACGTAGTACCTATCTTTTGAAGGAGAATATAGAATGTAGACCAAATGCATAGAAACAAAAAAAGGCAACCATTTCTGATTGCCTTTGTGGGCGCTGAGGCTCCGAAGCTTCGGAGCGAACCCCGCCCCTATCTTACCTTTTCAAGAACAGAAGCCAGAACACCTTCTTCATTCTTCAACTTTTCAATAAACTTCCTGCTTTTCTGTTTCTTTATGAATTTCTCAAGCCTTAAAGCTTCATCTCTATCATTGCAATTCACAGAAAGAAAAACCTCCCAATCCGTGGCAACCTTAGTGCTCGCATTTTTGTAATAACCAGAATTGTGCTGTACCAAGCGTCCATCCAAATGAGCAGTTTCGCCAACGTAGTACTTATCTTTTGAAGGAGAATATAGAATGTAGACCAAATGCATAGAAACAAAAAAAGGCAACCATTTCTGATTGCCTTTGTGGGCGCTGAGGGATTCGAACCCCCGACCCCCTCGGTGTAAACGAGGTGCTCTGAACCAACTGAGCTAAGCGCCCTTTTGTCGCATTTTCCAGCAGTTTTACCGTCTTTTTCGGTGAGCTGCTTGCGATTGGGATTGCAAAGGTAGTATAGGTTTTTATATATGCAAACACTAACCGTAAATAAATTGAATATTTTTTTCATCATTTCAAAAAACACCTATTAAAGGCTTTCAAAGCTTATTTTACGTATCTTACAACGCCTTATAAAAAGGTGCTCTGCAAATGACCCTAGTTGAGTTTAAAGATATATTTGATCAATACCATTCACCTATCAAGAATTTTCTCTACTACAAGTCGGGAGATGTTGATTTAGCTGAAGATTTGGCTCAAGATGTATTTATGAAACTCTGGGATAAGAGAGATGAAATTTTGCAAGACACCGTAAAAAGCTACCTCTATACCATAGCCAACAACATGTTGTTGAACAAGTTGAGGCACGATAAAGTGGTTCTGACTTTTGCCGAAAAAAGCAAAGACCAGAACAATGAACAATCGCCTCAATATTCTTTGGAAGAAAAAGAATTTAAAAAACACCTAGAAGCCACCATTGGGGCAATGCCCGAAAAACAGCGCGAAGTGTTTTTAATGAATCGGATTGACGATTTAACTTATAAGGAAATTGCCGAGCGACTGGACCTAAGCGTAAAAGCTGTAGAAAAAAGAATGCACGGGGCATTATCTTATTTGAGAGAAAATGTGAAGTATAAAATTTAACAATTCTCGGGTGAAGAACGACAGACTTATAACGGATTGGCTGAGCAAGAACGTCTCTGATTTCGAAAAGGAAGAATTAGAAAACGTACTAAGGTTAAGCGCAGATTTGGCAACTCCTCAATCGAAGAGCAAAGATGAGGCGTGGCACAGCATTTTGAATAAAATCGAAGCAGAGAGCCAAATCAAGGAACCCGTACAACACTCCATCAAACCTCAAAATATTATTCTTTGGGCTGTAGGCATTGCAGCTATGTTTATGATCGGATATTTCGGCCTTTTTCAGAGAGTCACGGTTGCCAATTTCAAAACACTGAGAAGTCAAACATTGGCTCAAAGTCTACCCGATGGCTCCAAAGTAACCCTTAACGCGAGCAGCAAAATCAGTTATATCGAAAGCAATTGGGAAAACAACCGAAATATTAACCTTACTGGCGAAGCATTTTTTGAAGTTGAAAAGGGAAGCCGTTTTTCAGTAATCACTATTCAGGGAACTGTTGAAGTTTTGGGCACTTCTTTCAACGTTTTCTCAAGGCCCGATCATTTTGAAGTTGCTTGCGTTACTGGACAGGTTCGCGTGAAGCATCAAGACAAAGAAGTGATTCTTACCCCAGGTCAAAAAGTTGAGTTATTTAAAGCCAAAGGCACCATAGAAAAGAACTTACTAGTTTCAGAATTCAACACCGATCACGCGGCCTCTTGGATGAATGGAGAATTCTATTTCGACTCCACCCCTCTTTCGCAAGTAATCAAAGAATTAGAAAGACAATTTGGCATTACAATCGATGCACAAACGGATGTTACCGAACGTTATTACAGCGGTTTTTTCAATAAGACTAACCTTAGCGAGGCATTACAATTGGTTTTTGTCCCTATGGGTCTTAACTTCGAAATAAACAATCGCCAAGTAAGCGTTCAATAGTGCGAAAAATCCTATGCGTTCTCATATGCCTGCTTCAAGGACTCTTGCTGAACGCGCAAGAGTTGCCTGATATTTCCATCAATGAGGACTTCAAAAACACTCCGCTTTCCAAGGTAATCCGGCTTTTAAAAAACAAATACGATGTAAAAATCGCATATGATGACGCACTCGTAACTGGCATTACCTTAACAGGAAAACATACAAACCAGAGTTTATCTGAATTCTTAGATGAAGTTCTTCCCTCAAAAGGAATTTCTTATCAAGTTTTAAACGGAAAGGTAATTCTGACCCCAGGAAACCTGAATATAGATTTAGGCAAACCGAGCCTTTTCGACTTAACAGTTATTGGCATGGTGATGGACGCACGAACTGGAGAAATGCTACCTAATGCAGTGGTGCGCGTGGCCGGTTCTACCCAAGGCGTTTTAACCAATAAAGACGGTTATTTTTCCCTTCCAAAAGTACCCACGGACACATCTACCATTGAAGTTTCCTATTTGGGCTATAAGAGAAATTACACAAAACTGAACCCCGTAAAAAGTAAGGGCACACTGGAAATCTCCATGGCGGAAAGCACTGTAAACCTGGCTGAATTTACCGTTTTGAATGCCCGAGACAACAACACCATCAGTTACGGAGATGAACTGAGTCAGATTTCGATTAACCCTGCCAATCTCTATGCCCTTCCGAGTTTAGGCGAGTTAGACATTTTCCGATCACTTCAGCTATTGCCTGGCATAGGCGGTACAGATGAAACCTCTTCGGCTTTAACGATAAGAAACAGCCCATCAAACCACAACCTGATTCTCTTCGATGGTTTTACCATTTATAGGCTCGACCATTTTTTTGGTGTGTTTAGCGCCATTAATCCCGATGCCGTTCGTGATATCAGAGTTTACAAAGGCGGATTTGGAGCCAAATATGGAGGCCGAATCTCAGGAGTGGTAGACATTACGGGGAAAACCGGGAATTACAACGAACCCTCATTCTCACTGGGAGCAAACCTACTAAGTGCCAGAGGCAGTGTAAATGCACCTCTGAATAAAGGGAAAGGAGCCATTCATTTCAGCATAAGAAGAGCCTACACAGACATTATCAGAAGTAACTTGTTTGAAGAACTCTACAAGAATTACAGAGACAATTCGAACCAACTGAACACACAACCGGGAAGTGACAACAATGATTTTCTAAGGCCCGATTTCCATTTTTACGACCTTAACCTAAAAGCTTCTTACAAAGTCACAGATAAAGATTTCTTGAGTTTTTCGCTCTACAGAGGCAAGGACGAATTAACGACCAGCTTTGACCAAATCCGAAGAGACAACAACACCATTGTTTCTACCGAAAAAACGGACGAGCATGCGGATTGGGGCAATACAGGCATTGGAGGAACGTGGTCGCGCCATTGGAACAGCAGGTATTATTCGAGCCTTCAATTCGCTTATTCAGGCCATAATTTCGACTACTTGTTTTTGAGTGAAAACCGAAACGAGAATGGAGATGTTACCCGAACTTATAGTTCTGAAAGATATAATAAAGTAGGTGATTTCCAGACCAACTTCAGAAACGAATTTCTTGTAGGAAAACATAAATTCGATTTTGGATTTAATCTTTCCTCTATCAAAACCACCAATGACGTTTTAATAGACGAAACACCGCAAAACCCTACCGAAAGTAGAGAGCAAAAGGGTAATATATTGGCTTTTTATGCTTCGGATGAATATTCAGCTTCCGAAAAACTAAAGCTCAATTATGGTTTCAGATATACGCTTACTGACTTAACTCAGCAAAACTATTTTGGAAGAAGATTGGGACTTTCATACCAAATCAGTCCGTCACTTCAGTTCAAACTATCGAATGGGGAATATTTCCAGCTTGCTCAGCAGGTATATTACGATGACCCACGTTCAAACTTGCAGGACGGATGGAATTTAGCCGATGATCACCTGTTAGGCGCTTTAAATTCGAATCATTGGATTGGCGGCTTGAACTTCTCTAAAAATGGCTGGATGCTGGATATGGAGCTATATCAGAAAAATGTAACGGGCTTGGTCGAGCTCACCGTTTTGCATTTGGCCAACCCAAATCAGGCTGGAGATACGCAACCTGTAGTGATTGCCTCTAGAGGAGAAGATAAAATCCGAGGAGTTGATTTCCTGGTTCAAAAGAGAATTGGCCCTTACCAAGGTTGGCTGTCTTACACCTACGGAAAGGCGAAAAGTCAGTATGAAAATATCAACCAAGGCGAGATTATTCCTTCTCGTTTGGATCAAAGACATGAAGTTAAATTCGTTCATATTTTTGAACTTCCGAAGTTTAACTTCTCGGCTACTTTTCTCTATGGAAGCGGAAAACCGTTTTATCGCCCAGAAATCAATTTCATAAGAGACAATTCAGGCACTGTAATTAACTACGAAATCCTGAACCAGAACAAAACCATCGAAAGGCTTCCAGCCTATCACAGGCTCGACTTATCAGGTGCTCTAAAATTTGAAAACGAGAAAGCTAAAGGAGAAATCGGTCTTTCTATTTTGAATGTGTACAACCACATGAACATTCAAAGCAAAAGACTGAATGTCAATTCCATTGAGCACGCAATCAGCAATGGAGAAGAGCCTCAAGAATTGTATAGAAACATCGTTCTTCTAGATTTCACTCCTTCAATTTTCTTCAATCTCTACTTCTAAAATAGACCTTAAGTTCTATTCCTATTTTGGGAAAAACCACAGTTCAGCCAATTTCCACCTTCCATCAGTAGGGTAAAGCAATCAATGTGTGTACTAACACCAAATGCAGGAAAAGAGCGGAAATACAGAATTAGAAAATCTTTGGGCAAAGGGAGAAATCTCTTCTGAAGAATTTCTAACCAAAATGGAAGGCAAAACGGAATCCGCCTTTCAAAAAGCATTGCTCCTTTCTTCTGATTTTGTAATCCCTTCTTCTCAAAAATCAAATCATGCATGGGATTCAATTTTGGAGAAGATTGAAGAGAAAAACACGCCTACAATTCCTCTTTACAGAAAATATTGGGTTAGCATTGCGGCATCACTCGCTTTAGCCATTGGCGCTTTCTTCATATTAAATCAAAAAGCCAATCAGATGAAAACCATTGAAACAGCAACGGCTGAATTTCAATCGGTGTATTTGCCTGATAGCTCCATTGTTTACATGAATGCGGAATCAGAGGTTTCTTTTTCAGAAACCAGCTGGAATGAAAGTCGCGAAGTAAAACTTAAAGGAGAAGCCTTTTTCGAAGTTAAAAAGGGAAGTGATTTCACGGTACAAACCTTATTGGGTAATGTTTCGGTATTAGGTACCAGTTTTAACGTTAAGGCAAGAAATGAGCTTTATGTAGCGTGTAAAACCGGTAAGGTCAGGGTTACTTCTCCAAACAATCAATTTGTAGATATCACGCCAGGAATGGCGGTAAGGTTAAAAACTCAAAATAATTTCGAAGGTCCATATGAGGTCAATTTATCAGAAATAGACCAGTGGAGAACTGGGGAATTCTATTTCGAAAGTGTAATGTTTAGTGAGGTTTTAGAAGAACTCAAAAGGCAGTTCAATGTTGAAGTTGAGTTTGATACTAGCAATTTCGAAGACAGACCTTACACAACATATTTCAATAGTAAAAACCTGACAGAAGCTTTACAGTTAGCTTGTAAGCCTATTGGTCTTTCTTTTGAAATAAAAGATCAGAAAGTAACAATTAAGAATCCAGATGCTCAATAAACAGACGGTTTAACAGTGCTCTGAAGATAAAACGGTGGCAACAGAATCAGAAGGTTAAGCAGTTCTGGTCACCAGTTTCTTAGGTTGAGGTTGAGGAACGGGTGGTGCCGTTCCTCATTTCATTTTTAGCCAATATGATTTAACAAACTTTCTAGCCCCATTCCTCGGGAACCTTTAAGCAAAATTGTTTTTCCTCTCCAGTTCGTACTCATCAAAAAATCATTCAAGTTGGATTTGTCTTCAAAGTAAAGCGCACTTGTATTTGAAGCTGCCGCTGCACTCATATGTGGCCCACAAAAAATAACGGTTTCTAAATCCATATCAGCGGTTTGTTTTCCAATTTGAGCATGTTCTGCTTCGCTCTCAGCACCTAGTTCTAGCATGTCGCCTAAAATGGCCACCTTGTGTTCAGCCTCTAATGCATTCAAATTCTCCAAAGCAGCTTTCATCGAGGTTGGATTGGCATTATATGCATCCATAATCACTGTATTTCCGCTGTGTTGTATAACCTGCGAACGATTATTATCTGGCGTATAAGCAGCAATTTCAGCTTCAGCTTTTGCCATATCCACTTCAAAATACTTCCCTACACATAAAGCCGCAGCCATATTTTCGAAATTGTAAATACCGCTTAATGTGGTTGTGGTTTGTTTTCCGTCAGCATTTTTGAACGTGATATTGGGTTTTGCCTCTACCAATTTCAATTCTAAGAAATCACCAGATTCAGGATAGAAAACGGGAGCCTCTATTCTTTTCTCTGCAATGTTTGAAAGAATCTCGCTTCGTGAATTGACAAAGATTGTCCCCGAATGTGTGATTAACCAATGATACAATTCCGTCTTCCCTCGGATAACACCTTCTATTCCTCCAAACCCTTCTAAATGAGCCTTGCCAATATTGGTAATCAAACCATGAGTGGGCTCTGCAATTTTACACAACGCAGCAATTTCACCTACATGATTTGCGCCCATTTCTATAATGGCCAATTCTGTATCAGCATTCAAGCCTAATAAAGTCAGAGGCACGCCAATATGATTATTCAAGTTTCCTTTGGTCGCTAAAACTTTGAATTTTGTGGCCAGCACATTTCTCGTTAATTCCTTTGTTGTGGTCTTTCCGTTTGAACCTGTTATCGCCAAAACAGGGATTTCAAATTGCTTTCTGTGGTAGTTTGCTAAAGCTTGAAGAGTTTGCAAAACATCTTCAACCAACACGCATCTGCCATCCAAGTTATAAGCCTCATCATCGATTACGGCAAAAGAAGCTCCTTTCTCTAATGCTTGGGCAGCCAGTTTATTTGCATTGAAATTTGGCCCCTTCAATGCAAAAAACATATTCTTCTCTTTGATGATTCGCGTATCGGTACATACGCCCGAAGAAGCAAGAAACTTTTCGTGTAATGATTGAATGTTCATTCTAAGACTTTGCTAATGTTCAAATTGATGGACAAGATAATACAGATTAAGATGACAAGCCGTTAACAAACTAGCATTCGCTTAAATCTTTACATTTGCAGTCGACAATTTTATGCGATTCACTTTTACTTTTCTTCTTCTTTCTTTGACCCTAAGCGCTATGGGTCAATTTGCATTCCAATATGATTCCAGCATTTCTCTCAAAATAGATGGTGAAAATTTATCGCGCGCTTGGGAAGGAGGAATCAATTCTGCTCAGTTTTTAGCCTTCGATTTAAACAACGATGGACAAGATGACTTGGTAGTTTTGAATAGAATGTCGGGAGAGTTAAGCACTTATTTGGCAATAGAAAACCAATACGTTTGGGCTCCTGAATACAAATCCTTTTTTCCTCCCATTGTGAGTTGGATGGTGTTTGCCGACTACAATTGTGATGGTAAAAAAGATATTTTCACGAGCGTGCCTCAAGGCATTACTGTGTATGAAAATATAACCACCGGCAATATTCCAGAATGGAAATCGGCAATAGATTATTTGAGATTTGAAACTGGCGTGAATATTCAGGTCAATGCTTCCGACATTCCTGGCATTGCTGATGTTGACGGAGACGGTTTACTTGATTTACTAGCTTATCGATTTTCAACCGCCAGTACCATCGACTATTACGAAGGCACGGGAAGTTGCGGAGATTTAACTTTTACACGGAAAAACAGAAAGTGGGGTGACTTCGCAGAATGCACTTGTAACTCCTTTGCTTATGGAGACAATACTTGCGCTTCTGTTGGCACTGGCACAGCCAACCTGAGAATTGCCCCAAGCAACACCAATAGCCCCAACCTTGAAGAACATGCGGGAGGAAAAACCATCACCGTTTTTGATGCTGATAATGATGGTGATTTAGACCTTATTACTTCAGATGAATTCTGTGAAACGCTGTATTTTATGACGAACGAAGGCACAAAAGAAGAAGCTAAAATGACTTCTTTTATCAGTTATCCGTCAACAAACCCTGCGGGTTTTTATCTGTTTCCTTCGGCCTTTTTATTGGACATCAATTTTGACGGGTTGAAAGACCTTGTTATTTCATCGAATGCTGATAATAACTTGCTTAACCAAGTAGATTTTAACTCGACTACTAAAGTTTACACGAACAATGGCTCCAATGCTTCACCTGATTTTGAAGGAAATTCAACACCCTTTTTTCAGCATGAAATGCTCGATTTAGGCGAAGACGTTCATCCTGCCTTGGCCGATTTTGATAATGACGGAGATTTAGATCTGTTTATCGGCACGAAAGGAGTTTCTGAAAATGGCAGTTTTGTTGGATCGATTTATCTCTTCGAAAATACAGGCGGTAGATTTTCCCCAGCCTTCGAACTCATTGATCGTGATTTTGCCAATCTAAAATCTCTCAACAAACGAAATCTCAAGCCTCAATTTGTGGATATCGATGGAGATGGAAACCTTGATTTTATTATTCAGGCGACTGATCAAGGAAACACTTCTACTATTGAATACAGGTTAAATAATGGAGATTTCACATTTGGTGCTCCTTCTCAAATTGCATTCAACTTACACGAAAATGACAATGTCTTTTTCTACGATGTTGATAAAGACGATCAACTTGACTTGATCATCAGCAAGCGATTGGGAGATGTAAACCTCTTTTTGAATCAAGGAGATTTCAGTTTCACAGAAGAGATTCAGGGCTTTGCGGGAATCACTACGGACTTCACTACGCGAACCCCATCTTCTACCATTGCAGACTTAAATAATGACGGACAAGATGAGCTTATTAAAATTGATGTTTCGGGTGAATTGAAAATCTATACAGGTTCAATTTCCGAGAACTTCAGCCCTACAAATATCTCGACTTCAATTCTTGTAAATTCACTTTCGGAAGACCTTCAAACTACGAGGCTCAGCCAAATTTCGTTTATCACTACGGGTGACATTTTTGGAGAAGGGAAGCCTGCCATTCTTGTAGGTAATAACCGAGGCGGAATTCAGATTCTTCGTAATCAAAGTTCTGACTCACCCGTTGGCGGTGGTCGCTCCATCGAACTCACTTTATTTCCGAACCCAACCTCTTCGCGCCTTTTCTTACGAACCGACAGCAATGCAACGCTCGAAATGTATACCGTTACGGGTCAAAAAATCTATCAGAACATTCCCATCGAAAGTGGAGTAACCAAGGAAATTTCCACAGAGAACCTAGCCAACGGAGTTTACATTATTCGTGTTTTTAATGGCTCCAACTCCCCTACTTCCAAAAGAATAATCATTCAGAAATGATACTTTTCATTCATTTACAAATTAAGCCTTTGAACGAAATCGACTTCACTAGTAAATGGGCTGAAGACTTAAAGCATGAATTTCCGGAAGCTGTTTTTTTTGAAGCAGACAATCACTCCGAAGGATTTATCATTCAACAAGGTCTTGAGTTTTTGAAGCAAGCAAAGAAAGTCATTTTACTTCTGGAGCCTTTTGAAAATGAAAGCCCAAGCAAATGTGCATCGCTTATCGAAAAAGTAATCAGAAATCAGACACTCGCTTCTCTCATCATTCTGAAAGGAGAAAATAAATGGATAGAAAAAATGGTAGCTTCTTCTAAAAAGAAGGTGTTGTTAAATCAAAACCTCGAAGAACTAACCTTTCAGATTAAGGATTTTCTAAAAGGAAACTAAAAAAGTTAACCTTCTGACTTTAAGCAAACAACAACCTAAGCTTGGAACAATTTTTGGTCAATATTCGCTTTGTAAAAAATGTGAATAACATGAAATATTTTTTAGTCTTCCTGAGTGTACTTTTTCATTCCGTTTTACATGCCCAGAAAATTGATCAAATTATTGAAAAGAGGGCTAAATCTCTTCTAAAAAGCAACATAGGCTCTGTTTCTATTGGAATTTACAAAGACGGCAAAACCTACATTCAGCATTTTGGAGAGTTAGAAAAAGGGCACAAGAACGCCCCGGACAACAATACCCTTTACGAAATCGCTTCAGTCACAAAAACATTCACTGGTTATTTGGTTGCAAAAGCCGTTTTAGAAAAAAGAATAAATCTGGATGATGATGTCCGCATTTATCTCGAACAGGAATACCCAAATTTAGAATTCCAAGGTGCTCCCATCACCATAAAACATCTACTTACTCATACTGCTGGGTTTCCGCCATTTATGTCCGATGAGATGGCCAAAGTTTTCCAAGAACTGAAGCCAGAAGCTCCAAAACAAGTTTTGGAAATCGAACATCAAACTGACAAAGAGCAATTCTTGCAGCGGCTTCACAAAGTAAATATCACAACTTCTCCCGGAACAATATACAGCTATTCAAACGCTGGAGCTGAGCTAATTGGACACATTTTAACCTCCGTTTACCAACAGTCAATTGACGAACTTTTGACGGAAAATTTCTTGAATAAACTTGGGATGAACAACACGGCTATTCAACTGAATTCTGAACAAAAAGAAAACTTGGCTCAGGGCTATTGGCTCCAAAATGATTGGCTTTCCCCTAACCAAGTAAATTCATTATGGGGAACAGCAGGTGGCTTAAAATCTACCATGCCCGACCTTATGAAGTTTATTGAGTTCAATTTAAAAGCTGATGATCCGATCATAAAAGAAGCCCACAGAGAATTGTATAAGGAGAGCAACACACTTATGCTCGGCTACTTTTGGCGTATCGCTCAAGATAAATACGGCACATCTTACAATCATCACGGAGCCACCACGGGAACCCAGAATTGGATATACATTTACCCAAAATACAATTTGGGCATTTCAATCATTGTCAATCAAAGTGATTTGAAGACGCCTACGTTACTTAGCGCCACAGCTCACAAATTGCTGAAAGACATTATCAAGTTGGACTAAACTCGGCTCTAATCAGCCTTTAGTTCAAAATCATCAGCGTCCAAATGTGCGGGGAATTTCTCTCTGAAATCTTCTAGTTGAGATTTGCTTAAGGTTACTTGAAGAATTTCTTCCTTTTCCGAAAACGCAAGCGCTTCTCCTTTTGGTGAATAAACAGCAGAATGTCCATTATAATCTATTCCCATCCCGTCCGATTCAACTCTGTTTAGACCAACCGAATAACACACATTTTCTATAGCCCGAGCCTTCAAAAGCGCATCCCAAGCGGTAACACGAACTGCTGGCCAATTGGCAACATAAAGCAAAACATCATATTCCAGATTTCTATTTCGAGCCCAAACCGGAAAACGAAGATCATAACAAACCATTGGACAGATTTCCCAGCCCTTCCATTCTACGATCAGCCTTTCCGTTCCGAAGTCAAAGTGAGCATGTTCATCGGCCATTCGGAAAAGATGTCGTTTATCGTATTTCCACCAGTGCCCGTCAGGCTGCATCCAAATCAGTCGATTGAAGACTTTCCCTTCTTCTTTCACCATAAAGGAGCCCGTAATTACAGCACCCAACTGAATCGCCATTTGCCTCATCCATTTAAAAGTGGTGAAATTCATGGGTTCAGCTAAATCAGTATGTTTCATAGAAAAACCTGTCTGAAACATCTCCGGTAAAACGACAATGTCAGTCTTACCCTTGAGTGGCCAGATTTTCTCTTCGAACATGGCGAGGTTCGCCCCGATCTCGTGCCAGTGGATGTTACTTTGAACCAAGGAAATTCGTAAGTTTTGCATAAACCTAAGTTATGGGAGAAGAACAAGGGTTGCTAGGGAATTGATCAAAAACATAACTATATAGAACACAAGATATCGGCAGCTTTTCTCAGTGTCTCCTCGCTTTTCGCGAAGCAAAAACGGAGCATTTTATTATCTTCTTTGGAATCATAAAAGCCCGAAATCGGAATAGAAGCGATTCCTTTTTCTTTGGCAAGCCATTCCGCCATTTCCAAATCAGGTTGATTCGAAATATTCTTATAATTCAACAATTGAAAATACGAACCCTGGGTTGGGATAGCTTGAAAGCGCGAGTTTTTGATCAGTTCTAAAAACAAATCACGCTTCTGCTGATAAAATGAACCCAAATTCATATAGTGCTCTGGTTTTTCCAAATAATCAGCAATGGCCATTTGACTTGGGGTATGAGCTGTAAAGGCCATATACTGATGAACTTTTCTGATCTCGGTGGTAAGCGATTCTGGTGCTATACAATAGCCAATTCTCCAACCCGTAGCATGAAAAGTTTTCCCAAAAGAAGAAGTCGCAATTGACCTTTTTCTTAACTCTTCGTACTTCAAAACCGACTGATGCGCTCGGTTATCAAAAGTGATGTGCTCATAAACCTCATCCGAAAGTATCAGAATATTGGAATCACGGGTGATTTCGGCCAAAATCGAAAGATCATCTTCGGTAATCATCGCTCCAGTGGGGTTATGAGGCGAGTTGATAATGATCATTCTGGTTTTCGCATTGATCTTATCTTTTACTTTTTGCCAATCGATGGAATAATTAGGCTGAAGCAACGAAACAGGGATTGCACTTCCTCCATTTGCATTGATTATGGGCTCATAAGCATCGTAAGCTGGATCCATAATGATTACCTCATCTCCCGTATTAATCAATGCCGTAATCGTAGAATTTATGGCTTCAATTGCTCCTGACGTGACTGTAATTTCGGTTTCCACATCTGGTCGATAACCGTAAGTCAATTGTGTTTTTGCAGCGATTCGCTCCCTCAACTGCGGCATTCCCGTCATGGGCGGATATTGATTAAAGCCAGCTTTCATATAATGATAAACTCCTTCGATCAATTCTTCGGAAACGGGAAAATCAGGAAAACCTTGAGACATGTTCAAAGCATTATGATCCTTGGCCATTTTTGACATAATGCTGAAGATATTGGTCCCTACTTTTGGAAGCTTAGTTTGAATGCTCATAAGTGGGAAGTTAAGAGGAGGCAATGGTTTTGACAAATTCTACGATGACATTCGGCCATTCCCCATGAAACGAGAAAAGCCACTGGTACACAGTGGCTTTTCTTTTGGTATTGTTCCGTATCTTTTAAGCTTCCAAAGCGGCTACACCTGGCAACTCTTTACCTTCCATATATTCAAGAAGGGCTCCACCACCTGTAGAAACGTAAGAAACGTCTTCGCCATAGCCTAGTGTATTCACTGCTGCAGCAGAATCGCCTCCACCAATCAGAGAGAATGCACCATTCTTAGTCGCTTCCACAATTGCTTCGGCTACCACTTTTGTTCCAGCAGCAAAGTTCTCCATTTCAAAAACGCCCATAGGGCCGTTCCATAGAATGGTTTTTGAATCCTTAACAGCATCAGAGAAAACTTGAGCTGCTTGTGGCCCGATATCCAAGCCCATCCAACCATCAGGAATGGCATTGTTCATGCTAATTTGGGTGTTAGCATCGTTGCTAAATGCATCTGCAATTACAGAATCGATTGGCAACATTAGGTTTACGCCCAATTCTTTAGCCTTTTTAATAAGCTCATTGGCCAAACCTAGTTTATCTTCTTCCAAAAGTGAATTACCGATATTACCTCCCATGGCTTTAAAGAAAGTGTAAGACATTCCTCCTCCAATAATTAGGTTATCCACTTTCTCAAGCAATCTTTCAATGATTAATATCTTATCAGAAATTTTAGCTCCTCCCATAATGGCAGTGAAAGGCTTTTCTGACTTATCTAAAACCTTCTGAGCATTTTCCAATTCAGCTTGCATTACATAACCACAACCTTTATCGCTAAAGAACTGAGCAATAATAGAAGTAGAAGCATGTGCTCTGTGGGCCGTTCCGAAAGCATCGTTGATATAGATATCTCCGTGATCCGCTAAAGACTTGGCAAAGTCTACATCGCCTTTGGTTTCTTCATCATAGAATCTCAAATTTTCTAAAAGAAGAATCTGGCCAGGCTTAAGTGTAGAAGAAATTTCTTTGGCTTGAGCACCAATACAATCGTCACCAAAAAGAACTTGGCGATCGAAAACTTCGCTCAAATGAGGCACAAGGTGCTCTAACGAAAATTTATGCTCGGGGCCTGACTTTGGACGACCCAAATGAGACATAAGTACCACCGAACCCCCATTGTCCAAAATATATTGAATTGTAGGTACTGCAGCCTTAATTCGTGTATCATCAGTGATTTCAAATTTGTCGTTCAAGGGAACATTGAAGTCAACCCTGATCAGTGCGCGTTTACCAGTAAAGTCGAAATCGGTAATGTTTTTCATAGTTAAATGGTTTTTATTTTGCGATGGCTCGTTTGAGCCTATCATTTATAGCCCGCCCCAAACCAACGTTGGGCACCTGACTTATCACTAAGGTGTGAATATGAGGATTTTGATCCAATGCCCGCAAGCCAGCAAACAAATTTTTCGCGGCTTCGGCTAAATCTTCATTTTCGGATAATAAAAGTTGATTTGCCTTTTCGAATCTATCGTCCCATTGGCTGTAACCTAAGTAGCCCAATCCTTCTGTTTCGGGATTTTCCATGGCATTAAATTCTTCTAACGAAAGCATTTTCTTGCCTGGAGAATAATGGCTTTTTAACATCCCTGGAGCTTGAGGTTGAGAAGAAGAATGCGAATTAACATTCACCTCTCCAATAACTTCTTCAATCTGCTCCACAGTTAAACCGCCCAAACGAAGCACAGTTGGTTTCTCACTTTCAAAGCTCACAATCGTAGATTCTACACCTACATCGCAAGGCCCGCCATCAAGAATATATTCGATTTTTTCACCCAATTGCTGATTTACGTGCTGAGCCGTTGTAGGGCTGACATAACCGAAAGGATTTGCACTTGGGGCAGCCAGAGGGAAATTAAGAGTACTCAAAAGCTGCCTTGTTAATTCATGGCGAGGCATGCGAACCGCAACTGTTTCTAGGCCAGAAGTCACCAAATCAGGAATAACAGACTTTCTTTTCAACAGTATAGTAAGCGGACCAGGCCAAAACACTTTGGTTAACTGAATGGCCTTTTCAGGAATATCGTGAGCAAATTCGCTGATACGCTCAATGCTATCCACATGAACAATGAGAGGATCGAAAGCAGGTCTATTCTTAGTGCTGAAAATTGAAGTAACCGCTTCTGCATTCAATGCATTTCCCGCTAAACCATATACGGTTTCTGTAGGAATGGCTACCAATTTCCCTTCTTCCAAAATGGATTTGGCTAGCGCGATATCTTGCCCAATCTGAGCCATTATTGCAAACAGTTTTGACTTATAGCTTCGCTTGCCCCTTCAAAAGAAAGCGCTTCAGCTTGCTTTAAATATTGGCAGCCATCGGTAACGTTCTCTCTAGCCAATTCGCCCAATCCCATCCAATAGTAGGCTTCGCCATACTCTGGATTTAATTCTAAGGCTTTGCCAAAATCGAACATAGCATCGTCAGGATTGTTGGTTCTCAATTCGGCTTTTCCCTTATTCAAATACACTAGTGCATTGGAATCGTCAAGTCTTAATGCGAACTCAAAATCGAAAAGTGCCCTATCGAATTCGCCATATTTAAAAAGAATAGCCCCGCGATTGATGTACAAATCTGGCTCGTTTGGCTTTAAATTGATGGCCTTGTCCAAATCTTGAATGGCCCCTACATCATCAGAAAGAAGTCGTTTGGTGTTGGAAAGATTATAGTAAGCACGGTAGTCGGTACTGTCTATTTTAATGGCTTCGCGAAAAGCCACAACTGACTCTTCCAACTGACCAATTCTTAATAAGGCAACTCCCTTTGCATTCAGTGCAATGTAGTTTTCAGGGTTCTTTTCTAAAGCTTTGTTGAAACTCTTAATGGCTTCGGCATAAGATTCATCAGCCATTAAGTTACGGCCTTCCTCCACTAATTCTTCTTCGCTTTTGCTACACGACACAGAAAAAACGAATACCAAAAGGCAAAGTGAGGTTTTCAGAAATAACTTCATATTCTCGAATTAGTCGGCAAAGATACAAGCCTAATACTGTAAGTGAAAGATTTAACGCTTGGTATAAATGATTCGCTGAGCCGTAATTTCGCCTTTGTATTCAAGCCTGATTAGATACACGCCCGAACTCACAAGCTGATCTTGCGTATTGGTACCATCCCAGAAAATTTCGTTTTCGCCTTTGAAGGCCAAACCTAGAGCAATGGTTTTCACAATGCTACCATTCATGTCGTAAACCCGAACCCGAACATAATCGGTTTCAGGCACATTAAAGCTGATCGCGATTTCATCTGAAAACGGATTTGGGAAGGCGTTACCTACCACCAATTTTGTTTCGCTATTTAAATCAGGATATGGCTCAACATCTTGAATCTGACTAAGAAAAAGGCCTGTTCCATGAGTAGCGGCCACAACTTTTCCGTCCGATCTTCTATAATCCAACATATTCACTGGCACATTGCCGATAGTCTGTTTACCTTCTTCAATCCAAAGTGTATTTTCTCCATTTAATGTTTTGGCAGAATAAAGACCAATACTTGTGGCCACAAAGTATTCCGTTGAACCATCTGATTTTGGCACCACTTCTACCCAACGAACCGAAGGCCCATTACCTGAACCATCTGGGTTTTCTTCTAAATTCCCAGAAACATTTTCGAAATTCTGACCACCATCTGTGCTATGAAAAACGCTCAAAACTTGGTAGTTAGAAAACACAACAACCACTTCGTTTGCGTCTGTAGGATTGATAGAAATGGAGTTAATGTAGCCATTGGTCGGGAACAAAGGAGAAGAAACATTGGTCACTAAATATTCATCAGAATGCACATTGTCCACTCTGAACAACTCTCCGATAGAAGTACCATAGAAAAGAATATTTGCTTGATCGGAAGAAATATCCAATGCAGAAATTGACCCTGTTAAAACTTCTGTTCTGGTTAGGCGATCCCAATTCACACTGGTTTTATTCTGCGAACCTGCAGGAATTTGGCTTAGGTTTTTATTTCTCCAAATAAAATCTCCCCCTGTATAATACATTCGGTTTCCATTGTTCGGGTCGAGTACATATGGATTCACAAAAAGTACTGGCTGCGTTGGGTCCGCTCCTGCACCTACAGGATCTACCCTAGCAAAGGAAGTAAGTTCAATATTCTTATTGAATGTCAGTCGGTATACCTGCCCATTTTGGAAAGACATGTAGTAGTAAATCCCGAATCGAGTAGAAGCAGTAAAACCGCCATCGCCATTAATAATGGGCAAACCGATATTTGAACCATCGAAAGGAGAAAGAATGCTTCCATTATCCTGAAGGCCGCCAAAAGCAAATTCATCATTTGGCGATTGACTTATGCTCACCGTGTAATATTGAGTGGTTACATAACCGTTGTTCAAAGGTTCGTAAACCACTTCATCAGCCAGATTATCAACTGTTTTATGAAGTCCACCATCATTTGCAGAAATCATCACATTTGGGTCTGAAGGAAGAAAAATTAAATCGTGCTGGTCGGGATGATGATTCGGGTATATTGAACCACCATCATTGCTTGGATTATAACCTCCAATCCAACTCGTATTTCCTTTTGAACTGAAACCATCCGTAGAGCGATATAAGTTGGTTCCTCCTAAAAAAACCACATCAGGATCTGCCGGATGAACCGCAACAAATAAATCGTAAGAGCCCTGAGAATCGAATTCTTCGATTTCTTCCTCTTCATCGGAACCGTCAGGAATATTATTGCTCAAGTCGGTGAAATCATCAGAAATGGCATTGTACTTCTTCAGCATATAACCACTTTCTGCATCGGTAATGGAATAAACGATATTTGGATTGGCAGCAGAAGATCCAAACTCTGTTCTTCTGAAAGGCAAGTTTGAAAGTCCATTTTTATTCTGCCAAGTAACACCACCATCTGTTGATTTATAAATACCCGCATTCTTAGCTAAAACTTGAGCATCGTTGGTCACATTACTCAAAGAAGCGTAAAACGTATTGTCAGCAGCTCGATAAACATCGGTGTAGAAGATTGAAACGACTTCGTTTAAATCGGTTCCTTCTGGCTGATTGATTAAATCCTGACCGAGCACTGTGTTCCAAGATTGTCCGCCATCGGTAGACCTTACAACTCCACCAAAAATAGCCGCAATAACTTCATCGTTGCTGCTTTGAGGGTTCACCTCAATATCCCAAACATACATGAATGGAGAAGAGAAATTCGCAGGTTCGTTTACTTGAGTAGAAGCCAGAGGCTCCCAAGAACGTCCACCATTTGTAGATTTATAAATACCGTCTCCGCGGAATGGAGCACCAGTAGCTCTTGCTGAATTACCAACCAACTCACCAGTTCCGTAGTACCAAATGTTTTGCTTGCCCGGCCTTATGTCTTGAACAATACAAGTTACGCTATGAAGTTGCTCGGGGTCTGTAGTTTTTGTCCAACTTTGGCCTCCATCTTCGGAACGCCAAACGCCTCCTGTAACTCCAGCGGCCAGAATTACATTTTCATTACTGATATCGAAAGCTACCGCTCTGGTTCTGCCACCTATATTTTTGGGACCCAAGGCAGTCCAATTCAATGCTGTTTCTTGAGCAGATTCACTACCTTCTGCCTTTTGCATTTTCAGAAAAAGCTGATCGTTTTTATACCTCAGTTCTTTCGCGAACTTCATTTCCATTTCATGGATATCCGCTGGAATTTCATCGGTTTTTGGATTGGCCAAAATCTGGTGAATGTATTCGCTCCTCTGCTGAACGTTCTCTCTGGAAAAGATTTCGGAACGAGCACTTGGCGGATCAACTACCTTCTCACTTTGAAAGGCCGGCCCCCAAATGGCCCAAGTGCCCGCCAAACCAATCCATACAAAAACAACTATCGGTAAATTATACTTCTTCTTCCAGCTCATTGAGGTTAAATATAGTGGTAGTCAGCTAATTTCGGTGATTTTAAGAGTTCTAATCGTTCAGTTTTTCACCAATTTTAGCATACATACGAAGCAAAGATGGCTCGTGAGCAACCCTTTCTTCTATTTGTTGAAGAGGAACCCATTCCATAGCATTCGATTCGTGATTGATTTCTACTTTGGCGCCTTTCGGAGCAATAAGCATAAACCGAACATCAAAATGCTCATGTTCTGGAACGCCCTTTCTTTCAGGAATGGTGTGAATATCGAGGTCAAAAATTTGATCATTTGCCATTTCAAAACCTGTAATACCCGTTTCTTCTTCAGCTTCTTTTAAAGCCACCGCTCTTACATCTTCATCTCCATCGGCATGGCCACCTGGCTGAAGCCATTTATTAAGTTTGGCGTGATGAAGCAGTAAAACCGCATCTTTCTCATGGTTGAGGATCCAAGCCGAGGCCGTAATGTGCCCCAAAAGCAAAGATCGCTCGAAGCAATTTGGGTAGGTTTTAAGTAAATGAAGAAAACGGGGTACGAAACCCAATTCCGTTTCGTACCCCGTTTTATAATTTTCTATTTCTGAAGTGAGTTGTTGCCGTAGCTCAGATACCATCTGTAATTACAATATTAGCTTTATTGATTTTTCCTTTTTCCAATTTAGAAACAATCTCTCCTCCTCCTGAATTGTCTTTATCACCTTTTCTTACAATTACATAGTAAGATTTTGGCTCCAACTTTTTGAAGGTTACTTGTCCCTTATTATTCGTTTTTTCAGCTTTCTGAACTGGGTTTTTCTCCGCATTATAATTGGCTTGGTTACCATATAAAGTCACCTCGGCTCCTTCAACAATATTTCCTAGCTCATCAATCACAGTGATTTTGAGTTTGGTGTTGAAAATCTGAGCATCGGGTGTTGCAGCTCCAAAAAGACCCGCAAAGAAAATTGAGAACGCAAGAGTTAGTGCTTTCATGTAGAAATTAATTTATAGTTCTTTTTCAAATAGTTTTTCCAGTAATCCATCAAATGGCAAGGCCTCTGAATATAAACGATCTTGATAGACATTGGCCGACAATTTTATGTAACTGGGCTTTCGATCGATCAATACGTATTCTATCAAAATATTGCCATAAAGTTGGTTAGATTTATTTTTTTCAACGGCTTTTGCCCTTGGCTTCAAATACCATTTTTCAATGGTTTCTTCGTAAGTAGACTTGTCCATGATGCGCCTGTCCTTTTGCGCCAGTTTATAGTCCAGCTTCAGAACTGCATCTTTGAAAGAGTCAAACAAATTTCTGAGGTGGATTGGCTCCGCATCTGCTGTTCCGCAGCTAATCGCAAAACCGTTCGCATATTTGGTTTCCAACACATGCACACCCAACTGAGTCGCGATACCTCGCTTTTTAAGATGATACGCGTTATAAACCTCTCGGCTGAGCTGCTGATGTTCCGGTGAATTAAACCAAGCTTTGTATTCTGTCTTCTCCTTTTCAGAACGAACTAAGGGTTCGTGAATCAACTCTGAAGGCGTGTTCCCTTTTCGGTTGAACAACTTATTGAATACATCGTCAAAAAAACTCATAGGTTATTTAAATCTTAAAACTAAAGGTGTTGCGATGAATTGCCCGATTTGCTTCGCCTTATTTTACCGAAATCATCAAAACGCAGCACACCATGATCAATCATTTCTGAAACGAGCAAATTGAATAAAGCCTTCTGTTTGGGCATTAAAATATTCACCATTTGTTCCACATCGTAACTCTGCTCGCCATCGGTTAATTCCAAAATCTGCTTTTCATATTTCTGTCGAAGTTCCGCCTCTTCTTCCTTTCGCTTTTCGGCCAAACAATTGTCGCAAACACCACACCTATTGTAATTTACTTCCCCAAAATATTCGAGCAATTGCTGGGTTCTACATCGATCTTCATTGTGTAAATACGCAATCACCGATTCCATTTTCGCTAAAATCAGCCTTCTGCGCGATTCGATTTGATGTTCGTCTAACTGAAGTTTATCGGCCGAAGTTTTTGGTTTCAGAAAAGAAAGCTGAGGCTGATCTTTTCTAGGCAAATACTCCAAAACATCTCTTTCGTGAAGATGTGTTAAGGCCATTCGCAGAGCCTCTATGGTTGTCCCCAACAGAGCAGCCAAGTTATTTTCTTGAATTATGGAAGGACTATTATAAACCTCACCACCAACCAATCTTAAAATAGCTTTGATCACAGGATCGAAACGGGCATTGGCAATCTGAAACTCGTACATCTGCCGGTGATTCAGCTTAAACATAATGCGAGAAGGCTGAAAAAACGACTCACTTAAAAGTATCGCGCCTTGAGATTCGAGCACTTTTATGCCGTTGAAAATTTCAATTGGATGTCTGTCAAAACGCTTCGAGAAATCCTGAAAATCGAAATCCAAACTTTCTTGAGGATGACTTCCGTTTGCCAATTGGTAATAATTCCCCAGCATTTGGTAAACCTCTCGAACAAGCTTTATTTCTGGCAAAGACTGCTTAGTCCGTTCGCGCAATTCTTCGATATCTCGTTGGTGACAAATGATAACGCCAAAAGCTTTTTTCTCGTCCCTGCCCGCTCTTCCAGCTTCCTGATAATAAGCTTCAAGATTGCCTGGCAAATCCATGTGAATTACCACCCGAACGTCAGGTTTATCGATTCCCATTCCGAAGGCATTGGTAGAAACAATCACCCGTGTACGGCTATGAATCCAGTTTTCTTGCTTCTGATTTCGTTCTTCATGGCTAAGGCCTGCGTGGTAGAAATCTGCCTGAATGTGCTGCTTTTGAAGCATATGAGCAACTTCTTTCGCATGCCTTCTGGTATTTACATACACAACAGCCGACCCTTGAATTCTATTCAGGATTTCTAAAAGCTTCCGTTCCTTATGCTCTTCAAAACGTACAGAATAAGAAAGATTATCGCGGGCAAAGCTTTTGGTGAACACCTTTCTATTTCCAAATTTTAGCTTCTCCTGAATATCTTCTTTTACCTTAAGCGTTGCGGTGGCCGTAAGTGCCATTACAGGAACATCGGGAAGAATTTCGCGCACATTCGCTATATCCAAATAAGCAGGCCGAAAATCGTAACCCCATTGAGAAATACAATGGGCTTCATCCACCGCAATCAGGTTTACCCTTCTTGTGTTGTGAACGATTTTTATGCGTTCAATAAAAATCTCCGTTTTCAACCTTTCAGGAGAAAGGTATAGAAACTTGACCTCCGAATTCACGCAGTTGTCTAAGGCAATGTCAATTTCCCGTTTCGACATACCTGCATGAAGCGCTTCGGCAGAAATTCCCCTTTTCTTCAATTGATACACCTGATCTTTCATCAAAGCGATCAAAGGAGAAACCACTACGCACAAACCTTCTTTTACCAAAGCTGGAACCTGAAAACAAATGGACTTTCCACCGCCAGTAGGCAACAAGGCCAATACATCAAAACCTTCCAGCGAAGCTTTAATAATATCTTCTTGCAAAGGCCTAAACGCATTATAGCCCCAATATTTCTTCAGTATGTGAAGCGGTTCGGTCATTTTGGGTGAAGATAAAGATTAATTGAATGGATTGGCGAAAACTAACTGAGCGGAATTTGAGTTTAAGGAATTACATTAACCGCGCATCGACCATTGTGTTTACTTGTTTAGATTTTGAGTTTTTTGAACTCAAGGTTTATTCCTGCAATTAATATTGGGGGCTAAGAAGTTTTAGCCTATTTTTGCCTCCTGTTTCATGTAAAAATTCAAGCTTAAAACGAACATATGTCTTGGTTTGAGAGAAAGGTAAAGGGGATTACAACCCCAACGGAACAAAAAAAAGATGCACCTGACGGTTTATGGTTTAAGACCCCAACAGGTAAAATTGTTCACACCAGAGAGCTTAAAAATAATGCGTATGTGAGCCCAGAAGATGGTTTTCACGTACGGATCGGTTCTAAAGAATATTTCGAAATTCTTTTCGATAAAAATAAATTCACTGAGTTAGACGAGAATATGTCGTCTGGTGATCCATTGAAATTTTCTGATAGCAAGCCTTATCCAAAGAGAATTGCTGCTACTCAAGAAAAGACCCAGCTGAAAGATGCTGCTCGTTCTGCTTATGGCAAAATGAATGGTCTTGATTTGGTAGTTTGCTGTATGGATTTCGCTTTCATTGGTGGTTCTATGGGATCTGTTGTGGGTGAAAAAATTGCTAGAGCGATTGACTACGCACTTGAAACCAAAACTCCATTTTTGATGATTTCGAAATCAGGTGGAGCCAGAATGATGGAAGCGGGTTATTCTCTGATGCAAATGGCCAAAACTTCAGCAAAATTGGCGCTCTTAGCCGAAGCTAAAATCCCTTACGTTTCGCTTTTAACCGACCCAACTACAGGTGGTGTTACGGCATCTTATGCTATGTTAGGTGATTTCAATATTTCAGAGCCAGGCGCTTTGATTGGTTTTGCCGGCCCTCGTGTAATCAGAGACACCGTAGGAAAAGACTTACCAAAAGGTTTTCAAAGTGCAGAATTTGTTCTGGATCATGGCTTCCTAGATTTTATTGTGGACAGAAGAGACTTGAAAAAGCAGCTGACCACATTGCTACATATGCTTGAACAAGGCTAAATCGTAAAATATTTGAGGCCGTCTTAAAATTTAAGACGGCCTTTATTTTTGCTAAACTTATTTCCAAAACAGAGAAAAGCTTGAAATGATCCATCAAGCGATCTCTAAGAGTTAGCTATCTTTAGCCCATGCGGCTGATTTTCCACCCCATTCTATGCAATTATTATGTCACCTACAGGTGCAATGCCACTTGCAGCTTTTGCGACATTTGGGAAAAGCCCTCGCCTTATGTAACCCTTGATCAAGCCGAACAAAACTTTCGAGACCTTAAAAAACTTGGCGTTAAGGTTATTGATTTTACAGGTGGCGAACCATTACTGCACAGAGAATTAGACAAAATTCTCGCTCTTGCGAAATCCATGGGGTTTATCACAACGGTAACCACAAACGGTCTTCTTTACCCCAAAAGGGCTGAATCTTTAAGAGGATTGGTGGATATGCTTCATTTTTCTCTGGATTATGCCTCTGCCGAAAAGCATGATTCAGCACGGGGTGTGGCTTGTTTCGATGCAGTAATGCAATCAATTCAGGTAGCCAAAAACCTAGGAGAAAGACCGGATATTTTGATGACAGTCTTCGAAGAAAATGTCGAGGAAATTGAAAAGGTTTACCAGCAAATATCTCAGCTTAATGGTTTGGTTTTAATTCTCAATCCGGTTTTTGAATATAATAATGTTACCTCTGGCGAAAAGCTTTCTTCCGAAACTTTAAACACTTTACATTTCTGGGCAAAACAGAAAGGAGTCTATTTGAACGAAGGCTTTCTTGCTTTGAGAAAAGATGGCGGAAACCACATTCAAAAACCTGTTTGCAAGGCCAGTTCTTCAACCATTGTTATTTCTCCCCAAAACGAACTCGTGTTGCCTTGCTACCATCTAGGTTTGGAATCTATCCCCATTCAAGACAATCTGCATGAGATTTATACGTCAGAAAAGGTGCAAAAACTGGTTGCACTTGAAGGCAAACATCCCGAATGCGAAGGCTGCACAATCAATTGTTATATGCAGCCTAGTTTTGCAGTTGAAATGAATAAATATTGGTGGAAAGCGCTTCCGAGCACATTGAAGTATAACCGCATAAAAGGTACTTGGAAACAGCTTTTCTAAATCTCATTTCTTTCAATAGAAGGCTAAAATTGCACAAGCGGAACTCACGCCAATAAAAACCCAGAGTACAACGCCAAAAACCAATGGCTTATGCCCAACTTTCTTAAACTCGGAAAAGGTTAATGAACTCCCCATCAGGAAAAGAACTAGAGCCATCAAAGGTTTAGACCACCTGAAAATGCCTTTAGAAATTTCAGCGGGAATTGAAAACCAAGTTGACGCAAATAGTACGAGGCAGAAAATCAGCACGAACCAGGGGAAACTAATTTTCTTTCTTTCCTTACCAAAAACCACCAAAACAAGCATTAGGGGCAAAATCCAAAGCATGCGAACCAACTTTGCCACAGTAGCCAGTTCCAATGCTTCTTGCCCAAATTGAGCTGCTGCACCAACTACAGAGCTAGTATCGTGTATGGCAACTGCACACCATAAACCAAACTGATGTTGGCTCATATGTAGCAATGTCCCCAGTTCAGGAAAAATGAAAACTGCGAGCGCATTCAACAGAAAAACCACCGCTAAAGCTGAAGAGATTTGACGGTCGGAAGCATTGACAATTGGTGCCATTGAAGCGATAGCGCTACCTCCACAAATGGCGGTTCCCGAAGAAATCAGTAAACTGAGTTTCTTTTCCAAATGAAACCAACGCGTAATCACAAAACCTAAGCCCAACACCGCAAAGACAGAAAGCGCAGTAATGGAAAACCCTTCAGAACCTGCTGAAATGGCTGTATTCACATCGATACCAAAAGCCAAAGTAACTACTGCGATCTGCAGCAAATATTTGTTCCATTTAGCCACTTGAGTAAAACCATGATCACCGATGAGATTCCGAAACCCAAAGCCCATAAGCAATGCCAAGGGAACATTGACAGCAAAGAAAAGGCAATACGCTGCCAGGCCTATAAATAGGCATTTTTTAAACGTCTGCATAACAAATTATTTATTGAATGAAGAGACTCCTTCTAAATCAGGTTTTCCAAATATTTATACCCGCTTCCCGTATTGATCATCAATATTTTTTCAGATGGTGACACGATTTCATCTGCAACCAATTGCTCTAAGGCCTTCCACAATGCAGCACCCTCAGGCGCTACCAACACACCTTCTTGCTTCGCAATTTCTTTCACTCCTTCCATCATGGCTTGTTCTGAAACCCTAACAGAAGTGCCCTTTGATTCTTTGACAACTCGATGAATCATATCCTGCCCAAAAGCCACGGGAACTGCCAAACCATTGGCTATAGAGCCTTTATATTCCGAAAGTTCCTTCTGAATTCCTTGTAATGAATCCACTACCGGAGAACAATTTTCAGCCTGAACCACAATCATTCTCGGTAATTTAACTGTTGGGCTCAACCAGCCGAGCTCGATCATTTCATGGAAAGCTTTCCAAATCCCTAAAAGGCCGGTTCCTCCACCAGTAGGGTAAAGAATTACATCGGGCAATTGCCAATCAAGCTGCTCGGCAATTTCATATCCCATCGTTTTTTTACCTTCCAATCGATAAGGTTCTTTAAGCGTAGAGATATTAAAAGCGCCTTGCTCCTTTTCAATTTGTACAGAAAGTGCTCCGCATTGATTGATTAAACCATCCACCAAAATGAGTTCGGTTCCATAATACTCACATTCTTGCTGAAATATTTTTGGCGTGTAACTCGGCATAATCACCGTTGCTTTTATACCAGCCGATGCACAATAAGCGCTCATTGCTCCGCCCGCATTGCCAGCCGTTGGAACAACGCAACGTTCAACACCCAATTCTTTCGCCTTCGAAATGGCCATGCTCAAACCTCTTGCTTTGAATGAACCTGTCGGGTTTAACGATTCATCTTTCATCTGCAAACTGTTCAATCCTAGTTTTGAAGCGAGTTTGTTAAGTGTCAAAATTGGGGTGAAGCCTTCGCCTAGAGAAACAATATTTTCTGGATCAAAAACCGGCAACATTTCCCTGTAGCGCCACATGCTAGATGGCCTCCCTGACAAATCAGTAGGAGAAAACGAATCGGGTTTACCGTACTGAACCACCAAAGGCTTATTGCAGCAAGTCGCAAAAGTTTGAAGCTGATGAAGACTGTATTGTTTCTTGCAATTGGAGCACTCTAAATGAGTGGCATGAGAAGTAATTGTTTCGGTGAAGTTCATGACACAAATTTGCTGCGCACTTCATAACCAAACAAATGAATAAGAGTAACCAAATATAACCTTTAGTTATACAATAATCGAGCTTCTTTCACAAAAGCGCGCACGGTATCAGGTAGAGTTTCTCCTGTTCTGGTCACGAAATTGAAGGTTCTTTCTATGTTCAAATCAGGGATATTTACTTCCTTTAGTAAGCCTAAAGCCAATTCTCTTTTAATAGCCAAAGGCGAAAGAAAGCCAATTGCTGAATCTTCAATCAAAAAGTTCTTTAGTACTTCTGTTCCTCCCAAGCGCGCAATAATGTTCAAATCGGCCGATCTAAGGTTTCGTTTTGCTATTTCTCGGGAAAGTGCCGAAAGCGTTCCAGAGCCAACTTCACGCATCGCCAAAGGAATTTCCCTTAATTCTTCTATCGGCACTTCTCTGCCCACATAAGGGCTGTGACTGGAAGAAACAGGAATAATTCTGTCATCCATAAAGAAATCGTAATGCAAGCCGTTGGCTTCAAATTTATCTTCTACCACAGCCAAGTCAATTTCTTCGCTGGCTAGCGCTTTCAATACATTCTCGGTATTACGATTTACCAGTGTGATCTTGATCATAGGCCATTTCTTCCGGAAGGAAGAAAGCACTTTGGGCAAAACATAAAGCGAAAGCGTAGTACTCGCTCCAATTTTGAGGTCGCCTTTTGCCGTCAATTGACTTTTAACAATGTCGATATCTGACTCCATCCGCTTCTGAATGTGTTTGGCTTCGCGCAAGTAATTGAGCATTTTCTCGCCTTGAGGCGTCAAAGAAATAACGCTCCCCTTCCTTTGAAAAAGAGACACTCCCAATTCACCTTCGAGCTTTTTAATCTGCTTACTTACAGCAGGCTGCGAAATGCAAAGAACTTCGGCCGCCTTTGAAAAGCTTAAATGGCAAGCCACTTCATAAAAAACTTCGTGAGAAATGGATAACATGCAGGCAAGTTAGTGTATTAGTCAAAATGCTTAATAGTTTCACAGTTACTGAGACCAATAATTTTCAATCTTCCATTTTGAAATCCAGAAAAGGGCTTGTACGTTTGCAGTCACAAGTCGAGTATTCCTGAACGGTGTCAGCCGAAATCGGGAAGCGATTTATAAAGAAGCGTGGAGAGACAGGCTCTATGAAGCGCTAGCAACCACTCCGACACATACGGAAAAGGTGCTAATTCCTGAACCCAAATGGATGTCAAGTGACATTCGGGTGAATATAAATTGAAAGTAATGATCAATTCAATAAGCGCTTCGGGCTCATGCCCTGTTGAGGTTTCAACCTCACAAATCAATCAGTCAAATCCATTTGTATTTGCTATTGTTCGAATTGGCCTTTAAGCTCTTTCGCAAATCCCCTATTCCCTTTTCTCAAGTATAATTTCCGAAAAATGAATTCAACATTTTCGCCTATATACAGCACTACGCCTGCATCTGAAAACCTTCAATATTATTATTCTGATCAAGTTTTTCAGCTTGAAAGCGGTGGTTACTTGCCGGAAATCAGAATTGCTTACCAGACTTACGGTAAGCTAAACGAAGCAAAAGACAATGTAATTTGGGTTTGCCATGCCTTAACTGCCAATGCCCACCCTCAACAATGGTGGCCTGGTTTAATTGGCGAAAACGACCTTTTCAATCCGAAAGAACATTTCATTGTTTGTGCAAACATTTTAGGCTCTTGCTACGGCAGCACAGGACCAAGGGATTTCAATCCAGAAACAGGATATCGCTATGGAGCAGAATTCCCAAACCTTACTATTCGCGATATGGTAAAAGCGCATCAGTTGCTAAAAGAACATTTAGAAATTGATCGAATTGCCTTAGGCATAGGCGGTTCAATGGGCGGCCAGCAAATCATTGAATGGGCTATTCAAGAAGATGTTTTCGACAAGTTATTTGTAATTGCTACGGCTGCACAAAGTTCCCCTTGGGGCAAAGCCATTCGAGCGGCCCAGCGCATGGCCTTGGAAGCGGATCCTTCTTTCTATTCAAAATCTGTAAATGGAGGAAAAAAAGGTATGGAGGCCGCCAGAGCCATGGCTTTGCTTTCTTACAGAACACCTACGGCATTCAACCAAACACAGCAAGATGATGACGATTCGTTGGATGATTATAGAGCGGAAAGCTACCAGAGGTACCAGGGCTTAAAGCTGAGCAATCGCTTTGATGCACGCAGTTATTATGTTCTTGGAAAAGCTATGGACAGCCATAATGTGGGCAGAAATCGCAAAGGTGGAGCGGAAGCCCTTCAGCAAATCAAAGCCAAAACCTTAGTAATGGGCATAGAAGGCGACTTATTATTTCCTGTTGAAGACCAAAAATATTTGGCAGATCACCTTCCAAACGCCAAACTGGAAATCATCAACTCCGACTACGGACACGATGGATTCTTAATTGAAACTCAAAAAATCACTCAAGCACTTAAAACATTCCTTATATAATGAAAGCGATTAAAATTGGCCTTTTCGGCTTCGGTTGTGTTGGGCAAGGCCTTTATCAAACCATCAATAATTCGAAAAACTTTTCAGGCGAAATCGTAAAGATTTGCGTGAAAGACCGAAACAAAAAGCGCAGTCTTCCTGAAGGTGTTTTCACTTATGATAAAGATGTTATTCTTAACGACAGCAGCATTGATGTAGTGGTAGAACTAATCGACAATGCTGAAGCTGCCCTTGAAATCGTGACTACAGCTTTGAAAAACGGAAAATCCGTAGTTACTGCTAACAAAAAAATGGTGGCTGAAAATCTGGAATACCTAATCGACCTACAGGAAAAAACTGGCAAAGCAGTATTGTACGAAGGAGCGGTTTGCGGCAGTATTCCAATCATTAGAACTTTGGAAGAGTATTTTGGGCATGAGCCTTTAAACGAAATCAAAGGGATTTTCAATGGTTCGACAAACTACATTCTCACTAAAATTTTCGAAGAAAGGCTGGATTATAATCAAGCTTTGGAACAAGCCAAAGAAAAAGGTTTTGCAGAAAGTGATCCTACACTAGATGTTAAAGGCTTCGACCCAAAATTTAAGTTGAGCATCTTACTGACACACGCTTTCGGCATTAATGTTTCTCCAGAAAAAATAACGAATCTCGGCATCGATCACCTGAAGCCAAGCGATTTAGAATTCGCCAGAAAACATGGCTATAGAATTAAGCTGATCGCTCAGGCTGTAAGAAAAGGAAATGAGGTTTTTGCCTGTGTAATCCCGCAATTCATTAAGGAAGACCACAATTTGCGTAATATCAACAATGAGTTTAACGCGGTAACCTTGAATGGAGAATTCTGTGACGACCAACTTTTCATAGGAAAAGGAGCAGGAAGTTTACCAACAGGCGCAGCAGTGCTTTCTGATATTTCTGCCCTTAGCTACGATTACAAATACGAATACAAAAAGCACTACAACCAAGGCCAAGTAAATTTCACTAGCGACAAAACAGTTACTGTTTATGCCAGCTTTGAAAAACCAGAAGATATCGACTTGAACGAGTTCGAAGTAGTGTCAGAAAAGTACTTCTGTTTTGACCATAGTTATGTGATCGGTAAAATAAAATTATCCAAACTCTTAAGCTCAAAGTGGATTTACAATTCAAAAATCAGTGTAGTTCAATTCAACAACGAAAGCGAACTCGCTGAGGAACTGGATATTAAAGCACTTGAAAACGAAATTCAAGAATTAAGAAAAGGCCAAAAATTAAGGGAGAAAATCAGCGTTTAAAAACGGCTATTCAAAAGCTCTGTTTTTTTATGGAAACCTTCTCCATTTTAATCTTTAGTCAATATATTTGTAGCCCTTAGTAAAGGCCGATTTAAGGCCTTTCAAATTGTTGATTTAAAAGAGATTATTAATGTCTTCAGTTATTATCACTTCAGTAGTCGCATTCTCGGCTGTAATTCTGTTGCTTGTGCTTATTCTTCTTTATGCACAATCAAAACTAGTTCAGTCTGGCGATGTAAAAATCATCGTGAACGGTGATGAGAAAAACCCAATTGTAACCGCAGCAGGAAGCACACTTCTTTCGACTCTATCGAACCAGAAAGTGTTCTTGCCATCAGCTTGTGGTGGTGGTGGTACTTGTGCCATGTGTAAATGTACCGTAAAAGAAGGAGGAGGGGATGTACTACCTACAGAGGTTGGTCACCTAAGCCGTGCCGAACAAAAAGAAGGCGTTCGTCTTTCTTGCCAAGTAAAAGTTAAAAACGACATGCGCATCGAAATTCCTGAAGAAATCTTCGGAATTAAGAAATGGGAATGCGAAGTGGTTTCTAACTACAACGTGGCTTCTTTCATCAAAGAATTCGTAGTGAAATTGCCAGAAGGCGAACACTTAGAATTTGAAGCAGGAGGTTACATTCAGGTAGATGTTCCAGCAGTAGTTTGTGACTTCAAAACAATCAACATTGAGCCACATCCAGAAGATCCAGCTGGGCCAGACAAATTCAAAGGTGACTGGGACAAGTTCAACCTATGGGATTTGAAAATGGTGAACGATGAAGAAATCTTCAGAGCCTATTCAATGGCTAACCACCCAGCAGAAGGAAACATCATTATGTTGAACATCCGTATTGCTACCCCACCTTGGGACAGAGCAAACAACAAATGGATGGACGTAAACCCAGGTATTTGTTCTTCTTATGTGTTCACAAGAAAACCTGGCGACAAAGTAGTTATTTCAGGACCTTACGGTGAATTCTTCATCAAGCCAACAGACGCAGAAATGCTTTATATTGGTGGTGGTGCAGGAATGGCGCCTATGAGATCTCACCTTTTCCACCTTTTCCATACTTTAAAAACTGGAAGAAAAGTATCTTACTGGTACGGTGGTAGATCTAAAAGAGAGCTTTTCTATTTAGAAGATTTCAAAAAAATCGAGAGAGAGTTCCCTAACTTCCAATTCCACCTTGTTCTTTCTGAGCCATTGCCAGAAGATAACTGGAAAGTGAAGAAAGATGTAAATGATAAAGATGGAGACGGTTTCTTAGGATTTGTTCACCAAGCTGTAATCGATCAGTACTTGAGCAAGCATGATTCTCCTGAAGACATTGAATTCTATTTCTGTGGCCCTCCAATGATGAATGCCGCAGTAATTAAAATGTGTGACGACTGGGGTGTGCCACCAGAAAACGTTTCTTTTGACGATTTCGGAGGATAATCACCATCTAAATAATTTATTAAAGCCCCTTTATGGGGCTTTTTTATTATATGACATTCTCATTAAGCTTAATCACAAAGCATTCTTTTTCAACATTTTAACCAAAAACAACATCATATTGCCAGCTATCAACTAATACCTGCAAACGTTTGAAGTTTTAAACAGAAGGTTTATTTTTAATAAACGTATTTTTTACGTTTTATATAATAAGCCACTATGAAAAAACTGATTCTATCTCTACTGCTATTGAGCAATGTTGCCTTCGCTCAAAAAAACACTTCCACAGGTCGCCAGCATTTGCTTATGGATTTTGACTGGCGCTTTTTACAATCGGATGTTGCTGAAGCTCAAAATCCTGAATTTGATGACAGCCAATGGAGAACTTTGGATTTACCTCACGACTGGAGTATTGAAAATGGTTTTGTTGAAGATGCTCCTACAACAGGCCGAGGAGGATATTTACCCACAGGGATTGGCTGGTATAGGAAACGTTTTGACATTCCGAAGTCACAAATTGGGAGAAGCATTTGGATCGAATTTGAAGGAATTTACCAAAACAGCGATGTTTGGATCAATGGTCATCATTTAGGGCACTACCCCAGTGGCTACATGAGTTTTCACTACGATTTAACGCCTTATATTAAAGCTGGAGAAAACTCCATTTCCGTAAGAGTAGACAACTCCAAACAACCAAATTCTAGGTGGTATTCAGGCTCTGGCATTTACCGCCATGTCTGGCTGAACTTTGCTGCTCCCATACATGTCGCTCAATGGGGAACTTATATCACCACTCCTTATGTGGACCCGCTTTCGGCAGTGGTTTCGGTTAAAACACAAGTGGAAAACCAAAGCCAGGTTTCTAAAAACATCATATTAAAATCTGTAATTCTTGATGCTGCGGGGAAAAAAGTTGCCGAGGCAGAAACGCAACTTACAAATATTTCAAACGAAGGCACTGAAGCATCACAAAGGCTGGGGGTAACCACTCCTACGCTTTGGTCGATAGAAAATCCCTACTTATATACGCTTGTTACAGAAATATTGGAAAATGGCAAATTAATAGACAGTTCTGAAACTCCTTTCGGGATAAGACATATCGAATATGATGTAAACAAAGGCTTTTTATTAAATGGTGAGCAGGTAAAAATGAATGGCGTTTGCCTTCATCATGATGGAGGTAGTGTAGGAGCTGCTGTACCTATTGGCGTTTGGGAGCGCAGATTAAAAGTATTGAAGGAAATGGGGGTAAACGCTATTCGAACCTCGCACAACCCCATGGCTCCAGAGTTTTTGGACTTATGCGACCAAATGGGATTTCTGGTTCAGGATGAAGCCTTTGACGAATGGACTGCAGGTAAAGTGGAGTTTGGCTATAACAAGTATTTCAAAGAATGGTCGCAGCATGATTTGACTAGCTTTATTCTTCGCGACAGAAACCATCCTTCTATAGTGCTTTGGAGTGCTGGCAATGAAATTGGAGAACAGAAGATGGAAAATGGTCATGAAATTCTTCAACCCTTAATCGAAACTTTCCACAAACTAGACCCAACCCGACCTGTCACTACTGGCAATGATAATATTGCTGCAGATGGCGGTTCTGCAAGATTACCATTTCTCAACATGTTAGACATTGTAGGCTATAATTATGTGGATAGATGGCACGAAAGAAGAGAATTATTCTACAGTATCGACAGACACGACCATCCTAACTGGAAAATGGTGGGTACCGAAAGCGTCTCTATTCCAGGTGTTAGAGGAAGCTATTTTGATGGGAATTTCTATTCAGTAGACTCTACTGTCATTGTTCCAGCGAATTTAGGACGGGTGATCAGGGCCGAGCAGCTGTGGAAATTTGTATCGAGCCACGATTACGTTATTGGAGATTTTATGTGGACAGGGATTGATTATATAGGAGAGTCCCGGTGGCCCAGCAAAAATTCAAGCTCTGGTGTTATTGACATGAACGGCTTTCCTAAAGACGCTTTTTACTTCTACCAAAGCCAATGGACAGAAAAGCTCATGATTCATATTTTCCCTCATTGGAACTGGAAAGGGCATGAAGGACAAATCATTCCAGTAATGGTGTACACCAATTGCGAGACAGTAGAATTGTTTGTGAATGGAAAATCGTATGGAGCGAAATCTCTAGAATTTCCACGACAGGGAAATTCAGGTTCATGGAATGGGTATGAAAGACCAAAAGTAAACAACAGCACTAGCGATTTACATCTTATTTGGGATGTCCCCTACGAAGCTGGCACTATCAAGGCAATAGGCAAACGCAATGGAGAAGTGGTATTTGAGAAGGAAATCAGCACTACAGGAGCACCAGCTAGCATAAGGCTCTCCTCGGATTCAGAAACACTTAATGCCAACAAAACTGATGTAGCCCACATTAAAATAGAAGTAGTAGATTCAAACGGCCATGTAGTTCCAAATGCTCAAAATATTGTCCAATTCAATATTGAAGGAGCAGGCAAAATGATCGGGTTCGATAACGCCAACCCAACTGAACACTCGTCAATGAAGAGCAATACCAAGCCCGTTTTTAACGGTCTGGCTTTGGCAATTGTTCAAGCCACTGATAAAACCGGGGCGATAAAGATAAGAGTAACTTCTAAGGGCTTGAAGGATGGCACGATTGAGATAAAAATTCAAAAACCAGAGAGCACACTTCCAACGATAGATGATTTAAGAAAGTAAACCTATCTTTAACTTTCACCATAATTTAACTTGATTTTGAAAAATCTAGCCCTACTCCCCCTTCTTCTTTTGCTCATTACTTGCGCACCAAAGCTTAAAGAAGCCTCTCACGAACTAAAACTTATTGTGGATGCAAAGGCTGAATTAGGAGAAGGTGCCATATGGCATCCTACTGAAAATAAACTTTACTGGATAGATATAGAAGGCAAAGCACTTCATATCTATGATCCAGAAACAGGAAAAGACAGAGTTCTTCCCGTTGGTGAAAGAATAGGAACTGTGGTACCCGTTAAAGGAGGTGGAGCTTTGGTAGCCCTTCAAAATGGCATTCACAAAATAGATACTGACACCGGAGCATTAACTTTTGTAACTAATACTTTGCCTGATGAAAACATTCGGTTTAACGATGGTAAATGCGATCCATCGGGAAGGTTTTGGGTAGGTAGCATGGCTCTGGATTCACGAGTTAAAGGCGCTTCTTTATACAAAATGGACATTGATGGTTCTATGGCAACCATGCTAGACAGCGTATCCGTTTCCAATGGCATTGTATGGACAGCCGACAAAAAGACCATGTACTATAATGACACTCCCACCATGTCTGTGCAAGCTTTCGATTACGATAATCAAACCGGCCAAATCAGTAATAGAAGGGTTGCCTTTAAAATCCCTTCTGGCATGGGGGCTCCCGATGGAATGACCATTGATTCTGAAGATAAATTATGGGTCGCGTTGTGGGGAGGAAGTGCTGTAGCTAGATTTGACCCAATTACTGGGGAGTTGATGGAAAAGGTTGAAGTTCCTGCACAAAATGTATCGTCATGCGCATTTGGAGGAAAAGATTTAAAAACCCTCTACATCACCACAGCTCGTGCATGGACAAGCCCAGAAAAACTTAAAGAATTGCCTTTAACTGGAGGCGTTTTCGCTATTGATTTGGATGTAGCAGGTGTTCCTGCGAACTTTTATAACGGACATTAAAAGGCTTCTAGTTCTATTAAATCGATTTCGATAATTGAAGAAAACTTACGTTTCGCAAACGATTCTTATTAAATTCAGCCTTACTATTCCCAATTAACCTTAAACAAAATGACATATAAAAGAAGAGAATTCCTCAAGCTTGGTGGTGCCTTTGCTGCTGGCTTAGCGGTTTTACCTACGGCCTGTAAAATGGCAACCGAAAGCGGAAACAAATTCGGACTTCAACTTTACTCCCTTAGAGATATATTACCAGCCGACCCAAAAGGAGTATTGAAACAAGTAGCCTCTTTCGGCTATAATCAAATTGAAGGCTATGAAGGCCAACAAGGGCTTTTCTGGGGCATGGGAAACAAAGATTTCAAAAAATATACTGAAGATTTAGGTTTAGACTTTGTGGCTAGCCACTGCAATATTGACGACAACTTTGAGCAAAAAGCAGAGCAGGCAGCAGAGATCGGCATGAAATACTTAATCTGCCCTTACAGAAGCCAGAACTCATTGGATGAATACAAAAGAACCGCTGAACTCTTCAATGAAAAAGGCGAAATCTGTAAAAAGAACGGAATCCGTTTTGCCTACCACAACCATGAATACGGCTTTATTCCTGTTGAAGGGGAACTTCCTCAAGATGTTTACATGCAAAACACTGATGCTGATTTAGTGGATTTTGAAATGGATATGTATTGGGTAGTAACTGCTGGCCAAAAACCTGAAGCTTGGTTTAAAAAATATCCCAATCGCTTTAAACTAGGTCACGTGAAGGATCGCATGAAAAACGCCACAGAAAGAGACGCAACTTGTACTCTAGGTACAGGAATCATCGATTATCCTCCAATTCTAAAATCTGCAAAAGAATACGGCATGGATTATTTCATTGTTGAGCAAGAGCGATATGATGGCACCACGCCAATAGAAAGCGCCAAAGATGACGCAGCTTATATGAAAAGCTTAGATATTTAAACCTCATAAAGGCATTCCGAATTACTTCTTCGGGATGCCTTTATCCAATAATCCTTCTTTTTAAATTCATTTCATTTATTGGATTGCCTTAAATGGCTACCTTTATTTTGCAATTCAATTTAACGGATGAATCTAAAACTATTCTTCACCCCCATTACCATTCCCGATACGTTACCCAACAACTCCCTTGGTAAAAGTATCAAATCCCTTTCTGACGAAAATTTCCACATCACCCAATGCGAAATTGCACTCGTGGGCCTTACTGAAAATAGAGGAGCCAGCGACAATGAAGGTGTAAGTGAAGGTGCTGAAAAGATCAGAGAGAAACTTTTCAGGTTGAAAAAAGGCGCTTCTGCCTACCGAATTGCGGATTTGGGAGATTTGAATAATGGAGAAAAACTAGATGACACTCAAGATAGAATTAGAGAGGTTTGCGAGTTTCTATTAGCCCATAAAGTATTGCCTATCTTCATTGGTGGTTCTCACGATCTAAGTTTCGGGCAATTCAGAGCCTATGAAGCTTTGCCCGAATTGATCACGGTGCTCAATGTAGATTCAACTTTAGATTTAGAGCCCGAAGGAGACGAACATCATACTTTCTTAGAAAAGCTGCTGACCCACTCTCCCAATTATCTTTTCAGTTATAATCATTTAGGCCACCAAGGTTATTTGGTAGGCCAAGATCACCTTACCATTCTCGATAAACTATATTTTGAAGCCATGCGTTTGGGCGAGCTTCGTGAAAAATTTCAGGAGTCTGAACCGTTGGTGCGCATGGCCAACATGATGACCTTCGATATTTCAGCTATCAGAAGTTCTGATGCACCAGGAAATGTCTTCGCCCAGCCTTTTGGTTTATCTGGTGAAGAAGCCTGCCAACTCTGCTGGTATGGAGGTATGAATGAAAAATTAAGCTCACTAAGCATTTCTGAGTTCAACCCAAATTTTGATGACCAACATGGCAAAACGGCTTCAGTAGTTGCTACCATGATCTGGTACTTTATTGAAGGCTTCTACAATAGAAAAGACAGTGGCCGATTTGAATCGGGCGAATACACCAAATATGTAGTTTCTCAAGAAGGAACAGATGATACACTGACTTTTTACAAAAGTAAAGCGACAGACAAATGGTGGATGTTGGTCACTTTTGGAGAAAGGCACAGTCAAAAGGCCTATTTACCCTGTAGTTATCTGGATTACACCAAAGCTACTCATGGAGAATTGCCCGATAGATGGATAAAAGCTCAAGTCAAGTTGCTATAAAAAATAAAAGCCCTTTCACCGTATATGAGAGGGCTTTTTGCTGGGTCATTAAAATAAAATAGTACTTTCCTAACTAAACTACTTATAGATAAGCACTTTAGATATGTTACGCATTCGTTAGCATTGACCCTACCAGTAGGTAAAATAATTGTAAACTTTTCAGAAAGCGCCATCACATTCAACTTTTTATATATGAAAAACCTAATCAAATCGATTTTCATCTTAACCCTAATCTTTGTGTTTTGCAGCTGTCAAAACCAAGAAGAAACGCAATGGTACAAAGGCAATTTACATACTCACACTTACTGGAGCGATGGAGATGGTTTTCCAGAAATGGTACTCGATTGGTATAAATCTCACAACTATGATTTTGTTGCGCTCACTGAGCACAACATTATAGCTGATGTTGAAAAATGGAAAAAGATACCAAGAAGCATGATTTATGAAAAAGCATTCGAAGATTACCTAAGCAAGTACGGAGAGTATTGGGTTAAGTACACCCATGATAGTACCGGCTACAATGTAAAACTTAAGACACAATCAGAGTATAAACCTTTGTTTGAAGAAGAGGGCGAATTCCTCATTATTCAAGCGGAAGAAATTACTGATGGCTTTGAAGGAAAGCCTATTCACATGAATGCCACCAACGTTCAATCTTTGATTGGGCCAAGGCATGGAAATAGCGTTGCAGAAACTGTTCAAAACAATATCAATGCGGTTTTAGAGCAACGAGAAGCAACTGGCAAAGCAATAATGCCTCACATCAACCACCCCAATTTTGGCTGGGGAATTTCGGTAGAAGACATGAAATCACTGAAAGGGGAAAGGTTTTTCGAAGTTTTCAACGGGCATCCCTATGTGAATAATTATGGTGATTCTGCAAGAATGAGCACGGAAGAAATGTGGGACCAAATCAACATTGCCTATTTAAACAGAAACCAACCGATAATGTATGGTCTCGCGACAGATGATAGTCACAACTATCATTTGTTTGGTGGTCAATACAGCAACAGTGGCCGTGGTTGGGTAATGGTGAATGCCAAATCATTGGATGCTGAAACCTTAATTCAAGCCATGGAAGCAGGTGATTTTTATGCCAGTACAGGCGTCACTTTAAGAAAATTAAGTCAAAGCAATGGCAAAATTGAATTAGAAATAGAACCAGAAGATGGTATTACCTACAGAATAGATTTCATTGGCGTAAAAAAAGGAAGCGAAGTTTCAGAAGTGTTTGATTCTATCAACGGAAACAAAGCATCATTCAAAATGGATAACGATTTACTCTTTGTCCGAACCAAGATCACTTCTTCCAAACTGAAAGAAAATCCATTTAAAGAAGGGGATTTTGAATGCGCTTGGACACAGCCTATTCAACATTAATTCAAGAAATAAAACCAATCCTTTTTTACGTGCTCTAAAATCATATTGGCTTCTTGTAAATGAAAAAATAGAATCACGACCCCAATGAAAAAGGGGATAAAAATGAGATTAAGAATGTTAGCAATCTTTTTCAGCCTAACGGACTTTGGCGTATCTCCTAAATCCTTTCCCCACCATAGTGTGAAAATCGCAATGGCCAAAAGTTCAAAACCACGATAATCATCGCCTCCATCAATGGTTGGATTTTTAAGTTTTGGGTATGTTCTTTTTAGTCTTTCAATTTCTTCATAAGATTGGGGCACGATGGTTCGCCATTTCGGAATATTTGGATGTACAAGACCTGAGTCTATCAAGTCATAAATCAACCAATTAAGGATCAAGCGCACAACCAAGAGCGACCAAAACAACGTAGTCCAAAACCCTTGGGTTTGAAAAAGGAACATGTCCCAATCGCTCATAGAGTTGAAGTACTTTTCCATTACTCCGCTTTCATAGGATACTTCGAAAAATACACCAGTCCTGACGCGTTCTTTTCATAAAGCCCTAGGCAAGCGGAATTAAACTCTTGAGCAAAATGCGGATTTTGTAATGATAATTTCTGGGGAGTTGGAAAGCCTGTTTTAAAGAAGTAAACCTTGGTGTTTCCCAGCTTGGTGTAAGGCATAAAGTCACCGTATTGCTGCATTTCTTTCCATAAAGTATCGGTAACGGCTACCGCATAAATCCGCTGAATTGGGCCAGTATTGTTTTCGTTGCGATACATGGCAACTTCCTTGAAATCTCCTTTTAAATCTGAAACTCCTGGTTGAGATAAAGAATTATAAAGCATTCCAGCAACCATAGCCGCAACTACGAAAATCAGTATGTACTTCCCTTTCATACTAAATCAACCCTCTGGCTTTTAATTCTAAATATTTATTGATGGTGTTGATGCTCAATTCCTTTGGTCGAGTTAAAAGTGCATGAATCCCGTGCATCTGCAATTCCTTTACGATCAACTTTTTCTCATAGGATAATTGTTCAGCAATACCCTTGGTGTAAACTTCTTCCAGATTATCGGCTCGCGACTGAATCAGAGAGTCCACTTCAGTATTTTCGAAAAGAATACAAACCAACAAATGCTGCTTGCTGATTCTTCTCAAATGGGGTAATTGCCTTTCTAAGGAAGAAAGCGATTCAAAATTGGTATAGAGTAAAATTAGGCTACGTTGTGTAAGCTTGTGCTTTAGTGTTAAATAAAGCTTCGAAAAATCAGAACTCCTTGTAAGCTGTCTTTTGCTTATATAAATGCTCTAAAATCAAGTTGAGCTGCATGTTTCTTCGCGAAGCAGGCAATATGGAATTTACCTTATGCTGAAAGGTAACAACACCAGCTTTATCACCCTTTTTCAAAGCAATGTTAGAAATCACCAAACTCGCGTTTACAGCATAATCTAATAAACTCATACCTTCAAAAGGCATTTGCATCATGCGCCCTTTATCGATTACGGAATAAACTTGCTGTGAACGTTCATCTTGAAACTGGTTCACCATAAGTTCCGACCTTCTGGCGGTAGCTTTCCAATTCAATTTTCTATAATCATCGCCAATAACATAGTTTTTGATCTGCTCAAATTCCATGTTATTACCAATCCTCCTCACCTTCTTTATTCCAAACTCTTGAAGTTGGTTGGAAATAGCCAGCAATTCATATTTCCGCATTTGAATAAAGGAGGGATACACGGAAACGGTTCGTTCGGAAGAAAGGATTGTTCTTCTTTTAACCAACCCTAAAACGGAGGTTGCAAACACATTGATATTTCCGAATTCATATTCTCCTCGCTTTTTAGGTTGAAGAATATAGGTGATCACCTTGGTTTCCGTAGGCTTAATCGCGAAGTTAAATTGAGTGGTTCTATCCTGAAATTGGAATGGCATTTCATCAATTACCTTCAAATTCATCGCCATGGGATAAAAAGATTCCAAGGTAATTTTCACTTCATTTTCATCACCGTTTGAAAATTTATCGGCACACGATCTAAGTGCAGAAATTGGTTTCTTAACTCGGTAGAGCAAAATGAAATCGAGCACAAAAGCCGACAAAAACACCATGAATATTGCTGAGGTAATATTCAGCAATACCGGAAAAAAGTAAGAAACCACAAACAGGCATACAAAGCCTGCTGCAATGTAGAAGAAACGATTATTGATATAGAATGAACGCCAAAAATTCATTAGCGAGGCACCTCAATTTTAGCCACCAACTGATTGACTACCTCATCGGCTGTTACTCCCTCCATTTCTTTTTCTGGAGTCAGTAAAATTCGATGTTTGAGCACTGACGGTGCCAAAAACTTAATATCATCAGGTGTCACAAAATCACGACCTTTAATAGCTGCAAAAGCTCTAGCTCCATTCAGCAAGGCCAAAGAAGCTCTTGGAGAAGCACCCAAATAAATGGCGTGGTCGCCACGGGTTTTATGTACAATTTCGGCAATGTATTTCAGCAACTTTTCATCAATCAAAATTTGCTTAACCGTTTCGCGATAAGCCAAAATATCAGCCTTTGAAAGAACCGCTGTCACTTGGTTTAAGTCTGCCAAAATATTAGCCGATTGACGCATTAAAATCTCGGTTTCTTCTTCCAATGAAGGATAACCAATTTCAATTTTAAATAGAAAACGATCTAATTGAGCTTCAGGTAAGCGGTAAGTCCCTTCTTGTTCTATGGGGTTTTGAGTAGCCAAAACAAGATAAGGTTCTTCCATTTTATAGGTTGTTCCATCAACAGAAACCTGCTTTTCTTCCATCACTTCAAAAAGTGCTGCTTGGGTTTTTGCTGGTGCTCTGTTGATTTCATCGATCAACACAATATTTGAGAAAATAGGGCCTTGTTTAAACTCAAAATTTGAGCTTTTCATGTTGAAAACAGAAGTTCCCAAAACATCCGAAGGCATTAAATCGGGCGTAAATTGAATTCGGGAGAAGTCTGCGGTGATACCTCTTGCTACCAATTTAGAAGCCAAGGTTTTGGCTACGCCTGGTACACCTTCTAAAAGAATATGTCCATCGGCTAAAATGGCAGTCAGTATAAGATCGATCATTTTGGGCTGCCCCACAATAATCTTGGAAATTTCGGCCTTAATGCGCTCAACGCCATCTTTTAATCCCGTAAGATCGATTCTGTTTTGGAATTCCTGTTCGTTTTCCATGAATTATTCTATCTAATTAATATCGTAAAACTCGTTTAATAATTTTTCCAGCACCATCAATTCTCCTTCCCCTAAAGCTTCCCCACTCTCCACTTGACTTGCCAAATCAACAATAGCCTTAATTGACTGTTGGCGCTTTCCGCTTTTCAAAGTCAGCTCAGCAACAAACTCTTGATCCAATCGGTCGGTTCGTAAATTGTAATGCCTTCTCACAAAATCCTTCCAATAAAGAATTCGCTTTTTGGCCAAATTGCTATGATTTTGCTGGCGATAATAAAGCCTACCCAAAACACTAACAAACTCGAGAGTTGTATTCTGAAGAGGCTTAATAATAGGAATGATGCGCTGTCTTCGCTTCGCTTCAAAAACCATAAATACCAGCATCATTAAAATCAGTAAACCAATGCCCCATCGGAGCGCCTCCTGACTCAATAAGTAGCGTATTTGGGAAGAAGCTTCTAACCTACCCAGCTGATAATATTCATTATGCGTGAGCTTTTCGCTTTCAGGAAAAAAACTGAGCAATTCTGAAGAAAAAGCCGAGGTTTCCTCATTCAACACAAAGTAATTTGTGAATGCCAGCGGCATAGTAGACACCAGTAAATGTCCATTCGAATTACCTTTGTAACTCAACAGCATAGATTTTCCATCCTCATTTTGAGCCATGGAATGCCATAATGAATCACTGTAATGATTGAAGTAACCCGAAACCGCAATTGAAGGAAATTCAAATTTTCGAGTCGTTTCTGGTAAATTAAGGGTTATGGTTTCTCTTAATTCCCCAGCCAATGCATTTTGAATTTGGGTCACACTCGTAGTTAGAAATTCTTCTCTATAACCCATTTCAAGATCAAGACTATCGGCCAGAGTTCCGCTGAACGCACTAGCCACCAAGAGCACTGTATTTCCTTGATCAACATGATTGAGTAAGGCTTCGAAATCTAAATCGGTTAATTGAATTTCAGAGGCCAAAACCAAGTGATTCCCTTCTACACCTTTATCGTGAAGCGAGGCATAAAGTGTATTGAATTCATGCGCAGCCTTATTATCCTGAAACATATCGGCCACCAAATTGTGCATCACATAAGTTCCAAAAGGTATTTTATCTCTGTAATGAAGTGTTGGAGACCAGTCCACTTCTTTCGGTTTCTGAAGTTCATAAACCACATATATGGCTAAAATAGCAATCAGAATATAGAGGTATTTTCTATCGCCTTTCATGCCTTTGTTGCTAAAATTTGATCCAAATACTTCTTCGCTTTGTCAGCCATAGATTGACTCGCCTCAAAATGACCGTACCAAGTATAATCGAACAAGAAACTCAAGCCAGAGAAATTCTCGCGCACCTCGGGCTTGTTGATTTCGTACAAATATTCTTGGTTTGTTTTTCCCTTCTTCACCAAAACCATTTCAGTATCGGCCAAGTGTTTTAGTGAGTAAAGATAAATGAGCCTAATGGCTAGGCTCCATTGACTAGATTGAAATGCCTTTTGGAGTTCTTCATCAAAGTTGATGTCATCTAAAGATTCTTCGTCAATCTTAAAAGCCTTTTTATGCGCTTTGGCTGGTTGAAAAATAGAAGATGTTTCTATTCCAAAAATTTTGATAATGAGCAAAATGAATGCCGCAACAAGAATCAGTCTCCAGAGGATTCCCCATAAGGTTAATGCTGCTCCAGATCCGATCAAGCTAAAAAACCACCTTTGAATCCTCTCTATAAAGCGCTGAAAAGCGCCCTTTTGTCTTTCTTTATAAACCTCATATTGAAAGGTTTCATCAGCCCGAAGCTCCTTTAGCTTTTGCTGATCGTAGGACCTTTCTGTGTAATCTATCCGATGAGCAGAACTATCCGTAGACTGATACGCGAATGAGGGAACAGTCCAACCAATGAAAACCAGTATGTAAAAAAGAGCTTTAATAAGTTTCTCCTTCATCTTCGTCTTTAACCTGATCCATTGCTTCAATTCTCGACATCAAACCTCTAGATTCTCTTCTTTCAACCAAATTGAAATACTGAAAGGCCAAAGCGATGTAAATCACAGAATATGAAATAATTGCTCCAAATGAATTTAATAATGCGAAAATGATATTCAGAGCCTGAGCGTATGAAGGCATTTCTACAGCATTCAATCCACCATCTTGATCTATAGAAGAAAAAGTCCAAATTGAATAAAAAATGGTTTGTGGCAAGGAAAATACCAAGCTCATAAATCCACCAATAATCGTCACTATAAAAATCAAACCTAAGGTGCTAAACCATTTATCTTTAATCAATGTAAAACACCTGCCAAATGCGGTAAAGGAATCTGTGTCTTCAAAACTAATTACAGGCGATCCCAAAGACAGAACGACAGCTAAATAAACCCCTGGAATGATCAGAAATATCGTTCCGAATAAGATACATATCGTCATTAAAACACTGAAGATGGCTATAAACAATACTCTTTTACCCATTCCTGAGGTTACTTTCGCTACTGTGATTTCACTTGGGTGAGTATTCATATAGCTTTTCATGTACCCAAACGTAAGCGCAGGCAACAAAGAGGCGCTAATTAAGCCTCCTATCAGTATTACGCCATAGCCAAGAAAAAAATCCGAGAGAAAACCAGGATCCTGAACCGCTTCCATAGGGTTTCCCATAAAGGAAGTTTGAAACTGAAAAGACAGCATATTGGTGATCAACAGGATTGGTCCGGCAATTAAAAGCTGAACTTTCAATAATGACCAGGCATTTTCTCTGATGAAAGCAAATGTTACATTTAGCTTATTGCTAAAATCTCTCTTTTTATAAAACTCAATCTTGGGTAAATGCTCCATTTGCATATAAACGTTTCGGGTAAATAATGATGTAATAAACCATAAAGGCCAGCGAGCCTAAAATAATTGCGGCTTTCAAAATATTCGGCATTCCTGATAAGCGAGTAACAAAGGATTCTAAAAAACCAGCGGTAATAAACAATGGTACCAAACCTAGAACAACCTTGGCTCCTTTTAAAGCACCTCGCTGCAAAGATTCTCCTCTGGAATAAGTACCTGGAAATAAAAAAGAATTGCCCATAATTAAGCCTGCTCCACCAGCCATAACAATGGAAATAATTTCAATAGTCCCGTGAATCCAAATGGTAAGTACCGAAGTGAGTAAAAGCCCTTTTTGAAAGAAGAAATACTGGAATGCTCCCAGCATAACGCCATTTCTGAAAAGCAAATAAACGCTACCAACGGAAAGCAAAATCCCGAATGCGAAAGCCATAAATGAAACACGGATGTTGTTGAAAGTGATCATAAAGAACATTTCAACCTGAGGCATACTACCGTATATCCCAAGCGGTTCTCCACTTTCAATATTATCTAAAGTTCTATCCACATAATTATCAGATAAAATCAAACGCACAAAAGTATCGTCATTAGCAGCGGAAATGCCGCCTATTAAACATGATATGAAGAAGATGATAAACGCATAACCAAATTCCTTTCGGTGTTGATAAAAGATCTTTGGCAGTTCTAATTTCCAAAAATTAGCAAAGCGGTTCGATTGCTGCTTTTTATTCTTGTAAATAGAAGCATGAACTTTGGTGGAAAGACCATTTAAATATTGAGTAATCTCGCTATTGGGATAATGCGTTCGGGCATAAGCTAAATCATCCGTCAAATGGATAAAAAGATCCGCCAGTTCATCAGGATTCTTTTTGTGCTTTGAAGTAATCAAGCTTTCGAACTTTTCCCATTTATTTATATTTGCCTTTACGAAAGCAGATTCCCTCATCTGATATATTTAATTAAAGCAGAAAATTATTCAATTATACTTCTTATGCAAACAGTAAGTGTTCAAACCACTCAAAATATAGAACTGGAATATCCACTTGCTGGAATTGGCGATAGATTGGTGGCTTTTGCCATTGATTTAGTCATTGTATTCAGCTTTTATATTATCGTTTTTTCGATAATTGGTTTTGTAGGCGGCAGTGTTCCTGCTGCAATTTCTATATCGCTAGTGATTTTAGGGTATTTGTACCGATTTTTTGCTGAATTACTGTTCAACGGTCAAACCGTAGGGAAGAACGTAATGAAAATCCGCGTGGTGAAACTGGATGGAAGCCAACCTTCAGTAGCTTCTTATTTTCTGAGATGGTTACTCGAACCCATCGATTTTTTTATATCCGGATTGGCTGTGTTAATTATTGTAGTTACTCCAAAAGGGCAAAGAATTGGCGATTTACTGGCCGGAACCACGGTAGTGAAAATCAAAAAAGTTACGGCTACCAACATCCGAAATAAAACCATTCTTCAAAAAGTTGACGAAACTTACGAGCCCGTTTTCCCAAGTGCCAGCCTTATTTCCGATCAAGAAATCAACATCATCAAAGACGCTCTTAAGGCGTATCGCGATGATGCGGTTCAAAAGCCAATCACCATTTTGGAAATGAAACTAAAGGAGAAATACGAGATTCAGAGCGACTTGCCAACCGTTAAGTTCCTTTATACGCTTGTGCGAGATAACGCCTACTACGTTTCAAAATAGCCTTTGCTAAATGCCTGAAAAAGAATACTCGTCTGCTCAACTCGCTTTAAGAAATGGTCAAGACAGAGAGGAAATCTGGATTGCCTATCAAGGCAATATTTACGATGTTGGAGCCTCTAGGCTTTGGCGCAACGGCAAACATTACGAACATTGGGCAGGTCAGGATTTAACTCACGAGCTTCCTGATGCTCCTCATAATGCTTCCGTTTTTGATAAATTCCCCATCATAGGAAAACTCAAATCTTGAGTGTTCCATTTCGCGCAATTTGTGTGCTATAAGTGATCGAAAGGTGTACGTTTTCGTGACACAATTTTCGACCTATTTTTTCAAAACCAAACATTCACCACTGACTATCAACAACTTACAAACATTGGCACATCCATTGGATAAAAGCTTACAGGTCAATTAATAAAAGGTCAGAAACTCTAAAACAACACGGTCATGAATAGCTCAAAGGTTAAAACTCAAAAAAATTTAAGCGCTCTTATCGCAATAGCTTTAGCGGCAGTAACATTATTCCAAGCGAGTTCGGTTAAATCGAATGAATCAAACAGAAGGTTGATTTCAAAAGAAGAAGCTCAATTGATTTCTGAAATTGAAGCAGATCTTTCAATGGATGATGACTTCAACGTAATGGAAGAAGTTTACATGGAAATGGAAGAAACAAATACTGAATTGGTTAAAGTATTTGATGCTGAAGGAAAGTTAATCGAAGAGGGCAATCCTGCTAAAAGTGAAGGATTAAGACAATTGGTTAATAAAGCCGATTTCTTAACAGAATCGCTCGGAAGCAAGTATTACAGAATTTCAGAATAAGGTAAAAGAAAAGCTTGGTCGGCTTTTCAGCTCAAAATACAGTTTATAGTTAGGGTTAATTTTTGGTGAGAGGTCGCCTGAAAGTTTAAAGGAATTTCGATTAAAGAATCCTTGAACAACTTTCGGGCGGCCTCTTCACATTATTTTCCTCCATTAGCTTTTAAATCGGCTTTGCACTGGGCATCTAAATCGGGGGGAGAACTTAAACCAACTAAATCATCTAAACCCGCGGAAGAATCAACAGCATAATACATTAAACAATCCGTAACATCGCAGTGGTGTCCATTGGGCTCATCTTGATGATCACTTTGAGGTTCAGTTCCTGTATTTACTAAGCCCAAAATATGGCCAAATTCATGAGCCAATACCGATGAAGTCAGTAACTCAGTCGATGCCTGTCCTAAACCTCCTGAAAGTTCTTCAATACGTTTTTGAAAAAGCACCATCGAAGTATTTCTATAGGCAATCCCCAATACATTCTCATTCTCGCTATAATTTCCATCAGCAAAATAGAAATATGCTTTTATGGTAGAACCTTCAGTATAAAATGTTCTGTTGGTGGCTTCCAGAGATTTAAGGTCAGAAATGCTATAAGCTTCTTTACCCTGAGCAGCCACTTCGCGAACACTTATGTTAATCCCTTGAGGTTTATTGAGCAGATTTGACAGGAAATTTTTGAGATAGTTGATACTTTGTGAAGGTGGTTCATAACCCGCTGCGTAAATAAATTCGATCTGAAGCTTGGTGTAAGTTTCGTCAGAAAGTAAATCATGAGCTGATTCACCTACAATCCCCAAATTCAAATTTGCTCCTGGTCCATCAATAGGGCTATCATCATCTCCACCGACATTACACGCTGAGATTGAGAGCGTAAAAGCCAGCAATAAGTACATCGAAGTTTTGTAGAATTTCATAATCACTAAACTTTGAAAATATTCTGTTTGTTGCGTAACATAACCATTGTCTCATTGAGATCTTCAATCCCAATTCTCAGATATACCTACGTTTTCGCAGAGAACTTAGACTGCCAAAGGAATCAAATATGAAGTGTTTTGCTATTTTTGAAGCCCTTTAAATATCGAGAAAGTGAAAATACTGATAGCAGATAGCGGTTTTACAAAAACAGATTGGCGGCTGATTGATGAAAATGGAGAAATTGAACAAGCCAGAACTTTAGGCATCAATCCATATTATCAAACTTCCGAAGAAATGCTCTTGGTGATACAAGACCTTCATGGGCAACTTCCTCAAGCCATAGATAAGATTTATTACTACGGAACTGGTTGTTCATCAGGAACCAACCGGGAGAAAATAGCTAAGCTTTTAAGTAAATATTACCCAACCGCTCAGGTTGATGTAAATCATGATTTATTAGCTGCTGCTCGTTCGCTGTGCGGAAAAGAAAAGGGAATTGCCTGCATTATTGGCACAGGAACAAACTCATGTTTTTACGATGGAGAGAAAATAACCGAAAATGTGCCTTCATTAGGCTGGGCCATTGCCGATGAGGGAGGAGGAACTTATCTGGGAAAAACTCTTGTGACGGATTATTACCGAAAGGATATGCCTGAACATTTAAGAAAAATCTTCAAAGAAAGATTTCAACTTACAAAAGATGGCTTTCTCACCAAGATTTATCAAGAGCCTATGCCTGGGCGTTTTTTGGCTACTTTTGCCAAATTTATAGGCGAACACATCAATGAGCCTTACCTCTACCAACTCGTTTACAATGCCTTTACCGTTTTTATTGAAAAGAACGTAGCCAAATACGAGGGTTATCAAAAAGTACCTGTCCATTTCACGGGCTCAGTGGCCTATTATTTCAGCAATGTATTGAGGAAAGTAGCTGTGGATAAAGGCATATATATCAAGCATATTACTGAGCATCCTATAGCTGGTCTTACACTATTTCATCAATAAAAAGCTGCTAAAGTTTTGAATTGAGAATGGCCAAAGCAGTTTTAATGCCATTCTTAAAATGGCCCAATCTTAGATTTTCATTAGGGCTGTGTTGGTTGTTGTCTGGATTTACCAAAGGCACCAGCACAGCTGGAATATCCAATTCCTGCACAAAAAATGCGATAGGCACGGAACCTCCTGCCAAACGAATTCGAGCAACTTTAGATTGGTGAGCTTCACTCAAAGTTTTATAGAGCCATAATCCCGTTTGAGAAATCAAAGGCGTATAAAATGCTTTCCACATTGATGACGGATCATGATCAAATCGGACGATTTTGCTGTATTTCATACGCTCTTCTTCCGTGGGTTCTCGCTCTTCAATAATATAGTAACCCTGCTCTTCGATATGATTTCTCACCAAAGAAACCAAGCGGGCACCATCAGTTTCTGGCACCAAACGAATGTCTAAGGTGGCCAAAGCCTTATCGGGCACGATGGTTCTGGCCTCATCCCCTACCCAACCCGAGCTCATACCCCGAATATTCAAAGAAGGGTACTGCATAGCCTCTTGATAATTAGTTCCTACTTTATCAGCTTCGGCAATACCAACCCTTTTCTTGATCTGATTTTCATCATCGGGAACTGCTCTTAAAATGGCTTTTACACCGTAACTCAATTCTATTCCATCGTAAAAACCAGCCACGGTAACCCGGCCACCATCATCTTTCATAGAACTCAAAAGTTGAGACAGGCGGAGTGCCGGATTTGGAGCGTAATTCCCAAAATGCCCGCTATGCTGTGGAGTTCGTGGGCCATAAACCGTAAGCTCTATTTCTGCAATTCCTCTACAGCCAAAAACCAAAGTTGGCAAATTAGAATCATGCATTGGGCCGTCAAAAATCACCATTCGGTCTGCCGCGAGTTCTTCTTTATATTTTTTGACCGCTCCTGGCAAACCAATAGAACCTTGTTCTTCTTCCGGATCGAGAATCACTTTTATATTGAAATCCGGCTCAATTCCTTTTTCATTCAAAACATCTATAGCAGACAAAAACATGATAATTGGCGATTTATCATCCGATGCCGAACGAGCAAAAATCCTCCAATCGTCATCAAAACCATCTGACGCTTCGGACCAATCTATAATTTCCCAATCAGATGCACCTTCAATTCTTCTCTTCAAAACAGGTACATAAGGATTAGGCTGATTCCATTGCGTAGTATCCACAGGCTGGCCATCGAAATGCATATAAAAAAGAATGGTTTTCTCAGCATTCGCTGTCTTTCGCTCTGCAAAAAATGCCGTTCTACTCGATGTCTCTAAATTCTGAGTAACAAACCCTCGTTTTTCAAATGCCTCCTTCAAAAAGGCTAGGTTTTTAATTACGTCATCTTCGTTCTGAGCATTATTAGGAATGCTCAAAAAGCTCTTCAATTCACCATTTAAAGCAATAATTGATTGGTTGGCGCTTAAGGAATCCAATTCGTAATTAGTCAGTTTTTGTCCGTATGTAAATTGGAAAATGCCCATAATTGAGCAGATTAAGACGAATCGAAGAATGGAAATCAACTTCATAAAACGTAAGTTTAGGTCGAAATAGAATGGGCTAAAATACATAAAATGAATATTACAGAGTCAGAATCTCACTACGATCATTTAGAAAATCAATCCATAAAAGAACTTTTAACCAACATTAATAGGGAAGATCAGAGTGTTCCTTTAGCCGTTGAAAAGGTAATTCCGCAGATCGAAGCTTTAGTTTCTCAAATTGTTCCGAGGATGCAAAAAGGAGGCCGCATTTTCTATATTGGAGCAGGCACCAGCGGAAGACTGGGCGTGGTAGATGCCTCTGAATGCCCACCGACCTATGGTGTTGAACATGGTATGGTAGTCGGTATTATTGCTGGAGGCGATGGAGCCATAAGAAAAGCTGTAGAGTTTGCTGAAGATGATCCAAACCAAGCTTGGAAAGACCTGCAAGAACATATGATCAATCATAAGGATACGGTAATTGGAATTGCTGCTTCGGGGAGAACTCCTTACGTGATTGGCGGTATTAAAACAGCAAAGGAAAACGGAATTCTTACAGGCTGTATTGCTTGTAATCCCGATAGCCCATTAGCTTGGGAAGCGGAGTTTCCGATAGAACCGATTGTAGGGCCTGAATTTGTAACTGGCAGCACCAGAATGAAAGCAGGAACAGCCCAAAAGTTGGTGCTAAATATGATCAGTACAAGCGTAATGATTCAACTTGGAAGGGTAAAAGGCAATCGAATGGTTGACATGCAGCTTTCTAACAATAAACTTGTAGATCGAGGTACAAAAATGATTATGGAAATGCTACAAGTAGAAAAATCTGTAGCGGAAGAATTATTGAAGAAGCACGGTTCGGTAAGAAAAGTAATTGATTATATAAAAAACTCCTGAGTTGCCTCAGGAGTCATTTTTATTCCTCTTCGTCTGAATTTTCACCTTTCAGTTCGCCCAAATCATCTCGATCTCTCAACTTTTTATCATCAACGTTTTTATTCAAAAACTCATTGATTTTATCGATAGAAAGTGTGTTTCGAATTTCACCGAACGAATCGATTTGAATTTCTAAACCATCGAGTTCTTTATTCACGCGAGGTTTTTCGTCCTTTTTATTACTTTCTTTTTTCTTCGCCATAAGCTCAATTTTAATTTGAAAGTTCTATTCCTTAACAGGTAGAGCAGCAATAGCCTTTTTGATTCTATCTGCCGATTCTACAGGCCCCAATATGCTAATAATTTCCATTAAATCTGGACCTCCACCTGCTCCAGTAAGAGAAAGTCTCAAAGCTGGCATTACTCTTCCTATTGGCGTTTCATCTTCTTCCAAATATTTAACCAATACCTCTTTGGCCTCTTCTGGTGAAATTTCTGCGAATTCGGTTAAACGACCTGAATAGCCTTGAAGTTTTTCAGCAGCTTGAGCAGTCCATTTTTTACGAGCAGTTTTTTCATCATACTCTTCAGGGGCAGAAAAGAAGAAAGCGCCTTCTGTCAAAATATCGGAAACAAAAGTTATTCTTTCTTTCATTGATCCTGCAATAGCCGCCAATGTACTTTCATCACCTTCTAAGTCGCTCTGATTCATCAGCATTTGTGCCAATTCCTCATTCGATTTAGTCTTTAAATACTGCTGATTGAACCACTTCGCTTTATCAATATCGAAACGAGCACCTGCTTTGTTAATTCTTTCCAAAGAAAATGAAGAGATCAACTGATCAATTGTGAAAATTTCTTGTTCAGTTCCGGGATTCCAGCCCAAAAGAGCCAGAAAGTTCATAAATGCATCAGGCAAGTATCCATTTTCATGGAAGCCTTTAGAAAGTTCATTCGAAGCTGGATCGACCCAGTTCAATGGAAAAATCGGGAAACCTAGCTGATCGGCAGCTCTTTTACTCAACTTTCCATTTCCGTCAGGTTTTAACAATAATGGCAAGTGAGCGAACTGCGGTGCTTCCCATCCAAAAGCTTCATATAACAAAACGTGAAGTGGTGCAGAAGGCAACCATTCTTCTCCCCTAATTACGTGGGTAATTTCCATCAAATGATCATCCACAATATTCGCCAAATGGTAGGTTGGCATGCCATCCGACTTCATCAAAACCTTATCGTCAAGCGTAGTGGTATTTACCACAACCCAATCTCTTACAATATCTTTAAATCGAACATCTTCATGTTTAGGCATTTTAAACCTAATCACGTAAGGTTCACCAGAATTCAATCTCTCCTGTACTTCTTCTTCAGAAAGTGTCAAAGAATTCTTCATTTGGTTCCGACTAATGGCATTATACTGTGGATTTGCCATACGAGCAGCCTTTAAACGCTCACGCATTTCATCAAGCTCTTCAGGAGTATCGAAAGCGTAATATGCTTTATCTTCAGCTATAAGTTGGTCGGCATATTGCTTATAAAGGTCTTTTCTTTCAGACTGGCGATAAGGGCCATACTTTCCACCTTGTTGAGGGCCTTCATCAGGCAAAACTCCGCTCCATTTGAGCGCGTTTACGATGTATTCTTCTGCTCCTTCAACATATCTCGACTGGTCGGTATCTTCAATTCTCAAAATGAAAGTACCTCCATTCTTTTTCGCAAATAAATAATTGTAGAGGGCCGTTCTCAAACCTCCGATATGTAAAGCTCCTGTGGGACTTGGGGCAAATCTTACTCTTACGCTCATCTGATTTTAATTAGGCGGCAAAATTAAACAAAACTATCCCCCTGCACTAAAAAAGCGCAAAGGGATTTTAATTTGTTAACAGTTAGGCTTCTACAGCTATACAAGAAATCTCTACGTTGACATCCTTTGGTAAACGCGCTACTTCTACGCACTCTCTTGCCGGAGGATTTTCTTTAAAATACACACCATAAGCCTCGTTTATAGTGGAAAACTGATTCATGTCTTTGATGAAGATTGAACACTTTACAATATTAAAGAAGGTCATGCCTGCGGCAGACAAAATAGCCTCAATGTTTTTCATCACTTGATGGGTTTCTTCAGTGATATTTTCATTGATCATTTCGCCTGTAGCTTGATCGAAAGGAATTTGGCCTGAAATATATAATGTATTTCCTGCTTTAACCGCCTGACTATAAGGCCCAATTGGAGCAGGAGCATCCGCACTGTTAATGATTGTCTTACCCATATTCGGATTGTTTGATTTAATAAATAATTTTGAGGGCAAAATACACATTTATGAAAATCCTAGTCATCGGTTACGAGCAGAATATTGAAGAGTTTAAGCTGAAATTTTCAGCGAATCATGAATACCGCTTTGAAACAGATTATGATTTTGAAACAGACTTAACTGAATATGACTGTGTTTTTGACTTTTTTATTGGAGATAGCCCAGAACAGTTCGAAATTTTTGCTCCATACAACGGTTTGAATGTATTCTTAAATGCACCAAAGATATCGCTTACAGAAATGGCCTATTATCAAGAAGAGATTGAGTGCAATCTGTACGGTTTCAATGGCTTACCCACTTTTCTGAATAGAGAAGTTTTAGAAGTAAGTGCACTTAAACCAAGTTCTCTGGAAAATCTAAGAAATATCTGTACCGAACTTGATACTGATTTTCAAATTGTAGACGACCGCGTTGGAATGGTAACCCCAAGAATCATTTTCATGATTATTAACGAAGCATTCTACACACTACAAGAAGGCACTGCTTCTATCAATGACATTGACACAGGAATGAAATTAGGCACAAACTATCCATACGGACCGTTTGAATGGGCAAACCTTATTGGATTAAACCACATATACGAAACACTAGAAGCACTCTACGAGGACACGAAGGAGGAGCGTTATAAAATTTGCCCTTTGTTGAAGAAGAGTTATTTGCAGCAGAAATAAAAAAAGGGGCTTTTAGCCCCTTTTTAAATATTATATCTACTCTCAAATTACTCTACAGTAACCGATTTGGCCAAGTTTCTAGGCTGATCCACATTACAACCTCTCATTACCGCAATGTGGTAAGACAATAACTGCAAAGGAATAACCGAAACAAGCGGCATCAAAGCGTCATGCACATGAGGAACTTCAATTACGTGATCTGCCATTTTAGGGATTTCAGTATCACCTTCAGTAACCACAGCAATCACTTGTCCTTTTCTAGCTTTAACTTCTTGAATATTAGAAACGATTTTCTCGTAGCTACTATCTCTGGTTGCGATAACAACTACGGGCATTTCTTCATCGATCAAAGCAATAGGGCCGTGTTTCATTTCTGCAGCAGGATAACCTTCAGCATGGATATAGGAAATTTCTTTAAGCTTAAGTGCCCCCTCTAATGCCACAGGAAAATTGAATCCTCTTCCTAAGTACAAGAAGTTTCTTGCATCCTTAAACTTATCGGAGATATATTCAATCTGATCATTCAGTTTCAAAGCCTTCTCTACTTTCTGAGGAATAGACTCCAACTCAACCAAAATAGATCTATACAGACTATCTGACATTGTACCTTTCTTCTCGGCAATCATCAATGCCATCATAGTAAGCACTGAGATTTGAGCAGTAAAGGCTTTAGTACTTGCTACTCCAATTTCTGGTCCAGCATGGGTATAAGAACCTGCATGAGTTGATCTCTGCAATAGAAGACCCTACTACGTTACAAACCCCAAGAATGGTTGCCCCTTTAGACTTAGCCAACTCAATGGCGGCCAATGTATCTGCAGTTTCTCCTGATTGAGAAATTGCAATCACCACATCCTTCTCGCTAACTACTGGATTTCTATACCTGAATTCAGAAGCATACTCTACTTCAACAGGAATTCTGCAGAATTCTTCGAAAATATATTCAGCCACCAAACCTGCGTGCCATGAGGTACCACAAGCCACAATCAGAATTCGATCGGCATTCAAAACTTTATTAACATAATCAGAGAGACCTCCCAATACCAACTTTCCTTCATTGGCCTGAAGTCTTCCTCTTAAGCAATCTCCAATTGATCTTGGCTGCTCATAAATTTCTTTCAACATGAAGTGCTCATACCCACCTTTTTCTATAGCCTCAAGCTCTAGATCAAGAGTATGAACATATGGCTTCATCTCTACATCTGCGATATTCTTAATGGTAAGATTACCATCTTTTATCACTGCAATTTCTTGATCCTCAAGATAAACCACCTCATTTGTGTATTCTATGATCGGAGTAGCATCAGAAGCGATAAAGAATTCATCTTTACCCAAACCAACTACAAGAGGACTCCCCTTACGAGCGGCAATCATCAAATTTGGATCTTCATACGAAATGATCGCAATTGCATATGCTCCAACTACTTTATTTAAAGCCAAACGAACAGCTTCACCCAAAGTAACCCCAGTATTTAAATAGATGTCTTCAATGAAATTGATAAAAACTTCAGAGTCGGTATCACTTTTAAACTCATAGCCCTTCTTAATCAAATCCGTTTTTAAGGCCGCGTAGTTTTCAATAATACCATTATGGATCATTGCAAACTTTCCAGAATTAGATAAATGTGGGTGAGCATTTTTATCATTAGGTTCTCCATGAGTAGCCCAACGTGTATGTCCAATCCCTATGTTGCTCTTTAGATTCTTACCCTCAACAAAAGAATTAAGATCGGCTACTTTGCCTTTTTTCTTGTAAACATTTAGGTCACCATCAATTAAGGCAACACCTGCGCTGTCGTAACCACGATATTCCAAACGTTGCAAACCTTTGACAATAACGGGATAAGCCTCTCTATGACCTAAGTAGCCAACAATTCCACACATATTTTAAAAGTTTTATGAGGGTAAATATAAAAGAATAGGTTTCTCTATTTCAGCTTAGAATAGAATATTTTGAGTGAAATATTCTCTGGTGAAAAGACCATATGATTTAATGTAGTACTAGACGAACTTGGATAAATGAAAAGTTGATTCCTTCTGAAATAGTTTCCAAAATAAGAATTAACAAATGAAGAAATTGAAGCTGAATAGGTTTTTGTTTCTTCATTATAAACTAATCTTAAAGGAGATGCGGACAAAATAGGATTTGCGCCATCCTGTTGAATGGACCTATAATTAGCTCCATCTCCAATTCTCGTATTCTCTTCGTCCGTTAACAATAGAGAAAGTGCCGCTGGCGGGGTTTCTCCATCGCCCAAATCTTCGATTGGACCAACTGTAACTTGAGCACTATTCACAATAATATCTGGGTTTTGAGAAGCGAAGTTCTCCAAATCGGAAATGTTGATTTTTGTAAGAACCCCCACTCCAGCTTCCACATATCTTAATCCTGAAGCTGGCTCATATTCTGTATTTTTTTCTGTGATCAGTTCTAATTCCGAACTTTCTCTATTCACTTCTAACCCATAATAGTGAGTCAAATCACCGATTGTCATCTCATGGGATTTCGCTACCAGATCAGAGGAACTAGCACTACTAGGAGAACGATAATAAAGTGTTATTTTAGCAGTACCATCTAATTTTAATGTGAAAGTATTATTTAAGTTATCTTCTGCTTTAAAAACAATACCAGGGAAATATAACTCAAATGCATCTTGATCTTTGACCTCTTCTGCATCACTTTGAAGTAAGCTAAAGATATTTTGAGCCCAAGCCATTTCTACATCTATAGAGTAAGTAGAATCCAATTTAGACACAGAAAGAATATCTGTAAAAATTAGCTCTTCTGAAACGGCAGTAGAGTTCGAAGTGATATGAACCGTATCTTCTATTTCTTCAGCCGCTTTATAACCAGACAATTCTAGGTTTTGTAAATCCTCATTATACATGGACACAAAACCTATACTCAATTTTGCACTATCCAAAACAGCACTGCTCGAAAGAGACGTTAATGAACTTCGCTTTAGGTTCAATTTAGCATAACTAGTAGCTTTTACTGTTCCAAAGCTTGGGCTATACAAATCGCCAACAATCCCTCTTGTTAAATTGTAAGAAAACATGGAGTTGAGGGCAACTACAGAAGAAGTTATGTCCACATTTTCAACTAAAAATTCTACAGGAGCGACATCATCAGAATCGAAACCGAAATCGCCATTCTCCTCACAAGAATTAAAAAGAATGAGGCCTAAAGTTAAGGCCCCAATACTTTTAATCTTATCCAACAAGTTCATTATATAAGTTATAATAAGAGTCTAAGAAATCATCACCTTGTTCGATTGTTTCAACTTTCTTAAGTTTCTCAACTTCATCGATCAAGTCATTTAAACCTTCATTTGCATCATCCTCTGCTTTAATTACAGCATCGGCATACTCGGCTCCAGTTTTAATGAAACCGGCAAAGTCAGCTGTTTTTAAATGCTCCAACATGCTGTCATCAATATCCATCATCTTCACTTTATCAAGCAAATCGGCATCGAATTGATGCGAAAATGCATTGTTATAGATGGTAAATACCGACTTGGTATTTTGGAACATAGGATCGTTTTTGTAGGTAGTTTTCAAGTACATCGGAATCAAACTGGTCATCCAGTCATTACAATGCACGATATCAGGAGCCCAACCTAACTTTTTCACAGTTTCCAACGCTCCTTTACAGAAGAAAATTGCTCTCTCATCATTGTCTGCGTAGAAATTGTTCTCCTTATCAAAGAATACAGACTTTCTATGGAAGTAATCTTCGTTATCAATGAAATACACCTGAAGCTTTGCATTCGGAATAGAAGCCACTTTGATCACCAAAGGCTTTTCTTCATCACCCACTGAAATGTTAATTCCAGAAAGCCTAACCACTTCATGCAATCTATTCTTTCTTTCATTGATTAACCCGAAACGAGGAACCAAAATCCTAATCTCCATACCACGCTCTTGCATGGCTTGGGGAAGTTTTCTTACAAAATCAGCCACAGCCGATGTTTCTAGGAATGGATTGATCTCACTCGCTACGTAAAGAATTCGAAATTTTGACATATTCAAAGGAAATTTAATGACACCTTCATTTAGAAAAGGAGCACAAAAATACTCCATTTTCCTGAAAAAACCTTGATTTATCAAAAAAACCGTTGTTAATAAGCGTTAATTAAGTTAATCTTCGCGCTTGGATGAAGGTCTTTAAAAACACATCAGATTTACGGGCTGAACTAAAGAAAAATCGCTTATCAGATAAGCGAATCGGGCTCGTACCCACAATGGGCGCACTTCACGAAGGGCACCTTTCTTTGGTAAAAACAGCACTAGAAAACGCAGATATAGTGGCTGTGTCCATTTTCGTTAACCCAACCCAGTTCAACAACCCAACCGATCTGGAAAAGTACCCAAGGGACATTGAGAAAGACCTAAATCTTTTAGAAAAAGCTGGTTGCCATATAGTTTTTACACCTCCTGTTGAAGAGATATACCCCTTCGAACACGACCTTTCAATTGGCTTTGGCAAATTAGAAAGTGAACTTGAAGGCAAATTCCGCCCAGGGCACTTTAGGGGTGTTGGACTAGTTGTATCCAAACTGTTCAATATTTTTCAGCCAGATATTGCCTTTTTTGGACAAAAGGACATCCAACAATTCTTCATCATCAAGAAACTCGTTCAGCAACTTTCATTTCCTATAGAACTAAACATGGTGCCTACCATGCGAGAGGCCAACGGTTTGGCCATGTCTTCGCGAAATGAAAGACTTTCGCCAGCGGACAGAGAACATGCCGCATTAATTTCACAAGCACTAAAAACGGCCGCCACTAATCTACAATCTGGCATAACGCTTGAAGAAGTCAAATCCAAAACAAAAGAACTTTTTGAGAGAAGTGAACGTTTGGAATTGGAATATTTTGAAGTAGTTGAAACAAAGAACTTTACTCCCATTTCGCACTTTAGCAATCAAGAAACCATAGCGATGTGCATAGCAGCAGAAATAGGACAAGTGAGGTTGATAGACAACTTACTTTTAAATTATTAGCTTTGCGCTCGCATTTTGGAGGAGGTATGCAGATAGAAGTATTTAAATCAAAGATTCACAGGGCTAAAGTAACCCAAGCAGAATTGCATTATGTCGGTAGCATTACGCTAGACGAAGAGTTAATGGAAGCTTCTGGAATCATTGAAAACGAGAAAGTTCAAATCGTAAACGTAAATAACGGAGAGCGTTTTGAAACCTACGTAATTAAGGGAGAAAAAGGCAGCGGAACGGTATGTTTGAATGGGCCAGCAGCCAGAAAAGTTCAAGTTGGGGACATCATCATTATCGTCTCTTACGGAATTATGGATTATGAAGAAGCCAAAACCTTCAAGCCAAAAATCATTTTCCCTGACGTCAACAATCAAATTTCCTGATTAACCCTTTAGCGATTGACTGTTAGATTCAAAGACGTTATCAAATTACTGGTGGCCATTGGGCTCTCCGGTCTCATTTTCTGGTATTTGTATCGGGATATAGACATGGAGAAAACCAAAGCCTACTTAGAGCGCTTTGACTACAGGTGGATTTTGCTCAGCATTCTCCTGTCTTTCTTCAGCCATTTGTTAAGAGCACTTCGCTGGGGTCAACTTCTTGATGTTTCAGGAAAAAAGACTTCGATAAAGGTCAATTATTTAGCCGTGATGATTGGCTATTTGGCCAACACGGTCATCCCTCGCCTAGGAGAGGTTACCCGATGCGGCATCGTAAACAAAAAGCAAAACGTCCCTTTAACTTTTGCTATCGGAACAGTAGTCACAGAAAGGCTGATCGACTTAATCATTCTTATGATTTTAACGGCAGTCGTCTTCTTGGCAGAATTTTCAAGGTTGAGTTCATACTTTACTGACGCCACACAACTCATTAATGCATTCTTGGTGTCGTATTGGTGGATTTTGATTATATGTGCAGCATTTGCCATTTACGCTTTCTGGTTTTTAATTCTTTCTAAGAAACCATCATCAAACAAAATCATCACTAAGATTAGGGATCTCATTCAGAATGGATATCAAGGTGTTTTGAGTATCCGCAACATTAAGCGCCCTTTCCTATTTTGGGTATATACTGTTGGTATTTGGGGACTGTATTTTTTAATGTTGTATGTAATTTCTTTTGGTTCCGAAGAAACCAAAGCTCTTGGACCAATGGCAGGACTAGCTATTCTTGTTGCAGGTAGTTTTGGCATGGCCATGCCTTCACAAAGCGGACTGGGAACATTTCATGCCTTTGTGTCACAACTTCTATTACTTTATGGCATTGGACTTAGCGAAGGCGAGATTTTTGCGTTTATCTTGCATACGTCCCAACTTATAACTGTGGTTATACTTGGGCTGATAAGCCTAATTTTAATTAATTATGTCAAACCTAAAAATGTCGAAACCAACCCAGAATAAAATCATGTCGCGCGAAGACCTTAAAAAACAGGTTGAAGCTTGGCAAAAAGAAGGAGAAAAGGTAGTCTTCTCAAACGGTTGTTTCGATATTCTTCACCTTGGTCATATAGATTATTTGGAAAAAGCCCATGCTTTAGGCAGCAAACTCGTGATTGGGTTGAATGATGATAATTCTGTAAAACGATTAAAGGGCTCTGAAAGACCAGTTAATGCAGAATATGCCAGAGCAAGAATGCTGGCAGCATTGGCTTTTGTGGATGGCGTAACTACATTTTCAGAAGACACACCTAAAGAACTCATCAGCTTTTTATTACCTGATATTCTCGTAAAAGGTAGCGATTACAATCTCGAAAACATTGTAGGAGCAGATGTCGTAATGGCAAACGGTGGAGAAGTAAAAACCATAGATTTGGTAGAAGGCTACTCTACCACCAACTTAATTCAGAAACTAAAAAATTAGAAAAATATGTATTTCGAATATTATATTCTCATTGGTGGAATCATGCTGGTAAGCTGGCTGGTTCAGAATAGCTTGAAGCGAAAATTCAAGAAATATTCACAAGTAGGTCTTCAAATTGGTCTTTCAGGAAAAGAAGTTGCCGAGCTTATGCTTCGAGACAATGGAATTCATGACGTTTCTGTGGTTTCTGTTCAAGGCAGATTAACCGATCACTACAATCCGGCAGATAAAACTGTGAATTTAAGCCCTGAGGTGTATAACGGAAGATCAGTGATGGCAGCGGCTGTCGCGGCACACGAATGCGGCCACGCAGTTCAACACGCTACAGCTTACGCTCCACTAAAGATGAGATCGGCTTTGGTTCCAATCCAAAATGCCAGCGGAAAAATCATGAACATGATATTTCTAGCCCTTCTCTTTGGCTCATTCTTTATGCATGCTTTTTCATTCTCATTAGCTCTACCAATCATCATTGGGTGTTATTTCATTTTTACTTTATTCGCCTTCATTACACTGCCTGTGGAATATGACGCTACGAATAGGGCTTTAGCTTGGATAGAAAACAGAAGCATTGTTACTTCTCAGGAACATGAAATGGCGGATGACGCTTTGAAAGCAGCCGCAAGAACGTATTTAGTGGCAGCACTTGGCTCCTTGGCTATGTTGCTCTACTATTTATTAATGTTCATGGGAAGTAGAGACTAACGTTTGCTCAATTTTATTACATTTGCCTAACAAACGTTAGTTAATTGATTGAGTATGAATTTTGAATTAACCGAAGAGCAACTAGCGGTTCAACAAGCCGCCAGAGAATTCGCACAAACTGAACTTCTTCCAGGAGTAATAGAAAGGGACGAAAAACAACAATTCCCAGCTGAGCAAATCCGAAAAATGGGCGAACTCGGCTTCTTAGGAATGATGGTTGACCCTAAGTATAATGGAGGGGGAATGGATTCCATTTCCTACGTATTGGCCATGGAAGAAATCTCCAAGGTAGATGCATCAGCATCAGTTTGTATGTCGGTTAATAATAGCTTGGTTTGCTGGGGACTTGAAAAATATGGTTCCGAAGAACAAAAAGAGAAATACCTAAAACCACTCGCTACAGGTGAAAAAATTGGCGCCTTCTGTCTTTCTGAACCAGAAGCAGGTAGCGATGCCACTTCTCAACAAACCACCGCTGAAGATAAAGGAGACCATTACCTTCTAAACGGAACTAAGAACTGGATTACAAATGGAAATTCAGCTTCGATTTATTTGGTAATTGCTCAAACCGACAAAGAAAAAGGCCATAAAGGAATCAACTGTTTGATTGTTGAAAAAGGCATGGACGGCTTTGTTGTTGGTAAAAAAGAAGACAAACTGGGCATTAGAGGCTCTGACACCCATTCCCTAATGTTTACCGATGTAAAAGTACCTAAGGAAAATCGTATTGGAGAAGATGGATTCGGCTTCAAATTCGCGATGTCTACTTTGAACGGAGGAAGAATTGGTATCGCTTCTCAAGCTTTAGGTATTGCGTCTGGTGCTTATGAATTGGCTCTCGCTTACTCAAAAGAAAGAAAAGCTTTCGGCAAACCAATCAGTCAACACCAAGCTATTCAATTTAAGCTAGCCGATATGGCCACTCAAATTGACGCTGCTCGTTTACTATGCCTTCAGGCTGCCTACTTAAAAGACCAGAAAAAGGATTTTGCTAAGGCTGGCGCCATGGCTAAATTGTACGCATCACAAGTGGCGATGGACACTACGGTAGAAGCTGTACAAATCCATGGTGGATATGGATATGTAAAAGAATACCATGTAGAGCGTTTGATGCGAGATGCAAAAATCACTCAGATTTATGAAGGTACCTCTGAAATCCAAAAGATTGTTATCTCAAGAGAACTAATTAAATAATTAGAAATATTCCAAATGAATGACCATTGGTATATTAAATATTACCAATGGTCATTTTTTTTTGAAATTATATAATTCGCTATTAATTTTGTCCAGTGAAGTGTGTATAATTTCAAACTCAAACTAAAATGGAAGATTACAATAAGATTATCGAATCTTTAGGGGTTCGGTATCTAAAAAGTCGCAATATGAAAATTGCGAAACCTGTTACCATTGAGAATCATTATGATGTGGAAAACACCATCATCATCGTAAACAATGGAGACATTTATTTTGGAGAAGAACAGGAAAAGGTATCTGAAGGAGATATGCTTTTCATCCCAGGAGGCAAGTCAACTGCCATTTCCTATGGATCTTTAACCGCACCAGTGGTTTCAAACGAAGATTTCCTATCTAACAAAAAGAAATACTTGCAAAACGCAAGTGATGCTGAGATCAACGACTTTGATGTAGATGGCTTTAGCCAAATCATGTTCGAAGCTAAAGTTTTCGACTCAGTAAATTTCTTTTCATCCCTAAATATTACTCCGTTTGCTATTCGTAATAACGATACGATTTCAGACTTAATGAGAGTAATTATTGCCGAAACTAACTCTACCAAGCCTGGTAAAAACAGAATTATCAAAGTAAACACAGAATATTTGTGTGTTGAAATCATCCGATACATTCTTGACAACAGATTGTTTGTAGAGCAATTGGTAACCAACAGCACCTACTTTAAGGACCCAAGGCTCATCGATATTTTCGCTTATATCAAAAACAACCTTGGCGGAGACCTTTCGAACAAAGTATTGGCAGGCGTTGCTAATGTTTCTGAAGATTACGTAGGTCAGTATTTCAAAATGCTTACTGGTATTAACCCTCAGGATTACATCGAATATCAAAGAATGGAAGCTGCTGTGGACCTTTTAAGAACCACTAAGAAAAGCATCAGAGATATAGGACGAGAAGTTGGATACAAAGACACTGCTTACTTCTGTAGAAGATTTAAGATGATGTTTGGTATTCCTGCAGGAAAAATGAGAAGAAGAGAAAGCTTAATTAACGTTTAATTCTTCGTTAAAACATTGAATAACATCAGAGACCTCGGCTAAAAAGCTGAGGTTTTTTTGTGCCGCGTTGCCAATCACAACCATATCGGCCCCGGCTTCTAATGCCTGTTTTACCTTTCTTGGTGTGTTCAAACCTCCTCCCACAATTAGCGGAAGTTCAACATTTCTTCTTACCCCTTTTATGATTTTAGACGAAATAGGTTCTTGCGCGCCACTTCCTGCATCCATGTATAAACATTGTAAACCCAACATTTCTCCCGCCATTGCAGTGCTTATCGCTAAGCTAGGCTTATCATTAGGAATTGGCTGAGTATTGCTCATATAAGAAACACTGGTAGGTCGACCAGCATGCACTAACATGTAGCCGGTTGGGATAACCTCCAAACTACTTCTTTTCAAAACAGGCGCAGCCACCACATGTTGACCGATAAGCAACTCTGGATTTCTACCAGAAATTAGGGACAGAAAAAGAATGGCATCAGCATCTGGGTGAATTTGGATGGCATTACCTGGAAATAGAACACAAGGAATCTCAGTATTGCTCTTGATGACTTCAACCACCATTCCAAAATTGTTACTCGTAATTAAACTTCCTCCAACAAAAAAATAATCCACTCTATTTTCAATGGCGGCCCTGATTACGGATTGAATGCCATTTTCATGAATATCGTCTGGATCTACCAATAGAGCCAGAGACTTTCTTTTCTGTTGAGCTTTTAGTTTTAATGCGTCAAGAATCACCTTCGTTTTGTTTATCATCTGCTTCGCTCAAAAAATCACCGAGCTTACGTGCTGCCAAACCTAATAAAAATACCAATGCCTGTTGCTTGAGAACTCCAGTAAAACCTGTTCCGATCATAGGACGCTCGATCACTTTTTTCGGCTCAACCACAACTCTCACAGGCTCCTCACTATCAGGTGAGGCCTCAATAATATGTCTTTCAGCATCTTCTCCACTTCGGGTAATCAGCCTAGTAACTCCATAAGCCAACAATAATCCTCCGCCAATCCACATTGCCTTCTTGCCAACTTTTTCAACATTATCTTTCAACTCGTCAAGCTGATCTTCTAAAGAAGCTTTGTACCGAGCGTTAGATTCTTCGAGTTCTTCCTTTCTAGACATCATATTTCTTCCTCTTCGGACATTTCGTGATATTCCTCTTCAATTTCTTGAGCTTGTTTAGCCACAACTATTTTAATAATAGCTTTCCTCCATTGGTACACCACAACGCCTGACACAATGTAAAGAATCGCAACAGAGGCATAACCTAAAACAACGTTTTCGAACCATTCGCCTAGCAAAATAGCTAAGGCCAAAGTTAAGAAGAATAAGGCCATTGTACATGTTAGGGCCAACATCATATAAACCACCAATCGGGCAATGAGTTTGGTGATTTCCTCTTGTGCATCGAGCTTGAGCAACTCCACTTTGGTTTCAAGAAAACCAGTTAAAGTTTTAATCAGCTTATCAGTATCGAATAATTTCACAACTGTGGTATTTTCTCGGAAGTTAATAAGAACTGGAATACTAATTTGAAAGTAGCATCAAAATAGCTCCCAAAACAGCACTGCCTAAAACCAGCCACAAACTGCTTAACTTATATTTTCCGAAGGTGAAAACGACACCTAAAACGGCAATAAGTACAGACTTCCAATCTGTTAAACTCGTTTCGGCCATCTTTAAAAGCACTGCTGCCATTACCGCAACTGCGGCTACATTAACTGAATCCAAAAAGTGGCCTAAAAGTTTTGACTTCCTGATTTTTGGGATCAAAGGATTTAAAATAAGCACGAAAATAAAGGAAGGAAGAAAGATTCCGAGTGTAGCCGCTAAAGCACCAGAAACTCCATTCAATTGATAGCCTATAAAAGTAGCGGTGGACAAAACTGGCCCAGGTGTAAATTGACCAATAGCAACTGCATCAATAAGTTCTTGGCGACTGAGCCAGCCTTTAGTGACCAATTCGGCATCCAAATACGCAAAAAGCACATAGCCGCTTCCATACAAAACAGCCCCTACTTTTAGAAAAGTAAGAAAAACATTAAGTGAAGAAACCTTCACGATGGACTGAGGCAGAAAACCAAGCAAAAACCATTGCGCATTCTTTCCTTGATTGAAACTTGAATTGCTTTTGATATAAAAATAGAAAGCCCCAAGTAGGCCAGCACCCAATAAGGCTAAAACTTCGTTTACACCTAACAAGCTCACTACAAGAACTAAAGCGCCTAAAACAATTAGCTCAATCCCCTTTAAAGCCTTCTTAGCAAGCTTATATACCGCACCGGCAATAATGGCCAAAACAGCGGGTTTAATTCCGAAAATAAAAGGCTCGACAGCAGGTAATTGACCATACTCTACATAAAGCCAAGCCAATAAACCTGTTATTACAACCGAAGGAAAGATAAAACAAAAACCAGCCACAAAAAGCCCCAGTTTGCCCGCTCTTTCATGACCACAATGCATGGTCATTTCTGTAGAATTTGGTCCAGGAATAAGATTGGTTGCTCCCATTAAATCGAGAAAATGTTCGTGGGTAAGCCATTTCCGCTTTTCAACCACTTCCTTTTCCATCATAGCGATATGAGCAGCAGGACCACCAAAGGCAATACAGCCAAGCTTAAAAAATACCGAGGCAACTTCTGCCAATCTCCCTTTTAGCATAGTGTGCATTTTAAATTTTCAAAATGACTTTATCGTTAAAGCAAGATTGTTTTACAGTGAAACCTCCAGCTGAAATCTATACATTAAAGCATCTCCTTTTTGATAGCCTTCTGTAAAGGATAGGTCAGTTTGAATTTTCAAATCATGACCTGAAATATACCGAGAGAAACCCAAAGTATACTGCTTCTCTCTTTTCAGAGCTGAAAAAACTTCACTATCGGGCTGAACTGCCGTATATCGAATGGCAACTTCATTCTTAGAAAAAAGGTAACCTGCCTGAAGGTTCACGGCTTGGCCAGTTACAAATTTCAAAGTCTCACCATCATTTAAATTGACCAAAACCTCATCTGATGATTCCTTATCCGCAAATTCACCCATAAACGAAAAACCACGATACTTAAACATTGCGTCTATAAAAAGAGTAGACAGATCGGTGATGACAGCATTGCCTTGAGCATCTCTAACAAAATCACCCAATTGACCACGTTGCCTAGAGGCGCCATCATTAAAATCGAAAGTGGCCCCAATTGCTAATTTCGGTCCTTCTTCTCTCTCTAAATCGGAGCCGAAATAATCACCCTTATTTTTAAACTCCCCGAATGGCAAAAAATCGAGCCTTAAGGTATAGTCATAACCTCCAGCATTTTCAGCAATGACATTCCGACCTTCTCCCATGGAAATAGAAAGGCCTTGTTTGAAAACACTTTTACCTCCTAATCTACTCTTATGCCAAATCTGAACACCAATATCTCTATCGATATTGAAGCGAGAATTCAATAAACTACGATCGACAAACTGCATGCTTTGGGAAGACACAACCCGTTCCCTATTTCCCGGCAGCTTGGTTTGGCCAATCCACAATGTCCACGATGAATTTATTTTCCATTTGGCCACGGCATCTAGAATAATCCTAGATGCATTGCCAAATTCAGGCAAATTCCCACCTCCAATATCACGAGAAGAAAGGCCTAATTCTATTTTAAAAGTGAGAGCAGGGTCACACACAAAGCCATTGAACTTGAGTCGAGAGCGCCTGATCATAAACCTATCGCCCCAAGAATTATCTTTTAAATTGAGCTGGCCTTGATAAAGCGTTTGAAAGCGAAAACCCATATTAACGGAAAAGGAAGAATCCTGAGCCATAAAAGTAAGACCTTCGCCCAAGCTATTTTTAACCGTGTTTTGAGCCGATAGAGAGAAAGAAATTAAGAAAAAAGTAAAGCATACTAGATATTTTAACCATCTTGAAGGGCGAATAGACTTTTCGATGTTGCGCATAAGAACGCAAAGCTTACTCAAACAATTTAAAAGTAAAACAAACTTTACATTTTAAATCAAATTTTTTATTTACCTACCCGCCTCTCGATAGCATAATTATGCGCTTTGAGCTTCGCCACTCTCTCACTTCTGCCAAATGATATCAACAAAAATGGCAACAAGAAGAACATGATAAGGATGTAAGCGAGCCCGATTACTCTATATTTTGAAACCCAAATACTGAATTGTTTTGAAAAATCGATCATAAAATTTCGGAATACCGGAATTGCCATGAAGATAATCGCCCCACTCAAGTTGAATACCAAATGGGCAATAGCAATGGTAGCGGCAACTTCGGACCTAAAACCTGCAGCGATTAAAGCAGTCAGTGTGGTTCCTAAGTTAGCACCGATGATAAACGGAAAAGCACTTTTCACTTTCACTTTATCCGTAGCCGCTAACGGAACCAGAATAGAAGTTGTCACCGAACTAGACTGAATAGCCGCAGTTAGCAAAACGCCCCAACTAAACGATTTCAATGGCCTGTCAAAAACAAAGGTTCCAAGCTTGTTTTTCGACTCTCCTATGATTGTCTTTTTTATAATCAAAGCAAGCAACTTGATTGAAACGAATAGCAAAACCAGAGAAAGCCCTAACACTAATAAACTGTTATCGAACCAATTAACGACACCTGCAGTCCATCCTTTCCCTGTGCTCTGATCCACCATTCCCACATGATGGCCTAATTCTTCACCAAAAATCAAATCGGTAAAGAAAATAGACATGCGCGATAGGGCACCATATCTATATTCCAAAGGAAACCATACCATTACTAAAATGATATTGTAGAAATCGTGCATGGAACCTACTGCAACAGCTCTTCTAAATCTTCTTTTATTAGAAATAAAGCCCAGAGCGACAATGTTACTCGTTAATGTAGTACCCACGTTTGCCCCCATAATAATCGGAACAGCTTCTTGCAAGCTTAAAGTACCCGTAGCCACCAAGGCCACAACCATGGTTGTAATGGTAGAGCTACTCTGAATTATTGCTGTAATCAGAAGGCCTAGAAATAGCCCAACAAATGGATCAAGATCGGAAGAAAGTAGATTGTGGTTGATATACCCTACCGCATCGGAAAGGGCGGTAATCACCAAATCGATGGAGAATAAGAAAAGAAGAACCACTGATATGATCAGGATGGCCTTCACCACAAGAGATGAGAACTTTGAATTCTCTGAAGCTGCCCCTTTCATTCAGTTAATTTTTCCTATATTATTGATGTTAAATTTCGAACGGCAAAACTACCTAGAAAATACTTTTATTCGTTTTTGTTACCATGAATCTATTGTTAAGCATGCTTTACAGATATTTGATTTTAGGTAACAATAATTTAACACTTGGCCTTAAAAAACAATCTCTATTTTTACGGCTGAAAATGAACCCTACAAAAACTGGAATCTCAGTAAAAAAATCATGGACTACGGCATTCTAAACGTACTGGAGCTTCTTGGAGCTCTTGGTTTCTTCATTTACGGAATGAAGGTCATGAGCGAAGGAATCCAGAAAGCCGCTGGAGACAACCTGAGAAACATTCTTGGCACAATGACCTCGAATCGTTATACAGGTGTTCTAACAGGCTTTTTAATCACAGCCATTGTTCAATCTTCTTCCGCTACCACAGTAATGACCGTAAGTTTTGTAAACGCAGGTCTTATCTCACTTGTGGAGTTGGCCGGGGTCATGATGGGTGCTAATATAGGGACTACCGTAACAGGATGGTTAGTTTCTTTGTTAGGATTTAAAGTAAAAATCGCAGAAATAGCCCTTCCATTGTTGGCCATTGCCATGCCAATGATGTTCTCTAAAAAGCCGAACGTTAAAAACTGGGCTGAATTCATAATTGGCTTTGCCCTGCTTTTTATGGGCTTGGAATCGCTAAAAGATGCCGTTCCAGACATCAAAAGTAACCCCGACATTCTTGCATTTCTTTCTGAATATAGCCACCCAGGATTATTAACTCGATTAATGTTTGTGGGTGTGGGAACATTACTCACCATCATTGTTCAATCTTCCAGTGCAGCCATGTCGTTAACCATTGTGCTTTGTGCACAGGGTTTGCCTATTGAAATTGGTACTGCCATGGTTTTGGGAGAAAATATAGGAACCACCATTACCGCTGAACTGGCCGCAATTGTTGGTAATGTTCACGCAAAAAGATCTGCCAAAATTCACTCCCTCTTCAATATAATTGGGGTTACGTGGATGGTCATTTTGCTTCCTTATGTGTTAGATGCATTGCAATACATTTGGCCTGCGCCAGCCAACGGAGATGATCCAAACAAATTCACTCTGGCTCTTTTCCACACCACATTCAACATGTTGAATGTATTATTACTCATCTGGTTCGTACCACAGTTGGTTAAACTCGCAACCCGATTGGTTAAATCGAAAGGCGATGAAGACGAGGAATTCACGCTTACTCACATCAATTACAATGTGCCGTTGACTTCCGAAGTTTCTATCATGAGCGCCCAAAAGGAAACTGCAAAGTTTGCTGATATTACCACCGCCATGTTTGGCCATTTGAAGAACTATCTTCACGAGCCTAAGGAAGGCAATCGCATTAAACTGAAAGAAAAAATCTCGAAGCTTGAAGAGCTGACTGACGAAATCGAAGAAAACATTGCAAGCTATTTGGTTAAGATTTCTGAACAACCTTTAAGCGAAGAAGCATCCATTAAAGTACGATCTCTGCTGAGTATTTCCCATGACTTGGAAAGGGTAGCGGATATTATTCTCCGCATGTCAAAAGACATCGATCGAGGTAACAAGCAAAAGCTTCTTTTCTCTGAGAAACAGAATAAGAGCATCGCAGCTATCTTCAAGCTGCTCGATCAGGCTTTTGCCCAAATGACAACCGTCATTAACGGCCCTTACAGCCACAAAGTAGACATTAGCGCTGCCATTGAAACCGAAGAAGCAATCAATGCTTTGAAATCGAAAATGAGAAAGCAGCACTTAAAAAGTACTGAAAAGAAAGAATACGATGTCAAAAGTGGCATAATCTATAAGGATTTATTCTTTGCTGCCGAGAAAATCGGGGATCACCTTATCAACGTTAGCGAAGCGGTGAGAGGAGATTTTGGCAAAGACGATGATGATTTATAGAGCTTGCTATAAAAGATTTGCCTTAAACGCTTAGGACTTAGTCGCACCAAACATGACTTAGCTAGAATTTATCATGTATGCCGGTTTCATTCTATCGGCCTACTCCGTAATCGGAAACGATGTTATCCAAACCTTGGGTACCTTCTTAAGTTCGAACGAAAACAAAAAGTGGTGGGTACTCTGGATTTATGCCGGCTCCATTCTAGCCATCGTGCTTGTTTACGGTTGGTTTATGAACAACGGGGACGTTACCTACGGAAGATTGATTGGTGATCCTGTAACCAATGGCTTTACAAACCCGAAATACAAAGAGCCAGCAGACATTGTAAGCTTCGGGTGGCCTTATCTTTTGCCTCCAATTATTCTGCTTATCATCACTAGGTTGGGTATTCCGGTTAGTACTTCTTTCCTAATCCTAACTTTCTTCAACCCTAAAAACCTTTACGACATGGTAGTAAAATCTATGTCGGGATATTTGGTGGCATTTGGCGCTGCAATCTTGGTTTATTTGGCTATTGCCAAGAAGTTCGAGAAGCGATTTATTGAAAACCCACCAACCAAAAAGCAACTCAGATATTGGACAATCGCTCAATGGTGTTCTACTGGTTTTCTATGGTCTCAATGGCTTATCCAAGATTTTGCAAATATCTACGTGTACCTCCCAAGGCAAATTAGTTCTGTCAACTTGGTTTTCACCATTGTAGTGTTCTTGGTACTGTTGGGCTATATTTTCTATTCAAAAGGAGGAGCTATTCAAAGCATTATCAAAGCCAAAACCAATACTGTAGACATCCGTTCCGCCACGATTATCGACTTCTCTTACGCCATCATTTTATTGTTCTTCAAAGAATTGAACAATATTCCAATGAGTACCACTTGGGTATTCTTAGGCTTATTGGCAGGTAGAGAAATTGGAATCAAGTACTTCGCTTTTGGTTCTGTACCTAATTCCACAGTAAAAGACATTGGAAAAGACCTAGGAAAGGTTTTCTTCGGACTTGGAGTGAGTGTAGGACTAGTTTTCTTGGTAAGGTTCTTAACCGGCTTGTAATTCATTAATGGCCAACCAAGCCATTAAGCCAATTCCCAATTCAATAGCATCTTCATCGATGTTGAATTTTGGCGTATGAACTCCAAGGGTAGTTCCCTTTTCTTCATTACCTGTACCTAGTCGGTAGAAGCAAGACGGCACTTCGTGAGAGTAATAAGCGAAATCCTCAGCTCCCATCCACAGATCCAATTCCACTATATTCTCTTTGCCGATATAAGCTTCGGTAGCAGTTCTTGCAATCTGAGTAGTTTCAGGGTCGTTAGAAAGAAAAGGATACCCAACATCGATAAAAACATCGCATGTTCCGCCCATTCCTTCTGCAATACCTTCAGCTATTCGCTTGATTCTTTTATGAGCTTCAAAGCGCCATTCTTCATCAAGTGCTCTGAAAGTACCTGCTATTTTCACTTCATCGGGAATCACATTCTGAGCAATTCCTCCGGCAATCTTGCCAAATGAAAGAACTGTTGGCTTTTTAGGATCGGCATTTCGGCTAACCACCTGCTGTAGGGCTACCAAAATATGCGAAGCGGTTAGAATTGGATCGATTACCTTATCTGGCAAAGCCGCATGACCACCCTTGCCCTTTACCGTAAGATAAATCTCATCGGCACTGGCCATATACTTTCCTTCACGAAAGCCAATTTTCCCGGTGGGGATATAAGGCATTACATGTTGCCCTAACATTCTGGCTGGGCGAGGATTTTCCAGAGCTCCATCTTTAATCATTAAAGATGCGCCTCCAGGATTCTTTTCTTCCCCTGGCTGAAATACCAACTTAATCGTGCCTTCGAATTGATCTCTAAGGCTATGTAGAATTCGAGCAGCACCCAATAAGCATGACGTATGAACATCATGACCACAAGCGTGCATTACACCTTCATTTTTAGATTTATAAGGCACATCATTAGCCTCAATAATGGGAAGCGCGTCCATATCAGCACGCAATGCCACAACTTTCGAATTTGGATTTCTTCCTTCGATAAGCGCTGTAAGGCCAGTGCGCGCAACTCCTTCTTTAGGTTCTATACCAATCTTTCTAAGTTCAGCAGCCACAAATTTAGCGGTTTCAAACTCTTCGAAAGAAAGCTCAGGATGAGCGTGGATATGCCTACGAATATCAACAGTAGCTTCAGCATAATCCGAAGCCAATTTTTTAACCTCTTCTAACAAACTCATTTTTGAAGCTTGAACTGTTCGGGAACTACGGTAGCCGTTGGGTAATACTTTCTGATTTTTTGGTACAGCGACTGCGCCTCAATCAGCTGATGAAACTGGCCAATTTTCACAAAATAGGTAGGTAATTTATACTGAATTTTGGCCTCCATTGCTGGCAAAACATCGAATAATCTATTTCGAACACGTCCAGCATCTCTTTCGCTATTTCCAGAATACACCAAAATGGTATAACCTGAAACTGTAGCAGATGCTTGGTTTCTCACCACCACTGAATCTAAAACCGCATCTAATTGCTCTGAAATTTCAAAAGTAGAACGGATGGCTTCATTCTGGATTACTTCATCGGAATTCAAAGAGCTTGAATCTGATGCTTTTGCAATCACCGGGCGATACTTAGAGAGGTCGTCAGAGTAGCTCAAATCGACCTCTTCTCTCGTTCTATTTTTGTCCTTTTTAGGAATACCTTTATCGGCACAGCTCGAAACTGCCATAACCAATATGGTTCCTAATAAGAGTGAATTCAGAAAATGCTTATTCATTAATTACCACACATTTGTTGCTCAGGATATCCTCTTCAACCTGCTTAAACTTAACGTCAGTTTTTACAGTTCCGTCTGTGTATTGAACGCTAACACGATCATTTCGGCCGTAAATTTTATCTGACTTTATTGGAGCTGTTTTTTCAACCGGAGGTCTATTTCTAGTATCCTGTTGGCCAGCAAGTGCAGATCTCGATTCTTCCTTACTTTCATTTAATTTCTGCTGAGGCCTTGCGCTTATAGCTTCCTGAACTCTGTCAGGTGCTTGCTGAGGGATATCCGCCTTGGTGAGGAAAGAAACGGTTTCTTCATTCACTTTAGAAAGAAAAGCCTTGAACAAGTTGAAAGCCTCAAACTTATAAATCAAAAGTGGGTCCTTTTGTTCGTAAACAGCATTCTGAACTGACTGTTTCAAGTCATCCATATCTCTAAGATGCTCTTTCCAAGTCAAATCAATTACGCCTAAAGTAATGGATTTCTCCATCGCCTTAATCATTTCTTGATTCTCAGTATCTACCGTTTTATGAAGGTTCACACCTACTCCAATCTGACGTTTTCCATCAGTGAAAGGCAACAGAACATTTTCAACAGTAGCACCTCTTTCTTGCAAAATATGCTGCATTAATGGCAATGCACGGTGGGCAATGCTCTTATTTTTAGCTCCGTACTGAGCAAAAGCTTCTTCGTACAAATCGTTTGTAAGCGTATTTGCATCAGTTTGAACGAAGTAATCTTTCGAGATTTTAGTGTCCATACCCAAAATGCTAATGCAGCTGAGTTTGAAACCATCAAAATCGTCAGTGCTCTTAGTATTGTTGATTATGTCTTCGCAGGTGTCGTATACCATATTCATGATATCCAACTGAAGTCTTTCACCTTTCAGAGCGTTCTTTCTTCTTTCGTAAATCACAGTTCGTTGCTGGTTCATGATATCATCATATTCCAACAGACGCTTTCTAATTCCGAAGTTATTTTCTTCAACTTTCTTCTGAGCTCTTTCGATAGACTTAGAGATCATAGAATGTTGAATCATTTCACCTTCTTTCAGTCCCATTCTATCCATGAGCTTCGCTACACGGTCTGAACCGAAAAGTCTCATCAGGTTATCTTCCAATGAAACGAAGAATTGAGAAGAACCTGGATCACCTTGACGACCAGAACGACCTCTCAACTGACGGTCAACACGTCTTGATTCGTGCCTTTCTGTACCAATAATAGCCAAACCTCCTGCTTTTTTAGATTCAGGGGTTAGCTTAATATCCGTACCACGACCCGCCATGTTTGTAGCAATGGTAACCGTACCAGGTTTACCAGCTGCAGCTACAACATCCGCCTCTCTAGCGTGCTGCTTGGCATTCAATACTTGGTGCTCAATTTTCTTCATGTGAAGCATTCTACTCAACACTTCAGAAATTTCTACCGAAGTAGTACCCACAAGTACAGGTCTGCCTTCTGCTGTCAACTCTACAATTTCATCGACAACGGCATTGAATTTTTCACGAACCGTTTTATAAACTTTATCCTCCCTGTCGTCTCTTTGAATATGACGATTGGTTGGTATAACCACAGTATCTAATTCGTAAATTTCCCAGAACTCACCTGCTTCGGTTTCTGCAGTACCCGTCATACCAGCAAGCTTGTGGTACATACGGAAATAGTTCTGGAGGGTAATGGTAGCGTAGGTTTGAGTTGCGTCTTCAACTTTTACGTTTTCCTTCGCTTCAATTGCTTGGTGAAGTCCGTCAGAATATCTTCTGCCTTCCATCACACGACCGGTTTGCTCATCAACGATTTTTACCTTGCCAGCATCAAGAATATACTCAGTGTCCTTTTCGAACATGGTATAAGCTTTCAACAACTGGTTAACCGTATGAATACGCTGAGCTTTTACAGAATAATCTTGAATTGCTTCCTCTTTCTGTTTTAGCTTTTCATCTTCTTCCAAAGTGTCGTCTTTCTCTAAGCGAGCCACAACATCTCCGATATCAGTAAGTATAAAGAAATTAGGATCTTCCCCTTCTCCAGTAATTAAATCTGTTCCGTTTTCAGTAAGGTTTACCGCATTACTCTTCTCATCAATGGTAAAGAAAAGAGGCTCATCTGCTTTTGGTAAGTTCTTTTGATTATCGGCCAAATAGAAGTTCTCAGTTTTTTGCAAAACGATTTTCATTCCCGTTTCACTCAAGAACTTGATCAAAGGCTTATACTTTGGCAAACCGCGGTACGCTCTGAAAAGAGCAAGGCCTCCCTCATCTTCATTACCTTCTTTCAGAAGCCTTTTTGCATCATTCAGATATTGAGAACAAAGTTTTCTTTGTGCATCTACCAGCTTAGAAATACGAGGTTTTAAATCGTAGAATTCGTGCTCATCCCCTTTTGGCACAGGGCCAGAAATAATCAACGGAGTACGAGCTTCATCAATCAAAACGGAGTCAACCTCATCCACCATAGCGTAATGATGCTTGCGCTGAACCAATTCCTTCTCTTCTCTAGCCATGTTATCACGCAGATAATCAAAGCCAAATTCGTTGTTGGTTCCGTAAGTAATATCTGCTTGGTAAGCTTGTCTTCTTTCTTCAGAATTGGGTTGGTGCTTATCAACACAGTCGATGGTAATTCCATGGAACTGGAATAAAGGTGCCATCCACTCTAAGTCACGCTTCGCTAGATAATCATTTACGGTTACTACGTGTACACCACGCTCAGCCAAAGCATTTAGGTAAGCTGGTAGGGTAGCAACTAAGGTTTTACCTTCACCCGTTGCCATCTCGGCAATTTTACCTTGGTGAAGAACAATTCCACCAATCAACTGCACATCGTAGTGAAGCATTTCCCAAGTAACCTCGGTACCTGCAGCCATCCATTTGTTATGCCAAATCGCCTTCTCACCTTGAATTTCAACATGCTTTCCTTTAGCAGCAATTTGTTTATCTAGGATGGTAGCTGTAACCTCTAATTTCTTGTTTTCCTTCAGCCTTCTTGCCGTTTCTTTCACTACCGCAAAAGCATCTGGCAGAACGTCCATCAAAACCTTTTCAAGTTCTTCATTGCGTTTCTCTTCTAGCTTATCGATTTGATCGAAAATTGATTCTTTCTGAGAGATGTCCATATTTGGCTCATCTTCGATTTGCTTGTGAAGGCCTTCAAGTTCCTGATCTATATCTTTAAGGAAATCCTTAATCTTATTTTTAATCTCCTGGGTTTTTCCGCGTAATTCATCATCACTGATTCCGCTCATTCCAGCATAAATCTGGTTGATCTTATCTACATAAGGCATTACCTCTTTAATGTCCCTATCTGACTTCGATCCAAAAATCTTTGCTAACCCCTTTGTAAGAAAACTCATACTGTTCTTTTAATATGGTTTAAAGTTAATTTCTTGAGTATTAAAATTGAACTTCTGTGGAAATTATATTCACAACTCTACCCTTCCTTCAAATACTTTCTTGGCTGGCCCAATCAAATAAATATTCTTGAAACCTGCTCCTTCTTTTTCGAACGAAACTCTTAAGTTTCCTCCCATTGCTTTGAGAGCCACTGGACTCTTTCCTCCTAATAAGGAAAGTGATAAGGCCGCAGCTGTACAACCTGTACCACAAGAAAGGGTTTCGTTCTCAACTCCTCGTTCATAAGTTCTAATGGATAAATCCTGATCGGAGATTTTTTCAAGAAAATTGACATTCACTCCCTTTTCTTGAAACCGCTCTGAATACCGAACTTTTCTGCCTTCACTTACTACATCAGTATCTGCAGTAGAACTCACATACTTAATATAATGTGGCGAACCGGTATCGATTAAAAAGTCATCTCCAATCTGCTCAAATCCCTTCACATCATTCATGAGTAAATGTACCTCTTCACCTTCAATTTGAGCTTCGTGTTTTCCGTCAATGGCCAAAAAAGTGGTGGAATTGCCAATAATGCCCAAGCTGCTTGCAAACATAACTGCGCATCGGCTGCCGTTACCGCAAAGGCTTTGAGATCCATCAGGATTATAATAGATCATTTCAAAATCGAAATCTGGATGATTCTCAATCAGGATTACACCATCGGCACCAATCCCAAATTTACGATCACACAGTTTAGTGATATTAGAAAGGTCTTCCTTAGGAAAGATCAGGCTTCGGTTATCGACCATTACAAAGTCGTTACCGGTTCCTTGATATTTATGAAAGTTAATCACAGTTCTATTTTAACGTGCGCAAAAGAACAATAAACGAGCCTCAATTAAAAGCGTGACATTATGGCACGACCAAAAACCTTGAAGCAAAAAAAAACCTCCCAAGGGAGGTTTTGAATTCTTTTATTGTACGATTATCTCGCCAATTTCTCTTTAATTCTTGCAGCCTTACCTTGTCTACCTCTTAAGTAGAACAATTTAGCTCTTCTTACCTTACCTTTTCTCAAAACTTCGATTTTCTCGATATTTGGAGAAAGGATTGGAAAAATACGTTCAACGCCAACACCATTAGAGACTTTTCTTACAGCGAAAGTTTCCCCGTTGGTGCCTGTGTTTTTTCTCTGAATCACAGTGCCTTGGAATTGCTGGATTCTCTCCTTGTTACCTTCCTTGATCTTTACGTGAACGTTCACTGTATCACCAGGGTTGAAATCAGGAAGTGAAGCTCTGATTTCGTTGTTCTCTTGCTCTATAAATTTGATAAGATCGCTCATGATTTCTATCTCTAACAGCCTTGTCTAAAATCGGACTGCAAATATAGGGGAATATTTTTTTGCTAAAAAGCAGACTGTCAATATTTTTTCAGTCTTTTAATAAATCTGGCCTTCTTTCTTCTGTTCTTTTCACCGACTGCTCATGTCTCCACTCGTCAATCTTGGCCTGATGGCCCGATAAAAGCACATCTGGCACTTTCATACCTTTATAGTCAGCAGGCCGAGTATAAACTGGCGGAGCCAATAAATTATCTTGAAAAGAATCGGTCAACGCAGAAGTTTCGTCAGAAAGCACACCTGGTAATAGACGAATTATGGAATCTGCCAATACTGCAGCAGCCAATTCGCCACCAGACAACACGTAATCACCAATGCTGATTTCCCGAGTTATGAAGGCCTGACGAACACGTTCGTCCACACCTTTATAATGCCCACAAAGAATAATCAGATTTCCTTTAAGGGAAAGTTCATTGGCAATCCCTTGCCTTAGCTGCTCTCCGTCAGGAGTTATATAAATAACTTCATCGTAATCGCGCTCAGATCTCAGTTTAGAAATACAGAGATCGATGGGCTCAATCATCATAACCATACCTGCACCTCCACCGTACGCATAGTCATCTAACTGCTTTTGCTTATTGGTGGCAAATTCGCGCAAATCATGCACAACTACTTCTACTAACTCTTTTTCCTGCGCTCTTTTTAAAATGGAGTGAGAAAAAGGACTTTCGAGCAGTCGCGGCAATAATGTTATGATGTCAATCCTCATGAAGCTAGTCGTTCAAATAAATATCTATCAGCCCTTCTGGCACAGCCATATGCAAAACCTTTTCTTCCCGATTAATCTTTTCAACAAGTTCATCGGAAAGCGGAATTAGCACTTCTTTGCCCGAAGTGTGCTTAACGGAAAGAAGAATTTGACTTCCGGCATCAAAAACATTTTCCACCACACCCACTTCCTGTTGAGCAGTTTCATCAAACAAAGTAAACTCAACCAACTCATGAAAATAGAAGTCATTACCGTCCAATTCAGGTAAGGCTTCCAAAGGAAGGTACAAACCGCAGCCTTTCAGCGCCAATGCAGCATCTACGCTGTCAATATCTTCAAAACCGAAAATTGCCTTTTGGCCATTAAGAGAAAGCGAATCAATAAAAAAAGGAACCAGTTGTTGTCCATTAAGAACAAAAACTGATTCCAATTCTTGATATGCTTCAGGGTAGTCAACGTCCAAAAGAACTTGAACCTCCCCTTTTAGACCATGCGGCTTAACGATATACCCAAGCTGGTAACATTCATTAACCGTCATGTCAGCAATTAATTAATCTTCGCTTTTTTCTTCACCTGCCTCTTCTGCACCTTCAGCATCTTCTGATGCTTCTTCATCAGGAGCATTTGCAGCTTCTTCTTCAGCTTTCTTAGCAGCTAGAGCTTCTGCTCTTGCAGCGCTAACTTTAGCTTCAGCCTCAAGTTTAGCCTTTTTAGCATCTTCTTTGGCTTTAGCAAGGTTTTCTACCTTACCTGAAATCTTAGCATCTTTATCAGACAACCAAGCTTCAAATTTAGCATCTGCTTCTTCTTGCGTTAAAGCACCTTTAACAACACCAATTTGAAGGTGTTTTCTCAAAAGTACACCTCTGTAAGAAAGCATTGCTTTTACAGTATCGGTAGGTTGTGCACCATTCATAACCCACTGGAACGCCTTGTCATTATCAATATTGATAGTTGCAGGGTCGGTATTTGGGTTATAAGTACCGATTTTTTCAATAAAGCGACCATCACGTGGTGCTCTAGCATCAGCAACAACTACATCGTAGATTGCTTGTTTTTTGCGGCCTCTTCTGGCCAATCTGATTTTTACTGCCATTTTAAATTATATGGTTAAATGGGGATCACGTCCCCTACTTTCTCAAGATCACGTCTCGAAAAAGGACTGCAAAGATAATTGAATATTCTTAGAAAAGAACTTTACAAGAATTATTTGAGATGAGAAAATATAGATAACTATCAGACCAAGAAGACTTTCGATTGATTGGCTCACTGAAAAAAGTGTGAATTGACCACCAACCTTTTCCATTTCAAATTGTAAAATTCAGAACCCTCTCAGCTTAAACGACAATTATTAACCAGAAACAAGCTTTTTAAGCCCCTTAATTAGGATAGAACTTTAAAACGAAATTTAAAGACAACCTTTTATCAAACAGCCCTGTTCAGTAGTATAGCTGAAGATTAAAAGATTTCGATTCAACAGCCAATATAAAGAAATCCATAAACCGCATATACGGTTTTTAATACCTAAACTAATACCATACCTTTGACGTAACAAGAGGTAATTACACCTACAGATGGACAAATATTCGTATATCAGCAATGCCGACCCCAAGGCAATAGAATCGCTCTACGAGCAATTCAAACAAGATCCCAATAATGTAGACGAAAGTTGGAAGAAGTTTTTCGAAGGATTTGAATTCGCGCAAGTGGATTTCCCTATGCTTCCGAATGGACAAGCTCCTGCCGTTTCAACTTCAACGTCAGGCGACAATGCTCCTGTTTCTGAGAAGGAAGTAAGAGTTAGAAACCTGATTCACGCCTACAGAACAAGGGCTCATTTAAGATCTAAAACCAACCCTGTAAGAGAAAGAAAGGACAGAAAACCAATTCTGGATCTTGAGGATTTTGGTCTTAGCGATGCCGATTTAGACACGCAGTTTATTTCTGGAGAAGAAATAGGCATTGGCAAAGCTACATTGAGAAAAATCATTGAGAGCCTTAAATACATTTACGAAGGCACTGTTGGTTTTGAATATATGTCGGTTCGCGATCCAGAGAAACTAAAATGGCTTCGCGAAAAAATCGAAAAGGATGCGCTTTCTTTCAACCCATCTCATGAGCAACGCAAGAGAATTCTGAGCAAGCTCAATGAAGCGGTTGTATTCGAAAACTTCCTTCACACCAAGTATTTGGGCCAAAAGAGATTCTCACTAGAAGGTGGAGAAACTACCATTGCTGCCCTTGATGCTATCATTAATAAGGGGGCAGAATTGGGTGTAGAAGAAGTAATGATTGGTATGGCTCACCGTGGCCGCTTGAACGTTTTAGCCAACATCATGGGTAAAACTTACGAGCAAATCTTCAATGAATTTGAAGGTAACGCCACTCCTGACCTTACTATGGGCGATGGTGACGTTAAATACCACATGGGCTTTTCTAGCCAAGTTACCGCTACGAATAACAAAACCGTAGAGCTTAAGCTTGCGCCAAACCCTTCTCACCTAGAGGCAGTAAATCCTGTAGTCGAAGGTTTTGTAAGAGCCAAAGGCGATGAAGAATACAACAGAGACCGTTCTAAGGTTCTGCCTATTTTGATTCATGGCGATGCAGCTGTAGCAGGTCAAGGTATTGTTTACGAAGTGGTTCAAATGAGCCAGCTTGAAGGTTACAAAACGGGTGGAACTATCCACTTTGTAATCAACAACCAAGTTGGTTTCACTACTGATTTTGACGATGCCCGTTCAGCAATCTACTGTACTGACGTTGCCAAAATGATCGATGCTCCTGTGCTTCACGTAAATGGAGACGATCCTGAAGCTGTAGTTTTCTGTGTGCAGTTCGCGACAGAGTACCGTCAGAAATTTGGTGACGATATTTTTGTAGACATGGTTTGTTACAGACGCCATGGACACAATGAAAGTGATGAACCAAAATTTACTCAACCATCGCTTTACAATAAGATTTCAAAACACCCTAACCCAAGGGAAGTATACAATAAACAACTGATAGAAAAAGGTGAAGTGGAAGCCGCTTTGGCCAAAAATATGGACAAAGAATTCCGCAGTTTGCTTCAAGACCGTTTGAATATGGTGAAGCAAAAGCCATTGCCTTACGTTTATCAGCCTTTGGAAGAAGAATGGAGAAACCTTCGCAGATCAACGCCTCAAGATTTTGACAAATCTCCTGAAACAGGAATTAGCCAAAGCAGCATTGAAAAAGTCGCTAAGGCACTTACCGAAATCCCAAAAGGTTTCAAGCCAATCAAGCAAATCGAGAAGCAGCTGAAACAGCGTAAAGACATGTTCTTTAAAGAGAAGTCTTTGAACTGGGCTGGTGGAGAATTGTTGGCTTATGGTTCATTGTTATTGGATGGCAAAAAAGTAAGACTTACTGGTCAAGACGTTCAAAGAGGAACATTCTCTCACCGTCATGCTGTGTTGCACGATGCCAACACAAACGAAGCATACAATAGCTTGAACCACGTAGAAGGAGCTCCTAACCGATTCGAAATTTACAATTCCCTACTTTCAGAGTTTGGCGTAATGGGCTTCGAATTTGGTTATGCCATGGCAAATCCTAACGCATTAACCATTTGGGAAGCTCAGTTCGGAGACTTCGCCAATGGCGCTCAAGTTATGGTTGACCAGTTCCTTTCTTGTTCTGAAACAAAATGGCAGCGTATGAATGGCCTAGTTCTTCTTTTACCTCACGGTTACGAAGGCCAAGGCCCAGAGCACTCAAACGCTCGCCCAGAAAGATACCTTCAGCTTTGTGCTGAATACAATATGGTGGTTTCTAACATCACCACCCCAGCTAACCTTTTCCACGCACTTAGAAGACAAATGACTTGGGAATTCAGAAAGCCTTTGGTGAATATGTCTCCTAAATCGTTGCTGCGCCACCCTAAAGTAGTTTCTTCGATCGATGAGTTTACTTCTGGTAGATTCCAAGAAATTATCGGAGACAGCTATGCTACGGCCAAATCGGTAAAAAGAGTATTGTTGTGTTCAGGCAAGGTTTATTACGATCTTCTGGAAAGACAAGAAAAAGACAAGCGTAAAGATGTGGCGATCATCAGGCTGGAACAACTTCATCCGTTCCCAGAAAATCAGATGAAAGAAATTCTTGCTCAGTACAAAAATGCTGAAATCATTTGGGTGCAAGAAGAGCCAGAAAACATGGGTTACTGGACCTACATTTTGAGGGTTTTCAAACATGACAACCTGAAATTAATATCAAGAAAAGCGAGTGCTTCACCAGCTACGGGCTACGCCAAAGTACACGCTGCAGAACAAGAGAAATTAGTCGATCAAGCTTTCGCATAAAATCAAAAAATCATGAGTTTGGAAATCAAAGTTCCTACCGTTGGTGAATCAATTACTGAAGTAACAATTGCCCAATGGTTCAAAAAAGAAGGTGATACGGTAGAAATGGACGAGGTCATTTGTGAGCTCGAATCAGACAAGGCTACCTTTGAACTAAACGCTGAAGCAGGCGGAAAAATCCACATCATTGCCAACGAGGGAGACACCTTGGAAATTGGTGCAGTGATTTGCGAGATTGATACCGATGCGGCAGGAAGCAGCTCTTCTAAAGAAGAAAAAGAGGCTACTCCCGCTCCAAAAGAAACTAAAGAAGAAAAACCTAGCAGCAACGAACCAAAATCGACTGGCGAAGTAAAAGAAATGATCGTTCCAACTGTGGGCGAATCCATCACTGAGGTGACCATTTCTAGCTGGCTGAAAGAGGATGGAGATTATGTAGAGCTTGACGAAATTATTGCTGAGGTTGATTCTGATAAAGCAACTTTTGAATTACCTGCAGAAGCTTCTGGAATATTAAGAATTGTGGCTCAAGAAGGCGATACCATCGAAATTGGTGCTATGATTTGTAAAATCGAAGTTACCGAAGGTGGTGCTCCTCAGCCTTCAAGTAGCTCTTCTGAAGCAACTGAATCAGCTTCAACTTCTTCTTCTCAAAATGAAAGCTACGCTACTGGACACGCTTCGCCCGCTGCTGCTAAAATTCTTGCAGAAAAAGGCATTGATGCTAATTCAGTAAAAGGCACTGGCGTTGACGGAAGAATTACAAAAGAAGATGCTGAAAAAGCGCAGAAACCTGCAGCTAAGCCGGCCGCAGCACCTGAGAAAAAAGAAACTGCTTCAGCGCCTGCTCCTTCTGTTCCTGGTAGCAGAGAAGAAAGCAGAGAGCGCATGTCTTCATTAAGAAAAACCGTAGCGCGTAGATTGGTTTCTGTGAAAAATGAAACCGCCATGTTGACCACCTTTAATGAGGTGAACATGAAGCCAATCATGGATCTTAGAAAGCAATACAAAGAGAAATTCAAGGAGAAATATGAAGTGAACCTTGGCTTTATGTCATTCTTCACCAAGGCTGTCACAATGGCTTTGAAAGATTGGCCTGCTGTAAACGCTCAAATTGATGGAAACGAAATCGTTTATCATGATTATGCTGATGTTTCTATTGCGGTTTCAGCGCCAAAAGGCTTGATGGTTCCTGTAATTAGAAATGCGGAAAGCATGTCTTTCGATCAAATCGAGAAAGAAGTGATTAGACTAGCCACTAAAGCTCGTGATGGTAAACTTACTATTGAAGAAATGACCGGTGGAACCTTCACCATTACAAATGGAGGTATTTTCGGTTCTATGCTTTCTACACCAATTATCAATGCTCCTCAGTCTGCTATTTTGGGTATGCACAACATTGTTGAGCGTCCGATGGCGGTAAACGGAGAAGTGAAAATTCTTCCTATCATGTATGTAGCCCTTTCTTATGACCACAGAATTATTGATGGCCGTGAGTTTGTAAGCTTCTTGGTAAGGGTGAAAGAATTGCTTGAAGACCCAACAAGATTATTGCTTGGAGTTTAATCTCAATACTAGGTATTCACTACTAAATACAAGAAAATGAAATACGATGTAACAGTGATTGGTTCTGGACCTGGTGGCTATGTAGCCGCTATTCGTTGTGCTCAATTGGGCATGAAAACGGCCATCATTGAAAAATACGATACATTAGGAGGCACCTGTTTAAACGTTGGGTGTATTCCTTCCAAAGCCTTGTTAGATTCTTCCGAACACTATCATAATGCTGCCCACACTTTCAAAACTCATGGTATTGAGCTAGACAATTTGAAGGTGAACCTTGAGCAAATGATTGAGCGCAAACGTGGCGTTGTGAGTGATAACGTGAACGGTATCGCCTTCTTAATGAAGAAAAACAAGATTGACGTTCACACGGGCGTTGGTTCTTTCATAGACAAAAACAACATCAAAATCACTGATAAAGAAGGCAAAGAAACCCAAATTGAAACCGACAAGGTAATTATTGCTACAGGTTCAAAACCGGCATCTCTTCCTTTCATTGAAATTGATAAAAAACGCGTAATCACTTCTACCGAAGCTTTGGAACTGAAAGAAATTCCAAAACACATGATCGTAATTGGTGGTGGTGTAATCGGAATGGAGCTTGGATCTGTTTATGCAAGACTAGGCGCTGAAGTTTCTGTTGTTGAGTTCATGGACGACATCATTCCTTCTATGGACAAAACCATGGGCCGCGAATTGAAAAAATCTTTGAAGAAACTAGGCTTCAACTTCTACCTAGGCCACAAAGTAACTGAAGTAAAAAGCACAGCAAAAACCGTAACGGTTAAAGCTGAAAGCAAAAAAGGCGAAACTGTTGAACTTAAAGCAGATTACTGCTTGGTTTCTATCGGAAGAAAGCCATATACGGACGGGCTAGGCTTAGAAAACGTGGGCCTTAAAACTGACGACCGAGGCAGAATTGAGGTTGACGCTCACTTAAAAACTTCTGTTGATAACATTTACGCGATTGGTGATGTAATCAAAGGCGCAATGCTAGCGCATAAGGCGGAAGAAGAAGGCGTATTTGTGGCAGAAACCATCCTGGGACAAAAACCTCACATCAATTACAACCTTATTCCTGGCGTAGTGTATACTTGGCCTGAAGTGGCTGCTGTTGGCTATACCGAAGAACAATTGAAGGAAAAAGGCATTGCCTACAAAACAGGTTCTTTCCCATTCAAAGCATCGGGACGCGCAAGAGCTTCTATGGACACTGACGGAGTGGTTAAAGTTTTAGCCGATAAGAATACGGATGAGATTCTTGGTGTGCATATGATTGGCCCTAGAACTGCGGATATGATTGCAGAAGCGGTTGTAGCTATGGAGTATAGAGCAAGTGCTGAAGATGTGGCTAGAATGTCGCACGCGCACCCAACCTATACTGAAGCTTTTAAAGAAGCTTGTTTAGCTGCTACAGACAATAGAGCTCTGCATATTTAAGACTAACAATATTCAGAATATTATAGAAGGCTGTTTCAAAATTTGAAGCAGCCTTTTTATATGTCCTTATTCAATTTGAAAATAATTAGAACGGGGTTCACTTCATCTAAATATTGATTCAAAAATGCCCACAAGAAGGACCTTTAATAAAGAAGCTATATCTAATTCTTAATCTTAAACGAAAAAACCATTGGGTTTTCAGAACTCAAAGCCTCTTCTAAAGTATTCACTCCTTTTAATGAAATTTTTAGATTTGGGAAGTCAGACATGAGCCTTTCTAATTGAGCATAGGTTACTTGGCTATAAATTCTGTCTCCGATAACCTTTTCAAGTGTAATGCAGTCCCCGACATCATCACCCAATTGAAAGTCCAGATATGATATATGGTCAGAAGATTTGTTGATCAAAACCCCTACCGCTCTCTGAGAAGGGAGCAAAACCGCGGAGCCCATGATCAAGTGCTCATTTTCAATCATATTAAAGAAAATCATGGCCTCTTGCTCTTCATTGAGGTTATCATACACGTCAAACATACCTTCATCGGTCAGAGCATTCCCTTCATACTTCCAATAATCACCAAAATCAAAGTGATAAATTGGTTTGATAGAAAAGTCAGGTGAAATCTGAAACATCGTATCGTCATAAGCCGGCCGATAATGAATGTTTTCTCCCACTTTTTGAAAAACAACATCATTTTCAATCAATAGATTTCTGGATTTAGAAAATGGAATAAGTGCCTTTTCCGTTTTAAACTCTTTATCTGCCACCACTACATTAGCGAAAATGCTATCTTCTACCAGTTTATAATTGTTATCGAAAAGGTAAACATCAGAAAAGGACTGTAAGTGAGTGGCTTCAAAGTTTAATTTCTGATAACCGCTAAATTCTCCCTGTTTTGTCCACTTGGTAACCCTTCTACGTTTTGAATCCAACAACAGCAATTGATCTTCTTTCAATAAAATATCGTCAACTATTTCATACTCCTCCGGGCCGGCTCCTTTATGTTCAAAGCTTGAAACGTACCTTCCTTCTTTATCAAACCTGATCACACTTTTTCTTTCACTAGACACCACAAAATAGCCATCATCAGCTACCGCAAAACGATGGATGTAGCCAAATAAAGACTTGGGTGTTTCTTCTAGCACAGTTATCTCAACATCATCCAAAAAATCTCCCAGAGGCGTCAAGTCTGATGCTAAATCGATATGATAATCTTTAAAAGCATCTGCTTCTACCTTACCATTTTCAGAGTTTTTAGAAGAACATGAAGCCATAGAGAAAACTGTGACAGCAAAAAGCACAGCTTTCTTAAAAAATATTTTCATAACAATTCGGAGATTCAATTGACACAATGATATTCAACAATAATCATCAATCCAATCTCTTCACTTTTTTTAACCTTATGATGAACTCATTCGGCATTCAAACGTGAAAGCTGCCAGCCTGTCACGCTTATTCCCTTGGTATGGCATTTGTTTTTTAGGCTTCGGATTAAAAAAACTGACAAATAGCCATGCAAGAAAAAGGTACCATTTCGATTCACACCGAAAATATCTTCCCCATAATCAAGAAGTTCCTCTATTCAGATCACGAAATCTTTTTAAGAGAGCTAGTTTCAAACGCTGTTGATGCCAGTCAGAAAATCAAACGCTTGGCGGCATTGGGCGAATACAAAGGTGACTTAGGCCAGCTTAGGGTTGAAGTAAGTGTAAACGAAAAAAAGAAAACCATCACTGTTAGCGACCGAGGTATCGGTATGACAGCGGAGGAAATCAAAAAATACATTAATCAAATCGCGTTTTCAGGCGCAACCGAGTTTGTTGAAAAATTCAAAGATGCCGGAGACGCCAAAGAAATCATTGGTAAGTTCGGTTTAGGTTTCTATTCGGCCTTTATGGTTGCCGACAAAGTTGAAATCAACTCACTTTCTTATCAGGAAGGTGCAGAACCTGCCATGTGGATTTGTGACGGTTCTACTGAATTTGAGATTAAAGAAGGCAAGAGAAAAGAACGCGGAACAACCATTACGCTTCATGTAAATAAAGATTCAGAAGAATTTTTACAAGAATCTAGAATTCAAAATGTTCTCGATAAATACGCTAAGTTTTTACCGATCGAAGTTCAATTCGGACAGAAAGAACAGTCGGTAGAAGATGGTGAAGACAAAGACGGCAAGAAAAAATGGAAAACGGTTAAGGTTGACAACATCATTAACAATACCATTCCTCTTTGGACCAAATCCCCAAGTGATTTAACTGATGAAGATTACCTGAAATTCTACAAAGAGCTTTATCCATTCTCTGAAGATCCATTGTTCTGGATTCACCTGAACGTGGATTACCCATTTGAACTTACCGGGATTTTATACTTCCCTAAAGTGAAAAATGAGTTCGAATTCCAGAAGAACAAAATTCAATTATACTCTCGTCAGGTTTTCATTACCGATGAGGTAAAAGATGTAGTTCCTGAATTCTTAATGCTATTACATGGCGTTATTGATTCGCCAGACATTCCTTTGAACGTTTCGCGTAGCTACTTACAATCTGACGGAAATGTGAAGAAGATCAACACTTACATTACTAAAAAAGTAGCCGACAAGCTGGGCGAGCTCTTCAAAAAAGAACGCGAATCTTACGAGTTGAAATGGGATGATATCGGATTGTTCGTGAAGTATGGAATGATTTCAGAAGAGAAGTTCTACGAAAAAGCAGTGGATTTTGCACTTGTTAAAAACACGCAAGGCAAATGCTTTACCTTGAAAGAATATGGTGAGCACATTGCCGCTAACCAAACTGATAAGGACAAAAACAAAATTTGGTTGTACGCAAGTAACCTAGCCAAGCAAGACGCTTTCATTAGCGCAGCAAACGACAAAGGTTACGATGTTTTGGTTTTCGACACACCTATCGACAGCCACTTCATTAACCATATGGAGACTAAGTTGGAAAACACCCAAATCAAGCGTGTAGATGCCGACAATATTGACAAGTTGGTTGATAAAGATGAGAAGCGTGAATTGGTGATTTCTGACGAGCAAAAAGAAAGCGTTAAAGGTGTTTTTGAAAAGGCCATCAGCAATCCAAATTTCACGGTTGCCGTGGAGCCATTGTCTCCAAGCGATGCCCCTGTTTCGGTAACCATGCCTGAATTCATGCGAAGAATGAAGGATATGCAGGCTACAGGCGGTGGTGGATTTAACATGTTTGGCAGCATGCCCGACAGCTACAATGTTACCGTAAACGGAAATCACCCATTGGTAGACAAAGTACTTAAAGCCGATGCCGATGAAGCTAAAGAAGGTTTGGCTAAACAAGCATTCGACTTGGCCTTGCTATCTCAAGGTTTGTTAGAAGGAAAAGACCTAACTGACTTTATTAAGAGAAGCACAGAGCTTTTAGGAAAGTAAATTTTCAAACATAAAAACATACAGAACCCCGGCTCAAAAGGCTGGGGTTTTTCTTTGGAAAAATCTAAATACAGGTGCAAAGCAACGTATGAGCCACAAATGACATCATATATATCATAATCGATTCTGATATTAGTTCTTACAAAAATTCAAAAGTCATGCTTAAATATTTTTCAACCCTTATTCTCCTTTTTTTATTCCCATCTTCCTCGGTCGCTCAATCACAAGTTATAATTAAGCAACATGGTTTTGGAGACCAGCACAAACTCAAAGTAATTCTAAACGGACAAACACTAAAATCTTCTGCAAATGGAGAAACCTTAATAGACACCCTATTATTGATTGAACAGCCCATGATGGGCATGATATTAAAAGAAGATGGCAGATATGCTGGCTTCTATATAGAGCCTTTAGCCACCGAAGTAAGCATTTTCTCTGAAGGTTTTCCGAATAGCATAGAAGTTAAAGGCTCAACCAGTCACCAAGTATATCAAGCGGTGAATTACACTTCTTCTAAAAAAGAATTCATTGATAACTTTCTGAAATACAAAGACAGTCCTGTTGCGCTCGATGTGATGAATTCGAAATTCATTTTTGAAGACATGACCAAAGAAGATCTATTAAAAGTCTACGATGCAACAGCTCCTAAAAATCAAAATCTATTGGCTGACTTGAAAGCCAGGATCGACACTTATGATATCCCCAAAGTGGTTAAAGGCTCAGCTATTTATGACTTTACCGCAGAAGATGCAGAGCAAAATTCATTCAGTACCAAAGATTATAGAGGCAAGTATTTACTCTTAGACTTCGCTGCAACAAACTGTGGGCCTTGCTGGTCTGGCTATCCTGATATGGTTGAAGAGGCTCAAAAGTATAACAACCTTCAAATTTTGACTTATAATGAAGATAGCGCAATCGACACTTGGAATAAAATTGCAAAAGCCAGAGATATAAAACTTGAATGGCCAGTACTTTGGGCGGGGATGAATAAAAAGGAAATATTTGAGCTTTATAACGTTGAAGGTTGGCCCCTCCACTTCTTGATATCACCAGAAGGAAAAGTGCTTGAAACCTGGTTTGGTTCAGGAGGAAATACACTTTCTAAAAAGCTAAAGAAGCATCTTAAATAAGCACGGAACCCGCTATTTGCTCATATCTAATTTTATGTTTGAAAAGGAATTGTTCAAAACCCATCCTGATTCAATTCCTTTTTCCCATTTCATTATAATGCCACAATGAGTTTAGACTGATTTCATTTGTTTAGAAATATTTTAAGCTTGAGCTCTGTCGTCCGTCAGCGAACAGCAACGTCCTTTATAGAACGAAATCATTAAAATCACTCACCTAAAAACCTCAAAAATACGCCTTTACAGAGCATTAACCTTTGGCATTCTATTTGGCTTTATTGCCACAACATTCACTAAATTGAATCCATTATGCTCCGAAACATGTTCGTAATCGCCTGGCGAAATGCCCTTCGCAACAAACAATTCTCCATACTCAACATACTGGGCCTTTCTATTGGAATCAGCGCATTTTTGCTAATTTCTCTTTATGTGCTAGACGAAACTTCATACGACAAATTTCATAAAGATGCCGACTTGGTTTACCGCATTAACCAGCCAATGATTTGGGGCGATTGGGATGATCAATTCTCTTCTACCGGGCCAGGTGTGGCCGTGGCTTTAAGGCAAGACATTCCCGAATTTGAAGAAGTGACTCGCATTCATGATCCGGGACTGCAAATCGTAACCTATAATCCTAAAAACGCTGAGCAAATTTCATTTCAGGAAAAAAGAGCATTTGTAGCCGAAGAAAACCTCTTCAAACTTTTCACTTTTCCATTTTTAGAAGGCGACCCTGAAACGGCCTTAAAGGAACCTTTGAGTGTTATCATAACAGAAAATACGGCTCAGAAATACTTTGGTAATGAAGATGCTTTAGGCAAAGTCCTAGAAATTCGCCAAGGCCAGAATGCTGGCAACTTTAAGGTTACAGGCGTACTCAAAAACATTCCCAACAACTCTCACATTCAATTTGACATGCTCACTTCCATGAGCACTTATCGACATATAAAAGCCAGAGAATGGCAATGGGTTTGGACAACCTACGTAACCTATGTGAAAGTAGCTCCCGGAGCAGACATTGCTAAACTAGAAGAAAAGCTGCAGGCAATTCCTCCAAAATGGGGCGCGATTGCAGTAGAAAGAGCTTTTGGAGAATCTTATGATGAGTTTGTTCCTGAAGGAAAAAAATGGTCGTTGATTATGCAGCCGATTACCGATGCATATTTGCATTCAACTGCCAGCGGCAATCGAATTGGCCCTTCTGGGAGCATTGTGTATGTTCAGATTTTCTCTGCCATTGCCTTATTCGTGCTAATTCTTTCGTGCATCAACTTTATGAATCTATCCACAGCACGTTCGGCTAACCGAGCTAAAGAAGTTGGGGTTCGCAAAGTGTTGGGTTCCAGAAAAAATTCATTGGTAAGTCAGTTCATTTTTGAGTTTGTACTTTTTGTTGCCGTGAGCACGGTAATCGCCATGGTGATCAGCGAAATATTTATGGGCTCGTTTAATGCGATTGCCAACAAATCACTTTCCATCCAAAGTCAGCTTTCGCCATTGTTCTTAGCTGCTACTGCTATTTTTATTTTAGCACTGGGCGTTATAGCGGGTAGTTACCCAGCTTTCTATCTGTCTTCTTTTCAACCAATTCATATTTTGAAAGGTAAAATGAACAGCGGGTTTAAGGGCAAAGGAATTCGAAACACTTTAGTGGTTTTTCAATTTACAATTTCAATTGCCTTAATCATTAGCACTTTCTTTGTTCAGAAGCAATTGAAATACACTGCCAATTACAACCTCGGTTTCGACCAAGAAAACATCTTACAAATTGAAGGTTTGGAACAGATGGACAAATCAGAGATTGAATCTTTCCAAAATAGATTGGCAACGAACCCTGCATTTATGAATGTTGGTTTTTCTGATCTTATTCCACCCAATATTTTCAATGAAGACAAATACAAAGCTGAAGGCCCAGAAAATCAGCCATTGACTTTGAACAGACTTATTGTTGACGAAGATTATATTGAAATGCTGGCTCCTAAATTCATCTTAGGCCGTAATTTCGAGGACACCCGCACCAGCGACAAATATGCGATTGTACTGAACACTTCAGCAGTAAAAGCTTTGGGCTACGGAACGCCAGATCAATACAACGAAAATAGCCCATTAGGCAAACACGTGACCTTTCCTGGATCAGAAACAGATAAATTCGAGATCATCGGGGTGGTTGAAGACTTCAATTATAACACGTTGAAATTGGACATTCAGCCCTTGATGTTCGCCCATAGAGACAACGATAAAATGTTCAATATGGGAACGCGCTTCGTTTCTGCGCGTCTGAACCCAAAAGTAGTTCAAAACGCAGGAGAGCTTAACGCAGTGATAGAACAAGTAGAGCAAACACTTCATGAAATACAGGCGGGAGTTCCTTTTGAATACAGCTTCTTAGATCAAGAATTTGAGAGCAGCTTTAGAACTGAGCAAAGAATGGGTAAAGTGCTGAATATTTTCACCATAATGGCACTTTCAATTGCTTGTTTAGGCTTGTTTGGATTAGCCGCTTTCTCGGCAGAGCAACGCACAAAAGAACTTGGGGTAAGAAAAGTTTTAGGAGCAAGCGCCAAAGACCTTGTCTTTCTCTTTAGTTCTGAATTCTCAAAACTGGTTTTCATTTCAATTTTGATAGCCTCGCCAATCGCCTATTATGCTGTAAAAATATGGCTTTCAGATTTTGCCTATAAAACCCCAATTAGCATTTCCGTTTTCGTTATGGCGGGCATTGGAGCCTTATTGATTGCCTTGGCTACCATCAGCTTTCAATCGCTCAAAGCGGCTTACCAAAACCCCGTTGATTCACTCAGAGATGAATAAATGTCAAGTTCAGGACTTTCAATTGAGAGCCCTGAACTTCTTCTATTTTCTAGAAAGCGCTTCGCTTTCTTTCGCTTGATCGTACTTCCAACGCTTATGCGACCACAAATAATCCGAAGGATGTTTCCTGATTGTCGCTTCTAACAGCACCGTAAACTGCTCTACAATATCTTGCCCGCCTTTAGTATAAGGTGGTTTTGTAACAGGCTTTATAGTGATTTGATAATATCCCGCTGAAGTGCGTTCGGTTTCACTATAAAACACCGGATAATTTACAATTTGAGCTATTTTCTGGGGACCTGTATAAAAAGCTGTCGGTTTGTTTAAGAACGGAATCCAGTACTTGTCGGCTCCCATGCTGGGTAACTGATCGGCCAAAATACCGATGACTCTTGGTTCTTCTTTTCGCTTAATAATCTGCCTTAAAGCCGAATCCTTTGGAATTGCGGTGCCTCCATGCTTGGTTCTCAAAGCTAACATGACTTGGTCAGCCTTTTCGCTTTTTACTGGTTTATAGAGAAACTCCAGGGGAAAACCCAATTGTTGTCCGATTGAAAAAGCTGGCCATTCCCAATTTGCCGTATGACCCGAAAGTACAATAACAGGTTGGCCTTTCTCCATCTGATCTGCGAGTAAGTGAAGATTCTTAATTGGAACCCGTTTTTCCCAATCCTTCTTTTTAAACCGGTAAGCCTTTATCGATTCCAGAAAAATCTGGGTGAATTGTACGTAGAATCCTTTCTCATATTTTTTGAGTTCATCATCGGAAACATCGGGGAAAGCCTGTTTCAAATTCTGCCTAACTACAACTTTTCTGTAGCCCACTATTCTGTAAAGCATGAAGGAGATCACTCGGCCTAGGCCATACAGAAACCAAAAAGGCAACAGTGAAAAGAGTTTTATAAAAAACATGCTGCAAAGATAGGCAAAGAAGCAGGGAACCATAAAAATAAAGGAGCTCTAAAGCTCCTCCATTTCCATTCTGTTAAACACAAACTCAACCGAAAAGGATTGTGTTAAAAGAACACTTAATAATACTCAAATTCGATCAATTTTTTCAAACACCAGAGTCAAAATATTGAATTAAAAATCAAGAGTTTAGGTTGCAAACGATTTACTTTTTAAAGAGCCAAAGAAGAGCATCTTTAAACTCGCTTCTCCAAAATTTTTCGTTGTGTTCTCCCTCTGGATTCAGCTTATATTTTAAATTTCCAGACGGATGTCCAGTCTCTTTGATCAATGAAATCATTCGCTCAAATGGAGGCACCATGCTTTCCCCTTCCTTTCCTCCTACCAAAACAAAAAGCCTGGCATTATTGGGAACAGGTTTCGTTTTAGTTAAATCGAAAACACCTTCTGCAAACCAATAAGAAGGCGAAAATATACCCGCTTTGCTGAACACTTCTGGATATTGATAAATGGCATAATGAGAGATGAGCCCGCCCAGTGAACTGCCCATTATCGCTGTATTATTCCGATCAGGTTTTGTTCTGTAATTTTTATCTATAAAAGGCTTCACCACATCAACCACAAACTCCATATACTCTTTTCCTTCCGCCTTTCCATATTTTGGATGATCCCAAGCCACGAGTTCATGTATTCGATTTTCTGCTCCGTTATCAATACCTACTACAATCAGTTCCAATTGGCCAGATTTTGCTAATTCATTCATGGCCTCATCCACGCCCCATTCTCCTACAAACGAAGTAGCATCGTCAAATAAATTTTGGCCATCGTGCATGTAAAGAACAGGATAGGTTTTTCCTGATGTTTCATAATTTGGCGGTAAGTAAATCCGTAATTTCCTTTCTCTGTTCAACCCAGGAATCACGAGAGAAGAATCCAAAACATGCACATTTTCTGTTGCTGTAGATGCTCTATTCTGGCCAAAGGCCGAAAAAGAAATAAGAACCAAAATTGAAAGGTAAATAGAGCTTTTAAAGGATGTGGTTTTGAGCCAATTGATAATCCTTGATTTTTTTGTCATAAATTTTACTTCTAGCTAAATCCAAGAAACTCAAAATCTGCGTAAGTAAAAACGGTATATAACAAAGTGTTTTAGTTAGTTGCAAAACCGAGGCATCAGAAGGATATCTCGGTTTTCTATTTTAAAGGGAATGCTTATCTTCATTTGGGATTAGAACCATGGAGAGAGCACAAATTATAGCAGAACTAAAACGAGCTCACAACGAGTTTTTAGCTTATATCGATTTTCTTACAAACGATGAATATGGTTATGCACCCGAGGGTAAATGGACAGCAGGCCAGCACACGATTCACCTCATAAAAAGCACTTCTCCGCTGATTAAAGCATTATCGGCACCAAAGTTCTTACTTAAAACCAAATTTGGGAAAGCCAATCGACCTTCTCGAACTTATGAAGAAGTGGTGAGCAAGTATAAACTCAAACTTACAGCCGTAACTCTAGAAGACAATCCATTTGGTCCTAAAACTTCCGAAAGTACAGACAGAGAAAAAGTAACAGCAAAGCTTCTTTCAAATGTTGAAGCCTTAAATAAAAAGCTCGAAAAGTGGAGTGAAGAGCAACTTGATGAATTCATTTTACCTCACCCATTACTTGGCAAGGTGACGATAAGAGAGATGATGTACTTTACGATTTATCATACAGACCATCATCGGAACTTAATCAAACTCTATTTGAAAGGAGTATAAAAAAAGCCCAACTCTTTCGAATCAGGCTTATATTCTAAAATCCAATATTGCTTAGAAGAACTTAATGCACACTGGAGAAGGCACTTCCGCAACCAATCCTGTTTCTTCAAGTTTGCCTGTCTCTTGATTTATTCTGAATGTTACGATGGTATTTGAATCTTGATTAGCCGCCAAAAGGAACTTCCCTAAAGGATCAATTTCAAAATCTCTCGGTACAAGGCCTCCTGTCGATTGATGTTGTACATCCGTAAGAAGACCATCTTCACCTACTTCAAAAACCACAATCTCATTAATTTCTCCACGATTTGTGGCGTACACAAACTTCCCTTTTGCATCAACTTTGATCGCTCCACTCGCACCTTCATGTTCTACTCCTTCTGCCACGGTAGAAATATTCTGCAAACTCTTCGAGAATTTCTCTTCGCCTTCTAAAGAAATCACCTCCACCGTACCCGAAAGTTCGTTCAGCAAATAAGCCAAGGATTTAGTTGGATGAAAAGCCATATGCCTTGGCCCAGACTCTGCAGGTTTCACCTCATAGATTTTAACCTCGTCAAGGGTTTGAGAAAGTGTATCTAAAGCATATTCATAAACTTTGTTGGCTCCCAGATCCACAGCATACACTTGATTTGTACCTGGCCTTTGGATAATCTGATGAGCGTGTGGCGCATCTTGACGCGGATTTTTGCTTCCTCCCTCGTGCTTTTTATATGAAGAAGCCTCGCCTAAAAGCCCTCCTTCTTCAATAGGATATAGCCCTACGGAACCGCCAACATAATTAGCCGCCATCACAAAATTCCCTGAATCGTCTACACTCACAAAACAAGGATATTGCCCCATACTTGAAACTTCATTTAGGTAGCTCAAGCTTCGTGTATTTTGATCATAAGCCAAGGCTGTAACTCTGGCGAAGTCATCTTCACCAGCATCAAATTCATTGGCAGCATACACATATTTACCGCTCGGGTGAATGGCTACATACGAAGGACTTATAATTTCACCAGAAACTGAAACATAGCTGATTTCACCAGTTTCATTATCCATTTCGTACACATAAACGCCTTTACCTTTACCATCTACATGCCCTTCTTTTCTGGTATAAGTACCCACAACAAAAGTTGAAGTATTCTTTTCCATAGCAGTTTCGGTTGACTTTTCTTCTTGTTTTTTAGGTTGGCAAGCCAACGCAGAAATACCCAGAAGGCAGTATAAAAAAATCTTCTTCATAATTACTTATAGTTTCTTCAGCACTTCAATGAGTTCATTCATTTGGCTATCGGTGAAGTCATAATAAGTCACAAATCGGATCAATTGAGGACCAAAACCAAAGGCCAAAACACCGTTTTCTTTCAGCTTAGCCAAAAACAACTCATTGGTAAATCTATCGCTGATTTTAAAGATAAGAATATTGGTTTCGCAAGGGTAAACCTCTTCCACATAATCCAATTCAGATAGCGCTGCAGCAATTGTTTTTGCCTTGTTATGATCCTCCACAAGCCTATCGATATGATTTTCCAACGCGTATAAGCCAGCCGCAGCAATGTAGCCTGCTTGTCGCCAGGCTCCGCCCATCACCTTTCTTACTCGTTTGGCCTTTTTAATATCCGTTTTTTTACCAAGAAGAATGGAACCTACTGGCGCTCCAAGCCCTTTAGAAAGGCAAATAGAAATTGAATCGAAAGCTTTTCCATAGTCCAAAGCATTTTGGCCAGTGGCAATGAGCGCATTGAATAAACGAGCTCCATCCAAATGGAACGCCAGTCCTTTCTCTTCACAAACCTTTTTGATTTCAAGAATTTCGTTGAAGTCATAACAGCTTCCTCCGCCTTTGTTTACCGTGTTTTCCAAAGAAACCAAACGAGAAACTGGAGAATGAATATCGTCTGGTTGAATGGCTGCTCGAACATCTGATGCGCTAATTCTGCCATGGTCGCCATCGCCTTCTAACAAGCGTACAGAAACACCAGAATTAGACATTATACCACCACTTTCATAGAGATAAATGTGAGAGTATTTGTGGCAAATCACTTCATCTTGCAAAGTGGTGTGCATGCGAATCGCAATCTGATTGGTCATGGTTCCAGAAGCACAGTAAATTGCTGCTTCCATTCCAAACATTTCAGCTGCTTTTGCTTCCAGAGCCGCAACCGTTGGGTCTTCACCAAACATATCATCGCCCACTTCGGCCGCCATCATTGCCTCATGCATTTCAGGAGTAGGCTTGGTCAGAGTATCACTTCGTAAATCTATCAAGGGAGTAAAATTTTGAACGTCTTAATCTAGGTTGAAAAAAAAGGATGCGCAAGGCTTTTTTGAAGGATAGAAAGCCAATTTGAAGAAGGGAAAATGGCTTCTATCTATTTCTTGGAAGAAGACTTTTCTTCTAGGTCGCTCAATTCCAAACTGAGTGCTTTGGTTGAAATCTGGGTTTCGATAAAAGAAAGAGTAAGCGAACCCAAAAGTAAAAACAGGCTAAGCCCGAAGATAAAATCGGCCATTTGCTGTGCTTTTAAATACATTGAAACCATACTAAGCACACAGCAGAAAAAACTGGCAATACCCAAAGCCTGCATGTTTCTGATGAGTATTAATCTTAATTTTAAATTCTTGATTTGCCCTAAGATTGTGGGAGGCGGTTCGGCCTGATCCATATAACGCTGCCTTAGGCCTCTGGCTAAATTTGCCAAAGAAACAAACCGATTGGTGTAAGCCAAAAGTAAAAGCGTAATGGCCGGAAATAGTAGCGCAGGGGTAGAAATATCGATATTCATATCAGGAATTCATGTTATTAACATCTGAGTTTCTTTCTTCCTTACTTCTGATTTTATTGTCTAAAGTGAGCTTCCATAACAGAACAATTTCGGCAATAACTGCCGGATACAATACCACCTCCACAAGGTATTCGGCCATAATAGGATCTTCAAAATTCTCCGCCCCAACCATATATTTCAGCACCAAACAAACACTGATGATCACCAATAGAACAACAAAGCCTATTTTTTGATTTTTTGTACTCATACACAAAACTAATCAAGAAATAGGCTTTATAAGGAAAGTTAGAGTTTTATTGAACACGCTATTGCACCAGAAATTTGAAGCTCTGAGTATAGCCTGTCAATGATTCTTTCAGAACCAGCACATACACGCCCTGTTTCATACCAAGCGTATTGATTTTCAAGGCATCTGATTCTGTTTTCAGCAAGTCTGTTAAGTTGGTTAATCGAACCCCTCTGGTATCTAAAATTTCAACCCCCACAGACTTTGTTGCCAGCCCTTCATAGGCCACCGTAACTTCCTGACCTTTATATGCTGGATTCGGGAAAATCTTCGCTTTAGCCACCTCTGTAATTTCGGGCATTACCACTCTTACCGCCTGAGAAATTGTTTCTTCACCAGAATGATCTGTCTGCCTAAGTCTGTAGTACGAAACTCCCGACAATGGCTTCTCATCCAAGTAAGTATAGAAGCTTGATGTTGAGCTATTACCCGCACCCAAAATGGGCTTCAAAGGCAAGAAGCTTCTGCCATCTGAAGACCTTTCAATAGTAAAATAAGAATTTCCTTGTTCACTCGCAGTTTCCCATTCTACCACAACTTTGTTTTGCTCAGGTTTGGCTGTAAAGGCTATCAATTCTACGGGCAAGGCAGCAGATTCTTCAGAACCAAGGGTGAAGAATACGCCATCGGCAAAATTCACGGTAAACGTGGCTGTTCTTTCCACGGCATCCACAGCGGAAGGAGAAATTAGCGTGACGCCCGCAGTAAAGTTTCCATCACTGTCAACCATCAGTCTTAAGCGTTGCAAATTTGCAGTTCCGCTACCTTCTGGGCCTTCTACTTGCGACAAGTCGAATGTTACACTCACTGTACCCACCGTGCCGGTTTCCTGTACATACCATTCCCTGAACAGTCGCCCACTAACTTGCGAAGGGTCATATTCTGTATTTCCCTCTGCCAATGTACCTTCAATTGGCGAGTTGTTATGCCCCCACATCATAAAAGAACTATTTGTACCCAAAACACCTGTTGCATCTACCGTCACCATGGCATCGTCTGTGCTGCTTATGGATTTTTCTTGCAAAAAACAGCCATTATCATCACGGGCTATTCCCGCAAGGCCATTATTGTAAGAAGATTGCTCTGCCCATGACCAAACCGCAGAACCAGAAGAAGATGTGTAATCTTGCCTTCCCGTTCCTCCTGCTCTCGTTATTCCATATTTTATAGCCAAATAGCTTTCTACTCTCTGGCGTTGATCGGCCGTTAATACGGAAGAGAAAACAATGGCCTCGGCCACCCTTCCATTGAACTGAGAAGCCACATTGGCGCCATCATGATTACCTATACCAAATGACGTTGGAGCGCTTAAAGATGTGTTCGTGGAAACTCCAGTGGCCACACTAGCCGAGTTGGCATAAAGTGCAACAGAACCCGTGGCAGTAGAACGAGCCCTAGTTCCGGTAGCGATATAAGGCCTAAGATCATTATAGACAACTCCCGAAGGACTTCTTACCCCAATTCCTGCTCCTGAAAACGCCTTAAAGTGAAGTCTTCCATTTGAAATACCCAAGCCATAATCGGCAGTACTGGAAGATACCCCCGCACCGATAATGGCTGGTGCTGCTTCGAAATCCGTGGTAGAACCACCCGACTGCCCCGTCCTGAATACCGCTACCACGCTCAGCGCCTCTGACACGTTATTGCCTCCAGAAGTTTCTAAGAACACAGCATTGGTAGAATTAGGATCCGTTATAGACGCTACAGAATTGAAGTTTATATCATTGGTTTCATAGGTTGGCAAAACGGCTGCGGCACCGCCAAGGGTCGTTGCGCCCGCATCTCTACCTACAGAACTTTGATCTTCCCACGAAGTTAAATTTGCACCATCTACGGTGGTATTGGTGCCTTCATCTCCTTTCAACCAAAGAGCAAGATTTGAGGTAACCCCTCCAGGGCCACAATTAGATCTTTCGGTACCTAAAGAGAAATAGAATCCATCCGACAGACTGACATTCGAAAAGGTAAGGACATCTCCATTGAATGAGCCCCCAGGCACAGCCGTTCCACTGGCCATGGTTGAAGAAGACGAAACAATTAAATGATAATCCGAGGCCTTTTGAGAAAGTCCTAAACCCGAAAGGTTAAAAGAGATTGAAACAGCATCAACCGTACCTGTAACATCTACTTTCCATACGCGAGCCATTCTTGCAGTAACTGGAGACGGTACATCAACCGTATTTTTACTAGCAGCTGCTGTAGAACCTCCATTATGCCCCCAAACCATAAAAGATTCATCCGCATCGAAACCGTTTAAGTTAGCAGAATTACTGGCCGCTATTGAGCCATGGCCGATAGCAGCAATTGAACCCGACACGTTACTTTTCGATTGCTTCTGTTCTAAACAAGAAGCATCATCACGACCAATACCCGCGATTGCATTGGCATAACCAGTATTTCCAGAAGCACTCCAGATTATCGTTCCTGAAGAAGAAACATAGTTTTGGGCGGTGGTCTGATTAAGAGTTACACCGTATTTAAGCGCCAGGTATGATTGAATTCTTGCATGTTCGGTGTCTGATGGGCGAGAAGAATACGAAATAACCTCTGCAATCTTACCATCAAAATTATCATCCTCATAAGTATCGGAATCTAAACTTCCTCCAATTCTATAGCCTACATTCGATGAGGTTAAAAAAGTACCACTGGAAAGGTCGGCCCTATCTCTTCCATTAATAAACATACTCGTACTATTCCCTGCAGCATTATTACGAATACCGAAGAGGTAAGTACTGCCTTGGTTTATGGTACCAAACCCCGTTTGACTTACCCCTCTTCTCCATCGCGTACCTGTTCCTCCAATGGCATGAGTCACTACTTCACCAGAAAAGGCACCTGTAACAGAACCAAAAAGCAAACTCCCAAATTGATCGGTTGCGGTGGCTGGTACGGTAAATTCCAATACTGTTTCGCTCGTTGAGGAACTGTTATATGTCAAGTCTGTGGAAAGCACCACATAATAAGCGGGTGAACTAAAGCCAGCAGAGCCTGATAATTCTTCTTCATTAGCAGCATCAAAATCTAAGGCAGGATTATAGTTCATAGATGAGGAGAGAAAAGCCGGCCCGTTGCCTGAAGCCACCGCAGAATTACTCCCTGCACGATCGGCCCAAGTCGTCACTTCTGCTCCATTTACCGCTGTTCCTGCACCCAAATCAGCCCTGAGCCAAAGCCCTAAACCTGTAGATGCTCCACCTGGGGCACAGGTAGCAAAAGAAGTCCCAAGAGTGAAATACTCACCATGGGAAAGATCAACACCACTGAATGTAAGAGTATTACCGGAAAGGGATGCCCCAGTGGTAACCGTAGCAGAAGAGAAAACTCCTCCAGAATTAAGTGACGCGACAAGCAAACTATAATCGCTCGCCTGACCTGTTCCTCCTGAAAGCGAAAGAGCAGAAAGATCGAATGAGACGGTGCAATCATTTGTTTCTCCTGATTCTGAAACGCGCCAAATCCGTGAAATTCTACGGCCAACTACGGGTGGGACATCAGAAGTTTCAGAATCTGCTGCACTGCCTCCATCATTTCCCCAAACCAACCAACTTCCGCTCTCTGAAAAACTACCTCCATGATCAAAAGTAACCACGGAGCCATTATTCTCGCTTCTTGATTTTTGCTGCTCTAATTGAGAACCGTCATCTCGGCCAATACCCCCGATATCGTTGTTATATTCCAAATAGCCTCCTATAGAAGCAGCTTTTGAAGCTCTAAAAAGCACTTCACCTGAACTTCCGTAGTAATCTTGAGCTGTAGATTGGTTTAAAGTAATTCCATATTTAAGTGCCAAATAACTTTCAGTTCTCTGACGTTCCGCACTGGTAAAACTTCCGGGTTCATTGCAGTAAATCAACTCAGAGATTTCTCCATAATAGGAGTTTGCGTTCGAATTACTTCCATCATCATATTCCGATCCTCCATCGGAGGCGCCTATTTCAATTCCTCCTGTATGGGAATATAAAAGCCCAACCCCAGACAAACTCCCCAAAACCTGTCCATTTAAATAGGCTGTTAATGTTCCGGAAGAACTACTATTCCCTAAATACTCTAGCGTAACAATGTATTCGGTATTTACATCTACTGCTGCACTTACCGTATTCACATTCCCTGAATTGTTCCAAGGCGAACCAGCTCCATCGGAAGATCGATTCCAAGCAGTAACATGCAAATCTCCATCTCGGACGTATACATTCATTCCCCTTGTGTTTCCCCCTTGTTCATAAATCACTTGTCGGGTAGAAATATCTGATGAACTGGTTCGAAAAGCCATAGTAATTCCTTTGGAACTGTAAGGGCCTGCCGTATTGAAATCTGTATTGTTAGCAATTGTTAAGGTGTTGCTTCCCGAACCAAAATCTACAGTAGGATTGAAATTAATATTGCTCGTAGTGTTTCTGTATAAGGGGCTTCCTGTACTAGTTACTGCATCGTGATTAGCGATCCACTGGTCTTGCCAATCCGTAACAGCTACACCGTCAGTAGATGCAGTCACCGCTACGTTTGCCTTCAGCCAAGTATCAAGAGAAGACTTATACCCCCCTGGACCAACCGCCAGAGTCAGGCAGTTGTCGGAAGAAACTGCAGCGGAAACACCAGCGACTAAATCAAGGCCTGAAACCTCTGCTGAAGTTGTGGTCGGAAAAGTTTGAATATCTGTTAGGTCATGGTCTACATCGTTGGTGTCGAATGCAAAAAGAGAATAGCCATAAACAACCTGATTGGCAGCAATGCCCAACTCGGAAAATGAAACCGCAACACCTTGTATTACCTGAGCGGTTTGACCCGCGATAACTCCTGTATTTAAAAGAGGAAGTGGATTTTGCCCCACCGTTTGCCGTCTTAAAATCAGGTAGTCGTTATAAACAGCCCCAATTTGAGGCCAATCAGTATCTTCAACATCTACTAAATTACTGTAAGAAGCGGGGTTCCCATTAACATCTAGGGAAGTAATTGCCGCAATTTTTATGTCGTCATTGCCCCCTCTTTCAATTACTGGAAAAACAGCATTGTTCGGTGCACAAGTCACTATTCCTGTATACCAAATCACATCTACACGTTCTGTTTGAGCTTGAATACTGCCAGAAGCTTGATCGTCCACATTTACCAGAATATTGTCATAGCCTGAAATAAGGCTACCTGTTTGATATATCGCATCGGCATCCTCCACTTCTTCTCCATCCAAATTCAGTTCTGTAGTTCCAAAAAGAAATGGGTAATCAATATTATTTAAGGTATACCAAATGTTAACGAAAGTACCGCCATCGGTTCGCTGAAGAATGAGCGTATCGGGAGCCAAAAAGTTGGAAAAAGTACTTGAATTGATCGTATAGCTATTCAGAATATAGTCTGTTCCTATACCATAATTTACAATGTAAGTTTCACCTCCATTAATATCATTTCCAGCATCACTGGGCGCAGTGGCGCTATACGATGAATTGGGAGGGTTCACCGTTGTGACGTTAAAACTCGATATGCCACTTTGGGCAAAAGTTTCTCGTTGATGATCTGTACCTAGTGCTAAAACAACCCACAGAGATCGTAGAAAGCACAACCTTGCAATAGTTCTTATCTCTAACATTGAATTCACATTTTGTGGGTGTGAAAAGCATTGTTAGGTTGAGGTGATAAGATTTTCTAATCTAAAGCAGTAAGGTTTCTGGTTGAGGTTTCTTATAAATGGTTATCGTCCTTTACATACGTATTTTCTACCTAGATCGGTTTCAATAACCATACTTTATTTTGAAAAAATAAAATTCAACACCTCATATCACTATGTAAAAAAGAAATAATCAAAATAATTAGCTTATACTAATCTTAAAAATAGAAAAGGCTACCTCTTTCGAAGTAGCCTTTCTAATGGATTATAATTTCTGAGAATTATTGATTGGCTTGAGCCGCTGCTTTAGCGCTAGCCTTAGCTCTAGCAAACTCTTGCTCTCTTTCTGCAGTTTTAGTCAAAGTGTTTTTGCTCAAATCCACAACAATTGGAGTTGCCACAAAAATCGAAGAATAAGTACCTACAATAATACCTACCAAGAAGGCAAAAGAGAAACCTCTCAATACTTCACCACCAAACAAGAACAACACTAAAACTACAATCAAAGTAGTCATAGAGGTAATCAATGTACGGCTAATAGTGCTGTTGATAGAAGAGTTGAAAGTTCCAACCAAGTCCTTTGAACCTTTAAGCTGAAGCGTTTCACGAATTCTATCGAACACAACCACGGTATCGTTTATCGAGTAACCCATAATGGTCAGCAAGGCACCAATAAATACTTGGTCTACTTCGAAGTTTATACCGAACAAACCAGCAATTGCGAAAGCTGAAAGCACAATCAAAGCATCGTGAACCAAGGCAATGATAGCACCAAGCGAGAATTGCCATCTACGGAATCTAATTAAGATGTATAAGAAGATAGCCAAGATTGAAAGGCCAAACGATTCGATAGACGACTTCTTGATATCATCAGCAATGGTTGGGCTTACTTTAGAAGAACCTCCAATTGTAAATTGACCTGGGCCAACATCCGTAGTTCCATCAATAAACGTTTTACCAGTTGCCTGAGCAATTCCTTCAGTCAATACATTTTTCACTTCTTCGTCTGCTTCAACAAACTCGTCTTCAATTTTGTAAGAAGTGGTTACTTTCAAGGTATTGTTATCGTTGTAAGTTTTCACTTCAATACCCGCGTTTTCAAACACGTCCATTCCAGAAAGTGAAGCTTTTACTTCAGAAGCTACAACAGCCTCATCGAAGCTAACGATATAAGAACGACCTCCTTTGAAATCAACACCTAATCTTAAACCATTGGTTGCCATAAGAATGATACCAATAGCGATTACGATACCTGAAGAAAGGTAAGCCAATCTTCTTTTACCCAAGAAATCGATGTTTACGTGAGTTAACCAACCTTTAGACATTGGCGTATCGAAAGAAAGTTTGCTATCGTTACCCTTTTTGGTCATCCAAGTAATGATTACTCTGGTAATGAATACCGCAGAGAAGAAAGAACAGATAATACCGATCATCAACGTAACGGCAAAACCTTTTACAGGACCTTGACCCAAGAAGTAAAGAATAACACCTGTTAAGAAGGTAGTAACGTTAGCATCGATAATTGAGCTGTATGCTTTCTGATAACCTGACTGAATAGCTTGTAGTAATGGAGTTCCATTACCCAATTCTTCCCTGATTCTTTCAAAGATCAGTACGTTCGCATCAATCGACATACCAATGGTAAGTACAATACCTGCGATACCCGGTAAGGTTAAAGCCGCACCAAGGTTTGCTAAAATTCCAAGAATGAAGAATACGTTGAAAAGCAAAGCTACGTTTGCCACGATACCACCTTTAGCATAGTAGAAAATCATGAAGATTACTACAATCGCCAAACCAGCTAAAATAGAAGTTACACCTTGCTTTTGAGCTTCAATACCCAAGGTTGGTCCAACTACAGCCTCTTCAACTATTTGAGTTGGAGCTGGAAGAGATCCTGCTTTAAGAATATTTGCTAAGTCAGAAGCCTCATCAGGTGTAAAACTACCACTGATTAAAGAGTTTCCGTCAGCAATTTCAACGTTTACATTTGGTGCAGTATAAACGTAATTATCCAAAGAAATAGCTACTCTTCTACCGATGTTAGAAGCAGTAAGGTTTCTCCATTTTTTCGCTCCCAATGCATTCATTTGCATGCTTACAGCTGGCCTCATATATTCGTCTAAAGATTGACGAGCATCTGTAATTACTTCACCAGTAAGTGGAGACTCTCCATTTCTACCTGTTTTAATGGCGTGAAGTTCAAGAAGTTCAGTCTCCTCAAGTGGCTTCACAGACCACATAAACTTCAAGTTTGAAGGGAATAATTTTGTGATCGCTGGGTTCTTTAATATGTTGTTGATTTGAGCTGTATCAGCCAACTGGTAGTAGAAACCAACATATGGCCCCTGGCGCATTAAAGAGAAGAATTTAGACTGACCTGGATTGGTCAAATCTTCTTCAGCATTTGCAGTAGTATCGCCTTCAGCTAATTGTTGCTCAAGAGAAGATTCTTGATCGTTAACTGGCTTCAATTCAGAAGTTAAATCGGTTGAAGAAGCCGTTGATTTTTCAGCAGCTTCGATTTTCAATGAAGTCTCGTTGATTGCCGACAAGGTTGATGAGATTTCTTGGGCGTTGAAAACTTCCCAGAATTCCAACTTAGCCACACCTTGCAAAAGGTTTCTTACCCTTTCTGGGTTATCTACACCTGGTAATTCGATTTGAATTCTACCTGTTCCTTCAAGTCTTTGAATATTTGGCTGAGAAGTACCGAAACGGTCAATTCTAGTTCTTAAGATTTGGAAGGCACGGTCGATAGCGTTGTCAACTTCTTCGTTGATCACGTCCATTACTTCAGCATTTGAAGAACCGAACTCAATTCTACCTCTGTTAGCTGCATTAGCGAAAATTTTGCTCAGCTGACCTCCGTTGGTAACGTCAGTGTAAGCCTCTTCGAAAAGATCAGCGAAAGGCTTATCGCTTCCTTTTTTAGCAGCTTTTGCTTGCTCTATTGCTTGTCTGAATTGAGGGTCCTTGCTGTTTCCTGCTAAACCTTCGATAATCGCTACTGGAGAAACTTCCAAAGTAACGTGCATACCACCTTGAAGGTCAAGGCCAAGGTTCAGTTCGTATTCTTTGATTTCTTGGTAAGTGAACTCAGCGCCAAGAATATTCAATACAGGTTGTCTCCAGATAGAATCAAGGTAAGCCTGTTTTTTAGTTTGGTCTACAACTCCTGCCTCGTCTTTAGCATATTCGAGGGCATCCTTCTGAATACCTCTTGAATAGAAGGTAATTCCAAGATAGTAGAGACACAATGCCGTAATGACGATCGTCAAAAAGACAATGGTATTCTTATTTTTCATTAGTGTTTATAATTTGTATTAAAGATTGTTTCCTGTTAAAGTTTGCTTCAGAATTACATAAGAAGCATTTGTACTAAGTGTTAGCACAGTATTTTCCAAAAAGAGATGCAGAAAAGCACCCAGAAATCAGGGTGCGTTTGGCGATATAATCTGCCGGAAAAGGTTTTTATAGAGTGGCGAATCGTACAAAGGCACAACCGGGTAGGTTTGCTCTATTTCGTTTGATTGCCTGACTACGTCATAAATAAAAACAGGAACAAAAGCCTCGAGCTGAATAGCAGCCGAAGGCAAGGCTAGCTCACAAGTATATTCGTAAACTGCTGATTGTTGATCGTCTGAACTGTCGTCAGTAGCTTGTCCATCGTCTGTGGTTGCTTCAATTTCAGCATTCACCTGATCGCAATGGAAATCGATCACTTCTTGAGAAACCACAAAAGCAGCCACAACAATCCCTAGCACATATAGCAGAGATCTTTTAAGGGCCGATATTTTAGATGTGATACTCATTAAGCGCGTCAAATTTATAGAATAGATTTAGAAATCCATCTATTACGCCTTTATTTTCGATGCAACAAAAGCCTTAACCACTTCTAATGCATTGCCAAAGTCAGTATTATTAGGCACAACAATGTCTGCGGCCTCTTTATGAGGAGCAATATATTTTTGATATGAAGGCATAATGTGATTCTCGTATTTGTAAAGAACATCATCCGCATCGTAGCCACGCTCTACTCTGTCTCGGGTCAATCGTCTTTGCAGTTTGATGTAGTCCTTAGCGTCCACAAAGATTTTCAGATCGATAAGCTCAGCGATTTTCTGATAATGGAAAATAAAAATACCTTCTACCAAAATCACCGGAGCGGCCTTTCTAATCAAGCTTTTCGGCTTTACTGCAGGGTTATTGAAAGTATATTCCTGCTTTTCTACAGATTCCCAATTGCTAAGTGCAGATAAATCACTCGCAAAATGCTCATAATCAATTGACTCTGGACGGTCGAAATTAAACTCTCCGTTTTTATCAACTAATTGATGTTCTCTGGGTCTGTAGTAGTCATCCTGCGATATACTGGTTACTCCCTCATCGAAACTTTCCAACAACGAACGCAAAAAACGCGTTTTCCCCGAACCACTTCCTCCTGTGATGCCGATGATATAAGGCTTATTTTCAGACATTTTGCAAAAATAAAAACCTATCCCGATATACGCTGTCTGGTTTTCAAAAAATTAATCAACTTATCGAAAGCTCTCTTTCTATGGCTGATTTCATTTTTGATAGAAGAAGATAATTCACCAAAGGTTTGATCGTAGCCCACTGGCTGAAAAATAGGATCGTAACCAAAGCCTCCTTCTCCTTGTTTCTGTTTTGTGATTTGGCCTTCTACAATACCATCAAACTGAAACTCTTCTCCGTTTTCGATATAGGTGATCACAGTTCGGAATCTTGCCGCACGGTTATCTTCCGCTTCTAAAGCATGAAGTACCTTCTGCATATTTTTTTCAGAGCTTCTTTCTTCGCCTGCATATCTCGCAGAATAAACACCAGGCTCTCCACCCAATGCATCAATTTCTAAACCAGTGTCGTCAGCGAAAACAGCCACTTTATAATTTACATAGACATGATTCGCCTTCTGAAGGGAATTACCTTCCAGCGTATCCTGAGTTTCTTCAAGTTCTTCTGTGCAACCAATTTCTTCCAAAGAAACCAATTCAAAGGCATCGCCCAGCATTTCAGATATTTCCTTAAGCTTATTTCTATTGTTGGTGGCAAAACAGATTTTCATATTACTTGAGTTTATATATAAAAAAATGGACCGCCAAGGCAGTCCATCTTCGTTTGTTTTATTTCTCTATTAGCGTCTAATATTCAGCACCTGAACTTCAAATTTCAAATTTGCACTAACAGGAATTTCACTTCCGTAGGGTGGGTTTTTGCCATAAGCCAAAACCGAAGGAATGTATAAAGTAGCCACAGCACCCTCGTTCAACAACTTGAAGCCAATATCCCAGCCTTGAATTACGGTACCTTGATTAACAACAAACCAAAAGGATGATCCGCCAACATTGGTATCGAATTCAGTTCCATCAAGCAAATAACCAGTGTATTTAACCTCAACATCATCTCCATAAGCGGCATTTGGCCCCGTTCCTTCTTGATGAATAACATAGCGAATACCGCTAGAATGTACTTGAGCTTCGATGTTATTCTGAGCCAAATACGCTTCAATCAAAGTTGTATCCTGAATAAACTGTTCTTCGCTATCGTAAATCTCATCTTCTTTACAAGCGGAATAGCCCAAAAGGATGATTCCCAACAACATTACCCTACCGAGTGCTTTCATAGAATTTATAACTCTAAATTATTTTACGTCAACTACTTCCAGTTCGAACTTCAATACTGCATTGGCAGGAATTGGGCTACCTGGTCGTGCAGTTGGGCCATAAGCCAAACCTGAAGGAACAAACATAACCGCAGAACCACCTTTGCTCAACAATGGCACTCCAAGGTCCCAACCTTGAATTACGCTTCCTTGACCTACTACAAATTCATAAGGAGCATAAGTTCTTCTTGGGTTTTTAATTCCATTTTCTTCTGCAAGAGCTTCGTTAGAAGTGTCGATCAAAGTTCCGTCTAACAAACGAACCTCATAATCCACCTTAGCCGATTGCCCAACTTCTACATTTGGTCCTGAGCCCTTTTTCTTCATGATGTAGTAAATACCATCTTCAGTGTTTTCGGCTTCTAGGTTATTTTCTTTCAAATAATCTTCGATAATCTGCTTATCCTTTTCAAGTTGCTCGCTGTATTTTCTTTCAGCTTCTGCTTGAGCTCTTTCAATAAAAACTTCTTGCTTATCAACGTCTAAAACGCGGATGTTCATATAAATTGATTCGGTAGTATCCATGCCCATAGTTGGCATGCCCGTAAGCTGAGAATATTGCATAAGGCTAAATTTAACCTGAACGCTATCGCCTACTCCACAATTCACTAATACATCGCTAAGCATTGGAGGTGTTCCTTGTCTTGGGTCGATGATGAAACCACCTTCTTGACGAGGCTCTGCAATCACAGAATCTTTATAAACACTTTTAAGCTCAATCATCATGGCGTCACCTTCCGCAGGTTTTTTGCCATCGCTATCTTCTAATTTTCTGTAAGAAAGGCCAGAATCGAGCTTAACGAATGGCTTATCGGAAGAACATGCCGACACGACAGCCACCATTAACATTACTATTACAATATTTTTCATAGTCTTCATCTTAGTTTAAGTTGAGTTATTAACTCTTCAGTTTGGTTATTGAAACGGCAATATTAATTAGAATTTGATTCTATATCCAACTGGGTTTTATAGTCTTTTAGAACTTCTTTGAACTTATCGACCGTTTCGGACAAAGTCCATTCTGTTCTACCACCAGCTGCGTTTCTGTGGCCTCCACCATTGAAGAAATTTGCCGCAATTTCGTTGGCGGGAAACTTGCCTATAGACCTGAAGGAAATTTTAATGCCTTCCGCACTTTCTTTAAATAAAGCTGCCAGCACAATGCCGTTTAGCGACAGCGCATAATTTACAATACCTTCTGTATCACCGGTTTTAGATTCAAATCTCCCCAACTCTTCTTTAGTAATGGCAAAGAAAGCGGTATGGAATTCAGGCATTACTTCCAGCTTTTCGCTCAAAGCAAAACCCAAAAACTTCAACCTATTGAGTGAATTTTTATCGTAAACGTATTTGGAAACCTTAGCATTGTCTGCTCCGAGGCCAATCAATTCTGCCACAACTTCGTGAACATTCTTAGTGGTGTTCGGATGTCTAAAGCCTCCCGTATCCGTCATGATACCGGCATAAAGGCATTCGGCAATATCTTTATCAATTAAGGTTTTATCTCCCAACTGAACGATCAAATCATAGCACAATTCACAGGTGGAAGCCGCATGAGCATCCCACAAGCGATAATCGGCAAAATCTTCCGGATCAAGATGGTGATCGATGTTAACCTTGAAAGCCTTGGCCTCTCTAACCATTTCGCCCAATTCGTTAATTCTACCGAGGGTAGAGAAATCGAGCGTAACAATAGTATCGGCTTCGCTAATAAGCTGAGAAACTTGAGCTGATGTTTCGCCTGAAAAGACCAGGACATCATCGTTACCTTTCATCCAATACAGAAATTCCGGATAATCACTTGGCGTGATAACCTGAACAGAATGTCCTTTTTTGATGAGGTAGTTGGCCATACCCAAAGAAGAACCCAAAGCATCAGCATCGGGCTTGTGGTGAGTGGTAATCACCACTTTGTTGGGTGTTTTTAGCTGGTTTATTAAAGAGTTTATATCCCGCATTAACAACAAATACTGCCGAAGCAGTATGAAAGTCAGTCGGCAAAGTTGAAAAGAATAAGATTCAAAAACAATCATTTTAACGGGCTTTAACGTAATGTTAAATCGGTTAAAATATTAAGAATCAGGTTAGAGCAATTGGATTAATCTTCTATTTTTGCAGCCGAATTTTGAAAACACTAATATTTATTAAATAGAATGGCAACAAACAGAACGTTTACAATGATTAAGCCTGACGCAGTAGAAGCAGGCAACATTGGTGGAATTTTGAAGATGATCGAAGAGGCGGGATTTAAAATTATCGCCATGAAATATGTTAAACTTAGCGCTGATATTGCCGGTAAGTTCTATGAAGTACACAAAGAAAGACCTTTCTACGGAGAGCTTTGCGAATACATGTCTTCTGGACCAATCGTAGCGGCTATTCTTGAGAAAAACAATGCTGTTGCTGATTTCAGAACCTTGATTGGTGCTACTAACCCAGCTGAAGCTGCTGAAGGTACAATCAGAAAAATCTATGCTAAGTCTATCGCGGCCAATGCAGTTCACGGATCAGACTTTGACGAAAATGCTCAAATCGAAGGAAGCTTCTTCTTTAGCCAATTCGAAAGATTCTAATTGCAGAACAATCAAAATATGGAAAGCGGCTAAATGCCGCTTTTTTTATTTCTTCTCTCCGATCTCTATTTCATTTTCCACCTCTTGTAGCCATTCTGAAAGCACCGCGTATTCTATAGAAAGCTTTTGAATGGCATTCATTCTAGCCTCAAAGCCACTTGGACTGGTCGTTGATAACGAAGTGTTTAAAAGCAGCACATGATCATCTGTTTTAGTCGCCCTTAACTGTGCAACCATTTTAGCAGCATCCCAATAGGCATAAGGTTTTCCGCTTAATTCTGCCGTAAACATCATTCGCGGGTAATTCTGGGCTTTAATATTCTGATAAGGCGAATATTCCATCATGGAATTAAAATCCTTTTTCTTGTCTACACTACCCCATTCTATATGTTCCGATGAAGACGGTGGATACAATGCATCTAAAAACAAACTTGGCAAATCCATTATGGCTGCGTTAATAAAGGCACCTGCAAATAAGTCTGGTTTTCTATTGATAACATCGGCCACAAGTACACTTCCGGCATGTTCGCCCTTAGCAAAATACTTTCTTGGGTTGCCTATTTTTTCTTCTTTGAAATACCCAACCGCATCTTCAAAATCATAAATGGAAGTTTTCTTATTCAAACCCTTAGCTTGATTACTCCAATCTTCACCCAGTTCATTCCCCCCTCTCGTATGTACAAAAGCGAAAATAAATCCAGCATTGATCAATGGTGTTATTGCTTCATCATATTTAACCTGAACGCCATTTCCATAAGCCCCATATGCCTGAAATAAAACAGGGCGTTCTTCCAACGATTTCATTTTGGGACTACCCATATAAACTATTGAAACTGGTATTTGAGCTCCATCGCGAGCCGTTGCCCAAACCAACTTAGTTCTGGAAAAAATCTGGCTCAAAATCATTCCGGCAGTCAATGATTTATCTTCCTTGAAATCTCTAGTCCGCATATTGTACCTCTTCAGTCGAGATGATTTATGAGGCGATGCCTCCGAAAAAACGAGCGTATCTGAATCAAATTTATAGTTGCCATTTAACTCATAAACGCCTAATGTTCCGATCAAATCCTTAACACGATGAACTTCTCCTGAATTGAGGTTTTTCACTTCAATGTATTCCTTCATTTGCTCCGATTTGTGAAGGACTAACCAATCTTTAAACACTTCATAACCCTTGAGTATCACCTGATCGGTTGAAGCAGCTACTAATTCCAGTTTGGAAAGATTAAAATCAGCAGTATCTGCCACCATAAGTTTTCCATTTGGTGATTCATGATTGGTAAAGACATACATTTTATCATCAACTGGATTAAATCGATAGTACGGTGCACCCGTTGTTGACTCATGGATTAACTTAAACCGAAATGGCTTCTCATTTCGCGCTACATAGATTTTAGCCTCTTCTAGACCTTGATTTATAATGAAGATAAAATCTTGATTTTTAGACCTAACCACCGACAGTTGCCTTGACCTATCGGGTTCGATCATGAAAGAACTGTCATTCACAAATTCGGCCCCCAATTCGTGATAATAGATAGCATATCTTCTGCCTGACTGATTTTTCAATATGTAGAAAAACCCTTGTGAATCGTTAGACCAAATAACGTTGTTGATATTGCTGATGGAATCTTTCAGCACTTCACCAGAAGAAAGATTCAAAATGCTGGCTCGTGTTTTTCCATCACCAACCGTATCCATATTTAAAAGCAGATATTGATTGTTATGGCTGAATGAAAATTGATTGAATTGGAAAAACTCAACACTATCGGCTATTGAATTTAAATCCAGCACTTTTTGTGGCTTTGCTTCTGGCCTATCCCTTCTTCTATATAGCGTTTTTTGCGAATTTCCTTCTTCGTAAAGGGACCAATACCAATAATCTCCATTGAGCACAGGCACAGATTCCTCTTTTTGGTCAGAAGCATTCCAAATTGAAGCCGAAATGTTCCTGATATTCTTCTTCAAAGGAATCAGGTAATTTTCCAGATACTTATTTTCGGCTTGCAGATAATCCATAATGCGAGCATCTGATTTAGGATTTTTATTTATGAACCAGCCGTAATTATCTTTCATGCTGATGTCATGAATCTGCAAAACATCTGGATCAATTGGTGCAACTGGCGGCTTCAGATTCTCATCACGCATATGCTTCATGGAAAACTGTTTTTCCAAAGTGTTTTCCTCTTCCATATCTTTTCTGATACTGGCATCGATTTTCGCCACTGGATTTTCTAACTCATATTTCTTCCAAAAGTCAGGGTTGTATTCTATGGCATAATCGTACAGAAAATTTGAATCGTAATTCGAAAAGCTTTCGCGTTGAGAAATGGACTTTGTTTCAGAAGCCGGATTGGTTACGAAAATTTCTGCAATAGTAGCGTAAGGAGTAGTTTGATTTTGAATGGTGTCTTTATAAATAAACTCGTCAATTCTAGAAAGCTTATCTAAATACCAGTGATCCTTTCCTTCCTTAAAAGAAACATCGATGGCATATCCGTAGTGCTTGATTTCTTGAGCTCCCAAATTACAGATATGGCGCCTGTATTTCTGATCGACATGGTAAGACACCCTTTTGATTGCGAAACTTTCTTGATCGATATGAATAGTGCCCGATAAAATATACGTTCTACTGAACCGCTTACCCTGCTCTTGATACTGCTGTATTTTCTCCAAACTAAAGGGTGGAATAGTAGGCTCAAATGTGACTACATAATCCCAAGTGCCATCTTCATTCAAGTTTTCATGAGCTGAATATTTATAAAATTCATCATTCTTTTTGTCCATAAAATAACTAAGGTACCTTACCACATCTTTGCTCAATGTACCCAGTGGCCCAGCCTCGATATTGGCCTCCATTGATTCCTTCGTCAGATTTAAACTTGACCTTGCATCATGAATCTTCACCTTATCATTCCTGTCCGTTCGATGCCCAAAATGATCATGCAAACGTGATCCCCAATCTTGATTCATGATCATTAGGCTAGAGATAACACCCATATTTCCGCCTTTGCCACCCCCCATAATCACGCTGCCACCATATTGTAAAAATCGCTTTCCTCGGTAACCTGTTTGCTCGAAAGTGAGAGCCGCATCGGCAAATTTTATGGTTGCTCCGTTTTCAATCAGGCGCTCACGATAGTAAGCATCAAACGTGTGGGTTTTCTTATCATAGTTGCTTTTAATCTTCCGAATAGCCTTCCTAAGAATCTTTTTTGCATCAAGTTCCTTCCCATTTGAAACGACTACATCGTCTAAGGATTCAACATGGAATTCCAGAAAAACCTGATTAGGTTCTGAAGTTGAAAGTGTGGCAATGGCTATCTCTTTGGTGTTGTAGCCTACACACGAAAACTGAAGGGTATCAGAACGATAATTCCTCGGTATTTTTACAGAAAAACTGCCGTCCTCTTCAGTGATTGTCCCCAAATGTGTACCCTTTATCCTAAGAGTAGCAAAAGGAATAAGTTCGTTCGAGCCCTGTTCAAAAACCTTCCCTTTCAGATAAAAGTCACGCTGAGCCAGCGCTGAATGGGGTATGATAATGAGACCAAGAAAAGAGATAAATACAAAAGTTATTGACCAATAAAACTTCATGATTTAGATTTTACACATAAGTATAATCCTTTATGAAATAAATATTAGCCTATTTAATCCTTTTTAACTTATTCTTTCTTGATTGCATCAGCATGATGCCCAAAAATCCTCTTGATCCAGGCAGGTAAAATTAGAGCTCCGATAATTAGGTAGGGATAGTAGGTGATAAACCTCCATACTAAACTTGCTCCGAAGGAATAATTGCCCAAAAATTGCTCGAAGAACGCAGGAAATATATACTCTGCTGTACCCGCACTGCCTGGGGTTGGGGAAACCAACATCATTACCCACATGGTTAAATGCCTGCCCATTATTAAAATGTGATCATCGAAGGTTAAGGGTACAAATCCAGCAATTATAATATTCAATACAGCAAATTTGGTAAGCCAAACCGCGTAGGTTATCAGCACTAGTTTAATCCAATAGCCCATTTTTCGATGTCGGAATTCCTTGGAAGCCTCCAGAAGTTCTTCTGCTCTATGCGTCAAATTGAGTTTCCACCTTCTTAAATATCTCCAATTGGCAATTTTGATCAAAAGCCGATTGATAAATGAAGGGAAGATCAGCAAAGCCAGCATCATGAACACAAAATAGAAGCAAGAAACCCCAATGCTTAAATAAAAGAAGTAAGACAGGCTGCCTCCTAATTCAGCTTGAACTTTCGCAGAATTGGGCAAAGCTGCGCCTTCTGTGAGGTACATAAAAAGAGGAGAAGCGGTTAAAAAGAAGAAGTTATCCAACAAAGCCAAAAGCATAGCAAAGGCAACGGCCTTTCCTATTCCCACACCATGTTTATGAATAATGAAAATTACAACGGCAATGGGGCCGATTAGTGGGGGAACAACCGCCAAAGCGAACTCCCAGAGAAAAACGATTCGTAATGACTGGGAAAGACTAAAAGATTCCGCTCCTAAGGTTTTCACCCGAAGGGTATTCATAAAATCTTTGAAAAGAAGGCACACCAGAGCTGCGGCCAAGGCAAGTCCGGAGATTTCTCCAATAGCCAATAAAGATTCTTGGTTGATGCTATCATCGCGCAAAGCGATAAAAACCACGATTCCTAAGCCCAGTATAATCGGGATCCAGACTTTTCGGGGGTTCAGCGTACGTAAGGCATGTTTTGGGTCAATGGCCATTATTGGTCGACAAGCTCTTCTTCAATTTTCTCTATCCAAAAATTATTGAAGCCTTCACCCAAATGCATGGTAATTACCCGCATTTGCAAAAGATCCAATATGGAGAGAAAATTAAAAATCACGGCAATTTTATTGGGTTCAAACTCTATAAGCTGTGTAAAGGACAAGCGAGAGTTTTCCTCCAACTTATTAAGCACAAACTCCCTTTGCCCTGAAATTGTGTAAGGGTACTGAACCACTTCATGCTTGGGCTTACTTTGCTCCAATTCATAACGGCTCAACACCTTTTGATACACCCTTAACAATTTATAGAGGTCAAGGTTTTGAAGTTCCGATTCCACATTATTGCCTTCTGCCAGCTTTTTGAGCTCCTTAACCACGTTGCCACGGCTTTCCATTTCCATGCGGTCCGACTCCATTTGGCTTAGCGTTTCCACAACGGACTTGTATCGCTTGTATTCCAACAAATGCCTTACGAGTTCTTCCCGAGGATCTAGTTCATTTCCTTCTTCATCTAACACCGGGCGAGGTAAAAGCATTTTGGCTTTGATGCGCATAAGTGTAGCCGCAACCAAAATAAATTCACTGGCCACCTCCACATTCATCTGCTCCAAATGGTGCATGTAGTCTAAAAAGTCCTTGGTTATTTTATGAATGGGAATATCATGAATATCAAGCTCATCTCTTTGAATGAAAAAGAGCAGAAGATCGAAAGGACCTTCGAAAAGCGGTAATTTTATTTCGAAACTCAAAGTTTGGCCTAGCTTGTTGATCAAATATAGAAGCTTTGGCTCAATAGGGCAGAGGAACTGGAATAATTTTCTAATTTTGTACTCTTGAAAAAATCCGGCTAAACAATTGGCACGTATTTATGTTTTTTAGTCATTCATTTCAAATCGTATGTTAATCGAACCCGGACCGCTGCTCAGAAACATTGATTCTCCTGAAGACCTCAAAAAGCTGGATCAGGCCAGTTTAGTCCAGGTTTGTGATGAATTAAGGCAATATATCATAGATGTTGTATCCGTTTATGGCGGCCATTTTGGCGCTTCCTTAGGCGTGGTAGAACTCACCGTAGCCCTACATTATGTATTCGACACCCCTAAAGATCAATTGATTTGGGATGTTGGCCATCAGGCTTATGGCCATAAAATTCTTACAGGAAGAAGAGACAACTTCATTACCAATAGAATTTACAAAGGCCTTTCAGGTTTCCCGAAAAGAAAAGAAAGTGAATATGACACCTTCGGTGTTGGGCACTCTTCTACCTCAATTTCGGCAGCCTTGGGTATGGCCATGGCCAACCAGTACAAGCAAGAACAATCGCCAACATATTGCAGTAATTGGTGACGGTGCCATGACTGGCGGATTGGCTTTTGAAGGCATGAACCATGCAGGCGACACCAATGCTAATTTATTGATTGTATTGAACGACAACTGCATGTCGATTGACCCAAATGTGGGCGCTTTAAAAGACTATTTAACAGACGTTACTACTTCGCACACTTACAACAAAGCGAAGGATGAAGTTTGGAAAATGCTCAGTAAGTTTTCCAAATTCGGCAAAAGTGCACAAGAAGTAATTTCAAAGGTTGAGCATTCAATGAAGTCTTTGTTATTGAAGCAAAGCAACTTGTTCGAATCTTTGAATTTAAGATATTTCGGCCCTGTTGACGGCCATGACGTTCACCACTTAACCAGTGTAATGAACGATTTGAAAGGCATTCCTGGCCCTAAAATTCTTCACTGCGTAACCGTAAAAGGTAAAGGCTACAAACCTGCAGAAGAAGGAAACGCTACGAAATGGCATGCCCCAGGTAAGTTCGATAAAGTCACTGGTGAGGTTTTCAAAAAGATAATTGACAAACCTGAGCCACCTAAATACCAAGATGTATTTGGACACACTTTGGTAGAATTGGCCGAAAAGAACGACAAAATCATGGGAATTACGCCAGCAATGCCGTCTGGTTCTTCCATGAATATTATGATGAAGGCCATGCCCGATCGTGCTTTCGATGTAGGTATTGCCGAACAACATGCCGTTACATTTTCTGCTGGATTAGCTACGCAAGGATTGATTCCTTTCTGTAATATTTACAGCACCTTTATGCAAAGGGCTTACGATCAGGTAATTCACGATGTATGTATCCAAAACCTACCTGTCAATTTCTGTTTAGATAGAGCTGGTTTTGCCGGAGCCGATGGCCCTACTCACCATGGCGCATACGACATTGCCTATATGCGTTGCATCCCCAATATGATTATCGCTTCTCCAATGAACGAAGCTGAATTGAGGGATATGATGTACACTTCTCAGTTGCCAAGGGAAGGTGAAGCCTTTACCATTCGTTATCCACGAGGACAAGGCGTTATGCCTGAATGGAAAACTGAAATGGAAAAAATGACCATTGGAACAGGAAGAAAAATTGCAGACGGTAAAGAAGTCGCGATCCTAACCATTGGCCACATTGGAAATTACGTATTTGATTCTAGAGCACTTTTAGAGAAAGAAGGACTTACTCCCGCGCATTACGACATGCGTTTTGTAAAACCTTTAGACGAAGAGCTTCTTCACGATATTTTCAAGAATTTCAAGAAAGTAGTAACCGTAGAAGATGGCTGCATAGTTGGTGGTTTTGGCAGCGCTATCTTAGAATTCATGGCAGAAAACGGATATCAAGCCCAAATCAAAAGGCTGGGAATTCCAGATGCTATCGTGGAGCATGGCACTCAAGAACAACTTCATTCAGAATGTAATTTCGATGCTATTGGCATTGCCAATGCAGTTAGAGATTTAGCAGGAGTAAAAGCAGCCCCAACTGCTTATGCCAAAAATTAAAGCATCGATTCAAGGAAGCGGCTTTCCGGTGGTTTTCATTCATGGGTTTTGCGAGAACAAAGCTATGTGGTACCCGTTTGTAAAACCGCTTGAAGAGCATTATCAAATCATTTGCCCTGATTTACCTGGTTTTGGAGATTCCGAGATTTTGAAAGAAGGTTTTAGCCTAGAAGATATTGCTGACGAACTTGCTTCATTTCTGACTTCAATCAATATTGAAAAAGCCATCTTCATTGGGCATTCTTTGGGAGGCTATGTAGCCCTAGCTCTAGCTGAAAATCACCCAGAAATGACACAAGGTTTGGGGCTATTCAATTCAACAGCCTTTGCCGATGATGATGAAGGCAAACACCGAAGAGACAAAGCCATTTTGTTCTTAGATAAACATCCCGTCCCAAAATTCATTGAACCATTCATTCCCTCTCTTTTCTATTCTAAAAGAAAGGATGAACTAGCCGAAGAAATTCAAAAAGCTACTGAAATAGGCCTAGCCAGCGACAAAGATGCCATTGTGGGTTATACCCTAGCAATGAAGCATAGGAAAGACCGCTTTGAGCTCTGGAAAAACATTTCCGCCCATTGTCTATTTATTGGTGGCGCAAACGATAGCCGAGTGCCTTTACAAATGGCTGAAGAACACATTGAAGAAAGGACGAATGTAGATGGCTACATTCTACCCGAAACCGCGCACATGGCAATGCATGAACGACCAACGGAAAGTCTTCAAATGATCAAAGACTATCTGTTGAAAGTTTGCTGATGATGCGAGTTAAATAGCTTGATCTAATAAAGAAGAAAGGTCGCGATTAGTCATCACTCCGGCCCTTTTCCACAATTCCTTCCCTCCTTTGAAAAGCATCATGGTTGGAATACTACGAATGCCAAAACGTTGAGCAATCGGCTGGTTTTTATCCACATCGATTTTAATGATTTTCACTTTGCCATCATACTTAGTCGCAACTTCTTTCAGCACCGGAGCCATAGCCTGACAAGGCCCACACCAATCAGCATAAAAGTCTATCAAAACTGGAGTTTCCTGAGAAATAAGGGTGTCGAATTTTCCTTTCATGGCTTAAAATTTACGCATATAAAACTCCAAAAATAATCGAAATGTTCCTCAGTTGCTTTCAGCGATAATCACCAAGCATTTTTCTGAATTCTCGAAAATTATTCTTTCCGTTTGGAACCATTCTTTGAGGGTCAAACGTTTGTTTAAAGATTTTAATTAAACGTTTGTTTAATTTTTGAAATCACTGAAAATTTGCAGTATGGAACTGAATGAAAAAAAGGTCAAAATCCTGGAAGTTGCCGAAGAGCTTTTTGCTCAAAACGGCTTTTCAGGCACTTCAGTGAGAGAATTGGCAAAAGCCTCTGGTGTAAACATCGCCATGATTAACTACTACTTCGAAAGTAAGGAAAAGCTGCTCATGGCCATATTTCATTACAGAAGCGACTATTTGAAAAGCCGAATCGAAGATTTAATGAATGATTCTGTGCTTTCGAATTGGCAAAAACTAGACTTCCTTATTGATGAGTACATTCTGAAGTTCACCAGTAATAAATCGCTTCATCGCATTATTCTTCGCGAACAAGGTCTTGGCAACAATCAGGAGCTCATGGACTTCATCAACGAGCGAAAATTGAAGCACTTCCATATCATTTGCGACTTCATTAAAAAAGGTCAAGAGAATGGTGATTTCAAAGCAGATGTGGACACTGTAATGCTCTACACCATTCTGCCCAGCATCACCAAACATATGATGTTTAATGAAGATTTTCTTCAATCGATACTAAAACAAGAAACTGGCGAAGAACCCGCTGAAGGAGAACTCGCAGATAAAACCAAAAACTACATTAAAAAGCTATTCCGACTAATTCTTGAGAAAAATTAAAATGAGAATATTTTACATAAGCATTTTGTCCATAGGGCTGTTGAGCATCCAACTAAACGCTCAGCAAGTAAAAAACCTAAGCTTATCCGAGGCGATAAGTTCTGGACTAGAAAGCAGTAAGCAAGTAAAGTTTGCGCTTTCTAAAATGAGAGGAGCCGAAGCGAACACGCTAGAAATGAAGGAAAAAAGACTTCCTGATTTTGCCTTATCGGGTCAATATCTTCGGTTGAACACGCCAAACGTATCCATTAGCAAAGGCCTTTTGGGCGATGATAATTCTGGCGGAGGAAGTGGAAGCGGAAATGGCAGCAATAGCATGGTAACGCCAAAATACGTAATGCTGGGCTCCGCAAACATGACTCTTCCCCTATTCACCGGTTTCAAATTGAAGAATGGGCTTGAGTTTGCTACATACCTAGAAAAAGCTGCTGCTTTAGATGCTGAATCACAACAAAGTGAAGTCATCAACAACATTGTTCAGGCTTACATCAACTTATACAAGGCCCAAGCCGCTGTTGACATTGTGAAAGAAAATTTGGAGCGTTCTAAGCAGCGAGTTAAAGACTTCACAAACATGGAAGCCAATGGAGTAATGGCAAAAAATGATTTGTTGAAAGCTCAGTTAATGGAGTCAAATACTGAATTGGCTTTGATTGAAGCGGAAGACAACGCAAGCATTGCCAACTTCAACATGAATTTGCTTTTGGGTTTTGACGAAAACACCCAGCTTCAACTGGATGCATTATCTGATTTAGAGATGCCATTGGCTGCAAATCAAACAGAATGGCTTTCTGATGCCATCGCCAATAGAGATGACCTTAAGGCCGCAGAGCAAAGAGAAAAAGCAAGTCAAACTGCTATTAAAACAGCAAAAGGAGCATATTATCCATCGGTTGCTTTAACCGGAGGGTACATTGCCGCTGATTTGGACAATATGCTTTCGGTTACCAATGCGCTAAACATTGGATTGGGCATCAGCTTTAACATCACGGATATTTTCAAAGCAAAAACCCACATTAAGCAAGCGGAAGAACAGCACTTGCAATCGCAGCTCGCTCAAGAGCAAATCACCGATCAAATCAAAAGCCAAATATTTAAAACACTTACGCTGTATCGTCAAAGCATTCAGCGCATCGATGTTTACACAACGGCTATTGATCAAGCTGAAGAAAACTACCGAATCGTGAAAAACAAACACGATAACAATTTAGCCACTACCACAGAATTGCTAGATGCCGATGTGGAGCAGTTTCAGGCTAAGCTGAACCTTAAATATGCAAGAGTGGATGCCATTGCCGCTTACACTCAGTTACTACAAGCTGCCGGTCAACTGGACGTGGAATCTGCCAACAAGCTGACCCAGCAATAATTACGAATACCATGGAAAGAAATACAAAATCTGATAACGAAACATTAGCCAACGGCACAGGAAATATGGAAGCTCAAACCCAAAAGAAGAAAAAGAATAAAAAGTTCGGAGTTGTTCTCCTGATTATAGTCGTAGTTGGAGGAGCTGCTGGCTACTACTTCTACCAACATTCCCTTCGTCATGAAACCACCGAAAACGCACAGATAGAAGCTAATATTAGCCCTGTAACTTCAAGAGTTTCTGGCTACATAGAGAAAGTATATGTGCAAGACAACCAAAGAGTAAAAGAAGGCGACACACTTATTGTGTTAGACAATCGCGATTTCCTTATCAAAGTAAGAGAATCTGAAGCTGCTTTGGAGATAGCTAAAAGCAATTTAGAAGTAGCAAAAAGAGGCGTTACTGTGGGCAGAAGCCAGAACAATACTGCAGATGCTTCTATTCTAGCAGCCGATGCCAATATTGAAGCTGTGAAAGTTGAATTGTGGAGAGCCGAGAAAGATTACGAGCGCTACGCGAACTTGTGGAAAGAGCACAGCATTACTGAACAGCAATACGAGCAGGCATTAGCAGCAAAACAATCTGCTGAAAAGCGTTTGGATTTACTTCAAAAGCAAAAAGACATTGCCCTGAAGCAAAGCAAAACCAGCGGTTACCAAACCAACGTAACTGCCAGCCAAGTTGCCGTTGCTGAAGCAAACATTAAACAACGTGAAGCTTTGTTAGAAGAGGCAAAATTGAACCTTTCCTACACTGTGATTACAGCCAAAATGGACGGTCAGCTTTCTTCAGTAGATATTGAACCTGGTCAATTGATTCAAGCGGGACAATCGCTATTCAATGTGGTAAACACCGATAACTTTTGGGTTGTGGCCAATTTCAAAGAAACCCAGTTTAGCAGAATGGTGCCTGGTCAGGAGGTAGATGTAGAAGTCGATGCCTTACCAGGCCATTCATTCAAAGGAAAAGTAAGCTCATTCTCGCCTGCTACAGGAAACAAATTTGCGCTTTTACCAGCGGATAATGCTACAGGTAACTTCGTGAAAGTGGTCCAGAAAATCCCAGTAAAAATCACGTTCGAAGACAATCAAGATCCATACTTGGCCAAACTAAAAGCAGGTATGAATGCTGAAGTAGACGTTCACATTGAACAATAAAAAAAGCACGCATGACAAATGCTGATTCATTAGTAGAGTACGGGTGGAAGCGTGTGATTATCACAATCACCGCTATACTCTGTGCGCTGCTCGAAATTGTAGACACCACCATTGTTAACGTTGCATTGAATGATATGCAAGGTAACCTTGGCACAACCATCAGTGAGTTGGGCTGGGTAATTACCGCATACGCCATTGCCAATGTTATCATTGTGCCTATGACCAGCTGGCTTTCGCAGCAGTTTGGGCGTAGAAACTATTTTGCGGCCTCCATTGCCATATTTACCATAGCTTCATTTCTCTGTGGTAATGCAACGAACATTTGGGAATTGGTAGCATTCCGTTTCATTCAAGGTTTAGGCGGTGGAGCTCTTTTGGTTACCGCGCAAACCATTATTACGGAAACCTATCCTCCTGAAAAAAGAGGAATGGCGCAAGCGCTTTACGGTATGGGTGTAATTATAGGACCAACACTTGGGCCTCCACTTGGCGGTTATATTGTTGACCATTTCTCTTGGCCTTATATATTCTACATCAACTTGCCATTGGGAATTATTGCATTTTTCCTTACGCTTCAGTTTGTGAAAAGCCCAAGATATTCCGCAAAAACGACAGCCAAGCAAGTAGACTGGTGGGGTATTATTTTCTTGATTATTGCAGTAGGATCCCTTCAGTTTGTACTTGAAAAAGGTCAAGAAGAAGATTGGTTTGAAGATAGCATGATTGTATTCTTCTCCGTGACCGCTTTCTTAGGATCGTACCTGTTTATTTGGCGCGAACTCACCTACGAACATCCTATTGTGAATCTTCGGGTTTTGAAGAACAAGAACCTAAGTGTCGGTACCATCATGACTTTTGTACTCGGTTTCGGACTGTTTGGTTCAACCTTCATTATACCGCTATATACGCAGTCGGTTATGGGTTGGACAGCCACGCAAGCTGGTCTTCTGTTGATTCCGAGTTCACTGACAACGGCCTTTATGATGCCTATTATTGGGCAGATGCTGCAGCGTGGGGTTCCGCAGAAATATTTAGTTGCCATCGGCTTCTTTATATTCTTCCTATACAGTTTATGGTCGCACAATGTGTTGACGAACAGTACGGGATCGGAACATTTCTTCTGGCTTCTGATTGTGCGAGGAATTGGTTTAGGGTTACTTTTCGTGCCGATTACCACGCTTTCGCTCTCAACACTTAAGCCACAAGAAATTGGCGATGGAGCTGCTTTTACAGGGATGATGCGTCAATTGGGAGGATCGTTTGGTATTGCTTTGATTACGACATACATGTCTCGCCAGAGAATATTCCACCGCTCCAATTTGGTAGAACACCTTGATGTAACTCACCCTCAAGTGCAGGAGAGAATTGCCGGCCTTACCCGAAGTTTTATGCAAAAGGGCTTCACCTTTGATAAAGCACATGACCAAGCACTGAAACTTATAGACGGAACGGTAAACCAACAGGCTGCGGTACTTTCTTATATGGACGTATTCTTGGGAATCGGGATTGTATTCCTGCTTTGTATTCCCTTTGTATTGATGATTAAAAAAGGCGCTGGGAAAATATCACCTTCCTCAGCAGCTCATTAAAAAACATGAGCAGCAAACGGCTGCTTCAGTTACCCAAAAAAGAAAGGTTTTTCGCTTCAACTTACTTACCCCTTGAACCGAAAATACCTTTCTGGGTAGCTAATTTTTCTATTCGTATCTCAAACTATCCACTGGATTTGACTTAGCCGCACGCATGGTTTGAAAGCTTACGGTTACAAGGGCAATCGCAAAAACCATTAGAGCTGGAATCGCAAAAATGTACCAGTACAAATCGATTCTAAAAGCAAAACCATTCAACCATTTCTCCATACCATAGTAAGACAGCGGAATAGCCAAGACTACAGATACTAAGATCAACTTTAGAAAATCCGTTGAAAGCAATTGAAGTATGCTTGGAATTGAAGCTCCTAAAACCTTTCTGATTCCGATTTCCTTTGTCCTTTTTGCCGTCATAAAAGCTGCCAAGCCAAACAAACCTAAGCAAGCCACAAAAATTGCCAAGCTTGAAAATACGGTGAATACGCTTCCGAAACGTTGATCGGCTTTATATTGCTCATTAAAACTATCATCTAAAAAGAAGTACTCAAAAGGATTTCCGGGAAAGAATTGAGTCCATTTTTCTTCAGTTAAAGAAACAACCTTTGTTGTGTTTGCAGCATTGTACCGAATAGAGTAATAGTTACTCGCATCGGGAATCATTCTAAAAATCAGCTGGTCGTAATCTTCCTTTAATGAAGCCTGGTGATAATCTTCAAACACACCAATTACGGTGTACACATCGCCCCAAAAATCAATTTTCGCATTAAGTGCTTCTTCAGGCTCTTTAAAACCCAACTGTTTTACGGCAGATCGTGAGAAAAGAACTTTAGAACCCTCATCTCCAAAACTCTTATCGAAGCTGCGGCCTGCGATTACTTCAACATCATAGGTTTCTATAAAGTCATAACCCACTCCAATCACACGGTACTGCTTTCCTTCGGTATCAGGTTGGCCTTGCATTTTTATTCCTCCCGCATTCCAACTCACGGCCCTACCAGGCACAGCAGTACTCACCACTACATTTTCCACATTTGCATCAGTTTTCATCACATCGCGAAAGGCAGAAAGCTTTTCCTGATAGGTAGAATCTAAAACGCTTGGCCCTTTTATCACTAAAGTTTGATCAATATCTACACCCAAATCCTGATTTCGCATAAAGGAAATCTGTTCATAAACCGTGTATGTTCCAATGATCAAACCCACTGAGGCCATAAATTGAAAAATCACCAAGCCTTTCCTTAGCCAGGCCCCTCCTTTGCCAGAAACGACTCCACCCTTTAATGTATCCACTGGTTTGTAAGAAGAAAGAACCAATGCTGGGTACAAACCCGAAAGAAACGTTCCGATAAGAAAAAGAGCCGCCAAACCCAGCCAAAAGCCTTGTTGAGTAAATAAAGCTAACGACATCGGCTGATCAGACAATTTGGAAAATCCTGGAAGCGCTAAAATCACAATAACGAAAGCCAACACAACCGCAAACAGGTTGATCAAAAAACTTTCAGTTAAAAACTGACGAATCAATTGACCACGAAGCGAACCCAAAACCTTTCTCAAACCAACTTCTCTAGCTCTTTCCATAGATTTAGCGGTAGAAAGATTGATATAGTTTACCCAAGCAATAATGATAATGAAGAAAGAAATGCCCAACAAAGCATAAACCGCATCTCCGTCTCCATTAACCTCCGCTTCTTCCATATAATTGGAGTACAAATGGATGTCTTTCAAAGGTTGAAGATCAAAATCCATCCATACTTCACTTTCTCTCATTTCATCACCCCATTGCTGATCTACAAAGTCATCAACTTTATTTGCGAAAGTCTGCGCATCCACGCCTTCTTTCAACATAATGTAGTTGAAATAGCCGTCCCAATACCAAACGCGGTTCATATCGGTTCCTCTTTGCCCCTGCGCAATCGTGCTCCAAGAAACCAGAATATCATATTTGAAATGTGAGTTTAATGGAACATCCTCAAAAACAGCCGCAATCTTAATGGGCTGGTTTTTATTGAAATACATGGTCTCCCCTACCACATCTTCCTTTCCAAAATATTTTATTGCCAAACTCTTTGATAAGGCCACCGAAGCAGGTTCTACCAAAGCAGTTTCTCCATTTCCATAAATAATTCTGGTATCGAAAAGCTTGAAAACATCTGGGTTGGCAAAAAACACTCTGTCCTCACGAAACTCAATGTTATCTTTAGAAAATACACCTCCTGTTTTGGTTAATCGTGCATAGGCTTCTACATCTGCTAGGTTCTCTTTCAATAAATACCCAATCGAAACAACTCCCGCAGCCCATTCTGTACTCAACTCTCCCTTCTCGTATCGATTGGTTTTTAACCTATAAATACGGTCGGCATTCGGATTAAAATCCTCGTAGCTCAATTCGTAATTAACATACTGAAGAATAAGTAAACTGGCAGCAATGCCAAGTGCCAGCCCCGTTATATTGATAAGTGAAAAAGTTCGGTTCTTCAAAAGAGACCGAAAAGCCACTTTGAGATAGTTTTTGACCATTTGTTGTTTTGTTAAGGTTTGACTTTAGGGCAATCGCCTACTATATGAAACGATCTTCTTTGCTAACCATTACAACATTGACTTAGCATAATGAGAAAGGTTGCAGCCAAAAGAGCAGAAAATTAAAAAATAGCAAGACATGAATTTGTAAAAGTTTGTCACAAGAATAAAATGACATTAGGGCGACACTTTGGTTAAATTTATGAACCTCATGTTTAAGTCGAAGTCCATTAAACACCTCATCAGACATCTTTTTGCCTTGCTTTTAAGCTTTGCAAAAGTGGAATTTCATGGACAATTCTAATGCAGAGCATTAAGAATCTATTCAAAATAAACTCTTACATAACCCCAGTAAACACTGGATTCAGGCTATTTCAGAAATGAAAAATTGAATTATAAAAAGGGCATAAAAAAAGAGTCACTCCCGTTGGAGCAACTCCCTTTCACCTAAACACCTGGGTAACTAACTACTCATAGTGAACCTCACGGTTCCTATACCCAGACTTATCTTTATCTTTAAAATAAGATGTCTTATTCGTAAAATCTTCTTGAAAAGCTCTTTTATAAGATTCAGGAAGATAAGCTTCTTCCCCTCGACCAAATCCTTTGAGTTCTATAAACACTCAACAGTAATACAAATTTAATAGGATTTTTCATTAAATAAAATTTAACATTGCCGTAAAGAAGATTTTTTTCCACACCTGACAAAACCACAAAAAGATGTGGCTTAAATGCAATGAATTTCCTTACACATATATATTACAACTTAATACATACATTTTTCTTCTCACTAAAAAAATCCAAAGCGTTCCAACCTCCTTCTCTACCAACTCCGCTACTTTTCATTCCTCCAAAAGGGGTACGTAAGTCCCTGACCAACCAACAGTTTACCCAAACAATTCCTGACTTCAATTGAGAAGAAACACGCTGCGATTTTGCCAAGCTACTAGTCCAAACGGTGGCTGCAAGTCCGTATTGTGTGCTGTTGGCCATTTCAAGTACTTCTTCCTCCGAATCAAAGGGCATTATGGTAACTACGGGCCCAAAAATCTCTTCTTGATTGGTTCTGCAGTTAAAGTCTAGGCCTTCAATAATTGTGGGCTCTATATAGTATCCATTAGCACATGCCCCATCCATAAAAACCCTTTTACCACCAGTAAGAATCTCGCCTCCTTCTTGCTTAGCCAAATTGATGTAACTTAGGATTTTGTTCATGTGTCCTTCCGAAACCACAGCACCTAAATTCACATCGTCCGCAGGGTTGCCAACCTTCAGTTTCTTAGTTTTCTCTACAAAAGCATTTTTGAACTTTTCATAGATTGGTCGTTCAATAAAAATTCGGGAACCACAGAGGCAAATTTGGCCTTGGTTAGCGAAACTAGAATGAATTGTGGTTTTTAAAGCTTGTTCAAAGTCGCAATCTGCAAAAATGATATTCGGGTTTTTACCTCCCAATTCCAGCGAAAGCTTTTTGAACATAGGAGCTGCGGTGGAAGCAATCTGCTTTCCGGTGGCCGTTCCTCCTGTAAACGAAATGATCGGGATATCTGGGTGTTCAGCGATTGCCTGCCCCACCTTTGGCCCCAAACCATGCACGATATTCAAAACTCCTTTGGGGAAACCCGCTTCTATACACAATTCAGAAAGCAAAAAGGCCGTCATGGGCGTAATTTCCGAAGGTTTGGCCACTACTGTATTTCCTGCGGCTAAAGCAGGGGCTATTTTCCAAGTGAATAAATAGAGAGGTAAATTCCATGGAGAAATACAGCCAGCAACCCCAATTGGCGAACGTTCTGTGTAATTGAAGGTAACATCGTCCATTTGATGCGCTTCAGTAGATTCATGCAAAATTGCAGTAGCATAGAATCTGAAATTGGCTGAAGCCCTAGGAATATCAACTCTGGTAGCGAGTTTTATAGGCTTTCCGTTGTCTTTCGATTCCGCAGCGGCCAATTTATCCAGGTTCTGATCGATCAAATCAGCGACTTTAAGCATCAATCGTGACCTTTCTTCTCTTGGTGTTTTAGACCAACTTGAAAATGCTGTTTTTGCCGCTTTGTAGGCCAACTCAACATCTTGAGCATCGGAATCAGGAATTTCTCCATAAATCTCTCCTTTTGACGGATCGATATTTTCCAGATACGTTTTACCGACTGGCTCAATAAGCTTGCCTCCTATATAGTTTAATATTCTCTCCATTCTCCTTGAATTACAAGCAACCTGTTCTACCTCCGTCAACAGGCACATTGATTCCGTTGATATAACCTGCAGCTGGTGTGGCCAAAAATGCCGCAGCCGCAGCCACTTCTGAAGGGTCCGCAAATCGCTGAGCAGGAATTTCGGACTTCATCTCAGCCTCAACCTCTTCGATAGTCTTGCTTAATTTTTTTGCTTTGTTTTCAATGATAGAAGAAAGGCGTTGTGTAGCTGTCGCTCCGGGCAATACATTGTTCACTGTAATGCCATACTGACCAAGTTCATTGGCTAAAGTTTTAGACCAATTGCCTACGGCTCCACGAATGGTATTAGAAACACCCAAACCCGGAATCGGCATTTTTACTGAAGTACTGATGATATTTATGATTCGGCCGTACGCTGCTTGCTTCATTCCTGGCACAACGGCCTGAGCTAATATTTGATTGCAGATTAAGTGTTGTTGAAAAGCTGAGAGGAACTCTTCCAAATTGGCATCAATAGCAAGCCCTCCTGCCGGGCCTCCTGTGTTGTTAATCAAAATATGATAAATATTTTCGCCAAAATGTTCGGCCAATACCTGCTTAAGTTCTTCAGGCTTAGAAAAATCGGCCACTAAAACCTTATGCTTTTGCCCTGAAGAATGGAAAAGGTTATTTTTTACTTCTTCCAACTTCTTTTCATTTCTGGCTAGTAGTGTTACGCTCGCGCCTAAATTGGCTAGTTCTTGAGCTATTGCCTTGCCAATACCTTGCGTACTTCCGCAAACGAGTGCATTCTTTCCTTTAAGATTTAAATCCATAAGCTTTGTGTATAGGGTAAAGTTATAAAAATCGCATTAGGCCTGAGTGTTATTTTGTAAATTGGGGCAGAACAAACGGAAAGGAAATGGAAATAAAAAGGCCTTTTAACCTTCATAAATGGATTGAAGAAAATAGAGATTTGTTGAAACCTCCGGTGGGCAACAAAAACCTTTATCCTGAAGGAACAGATTATATTGTAATGATTGTGGCAGGCCCAAATGCCCGAAAAGATTATCATTACAACGAAACTGAAGAACTTTTCTATCAGCTTGAAGGCGAGATTACAGTTAGAATTCAGGAAAACGACAAAGCTGTTGACTTAACCCTTGGGCCTGGAGACATGTATTTGCACCCAGCCAAAGTACCTCATATGCCGGTTCGTTCTGCCGGTTCGATTGGTTTGGTGATAGAAAGGGTAAGGAAACCGGAACACAAAGATGGCCTACTATGGTTCTGCGACAACTGCAACAACAAGCTTCACGAGACTTACTTCCATTTAACCAATATTGAAAAGGACTTTCTACCAAGGTTTAGAGAATTCTACGCCTCTGAAGAACTCCGCACTTGCTCTAGTTGTGGCCATGTAATGGAAACAGACGAGAGATTTGTTAATTAGTCATTGGTCATTGGTCATTGGTCATTGGTCATTGGTCATTGGTCATTGGTGAATGAACGAACTTCTGAAAGAAGAATCTCGTCCCTACTGAAATTTTAAAGTTTACAACCTATGAAACTAGAAGATTTAAGAATCTATAATCAGGCAAATTCGTTGGGAGACAAAATTTGGGCACTGGTTGAACAATGGGACTTTTTCACCAAAGACACAATAGGCAAACAGCTTGTGCGTAGTGCAGATTCAATCAGCGCAAATATTGCTGAAGGCTATGGCAGATATTTCTTTAAAGAGAATCGTAATTTCTGCTTTTACTCAAGAGGCTCCTTACTTGAAACAAAAAACTGGCTTGGTAAAAGCCTTCGCAGGGGATTAATATTAGAAACCGAATATAACCAGCTTTTAAACGAAGCAGAAGAGCTCCATAAATCACTTAACGCTTATATTAAAACCATTGGTAAATCCACCAATGACCATTGACAAGTAGCCAATGACTACAATAAAAATAGACATGCATACTCACATCATTCCTGAGCATCTCCCAAAATGGACGGAGAAGTTTGGCTATGGTGATTTTATACACTTGCACCATCATAAAGAAGGTGCTGCCATGATGATGAAAGGCAGTAAATTCTTTAGGGAAATTCAAGCGAACTGTTGGGATCCTCAGATTAGAATTGAAGAGTACGCCCAATTCAACACTCAAGTGCAGGTAATTTCTACCATTCCGGTAATGTTTTCTTACGATGCCAAACCAACCGATGCCTTAGAAATCAGCCGCTTTCTCAACGATCACATTGCCGATATTTGTCATAAATACCCGAAAAACTACATTGGTCTGGCTACTATTCCAATGCAGGATGAAATTTTAGCCATAGAAGAGCTAGAACGCTGCAAAAACGAATTGGGTCTTCCTGGCATTCAAATTGGCTCGAACATCAACGATAAAAACCTCAGTAGCGATCGCTTCTTCCCTATTTTTCAAGCTTGCGAAGAACTCGACATGTCCATAATGATTCACCCTTGGAACATGATGGGCTTCGGCAGCATGGAGCGTTATTGGCTCCCTTGGCTGGTGGGAATGCCTGCAGAAACATCAAGAGCTGCATGTTCTTTGATTTTTGGCGGAGTAATGGAAAGGCTACCTAATCTTCGGTTTAACTTTTCGCATGCTGGCGGCTCATTTCTTCCTACCATCGGGCGAATAGAACACGGTTTCATGTGCCGCCCTGATTTGGTAGCGTTGGACAATGATATCAATCCAAGAGAATACATCGGGAAATTCTGGGTCGATTCCATTACTCACGATCCATTGATGATGAAGTACATTCTGGAAATGCAAGGCTCAAAACGAATCACCCTCGGTTCTGATTACCCTTTCCCGCTTGGCGATCTTGAAATCGGTGCCTTTATGGAAGAAATGGGACTTGGCGAGGAAACTATAGAAGACATTTTCTGCAATGCCACTTTGGAATGGCTTAACTTGCCGAAAGAACAATTTATCTAAACTACACTTTGAAAAACACAGCCATAACCTATATGGATTCGCCCTTAGGGCCAATAAAAATTGCTGGTGATGCTAACGCCATCAAAATGGTCACCTTTGTGGATGAAATTGGAGAAGAAGGAAGCGGCATTATGCCTTTGGTTATCAGAAAATGCAAGAAACAGCTAACTGAATATTTTCAAGGGCATAGAAAGCAGTTCAACGTACCCGTAGCTCCTGAAGGTACAGAATTTCAGCAGCAAGTTTGGAATGCCCTGATGGAAATACCTTTTGGAATTACCACCACTTACGCCAAGCAATCCGTAAAATTAGGTGATATCAAAAAAATTAGAGCGGTTGGCACTGCTAACGGAAAAAACCCAATCGCCATTATCATTCCTTGTCATAGGGTTATTGGCTCCGATGGAAGTTTAACCGGCTACGCAGGAGGTTTAGACAAAAAAGAGTGGCTTCTGAAACATGAAAAAAGCCTTCCGGGCATGGCTCAAACAAGTTTATTCTAATGCATTACGAAAATACTCTGGCCTTCGCGAAGCAAATGGATGAAAACGATCCATTGAAAACTTACCGCGATCGATTTTATATTCCTCAAGTAAACGGAAAAGACAGCTTTTACTTTACAGGAAATTCCTTGGGTTTACAGCCAAAATCTGCTCGTAGTTTTATTGAAGATGAAATGAAAGGCTGGGAAACTTTGGGTGTAGAAGGTCATTTCGCTTCTAATAAAAGGCCTTGGGCTGAATACCATAAATTCAGCAAAGAGGCTTTAGGAAAAATCGTTGGAGCAAAACCGATAGAAGTAGTTTCCATGAACAGCCTCACAGTGAACTTGCATTTACTGATGGCTTCATTCTATCAACCCACAGCAGATCGTTTCAAAATCATCTGTGAAGCTGGTGCCTTTCCTTCCGATCAATACATGTTCGAAAGTCAGCTGAAATTTCATGGTTATAAACCAGAGGACGCTTTAATCGAACTTACTCCTCGTAAAGGAGAGAACAACCTCCACACAGAAGATATTCTTCAAAAGATAGAAGGAACAGGAAGCGAACTCGCCTTGGTTTTAATTGGTGGCGTTCAATATTACACTGGGCAGTTTTTCGACTTGCAAGCTATTACCGAAGCAGGCCAAAAGGTTGGTGCTAAAGTCGGTTTCGATCTGGCACATGCCATGGGGAATGTTCCCTTAAAACTACACGACTGGAATGTGGATTTCGCGACTTGGTGTTCTTACAAATACTTGAATTCTGGGCCGGGGAATGTTTCTGGTATTTTTGTTCACGAACGTTATGCAAATGACTCTTCTCTCAAAAGATTTGCCGGCTGGTGGGGACACAATGAAGCAGAACGCTTTCAAATGAAGAAAGGCTTTAACCCCATGGAAGGAGCCGATGGCTGGCAGTTGAGTAATGTAAATGTCATTTCTACAGCAGCGCATTTAGCTTCGCTCGAAATTTTCGATGAAGTAGGCATGGATGCACTTCGTGAAAAGAGCCTAAAACTGACAGGTTTTTTAGAATTCCTGATCAACCAACTTAGCGGAGATAAAGGGATTTTTGAAATTATTACGCCTTCCAACCCAGAAGAAAGAGGCTGTCAGCTTTCAATTTTCTTTCATCAAAAAGGGAAACAGCTTTTTCAAGCCTTAACAGAACAAGGTGTAATCGCAGATTGGCGTGAACCTAATGTGATTCGCATTGCACCCGTACCACTTTACAATCGCTTTGAAGACGTTTTTCATTTTGCCAGAATTCTGCAGGAAGCCCTCTAAGGCTTCCCTTTTTATTCTTGGTTACTCTGCGGCAACTTCATCCGTGTCCTTTCTTCGCTTCAGAATTCCAATTCCCGAAGTAAAAAAGATAAAGCCAAGAATGGCGAGAGCCCAAGGGCTCAAAGCCACTATATTTTGATCGAAAATACCTACAACTCCTAAAATCAAACCAATAATACCTAGGCCAGTTAATATGGCTCCCAATGTTTTAATCATAACTTTTAGTTTTCTTTTAAGAATCCAAAGACCATTCCACCGCCCATATGAGCCAAAAAGGGTTCGATGCGTTCAATTTGAGCAACCATTACCGCAAATCGCTGTTGCATAAAATCTACAAAACCCAAAGCTGAATTTCCCGAAACAAGCACTCTTATTCCCCTTTTATCAAGTATAAAAAGCTGAAAAATGATAAATTGGCATGCAATGGAAGGGAAGAAAATAACAATACTCGGTGCCGGATTGGTAGGCACTTTACTTTCTATCTTTTTAGCAAAAAAAGGCTATAAAGTAAGCATTTACGAACGCAGAGGCGACTTAAGAAAAGCTGGCGCAGAAAGCGGCCGATCCATTAATCTAGCGCTGAGCCATAGAGGATTAAAGGCCTTGGAAGCTGTTGGCTTGAAAGAAAAAGTACAGCAAAGTTGCATCCCCATGCCCGGTAGAATGATCCATGACCTTGAAGGAAATCTTGACTTTCAACCTTATGGAAAAGAAGGGCAGTTTATCAATTCTGTATCGCGAAGCGGCCTCAATGCCCTGCTTTTAGATGAAGCTGAAGCAGCAGGGGTTTCTGTTCATTTTCAGCATAAATGCGAGCATGTAGATTTCGATAATGCCACCGCTCATTTTGACAATGGTGTTTCAGTATCTTCAGATTTCATTTTTGGTGCCGATGGTGCATTTTCTGCACTCCGAGCGGCCATGCAAAAAACCGATCGCTTCAACTATTCCCAAGAATATGTAACGGCAGGGTACAAAGAGCTGACCATGCCGCCAACCGCTAGTGGTGATTTCGCCATCGATCCAGGCGCGCTTCACATTTGGCCGCGCGGAAGTTATATGCTCATCGCCCTTCCCAATCTCGATAAAAGTTTTACCTGCACTCTTTTCTTTCCTTTTGAAGGAAAAACCTCGTTCGAAAGCATCAAGACAGAAGAAGATGTAAAGCAATTTTTCAATGCAAATTTCAAAGATGCTGTTCCGCATTTGCCTCATTTGAAAAACGAGTTTTTCACGAACCCAACTTCCAGTTTAGTAACCGTTCGCTGCTCTCCTTGGGTAAAAGGCAATACCGCATTGATTGGCGATGCCGCTCATGCCATCGTTCCCTTTTATGGCCAAGGCATGAATGCTGGGTTTGAAGATTGTTTTGTGCTGAACCAGTTATTAGAAAAACACGGAGACTTGAACAGTGCTTTGTTAGACGAATACCAAGCCTTAAGAATTCCAGACGGAAATGCTATTGCAGATTTGGCGCTTTACAACTTTATAGAAATGCGTGATAAAGTAGCCGACCCAAAATTTATTCTGCAGAAGAAAATTGAGAAAAAGCTCAACCAGCTTTACCCTGAAAAATGGCTCCCTCTCTACCCTATGGTTACTTTTAGCAATTACCGCTACTCCGAAGCTTTAGCTCTTGGCAAAAAACAACAAGCCATTATGGATGAAGTGCTCAGTCAACCTGGCATTGAAGAAAATTGGGAAAGCCTAGATTTTGAAGCGATTATTAGGAAACTTTAGATGTTTCCTTCGTCAGCAAGGAAAGGGTTGAACAAGCTATTTAATCGAATTCTTTCTATGAAACTAAAGGAACCACCAAATGCTCAAAATCTATTAACCCCTTAAATCTGCCATTAATACGACTAAAAAAATGAATACCCTTAGCTAGAGATTAAATCTATTTATTATTCAAAAAAGATTTTTTTTCTTGTTCTAGCAATAAACGAAAACTTATATTTAAAGAATTTATTTTGGCATTAAAACACTAAGCGAAAGAGCTTCCCTCAATTTTTCACGTAAAAACAGGCCTTCGCTTTCTTTATGATGGTCCCTTTTGGTTTTTAGCTTGTCCCATCCTGAAAACCTAAGCTTCTAAATATTGTTTAACTGAATTTTTAAAAGTATTCCAATAGTTGGTTCGTCTCATGAAAGCTTATTACGTCACACGAGTTACATGGATAGTTATTTTATTTAATCTTTCCATAATTCACAATCCACTTTTTGCATTACAAACAAATGACTTAATCTTTAATTCCAATTCTTCAGCGGTAGTAGTAGAAGGGACCACAGACATCGTACTGGATATTAATACAACCGAAGGAAACAATGGAGCAACGGATGTTAATATTCACTATGCTATCACTGGAATAGATGCAGGTAATTTCAAAATAAATACTACGACTGGTGAGCTTAGCTTCACAGAAGCTCCTTATTGGGAGAACCCAGTGGATACTAATACCGATAACATCTACGAATTGACAGTTATCGCCAACAATGGCGGCACCTCAGCAGAACAAAACATCAAAGTGTTTGTGTTCCCAGAAAGCAAGCTCAGAGGCACCGTATTGCCTCTACAGTTGGGCCATACTTTTATGGGGGAAGTAGCAGGTGATTTGCTAGGCCAGTCAATAAGCCTTAGTTCTGACGGAAAAACCTTGGCCTTAGGTGCCGATGGAAATGCTTCTGGCCATGTTAGCCTATATCGCGACAATGATTATGTATGGCTACAGATCGGCAGCGACATTGAAGGGGAAGTAGAAGGTGACAATTTTGGGCATTCGGTCAGCCTGAGTGCCGATGGTAACACCGTAGCCATTGGAGCTTACAACCATAGTAAAACACTTTCTGGATACTATGAGGGATACGTCCGTTTGTATCGCTTTGACGGCTTAGAATGGCAACAGATAGGAAACGATATAGATGGAGAATCCAAAGGCGATCACTCAGGTTTCTCAGTAAGTCTGAGCGCAGATGGTGATGCTATTGCCATTGGAGCCCCTTTTAATGATGGAAATGGGATTGATTCTGGGCAGACACGTCTCTACCGTTATAATGGACTGGATTGGCAGCAAATTGGTAAAGATATCGATGGAAAAGCAGCTGGCGATAATTCAGGCATGGCTGTAGGTCTGAGTGCTGATGGTAGTATTGTAGCTATTGGAGCCAGCGGCAACAATGAGAATGGAAATGATATTGGCCGAGTACGAATTTATTCCTATAATCATTCAGGCTGGAATCAATTGGGCAACGACATCATTGAAGGAGCCTTAAACAATATATCAAGCTACTCTGTTAGCCTGAGTGCAGATGGTAGCACCGTGGCCATTGGCTCATCTTATAATGAAGGAAATGGTGATCAAGCTAGCCATGTAAGACTATACTACTTCAATGGCTCTCAGTGGCAACAGATGGGAAGTGATATTGATGGAGAAGCTGTAGGTAACTATTCAGGTAATTCAGTAAGCCTCAGTGCCGATGGTAGCATCGTGGCCATTGGAGCTCCATATAATGGAGAGAACGATTTTTTATCTGGACAAGCTCGGCTTTTCCGCTTTGATGGTTGGCAATGGAAAAAGTTTGAATTTGATATATTCGGAGAGACCGCGGGGGATCTTTCTGGAAATTATGTAAGTCTCAGTGCCGATGGACGCAGAATAGCTATCGGAAGCCACTCGAATGATGGAAATAGTATTGATGCAGGGCAGGTAAAGGTGTTTGTGTTAAATGAAACAAATATACCCTCACTAATTAATTCTTTACCAGCAAATGGCACTACTGATTTCGAAGGCACAACAATATTTTTGGGTTTCAATACACCACTGGCAAAAGTTTCCGGAACTATATCTTTGAAAGATGCCTCTGACGATTCCGTACTCTGGAGCGTGGGAGTAAACCATCCCTCTGTTGTTGTCAACTTTTCTTTGGTAACCCTGAATTTAAGAAGGCCATTGCCAATGGGAAAAGAAGTGTATTTGAACATTGATTCTAACGCATTTAGGAGTAAGGATGGTATTTTTTTTAAAGGCATTTCAGACAATACCACATTGCGTTTCTTTACCCCTACCCTACCGGCACTGACCTCATCTACACCAACCGATGAAACCACTGAATTTGATGGTTCCGCCATTACCTTAACATTCGACAGGGAAATGGAAAAGGGAACTGGCTCAATCTCAATTCACGATGCCGAAGATGGTTCAGCACTATGGTCGGTCGGGGTAAACCACCCCGATGTGGGCACTGTGGGCGAAACGGCAACGCTAAATCTCAGAAGGCAGCTTCCTACGGACAAGGAAGTCTACTTGAACATTGACCCTACCGCGTTCAAAGATACTCAGGGCCGCTTCTACGCAGGTATCTCGGACCCTTCTACGCTCAATTTCTTCACCACTACCACTCCTAAATTGCTTTCAAGCTTACCTGAAGACAATGCCATCGGCTTCGATGGGTCAACCATATCCCTCACGTTCGACCGTGAGATATACAAGGGCATGGGTACCATCGCCCTAATGGACGCTTCGGACAACTTACAACTTTGGGCCAAGGGGGTGAACCATCCCAACATTTCCATCAATGGTGCTGTAGTTACCCTGGACCTTAAGAAACCGCTGGATGTCAACACAAATGTTTACGTAAATATAGCCCCCACTGCGTTCAAGGATGCCAACGGCAAATTCTTCAATGGGATTTCAGATAACACAACACTCAATTTCAATACCTTGAACAGTGGCGCAGGTTCACCCGCCATGTTAAATGTGAATGAAGGTCGAAATGGCTACAACTATTCAAAAGTATCCGTTTACCCCAACCCTACTTCTCAGGAAGTTTCAATCGAGTTGAACGATGTGGGAGAAGAACCAACCGTGATTATTACCAATCTATCGGGCGTAGAAATGTTCAGGAAAGAAAGGGTCGCCACCCGCCAGTTGAAGGTTGACGTGAGCAGCTACAGCCAAGGCGTGTTCCTGATCTTAGTTAAAACCCAAAACGGTGAAGTGTTCAGGAAGAAAATGTCGGTGGTTAGATAATGAAATAGATTCAGATAAATGATCATAGCTAAAACCAAAGGTCAAACAAGGCCTTTGGTTTTTGGTTAAATTACAACAAGCCATCGTGAACCCACCTCTAAACCGTTGCCATTGAAGAAAATTGGGAAAGTCTGGATTTTGAAGCGGTTATTAGGAAACTTTAGATGCTTCCTTCGTCAGCAAGGAAAGGGTTGAACAAGCTATTTAATCGAATTCTTTCTCTGAAACTAAAGAGTTAATCAATCTTGCTCTTCCTCAGAACAACGGTTACAACGTACCAATTAACACATTGAACGATAAACCATAAACTAACTCCCCATCTCTTTTAAATACTGCCGAGGTGTTTTGCCTGTTACCTCCTTGAACTTTCGGTTGAAATTGGATAGGTTATTAAAACCCGATTCAAAACAAATTTCAGCTACGGATCTATCGCGATTCAACAGCGCTTTACACGCTTGGCTTACACGATATTCATTCAAAAATTGCAAGTACGTTTTTCGGGTGTGTTGCTTAAAATATCGGCAAAAAGCAGTCACACTCATATTCGCTACAGCTGCTGCCTCTTCCAAGGCAATGGCACGCTGATATTGCTGCATGGTAAACCGAAAAATATCATTTAAGCGCTTGCCCTCGACTTCGTTGAGCCGTTTCATTTGCCCTTGATTTGTAAGGAAAGCAAAATCCTGATTCGTGCTCAACTCATTTAAAATCTGCAAGAGCAGAATCATGCGGTTCAAACCTTCCGCTTCAAAAATATCCTGAATCCAGCGACCTACAGTTTTGGCTCCTTCAGCATTCAGTTTCATCCCCTGTTCTGCATGCATCAACAACTGTAGCAAAGCCTTAGACTCTGGCAAGTTTAAAAATTGACTTCCAAAAGTATTTTGGTCAAAGAAGATTGAAAGTGACTTCGCTCTTAAATCACTGTTTTCCTGATAATATCGGGCATCACTTCTAAAAACATGCGGCACGTTAGAACCTATCAAAAAAACATCTCCTGGTTGAAAAGCTCCTAAATAATCACCATAAATCAGGTTCCCTGTGCTCTCTAGGATTACGGTCAGTTGAATTTCAGGATGCTGATGAAGTGTGTCATAAAAGAAAAGCTCATCATCCACTTGAATATGAAATGAGCTCTGTTCTGTTTTCGGTATTTTAAAAGGTAAGGCCTTCATTGATACGATCTATTCCATAAATAGATAAACCAAATTTCAATTTAGCTAAAATCATATCATTTTCTGCAAAAAACAGAAAAGCATATTGATGGCGTCAGCCGTAGCTTTGAATAAATACTACAGTCATTCCGAACCCGTTTGGGAATCCGTCTGAAATTCAGACAGGCCCTGAAACAAGTCTAGGGTGACGAGTAGTTTAAAATTGACAATATCACCATCCTTCCTTTCCGTAGGGAAGACAAATAAGAATAAAATGAAAGTTGAATGGAAAGGGGTATATCCCGCAGTAACCACAAAATTCAAAGAAGACGATACGCTGGATTTCGATATGTTCGAAACCAACATTAAAGCGCAACTAGAGGCTGGTGTTGACGGCATAATTCTAGGAGGAACGCTTGGTGAAGCGAGCTCTTTGATGGAAGATGAGAAGGATGTTTTGGTAAAAACCACCGTTGAAATCGTTGATGGCAAAGTGCCAGTGGTTATGAACATTGCCGAACAAACTACCAAAGGAGCCATTTTGGCGGCTGAAAAGGCGCAAAAAAATGGAGCCAGTGGGCTTATGATGCTACCGCCCATGCGTTATAAGGCCGATGACCACGAAACTGTCACTTATTACAAAGCCGTGGCCAACAGCACCGATCTTCCAATGATGGTTTACAACAATCCTGTAGACTATAAAATTGAAGTGACACTAGACATGTTTGCTGAATTGGCCGAATGCGAGAATATCCAAGCCGTTAAAGAATCGACCAGAGACATTTCGAATGTTACACGAATGATTAACCGTTTTGGCGATCGCTTCAAAATTCTTTCTGGCGTTGACACTTTAGCCCTGGAAAGCCTTTGTATGGGTGCCGATGGCTGGGTTGCCGGTTTGGTTTGTGCTTTTCCTAAAGAAACTGTCGCTATTTATAGGCTTCAAAAAGCTGGAAAACTAGATGAAGCTTTGAAAATTTACCGTTGGTTTTTGCCTTTGTTGGAACTGGATATCAACGCAAAACTGGTTCAAAACATTAAATTGGCTGAAGTTGCTACCGGCATTGGGACAGAGAATGTGAGAGCACCACGATTGCCATTAATGGGCAAAGAAAGAGAACATGTGCTTCAATTGATCGAAACAGGTTTGAAAAACAGACCTGAATTACCAGACTATTTAAACCTATAAAATGATTCAAGGAACCAACTTTATTGGAAACACAGCCTCTAAAGAAGGCCAACCCTATTTGACCGCTTTTAATCCTGCTGATGGAAGCTTATTCTCCGAGCAGTTTTACATCGCTACTCCTTCGGAAGTTGACGCTGCTGTTGAAAAAGCAGCTACCGCTTTTGATGTTTACAGTCAAATGCCAGCAGCACAAAAAGCCGATTTTATTGATGCCATTGCAGATGAAATCATGGCTTTAGGCGATGAATTGGTAAAAAGAGCTTGTGGCGAATCAGGTTTGCCCGAAGGCAGAATTCAAGGTGAAAGAGGTCGAACTTGTGGTCAATTGAAAATGTTTGCTTCGCTTGCAAGGGAAGGTTCTTGGGTAGAAGCTACAATCGACACGGCTCAACCTGAAAGGCAACCTGCTCCTAAACCAGATTTGCGTAAAATGCAAACTGCCATTGGCCCAGTTGTAGTATTTGGAGCCAGCAATTTCCCTTTGGCGTTTTCTACTGCGGGAGGAGACACAGCCTCAGCTCTAGCAGCAGGAAACCCTGTCATTGTGAAAAGCCATGAATCACATTTAGGCACTAACGATTTGGTTTGCCAAGCCATTTTGAAAGCCGCTGAAAAAACGGGAATGCCCGATGGCGTGTTTTCCATGGTAAATGGTGGAATTCCTGTCGGTCAGCAACTGGTTCAACATACTTTGGTAAAGGCAGTAGGCTTTACGGGTTCATTCAAAGGAGGCAAAGCACTTTATGACCTAGCCACACAACGCCCCGAACCTATTCCTGTGTATGCCGAAATGGGCAGTGTAAACCCTACTTTCATCTTACCTGAAAAATTAGCCGAAAACCCGGATGTGTTGGGCAAAGTCATGGCGGCTTCTGTCACTTTGGGCGTTGGCCAGTTTTGTACCAACCCAGGCTTGATTGTGAGCCTTCAATCGAAAGGTCTTTCTGCATTTTCTCACGCTTTGGCGGAAGCTCTGGAGGCTACTGCGCCTGCTTCAATGTTAAATGAAAAAATTGCCCATTCTTACTATGCCAACCGAGCGGAATTACTGGAAGAAGAAGGCGTTAAAGTAAATGGCAATTCTGAAAAAGCAGACGGTAACTTCGGAAAAGCTTTAACCGCAAGCGTTTCCGCTTCTACATTTCTGGAGAACCCAAAGCTTCAGGAAGAGGTTTTTGGGCCTTTCACGCTTCTAGTGATTTGTGATAGCGAACAAGAAATGGAAGCCGTTGCTCAATCCTTACAGGGGCAGCTTACGGGTACTTTAGCCGCAACTGAAAACGATTTGGTGAGCCATTCCAAAGTAGTTAGAGTCTTAACGCAAAAGGTGGGCAGAATTCTGTTTAACGGAGTTCCCACTGGGGTTGAAGTTTGCCCTGCCATGCACCACGGAGGCCCATTTCCTTCCACTACCGATGCTAAGTTTACTTCCGTAGGAACGGACGCTATTTATCGTTTCACCCGACCTATTGCTTATCAAAACTGGCCAGATTCACTTCTGCCATTAGAGTTGCAAAACGGCAATTCAATGGGGATTTGTAGAACCGTTGATGGCGAAAAAACAAAGGCAGCACTTTCTTAAAATGAACTTTATAACCGCTGAAGAAATTGAATCAGTTTTCAGTTATCAGGAATTTATCCCGATACTGAAAGCTGCGTTTACCCAAGATTACGAAGTTCCTCAGCGGCATCATTATGAATATGGCAATGGAGTGGGAGAAAACACTTCCACTCTTTTGATAATGCCTGCTTGGAGTAATGGAGAATTTGTAGGCATAAAAACAGTAACCGTTTCACCATACAATGGGCAGTTCAATTTGCCTTCTATTCAAGGCGTTTACACTTTGATAGAGGCCAAAAATGGACTTGTAAAAACGTTGATGGATGCCAAAAGCCTTACCGTAAAAAGAACGGCCGCTACTTCAGCCTTAGCTTCGAGTTTTCTTTCTCGGGAAGATTCCAAAACGCTTCTTATGGTCGGAACGGGAGCATTAGCACCTGAACTTATAGAAGCGCATTGTGCCATACACCCAATAGAAAAGGTGATGATTTGGGGAAGGAATTCTTCAAAAGCTCAAAAAGTGAAGGATGAAATCAGATCACTTAATGTGGAGGTTGAAGTGGTTGAAAATCTGGAAAGCTCAGTTTCACAAGCTGATATTATTTCAGTCGCCACTTTAAGTTCCGAACCATTGATATTTGGAAAATGGCTCCAACCGGGCCAGCATTTGGACTTGGTGGGCGCTTATCGGCCCGACATGCGAGAAGCTGATGACTTGGCACTTTCCAAATCTTCCGTCTTTATCGATCATCAAGGAGCACTTAAAGAATCTGGTGATTTGGCCATCCCCATTAAACACGGAATCTTCTCAACAGAAATGGTGAAAGGCGAACTAAAAGAATTATGCAAAAAAGAAGAAACGGCCAGAACCAGCAACCAGGAAATAACGCTTTTTAAATCCGTTGGGCATGCCTTAGAAGATTTAAGCGCAGCGCTCTATATTCTAAAGAAATTAATGAGATAAGGGGAGAATTGAAAAATGTGATAATGACTTAGAATGAAGCTATCAAAAACAAAAACGCCTGAATAACAAAAAAGTACCTTCGTATTGAATGTGTTTACTCTTTAAATTGATTTTGTAAATCACCAACATAAGTCTGACATGGAAAAAGAAGAGTTCATTACAGCATTTAAAGCAAGGACTAAAAAGCTGGCGGTTTCAATAATCCAATTTTATGGCAACATGAAAAAAACAGATGCCACCTATATTGTCGGAAAACAACTTGTAAGATCAGCTACTTCTACCGCTGCAAACTATAGAGCCGCATGTATAGCAAGATCTCAAGCTGAATTCTTTGCTAAAATATCTATTGTTACCGAAGAAGCAGACGAAACCTTATTCTGGTTAGAAGTAATTGAAGAGTCTAATATGGCAGCAACCAAAGACGTTCAACCTTTAAAAAATGAAGCCTTAGAAATTCTAAAGGTTGTATCCAGAGCACGCAAAAATGTAAAAAGATAATATTCATTAATTCATTTACTCCTTATATCACTAACTCATTAATTCACTCACCCAATAACTCATTATCCTATTAAATGAAAACCAAACGATTCTTTTGCATTGATGCGCATACTTGCGGTAATCCTGTAAGGCTGGTAGCTGGCGGTGGACCATTGCTCCAAGGCGCTAACATGAGCGAAAAAAGGCAGCACTTTCTCAAAGAATTTGACTGGATTCGCAAAGGATTGATGTTCGAACCTCGCGGTCATGATATGATGTCGGGCAGTATTCTTTATCCCCCTTCTGATCCTGCGAACGACATTGGAGTTCTATTTATCGAAACGAGTGGATGTTTGCCAATGTGCGGTCATGGCACTATCGGCACGGTTACTATTATGCTTGAAGAAGGACTGGTAACGCCTAAAAAGCAAGGCGAACTTCGTTTGGAAACCCCTGCAGGACTTGTTCTGGTAAGTTATCAGCAAGAAGGCAAAAAAATCACTTCCGTTAAATTGACCAATGTTCCTGCTTATTTAGCAGCTGAAAATCTGGAAGCAGAATGCGACTTACTTGGCAAGTTTAAAGTGGATGTTTCCTTTGGCGGGAATTTCTATGCCATAATCGATCCTCAAGAAAACTATCGGGATATGGCAGATTACACTGCATTGGAATTGATTGGGGCCAGCCGACAAATTCGTGAATATATGAACAAGCATTATACTTTTGTTCATCCTGAAAACCCAACCATCAACGGACTTTCTCATGTGCTATGGACAGGCGAACCTACACAAGAAAATTCTACTACCCGTAATGCCGTTTTTTATGGTGAAAAAGCCATCGATAGATCGCCCTGTGGAACAGGAACTTCTGCCCGAATGGCGCAATGGGCTGCAAAAGGAAAACTGAAAAAAGGAGATGAATTTGTGCATGAAAGCATTATCGGGAGCCAATTTGTTGGCCGCGTTGAAGACACGACCATATTAGGTGAGAAATCCGCGATCATTCCGAGCATTGAAGGTTGGGCCAGAATCACAGGCTACAATACCATCTTAATAGATGAGGAAGATCCTTACGCGTTCGGCTTTTCAGTAATTTAATTAATTTTCATTCGGTTTAAAGCCTCAAAATTCTCTTTCGATCCAAGTTTTCTTCGAAAGAGAGTTATCGAGAAGAAGGTCATAATTTTTGGAGAATCTAAGGTATGCAAAGCAAAAAAGTAATTGTTGTTGGAGCAGGAATAGTTGGGTTGAGTACTGCTTATGCCTTGCAGAAAAAGGGCATTGAGGTTACCGTTATTGACAATACCGATGGCAATAACAATTGCTCATTTGGCAATGCGGGCTATGTTTCTCCTAGTCATATTGTGCCTTTGGCTTCTCCCGGCATTATCAGTCAGGGACTGAAATGGATGTTGAACCCTGAAAGTCCGTTTTACATTAAGCCTAGGCTAAATGCAGATTTAATCCGTTGGGGACTTCTGTTCAAAAAAGCGAGTACGCAAAAACGGGTCGATGCCGCAGTTCCTGTTCTCAATGAACTGACCATTCAAAGCAAAAGCATTTATGAAGCCATTCTAGCCGAAACCCAGATTGAAGCAGGCTATTCCGATGATGGTTTGCTCATGCTTTGCAAATCAGAAGAAAGTCTTCATCACGAAGCTGAAGTCGCCCATATTGGTGATAAATTAGGCTTGGACACAGCGGTACTTTCAGCCCAAGAAACAGCTGATTTAGAGCCTGGAGTTGAGTTTGACATCACGGGCTCAGTACTATTTAAGTGCGATGCTTGGATGACCCCGAATGCTTTTATGGCTGGTTTCAAAAGCCACCTTCTTTCTAAAGGAGTTCAGGTTAAATACAACACCAATGTGCTGGGCTTTGAAAAGAACAAAAATCAAATCACTGGTATAAAAACCAATAATGGCATTTTTACAGCCGATGAATTTGTAATCGCTACGGGATCATGGTCGCCTGATTTGGTTAAATCATTGGGCATCAAAATACCATTGCAAGCGGGAAAAGGCTACAGCTTCAATGTCGAAAAACCGATTGTTAAACCTAAACACGCTTCAATTTTGGTAGAAGCGAGAGTTGCTACTACTCCCTTGATTGAAGGTATGCGATTCGCTGGAACAATGGAAGTTTCAGGCACACAACTGAATATCAACCCTAGAAGAGTGCAAGGCATTGTGAATTCCATCAGCCAATATATGCCTCAATTTGCCGAACAGGATTTCAGTAAAATAGAACCTTGGGCAGGATTGAGGCCTTGCACCCCTGATGGACTTCCTTACATTGGACGAGCTCAAAAGTATAAGAATCTCTTGATCGGAACAGGCCATGCCATGCTTGGTTTTACCCTCGGACCAATTACGGGCAAGCTTTTGGCAGAAGAAATTACGGGAGAGAAAAAGACCATTGAAAGCCCCTTAATTCAAGTGGACAGATACCAATAAGAACCGAAAATCAAGTTTTCCAGACCTTTTCAATGTTTTAGACTTGGAAATGTAAACATTCGATAACATTTTTCAGTAATTAACTAAAACCATTTTACCTCAACCCCATAACCACACAAGGTTTAAGTTTGAAGGTTTAATCTATGGGGAAATCAGTAATTGTTATCGGGTCTGGTGTTGCGGGGTTAGCTACGGCCATTCGGTTGGCGGCTAAAGGACATATCGTATCGGTTTTCGAAGCCAATAGTTATCCAGGAGGGAAATTATCAGAAATCAGATTGGGAAAATATCGATTTGATGCAGGCCCCTCTTTGTTTACTCTTCCTGAAGAAATTGAAGAACTGTATAAGCTCTGCGGTAAAAATCCAAAAGAGCACTTCGATTACGCTAAGCTAGAAGTTACTTGCAACTATTTCTACCCAGATGGCACTGAAATCAAAGCCTATGCTGAAAATGGGGCTTTCATAAATGAAGTTCACAACCAAACCGGTGAACCGAAAGAAAACTTAAGCTTGGCACTGGAAAAAAGTGAGTTCTTGTATCAGAACCTCTCCCCTCTCTTTCTGAAAAACACCCTTCACAAAGTCGGCACTTGGATCAACGGAAATGCATTAAAATCGTATCTCCGAATTCCTCAATTCGATTTTAACAAGAGCATGAACGAAGTAAACGAAAAGCGATTTACTTCTGACAAAGTAGTTCAGCTTTTCAATCGATATGCTACTTACAATGGCTCTGATCCTTATCAGGCTCCAGCTACCATGAATATCATTCCCCACCTAGAGTTCGGAAAAGGTGCTTTCTTCCCGAAGGAAGGGATGCACCAAATCACACAATCGCTATTTGAGTTAGCAAAAAGTGCCGGGGTGAAATTCTACTTCGATACGCCTGTGATCAAAATCGTAACGCACAACAAGGAAGCAAAGGGAGTTGACACAAAATTTGGCTTTCACAAAGCGGATCGCGTGGTAAGCAATATGGACATTGTGGGTACTTATGAAAAACTTCTGAAAGGAAGACCTAAACCAAGTCGTTTGCTCAAGCAACCCAAGTCGAGCTCTGCCTTGATTTTCTATTGGGGAATTAAAAAGAACTTCCCAAATCTAGATCTTCATAACATTTTCTTCTCGCAGAATTATAAGCAAGAATTCGATCACATTTTTCAAAAAGGAACCATTTATGATGACCCGACTGTCTATGTGAACATCACTTCTACCTTAAAATCAGATGATGCTCCAGAAGGTTGTCAAAACTGGTTTGTCATGATCAATACGCCCAACAATCAAGGTCAAGATTGGGATAAATTAATATCTGAAGCAAGATTGAATATTCTAAAAAAACTCTCTGCTTCTCTAAATGAGAATATTGAAAATTTGATTGAAGAAGAAGATTATCTCGACCCAAGGCGCATTGAATTGAGAACTTCTTCGGCTCAAGGTGCTTTATACGGCAATAGTTCGAACAACAAATTTGCTGCATTTCTTCGCCATCCGAATTTCAGCAAGCAAATTAAACATCTGTATTTCTGTGGTGGAAGTGTTCACCCAGGAGGTGGAATACCTCTGGCCCTTTCCAGTGCTAGAATCGTTTCCGATAACTTCAAATAGTTTTACCTCATTGTAACGAGCGTAGAATCTGAAGGCTCTAAGTTTTTGGCATAGAGCATTCTGTACTGATCGTAGCGCTCCAAAATCTTGGTTACGTAATTAACTGGTTCGTCTCCGCGACAGTATCCGTATCTGACAACAGGATCAGCGTAAAACTCATCCTTCATTTTAGCAACTAAGTAATCAGCAACATTACCTTCCCATTTTTGAGGATCCTTACCGTATTTTTTGGCTAACCGAACGGCATCCATCACATGGCCCTGACCTACGTTGTAAGAAGCTAAAATAAACTTCAATCTTTCATTTGGATCGTTCACTTTATCGTGCCAAAACTCTTCCAACCATTCCAGAAACTCCTTCCCTCCTTCTACATTCTGTTCAGGATCAAAAGGATCACCAACATTATACCTTTCAATTGAAGTATCTGTAAGCTGCAAAAGGCCTTTGGCGCCAGCCCAAGATTCTACTGAAGGATCAAACTTGGATTCTTGATAAGCGAGTGAAGCCAATAAAATCCAGTCTACATCTAGATCTTCAGCTGCGGTTTTGAAAAGGTGATCGTATGGTGAAATACTAGTTCCACCAACCGAGCTAAAATCACTCTGCGCTCTTATGTTCTGAGATTTTCTATACTTGAAATAACGGTTGTAAATAATGTTGAAATCAGGAGTTCGCTTCATGTTAGCCAACCATGTGTTGACCGTATCTTTCAACTCAGGTGCATTTTTTCTAACCGCCCAAGCAATACGTTGCGGAAAACTAATGGCCGTTTCTACATCCAAATCGGGATAATAAGTAGCATTGATCATGGCTACGTCCTCATCGGCTACGGTATAATCAATTTCTCCCGAAACTACCTTCTTAATCAACGATTCGGTATCTAACTGCCCTGGTTCTTCGATGATCACAATATCTTCTCCGATTTCATCTGAAAGATTTTGTAAGCGGGCGGAAAAGGCAGAACCCTTTCTGGTGTGCACTTCTTTTCCTCCTAAATTCAAAGGATTTCGAATCAGTGATTCTTCTATTTCGTGAAGTTTAAGCTTTCGCCAGTTCTTTGGCTTTCTTTGGACTAAAACTTGGCGAACCTCATTGTAATTATCTGTGAAGGCCACTTTTTGAGCCCGTTCCTTCGTTACCGTGAGGTGATAAGCCATAATATCGGCTTCACCCGAATTAATCATTTGGAACGCTTCATCTAGGTCTGAAGTAAGTTGAATCTTCAAAGCGAGACCTAAATCTTCTGCCATTCTGGATAGTAATTCGTATTCGTAGCCCATCGGTTCGCCCCGATAAATGAAGTAGCCTGTAGAGCTATTGTCCACAACGGCTATCAATGTGCCACGTTCTTTAACCTGATCGAAATCAAATTGAACTGGCTGCACTTTAGGTTCTTCTTGAACTAGAGCAACCGTTGAATTTGACGTGTTTTTCCTACAGGAAGAAACAAATACGAATGCGACTATTAAGAAAAGTTTGAGTGTAGTAGACTTTCTTTTTATCATATTCTCTCCCGATGGTGAGCAAAAATCCAAACTCGCTAAAGCGACAAATAGTTCAGATTCAGGGAGATAAAATATTCAAAAAAATTTAAAAGATACGTAAATCAGTGATTAATCACTGATTTACGTTATTTCCTGCAAGCCTTTTTAATTCAATTTCGGCCAGCTTTACATTGTATTGTGCGGTTATTTTTCTGATTTCAGCTTGTACTAAATTCACTTGAGCTTCGCGAAGTTCCACGGCATTTGAGTTACCTACTTTGAATCGCTCCAAAGCGATATCGTAGTTCTCACGAGCCACTTCTAAGTTTTGCTCTTCAAGCATTTTCAGTCTAATGCTGTTCTCGTAATTGATGTAATTTTTGCGCAAGTCAGATTCTAGAGAAAGTCTCAAATCCTCCATCTGCAAATCGTTCAGCTCTATTTGGATCTTTGCGTTCTGCTGTCTTCTTTTCAAGTCAAAGCCATTGAAAATAGTCCAAGAAGCACTAATTCCATAACTGGTACCTGAAGAAATGTTGCTTAATACCGCACCTGCATCAGAGTTTCTGTTGTTATATGAATAGCCAAAATTCACCCCAATGGTAGGGAATTTCTGTGCATTCACTTCCTTAATCTGTAAGTAGCTCACATCCCGATTTCTCTGAGCTCTAATAATGGCAGGGCTTAATTGAGCCGAAGCTAAGAGATTATCAATCGACAATTCTTCATCGGCTTCGAAGCTACTCTCAATGTCATAAACAGTTTCCAAATCCTGTCCCAAAAGCCTGTTCAACTCTACACTTACATTGTAAATAAGTTCTTGTTGAGAAAGTAAATTGGACGAATCAGCATTGTAATCTACCTGAGCTTGAAGAAAAACTAACTTAGAAGCCTTACCTACCTCATATCGAGTTTGGGCCAAATCCAATCTCTGACGGCTCAAATCCAACGCATCTTGAAAAACTCTAAGTCGCTCATTTTCCAAAACCACACGGTAGAAAGCATTTGAAATTAAGGCGATGTTGTTTTCAATTTGAACTCGTAAATCGTCTTCACCTAACAGCGCCTGATTTTTCAATCTTTCTCTGGTTACAAACATCCCCAAACCGTCAAAAATAGTCCAGTTTAGTTGAGGGGAAACGTTAAAGTTATTAGTAGAAGCATTTTTAATCTCATTGACTTCATTGCTTCTAGCCAATTGCTGAGTTACATTTTGCTCACTAAAACTTTTACTAGCAGTAACGCCAAACGTTGGCAAAAGGGCACCGTAGCTCAAGTCATAATTGTTCTGGCTGATTTCGGCCGTTTTACGCGATACCTTGATGGCCATATTATGTTCCAAACCAAGCTGAACCGCATCTTGAATAGTTAAATCAGTTTGGGCATGGGCATAACCCATAGCCCCAAGCATAAATATTATTAGTAATCCTATTTTCATAATTACACGTTGACTCTGGCCAGCCTACTTTGTTTACTAGTGAAATATGTGTACACCGCTGGAATAACATAAAGGGTTAGAATGGTAGAGAAAATCAAACCACCGATAATGGCTACCCCCATGGAAACTCTACTTTCAGCTCCTGCCCCCAATGCCAAAGCAATAGGAAGAATACCCAAAATGGTCGAAAGTGAGGTCATCAAAATTGGCCTGAACCTTGATTTGGCGGCTCCTAAAACGGCCTCTCTTACATCCATTCCCTGAGCCTTTCTTTGATTGGCAAATTCCACGATAAGGATACCGTTCTTGGTCACCAAACCAACCAACATGATGATACCAATCTGGCTAAAGATGTTCAAGGTTTCTTGATATCTCCAAAGCACAAGAAGTGCTCCTGCCAATGCCAATGGCACGGTAAACATGATGATTAAAGGATCTACAAAGCTTTCGAACTGAGCTGAAAGAACCAGATAGATTAGAATCAAAGCGAAAGCAAAAGCGAAGTACAATGAATCTGTACTATCTCTAAATTCTCTTGATTGACCTGCCAAATCCGTAGTGAAGGTATCGTCTAGAACCTCTTTGGCAATTTTGTCCATGGCTTCAATACCTTGACCTGTTGTAGTTTTACCCGCAAGGTTGGCCGATATCGTAGCCGAAGCAAATCTATTGAATCGGTACAATTGTGGAGGAGAACTTCTTTCTTCCAAAGTCACCAGATTATCCATTTGGATAAGTTGTCCATCCGAAGATCTTACATACAAGGTTCTCAAGTCTAAAGGATCATTACGGTTATCTCTGTCTACCTGGCCGATGATTTGGTATTGCTTGCCTGCCATGATAAAGTATCCGAAACGTGTTCCTGCCAATCCTAACTGAAGTGTTTGAGCTACATCGCGGATGGAGATACCCAAGGTGCGGGCTTTTTCGCGATCAATTTCTATACTGATTTCAGGTTTGGTAAACTTCAAGTTCAAGTCCACAAAGCTGAATTCAGGCGATTCTTTCGCTCTTCGCATAAACTCAGGAAGCACTTCTTTCAGCTTATCTAAGTTTTGAGCTTGAATTACGTACTGAACAGGGAAACCCCTCGCACTTCTACCTCCAATGGTTGGCGGCTGAGAAAGGAATGCCCTTGCATTGGTATAGTTAGAAAGTATCGGTGTAAAGTCGTCTAGAATCTGTTGCTGACTACGTTGGCGCAATTCTTTATCCACCAACTTGATGGTAATTCTTGCTGAGTTGGTAGAACTCGATCCAAAACCTGGGGAAGTTACCGTAATCAGAGCATCAACTTCTGGAATGTGCTTATCAACCGCAGCCACAACGCTGTCTACATAGGCATCCATGTATTCAAAAGTTGCACCTTCTGGGCCCGTTGCACTTCCGCTCAAAGAGCCTCTGTCTTCCAAAGGAGCAATTTCTTCGGAAATTCTATTGTTCGTTAAGAAGAAAGCGATAAGACCTCCCGAAAGTAAAATGATCACAAAAGCCATCCATCTTACATTCATAAATGCATCCAGAGAATTGTTATAAGCTTTATTGAATGACAAAAAGAAAGGCTCAGTTTTGGTGTAGAACCAGTTATGCTTCTCTCTCTTCTTCAACAGTTTAGAACTCATCATTGGCGTTAGTGTAAGCGCCACAAAGGATGAAATCACCACGGCTCCTGCCACTACAATACCAAATTCACGGAATAATCGACCAGTTAAACCTTGTAAGAAGATTACAGGCATGAATACCGCAACCAAAGCCACTGTAGTTGAAATTACCGCAAAGAAAATCTCGTTGGTTCCAGAAATACTCGCATCGATAGGTTTCATTCCACCTTCAATCTTAGAGTAGATATTTTCCAGAACTACAATCGTATCATCCACTACCAGACCAATCGCCAAAACGATTCCCAATAGGGTAAGTACGTTTACAGAGAACCCGAAAATATACATGATAAAGAATGTACCGATAAGGGAAATCGGAATGGTCATTACAGGAATAATGGTTGTTCTCCAGTCTCTTAGGAATAAGAAAATGATGACAACAACTAGTGCAAAAGCAACCATAATGGTTTGCTGCACCTCAGTAATGGATTCTCTGATATATTCAGTATTGTCAAAGCCCATTCCCAATTCAATATCTTCAGGAAGGTCTTTCTTAACAATCTCAAGTCTTTTGTAGAAGTTATCGGCAATCTCAATTTGGTTAGAACCTGGCTGATTAATCACCGCAATACCCACCATTGGAACACCATCTCTTTTCAAGATTGTTCTTTGATTTTCAGGTGCCAATTCAGCTCTACCAATATCTCTGAAGCGAACAATCTGACCGTTCTGTTCTTTAACAATAAGGTTGTTAAATTCTTCTGGCGAATTAATTCTACCCACCGTTCTTACCGTAAGTTCAGTGTTAGCCCCCTCAACAGAGCCAGAAGGAAGCTCAACATTATCTCTATTTACAGCATTTTGAACATCTATGGGCGTGAGTTCATAAGCAGCAAGCTTTGCGGGATCCATCCATAAACGCATTGAGTAACGTTTTTCACCCCAAACCTGAACCGAGCTGACTCCTTGGATGGTTTGAACCCTTTCCTTTAAAACATTCTCTGCAATTTGACTCAGTTCAAGAAGACTTCTTTTCTTGCTAGAAATATTCAAGAAAATGATTGGGCTGGCATCTGAATCGGCTTTACGTACGGTTGGAGCTTCAACATCAGGAGGGAGTCTTCGCACTACACCAGAAACCTTATCACGAACGTCATTGGCAGCAGCTTCAAGGTCAACCCCCAGTTCGAATTCAGCAGAAACCGAGCTTCCCCCATCTCTACTGGTTGAAGTCAAGGTTTTGATACCTGCAATACTGTTGAGCGCTTCTTCAATAGGTTCTGTAATCTGCGCTTCAATAATTTCTGCATTCGCTCCAGTATAACTGGTAGAAACGGAAATAATAGGCGGATCCACACTTGGGAATTCCCTGACCCCAAGGAAACTAAAGCCTATGATCCCGAAAATTACGATGATGATGTTCATCACCAAGGCGAGTACGGGACGTTTAATACTTACGGTTGATAAACTTGCCATTTTAGCGGTTTAAGGATGAAATGGATACTGACGAACCTTCTCTAATTTCCAGCAATCCTGAAGTGATTACTGTATCCTGCGGGCTAATTCCGTCCAAAATCTGAACGGCATCTTCTGTTCTCATACCGATAGTTACCGTCTTAGATTCTACTTTGCCACCTTTGGCTAAAAACACTTTGTGGCCGTTCAATTCAGGAATTACCGAAATGGTTGGTACCATAAGGGCATCGTCCACGGTTGACATAATCAGTTCAATTCTTGCAAACTGACCTGGTAAAAGCTTCCCATCTTCATTGCTGCAAATGGCTCTCAATCTTAAAGTTCGAGTGGTTTGATCAATTTGAGGTTCGATAGCGTAAACTTCGCCTTTGAATGTTCCATTGGCAGCTTCTGTAGTAAATGTAATTACATCACCAGGATTTACTTCTCCTGCATATTTTCCTGGAATTGAGAAATCAAGCTTTACAGGATCGATGTTATAGAAGTTAGTGATGATAGTATTGTTGGTAATATAAGCTCCTTCACTGATTTGTCTCAAACCTAAGGTTCCATTAAAAGGTGCTATAATCTGAGTCATTGCAATTTGGGCTTCTAATACTTTGATATCAGCTTCTGTGGTATTCAAAGTAGTAAGCGAAATATCATATTCCTCTTGGCTAATCGCTTCTTTGTCGAGCAAAAGTCTTTGACGCTTTTCAGTTTCCTCAGCTAGTTTTTTACTGAATTTCAGTTTTTCAAGCTGAGCCAAAAGCTGGTCATTCTTAAGGCTAACCAAAACGGCTCCTTTTTTCACTTTCTGGCCTTCTTTGAAATGGATTTTTGTTACCAACCCAGAAACCTCACTTTTCAACTCAAGCAACTCATTGGCCAGAATAGAACCAGTTACTTTGATTTTATTTTCAAGAAATTTCGGGGTCACCACTACTCCACTTACCGGTAGTGACGATGGACCACGAGCAGAAGATTGAGCTGCAGCTCCCGCATCAGGCTTTGTGCCAAAGACTTCATCCATTCGAGGATATATGGCCCAAGCCACCACAGCCAATATGATGATCACAACTACAATGATCCTTGACGTTTTACTCATTATTATGTCTAGTTAAGGGTAAACTTTGCGTTTGTACTAACGCTATTGATAATTCATTAAATTCTATGAGCGAAAGAACGTAAGCTTTAAAACTACAGTTCCTGATAATATTTAACCCTTTCAATTTTTGATGTGAATCCATTAAGATTCCCTTTGAAAGGCTAACCCTAAGCCCAAAAAGCACCTGCCAAGCTTTGCCATGAGTCTCGGAATCAATCAGCGCGTTTCGGTATGTTGGACAATAAAGCAAGATTAAATATGCTTTAGCAAAAGTACAGTGGTGGGTATTAATATGCTTTACCACTCAACAGGTTTAACGACATATAATAAAAAAACCGCTTCAGCTAGCTGAAGCGGTTTCTCTTATAAGTTCAAATTTGAATTAGTTATTGTTCAAAACCCACTCACCGTTGGTTCTGATAAATGACCAGTTCTCAGTTGTAGTAGCTCCATTGTAAATCACAACAGTAAGAACATATTTCTGTCCTTCGTCAGTTACAAACCCTCCGCTATCCAAAAGGAACGAAAGTGCTTCAATCATTTGGTCATCGCTCCATGCAGTTCCTCCACCAGTTCTGTTGAAGTTACCGTAAGATGCTAAGTTATCACCACGTGGAGTACCTCCAAATTCAGTTCCGATTTTAGTATAATCAGCACCTTGAAGTGTGTACTTGATTGTGTTATCTGGAACCCACTTAGTGCCATCATGACCAAAGTTTAAGCTCTCCATAGTAGTTTGGAACATATCGGCATAAATCACCCATTTTCCATCTACGTAAGTATAATGAGCTACATCGTTTTTAGCTCCGCTGCTGTAGTAAGTATACTGTACAAGTTTAGACTCACCTTCTTTTGCAAATGGGAACCACTGTGGCAAGTAAGCTGGGATTTTCTCTTCAGCTTCAGTATCACTGCTAAAGTTAGCATATGGCTCTTGGAAGAAACCAGTGTAAGAATCTTCTGGAAGAATATAAGCATAAACCCAACCGTAAGGACCTGTTTTCACCACTCTACTGGTGATGGTTTCAGTGAAACGACCATTGTAGTATTTGTGAGTTACATCAAGGTATGTTCCTCTTGAAGCAGTTGGATACTTGTAATCAGCAAATTTAGGAAGATCAGCCTCTAGGTTATCGAAGTTACCATAACGGTAGTTCAATGCAGCATAATCATCACTAGAAACAGTTACTTCAATAGCGTCACCGTTCAAATATGGTGAGCTACCATTGTAGTAAGCATAAGTTACCAAAGCACTAGAACCTTTACCCAATTGTGGGTATTTCATGTCCAAAATCATTGGGATGTAAGTACGAGGCTCATCTGGAGCGTCAAAGTTTTTGTAGTTAGCGATTCCGCTAGCTCCATCAACATCTTCCAATAATTCATAATCTTCGTCAGACAGAGTGAAAACTAAGTCTGCTTGAACACCTTGTGATACGCCTGGTGCGTTATCCAACTCATCGAAAACTTCGTCAAGTGGGTTGCAAGACACCAATACTAAGGCAACTAAAGCGGCCAAATATTTAAAAGAATGTTTAATATTCATCACGTTTCTTTTTTCGCTATTGATTAAAATTTCACTTTAATACCACCAGTCCAGGTTCTTCCTTGACCGAACCATACGGTAGAAGTCGCTGCATCGTGGTTAGAACCATCATTTGCATCCATGATGTAAGTAGTATCGAACAAGTTGTTCACGTTACCGAACAAACTAGCATCGAACTCGCCCAATTTGAAATCGAATCTCAATCTTAAGTCAACAGTGCTGAAATCAGGTAATTTCCATGCTTCAATTTTGTTAGTCTCACCCTCTCTTGTAGTTGGGTCGAAAGAAGCATAAAGGTTACCAAAGTAGTTATAGTCTGCCGAAATTTTAACATTTGAAACCAAGTTGTAAGAAACACCTAGGGCTGCAGTAGTTTGAGCAGCGTCACCTACTTTAAGACCACCAATGTTCAAGTCGAAAGGCTGACCAACAGGAGCGTTGTTAGCGAAAAGCTGAACATTTTTAAGGTCGTTTTGCCAAGTGTAATCACCTAAAGAAGCCATACCAGTGAATGACAAGGTTGAAATTGGTCTCCATGCCATGTCGATTTCAACACCTTGGTGAAGAGCGTTCACACCCTGAAGGTTAGCGTACTGATCTTGGCCATCAAGTGTTTGAGGTAATCTCTTAATGAATACTCTGTCTCTCCAGTTAGTTCTGTAAATGTTAACGTTAGCAGTGAAAGTTGTGCTTCTGTAACCGTAACCCAATTCGTAACTCAAGATTTTCTCGTTAACAGCATCCTTGTTGATTGTATTCGTGTTGTTTTGGAATACACTGTTAAAGAAAGGAGCCTTCTCGAAGTAACCTAAGTTAGCGAAAACGTGGTTGTGGGAATCAAGATTGTAGTTGGCACCACCTTTAGTTTGGAAGCCCATGAAGTTTTGGAAATCAGTCTCTTGGTTAGGATCAGAATCCAAATACTGGAAGTAATCAATTCTCTTATAACCAGTATTTGAGATAGCACCTGAGAAGAAAGCCGAAAGCTTATCTTTAGAGTATTCTAACTGACCGAAAGCTCCAGTCCAATGCACAATACCATCATTGTAATAGCTATACTTATCGCCAACTTTAACCAATTTGTTAGGATGGTTAACATCACCGTTATCAATATAGTAGTCAGCACCCAAAAGGTTAGTCATTTCAGTGAAGTGAATACCTTTGTAAGATCTCAAATCAAGACCAGCTAAAAGCGTAAGGTTTTGGTTCAATTCAGTAGAGTAAGTACTCAACATTCCGTACCATTTGTGGTCGTTTCTCGAAGCTCTCAAAGCAACGCTTGCACTTCCGTCAGGGTTTTGAAGGTTTTGAGCAACCAAAGCATCAAGGTCAACTGGGCTATAAGTTCCAGCAGTTCTAGGAGCAGTAATAGTACTAAAGTTCAAAGTACCCCCTCCTCCTCCAGTTCCTGAAGACAAGTAAACAGCAGTAGACAATTCAGACTTCTCGTTGATAGTCCAGTAGTGGTTCAAAGAGAATTGAGGCTTGTGGTAGAAGTTATCTTCGATAGAAACAATTTCACCATTCAAGTATCCGTAATCAGGGTTGAATTTTTTAGGTTCAGGAGCATTTCTCCAGAAATCGATACTAGCTTTTGATTGACGCTGTCCGTGTCTTTGAGGGGCACCAAAACCTGTCAATGACAACATGTGGTTGTTGTTGATTTTCTTAGTTACGTTGAAGAAGTAGTTGTAACCTTCAAAGTAAGTTCCATCTACATAACCGTCACCAGTAGTTTTAGCACCAGAAATTGTTACCGCCCAATCAAACTCAGTTAAACCTGTAGAAACAGCGAAAGATGTCTTTTTGTAGTTGTTGTTACCAATTGAGAAAGCAACGTTTCCACCTTCTTGAACATCAGTAGTTTTAGTTACAATGTTGATAGTACCACCAATAGAAGGTACAGCAACTTTAGATGCTCCTAAACCTCTTTGAACCTGCATTTGGCTAGTAACGTCAGTCAAACCAGCCCAGTTAGACCAGTATACTGTTCCGTTCTCCATATCGTTAACAGGTACACCGTTAATCAATACTGCAACGTTCTGAGAGTTGAAACCTCTAAGGTTAATTCTTGAGTCACCAAAACCACCTCCTTGTTTAGTAGCGTAAACACCAGGAGTTGATTTCAATAATTCAGGGAACTCTTGGTTACTAGCTCTTTCTACAATTTGAGCAGAATTGATAGTAGAAATAGCAACTGGAGTTTTTCTTTCAGTAGCAACTGAAGCAATTACTTCAACAGAACTCAAACCTACTTCTGAAGGGCTAAGGCTGATATCACCAAGGTCTAAATCTTGGTTAACTTCCTTTACAAGTTCCATAGTTTCGAAACTGATAAAGCTGATTCTTAAAGTAACAGTACCTGAAAGGCCAGTAATTTTGAAGTTACCGTCAACATCAGAAACCGCACCTTTAGTAGTACCTACTACAAAAACAGAAGCTCCAAAAATTGGCTCTCCATTTTCTGCATCAAGCAGTCTTCCTTTTACAGAAGCAGTACCCTGACCATAAGCTACAGTTGCAGAAGCAACAAAAGCAATGATCAAGAAAAACTGAAGTAATGATCTTTTCATAGACGAAAATTTAAGTATGGATTAGATTAAGTATTTCAAGTTTTTGCGCAGCTCACGCACATTTTTCAAGGCAAAACTAATAGATACAAAGGTCACGGCTCTTTGACAAATGTTAACATTTCGCTATCAATAGCCGCTTATTTTAACCTACTGTTAACATCTGTTAAAACAAGATTCAAACATCATTTTTCTTGGTTTCAATAGGAGTTTCAAAACACCGTCCAATCTCATCTTAATATCCAGTTATCATCAGGATATAAACCTTTAACAACTTCTTAATCCGTGGACGGATTTTTAAGCTGCAATTTTAAATCTTTTCTAGATGTAAAGCATGTTTTCCACGTTAATTTTAGCCATCCAAATCAGTTTTTTTGCGTATATCACAAGAATATACCCTTATCATCAGTAGTTTTTTCTTAAGCAATCGTATGCCTATATTCGGAATCTTTACCAATTCAACCCACTACATGAAATTAAGTGCTTTGGTCTTTCTTCTTGGCTTGTCATTTTTTGTGAGTATTACTCCATTATTTGGCCAAAAAGATTTGAGCTATTTTTTACCTTCAGATGTAATCTACGATCCTAAAATCCCAACCCCTGAATCAGTACTGGGACATGAAGTTGGAGAATGGCATGTAACCCACGATAAGCTTGTTTATTATTATGAAAGCCGTAGCTGCTGCTTCGGATAGAATTTCGATTGAAGAAATTGGCCGAACTCATGAAGACAGGCCTCAGCTTTTACTTACCATTACCAACCCAAACAACCTTGCCGGTATTGAAAAAATAAGGTTGAAATATGTTTGATTTCATCAGACTTAAAAAAAGAGAGGCCACATATAGTCAATCACCTCTCTTATTCAAAAATTATTTATCTAAAAAAACATCTTTACATAGTGATTTTTTCAATCTATGTTCAATAACAATAGTCATAATAATTTTCATTCGTGATTAGTGTAAAAGGAACCGTCCTATATACAACATATTCATCATCAGTATTCACTGTTTGAGAATTAACATCTAAAACTATCTTGAATATCAATTCGTTTTTTTGAAAATTATAATTATACCCAAAATTATCACCAGAAAGCCCATTAACATTTGCAAACACCCCCCCAGGAAGAGCCCAAGAGTTTGACGGTGCCACCCCTCCAGGAGGATTAATACTTCCTATTGCACTATCAGGAATAGTTAATTCTATTTTTTTAATACTCACTCCAGAATTTGGGTTTAATTCAATAAGAGACAGTACCTCTTGCTCATTTGTCTTATATACTCCTGAAAAATAAACATCACACTCACCTGGATACTGCTCACTTGACTCCCTGATTATGGTAGCATCAAGATACACTTTTGGCTTATTTTTGACATTAACAAGCCCCCATTTGATATCATTCAAAGGTTTATATGCATTACCATCATTTGCCCAATAATCACTATCGGCATTTACTTGGATAACACCAAGCAGCTGTTCGGAAGCAGTAGAAGAGGTAATATCTAATGTCCCGTCTAAATTAATTGGAATAGTTTGAGTCACCTTCTCAGTCCCTCCTAAAAAAAACTTAACAATTCCAATTTCTGAAGACATAAAATTTATAATATTTGAATAAGCCGAAGTACTTAAACCTGTTGCATTGCCAAACCCAGTCAAAAGAGAATTAGTGCTTTTAAAAATATCTATAGTATTATTTAAACTATTGGAAGATTGAATCACTTTCGCTTGTCCACTAAGGTTCAATGAGCCAGAACTCGAAGTGTTACTAATATTAACCCCATATATATCAAATTTAAAGATAGCCTCATCTGTGAAATCGGGATCGTATCCTAAATAAAAATCCGCCACTCCCCATCCAGCTAATGCGGGAACCTCTTGTATATTCTCTCGCACTTCACTACCCGTGCTATTAAGTCTTGTAGAAGTACTTAAGTCTGAAGATGACAGAGCAAAAATACCACCAGAAACAGAAGAGTTCTGAAAAGTCAATTTCACTTTGTGGTAACTATAGGCATAAGCGTATGCATTATAATAACACAATCTAAGAAGCCCTCTAAACTTGTTATACACCACAAAAAAAGGGAACCCTCTAACAGGCTCATTTATTGACGTTCCAAAATCCCTTGTAACTAATTCCCAACCATCAAGAGGTAACATATCTCTTTCTGAAGCAGCCACTGCCAAATAACTTCCATTAAAATAGGGGAGCTGAAATTGATAAGTTCCATAATCATTTACATTCCCAGTTGGAGTTGCATACGCAGTTTGAGTTGAGACACTATACCATTCCCAATTAGGGTTTAAATTCTGATCCCCAGAGGAAAACACTCTCGATGACGATTCACTTTCTAAAACCAACTTGTCGGATCCATAAAAATTAAAGTCCTCCTCAGCCTCATATTCTTGACATCCCATCAAGACAAGTAGGCCTAATATTAAATAATGCTTTTTCATATAATAAATATAAATTAAAATTCTAATTAAACTATTTTAAACATTAACATAATTAAAAATTTATTAATAAATAATTAATAATACATAACAAAACAACATTAATCATAACTACTCTAATGATTAGGGAACCATCCGAAGCTTTTATCCAATCAGAAAACCACGAAGTATGTTTTTCTTAAGCAATCGTATGCCTATATTCGGAATCTTTACCAATTCAACCCACTACATGAAATCAAGTGCTTTGGTCTTTCTTCTTGGCTTGTCATTTTTTGTGAGTATTACTCCGTTATTTGGCCAAAAAGATTTGAGCTATTTTTTACCTTCAGATGTAATCTACGATCCTAAAATCCCAACCCCTGAATCAGTACTGGGACATGAAGTTGGAGAATGGCATGTAACCCACGATAAGCTGGTTTATTATATGAAAGCCGTAGCTGCTGCTTCGGATAGAATTTCGATTGAAGAAATTGGCCGAACTCATGAAGACAGGCCTCAGCTTTTACTTACCATTACCAACCCAAACAACCTTGCAGGTATTGAAAAAATAAGGTCGGACCATGTTTGGCTTACTTACCCTAACGAATCTGAAAAGTTCGACATCAAAAAAATGCCCGTTGTTATATATATGGGCTTCAGTATTCATGGCAACGAACCTTCAGGTTCAAATGCTGCGTTGGTGCTAGCCTATTACTTTGCTGCGGCTCAAGGGCCACAAATCGAAAACTATCTGCGAAACTCTGTGATTCTTTTCGATCCGTCATTTAACCCCGATGGACTTAACCGATTTGCCAACTGGGCGAACGTTCATAAATCAAAGAATATCAACCCAGACCCGAATGATAGAGAATACAGTGAAGCATGGCCTGGCGGCAGAACTAACCACTACTGGTTCGACTTAAACCGTGATTGGCTCCCTGTTCAGCAACCAGAATCTAAAAATCGAATTGCAAAATTCCACCTATGGAAACCCAATGTATTGACTGACCATCACGAAATGGGTACCAATTCAACCTTCTTTTTTCAACCAGGAGTTCCAGAAAGAACTCACCCTTTAACTCCGAAGAAAAATCAGGAATTGACTGCTAAAATCGGAGAATACCATGCCGAAGCTCTAGATGGCATTGGGTCTTTATATTTCACAAAAGAGGGTTATGATGACTTTTATTATGGCAAAGGCTCTACTTTCCCCGACATCAATGGTGGCATTGGAATTTTGTTTGAGCAAGCCAGCTCAAGAGGTCATGCACAAGAAAGTGACAATGGAATTCTCGAATTCCCATTCACTATAAAAAATCAATTTACCGCGGCATTGTCTACTTGGAAAGCTGCCGTAGAAATGAGAGAAGAATTATTGGAATATCAGCGCGATTTCTACAAGAAAGCTTTAAAAGATGCCGATAATGATGACATCAAAGCCTACATCTTCAAAGCAGAAAAAGACCCAGCTCGATCTTATCACTTAGCCGAAATCCTCCATAATCAAGAAATCGACTTCTATCGCCCTTCAAGGAATCTGAAATTCAACGAAGAAGAGTATACTCCCGAAAACAGCTACATCATTCCTTTAAAACAGCGTAATTATAAAATTGTAAAGGGGATGTTTGAAAAACGCACTGAGTTTGAGGACAGCCTTTTCTATGACATTTCTGGTTGGACGTACCCTTTGGCTTTCAACATGGAATACAACGAACTCAACGGAAGAGATTACGGCAGAAGCCAACTCGGAGATAAAGTTGACAAAGTAGAATTCCCTAAAGGACAAGTTCTAGGTGGGCAAAGTGCTTATGCCTACGTTTTTGAATGGTATGGCTATTATGCTCCAAAGGCGGCAAATATGCTCCTAGAAAAAGGCATTCGTATTAAAGTAGCCACTACACCTTTCGGAAAAAATAAGGATACGAAATTTGGGTATGGCGCCATCATGGTTCCTGTAATTAACCAAGATATATCTGAATACGACCTTTATGTAGAAATGCAAAAAATAGCCAAGGAAACAGGCATTAATATCCATGCGCTGTCCACAGGCTTAAGAGCAGGGGTTTCTCTCGGAAGCAACTCCTTTATTACAGTGGAAAAACCAGAAATCGCTTTGATGGTTGAAGCAGGCAGTAGTGCCGATGCTGGAGAAATTTGGCATTTGCTAGACACCCGAATGAACATGAAGGTAACGAAACTACCTGCTGACCGACTTGGCTCTTCTGCGATTGACAGATACAACACTATAATAATAACAGGGGGCGCCAACTTATCTGAACCTGAAATGGCAAACCTAAGAGCTTGGGTAAGAAAAGGAGGAACACTGATTGCTTCCAATGGCTCGGCTGTGGCTTGGGTAGTACGAAATAAGCTAGCCGATCTAAAACTGGTTTCTGCCGAACAATATAAAGGAGAAGAAGTAGCTTACGATCAACTCAGCAATTATCAGCGTGGCCAATATATTCCGGGTGGGGTTTTCATGAGTAAGTTAGAGCTATCGCACCCACTCGCTTACGGGTATTATAAAGAATTGCTTCCCACTTTTAGAAGAGGAAATGTTATGATTGAACCTTCTGAAAACAAGTTCTCAAACCCAGGAATTTACACGGAAGAGCCTCTTTTAAGTGGTTGGATAAACAAACCAAATTTGGAAGCGATCAAAGAAACTTCTACAATTAGAGTTACTTCTTATGGAAGCGGAAGAGTGGTTTCATTCGTGGACAATCCAAACTTCAGAGCATTTTGGTACGGCACTAACAAACTAATGATGAATGCCATATTCTTTGGCCGATATGTAAATTCATCAGCAGCCAAATAAACTCACCTAAAAGGAAGGTCAATTGTTAAACAGACCTTCCTTTTAAAGCCTTATTTTTAAAAAAAGTGCTATTTTTGTAAAAATTCTTCGCATTGAGTCAGAGACTTTTCCTTTTAGACAAGAACTACATTTTAAAACAAGCTCAGGAAGACTTGAGGTTGTCTCTTGAAGATCAATTGGTTAATCAATTGAAAAGTGGTTTCACTTTACTTTTCAATCCACTTGGTTTGGAAGATAGCATGACAAAGGAAATTGAAAAGTACGAAGCAACTTCTGATGTTCTTTCTGGCTTTGACGAACTTTACGATGCCTTAGCTGGAATTTACCGTTACCAATTGGGCAACAATCAGCTTGAATTTCTTTTTGACGGAAGAAGTCATTACGACAAATATGTAGACGACTGGACAGAAGCTTTTTTAGAGTTTACCGCTCAGCTTTGCCAAAGAAAGAATTTCATTCTAGCAGGTTTGGAACTTACCGTTTTCAGAAGCCCTGAAAAGAGAATTGAACTGGCTCAAAACAGAATGAAAATCACCGTATTTGAGCATTTCGGTTTGAAAATCTACAAATACAAAGGCATTCAGAAATACGAAGTAAAAACAGCCTAACCTAGGGCTGAATTACGAAATCTTCAAAACCTTCTAAAGTAGCACCCTCGGTGCTTACCTGTGTTACACTGGCTAATTCTGGGCCTTGGTTACACCAATCCACAAATTGAGATATTTTCTCACCTTCCCCTTCTACATGGATAAAAACCGAACCGTCAATTTCGTTTCGGCACCAGCCATTTAACTCCAGATGTTTCGCTTCTTTCATGGCCGTAGCCCTGAAAAACACACCCTGAACTCTTCCCTCTATTCTAATCGTTTTTGCTTGCATAAAATTCTTTCATGATTTGTACTCCTGAAGAAGTACCTATTCTATCTGCGCCAGCATTGATCATAGTGTGAGCATCGGCTAAGGTTTTAATTCCACCGGAAGCCTTTAATCCTACATTGCTCGGAAGGTTCTCTCTCATTAGCGAAATGTGAGCTGCTTTTGCTCCGCCATTCGCAAACCCTGTTGAGGTTTTTACGAAATCGGTGCCCGCATCGGCACAGATTTTAGCCGCAGAAACAATTTCCTCATCAGTTAAATATGCCGTTTCAATAATCACTTTCATCAGGCAATCTGCTTCATGAATAATCTTTGCGCACTTTGCCAATTCGATTTTCACCCAAGGCAAACCACTTTTAAAAGCAGAAATATTCATAACGATGTCTAACTCTTGAGCACCGTCCTTAATTGCCATTTCTATATCCGTAATTTTAGCTTCGGTCATCTGATACCCCAATGGGAACCCAACCACCGTAACCAATTGGATATCGACATTCCCGATTTCTCTGGCCGCTTTCTTCACCCAAAACGGAGGAACACAAACCCCGAAAAGCTGATACGCTTTTGCTTCCTCCACCAACTGATCGATATCATTAGCGGTTAGCGTTGGCTTTAAAGCTGTATGCTCTAAATAATGATTAATGTCCATCCACGAAATCCTGTAAGTAAGAATATTTCGGCATTAACTGGCCGTCCTTTGCAATGGTAGCTCGTTCTACAATGCTGTCTACGTCTTCACTAACTAAATTTGGAAGAATGTGTTTGAGAAATTCTTTTCCAAAATCTTCAGAAGCATTTCTAGGCAACTCACAAGGCAGATTATCCACCGCCATAACCGTAATATTTCCTTCGTCAGTAAAAGGTGCTTCCACCCTATCATCGCTCGGATTGTAATCGTAAACCGGGTCATCGATAGTTGCAGGTTGTTTTGTTGAAGGAATAGAACCTTCAATATCGCAGGTTATATCAGCGATAACTCTGATTTTGAAGTTGCTTTGATTAGCATCTTCTTTCGTGAAAAGAACAGGGGCATTTGGATCCCAAAAAGCACCAGCGATTAACACATCGGCCTTTTGCGAATAATTCAAGAAAGTAGATTCGTATTTTGAAGGCTCTTTATAGAACTCATCTCGACTGAAATTACCACCTCCAATCCTTTGATGGTAATCTCTGGAGTTCAATTGGGTGAAAACCGGCTCGTTAAAACGTTCTGTCAAAAATTCGGTTGGACTCACTTTACGAATGCCCATACCAACCAAAACTTCCATGGCTCCCTTAGAAACTCTTCCCCCACCTGTGAGCACAATTTTAATCGCGGGCAATTTTACTTTAGCATATTCACTCTGCATATCCGCCATGTCGAAACATTCGTGTGCTGGCCTAAGATGAAAAAGATTATAGCGTTTTCCGAAGGTTAGAATACCGTTATAAGCTCCAACAATGCCGGCATATCGGCCAAAAGCAATCAACCGCTGCCCCGCCAAATTGGTCAAGCATTCCCAATCGACTAATCTGATCTGTTTTTTCAGAATAGTTTGAAGCAACTCACGATTATATTCTTGCTTTTTGATGGTATGCGAAAAGAAAAAATGAGTTTTTCCATCAACCAGCATATTTAAAGGCACTTCCTTCACGCCAATAATCACATCGCAGTGAGAAACATCATCGACCAATTTCGCCCCAGCCTTTTCATATTCCGAATCTTCGAAACATCGGATATCGCTCCGCTGACAATAGATTTCTACATCGTTATAAGATTCAAGAATGGTTTCGCATTGCGCTGGAGTTACGGGAACACGTCTATCGACAGGAATTTTCCCTTCTTTGATGATTCCGAGTTTGAAATTTGCCATAGAGCAAAAATAAGGAAAAGGCTCTGCTACAAAATGCTTTGCCCTACTTTCTTGGCAATTTGAGTGAGATAATAAGATGCATTTGAAATGGCTTCAGATGGTTCTTTGGCTAACTCCATAATTGAATAAACTGCTTCGGCCCCTAAACCTTTCAATTCATCTTCTTCTACCAAATTGACACCACAAACAACAATAGCCTGCTTATTGTACTTCTTCGCTAAGCGACAAACTCCAGCAACTACTTTACCTTCCAGCGTTTGTCGATCTACTTTCCCTTCTCCAGTGATTACAAAATCAGCTTCCTGAACAAAAGAATCTAAACCCGCAATTTCAATCACTGCTTCTATACCTGATTTTAATTCGGCATTCAGAAAAGTCATTGCTCCGTAGCCTAAACCACCAGCTGCTCCAGCTCCTGGCACATTCTCCAATTCATTGTTGAGCAAGCCAGCAATGCTTCTTAGCCCATCGTCCAATTGTTGAATTTCAGAAGTATTTGACCCTTTTTGAGCTGCATAAACATAAGCAGCTCCATTTTCGCCAAACAAAGGATTTTGAACATCTGAAAACACTGTAAACTTCACTTCTTCAATGGCCAAAAAGCCAGAAAGGTTAACTTCATCTATTCGATTTAAATCGCTTCCATTCACTTTAGAAAGTGGGGTACCTGAACAGAAAAACTTGGTCCCCAAAGCTTCTGCCATTCCCAAACCTGCATCGTTTGTAGCACTCCCCCCAATCATTAAATAAATCTCCTTTGCTCCACCTTCAACCGCATGCTTAATCAATTCTCCCGTTCCAAAAGTAGAGGTATACAAAGGGTTTCTTTCCGAAGCGTTTAAAAGCGGCAAACCAGATGCCTTTGCCATTTCAATAAAAGCTTGATTCTCATTACGGAAATAACTGGAATTTATCTGCCTAAAAAGAGGATCATTCACCTTCAACCGAACTTCTTTCAAGCCCAAGGTCTCTGCAATAATATCCAGAGTACCTTCACCTCCATCAGCCATTGGCTGTGAAACAATTTCAGCATTGGGGATAATAGATAAAATCCCACTCTTTAACGCTTCACAAACCTGATGAGCTGTAAGAGAACCTTTAAATTTATCGGGGGCAATTAGAATTTTCAAAAAAGTGGTTTTGATTTGAATATACTAAAAACAATAAAGCCAGAACCGTATGCCCTGGCTTTACATGAAGAATTGAAAATTGTATTTTAAAAGAAGAAAGCACTACTTAACGGCATAACGGATTACAGTTCTCAATTTAGACTCCTCCACTTTGCTAGGGTCTGAAATGTAGATTTCATGATGATGACCATTGAGTTGAAAGCCATTTTCATTAGCGTAAGCGAAAAGCTTTTCCAACAACTCTCTTTCATTGTAATATGAACCCACATGCATGATTTGAATGCTTTTCCCTTCGTAAATCGACTCTAGTTTTAGATTGTGATCTTCAGCTATCTTATGCTTGGCTTATAAATCTTCAATAGCCGACCCAAATTCAAAATCGCCCACGAAATCTGGCACCCTAAACATCAGCTTCCAACACCATTCTTCTATTGGGGTTTCATCAAAAGGCAGATCTCCTTCCGACCACCAAAACGCTTCCATTTTCGGAACTTTAAAATCCATATCCATTGCTTTAAACTTGAATTTTATACCAAAGGCAAGTGCATAAAGCTGGTTAATCGCATTGTTGAATTGTGGAGAATTGGGTGCAGATTTGCCTTGAACAGTGATGTAAGTATAAGGCTCCAACTCAACTGTTTTAGGCTTTCGGCTAGCCGTGTAGTACTCAGGATAGGACTTGATGAAATCTAATTTGGTGATGATCATAGCGTTGGGATTTGGGTTAAAACTTCGATTATATATGCGAAGTAAAAACCACCTAGTGACAACCCTATGTCAGTAGAAAAATCGAAAAATCAATTTTTATCAATCGGCTTGATAATGCTGAGAAAGCTCTTGAATTCTTTCAAGCATATGCCTTCTTAAATCTGGTGGACTAATAATTTTGGCAGCATCGCCTATGGTGAGCAACCAGCGCGAAAAATAGCCCAAACTAGGCACCAAAAACTTCATGTGGGTTTGATCGCCCTGTTGGGTTTCACTTACAAAACCATGGTAGAATTTTTGGTCGGAAATAAAGCGAGCCACATTCCTTTTTACAGCGATTTCAACCTCAAGAAGTTCCGTTCCAAAAATCAGAGTATCGACAAAACCATCAAAAGCAGCCTTATCCTTCGCTTCGAAATGTTCTTCGAGTTTTTCTAGCTTCACAATGCGATCTACACGGAAATCACGCGGGGCTTTTCTCAGCTTACAATAGGCCAGCAAATGCCACCTATTTCCATAAAACACTAAACCCAAAGGTTCTGCTTCGCGCGTGGTATAATCATCAGAATAACTGGCATAATACCTAAATCGCAATACGGCTTGTTCAATCAACGATTGCTGAATTGTCGCCAAAAAGTTATTCGGAAAATCCTCTCTATCGGGCTTTTGTACGGTGCCAATCTTTATCTGGGATTCCAGTTTTTCCAGTCTTGCTTTGTCATTGGTCTTTAAAACCGATTTGATTTTCAGCATGGCCTCAGCAAAATGGTTTTTAATGGAATGATCGGTTTGCCCCTCAATAAGCTTGGCGCCCAAAACCAAAGCATTTGCTTCTGGCTGAGTAAGAGAAACGGGAGGCAAATAATAACCATCCATGATAAAGTAGCCCTTACCAGCTTCGGCTCCAATAGGAACTCCGCCTTCTTCCAAGGCCCTTACATCTCGATAAACCGTTCGTAAACTAATATCGAACCGATCGGCAATTTCTTGGGCAGTCACCACTTTTTTAGACTGAAGCTGAACAAGTATAGCGGCAAGCCTATCGATTCGATTCATGAAAACGGAATTACTTTAAAAATGAGAGAGTTAGCCATTACAGCGCCAAAATCCGAACAGAAATTCAGATTTGACACAGTAAAATTTCAGCATAAAAATAAAAACCTTAATTAGGAATACCGCCCAAGTTGAGCGGTATTAAAGACCGTTTGCATAAAAAAAAATAGATGTACGAAAGGCAAGCTACAAGAGCGAAAAAATATAAGTATCATTGCTAACGTATGTTTGTTAACCACATTCTGTTTTTCGGCTTTTGGGTGCTTTATTATGTACTTCATAGTTTACTTGCCAGCAACAAGCTAAAACAGAGTGTTCCACTTTCAGCCCAAACCTACCGACTGATTTACAGCCTGTTTTCCACCTTAAGCCTTGCTTTTTTACTCTTAGTTGGAGCAAGTATTTACAGCGGATTTGTACTTCCCCCAAGCTCTACCACTTCATATATCGGATTACTTTTAGCCACTATGGGGCTTTTTGTGATCAAAAGAGCCTTTAGGAATTACAGCTTTCGCAGTTTTATGGGTTTCAAAAAAGACAATGCGGACGCCAAAACTTTGAAAAAGGACAAAGTTCAAGGCGTTATCCGGCATCCTCTTTATGCAGGCACTCTAATGCTCTTTCTAGGTTATTTTATTTTCAATCCCCTCCTTATCAACCTTATTAGCTTGGTTGCGCTGTGCCTCTACCTTCCTATAGGCATACACCTAGAAGAGAAAAAGCTAATGGCTGAATTCGGTGACGAATATGTGAAGTACAAAGAAAATGTTCCGGCCATTTTTCCCCGTCTTAAACGTCCATGAGAAGAGATTCCATTATCAAAATTGTATCGGCAGTAGCTATCGTTGGAGTTAGCTTGGTAATAGGCATAATCATCATCAGTTTTTTCACTACCATACCTGCAAATACCAAAAACACATTGTTAGTTATAGGTTTCACTATGATGCTATTAGGAACCCTATGGAAAGTGGTACTCGAAATGAACAGGCCACCCGAAGAATAAACAGGGAACTCTCCCAGCATTTTATAGTTCTTACATAAACTCAACCTGTGAGTATGCATACCATTGAACCTTATTATAGCTGGCTGAAATACTATAACGTAGCCGAAGACCCCAATTCCCCATACGATGGAAAGGAATACAATTTCGATTTGTATTCAGAAACCATTTATGGATACTACATCGATCCGCATTGGGATTTTATGGGCTCAGAAACGCTCTATATCAAAATTCTATATACAGATTACGATCTTGGCTATATCATTATTGAGTTTATTGGAGAATGGAACGATGCCCTGAACAATGACATCATGCATTTCAAAAGAAATATCGTGGATCATTTCAATGGTTTGGGAATCAACAAATACATACTGATTGGCGAGAATATTTTGAATTTTCACGGTTCGGACGACAGTTATTACGAAGAATGGTTTGAAGACATGGAAGATGGCTGGATTTGCGCCATCAACTTCAGGGATTTTGTAACGGACGAGATGAAAGTTTACAACCTTGATAGCTACCTAAACTTTGGAGGGGAGCTAGACACGGTAAACTGGAGAACACTAAAACCTCGGCAGCTATTCGAAAAGCTTCATTTGCTGATCAGCCGAAGAATTGATTTGAGCTAAATCAGAAGGCTTCTGCGGGGCTTTGTCAGCCAATTGAACTTCGGCAATTTGAGGAATGAGATATCGCTTGCCATTACCTAAATCAAGGCAAAGCGCGCGGGTTCTTTTTACTTCAAGCTTGCGGAAACTTCTTTTTCTCAGCAGAAATTCATCGCCCAAAGCCACCTGATTTAAAGTAAAAGCAGAACTGGACTCCGGATCATAAACCGCCAAAACCTGCACCAATTTATGATCGGCCGAAGTACTTGCCTTCGGATTCTTCATGTGTTTGGCCAAAACTCGAAGCACCTCATCAGGAAAAACATCAGCATTCAACATAGGCAGCATTAAATCCTTGAAAGTATTCTTCCATTCAGGGCCATGTGGCAATTGCCTCGACCTAGGTTTATGAGCCACCCTATGAGCTACCTCGTGCACATATGTAATCAAAAATTGATACGGATTTAAGTCTCCATTTACGGTTACGGTATGCGACTTATCTTTTGGAAGGTACCGATAATCACCGAGTTTGCTCAGGCGCCTTTTAGTCAAAACGAAGCTGAATGGGTGTTTTCTCCATAATTCTATGCAATACTCAACCGCCTTCTCTGGCACTTTTCTTGATAAAACTTTTCTCAAATCATTCTCCATGAAAACACTTTTACCTCTCGCTTTTTTAGTGCTATTATCTTCTTGTTCGCTCTACAAACTTACAGTTTCTACCGACACGTACGCTTTAGAAGAAGCGCATGGAATTAAAATTGATTCCATTTTTATTGATAATAAACCAGCAGAAAAAGACCTTTCTTTATTATTGATTTCACAATCCATAGCCACAGAAATCGAAAAGCTGGGCATTCAAACTTCTTCCTCTGAAGAATCGCCTTATAGAATTACTTATCAGTTAAGTTCAAGCGGCCCAATTCCCCGTACCTCGCAATCTACTTCGGAAGGAAAAACTTCGAGTACGATCACAAAAGAAAATGAAGAAGGAGAAGAAGAGGAATATACCGTGGAAAGCAAAGTAAGCTACCCCGTTTACCGACATTACGTTGAATTTCAGCACAAACTCAAGGTGAAGCTTTTCCGAGCGAAAGACGGCAAACTGGTTTGGCAAAGCGAATCAGTAGTAGAGGAAACAGAGCAAAATCCTGCCATGTATTCGCGCTTGTTGGTTTATACTGCGCTTCAAAACTTTTTAAAAAACAGTTCGGAACACCCTAAAAAGCAAAAGTTTTCAAAGCAGTCTCGAACAAAGATTAACCGTATGTTCGAGACTTGCTAGTAAATTATTTCTGTCGGAACACCAAGTTCACAGGCACGCCATCGAACTCAAAGTGATCACGGATTTTGTTCTCCAAATAACGTTCGTAAGGTTCCTTGATATACTGAGGAAGATTACAGAAAAACGCTATGGTTGGCGCCTTTGTAGGTAACTGAGTAATATATTTGATTTTAACATACTTACCCTTAATTGCTGGCGGTGGATAATGCTCAATTTCAGGAAGAATTGCTTCGTTCAACTGAGAAGTTGCTACCTTACGATTTCTATTTTCATGTACCTGAACCGCCATTTCGATGGCCTGGAAAATCCTCTGCTTTTCGGTTACAGAAGTGAATATCTTTGGAATCCAAGTGAGCTGGCCTAGCTTTTCGTCCATGGCAGCAATGAACTTTTTCATGGTATTAGAATCCTTCTCGATTAAATCCCACTTGTTCACCATAATCATGATGCCCTTTCTGTATTTAAGCGCAAGGTTGATAATGTTCATGTCCTGAGATTCCAAACCTCTAACGGCATCCACCATCAACACACAAACATCGGAATCTTGAAGTGCCTGTAACGCTCGCATTACAGAGTAAAACTCAATATCTTCATGAACTCTAGACTTCTTTCGAATTCCAGCAGTATCAGTCAAAATGAAATCTTTACCAAACAGCGTATAACGAGTATTGATAGAATCGCGGGTAGTTCCAGCCACATCGGTAACAATGGTTCTTTCCTTGCCCAAAAGTGCATTTACAAAAGAAGATTTACCTGCATTCGGCCTTCCCAGAATGGCAATGCGTGGAATTCCATCTTCAGGGTTTTGTTCTCCATCATCTTCGAAATGCTTAACCACTTCGTCCAATAAGTCTCCGGTACCTGAACCACTAGCCGCAGCAATTGGAAAAACCTCGCCCAAACCCAATTCATAAAACTCATTGGACATGTATGATTTCTCTGCTGTATCGGCCTTGTTGGCCACCACCAAAACAGGCTTGCGAATTCCGCGCACAATGCGGGCAAATTCTTTATCCAAAGGATGGAGACCGTCATGACAATCGGCCATAAATAAAATGACAGATGCTTCTTCCATGGCTTCAGCAACCTGAGTTCGGATTGCTCCTTCAAAAACATCTTCGGAACCCGTTACATACCCACCAGTATCGATAACGGTAAAATGTTTGCCCACCCATTGGGCATAACCATAATGCCTATCGCGGGTCACACCACTTTCATTGTCCATAATAGCCTGCCTTCTTTCCACCAAACGGTTAAAGAAAGTCGACTTCCCCACATTGGGCCTTCCCACAATAGCAACTATGTTCGCCATTTTCTATGTTCTAAGTTCTAAATTCTAAGTTCTTTGTACTAACCTCTAATTAGTATAGCCAAACCTCTTCAGTTTAGCTTCTTTCTTTCTCCAGTCCTTTTCAACCTTCACAAAGGTTTCCAGAAAAATCTGTTTACCAAAAAAGGCTTCTAAATCCTTTCTCGCCTCAATGCCTACTTTCTTGATTGCCTCACCTTTATGGCCAATAATAATGCCCTTTTGGCTGGTGCGTTCCACATAAATATCGGCTGAAATACGAATGATTTTGTCATCTTCTTTAAAAGAAGTTGTAACCACTTCGCAGCTATAAGGAATTTCCTTTTTATACTTTTTGAAGATTTTCTCACGGATCATTTCATCCACAAAAAACCTTTCGGGCTTATCCGTTAGAGTGTCTTTTGGGAAGAACTCAGGATGCTCGGGCATATGCTCAATGATTTTGGCAAAGAGCTCTTCAATGCCTTCATTCTGCAAAGCCGACACCATAATGGTATCGTCAAAATCCATGATTTCTTTCCAATAAGCAACTTTGTCTTCTGCCTGAGAACCATTGGCCAAATCCAGTTTGTTCATTACCAGAATCACAGGAACATTCAAATCCTTGAGAAAATCAATCTGTCTTTCACCATTATATTTCTCGTACAAATCCGTAACGAAAAGCACAACATCGGCATCTTCAAACGAACTGGTCACAAAACGCATCATTGATTCGTGAAGCTCATATTCGGGTTTAATAATACCAGGAGTGTCGGAATAAATGACCTGAAAATCTTCTCCGCTCAAAATCCCCATGATTCTATGGCGTGTTGTTTGAGCTTTTGAGGTGATTATGGAGAGCCTTTCGCCCACCATGGCATTCATCAAAGTAGATTTTCCAACATTAGGTTTACCTATAATACTCACAAAACCAGCCTTATGCGGACGATCAGACATAAATTCTTTAAATTAGTTTGCAAAGGTACTTGTTTAGAATGAATTTATCACCTACTTTTGTGTCCCACTTCGGAAATGACTGAAGTTGATACATCGCGGGATGGAGCAGTTGGTAGCTCGTTGGGCTCATAACCCAAAGGTCACAGGTTCGAGTCCTGTTCCCGCTACTACACCGAACTGCCGTGCAAAACTTGATTTTGCACGGCTTTTCTTTTTTATAACCTCTTGATTTACAGTATATATATAAGAAGCAACGGTGTTCACCCTGTGGGTTCGATAGCACTTTCCATCATAGGTCAAGTTTTCAGGCCATATTGAACCTATTATGATACGTTTCTCTTTGACAGGGGCATTGGTGTAGAGCATATCCAAGTTGGAAAGGCTGCTCAAAGCTTTGTCCAATGTGGCATTAATGTTTGGCCTTTGCTCATTTGAGGCTATTACTGTGGCTTCAAGCCTTCTTATTTTTTCCTGACAGTCTGTTTTGACCGCCTGAAAATCATCACTGTCAATGACATCTGCAATAAGCAGGTTACGTGTCTTGGTGAGCTTTTGATTTAGCCTTTCTATTTCCCCAATGGCCTTTTTCTTTGATTCCCGATGGTTTGAGGTAGCGTCCAGATATACTTCTTTGACCAGCTTTCGATACACCTCTTCCATTCCATCCTTCAGCCTGAATTTCCCCAGTTCTTTTTCAAACAGGGCGTTGGCCTCTGGCGCCTTGTAGCGGATGCCACAGGAGGATATACAATGATAGTAATAGTAATAGCGCTTTAACCTGCTGCGGGAAGCACTGCCCGTTAACATGCGGTCACACTTGGGGCATTTTAAAAACCCCCTTAAAGGCAGCATTTCATCGGAGGTGATTTTTGCTCCTGTGCGCAATTTCTTTTTTCTATCATTCAATACTTGCTGTACCGTATAAAACAATTGTTCGGAAATCAAGGCTTCGTGCTGTCCTTCCACAAGGTGGGCTTCTTCGTCTTTGTACTGCTCTACTTTAATTTTACCACAATAAACAGGGTTGCGGATTACTGTCCAAAAGTTGGACTTGCTGCATCTGAGCCCTTTTTGATTGGCCATCTTTCGTATTTCATCTGCTGCAAACCTGTCTTTTGCCAGCTCTTCAAAAGCCCATATCAGCACGGACGCCTGTGGCTGGTCAAAGGCAATGATTTTGTTGCCTACTTTGTCACGGGTATTTTTATACCCTACTGGTGCTACGCCCATATAGCGGCCTTCCTTTCTTGCCCTGCGCATGCCAAAGTATGTGTTGAGGGCACGCCTGTCGTTCTCCACTTCTGGGGCTGCCAAATAGAAGGCCAGCATCATTTTGTTTTCGGGTATGGCAAGGTCAAGGGGCTGCTCGATGGCCTGTGGTTCTACCCCAAGCTTGCGCAAAACTCCAATCATTTGATAGGCATCTCCCGCATTGCGGCTGAAACGGTCCCACTTGGTAAACAGTATAAGGTTTGCCTTGCTGTGTTTGGCCTTTGCCGTGCGCAAGTTAATCAGCAGTTTTTTCCACTCAGGGCGTTCAAAGGTTTTGGCCGAATGGTCTTCAAAGATCAGGTTGCGCACCTGAATATTGTGAATGCCGCAATACTTCAACAGCATTTCTTCCTGATTTCTTTGGGAGTACCCTTTTTCTGCTTGTTCGTCTGTACTTACACGTATGTAAAGGTCTGCTATCTTCATTTTTTCAAAGCTTGATCTATAGCTAAAATAGCGAATTTCCGCATGAAATCCAGTATGTTTGCGGCTTCATTAAGTGAAATATCGCAGTTGTTTTTGCTCATAATTTCTACGACATCCTTCGGTTTAACCCTTCCTGCTTTCTTCATTCCTTGACCTTTACCAAGGGGTAAAAGTCAAGGTTGTTCCTAGAAATTATTCACCCTGCATACCCAAGGTGGGTGAAATAATTATATAGTTGAGCTCTTGGCGATCGGCTGTACACCCTATTTTATTCACGCCTTTTAGGCCAAAAAGAATCCGTTTTCAAAGGCCTTAATTTTAGGTATATCGAGGTTCGGGCAGTTCGCTTTGGAGTACGCTGAGCAGTACAATCTTGTCGGGCATGGAAAGGGTTGTAATTTCTCCGAAGGCTGCATACTCCTCGATCAGTTCGAGTTGTATAAAAAGACCATCTGTGGTAACCTGTAGAGATTCCAATAGTGGATGGCCGTTGAGGATTGGCTCGTGAGCGCCCAAACATACCCCGTAATGGGCTACGTCCCTTTCTATACTGTTCGCACCGCCCAAAAGGGCTTGTGCGGTATGGTTTATACATGCTTCGAGTTCCCTGTTCAGGCTATCCCAATGGTTCTGAAAGTATGTTGCTGTTCTCATAATCGTATATTTTTATGGTAATCCGTACCGTTTTTGAAAACAGGGCAGCCAGCTTGGGACTGTCCTGCCCATTGTTTTATTTATTTCCCTTTTTCTTCACTGGACTGATAGACAAAAAGCAGTTGCACGGCCTGTTTAAACTTGGGGTCTGTGCTTTCCCTGACATGGGTAAACTGGTACAGGCAATGGCTCATAAAGCAAGCGTTCAGCCCATCAAAAAGCTGGTCTGCAAACAACCGTGGGGATTTGTGCAGTTTCTTGCCATACCGCTGTATGGTGTGGGCGGTATGACGGGCAAACCCTATCCACAGCTCAAGGGATATAAAGGAGTTGTCCCATGTTTTTGCCAATTGCTCTTTTCGCTCTAAGGTGGTAATCCCCAAGTCTTCGGCAAACTCCAAAAAGCGTGGCATTTGACTAGGGAACAATTGGTGTAAAAGGTGAGCGCGTGTTACGTTATCCAGTTCTTGAAGGGGTTTCATAATGTGTTTTTTTAATAGTGGTTTATATAGGGAGCGGTTAAATCCCGCCCCCTTTTTGATTAATTGAGAAAAAGGGCTTGCTTACCGCTATGGGCAAACTCGTTGCAGATAGAAAAAGCGGACTGCGCCCGTAGTTTGCCCGTACCACTCATAATTGAGGTGTACTTGGCTTCCTGATCTTTGAAGCTGCGCACGTTCTGAAAATAGCCTGTAACGGTATTGTACGCCCCAAACAAAGTGCCTTTGGTAGTGGCCAGTTGTTGGGTTTCATTGGACATGGCATAGGTAAAAGCTGCGTTTACCATGTTGTTAAAACAGGTAGAGAGTTCTTCTTCCTCACCTTTTTGCAGGTGTGCGAGGGTTTCCCGATTGGGTGCCAAAGCCATTTGTATCAAGCGTTTTACCTCCTTGTCGGTAATGCGCACAGAAGTCCAGTTGTTGAACAGGCCTTCGAGTTCATCGGCCAAAGCATTGGAGATGCCCATAAGTTTATGGGCTTGCTTGAGCCGTTCGGATGCACTGGCGGTGTGCCTGATCTTAACGCAATTGGTATGGTTTTTCAGTGCTGCATTAAGGGTATTGTTGCAGACGATGCGCACGGGGGTAAAGGCTGCGGTTATGCTGCCCATTCCATCGTGGGAGGTGGTCAGAAAGATGTATTTCTCTACCAAATCATCATCGCCCACACGGATATAGCCGGGCAGTTTGGCGGTAATAAAGATACGTTCGCCCTTGCCCAACGCCCCTGCTGTTTCGTACAGGATTCCTTCCCCGTCAACTATGGTGTCAAAGAAGCTGAACGCCTCACGGTTCTGCACTACTTGGTAGCTTTCGCCCACTACGCCCAATACTTCGTGATTATCGGTACGCACGGTGGCATAGTGGTCTGGTACTACAAGTTCAGGAATACTTATATCGTCTTCGGGTGCTTCGCTGCCCACAGTAAAGAGCGGTTGTTTAATGACTTCATAGTCCAAGCCTGCAAAGCGCATGGCCTGTTCACTGGTTGGGTAATCGCTGACGATTTGCCCCAACCCGTGCCATGCTTTTTGTTGTACACTAAAAAAACTGTGCTTTCCAGTGTTTTCATTAAAATGGATGTTGTGTCCCATAATTTTTAAGTTTTAAATGTTTACACTTCTTACCGATTGCCCTAGTTTCCTTTAGCTACAAAGCCTCACTCATCAAAAACACTGTTTTTTAAAAGAAAAAACGGCAAAAAAGAAAGCGATAAAGGAGGGGCTGGGATTGGGACAAAAGGAAACGGCTTAAAGGATGGGAGGCGCGCAGGGCATGTGTTTATGACGTCCCTTTTGGACTCCCTTTACAAAGGTTGAGGAAAGCAGCCACTATCTTAGCTGCGCTTTTATGCCGTTCTTTTAAAAAACTAAACCTCTTCAAGGATTGGCATTTTATGGGGTCAAACAGGTCGGCATTTTAACAACAAAGGTTCAATGGAGATTTTAAATAGGACAGGCTTGGCCTTGCGTTAGGGATAGCAGCGGTTACCCCGCAGCCGCCATCGGTGGTGAGGAGTAAAAGCGTATAGCCCGGCTCCGGCCTTGGACGGGGAAACGACCGAAAGGAAAACCTGATTTGGGAAGAAGTGAATTTGATAGACTTGCTTTAAAAGGAGCAGAATCTAAAAATTACCCCGACCTTATTGCGTTTTAATCATTTTTCATAACAACCAAAGCGGAAATCTATAAAGCAAAAAGCCACTTCCATTGTAAAACAGAAGTGGCTTACTTTTAGAAAGAGCTAAAATCATTTACACTTTAGCTCCTTTTCCCCTTGTTCTTTTTTGAGGGGTTTGTCCACGGGGCTTCGCGGCATTCTTTTGGGCTGCCGTTTGCCTTTTTCCTGACGGCTCTTTCTTTTCAGTTGCTTTTTGCCCTTTACGCTGGCCGCTGCTTTCCTTTTTGTCCTGTGCCTCTTGCTTGGCTTGTTTCTGGTCTTGTGTCACATCAGGGACTTCTTTTTCTTTCAAACCTTTGAGCCGGGCAATGTCTTCTTTGCCCAAACGCTGCATCGTATCATTATACAACCCAAAGCCTTTGTATTTAGGGTTGGCCTGTAAAAACAACTTCTGGTTTTCATCGCCATCCACTACCCTTACGGTATGCAAATTTCCTTTTTTAAGAGAGTAGATCAATTTATCGCGCTGCTCGGTATTTTTAAGCTCCGCCAATGGGAGTTTCGCGAGTGCCTTTTCCATGTCGTAGCCATATTTTTCGTGGTAGGAGTTTAAGGTATACCGTCCGTTGTCATCGGTATTTTTAAAATCTAGTTCCAGCCATGCGTTGTACATCTTGCCCTCTTTGTCAAACAGGTTTTTGTTTACAGCCCGTCCCTGCAAGAGGTTGAATGCTTCTTTGGCGGAGATGTTCTGGTTTTTGTAAAAGGTATGCTCCTTTTGTTTTCCGTTGGCATCTTCCATCTTCACATCGTACTTATTGAAATAATAGGTATCGTTGTCATCGGACTTTCGGAAATACAGCTTAAAATCCAGCGAATGAGTTGTGATTTCCATATCCTTGGTAAGCTGAAACTCCTCTACCCCCTGACTGATCTGACGTTCGAGGGCAGTGTTTAAATCCTGTCCAAAACCGGCATACATCAGTTGTTTTTCTAAGTTTTCTAAATTTTCAGTATTCATAATGTTTATCTTTTAATATTAGTATTCAGCCACGGACGTGCCTTTAAAATGTCTTTTCCCTTTATGCGCAGGGTCAGGTGACGGTCTCCGCTCTTTTCGAGAATTTGCACGACAAATTCCTTTTTATCGGCAATGGTGAATTGCTCAAAGGCAACTACCAATGTATTGGAGTGCTGCCCGCTCACACCCTCACCCGATTCAAACCAGTTGAGCAAAGGCATTTTTTCCTCTTGGCGTTCCGCTGTACGCTTGGCCAGCTTTCGGTCTTTTACCGTGTAGCGAAGCTGATCAATACGGTAGTCAATACGAGAGGTATTGGAAAGACCAAACTGGAAAAACAAAATATCCTCGACAATGTAGACACCCTGCAAGTGCAGCTTCATGTGGTAGTCCCTTTCTTTTTTTCGTAAAAAAGGTTTCAAGGGGGCTATCTTTTGGGCATAGGCATTGACCTGATCCGGGTTAAGGCTAAGATCTTTAAAGAGCGCCATTTCTTTTTCTCTTGCCAATTGTTTGCCCATATCAATGGTAAGTTCCGAGGGGTCTTCGCAGTAGCTCACCTTAAAATGATACAGTTGCCCGTCTGCGGTAATCACGTTTAAATTACTGGCCGTAAACTCGCGCATGCCCGCTTTGAGTTTAAGTATGTTGGAAGCTTTCTTATCCTTTTGGGCAAGGATGTGTTTGGTGCCCCGGTCTGCACTTTCCACTGCTGTAGGAAATACGAGCAGCGTTGTTTTGTCCCAGCTGATCTCGATCGGGTAGCCGTGGACAAAAGCTTCTTCAAAGAGTGCTTTTTCAGTGGTTTGTGCATTGCCCTTTTGAAAGAACATGGTGCACAGGATTAGCGTTAGCAAAAAGATATTTCGTTTCATAATAGAAAGGTTTATATGATTATTGATTTTAATTGTTTTTGTCCACCAACAGGACTGGGTGTCCGGCCTTTACGGTGACGCGGATGAGTTTGACTTTTTTATTGAAAAAGCTTTTAGCGGTTTCTATACCCGCAGAAGCGGCCTGCATTTCAAGAGAAGGATCAAGGGACATCATTTGCATGCCCTGCACCGCTGCGCCTGTCCCATCTTTGGCAACTTTGCGTGCGATTGCTCCTGGGATGCGGATGCCTGGCAGAGCATCCAGACTATGGACTTCCAATCTTACAGGGAGGATGCGGTCTTCATGCCGTATGCTTTCTATTGTAACCCGAAGGCGTTCCCCCTCTACAATGCACTGTCCAAAAACCAGACTACCTTCGGGTATTAGGCTACCGTTGATAAAGACTTCTTGCTGGAGCCTCATTTTTATGGTTGCTCCCGATACCAGCGTCTGGGTTTCATGCACTACGGCTTTGATCGCGGGCTTAGTTTTTACCCCTATGCCGTAGGTAGTATTGGCGCCATCTTCCAGTGTGTAAAAACCATTGGTTTCTGTTGGCAAGTATCCCTCTACAATGGGCATATCGTCAGTTGGGTAAGGTTCGACTGAAAATATCGTTCCCCGCTGTTTTTCGTATTGTTCGGCAAGCCGCTGACGCACCCTTCCCGGGTGTTGTACGTCCAGTAATTTTTCCAGCATAGCTTCAATCTGCTGCATCTCCGGATCTTCTGCCATGGGCTCGTTCATTTGCTGCATCATGGCTTCCAGTTGCTTGATGTCTTGACCAAGCTCCGTATCCGTAATTTGGGCTTGGCTGGACGGCTCTGATTTAGAAGGTGTTTGTATGCTGTCCGGGCGGCCAATGATGGCGTTAAGTTTGGAAAGCTTCTCCTCTACCTCTTTTTCAACTTCTACGGATGTTTTTTCATCTGACTCTTGCAGGCCTGTAGGTTTTGTAAGTAAGGTGTTGGCATTACTCTTGTCAAAAATTTCATCCATATCCACATAGGGATCACTGCGCAGGGCTTCTTGTTTGCTGATGGAGTCCCTATCGGCTTTTTTATACAGGTCCATTTTATCCAAGGCTTCTTCCTCCAAAGCAGGTTCAGGTAAATTGGTGTTCAGGCCATCCTGTAATTTCAGGGCATTGCTGTCCGCAATGCCTCCGCTCAGTGCCCAGTATATCAGTAAAATAAAGGGCAGGGTCAGGAAAGGCAGGGCTATTAGCAACCTGCGCAATCTTCGTTTTTTGTCATTTTTTTGTGTCTTCATCATATTGCTTGTTTTGGGGTTTTTCATTTGTTTTTTTAAGTGAAAGGGTGTCGGGTTGCAGCCCATCTATATCGGGGAGTATAGGTGGACTGGTTATGATTTGAGGGTCTCTATCCAAAGCCTTTGCAGGGGTATTATAGAGTCCATTGTAAAGGGGAATAAAACAGGCACTGGCACCTAAAAGGCAAAACAGGAACAGCCCTCGCTTTTTCTGTTTGATGCTGAGCCTTTTTTCCCAGCCCTGAAGCACGTTTGCCAGTTTTCGTTGCCAGCTAAGGATGCGTCCTGCCAGAAGGGCTGCGGCCTTGTCATTCCAGTGGCTTACCATTTTTTTCATGGTCATCTTATTTTTACCGTTATGTCTTCGTTTTCCAAGGTCTTCCACTTCTCGATCAAGAAGCCGTGCGGGTTGTTGTCCGAGCGCATTACCTCGCGCAGATACCCTTGGGTGACCAGCCTGCGAGTGACGATACTTGTGGAGCGCACAATTTTCTGACTGCCGTAGTAGCGGAAGTAAAAGGGGTAGTTATCGGTCTGAATGTGGATGCTGTCCATCAGAATTTCCTGGCTCATGTTCCCTGAAACCAGACGGGTGTAATACCCGCTTTCCCGCAAGTTGTCGTAAGCATTTTTGGCCGATCCATCGGCCAGATAAAGGGCTTTGGTTACCCTTGTTTTGATCAGCTCCTCATCGGGGCTCAAGGTCATAAAATAGTGATGAAACATCTTTATATGATCTCTGGCCTCCACCGGGATGTTGTCCTTTCGTTCAGCAGAAAATGCTTCCAATGCTTTTCCGCTTGCCAGTATGTAGATGCGTTCTTGCATACGGTGCACCATTTGAAAGCTCTTATAAATAGAAAAGCAACTTATAAGGGCTGCCGCCAGTACAACCACCAAGGTGAAAAGGCGCAGGTGCTTAAAGGCAGTATCAATATTGAGAAGTTGTTTAAACATAGTTGTATTGGAAAAAGGGTTTTAAATAATGGCCGTTGCTGCCGCCTTCGCGGTAGTCTGTACCAAATTATTGGTCTTGTTTAAAAGGTTATCGCGACCTCCTGGCTGGATGATGTAATTGGCCACGCTGGGCACGGTGAAATAGCCTACTATGGCAATGATCATAAAGACGATGTAGGCGGTTCCCGAAAGGATATTTTGATCACCGATCATCATATTGGCCTGTATTTTGGCCAGAATAGCCCCGAAAATATTGGCTACCGGCAACCAGAGCGATACATTTATATAGCGGGAAAACCAAGCAGTCAGGGTATGCTGGAAGCCGTCAAAAATGGAAATACCAAGCACCAGAGGCCCCAATATGGCCAATACAATAAGGTTAAAGGTGCGTATGGTATTGATACACAAGGTTGCCGCAGCATAGAGCAGTTGCAGTATTGCGCTGACCACCGTATTTATCTGGTCCATAATCCACCAAGAGAAAAATTTTCCGACCATCGAGTTGTTATCTTCCTGTTGGGCATACACCTGCCAATCTTCATTGTTACCCGGGCTTGCCGATCCAGAACCTTCATATAGTGCCTTGAACTGTTCATCAAAATGACGGGCAATGGCCTGGTTAGAACCCTCCACCATGTTGGCCGTAGCATTTACAATGGGTTGCATTACCCCGTTGAGGAGCGCCAATAAAGTTGGGAAAAGCAGGATGGACAGCCCCAGGGCAAACGGTCTAAGCAAAGGGTACATGTCAATCGGCTCGGCACGGGCAATGTGTCCCCAAACGCGGTATGCGATGTACCAAAGGGCAGCAAAGCCAGCCAACGCACGGGCAACGTTGATAAGGCGGCTGCTCAAGGGAATCATTTCATCATAAAGACGGTCAAGGATGCCGTGCAAACTGTTTAGGGCTTGCATATCGCTTTGTGCCTGAAGCATGTTGGGGCAGACAAGGAGGGTCAGAAAAATCAATGGGATAAGGAAGTGTTTTGTTTTCATAATCATTTTTTTATTGGATTCCGTAGAGTTCTTTTTGGCGGTTGAGTTGTTGCTGTTGTGCCAAGCGGTGCTGCTGAAGAATGGACACCTCAGTGTTGAACTGGCGCAAGAAAACGAGCATACCTTCCATGTCGCTGAAAATGCGGTCGATGGCCTGTATGCGTTCGTGATCGCTCATGCGCAATTTTCCAGCGGATATCACAAGAAGCAGCTCATCTAAATTCCGCAGGGATTGAGTGGAGAGGCTGTGGTAGACTTCACCCAGATAGAGCACTTCTTGTGGGCTGAACCCACCGTTTTGGCGGGCACTTTGCAGGGCGTTTTTATATTCACGCGTGATGTATTGCTGATAGCGGATGATTTCCGCAACCCGGTAATAATTGCGCACCTGTGGGTTGACCTTTAAAAGCTCGTCCAGAAAGGCTTCGTGTAGGGAAAACTCACCCGCTGCAATGTCCTTTACGGTGTTGTAGCCTTTGTCCAGAATTTTGTAGCCTTGGTACATATTCTGAAGGATTTTTTTGAACTGGACGAGTTTCTCATAGTTCAAAAGCAATTGGGCAGCTTCATGGCTTTGAGCGTTTGCCATCGGTTGAGTGGCCAGTAGCAATAAAAGGCAAAGGGCAAATCCTCTACTTTTTTGTTGGAGGGTTTTAGTTGTCATCGTTTAGATATTTAAGGCGTTGGAGGTTTTCTTTGGTTTTAATGAGGCTTTGGCTGTAGCCGAGTACCTGCCGGGTAAAGTCGTTTTGCAGTACAAAGAGGCGCATAGTGGATTGATAGATGTTTTCCAAACGTTCCATCCGCTCAGCATCGTCCAGTTCGAGGCGGTCGTTGGACAAAACCTGGAGCAACTCATCTATCAGACCATTTGATTGGCTCAAGATTCCCCTGAGCAGTTTGTCGGTATAGAGTAAAGTGGAGGCTTGCAACTGGCCTTGATCTTGCAATTGCCGGTACACCTTCCCAGAGTTTTTGAGTATCCAGCTTTGCAGCTGTATAGTTTTCAGCACCCTATAGTCCTTTTTGATCGCAGGACTCACCGTGTTCAGGGCAGCAAAAAAATCGCTGTGCTGACCATAATCTTCATCGGTGATCTGCTCTACCGTATTCCAGCCTTTACGCATGATGTCGTAGCCCTTTTTGACACGGCTTGCCTGAATATACAGTCCTATGATCTGTTCGATCAAGTAGCGTTTCTGGGTCTTTTTTTGCCTGATCCATTCGTTTGTGTTTTGGGCGAATACAGGTGCTGCAAAGACCATCAGCATCAAAAGCACCAGAAGTTTTGAAGAATGTTTACTGGATGCCATAGTATTGTTTTAAAAGTTCAAGGTTCTTTTGTGAGCTTGTTCGGTTCAGGCTCAACTGCATGTTGCGCTGGTTGAACCCTCTTAGATCGGACAGATTTTTCTCCACATTTTTCTCCGTCTTATGGATAATTTCCAAGCGCTGTCCATCGCTCATTTGAGTGGTGAAGGCATCCACTACGGACAGTACATGCTCTAAATTTTGAACACTGGAAAGCAGGATACCCTCATACACATCTTCCATGTAGCGAAGCTCCACGGCTGTAAAATGCGGGTCTGCTTGTATCAGTCGCCACGCCCGTTGATACTCTGCCATTAGCTGACCTTGTTTTTTGGCAATGTCTTTTACCCTCTGGTATTGGGCGATGTAGCTCTTGACCTTCCAAAGCTCTTGGAAGTATTGGTCATAAAGCTCCCGCTGTTTCTCTGTCCACTCGCCTATTTCTTCCAGTTTGAGTTTGGACAGGGCATTCTCCAACGTCTTTTGGGCATTCTGTAGCCAGATGATCTTATTCTGGTTGCGCTGTATTTTAAGGTCTATGGCTTTGATTACCTTTTTTACCCCCTGACGGATGATCTCAATGATCACCGCAGGAACGGCTTTAGCGGGTTGCACCGTAACGGTGGACAGGGTAAAAATCAAAAACAGGGTCAGGGGTCTGAATATTCGTTTCATAATGGATGTGGGTTAAAGGGTTTCACGCATTTCTGCGGCCAATGCGGCAATGCCTTTTTTTATGTCTCCGCCATACTTCTCGGCATAGCGGTGGACTTTGATTTTTTCACTTTCTTCGGTGGTATAGGCCAGGTATTCTTCCAAAGAAACTTCCGTGCGGTATACCTTACTGGCCTGTCCGCCCAGCCCGATAAAGACTTCCTTGTATTTTTTGGTCAGGTCGTTGGCCTTATTGATAGAGAGGATCAAGGTTTTCTCGTTCTGGGTCAATCCCAATAGTTCCTGTATCTGATCGAACTTATTCTGGTATTTGCTCTGGTCCAGGAGGATTTTACAATCGCTGTTGTTGATAATGGCCTGTTTGACCACGGGGCTGCTGATAATATCCTCCACTTCTTGGGTCACTACTATCGCTTCTCCGTAAAACTTACGCACTGTTTTAAAGAGGTATTTGATGTATTCCGCCATGCCTTCTTTGGCGATGGCTTTCCAAGCCTCTTCGATCAGGATCATTTTACGGATGCCCTTGAGGGTGCGCATTTTGGAAATAAAAATCTCCATGATGATGATGGTGACCACGGGGAACAGGATCGGGTGGTCTTTGATGTTGTCCAGTTCAAAAACAATAAAGCGCTGCTCTAGCAAGTCGAGGTTTTCTGTGGCGTTGAGCAAGTAGTCAAACTCCCCACCCTGATAGTAAGGCTTTAGCACGTAAAGAAAATTCTCTACATCAAAGTCTTTTTCCTTAACTCCATCCCGTTTTAAAGCATTTACAAACTCACCCTTCAAGAATTCATAAAAGCTATTAAAGCCCGGGAATGTATCGGTGTTTTTACCCAAGTACTGGTAGTATTGGGTCAGGGCATTGGAGAGGGCGACATATTCACTGCGAGTAAATACTTCATCGTCTTTTTTCCAAAGTGCCAAAAGCAGGGTTTTGATGCTTTCCTTCTTTTCGGTGTCCAGTATACCTGAGATATAGAAGGGATTGAAACAGATGGGATTCTTTTCTTCGTAGGTGAAGTAATAGCCGCCTACCAGTTCGCACAATCCTTTATAGCTATGGCCAACATCTACCAGTACTACGTGGGTGCCCTGTTCATAATAAGCACGTACCATATGGTTGGTGAAAAAACTTTTACCACTGCCCGAAGGCCCTAAGATGAATTTATTGCGGTTGGTGATTAGCCCTTTTTTCATAGGCTCATCTGAAATATCCACGTTCAGGGGCCTGCCCGTGGAGCGGTCACCCAAACGGATACCCACCGGACTTACCGAAGAGCGGTAATGGGTTTCCATATTGAAAAAACAGGTGGCCTGCTCAACAAAAGTATCGAAGGTATCATTGCCAGGAAAAGCCCCTGCGTTACCAGGCAAACCTGCCCAATAGATTTGCGGTGCTCCCTTGGTTTCCTGTTTGGGGTGGGCATCCATTTTGGCCAGTGATGAAGAAGCCAGATTGCGCAGTTCTTTTCGTTTGGCAGCATCTTCTGTCCAAACCAGCACATTGAAATGTGCCTTTACAGGCTGACGGCCTTTACTGATGGCTCCGTTTAGAAAGCTGGCCGTGGCATCCCGCGCAATGGCATTTTCGCGTGAATAGGCTGAAAGCGATTGCAAACGCAGCCGTTTGGCCTCCAGACGTTTCATGGTCTTGGCCACGTCTTCCCTGAAAATGTACTGATTGTAGATGTGGTTACAGGGCAAAAGCTGACCTAAGGGCGAAGCAAATCCTACGGTGTAGTTGGTTCTATCGGTAGAATATTTTTCATAATGTATGTAGGGGCTGCACTTGCCGGGCAGATCTTCTACATCCGCCAAACTGTAGAGCTGGCAATATTTTTCCCCGATCTTCCACTCAGGCTTAAAACTAATGTCACAAAGTGAAGGAGGCGTTTGTTCATCCTGTAAAAAGAGGTAGCGCTCCAGTATGCCCGTGGTAGAAGGTGTTCCGACCAATTGGTCGGCTGTAAGCCTGGTGAGTTCAACCCTTCCATCGAGCAGGATTTGGATGAATTGCCCAATAGTGTCATAAAACGCATCCACTTTTTTGGAATCTATGGCTTCTTTTGGAGCAAGTGAACTGCGCAAAAGATTGGAAAGCGAGGATTTGGACAGCTTAAAACGCGTGGTACGTTGGGTGATAAACAGATAACAGTGGTGATCAAGAAATGGTCTTTCATTAAAAAAGCGTTCGCTTGCACGGGAGAGAAACGATTGATCCGCTTGCTCAAAATCTGCCTGACATTTTTTTTCTGTAAACCAATCCTGCTTATGCAGCATGGTATTGACAGGCAAGCCACGTATAGCTTTCACCCAGCTATGGTGCAGGCTTTTGTATTCTTCAGGGCTGAGGGTGAAAATCTCTGGGAGCTCCACTTTAAAGCCCAAGGTCACATCTCCCTGACGGGAGAGTATACAATCATTTTCAACCTTGTACAAGGGCATCAGTTTTTCGATGGATCGGGTTTTTCTTGTGTTGATCATGTGTTATTGGACTTTAGGTTGAGAAATACTTGGCGACTTCTGAACACCAAGGTTTCGGGCACTTGTCTGTGGGCTGTTGCTTTCATAAGCCCATGTTCCCCGTAGCGGTGGCTAAGGCGGAATACCTGAACAAAGAGTGCCGTACCCAGTCCAAAGGCGATGCCCACACAGACAAGCACCTGCACACCCAGTACATAGAGAATGGCAAAGAGGATAAGCAGCACGATCAGCCCCACAGCCAGATAGCCGATATACTGGGCTTTCAGTCCCTTAAATTCTATGGGTTTGTTAATGCCTTTGTTAATGGGTAGCTCGTTCATCTGCGCAGGGTTGAAGTAGTTTTCTTTTTAGTTCTATGCACGGTCTTGGAATGGCCGTTCATTTTTTTGGTTTGGGTGTGCCCATTAAGGGCGGGAAGATTATCTGGAGCCTTCAATTCGGTTGATTCAGGGTTTAATTCAGCGGCTTTTATGTTCATGGTAATTTTATGCTCCAAGCGGGTACTTTCCTTTTTTAAAGCCAGTAGTTCTTCTTCTCGCTTAAAAGGCTTCCCGATCAGTGCTTTGGTCTGTAAGATTTCTTGGCCGATGTCCTTTAGTTTTTGCTCGCTTTTTTCCCTTAAGAGCTTTACCCTGTCAATGGCATTTAGAAAATGTCGGGCAGCCCGTTTTGGGTTCTCGCTGTCGGGTTGCCCACTGTTGTAGGTGTACTTGATACTGCCCTTGGGGTGGATTGCGTAGAAGCCATTTGAAGTGTGGTAATCAATACCGTGTTTTTCCAGCCAAGCGGTTTTTTCCTGACGGATGTAAAGGTCAAATCCGTATAGGCTTCCTATCTTTTCTTCACTCTGTTGTCCTTTGGGTTTCCAGTGCTTGTGAAGCTCGTTCAGGAACTGCCCTATGGAAGTTGCGTTGGCTTTGTTCAGATCTTTTAAGTGGACGGGGTTGTTTTTAGTCCCGTCTTTAGTGAAGGTGCGCTTTGCGGTATAATGGGCTTCGTCCTGCTTTAAATTTTTAAGGATTTCTGTGGTTTTCTGCTTATCAAGACCAAGTTGTTTGAGGCTTGCCTCAGCTCTGGCGGATTCTTTGTAGTGGATTTTTTTGAGACTTTCCAAAACCGCCAGTTTCTTGTCCACCTTGGACTTTTCCAAAAGCGTGTTATCTCCTGAAAGAATGGCGATGTACTCCGAGAAATTCATGCCGCTCTGCGCATCAATGGCACCCTCGTCAATGGTGCGTACGCTCAGGGAAGATTCCTTCATCTGGCTGATAAAGGTTTGTTTGTTTTTAAGCAGGTTGAACTTGTAGTTGTCAAGCGACCTTTCGGTGGCATAGATATAGCTGACCACTTTGTTACCGAAGTGTTCTTTGGCAACAAAATTGCCCTGACGGGCACCCCTTCCATGGCGCTGATCCAATTCAGAAGGCTTCCAGGGTATATCTAAATTATGTATCGCCACTACTCTGGCCTGTACGTTAAGTCCAGTACCTGCTTTTTCAGTACTGCCGAGCAGTACGCGGATTTCTCCGCTGTTCATTTTCTTATACAACTGGGGCTTTTTATGATCTGCCCAATCGTGAATGAAGCTGATCTGGTGGGCAGGAATCTGATAGGTCTCTACCAATAATTGTTTTAGCGCATCGTAAACATTAAACCCCTCCTTGGGTGTACCGATGTCACTAAAAATAATTTGTGTTCCCTTTTGCGCAGCACTCTTGGTATACCATGCTTCGATGTTCTGGGCAGCTTCCATAAGTTTTCCACCCGGGTTATCCTTGTATTTTTCAGGGTCGATCAGGCGCATATCGGTCGCCATCATTTTGCCATAGTTGGTGGCAATCAGCATACGGGCTTTATCTTCTGTTGCGCTTAAGGGTGGTCTTCCAATCAGTTTGGCGTCCCCATTGCGGGCAAAGGCCATCAGCCGTTGTATGAAATCCTCTTGCATAGCATCGGGAGCAATCGGCACCAGCTTTTCTTCCAACTCGGGTTTATCCAGCCCTATGTGTTTGGCGGTTTTATAATCGGTAATGGCGTTATAGAGCAAGGCCAGTTCGGGCACTTTGATAAAATGACGAAAGCGTTCCTTAGCACGTATTTCGTTAGTAACGGAGAACTCAAAATCCACCGTTTTTTTTGCAAACACAGCCGCCCAAGCATCAAAATTATCAATGCGTTGACGTACCAGTTCACGCGGGCGCAGGTATTTAAACAACAGGTACATTTCGGTAAGGCTATTGGAGATAGGCGTACCTGAACAAAAAGTCACACAAAGGTCTTGGTCAAATTTCTCCTGCAAGGTTCTGATCGCAAAAAGCATGTTGAGGGCTTTTTGGCTACCTTGCGGATTGCCCAGTCCCGCTACACGGCTGTGTCGGGTGGTAAAAGTGAGGTTCTTGAATTTGTGGGATTCATCGATGAACAAGTGATCTATGCCCGTATCCATAAAATGAACCTGATCATCCTTTTTGCTTTCGATCTTTCCCGTCAGTTTTTTAAGCTTACCAAGTAGATTGACTTTGCGGATTTCCAGTCCTTTGAGCATTCTTCTGGAAATATCCCCGCCCGAATTTTTGATGGCCTCTAAATCCTTTTCCAGATTGCCCAGTTCTGATAGTAAAACCTGCTGTTGTATTTCAGGTGCCTGTGGGATTTTCCCAAACTGGTCGTGGGTCATGATGATGCAGTCCCAACGGTTGTTTTTAATCTCATGGAAGAGCCTTTGCCTGTTCTGCGGAGTGAAGTCCACTCCACTGGGAGCTAGTACTTTCGCTTTGGGATAGGCCTTTTTAAAGGTTTCTGTAACCTGTCCTACATTGGCCTTTAAAGCCAGAATCGTAGGTTTTTCAACGATTCCAAGCCTTTTTAATTCGTGGGCAGCTACCACCATGGTCAGGGTTTTACCTAAGCCCACCTCATGGTCAATTAAGGCGCCCCTGTTCTGTATGATGCGCCAAGCGGCATTCTTTTGGGAAGAGTACAGGTCTTCGATTCCCAGAGCGGCCTTGTCCAAGCCGGGAAAGGTCAGGTGGCTTCCATCATACTCCCTCGGGGCATAGCCATTATAGATTTTGTTGTAGAGCAGCTCAATAGTCGTTTGCTCTTGCGCAGGTTGCTCGGCCATCCACTCTACAAAGCGTTCCCTGATGTCCTCGATTTTCTGGTGCGCCAGTTGGGTGGCTTCATTATCGGGCTTGCGCATCTCCCGCCCGAAGGTATCTTCGATGGTATAGGTGTAAAATGGGGTCGTGTTTTCCAGTGCATGTTCCAAAAGTGTATAGCCGTAAGTAGTGCGCCCGCTCTTGGGTGTTACAGCAAACTCCTGATTGACCTTGGCATTGCTTCCCCTTACGGTAACCTTAAAACTATCCAGTGAGGATAGGTAATGCACGTTAACATCCAGATCAAATAACTCTCGGGCAAAGCGGTTGTAATATTCCAGTGGAATCCAACGCTCTCCAAGGTTAAAATCCAATAGTTTATAGGGGATTGCAGTGGGCTGCACGTTTTCCAGTGCTTTCAGGCTACGCTGAAACTCTGGGTTAGCTGGTTCTTGGTTGGCCTTCTTTTTAACAGCTACTAATTTTTCGCGCACGTGGTCGCTTAAAAACAGGTCTTTGGGTTCCCAGTTTCCGTTAGCAGGGTTAAGGTAGATATGATCGCCCAGCGCCTCTACCACTTCCTTGGAATCCATAGCCGTGGTGGCCGCTATGAAATCAAGGTCGACTTTACCTTTTTCATTCAAACTCATGGCCAAACCTTCCAGCGGATCATCGGTACTCAGGGGTTCGGCCTTGACACTCAGGTCTTCCCTTAAAAGATCAGAAGGGACAAAACTTGTCCCCTGTCTCAGTTCCAAGGAAGCTAACATTTGAAAGCCAAAGGCGGCATCCTGTAAAATCCGGTCTTTGTTGGGTTTATGGTTTAAGGGGCCATAGCTGGACACAAAGTGCCCATATTGGTCAGAAAGCATTTGACGGAGCATGGTCGTCTCGGGCATGTTATCGCCCTGTTCCATCAGCTTAAAATAGATGTCTCTTAAATTCAAATAATCCTCAAAGAATTTACTATCACCCGGTTTGGACTTTATCAAATACACAGGTGCTTGATGCTGATTTGGGTCTATTTTTCCCAGAATCCCCAACGCTCCTTTAAATGAGATCAGCGTACCTTCTTTGTAATGAACGGGCAGGTCACGGGCGATGTAGGTGTCATTGGCCGCTAAGAGCGGTTGCAAATGTTTTTCACCTTCTATTATGTAATCATGCGCATAGGGCTGTAATGCATCTGATACCCGCTGCATTTCGCGGCTCAGAACAGTACTGTTCATCCAATTCTGCGTACCGGAAATTTCTTTCAGGTTGGAATAGAGCCGATAGAGGTAGTTGTTGGTTTTTTTTCCTTTGGCAATCAGCAGTACCAAACTTTCATGTTTGGGGTTTTCTGTTGGGTGCAGGCTGCTTATCAGTCTTACGGAACGCTCTTCCACCATACGTTTGTCCGCATCGCTCAGGTAGGCCATTGCCCGGTTGATATTGCGCTCAGGTTGCAGGTCAAAGAGACCCAATTGCATTTCGGGGATTTGCTGAGGGCTTTCGGGCGGATCTAGGAAAGTGAGTTTTTTGGCCTTTTCATCCTGTATGGCGACTATAGCTTTTCCATAAAAAGCTTTCTGGTCAAGATGGTTTTTAACGTCTTGCTCTAATTGAAGGGTCAATGGAACGTATAGGCCTTGTAGGTCACCTTTAAAAGTGACCTTTTGGTGTGGCTGGCCGTATTGGTTTGTTCCGGCTTCTAGGCTATTGCCCAAAAAGGTTTCCGGATGATGTTCAATGTAGCTATTGAGAGAAAATGATCCAAATTCATTTTGCTTTTTTACCGTACTTAGAAGGAGCTGCTCATCAGGGGATAGCTCATTTTTTATATCCTGTTTTTGTACTACAAGTAAATGGCTGGGGGCTTGTGTTCCACCGGTGTCCCACATCAAAGAGTCTGGCATCACCGTTAGGGAAACAAAATCAGCTTGGCCAAAAAGATATTCCCGCGCGCCCTTGTTGGAGGGGCTGTTTAAAAAGGCATCCGTGGTAATGTAGGCCAAGAGGCCTCCGTTTTTAAGTTTTTCCAGCCCCTTGGCGAAAAAGTAATTGTGTATTTTACCGTTTATCTGAGACGGGAAAGCCGGGTCATGTACCTGAAAATTACCAAAGGGAATGTTGCTGGTAACAAGATCAAAGCGCCCTGACTCGTTTTCACTGGTCTGTTCCAACCCTGATACATGGATGGTTTTGTCCACCTTCAGGCGTGAAGCTCTGGCTTGTAAAACATAGCCGCTTACGAGGTCTTTTTCTACAGCAGTTATGTGCTGAATTTTGGGAAATGCTTTTGTAGCTTCTTTTACGAACACTCCGGCACCGGCAGAAGGTTCATACACGCTTTCAGGATGAATACCTTGTTTTTTCAGCACGTCAAAAAGTGCTTGGGGAACTACTTCGGGGGTATAAAAGGCAGTCAGCACACTGTTTTTAAGCGAGGCTACTGCTTGGTTGTAGGTTTGCTCATCCAGATGGGTTTTAAGGAGTTCATGTAATTTCTGAAAATCTTCATGCAGCCCCATATCAGCTTTGGAGGCTCCGAGTTTTTCCCACTCTTCTTTAGGGCCATAGGGATACAGAATAGCCTTTAGCCCTCCAAAGCCAGCGTAGCGCTCCAAAAGGCCAAGGTCATCGGCATTGACCTTGGCACCTTCTTTAAAGCGCAGTGCCACGTCAATGGCCCGGATGTTATCCGATAACTTTTGACGGGGGTTATAGGCCATGCGGCTGGTTTAAGGTGTCCAAATATTCCTGCACGGTGCCGATTATGGCGTAGCGCAACATCCGGTCGTCTTCGTTGGCTTCACAAAAGTCAAAGGATTCAAAAATGGAGGCGCAGAAGTTGATCAGGTTGATCAGTTCATAATGGAGCGTCCCAGTTCCCCACATTCGGTAGTAAACCGTCTCAAACTCTTGTTCCAAAAGTGCTTGCAGATAATTGTAGCGTGATACGCCAAGGTCTGCGGTTAAAGTGTGCAGGCATTCTTCTTCAATGATATAGTTAGGAGTACCAGTAGCCTTGAGTCGTTGGATCAGGGATTCTACTCTATTTGTTTTTTGATTCAGGTAGGTATTTGTTTCGCCTCGGTCTTCCAGACCGATCAGCAGTTCGGGGTAGAATTGCTGTAGATGGTTATGGAGTTTGCTTACTAAGCGTTGTTGCATGTTTTTGAGCTGTTTAGGTGAATGGGGGTTTTAGATGCCAAAGAAGCTTTTGAGTACCGTGGCCACGACCACCAGAAATACACAAGAGCCAAACCATGCAGCGGCCACTTTACCCGTGTCGGGTTCACCGGAGTTCCATTTGTTAAAGACTTTGACCGCTCCGATCAGCCCGACCACAGCTCCAATGGCATACATTAGATTGGCTCCGGCCTGGAAGTAGCTCTTTACTTTGTTGGTCGCCTCATTGATGCCCGCAGTACCATCTTGGGCAAAGGCTTCATAACTAAGGCATATCATTACGGTTATAAGTAGAAGTAAGCCGACAGAGCGGACGATTGTAAATGGGATGTTTTTCATAGGTCTCATTTTGAAGGATCTTTTGAAGCTTGGTATGCGGTAATCAGGTTTTTCCAGAATTCCTCCAGTTCAATTTCCTGTAGCGCAATATTTCGTTGAGAAGCAATTTTGATCAGCTCACGGCTTATGGTAAGCCTGAAAGCGGGGACGACCATCCCTTGAAAGTTTCCAAGGTGCAAGGCCAATAGCTGCAGTAGTTTTTTTTTGGAACCTTCGGCCTTGGGCAATAGCTTTTGTCTCACCTCATAGAGGAGTTGCTCTATCTTTCGGTAGGCTTCTACAAATTGCTCTTCGGTAAGGATAACCGAAGTGGTTTTGACTTTCTGCCCCTTTATACCAAGGAGTTTTTTTATTGTGTCCATACCTAGATATGTCTTGATCTCCTTGGGGTAGTACTTCCAAGCTATGTATAGGTAATAGGCAGCGGCAAGCAGTGTAAAAGCAATGGCCAGCTGTGTCCAGGGTATGGCTTTAAGCATTTTGGGATGTCTTTTGATGAAACATGATAGAGGCAAAAGTGAAGGCTTCTGCTACGGGTTGTTCACCCTATGACCCCAAGTGGGGGAAAATTTTCTCCAAAGCACAAAACCAAAAAAAGCCTGCTAGCCTGCTTGGTCCGCATCCTCCATCCACTGGTACAGGCGCGACTGCAAAAGTTCCATAAAAGCGGTACGGCTTTTTTTGCGGATGCGGATTTCCTGAAAGGTGCGGTAGAAATCGGAAAGGTCCCGCTGAAAGACTTCTTCCAAAAGAGCGGCTATCTCATTGATATTGGCCGTACCGTTGTTGAACACCCCTGCAGCCTTAAACGCGTAAACCAGTTCTACCAAAGAGACTTTGGGAGCAGTCCATTTGAGTTTGAGCTTTAAAGCCGTTTCGGGGATTGGCAGTTTTTGGTTCAGATTGGCAAATGCCCTTTGTAGATGTTCACTGAGCTTTTGATAGGCTTGTATGCGCCCAAACTTGAAGCTGTGGAGCGTTGAGAAACGGATGTCCATGTCCAGATAGTACTTATCGGGTTTCAGGCGCAAACCGGGCGGTTGGCGTGTAAAGTACTGATGGTCTTTGTGATCTTCTCCCATCAGGTAATAGGTGTGCAGGTTGTGGTTGCGCCTGAAAAACCGGTTAATGTGCGCCAGATGGATATTCAAATACCGCTGAACTTCTTTTGTTGATGCAACAGGCCGGCCTGATTCGATATAATAAAGTTCTTCGAAAAATATCAATTCTTTTAAAAAACGAGGTTTTATGTTTTTAAAGAAGTGGATTTCTTCTTGTTGGTCTTTAAAGGAATACTCTATGATAAACCCCTTTAACTCCTGCATAGCTTCCTGTACGGTTCTATAGGAGCTTTCGGTTTGTTTGAGCATGCTGTCGGCCTCAATGTTTATCGTGCCCAAAGCACTGTTCATCTGTTCGTATAACCTGTTACTGAATACTTTCATAGGACTATTGCTTTAAACCTGAAGCCGTACCTGTGCACAGCTATTCTTAAAGGGGCATAAGCACCTTTGTGTATAGCAAAGGTATATAGTCAAATATGGGAATTGAATATTCCGGACTTCTGTTACCAGCCGAAAGAGCAAAGAAAGGTGCTGAAAGCACTTATGAAATGGCCGAAGTATTTCGGTAAGTTTAAATGCAGTTTAAACAAACATATTTCTTATAAGAGAAATCTACTTGTTCAAACTGCTAAAAATGGATTGGTTGAGGATAAAATCTGGATATAAAAAGTTAATCCTTATATACAGCGGTCAACGCACCATTTCCACTAAGAACAAGGGTGTTATCGGGGTCAAAGTCAAATTCTATAGTGGTTTGAGTCCGAATTTGCTTAGTACGCCTGGTTTCAGGCGGATCGCTCACATCAAGGTTAATTGCTCCCCGTGTAATAATGAGCCCTGCGAACTGCGCTCCCCAGCCAAAAAGCAAGGTTTCTGGTACACCCTCAAAATATAGCTCTTGTTCTGGGGTCAGTTCAAAGTTATCGTTGAGCCAGGCCATAAAGTCGGCACACATCTTTTTTGCTTCTTCCATCAGATCTGTGTCCGAGAGGTTATACAGTGCATTTATCTTCTGTTGGATCCCTTGTTGTGATAACTGTTCCATAATTTTTTTGTTAAAATAAGAATATTGATAATGTTTATAGATAACATAATTACGATTAACTGTTTAAAAAATTGTGAATCAATAGCAGTATCATCATACAGCTTTAAACAACAAAAAACACGATATTCCATACGTATTACAAGATTTAACATTGAATACTAACAGCTTTTGAACCATTGAAAAATTATAATCCAGACTGACTAAAGTGGTCTTTAAAATATCTCAATATGGCAACATACAGACCGAAGGTTTCATACAACGATTTATATTTCAGGCTAATGGTCGCTGTGATCGGTGCACTGTTGGTGACAGAATTTGGGGGAAATGCAAGTATTTTTGACCGTTTGCTCAGCAAGTATTTTTATCAGGAGTTTTTCTCCAGCTTACTTATTGCACTCACCCTTATTGAGTGCATCGCCAGGGCAACACGATATTTAGATTCAAAATATGACTGGGAGAAGCGTCCCGTTATGCGGACAGTTTTACAGATCATTTTAGGAGTGGCACTACCTGGCCTCATTGATTTTTTTATGGCCGCTATATACTTTAAAGTCTTTGGGTTGAGTATACTAAAAGACACCAATTACATGGTGTACGCTTTTCCCTACATTATGATAATGCTCGTGTTATTCAACCTGTATTATTTGAGCTACTATTTCTTCTTGAGGTCACGACAAATTTCTGAAATGCAAAAGCAAGGTTTTAATAAAGCTTCTGAAGAAATACAGACGATTATGGTGCATCAGGGCTCCAAACACATGGCTCTAAAGACTGAGGATATATGTTATGTTCAAAGGGAAAACAGCTACAACTACTTGCATTCCTATAAAGGAGATAGTTACCTGACTCCGCATGCCTTGGATGATCTTCAAAAGATGTTGCCCTCCCGAATGTTCTTTAGGGTGAACCGTCAAACTATAGTGCATTACAAGGCATTGAAGCATTTTGAGCCTGCCTCCTATGGGAAATTGGAACTGTTTTTATCCCCGCCTGTAAATAAGCAGATATTTGTAAGTCAACGCAGGGCACGTGGTTTTCGCGCTTGGATGGAAATGCCTAGATGACCTTGGTAGAAGTAAATTAAACGACTAATCATCTTCAATAATCAAATGCCCTAGTTCAGGGCTGTTGTAAATGCGTTCCATCTCCCGTTCAATAATCTCCCTCACCTCCTGTTTTATCTGGCGGTAATTATCTTCTACTTCACCGGGTGATAATTCCCGTACATCGGGAATTGGCCGATAAGCTTCCTCTTCTTTTTTGAGCGCATCATGGTCATTTATGATTTCATTATGAAAGGTTTTGAGTTCTATTTTCTCGGTGGGGTCATCGGCTACCATGCCTACGAACTGCCCCGAAGAAAGCGATGAAATCGTTGAAGGCGGAACGGCCAATTCCAGTTGGTTGGATTTGCTGATTGAGGTTTCTGAGCTGTTGATGGAAACGCTTTCACGATCTTGCAGGATTTTACCAAAACGCTCGGAAAGCTGTTTGGCAGTATCGCCCAGTACTTGCCCGCTCACGAAATTGCCCACGGTGTTCATGATCACTTCGGCCTGGTCCCTGCCGTAGTCTTTTTTAAGCTGGCTATAGTCCTGCACGCCCAGTGTAGTGGCCACCTTGTTGCTCCTTGCCGTGGCAATAAGACTGTCGATCCCGTTAAAGTAAATGGTGGGAAACTCATCAAAGATCAGGCTCGACTTAAGTTGGTTCTTACGGTTGACCAGCTTGGTTATCCTGGAAATATAGAGGGACAATACTGCTCCATAGACCTGCTGCTTTTGGGGGTTATTGCCCATACAGACAATCTTGGGTTCATCTGGATTGTTGACGTCCAATGTAAATTCACTCTCAGAAAGCACGTAGTAAAGTTGCGGGGAGGACAGACGGGCCATTGTAATTTTAGCACTGGCAATTTGACCTTCCAATTGATCCACAGCCCCTTTTAAGTAAGCAGACACAAAGGGGTTGATGAGCACCTCTATCTCTGGCTCGGTACGCAACACGGTAAAGAGCTTGTCGTATTCGATTTGCATGAGCTCTATCACATGGGGCAGGGTGCAATACTTTCCCGAACAATGTTTTTTCAAAAACCAGATCACCGCGGTGAGAAAATTAATTGGGGATTCTACAAAAAAGTCTCCCTGCTTCTTTATCCAATCCCGATTGAGCCCCATCATAATAGTTCGGGCAGATTCACTGGCATCGGTAATATCCAGCATATTTGCGGGTTCTAGAGGGTTACAGCGATGGGTCTGGGAAAGGTTGTCAAAATTGATCGCATAGAACTTTGGAGTCACTTTATAGGCGGCCTTGTTCTTTTCAAGCGTGTTGAAAGCAATACGGGAAAGATCATCATATTTAAAATCATAGATGAACATGGCAAAACCCTTCTTGATATGCTGGGTAATTACATGACGGATCACAAAGTAGCTTTTTCCGGCTCCCGGAGTCCCGATGACCAGCAAGGCACGAAAAGGGTTAATGATGTTGATCCAGCTTTGACGGGCTTTGCCCTTTAGGTTATACTGGGCAGGCAGGTTGATCGAATATTCGTTTTCCAGGAGCCTTTCCTCTTGTGGAAAAGTTTCATTAAGGGCATTGAATACATCCTTGTCAAAACTGAGTTTCAGCCTTCTGGACAATAGGCCGCCTCCGATCAAAACCAGTATGTATCCAAGGGAAGTCGTTGCCATGTACAACCATGTGCCCAGTTCCAAAGAAAGAGCTGTATTGAGCAAAAAGTAAGCTGTCCAATAAAGGCATAGTCCCGCACCCATATAGGTCAGCGCATGAGAGAGCTTTATCTTATCATCTTTCTTGCCCTTGTTCCCTAATAATGAAATAACCAATAACACAAGTGCCAATCCTTTACTTATCCAGTATTCTTTGAAGAGCCCTGTACTCATCAACCTTAGAAGCAGGCGGTCTGAAACCTCGTGGGCAAGTCCCCAACCTTTGAAAGACGGATAACAATAGACATAAAGGTGCAGGCCTAAAAGCCCCATGCTGATCTTACGGGTCAGGTCGATGATCTTCCTGAGCCCTTCTATGTTCTCTCCGGTATTCATATACTTGAGTCAATTAATTGTTGGGTTTGCGTTTTTTCCTTTTCCTCTTTTTGGGCCGTAAGGGATAAGGTAGCGGGTCGTCTGGATTTTCCCCCAACAGATCGACCTTAATATCCTGTGTGGATAGCGTTCGGCCCTTTGGGGGAAAGGTGCTTTCGCCTTTACTCACTTCCCGGATAGGGGCAGTCGGAAATTTTTCTTCATCCTTTGGTGCGGTTTGTTCCGGCCAAAGTTTTGTGGCCAATGCGTTAGCGCTATAGGCCTTGCCCAATGCACTACCATTGAAAACACAGCGGTTTACATTATCAATAAAGGTTACCCCGTAAATCCGTCCTGCTTCGTTCTCCCGGAATAATGCCCGTACCCCTTTCTTTCGAAGGGTTTCTGTAAAGGCTTCTTTGGTGTTGGCATCAATCAGGGCTTTGTCTATTACTCGCTGTAAGCGGGGTTTATTGGTTTTTCGTTTTTCTTTGTTCAGGGCATATTTTTCTTCCAGCTTGGCCAAAGTGGGCTTAGAATAAATAGAGCTGGCTTTAATGGGCACTCCTTGTTTATTGCCTTTTTCATCTGAGATACTGTAAACCAATCCTCGTCTTTGATGCATCCGACTGCCTTCCTCGCCCCGGTCTGCCGTAACGTTAAACTGCCTGAGCACCGCATTGAGTTCTGCCATTGAAGTGAACTGATAAGCACGTACTACGTTTCTAACGATATTGGAAATGGCCGCCTTGGTTTCAGACTTGCCATACTCTGCTTTTTGCAAAGGGGCAAGCAAAAATTCCTTGGTCCTTTTCTGGTCTTCCGCCTTTACCAAACCGAACTGTTTTTCTATTTCTTTTCGGGCAATTTCGGATTGTATTTTACCGAGGTTATGGGTTTCCAAACGTTTGCCTCTTTGATCAATATTGGTGGTGACAATGTGTATGTGCGGATGGGCAGCATCGAAGTGCTGATAGACTAAAAAGGGTTGGTTGCCAAACCCGATCCGCTCCATATAATGTCCGGCTATAGCGGTCAATTTTTCTTCTGTAAGTACATCCTTATTGGAGAAGTTTAAGGAGATGTGCAAGGCGTTGGTTTTGGCACGCTGGTTCTTTGACGTCAGCTTTAAAAAGCGGTTGATTTTACTGGAAAAAGTCAACGGTTTTTGGTCCGTTAAAAAGCCCTTGGCCAATAAGAATTTCGCCTCTCCCTGTCCCACTTTATTCTCGTTGTAGTTCATAATTCCGCCAATGCTTTTTCCGGTGCTTATTCGAGCGACCATCGCTGGGCTAATTCAGAAAGCAGGTCAAAAAGTTTTTCGATTTTCTGTGTCGTCCCCTCGTAAAGTGGAGCAATTTTCTTGGCATAGATCAACTTCTGTGAGGGGTCAGGGTCGGCATTAAAATAGTGGGTCACCTGATTGATATTTACCCCAATGGCATTGAGTTCTTTTTTGACCAAAACCAATTCCTCATAGAGCCGATCCAAAGAGGCGTCATAGGTATTTATGGTAATCTCTTTCTTAAAAAGCAAGTGCCTTATCAGCTCGCTCATGTTGCGGTGATAAGTACTTTTTTTAAGCCAGTTTTCAAGCTTGGCCAGTTCGTTTTTATTGAACCTGACCGTCAGCCTATGGTCAGGTTTGAGGGTGTTTTCTTTTGTCATGATCAAGTACGTAAAATTCGAGTTCCGAAGAATTTTCGCACCCCTGCAACTCCGGCAGCAGGGGCAAGATCGGATTGGCGTCAGACAATCCTACATCTTGCTGATTGCGCAAACGCGGCAATCTTTCTTTCTTGTTGCTAAAGGGTATGAAGTAATTTTCTAAAGGGGAAAGGTTGATCTCTTGTTAGTTTTCAAGGTTCCACATCCATTCATTGGCAGCAGCCCTCCAGTCTATAATGGGCAAACCTGACTCTGTTCTCCAGTCCAAATCCTGATGGTAATAAAAGAACACTTCGGCCTCTTCTTGTGGTATGTTTTTTTGTGAGAAATAGATTTTCACATGATCGAGTTTAGGGGGCATACCCTTCCTGAATTCGGGGTTGTTCGCATCTGTGTCCATGATCCTTTTTTTGTTTTGTACGGATCAAAAGTGCTGGACTTCCCCAGTTATTTTTCACCCTATTGCCCCCACTTGGGTGAAATAAATTTCCATTTTTTTTGTGCGTTAGGGAAAAGCATGAGTGAGGTAAACCGGGGTTGGTTTGGTTGGCCGGGACACCTCCATTCATGCTGCGCTTGGGCCAGAAGCGGGTGAGTAAAAAGAACGTTATAAGGCCGGCCAAAAAAAATAATTCCCAGGCTTATATAAGCCGTGAAACGAACCGGCTAAAGCCCGGGTTTGGGTGTTTACATTTTGTATGAATTTCCCTATATTCGTCTCCCGAATTTATACCACCGAATTTAAGATTTAAGTCCCGTAGCCGGTTGTTAGCTTGTGAGAAAAATTGTTTTTAGCTGGCTGTGGGCACCAATCAAAAAGGCCGCTTTTACAAGTGGCCTTTTTTGGTTAATTGCTTTTGCTCTTAAATGCTTGAGTTATTACCAGAAAGTAAGTTTTTGTCTATCCAGAATTTCATTTCTTTTGTCCGGGACAGATTACACCACAACTTATACACGGTCAATGGACAGAAGGAGAAAACGGCAACTTTCCAACAGCAGTTGGGGCATCCTTTAAAATGCCTGTTTTTTGGGGTCAACCATGTATTGACAAAAAGTAACATGGCGTCTATTTAAATGGCGTGTAGGGAAAAAGCATGGGTTGGTGACTCGGGGTTTGGCCTAGGCAGACCGGGACCGCCAACTTATGCTGCGCTAGGCCAGAAGCGGGTGAGCGGAACGGACGTTGTAAGACTCACTGAAACAAATAATTCCCAGGCTTACATAAGCCGTGAAACGAACCGGCTGAAGCCCGGGCAGAAAGGATATTTTAGCGTTTTGGGCCATACCTGTCCCTCGGTGTATTAAGCTCGAATTGAGCAGGTGAATTTTGGTAGTGTCCCGTTGTTTGATCAGGAATTTGAACCGACCAAAAAAAGGAGCTTATCCCCCTTTAATTTTGAAACCACAGCTTCTTAGGTTTTCTCTACTGCAATTTTCGGAAGCTGCCCAGTCGAAGTCCTCTGTATGGTTAAGGGCATAGTTAAAAACGATCTCCCACCGTTCTTTCCCGGCTTTATCAAAACAGGATATTTTTACGACAAACGTACCCAGCTTATTCCAGAAAAACTGTTCCAATAGCTCCGGGGTTATCAGGCGGTTCATATGTACAAGTTGCCTTGAACTCTCTGGGTCTAGATTCATTAAACGGGCGTCTTCCTTGAGCTTTTTTCTTGTTATGAAAGCTCCATACAACCCCTTGTTAAAAGTTTTCGAAGGATATCCCAACGCCTGTAGTTCTTGGTTGACCCTTTCGATGTTCCATTCTTTTTGGTTTTTGATAACCAACTTTGCGTACGTTTCCATAGTCTTTAATTTTAATTGTTGAACATTTAATTATGGAAGCCGTCAAAGGCTTTGGTGGGGGTTAAAGGCAAGGTGGAGGCGAAAAAATCAGGAGGCTCACCCAACGGGGGAAACCTTGTTTTTTTGGTCTACCTTGAAACAAATGAAAAGCAATGGGCTTTCCTGTGCCCACGCCAAAAGCCTACCTTTCGGACAGGATTATAAGGGCTCACAGATCCCCTTCATCGGTAAAAGAATAGTACCCTTCTGAGTTCAGTATAATGTGGTCCAACAGGGCCATGTCCATCAGTTGGGCCACCTGTTTGACCTTATTGGTCAAGGATATGTCGGATGGTGAAGGACGCATGGTTCCGGAAGGGTGATTGTGGCAAAGCACCATTCCGATGGCATTGAGCTTTAGGGCCAGCACAAAAACCTCACGGATATCTACCACTGTTCCTGTCAGGCTTCCTTCACTGAGCCTGGCCACTCCCAATACGTGGTTGCTCCGGGTCAGGTAGGCCACATAAAAATATTCCTTTAGGTCCATTTTGCCCGGTGGGTAGATACTTCTGAAAATAGCGGCCACATCAGACGATTTGGAAACTCCAGGCAAGGTGTTGATCCTTGGCCTGCAATAGTGCAGCTCTACTTCATTGACTTTTGAGCTGAAGGGGGCTGCTGTGCTTTGAAAGGGGTTGCTTATTGCTTTTTTGTCCATAATTCTGCATTTGGGTTAAACTCACAGCGTAAACCATGGGCATTGGCGCTCAAGCCATGGAGGAACCCTGCTTGTCAGGGGAAAATCCAAGGTGAAGCGCGTGGCCATGAAGCTTTGTGGGGTTAACCGGTGCAGAAGAGACAAAAAGCAAAGGGTTTCTTAATTGGGCAGTATTCTTTTGAGAAATATAAGGAGAGAGGCTATCTGCTAATAAGTTGACCAGATTCCCTGCCTTTTCCAAAGGTTTGGTTTAGGCCTGTTTCTTTCCACCCTCAAGGTTTGATATGCGCTGGTGATATTAAGGTTTACTGGAACAAGGCTCTTTTAGTCTAATGGCTTCTCTTTGACCATTTCAATATCATAAGCTCGGTTCTGATACTTTAGACAAGTTTACAATCCATCAGATACTTTTATACATGAGGTTTGTTAAAACGGGATTTAAGACTGATAGGGAGACTGTTTTGTCAAAAAATAAAGTCCGGCACACGTAAAAAGTGTACCGAACCCCACACACGCTTGTTGACCAGCAGGCAGTTAACTCTTAAAAAGTGAAAATCAGATACTTTGATACATTACTGCTTATAAGGAGCTTAAAGCTTTTTTAACTAGAGAAGGCCTTAATATTCAACTCCCATCGGTTGAGATATTTGAAAAAGAGATCCGCAAAGAAAGCCTTGATCAAATCTTTTTTGACGATATATTACAGTCCTTAAAGAAGCACAAGCGTAAACTGGTTCAGGCAGCGTCAAAATCTGATCGGTCAGTGGATGAGACAGGTTTTATAGACCAAACAGAAGTGTACCAAAACCTTGACATCGAAGAGTTAGATGATGATGTTTCTGAAGAAGAACTGATGGAAGATATGTTAGACGAATTTTCGGATGATGAATATTACTAGATAGTAAATTGAAATGTTTTATCTTGTTGGGACTCTCAATAAAACCGGATTATTTACTTTGACTGTTGGACAATCAGAGTTTGAAAAAAGTACAGATGCACCGCAAGTTTATATTTGAGGTGCAATCGAAAAAATGATATATTTTCGTTTGTGTAAGTAATCTATAAAGCACTTTAGTGCAACTAGTTAACACATCTTTGAAATATATAATACCTCAGCCAGCCTTTATAAATCCATATAAATCTTCCCTAAGTTTTTTTTTGCTGATCCCATACCCAATTCTGTAGTAATATTATAGAACCCTTTGCCATGATCATTTTTGTCCCTGTCCTTGTAAATGTTTAAGGCCTTAATTATGGCCTGGGTTCTGGCTATCTATATTCAAAAGCTCATAGTCTGCTTAGATGGGGAAGCCTTTTTTGAGCCGTATGATTGAAAGATTGACAAATATAACCGAAGCTCCTCAAAAATGAATTGATCAGGCTGTAGCCATGTCTTTGCTTGATCAATTAAGCTTCGGAAGTTCTTAGTTTCAGTTTCGGAAATAGAATGAGGGTAGTGAACAACAGGATCACCCCGATACTCAGGAACGGCCATGAACTCCCAAAGGAATAAATCCACATTCCCAACAAGGGCCCCAGTACCTGACCAATGCTGTTCACAGAGGTTTGAGCCGATAAGTAGGCTCCAGTATTATGCTCATCTATAAATGAGATAGAGGCAATGAGGTTTGGGGTAATGATTGCTGCACCCGTTGCAAAAATTACGATCATGGTAAATACATAGAAATCGGTGGTCATCAGCGGAAAAACACCTAATGCGACAGCAGCTAGTAAAAACCCCGTAATAAGCTGTAGTCTCAGGGGTAGCGTATTTTCATTAAAACTGGCGAAGAAGGGTTGCAAAACAGCCATAACCAAACCACAAAGCATAAAACCCAAACCTACCTGTTTGGTATCAAAGACAAGAATATCTTTGGCATACACGGAGAAAACGGTCTCAAATAAAGTGATGGCCAATTGCAGCACCAGGGATAAAAGCAGCAGTTTTAAAAAGACAGGGTTGGCCAGCATTCCGGTCATTTTAAGTTTTACTTGTTGGTTATTTGCGTGTTGCTTCTTTGGGTTTTTGAGCCGCAGGACAACGACTACTAAAGTAATGATGCCCAACAGTGCAATGGCCAGGAACGGGACACTGAACTTATCTAAAAGCAGGTGCCCAAATGTGGTATTGAAGTGAAGGTTGGTTTGAGCGAGATATCCGCCAATCATAGGCCCGGCTATTACACCCGTACTTACAGCTACTCCCGACCATGCCAATACCTTCTTGCGCTGACTGCTATTGGTTACATCGCTGAGATACGCATTGCCCACCGGAATAATGGAAGAGGAGAATATACCTCCAAGGATGCGGGCTATATACAACATGCTTAAGGAAGTAGCCAGCCCTGTCAGGAGCTGCATGACGACAAAGCCTGCCAGCCCCATAATAATAAGTACTTTCCGACCAAAACGGTCGGAAAGCCTGCCCCAGACAACCGCAAATAACAGTTGAAAAAACGGGTAAATACTGGTAAGTATGCCGATGTGATAGTTGATATCCTCATCCGCTACTACACCGGACTTCAACGCAAGTCTTTCTGTAAAGTAGGGTAAAACGGGCAGCAGTACGCCATACCCGCTCATGACCACAAAAATACTCAACAGGACAATTATTATCCTGCCAAGCATTTTTTGATTATCCATTATTTCTTACCGATTTTCTTTTTCAACAACTGGGCATTGATGGCGACTATAATGGTACTCAAACTCATAAATACCGCACCTACCGCAGGCCCCAATACAAAACCGGAAGTGTAAAGAACACCTGCTGCTAACGGAATGGCAACCGCGTTGTATCCCGTAGCCCATATCAGGTTTTGGATCATCTTATTGTAAGTAGCTTTTCCAAACAGGATCAGATTGGCAATGTCTTGCGGGTTGCTATTGACCAAAATAATGTCGGCTGTTTCGGCTGCCACATCGGTTCCTGAGCCCACGGCAATACCTACGTTGGCCTGTGCCAGTGCAGGCGCATCGTTCACCCCATCACCGGTCATAGCGACAAATTCATTCTTAGCTTGTAGGTCTTTTACGATTTCAACCTTCTGGTGTGGCAATACCTCTGAGTAGTATCCGTCCAGGCCTAGTTCTTCACTTACTGCTTTGGCGACTGTTTCATTATCACCGGTGGCCATCATCACTTTGATGTTGTTCTTTTTGAATACTTTAATCGCCTCCGCACTTTCCGGTCTGATCTCATCTGCCAGGGCGATGTACCCGGCCAGTTTATCATCTATGAGAACAAAAACGACTGTTTCGGCAGCACTGCTATAGGCACCATCAGGTATTGAAATGTTCTCGTCCTTCAGATAGCCGGGGCTCACCACTTTGACTTTTTTTCCTTCCACATCAGCCTCAACTCCTTTACCTGTGATGGCATTGAAGTTTTCCGGCTTAGGTATTGAAATGTCTTTCTCTTTTACTTTTTTAATGATGCCAACAGCGATGGGATGTTCTGAACTTTGCTCCAAAGCACTGGAAAGCCTCAGTAGTTCGTCTGCCTCAAATTGCTGATCTACCGCTTCTACACGGGTAACGCCAAAATCGCCTTTGGTCAGGGTTCCGGTCTTATCAAAAACCAGGGCTGAAATCTTTCGGGATTCCTCAAATGCCGTTCTATTGCGTATCAATAATCCATTCTGAGCAGAAACTGCTGTGGATATGGCTACTACTAATGGTATGGCCAAACCTAATGCATGAGGGCAGGCAATAACCATCACCGTCACCATTCTTTCCAGGGCATATACGAAAGGAAAGCCTAAAAACAACCAGGTAGCCAGCGTACCAAAACCAATGGCCAATGCAATATAGGTAAGCCACTTGGCGGCACGGTCTGACAAATTCTGCATTTTTGATTTGGACTTTTGCGCTTCCTGCACCAAAGTGATCACTTTATTGAGATAGCTGTCTTTGCCGGTATGTTCTACTTTTACTTTTAATGAGCCGTTGCCATTGAGTGAACCTCCGATTACTTTATTCTCCAGGCCTTTTTTGACCGGTTTGGATTCCCCGGTCAGCATGGATTCGTTCAGATAACTTTCTCCTTCTACGATAACACCATCAGCCGGAACTTTTTCACCGGGTTTGATCAGGATAATATCATCTTTTTGCAGGTCTTCCAGTTTTACATCTTCCACTATATCGCCCCTCATCCTGTGAGCCTCAGAAGGCATCATACTTACCAGTAACTCTAAGGCTTTGGAGGCTCCCAGTACAGACTTCATTTCAATCCAATGGCCCAGGAGCATAATAGCTATCAGGGTAGCTAACTCCCAGAAAAAATCTTCCCCTTCAAGGCCAAAAACGGTGGCGGAACTATAAAAATAGGCGACACTAATGGCCATGGAAATCAAGGTCATCATACCGGGGGCTCCCTAACTCAACTCATTTTTCAGTCCTTTAAGGAAAGGCCAACCTCCATAAAAATACACGATGGTAGAAAGCCCAAACAGGATGTAGGAGTTACCGGGTAACAACCATTCGTAACCCAAAAAATTCTGGATCATGGGAGAAAAGGCCAGAATGGGAATGGTTAGGATAAGGGTAAGCCAAAAGCGTTTTTTAAAATCTTCGATCATCATTTTATGATGATCATGTCCCATTTCACCATGCCCGGGGTTGTGACCCGAATGACTACCATGGCCGTGATCTTCATGCTTTTTACTTTCTTCGTGCTTATGGTGTGTGTGATTATGCTCTTTGTGATTTTCCATAATGACTATTTTTTATTTGTTCGGGTATTTCAGATTTAGTTTTTCAAGCTGTTCGGCTAAAATTTTAGCTGCTGTATAATTACGAAACCATCGCTTATCTGCAGGAATAATGTGCCAGGGCAAGTGATCACAGGCATTCAATATGGTATGATACGTTTTCCTGTAGTCATCCCATTTTTTTGGGATAAGTTCATCTTCTTTGGCATATTTCCATCGTTTGTGCGGTTTTGTTTTACGCTCCTCAATACGCTTTACCTGCTCATTAGCCGATAGGTGCAGATAAAACTTTAAAATCAATGTATCATTGGCCAACAGATGATGTTCCAGTTCATTGATGAGGTTGATGCGGTGCAGCAAGACATCTTCTGAAAGGCTCTTGTTTGTAGCCGGAACCAGAATGTCTTCATAGTATGACCGGTTAAATACCCTGATCATCCCTTTCTCGGGAAAATGTGGATAAACACGCCATAAAAAGTCATGTTTGAGCTCATCAATTGTGGGCTTCTTAAACGATGTTACCTGCACGCCCTGCGGGTTCATGCCGCTAAAAGCGTGACGGATCGTACCATCCTTTCCGGAGGTATCAAGCCCCTGCAAGACAATGAGCATGCTGTATCTTCCATCGGCATAGAACTTATTCTGCAACTGAAAAAGCTCCTTTCGGAGTTTTTTCAAGGCTTTCTTTGTTTCCGCCTTATCGGCATCTTTCGGTGGCAGTGTTGATATGTGTTCTAACTCAACCATCTGCTTTTATTCAATTTCTTTTGCGTTCTGTTCATATTTCATGGTAAACCAGGCCCCATCATCCTCTGTAAACTGCTGACGTTGCAATACGAAATCGTTAGTCAGGTATTCTTCCACGACATAGTTTATCGTTTTAATACGGATTCCCATCATGTATGCTTCAATAACAGCCTCACTACTGATTTTTACTGATTGGTTCACTACCTCCTTTTTCCTGTTTTTTATGGTGACCAGGCTTTTGGATCCGAAAAAACTTAATACCCCCGATTCAACACTCATCTTCAAATGAATATCTTTTAATTCTTCTCCTTTACCCAGTTCATACAGTTGCTGAAAGTCTTCTGAAGTGACATCCACTTTTATCTTCTCGTCATCCGGATCAGTAAAAGGGAATACATTCAATAGCACATCAAACTCATTGGGATTGCACTTATATGTGGTCCAGTACTTTTCCGTAAGCCGGCCGCTTTCGTCATAGAGCTCGGTTATTACCTTTATCCGATAAGTTTTACCCTGCTGCTCTAACTCACCCGTTAAAAATATCTGCTTGCCCTGCAGGTCTCCATTTTGATCATAGTTTTCACGTACTATTCTTTTTTGCGCTATTTGCTGAATGAACATTTCTTTCTCCTGACCATACAAAATTGCAGGGGCAAGTTGCAGACACGCTATTAAGGTGAGTAGCGCACTACGCATGATGCTTCATCAGTTGGTTAATCTCTTTTGCCAGAATATCTGAAAGGTCAATCTGATTACTTTCATGAGGGATGGTGTTGCACGTGACGACCTGTTGTACCCCTGCATTTTTTAGATCCGCATAGGCTGAGCCAGCAAATACGGCATGTACCCCAACACAAACCGGTGGGTGCATTCCGGCTTTTTTTAAATGGCCGACTGTCTCTATCATCGTTCTGGCGGTGGAAATTATATCATCCACCAGTACCGGGGTGTGGTCTTTGTATTTTGCTACATCGGGGACGGACACTTCCACATCCCTGTCACCGTGCCTCACCTTCTCTAACACCGTAAAAGGTGCTCCGGCTTCTTCTGCTACCTGAGAAACCCATTGCTCACTTTCACTATCCGGGCCGATGAATACCGGCTTTTCAATATTATCGCTCACCCATTTTGAAATGTGTGATGCCGCATGGATCAGTTTATTAGGTACGGTGTAAATCTCACTTAACGAACTTCTACGGTGAAGGTGTGGGTCAACGGTGGTCAACGTTTCTGCAAAGCCTGATATTAATTCAGCAAAATACGTAGAGGTAATACCTTCTCCCGGATTAAACTGCTTATCCTGACGCATGTAGGCCAGATAAGGCGCTACCAGGCACGTACAGGCAGCACCAAGTTCTTTGGCCGTCTTACTTAAAAAGTACAGGGGCAGCAATTTGGCATCCGGCTCGTGTAATGTGCATACCATTACCACGCATTTATCTTTAACCTCAGAGTGAATCTGCACATAGCTTTCCCCATCGGGAAACTGCCGGATGGTTGCCTCTCCCTTTTCAGCCTTAAGGTGTCCTGCTATTTTTTTTGTAAGTTCTTCGTTGCCCGGTAAGGCAAAAACTATCATTTCCATATTTTAAGTCGCTTTGATTTTAATAATTTGTTTTTGTGCATCCATGTAAGAAAGGGCGTATTCAAGCTCTCCTTGTGACTCAGCATGGATTTCAAACAGAGTATCGTTCTCTTCCACATGAGTACCCAATGGTGTAAGCAGCAAAATGCCTGCTGTCATAGCACCAGGAGCACCGGCCAGCTTAGCCACTTTGGCCAGTCTGCGATTATCAATTTCTGAAACTACTCCACTCGCTGCGGATCTAATCCTATGCTTATGGGGCGCTACCTCAGGTTCCCTGAAAAAACCTTGTGCCTCGCAGATAGCAGTGAATTTTTTGTAGGCGGCTCCACTTTTCAAAACTCTCAAAGCTTCAAGAGTGCCTGACCCTTCGGCTGCTTTTCCTCCCACTTCCAATAATCTGCCTGCCAATATTACTGCTCTTTCTCGCAGGTCATCAGGTGCATTGTTTTCATTTCTCAAGACGGATAAAACATCCTTAGCTTCCAAGGCAGGCCCTATACCCCTCCCCACAGGTTGTGACCCATCGGTGAGCACGATATCAATATTCAGCCCGATGGCTTTGCCTACCGCAACCATCTTTTCTGACAGATGCTCAGCAGCCTCCTGCGACCGTACCTTAGCCGTAGCTCCAACAGGAATATCAATCACCACATCGGTAGAACCTGCTGCCGCCTTTTTAGAAAGCACGGAAGCGATCATCTGCCCTTCGCTATCAATATCCAAAGCTTTTTCTATACGGATGAGTATATCATCTGCCGGACTTAGCTGTACTGATCCGCCCCAGGCAAGGCAACCGCCTTCCTGTTCCACGACATTTTTCATTTGCCCGGTGGTGAGATTTACGTTGGTGACTACCTCCATGGTGTCAGCAGTACCGGCAGGAGAAGTAATGGCACGGGAAGAAGTTTTAGGGATGGTCAACCCAGCTGCGGCAACAATAGACACTACCAATGGAGTAGTTCTGTTACCAGGCAAGCCACCTATGCAGTGTTTATCATAAACTTTATCCTTGCCCCAGTCCAATTTGAAACCCACATTGATCATAGAACGGGTCAGGGCAATCACTTCGTCCTGATTTAATGAGTTCCCTGTGCTGGAAGCCAGAAAAGCCGACAATTGAATATTAGATAAGTTACGATTGACGATATCGCCAATGATCCTGTCAAACTCGGCCTGGTTCAGTCGGTGTCCATAAATTTTCTTACGGACATCACTCATGGAATCAAGCGCATCTAAATGGCTCAGCCTAAGTAAGTCACCTTCTTTAGTTTCCAGGGCTTCAATAGCGGCATCAGAAAGGCCCAATTGGTCATGACTTAATTGTGACTTATCATCCCAAACGATAAGAGACGCTACAATGGTTTTTTCTCCTTTTGAAACTTTTATACGATTTAAAGCCTCAAACCCTTCCGATATACACACGGGACAGTCTTTGCGCATAAATACCATATATTCATTGCGGGCATCAATGCCCAATATCACTAATTTTAATACGTCATGCCGGGTATCTTCTTCCATCACCATTCTACCGTTTGATTTAGTTGAGGGATTTGCGCTTGCCATCCCTTCTTTTCTTCGAGGGCTTTTGATAATGCTCCTGCCTGCTCGGTTTCTCCGTGAATAATGAAGACTTTTTCGGGTTGCTCTTTGATTTCAGAGAGCCAGTCAATCAAATCGTTTTGATCTCCGTGGGCACTTAGTCCTTCAATGTGTTCCATCTGCATGTTGAATGGCAGCCATTTGCCATACACTTTAATTTTTTTTGCACCTTCAAGTAGCTTTCTTCCTCTTGTTCCTTCTGCCTGATAGCCTACAAAAAGTAGGGTGTCGTTACTATTGCCTGATCTTGTTTCCATGTAGTTGAGTATTCGTCCGCCCGTCATCATACCACTACCGGCTATTACAATTTTGGGTGTGCTATCATCCCGCAGGAACAGGGTCTCGCGGTAACTGCGTACAATCTCAAAATAGGAACACATCTCATCACATTCTTCGGGTTTGAGCTTGTGCCAATCCCGTGAGGCATGAAAGAGGTTTAGCACATTAGCTCCCATGGGACTATCCATAATCATGGGTATATTGGGGATTCTTTTTTCTTTCAAAAGCCTCCAAAGCATCAGCATCATGAGCTGAGTACGCTCTACGGCAAAACTGGGAATGAACAGGCTTCCTCCACGCTCTACCGTTTCGTTGACTATACGTTCCAGTTCTGGGATAATACTTTCTTCTTCAGGATGAACCCTTCCTCCATAGGTGGATTCAATAAGCAGGACATCCGCTTTTTCAGGCTTTTTTGGCGTATACAAAAGCAAATCTTTTTTTCTGCCAATATCACCTGAAAACACCAGGCGGCTATCGTTGGTCTCTACTTCAATAAAAGTTGATCCGATGATATGGCCATTGTATTGCCACCTTACCTTAAAGTCGTTTTCAATGACGTGCCATTTGCCTTCTGCAACCGGATGGAAAAGCGGAAGGGTATTTTTAACGTCTTTTAAATCATAGAAAGCTTCTGCCGGACTGTGTTTGCTGTAACCTTCTTTATTTGCCCGTTTTGCCTCCTCTTCCTGAATTTTAGCACTGTCCTTCAGTATGATTTCAGCGATCTTAAGTGTAGGTGTACTCCCATATATTTTTCCTTTAAAACCAAGCTTTACCAAACGGGCCAGGTAGCCGGTATGATCCAGATGCCCATGGGTAAGCACCACCGCATCAATAGATGCCGGGTCGTACTCCGGTTGTACCCAATTGCGCAAACGCAGTTCTTTTAATCCCTGAAATACACCACAATCCACCATTAGTTTTTTGCCGGCTGTTTCCAGTAAATATTTGGAGCCGGTAACGGTACCCGCTGCTCCCAGAAATTTCAATGTCATTTTATCTTTCATATATTCAATACAAATCAGTTGTTATGGGAAATACCACTTGAGCAAATTTCCTCTCCTTCTTTTATGATCTTTTTGATCCGTGTACGTGAAATCCCTATTTCCTCAAGTACTTTGGGTTTCTCGCATAGTTCCTTGCAGAGCACAATCATCTTATCAATCAGTTTTTGCTTCTCAGCCTTAGTAAGGCTGGTAAGGCAGGTAACAGGATGCAGTCCAGATAAATTTATCCGGTCGCGAATGCTTCCTTGCTGCGGATAATCCCAGCCTATTAGCTTCAGGCCTGAACATTTACCATATTGAATGGCATCTTCGGTAAACCGGGTATTGGTCACCACCCAGCCTTCATGAAATTTATTGGTATGGTCTTTACGCTTTTCCCACTGTTTTTTCACGTCCTCAAAGCGGGATTTGATATAGAGTGGAATTTTCACATCACACTTATACCCCTGACGGTTATGGAATTTACATTCCACCATAAAGTGCCGGTTGTCTTTCTGAGCCTCCACATCTATTTCGTGAGAAACACAATGCCCTTGAATGATTACCCCCACTTTGGTACGATATCCCTGGTGTTTCAAAATTTCACCTACAAACTTTTCAAAGGGATAACCGGTAGGGCCCAGCTCTAAAATAGCCTGCTTGATCTTATACCTGCCCGCAGCGGGTTTTGAGTGCTTCCGAAGCATGGAGAACGCCTGGCTGTAGATTTTCTTCGTGGACATGCCCTCAAAAAGCTGCGCTTCAATCTCACTTACAATCCGATCAATCATGGATGAACCGGCTCCGGCTCTTTCAAGGGATAGCTTGAGTTTTGCAGGAGAGAAGGGTGCTTTTTCTCCGGAAGCCTTGGTGATAAAAACGGTCTTTTCTGGCATTAAATCTACTTTAACAATGGAATGTTAAAGTTAGAATATCAGTTCAGGGGGTATTTATGATATCCCGCTTTCCTTGTATGAAATTACGATGAGCAACTAAAATTATAAAAACGCTTTTAGACAGTGTAAGAGACTCCTTAAACCTTAAAGAATCAGTTCATTATTATTGTTGATTTTCTTTTCAAAACAGTCAAGATTATAAATAGTGGTTTCAGCAATATTCTGAAGGGCGGTTTCGGTAAGAAAGGCCTGGTGGCTGGTGATAAGCACGTTCTTAAAAGTCATCAGCCGCGCAATGGTATCGTCCTGCAAAATATCTTCGGAATGGTCTTCGAAAAAAAGACCTTCTTCCTCCTCGTACACGTCCATCCCGAAATAACCGATGTGGCCGGTTTTCAATGCTGCAATTACAGCCTTGGTATCTACCAGTCCGCCCCGGCTGGTGTTGATGAGCATCACCCCCTTCTTCATCCTTTCAATTTTTCGTTGGTTGATGATGTACCTGGTTTTTTCGGTAAGGGGCACGTGCAGGCTGATGATGTCGCTTTCGGTACACAACTGCTCACAGCTTACATATTCCAGTCCGAATTTCTGTTGTAATTCCAAACCTGGCTCAAGATCGTGTGCCAGGATGCGGCAGCCAAAACCATCCAAAATACGAACCAGCACGGCACCTATTTTACCTACGCCTATAATGCCTACGGTTTTTCCGTTGAGGTCAAAACCCGTCAGGCCGTCCAGCGAAAAGTTTTGTTCCATTACCCTGCGGTTGGCACGGATCAGCTTGCGGTTAAGAGCCAAAATAAGGGCAGTTGCGTGCTCGGCAATGGCATAGGGCGAATAGGCGGGTACACGCGCCACTTGTATGCCCAGTTCTTTGGCTTTCTGTAGGTCCACGTGGTTAAAACCTGCCGACCGCAAAGCGATGTATTTGATACCGAACCCTTGAAGCTTTTCAAGGACGGAAGCTGAGGCATCGTCTCCGGCAAATAGGCATATGGCCTGGCTACCCTCAGCTAATATTGCGGTTTCTTCTGTAAGTCGTACATCCAGCCATTGGATATCATGTTTGCCTGCATTGGCTTTTTCCAGGCTGGGTTTATCAAATTTATGGGTGCTGTAGTTGGTTACTTTCATCATATATTATTTTGAGAGAATATTTGCAAAAGCCCACGTAGTCCATCATCTATCTGATGGTGTTTTACAACCTCTCCAAAAGAGGTCAGGCTCAGTTGATTATTGACAAGCCCCGCCATGGCATTGCTCTCTCCCTTCACTAAGGCTTCTACTGCCGCAGCTCCCAAACGTATCCCCAACACGCGGTCAGCAGCCGAGGGGCTGCCACCCCGTTGCACATGACCTAGGGTGGTTATCCGTAAATCCACTGTGGGGTTCACCTCCCTAATTTTGGAAGCCACCAGATCTACGCCCAGTTCATCTCCTTCGGAGACTACTACGATCAATGTTTCTTCACTCTGATAATGGCATACCTTATCAAGCAGCCGGATAAAGTCATCAGCACTTTCGGGTATAAGAATACCATCGGCCCCTGTACCCAAACCACTGTGGATGGCAATGTAGCCCGAGTCGCGCCCCATCACCTCTACCAAAAATACCCGATTGTGCGATTCAGCGGTGTCCCTGATCTTATCAATGTTTTGAATGGCGGTATTTACAGCCGTATCAAAACCCAGGGTGTAGTCAGAGCCTGTAAGATCATTGTCAATAGTTCCCGGAATTCCGATAAAAGGGAATTTGTATATTTCAGAAAATGCCAGTAGTCCTTTAAAAGTACCGTCTCCGCCTATGGCAATAAGGGCGTCTATTCCTTTTTCTTGTAGCTTTTGCAGGGCTGCCTTTCGGCCTTCCAACTTACGGAAGCGTTCACTGCGGGCTGTTTTGAGCAGGGTGCCGCCCCGGTGCACCGCTTTTTGAAGTACTTTCCCATCAAGTGCCACAAAGTCTCCATCAATCATTCCTTCATAGCCCCTGCGGATGCCGGTAATTTTGATACCTTCAGATATGGCTGCTTTGGTCGCTCCATAGAGGGCGGCATTCATCCCCGGGGAATCGCCCCCTGAGGTAAAAATGCCAATGTGTTTTACATTTTTGTCCATTCCTTATAATTCTTCTTTTACCTCACCACATTGCATCATCTTTTCACCAAAGTAGGGGTTACGGACTTCCCTGGCCTCTGCCATCCAATAAGCGCCCTTGCCTTCAAAAGCCATAGGGCAATAGGTGGCGTAGAGCTCCATATCTTTTTTCAGGTCGAAACTCTTTACTGTGCAGTACACTATTTCGGAGATATGGCTGAAGTAAGAGCGCTTCTCCTCTAGGTTCTTTACGTGCTGCAACTCTGCCAGTTTAGCGGTGTAAAGCGAGGAGTGTTGTTCCCAGGCTTCCGTGCCTTTGGTTTTAAGGGAAGAACCGTCCACTGCCGCTACTTTTTCAGCCATTTCCACTGCGGCCTTATCTGCTGCTGCAACATTGCTGTTTACCAAAGCATTTTTCATTTCGAGATAAGCGTCCACTACTTCCTCTAAGTCTTGATTGACAGCAGCATCTGCGCGGTAAGGATCGTCCAGAATAATGATGTCCTGATTGGCAAAATTATCCCGGATGGAGGTGTGTTGGCGATGGATATTTTCTCCCTGCTCCATTTTATTGTGATGTTCTTCCATTATGGAATGGTCATGCCCTGCTTCTGTGGCTTCCATTTCATCATGGTGTTCGTGGTCACCATGTTCGTTCTGTTGATTGCCGTTGCAGGCACCTAGCAGCATCAGAGCTGCTATGGTAGTTGCCATCAAAATTGATTTCATCGTGTTCATTGCTGTTTATTTTTTAGATTTTGATCAGTTTCCGCTTTTGGCGTAAGCTGTGGCGTTGGCCTCGTTTTTAAAGTATGCTATCGTTCCCTCTTTGTCCAGCAGCACGATGTAGGCTTCGGTCTTGTCCACTTTTTCACCTGTTTGTGGGTCGGTGGCCATGCGTGCAGTTTCCTGTTCGTTCAGTGTTTTTACACACATCTGGCAGCAGCCGTAGTAGGTTTTGCCATTTACCGGCACAGGAATCTGATCTTTGGCCATATAGGCATCGTTCACCATACATACCTGCTTAGCAGGCACCTGGTCGCCCACCACATAATTACCGGTTCCGCCCTGCGCACTCATTTTGTGTTCGTGTTCCCGGTGATTGGGATTACCTGCCTTATCTATGCCGTTCTGGCGTTCTTCCATTTGGGAATGGTCGTGGTTGTTATGCTCGTTTTGAGGGTTGTTGTTGCAGGCTGCGAAAGCTATTGTTCCTGCCATCAGCAGGATCAGATTCATTGTTTTCATTGTGTTGCTGCTTTAAAATTAGAATGGGGTGCAATGGCCGGTTTTTTACCGTACCAGCGGTTAAATACCATACAGGCGGTTAGGTCTCCGGTTACGTTTACGGCTGTGCGGAACATGCCCAGCAAGCGCTCTACACCAATAATGATGATGATGCCTTCGGCAGGAATGCCTACACTGCTGAGCACCGAGGCCAAAATGACCACTCCACCGCCTGGAATGGCCGGGGTACCAATGGAGGCAGCCACAATGGTAATGACCACTGCAATAATGTTGAGCAGGCTCATTTCCAAACCGTAAGCCTGAGCAATAAAGAGGGTGGTAACCGTTTGGTAGAGGGCAGTACCATCCATATTGACCGTGGCTCCAATGGGGATAATAAAGTTACTGATGGATTTGTCTACTTTTAGCTCTTCTTCCGCTGTTTTAAGTGAAAGTGGCATTACGGCTGCCGAGCTGGTAGTAGAAAAGGCAAGTAGTTGTACATCCCTGATTTTACGCAGAAAGTGAAAGGGATTGCTTTTGCCTAAAACGGCTACCAATGTAAGGTAAACGCCCACCAGTACTAATAATCCGCCTAATACCACCAGCACGTAATACCCCAATCCGGCCAACGAACTTAGCCCCACACTTGAGGTAAGTTGTGCCATCAGGCCAAATACGGCCAGAGGTACCAGTTTCATAGCCCACTTTACGACTGTCATACAAATTTCCTGAATGGCACTGAGGAGCAGTTTTACCGGACGCAGTAAATTATCTGGCAAGGCCAGTACTGCCACACCTATGATAATGGTAAATATAACGATGCTGAGCATTTCGCCACTGACCATAGCCGCCAGCGGGTTTTCAGGCAGCAGGTTGGAGATAGCTCTGGGTATGCTGTTGATACCAAAGGAAAGCTCCGCGCCTCCCTGAACAGCTCCGGCCAGTTCATTGGCATGTTCGGCTACCGCTTGCCGGTGCAGGTAGCTGCCCGATTTGAAAAGTGTGGCCAGTACCACGCCTATGGTTACGGAAATGGTGGTGGTACCCACAAAATAAAGAAGCACACCGCCTCCCAGCTTCTTCAGGTTTTCCTTATCGTTGCTGGCAATGCCGGTGATAATGGAAGCCACAATAAGGGGGATCATGATCATCTGCACCAGCTTTAGGAACAGTATACCCGGCAGGGCGAGCCAGTTGCCCAAAATATCGGCTGTACTCTTGGTCAACCAGCCATTTTGGGGGCTGAGCAAAAGACCAAGGCCTACTCCCAAAAACAGGGCAATGATCACCTTTAGCCACAGCCGGTTTTCTACCAGCTTTTGCAGGTAGGTATTCAGTGATTTTAAAGACTTAATTTCTGTGCTAAACATATTTTAATTATTAGGCAAGCCCTATTTTATTTTGGAGATAGACACACTGCACCGCATTAATTAATTCAACCCCTTCCTTAAACGGGCGTTGAAAAGCTTTTCTTCCCATTATCAATCCTGTACCTCCGGCTCTCTTATTGATAACTGCTGTCGTTATCGCGTCAACCAAGTCGGACTCACCTTTTGAACCACCCCCGGAATTGATCAACCCTATTTTACCCATATAGCAATTGGCCACTTGCAACCTGCACAAGTCAATGGGATGGTCTGTGGTTAACGCTTCATACATTGCATCGTCATATTTGCCAAAACCTATATCCTTAAAACCAAAGTTGTTTGTCGGCAATTTTTGCTTAATGATGTCTGCCTGGATGGTCACACCCAAATGATTGGCCTGCCCTGTTAAATCTGCCGCTGCGTGATAATCTCCTTTCTCTGTCTTAAAAGCTTCATTGCGCAGATAACACCACAGGATGGTCGCCATTCCCAAATTGTGGGCTTCTTCAAAGGCTTCAGCTATTTCTTTAAGCTGCCTGTCGCTTTCTTCGGAACCAAAATAGATGGTGGCTCCCACGGCAACGGCTCCCATATCCCAGGCATTTTTTACTTTTCCAAATAATGTTTGGTCATATTTGTTGGGATAGGTAAGCAGTTCGTTGTGGTTGATCTTAACGATAAAGGGGATTTTGTGAGCATACTTCCCAGCATTTAATCCCAGCACACCAAAGGTGGAAGCCACTGCATTGCAGCCGGCTTCCAGGGCAAGTTTTATGATGTTTTCGGGATCAAAATAAACTGGATTTTTATAGAAAGAAAAAGCCGCGCTATGCTCAACCCCTTGGTCCACGGGCAGAATACTCAAGTAACCTGTGCCACCAAGATTCCCGTGGTTGTACAACTGTGAGAGACTCCGCAGCACTTGTGGATTCCTGTTGCTATTTGCAAATACCTTGTCAAGACTATTTTTGCTTGGAGTTTGCAATTCATCCTTTGTTATTTTTTCACATACGTGATCCAGGTAGAAGGATGCTTTTTCTTCTAATAGATCTGTGATATTTATATCTGTTTTCATTTTAATACGAATTAATGAATCCCCAAACTTTCATTGGTTTTGGAAATGGATTTATGGGCATCGGTCTCAATTCCCGTAAGTGCCCTAATGGCATCAATGGTCTCCGGAATTACGATGGCCTGATTGTCCACCAAGTAGGCGTAAAACAACTCATCGTCCTGCACTTTCAGCATATCCTGCCAAAGGGCCACTTCGTACATATCGCCCCAAGGGCGGCCCATATCGAGGTATTTTTCCTTTACCGTATTGTTGGAAACGAGGCCATCCGAATAATTAATGAAAGTAATGCGCGTGGATGAACGAAAGGCTTCCAGCACTTCTTCCTTAGTGGTTTTACGGCTTAGCCGCACATTCCAATAGTGCAGGTGGCTCAGCGTTTCCGGCACCTTTACGGCCATGGTTACTACGTCCAGTTCGGGATCTACACTCTGTGCATCCGGCCCCTGGTGGCTGGGAATATCTCTTTCAGGAACCAGGGTATTCATGATCCCGCCCAAATGGCTCTCCCATGGGTCGGTTGCCCTGCGCAACAGTGTGCCCCGGGCACTTTGCAACAGATCTGCTTTTTTAAGCGCGGTAAGCGTACGCAAAATGGAGGTAGTGTTGCAGGAGACCACCCGTGTGCTGTCCCGGTTCAGGGCAGAAGCATAATTATTTTCTGCACTAAAAGAGTGACCGGTGGTTTTGTGTTTTTCGCCCCCTTGCAGGATAAATTTTATTCCCCGCTCTTTATAGGTTTCTACATTTTGTGCGGCTATCTTCTTGGGCGTACAATCTACCACCAGGTCTGCCATATCCAGCAGGTCTTGCATATTACCGACTACCGGGATTCCCGCCTGCTCCATTTGGAGTGCAGCTTCTTTGGTAGCGGCATATACCAAATATCCTTTATCTACAGCAGCTTGGATGCGCCAGTCGCTGATCACATCACAAACTCCACTGAGTACCATATCGTTTTGCAGCGCAATGGCATCGGCCACTCTTTTGCCGATTACGCCATATCCAATAAGTGCTATTTTCTTTTTCATGTTGTTATTGAGTTTTAATTGAGGTATGAATATTATTTATGTTTGATAAGCCGAATACGACCAATACGAAACTTTGACCGATCTCCATCATCACTAAAATTTTGGCGGGGGTAGTCACAGGCACGATATCTCCATAACCGATGGCCGCAAAGGTGACCACACTGAAATAAAATGTTTCGAATAAATACTCGAAGTAGCTGAAACCATCAAATGCCTTAAATCCGAGAAAAGAGGAGGTGTCGGCAGCAACCAGACAAGTGAAATCTGCCGCATAGGAGAAAATAATGAGCATGACGAGCAGCCCGAAGATCCAGAGAAGTTGCCCAAAGGAATGACATTGCTTGATGGATTTATTGACCTGCCTGAAGGTAAAAAAGGTAAAGTAACCGGTCTTGATAAAGGCCAGAAAGATAACGAGATAAGGCACCCAGCTTAGCGCATGATCTACGAACTGCATGAGATAGACATAGGCAATGGCCACGATGCCCACCAACAGAAGGGCTGGACGCATCCTGAGCAGCAGTTGCTTTAAGAAATTACCTGAGTTTAGTTTAGTGGTCATTATCCTATCTTTTAATTAGTGCCCAAGCTGCTATTAACCGGATTTGTCTGCCCGGATTGACGGAGAATAATTACCCCAATGAGCCCGGCAAGTACTGAAGCAAACAAAATGGCCAGCTTGGCAATGAACCTATACTCCTCTTTTTGAAAGGCGAGTTCCGTGATGAACAGCGACATGGTAAAACCGATACCGGCTATAACGGCTACTCCGGAAAGATGCCTCCAGGAAATGCCTTGCTGCAACTCTGCCAGCTTAAGCTTGACTAAAAGCCAGCTGACTCCCAAAATACCGGTGAATTTCCCCACCAAAAGGCCAAAAGTGATCCCCATGCTTACCGGATGACTCAAAATTTCCAACATATTGCCGTGAATGTGAATTCCGGTATTGACCAGGGCAAATAGCGGCAGAATAAAAAAGCCCACAATGGGCGCCAGATGATGTTCTATTTTTTGCAGGGGTGTTTCGGCATCATCGGATTTTTGTTTGATCTCTTCCAGAATACCGAGTTGTTCTTCTGAAATAAAGCTGCCGCTGATCGCTTTCGTCTCTATGAACTGCAAATGAAGATATTGAAGGTTTTTCAGATAGTCTTCTTCCTTGATTTTTACACGACCCGGAATGGCAAAAGCGGTGAGAATACCTGCGATGGTAGGGTGTACTCCTGAGAAGAAAAATGCGAGCCAAACCCCTCCGACCCCGATAAGGGCATAAAACCATGCTTTTCGAATTCCAATATAATTAGCACCTGCCAATACCAGAACGAACAGTAAACCGTGAAGTAGATCCACATACGAAATACCGGAAGTATAGAAAACAGCAATGATGAGTACTGCACCCAGATCATCCACTATGGCGAGTGCCACTAAAAACACTTTAAGTCCTGCCGGTACGCGATCTCCCAATAAAGAAAGTACTCCGATGGCAAAGGCAATATCTGTGGCCATGGGGATACCCCAGCCTTGTTCTGTGGGAGCATTTAAATTGAAAACGAGGTAGATCAGAGCCGGAACGACCATGCCACCAACAGCGGCTCCGATAGGTAAAATGGCTTTTCTGAAAGAAGATAGTTTTCCGCCTATGATTTCTCTTTTCAACTCCAGGCCTACCTGTAGAAAGAAGATGGCCATTAAGCCATCATTTACCCAGATCAGTAAAGACTCGGATAGGGAGAACTGACCAACGCCTATGGATATTTCGGTATGAATGAAATCCTGATATGCTCCCTGAAAGAGAGAGTTGGCCCAGATCATGGCGGCCAGAACTGCCAAAAAAATCGCAATGCCGGAAGCAGATTGATTTTTAAAGAGGTTGTTCAGGGTAGTATTGAGTTTGCCTATCATTTGGAACCCTCATTTTCCATGGCCTTCTTCTTATAATCCCGTATAATCAACCGGTTGCCTTTGTCATAGGTGAAATAATTCCAAACCCAGTTCAGGGCTACCATCAACTTGTTTCGGAAACCACTAATGGAAAACAGGTGAACTACAGACCATAGCATCCAGGCTATATATCCACCAAACCTGAACTTGCCCAGGTCGGCTACGGCCCTTCGTTTGCCAATGGTGGCCAGTGAGCCTTTATCCCGGTATTCAAATGGTTGAGTGGGCTCTTTGCCGGCTATTTTATTGCGGATTACTTTACCCAGGTATTTGCCTTGCTGCATAGCTACCTGAGCCACTTGCGGATACCCTTTGGGAGTTTTTTCAGTGATCATCGCAGCAATGTCTCCAATGGCAAAAATATTGGGGTAGCCTTTCACCCGCAGGGTATGATCTACCCGGAGCCTGTTGCCACGAACCACGCTTTCTTTATCTATTCCTTTGGGAAAACTGCCCGTAACACCGGCTGTCCAGATCAGGTTTTTTGCATATAGTTTGTTTCCGGAGTTTGTAGAGACCATTGAGCCATCATAGTGCGCTACGGCTTCGTTCAGTATCACATTCACACCAAGCTGTGTCAGGTATTCCAGTGCTTTTTCGGAAGCTTTATCCGACATGGAGGCCAGTAGTTGATCACCGGCTTCCAATAAATAGATATCCATTATTTCAGAGGAATATTCAGGATAATCTCCAGGCAGTACGTATTTTTTGAATTCTGCCAAAGCTCCTGCCATTTCCACCCCGGCAGGGCCGCCTCCCACAATGATAAAATTGGTCAGAAGGTCTTTTTCATGTTCATCGCAGGTGATCGCGGCCTGTTCCAGGTTCTGGATCATCATGTGCCGAATGTTTAAAGCATCCTGGATACTCTTCATCCCCAGCCCCCCATTTTCGATATCAGACAGACCGAAGAAATTGGTTTTTGTGCCGGTTGCTATCACCAGGTAGTCATAGTCAATTACCCCTTTATCCGTTAATACCCGGTTTTGATCTGCGTTTATTTGCTCTACCGTGGCATAGCGGAATATAGTGTTTCTGTTGTCACTGATTTGTTTGCGAAAGGGAAAAACGATGCTATCCGGCTCCAACCCACTGGTGGCCACCTGATACAAGAGGGGTTGAAATTGATGGAAATTATGCCTGTCTACCAATACCACCTGCGCTTTTGTCTTTTTTAAAGCTTTTGCCAGGGCAAGCCCTGCAAAACCACCTCCGATAATCACTATGCGGGGGGCATCTGCCGAAGGAAGACAAACTTTTTCCCCTATATCGCAGTGATCAATCATTGGCAGCAGAATATCACAGTAGTTTAATTGTATTTCTTATTAAAGGAAAAATTGTAAACGGAGGCGATCAATGCCCCAAAGAGCCAGCCTAAAATGAATGTTTCAACCAAGCCGATAAGGGCTTCGCTCAGGGGTACGTCCATGCGGATGATGGTGCTGGTGTCCAGGCCGTGGAGGAGGCTGTTGAAAAACAACACAGTACCTTCATGACCTACGGTACTCATAAGGATAATACAGCCCAGATATAACACAAGGCTCGCCACGCCCCAGGCGAAGGCAAATTTTTTAATGCTGATGTGTTGCATGATCTTTTTTGTTTTGGGATTGATTGTCTCGTTCAAGTCTATGGTCGTTATGTTCCGAATGGCTTCCGTGCCTGCCCATCATAAAGAGGTGGCCGAGGAAGAAAACAACCAGGAAAATAAAGAGGGAATTACTGTCGTTGAAGCCGAAAACAGGTAAGAGGAAGAGGAGCAGGAAAATGCTCAAGCATCCTACCAGCATCCATAACATGTGATTTTTCATAGTCCTATAGTTTAACGATTAAAAAAGCTCTGCCCATTTTATTTTACCTACTCCTTGAGGTTTAAGCTCAGTAAAGATGTTTCGGAATGGTTTGCCACACTCTCAGCAATACTTTTCCCTGCCAGATTTAAAAAGCCGGTTCTACCATGCGTGATCATTGCAATCAAATCGGCATTTACAGACTTTGCAAAACTGAGTATCCCGCTTTCTTCATTAAGAGCATTGTAAATATTAAGTGTACATGTGCCCTTACGGGGACAAGATTTGTGAAAAGCCTTCATTTTTTCAATGCTTTTTTCAGTCTCCTCAAAAGCGGTGGGTACATTCACGTTAAGCAAATGAATATTGGCTTCACTGAGATCAGCAAACTTTACCACAGTATGAAAAGCAGCTTGTACATCTTCTTCAAAACTGGAGGCAAAAACTATGTTCTGCATGGGCCACGCAGACCGTTCTTTTACAATGATCACGGGCACTGTGGTATGTCGTAAAATCTTTTGGGCATTAGATCCTATCAACAGTTCTTTGACTCCGGAGGCTCCGTTTGAACCCATTATCACAAAGTCGTGGTGATGGTGGGGGATGTGCTTGAGTATTTCATCCCGAGATACGTCAAACACCAGAAAGTCTTTAGCGACAAGACCTCTTTCTTCAGCCTTTTTCACCCATTTGTGTAATTCTCCCCGGGCATGCCCGATTTGTTTCAGGATGTGGGGGTAACGTTTCTCCTTTTGCTTGTCCAATTTTACCCATTCCAGAGGAGTTACCTGTAAATGCAGAAAGTGAATTTCCGCATGTGCCTTTTCCGCAATGGAAATGGCTATTTCGGAAGCCCGGTTGGCAGTATCTGAAAAATCGGTAGGGACTAATATATTTTTCATGCTTACTTTCTAGTTTTTAATGGCACCCGTTTTCTCCTTCTTTCATTTTTTTGCACATGGTGGCGGGTTGCGTCAAGGCATGTTAGCAAAAGACATCGCCTAAGTGGCCCTGTTCCTTGATCACCGGCATAAAGTGATGTACGGTCATCAACATGAGGTCCGGGCTTTGGGTAATTTCGCGGCTGATCCAATCGGCCAATACACTATCTTGGGCAACTGCAAAACCAGCCAAAGCGCTTCCTGAAGTGTTCACATCAAAGTAATTTAAAGGCTTGTTTATTTTCTTTCCAGCAACTTTTTCCTTTCTTCAAATTCCTGAGGATCGATCTCCCCTGAGGCCAGTCTCTTTTTAAGAATTTCCAAAGGGGATTCTTTTCTGGTTTTCTGGCCAGGTACGTCCCAAGGGGTAAGGAAGATCCAAAAGAGAAAAACGAGCCAGATGATCCACCAGATAAAGTGCATGCCCCAAAAATGTCCTTCGTATAAATGCATGATTTTATGATTTAATATGACAGGTGAAAATGGGCTCCTCCATAATATCCTGTCAACGATTTATATTACTACTCAAATTTAAACCGATACCGGGTCTTTTATTTTTGAAATTTTGTCTTTGATGTATGATATTTTGTTTATATCAACCCTTATTTCTTAGCATTAGACGCTTCTTTCAACTTGTTAGAAAGCTTTTTAAACAATGCCTTGTTCTGGAGATTGCTATTGTCAATGAGCAGTCCTTTAAGGCCATCTTTTGTTTCTATACCATAAATAACAGACTTGCCTGTTGGGTCTTCGTTTTCTGCAAAACGATAGAATTCTGAAACGTTTAAATCTTCAATTTGAAAACTGGTGCACAGGTCCTTACATTCAAGACAATCTTCCTTCCTATTGAAGTTGTAGGTATAGCCTTTTTCCCTAAGGTCATCCAGCGCTTCGGTTAAGTTCCGGTAGTAGCGGTTCTCATCTTTTATCACTTCTTTATAATCAGATACTGAAAGGCCGGTAACCCGCTTGAATTGGCTGGACAGATAATGTACCGAACTGTATCCAAGTTTTTCGCCAATTTCACTCAGGTTCAGTTCATCATATTGCACCAGTTCCTTTACCCTGTCTATGCGTTTATTTATATAGTAGGTCTCTATAGTAAGTCCCTCAGCCTTTGAAAAAAGTTTGCTGAGAGAGTTGTAATTTTTACCAATTTCATGTGCCAGAAAATCAGACAACATTACTTCTTTATTAGAACTTTTCAGTAGTTCTATATAGTGTTGGATTCCGAGCTTAATCTGCTCCAACAGAATCTTCTCTTTGTCTTCGAGTAATTCAAATCCGTACGTCTTTAATCTGGATGCAATGGTATCTCTCGTTAAGGTGGCGGGAATTTGTATGGTAGCATGTCCGAGCTGAATCATTGAAACGGTGGCTCCAAGTTCTTGAAGTTCATTCTGTATGACCAGAATACATCTTGGGCATACCATATTCTTAATATTTAGATTTATCGTTTTCATCTGTCTTTTTTTATTGGTGAACTATAGAAAAACGGTCTTTATACAAGTCTCTGGTAGAAAAGAACAGAGGATGGATGTACAAAGCAAAATAGAGGTAAAGCCGGAAGAGCCATGCCTGATCTAAGGGCATAGCAAGGCTACCTCTGACAGATGAGGGCTAATTAAGGAAGGACTGTATCCGCACACGTATACCAAATCCGCCAAGGGGCGGTGGAAGGTCTGTGGCCTGGAAAGAAATAAACCTTTTGTAAAAATAAAGGGGGCGCAGTTCAAAAACCGGGTGTTGGACGAATAAAAAAGCTACAGAAAAGGATATGGCTTTTTCAGCGCTTCGTTTTATCAGTGAAGCGTAAATGCTGTTTACCATATCATCACAGCAGTCATCTTTATCGGTGTCCTTATGCTCGTGTGATTGGGTGCCGTGATCGTGGTCATGACCAGAATCTTCTTGCTGGCTTTCGCGATTTGCATGGTGGTCGGAAAGAGCCACCTCACTCACGTTATAATGTTTAGGAAAAATTAGTCCTATATCACAAAGAAAATCGCAGACAAACACACTAATGAAGCCCGTAAGGAACAGACCTACAATTGTGGATTTATGCTGGTTTAATTTTCTCATCATACTCTTTAGCTAAATACGCTATGAAACAAAGGTAAGAAACCTTTGTCTGAAATATTATGATCTATATCATGGAATAGGCAAAGTGGTTTAGTCAGAACTGCCTGAACCACTTTGCAGGTAAAGAATTTCTCTTCTTTAATTTCATGCTCTGCTCAGTCTACTTACCTGTCTGACGGCTATATTGTTTTGCCCTAAATAGATTCATGGGTACTCATCCTAAAAGTAGCTAATTCGGAAAAATATTTACCTAATCAGAAAGTATATTTTCCTATTAGGAAAATATTTCGTAAAATTGGACACACAGATTTGATCGTATGTCGCAAAGTCCAGATCTCAAAGCCATTCGTACCTCTCTAGGCCTCGGGCAACAGTTTATTGCTGGTGCACTTGGTGTTGAAGTAGCTACTTACAGTAAACTGGAAAGAGGTAAAATTCAGTTGACAGTAGAGCGACTTTATAAACTTTCTGAAATTTTTAATTTAACTCCCGAAGAGATCCTCCATTTTGGCTCGGGCCAGGTCTCCAATGGAAAAGCAAAGCCTACTGATAATGTCACCTTTGTTCCTGTTGCTGCACAAGCCGGACTATTTAATGGCTTTTCTTCAGAACATTCCACAGACACTACTATTCCTTTTTCCCTCCCAATTTTTTATGAACGAGATCTGTTTCTTATAAATCTGGAAGGCGATAGTATGTACCCGACTTTCTGTAATGGAGATTATATTCTGGTAAAGCAATTAGACTTTACTAACAAGAATATAAAATGGGGCGAACCTTATTTGATCATTACTGACGATGGTCAAGTTGTTAAGCGGATTATGAAATCCCAATCTAAAAACGCTATTCTGCTCAAATCAGACAATCACCTTTATGAGCCCTATCAAGTAGAAAATACCAATCTTAAATCAATTTGGGAATTAAAGGGTGTGATCTCAAAAAACCTTGCACCTAGAACGGTCCGATAGCCAATGAATAAGATGTCAAAAAATAGTGTTCCCCTTTTAGATGAAGTCTATGAAAAGCTTGATTATCAATCCGGTGATCTGTTTGATGTAGATATTAATAGAAGTTCCATTGGGGTTGAAAACTATATTTCTAAAGGACAGTGGCTGGATACCTGTTTTTTGATCAATAGTCGCAATCAGTTTCATATCGATAAAATTTTCTTTGTTCAGGACAACCCAATAATAGTTTTTGTTGATGCCAATACTATAGAGCAGGACAAGATATTTAGTGTTTACAATGAGGTTTGGTCACTGGCTCGTCCACGGTTGGTTTTTGTTCAGAATGATTCTGCCATTACTGTATATGACCTGGCCTCAAATCCCGCCAGATCCAATGAAGACTTAACTCCCCTAAGCAAGACTATTAATGAAGCGAAACAAATTTTAAGAGAGCTTAAACGCTATAGAAGAGAAAGTATTGAATCAGGTGCTGTTTTTGGCGATGCACATTTTGATTCTGTAAATAAAAGAGCAGACCTCTCACTTATAAATGATCTGAAACAAGCCAGATCGAGACTGTTTGATCATGGTTTAAATGGTGAAAACCTGAAGTATGCGCATGCCCTTATAGGAAGGTCAATCTTTATTCGCTATTTGGAAGACCGTGGAGTATTGACCAAAGAGTATTTTTTAAAGGTAGCTAAAGACAATAAAAAGTGGCTGAACATTATTGAAACCCCTATACAGGCTATTTTTTATAGGAGTGATATGATGAACCTGGTCTTTCCTCGTATACTGGCTGATAAAGAACTTACATTCAGTTTGTTTAAAAAGGTTGCCGAAGATTTTAACGGGGATACCTTTAATACGGATGAAACAGAGGAGCAAATCGTAAATCAAACACATTTAGATCTTTTACAAAACTTTCTTATTGGTGAGGGTAACGATTCTCAACGCCCACTCTATTTATGGGCATATCGATTTGATGTGATCCCAATAGATTTGATAAGTAGTATTTATGAGGAGTTTTATCATTCTGAAAACCTTATTGATTCTAAAACTCAAAAGCTCAAAGATGGAAAAGGTACTCATTACACCCCATCTTCGCTGGTAGAGTTTGTTTTAGCACAGACCCTAACGTTAAATGTCTTGAAAAAAAGACCTAGAGTTTTAGACCCAGCGTGTGGATCGGGGATTTTTCTTGTGGAATCCTTCAGGAGAATGGTTCGATACGAACTGTTTGTGAAAAATAAAAAAGTGCTAGCTCTGGAAGATCTACTGCATATTCTAAGAACCCAAATTGCGGGCATTGAGATTAATTCCGAAGCGGTTAAAATTGCAGCCTTTAGTTTATACCTATCTCTACTGCACTACCTGAATCCTCCCAGTATTCTTTCCTATGTTAAAAAGGGAGGAAAACTACCCTATCTGATTTGGCATGGACAAAATAAAGACAATCATTTTAATATATTATTGGAAAGTAACTCCTTCAATGAGAATAGAACAGCATTAGTTTTTCAAAGAAACTCTTTTGACTTAGTTGTCGGGAATCCTCCCTGGGGTAGCCCTGGCACTGGTGATTTACAGGGCAGAGAGGCTTTGAAAAGTATAGAGGAATGGTGCAGTGCACAGGGTATAGAGTTTCCAGATAAAGAACCTTCTCATGCTTTTTTGTTTAGAGCGATTGATTTCCTAAAGCCAGGTGGTCTAAGCTCCTTATTGGTTTCGAGTGGCGTATTGTTAAAATTTTCACGCATAAGTAATAATTATAAGCAACAGCTACTAAGCCAATCCACAATTAAGAGCGTAGTCAACTTCTCACATGTGAGGCGGGTGTTTTTTTCAGGTGCTATTTCGCCATTTGTGCTTATACGCTTAGAAAAGAACGCACCACGCGGAGGATTCATTGATTATTTATCGCTTAAAAAATCAGGTATAATTGAGAAAAACAAAGTTGTCCTCATCGACAAAAATGACTTCAAGAAAATCAAGTACGAACATACCAAAGTCAATGACATCTGGAAAATTTTCTATTGGGGCAATGAGCATGATTTTAAGCTGATCAGTTCAATAAGGAGATTTAAACTCTTAAAGGAATACTGTGATCTTGAGAATTGTGCTCAAGGTTATAAAGAAGCTAATAAATCAAAGCCTAATGATTGGCTTTCGGAATATTTAGAAATGCCAGTTAAATATTTCAATCAGAAGTTTGAGAGTTTTGATTTAACGAAAATTGATGATTCTAAGAAACTGAAACCAATTCCTAAGCTTATTGAAGCCAGAGGGAAACAAGGTTTGTACAACGGGTTAAGAATTCTCATAAAAAGAGGTATTGCCCAAAAGAATATCAATCCAAAAGGACAAGTTATAGCTCGGGTTGAATCTGACCGGTTTGCCTTTAGACACTCCATTATATGTATTAAGCTAAACAGTGAATCGACCATTGATTACACAACTACAACTGGTATCATGTGGTCTTCTTTGTTTAGGTATTATATGTTCATGACTGCCAGTACCTGGGGTACCTGGAGAGAGGAAATTCATTTGAATGAGGTACTGGATTTCCCAATCGCCAACCCCAGCAAAAGTGAAGCAGCCCAGATCGGTAAAATTGTTAAAAGCCTTCAGGAAGAGCAACAGAATAACGATCAGTTCTTCACCCTTAAAGATGAAAGAAAACTCAGGTCTTTAGAAGAAGAACTGGATAATAAGGTATTTGACCTGTACCGGTTGACACCATTTGAGAGAACGCTGATAAGAAACCGGTGCAACTACGATATCGACTACTATTACAGAGGCACCAAAAGTTTAGCGAATGAACCGATCAAAGAAGAATCGGAATTGGAGGGTTACATAGAGAGTTTTGGTAGTAATTGGTCTTTATCACTTGAACCACATGAATATTTTGATTCAAGAATGCTTATATCTGCCGACAAATCAATGCTCGGAGTTGTTTTTATGCTTAGATCCGGCAAAGAGGAAAACAACCTAAATTATAACGACAATCCGAATATTGATGAATTTGAATCCCTTCTCCGAAATAAGGTATCAAAGAATGTGTATACCGAGGGATTGTTCAGGCAAGTTTCAGACGATGAAATAATCATAATTAAATACAACAAGAAGGGTAATTGGACTGAAACGGAGGCCAAAACGGATGCGGAGGCTACCCTTCTTCATGCTTTGACAGAACATCAAAATTGATTTAGGAAAATGTCTCTGCTCAATAGAAAAAAAGAATTCTGGAAGAAATTTGAAAATTCAATACTTGAGATCATTGAATTGGCTATTGATCTTTTTCAGGAAAAAAAGCCTTTTCCTGAAAAAGAAGATGACCTTAACAGAGCGTTCTTCTCTTGTTTAATAGAGGCTAATTATATACTACAGAAAGAGAAAAGAGGACAACCTTGTGCCCCTATGTATGAAGCCAATAATCAACCAAAATTTGAAGAAGGAAAACGCACAATCAGAGAGTTTAAGAGACCGGATTTTCAGTGGTCAATTATGGATACTTTAGAACCTGATCCTTTGAAAAGCTCCAAGCAATTTGTACTGGAATGTAAAAGGCTAGGTCTCCCAAATGGCAATTGGGTTTTTAATGAAAATTACGTCACACACGGTATCAAGCGTTTTGTGAGTAAAGAACATGGGTATGCGTATGGCGTGGAATCTTCAGCAATGCTGGGGTATGTTCAGGATATGGATATTTATGAGATCCTATCCGAAGTGAATATCAATATTGACAGTATAAAGCAACAACAATTGAGTGAAACTCAAAAGAAGAACATCACGTTGTACTTGAGCCATATTTTGAAACTGGAGTATAATGAAGATGCTATGAGGTTAATTCATTTATGGATTGACCTGCGAAAGTCTTACTAAAATCATTTATAATTCTATGGCATCAGGTATTTTAGTCAGAACTCCCGCGGCTCACCTTCAGTTTAGCGATCATGGCATCAGATAGGGCTTCGGCATATACCCCATAGGCATCCACGAGTACGCCTTTTAAACTTTTTCCGGATTGAATGGCATACACAATGGAATTGTCATCGGGGCTGCTCATACCCTCAAAGCGATAGGTCTCCTTGATCTCAAAATTCTCAGGGTGCAATTCCAGTTTGTAGGTGGGGCACTCAATGCAGTGGGGCTTCAGGTTAAAATCGAGGGTATAACCTCTTTTTTTCAGGTCATTCAAGGCTTCGTAAAGGGTATCGTAACTTTTCATTTCGGATAATTTTTTAATACGCACTATGGCTTGATCATGTAATCCATACGTATCTATACGAACCGGTGATCTATGTTGTTCTTAAGTTTCAACCCCTTTGGTACTTTAAACTTTGGAGGTACTAAATTATTTTTTTCAAGTGGAGTAGTGCCATAATAAAGGTAACCAGGAGTGTGATGATTATGAAAAATAATCCAAAAATCACCCACATAAATGGCTGGAATGGATCCTTGGAGGTGGCCAGGGCAGAACCAGGGTTATCTGGGGTATTCTCGCCTGGTTCTGCTACTTGACTGGCCACTTTTTCTTCTTCGTCCAGGGCTGTTGTACGAACTTCAATAAATGCCAGCAATGCTTTAACCTCATCATCACTCAACGGCTGATCTGGCATGGGAATGTTACTGAATTGATTGAATACTTTAACAGCTCTTTCATCACCATTAGCGACCATGGTCTGAGAAGATTTGATAAAATTCAATAACCAATCTTTTTCATATCTGCTGTTAACTCCTTTGAGATCGGGGCCTACCAAATTACCACTTCCTATCGTATGGCAAGCCATACAATAGCCGTTGAATATGGCCTCTCCGTCAATCTGTTGAGCGTTAACCGGAAAGGTAAGTGCAAAAGCCAGTATCAAACCAGTGGTATATTTAATAATCCACTTCAAAGCCTTATCAATTTGCAGATTTCAAAAATTCAACAATCTTATTGGCCTCGTCTTCTGTAATCTGTGCTCTAAACTGCATGTGTTTCACAGCAATATCCCAGTCCACATCACTGAAAGTGCTAGGTGACGCAGTATTGTGGCATCTTCCGCAAGCCTCTCCCCAGAGTTGGGCACCACTCTTAGCGGATATATGGGCGGGAGTTGCACAACCTCCTATGATCATCATGGCCATGAAAATCATAAATGCTATAGTCAATATTATCGGGTTCTTTTTCATGATCGTAGTATTAAAATCCTATAGTCCATTGAATAAAAAAGAGATCGGTTTTAGTCAGCCCCGGAGAGTCATGCCCTCCTTCAACCTCATCTGATTGTAAGGCAATTTTAATGGCGGTTCTCCAATCCACCCAATAGTTCAGGCCGAGTGTCCATTGGGTACTTTGTGACTCCCAGGGGGCTTCTTCAGGAGTAGTAAGGGTGGAATATCTCCCTACCAACTCAAGGTTCTGCACGAACTGATTACCGAAAGTGGGTCGGTAAGCGAGTTGGTAGAAAGCAGTTTTCGATTTGTTGTCAAAATCAAAGGTTTCCAGGCTCCCATCTTCTAAAACCTCGTAAGGTCTATTGTCTATATTGACAAAATTCAACTGACCCCGAAGATCAATCCGGCCTCCCAGTGCAGGTAAGGTTTTCACTAAAGTCCAATCGAAGGAATAAAGGAATGCTCCGATATCTTCAAAATCAGATCCTTTATCACCCAGTTTGGCTGATTGTGCGGAGAATCCAAGCTCAAGTGACTGGTCGGCAAATGGAAACAATCCAAAGCGCCCACCAAATGCTTTGTTTTTATTATTGTCTATATCGGCTTCTGGCACAATCATACCGATCTCATCAGCCTCCTCTTCACCATCATTGATACGTGGGCCATTGGTAAGGTAGACCGAATAATTCGTCCTCATACCTGCCAGATAAGCACCACCCCGTACCTCTATTCCCAGGTCTGAGGTTGGCAAAAGGCCATCGTGTCCATACCCCAGCGGAACAGTCGGTAATTTATTGATCCATGAGGGGTGTAGCCTGTCGAAAAAAGTACCAAAGGGAACGAGAATTTTTCCCATCCTTACCGTCATGCGCGGTGTAAGCTGGTAGTAGAAATTGGCATATTCCAAAGCCATCTTTACTTCCCCATCCTCTATTTCCAATTCCAATTCCCCTTCAAACAGCAAACGGTCTGATTGCTTATAAATAAAGAGTGGGACAAGCCGGGCATTGCCAAAGGAGATTTCACCTTCTCCCGCAATAAAGTTGGCATCGGCATAGCCTCTGATCATGTAGCGGCTATTGCCCGGTTTTGGTGAGAATGAACTATCTGTTGTTTGTGCCAGCAAAGGCGCACTCAACACCGCCAGAAACCCAAGTAAAAATTGTCTCATATCGCTATTTTTTGAATGTTCTCAGATAGTTGACCAACTGCCATCTTTGCTCTTCTTTGAGAATAGTTTTGTAGGAAGCCATCGGGCTTCTGCCTTCCGTTATTTTCCAAAAAATGGCTCCATCGGTTTGCGCCTGAACGGAGGCTGAAGTAAAGTTGGTTGGTTTTGGGTTCAAAGCAGCTCCGGCTACACCATCACCTTTTCCCTTAGCTCCATGACACACCGCACACATTTGATTATACAGCTTCTTGCCTTTGAGCAATTCGGTGGTATTATCAACAAATGGATTCTTTAGGCCATCCGCTTCTTTTGGGGATTTCCAAGGGCCTTTTTGTTGATCTGAAGTATGCGTATTCGAGCTTGAAAAGGCCAAAAATGACAGGACGGAAAACACTAAAATCAGGGTAAAAATCTTCATGTCAGACATAGTAAAAAATGTTTTGTTCTATATCTAAAAATAGACTTGTGCGGCCTTAAAAGGGGAAAAGATTATGTTTTAGATGTATGATATTTTGGCCGCTCTGCTTCCGGTAAAAACAAAGATTCCAATCCGGGATAAGTCGGGGCTTTTAAGCGATGAGCCAAAAGATAGTTTTTTTACTCCTCCTTTTTGCTCAAAAACCATTTTTCCCCGGCAAACACCACACCCATCAATAGGGCTGAAACAATCACGACCAAGATATCGCTGCTGCCCTTTATCCATAAAAAAGCGCCCAGTACTACTACATCCAGTACAATAGCTGTAATGACGATGGCTATTTTGGGTTTTAGTTCTTCGCGCAGTTTGGTGAGCACCCCCCAATGGATGGTAATGTCCATCACCAGGTAAAAAATTGCCCCAATGGAGGCAATGCGACTAAGGTCAAAGAACACGGTCAGTAAGATAGCTACTACCACGGTGTAAACCAGCATATGCTTTTGTATGCGTCCGGGCATTCCGAAATGGCGGTGCGGAATGAGATTCATATCGGTGAGCATGGCCGTCATGCGCGACACGGCAAATATACTGGCGATGATACCTGATACGGTAGCAATAATGGCGATACCTACCGTAAACCACAGGCCGTATTGTCCAAAGGCAGGGCGCGAAGCTTCTGCCAGGGAATAATCCTTGGCTTTTATTATTTCTGAGATAGAAAGATTGGAGGAAACGGCAAAGGCCACCAAAAGGTAAATCACCGTGCAGATAAGGAGCGAAAAGATAATAGCACGGCCTACGTTCTTGTGTGGATCTACAATTTCATCTCCACTGTTGGTAATGGTGGTAAAACCTTTGTAGGCCAGTATGGAAAGCGCCAGTGCCCCTATATAGCTGGTAATGGAATAGTCACTTGCAGGGTTGGCCGTAAGCGATGCACCAAAGGAAAAACCGGCTGCCCACAGGCCACCGATAGCAAATATGGCAATACCACCAATTTTGACCACCGCCATGATCAGGGAAGATTTACCGATAATAGTGTTACCGGAAATATTGATCAGAAAGGCGATGATCAACAAACCCACACCAAGCAGAGGAACCAAAACGCTGTTTTCTCCTACATCAAATAATTGCAGGGTATAAGTGCCGAAAGTCCGTGCCACCAGACTTTCATTAATGACCATGGAAAGGGCCATTAAGAGGGCTGCCGAAGCAGTAATAGTGCCTTTGCCATAGGCTTTTATTAAATACTTGGCAATGCCTCCGGCTGAAGGGTAGGCATTAGACATTTTGATATAAGAATAAGCACTGAAGCCGGAAATGATAGCTCCGGCCAAAAAAGCCAGGGGAAATAAACTGCCTGATAATTCAGCTACCTGACCGAGCAGGGCAAAAATACCTGCGCCTATCATTACACCAGTACCCAGGGCTATTGCTCCACTCAGGCTCAGGCTGTTCTTTTTGTATTGTCCCATATTGCTTTAATTGTTTTGAACCTGCATTGCTTACTAGCGCTTGGCATTTGCTATAGGCTATCGATCGCTGCTCTCAATTTCGATTGTATTTCATTAGCTATTCCCTCTAAATCTTTATTTTCCACAGCCTGCATGGAGGCTACCGGGTCTACGGCTGCTATTTCCACACCGTTTTCAGTTTGTTGTACAATGACATTGCAAGGCAGCATCGCACCAATTTTATCTTCGGCCAGCAGGGCTTTGTGCGCAAAGGGAGGATTGCAAGCACCCAGAATTTTATAGGGACGAAAATCTTCGTCCAGCTTTTTCTTCAGGGTTTCCTTTACGTCAATTTCGGTAAGGATACCGAACCCTTCCACTTTCAGGGCGTCTGTTACTTTTTCAATGGCTTCTTCGAAGCCAGTGTCTTTCAATGTTTTTTCGAAGTAATATTTCATGTGGATATTATTTATTTAAGTCAGTTTGTTAAAATCTGATAGAGAGGCCTCCTCCCGCCCCAAAGCGGTTGTCATAGCTTCCCATTAGAGAAAAGTTTCTGGAAAGAAAATATTCGAGCCCGGCTGACCAGGTAGTTTCTCCCTTAAAATCCAATGGGGCACCCGTTCCTTCTTCGGTAAGTTCATTCACCCAGCCAAAATCTGCCTGATATTCATAATTACCAAAAATGGCAGTGCGGGGGAAGATCATGATCTCTCGGCTTATCCTAATCTCAGGCCTTAATTTGTTATCCATTCTGACATCCAGGTTAAACATATAAGGAGTGAAAAAGCGGATACCGGCAATAGCGGTGGTGGATATCTCCTCCAGGCTGTTTTCCATTTCGTTTTCCATGTTTACCCCGGCAAATACCCGGAAGTAATCATAGAGGTAGCGCTCGTAGGTAAATTCGGCTTCCATATTTTCATTATAACCCAGTTCGGCATTTAGGTTAAATTGATTGCGGGTATTCGAGGTTACCAGGTTGAGCTCAGTCATGTGCGAGGCCACATCGGCCATGCCCCAGCTATAGTACTGATCGGTTTCATGGATGAGTTTAGAAAGTGGAAAGGGTTTCATGCGCGGGTCACGGGGGGTATCGTAGCTATACACCCGGGCCATACCGCCCATCATATGGTAGAGTACATGGCAGTGAAAAAACCAGTCTCCGGATTCATTGGCATCAAATTCAATGACGGTTTTTTGCATGGGGGGCACATTTACGGTGTGTTTGAGCGGAGAGCGATCTCCGTTTTCGTTGATCACCCTAAAAAAGTGGCCGTGCAGGTGCATGGGGTGGTGCATCATGGTGAGGTTGTTCAGGGTAATACGCACCACTTCGCCTTTTTCGATCTTGATCTTATCGGCTTCGGACAGGGGCACCCCATTCATACTCCAGATGTAGCGCCACATATTCCCGGTGAGGTTGAGCAACACTTCCTTACGTGGCTTATCTTCTGCAAAATCAGTGGGTTCGGGGGATTGGAGGTAATTGTAATTGTATTCTGAAAACATCCCCATACCGGTCATTGAGGCATCTTCCTTCTCCATTTTCATTGCTGGTTCAGACTGCTTTTCATGGTCCATTTTGGAGTGATCCATGCCTTCCATTTCCATCTTTTGGGTGGTGTCTTGTTTCATTTTAGAATGATCCATCCCCTTCATTTCACCGTCCATCTGCATGCCCCAGTTTTGCATGAGCTCGTAGGGTTCTTCTTTGCCGGGTCTGTATTTCATGGCAGGGGCACCCATGCGCATATCCATTTGCGCCATTTGCATCATCATCCCGATCTTATCGGGTCGGGGTACTTCAGCGGCAGGTAGTACATCTCCTTTTCCGATATAGGCCGTAGAATAACCGGAACCATCCTGTGCAGTAGCGCGGAATTCTATTTTTCCGCTGTCGGGAATGGTGATGATAAAATCATAGGTTTCGGCAATGGCGATGAAGGTTTTATTCCGTTCCACGGGCACTACATTAAGCCCATCTGCCGCTACCAGCAAGGGATTTCCTCCGCCAAAGGTCATCCAGAATTGTGTGGAGGCTGCCCCGTTAATAATACGCAGGCGTACTTTTTCACCGGGTTGGAACTGTGAATATTCCTGACTTTCCTGCCCATTGTTGAGAAAAGCGGGATAATAGATGTCGGCTATATCGGCACTTTCCATACGCTGCTTCCAAAAATTGAGCTGTGCGGCCAAACCACCGCGGGCTATTACCTGGTTCAGCGGAGTGGCCGTTCCTTTTTTAATGTTGTACCACTCATTGCCCCGCTTGAGGTTGCGCAATACGTTCATGGGCTTTTGGTGTGGCCAATCGGAAAGCACCATTACTAATTCCTTATTGTATTCCAGGGTTTCTTCTTTAGGATCTATAATAATGGAGCCGTACACCCCGCTTTGCTCTTGCAGCATGGTATGGGAATGATACCAATAGGTACCTGACTGAATAAGTGGGAACTCGTATTTCTGTGTTTCCCCGGGTTTGATGGGCGGAGTGGTGAGATAGGGCACTCCATCGTAAAAATTGGGTAATAGTAATCCATGCCAGTGGACGGAGGTCTCCACATCCATTTCGTTTTTTACATAGATAACGGCATAGCCACCTTCTTTAAAACGAAGCGTAGGGCCTGGAATACCACCGTTTACTGTCATACCAGTGGTTTCTTTTCCTCCTATGTTTACACGTTCCTGCCGGAGAGTGATAGTATACGTAGAGGTATCCATCTGCGCCCAAGCAGAAAAACTAAAAAGTAAAAAAGAGAGTATTACAATGGATTTACAATAGGTATGTATCATGCTTATTTTCTCCTTATTGTGTTATTTCGTAGAGATTCTGTAGCGGCTAAGATTAATTGTCTTATGTTATTTATTTCTTGAGGAACTATGGGTTTTCATGATCTTCCATTGGCCATCTACTTTTTTTAAAACAGAGGTAGCTACTCCTTTTTTCTCAATCACCCTTTCTCCTTTTGCCAACTCAATTCTGTACGTGTATGCTTCAGTAGCAAAAGCATAATCCCCATCTACAATTACATCCACACTGTAATCATTGAATTTAAAGGACTTAAAAGCCTTGAGTTCAGGCCCGAGATGATGATCCAGATAATGATTAAAAGTACCTTCGACTCCACCGGATTCAAATACCTGAGAATTTTCCATAAAAAGGTTTGCTAAGTCAGTTGTTTTTAAAGATTCAACTCCTGTTTTATAGGCATTTAATACCTGTTTTACCTGCTGCTGGTCATTTTGGCCAAAGGCAGTAAACGATGAAACAAAAAGAACTAAGGTAATTACTATTGTGTAAAGCTTTTTCATAGGTTTATTTTTAAATAATTTTTTAGAAAGTATAATGAGCTCCCATATTTTACACGGGAGTTGTGATCTCTTATCTGTTACTTATTCATCTTCAAGAATGGCTGTTTCAATAGACTTTAGCTGCACCTTGCCGGTGCCTTCCAGCATTATGCCTATAAAACCTTTTTCCATTTTATCGCCATGTCCGTGGGTAATGGTCTGGTCGCCCATATAACCTTTAAAATGAGTACCTGCGGCAGTAACCTTTAACGGCATCCAGCCGGAACCAGCCTCAAAGTTACTTTCATCAAATACTTCTTCCTTGCCGTTTACTACCCTTCCCAGTTTCATATTGGCTCCATCAATGGCTACAAACTCATAGTTGGACAGGTCTTTGGCGTGATGGATTATCTTAACAGACCCTTTAAAATCGAGTTTTTTAAGGGTGGCGATCATTCCTACATTATCGTATTGATTATGAAAAACAAAGGCCGTTGGTGTGCCATCTGCGGTTAATTCAAGCACCATGGCTCCCTCTGCATTTTTAACTTCAGGCTTTATGTTTGTTGCAGCACCCGCCAAAAAGTGAAAATCTGACCGCATAAGCTCGGCACCATTTCCGCTGGGTGTCCATGTTTTATCCTCCCCGGTTTCCATGCTCATAGAATGGTCATCTCCAGAATGGTCTTCGCCCCCCATATGAAGATCCTCTCCACCCATCATTTCATCGTGATTTTCTTCTTCTGATTGTTCTTCTTGTTTTCCTTGTGAACAGCCGGTAAAAACCATGGTGCCCCCAATAAAAACAATTGCGTAAAACACTACTTGTAACTTCTTCATGATATTATTGATTTAAAGATTTATTTTTTGATTCCTACTCCATATTTGTATACCAGCTTCCCACCCAGGTCGGCTGTTTTGGCTACTATGCCCAGACCACTTGTGCCCAGTGTAAACAGTGCAATGGCCACCCATTTGTTTTTATCCCACTTTTTCCATAAAAAGAGAAGGCGGATGAGGGTATAGCCCCCAAAGAAATACAGGGTGTAATGGCCCCAGTCAGAATGCTTACCGGCAGTAAGCTCGCCCTGCATGGGGACGGATACTCCGTCAATAGCCTGTTCTCCACTAAAATAGGCAGCCAAAGCGGACAGTGCCCCCAGGGTATAAAGTGCCACTGCCATATGTTTCAGCCAGCTTTTACCGGAGAACAGGGAGGTCAGATCGGCCAAAACCGCTACGGCCCACAGCACAATGGGAAAGTGAATGATCAGTGGGTGTAGATTGGGTGCCCAGTCGGGAAGTAGCGCTTCCATGATCTAATGGATGATCTCCTTTACACTTCCACATTTCAACATCCGATCACCGAAATAGGGGTTCTTGATTTCCTTTTGGTTGGAAAGCCAATAACCTCCAGTATTTTTGTTAGCCATGGGGCAATACTCCAGGTACACTTCTCCCGAAGTAAGTGTACTGCCTTTCACCAGAGTGGCCATTTCATTGCTCAGTGCCGTAAAAGCTTTACGTTGAGCATCCAAGGTGCTGGCAGCACTTACTTTTGCTGCTTCTGTCTTTGCCTTTTCTCCTTTGCTTACCGTGCCTAAAGAAGCTTCCAGTTTTGTGGCCGCTTTTTTGGCTTCATCCGTCTTCGAGGCCACCAGTGCTTCTTTAAGATGAATATAATGACCGTAGGCTATACCTGTATTCTTGTCTTTGAAGGTGGGTTCAGCCTTCTGATCCATCTCCTTTTTGTCATCATGATTGCTGTGATCATGTTGTGCAAAGGCTCCCCAACTTATCAGGGTCATGCAAACGATTAGGGTTGTTTTTTTCATTTTACTTGATTTTGTGGCCTGCTCAGTGTCAGGCCGGGATTAAACATTTCGATTAGAGATTAAAAATTTGCATCAGGGCGATTACCACAACCAGTAGACTTACAAGCCCCCAGGTGATGCGTTTCGCCCATATTCCAAATTTTGACTGGGGCATTTCATCCCCTGTTTTACAACAGTCTTTCATTTAATAGTGTCGGTTATTTCTCCACAGGTCAGCATTGCTTCCCCGAAATAGGGGTTCTTGATTTCAGCTTTAATGCTCAGCCAATCCGCCCCTTTGTTGCTATCGGCCATTGGACAATGCTGTATATAAAGAGGTGTGTCAAACGGGGTAAAGGATCGGGTTAAATTGATCATTCCCTCGGACACCTGTTGAAAAGCACCCCGAATTTCTTCCATGCTTTTAAAATGCGGAAGATGTTCCAGGGCTTTTTTCAGTGTGCGGCTGTATTCCATCCAGGCATTGTGTGCCGCTCCGGTAAACAAGGCCATATCTACTTTCTCAATAGCTGTTGCCAACTGGCCACCATACTGTTTCGCTTCAACCAGTTGATCCGCTACCAATGCGTTTTTGAAATCGAGGTAAGTGGTATAAAGTGGCCGCAGGGACTTTTTTGCTTTTTGATCGATGGTAAATGATTGCACTGTTTTTGGCTTTACAGGACTTGCTGTGGAAGGCATTTCGCTACCTCCGTGGTTATGCCCGGTCATGGCGGGCCCGCCTTCCGGATTCATCATACTGGGCTTGCCAGCGAGTTGAGCGGCTGCATCTATGCTAAAGGTACCGTGTACGGCAATTTCTTCACCCAGTTCAATCCCTTCCTTAATAATAAAACCTTCACCCAACTCAGGCCCAAGTACCACTTCCCGCATCATAAAGTGCATGCCCTTGGCGGAAGGTGTTTTTACATATACTACCGAGCGTTCGCCTGTCCACATCACAGCCGATTTGGGTACAATCAGGGTATTCGCCTTATTTTCAAGTGCTGCCTGTACAATACCACTGGCAAACATTTCTGGTTTAAGTGTATTGCCTTTATTGGTTGCTTCCACCCGGGCTTTGGCTACTCTGGTTCTAGGATCAATAACCGGGTCTAAAAAGCTGATGGTGCCGTTAAATTCCTGACCGGGCAGAGAGGCTACAGTAAAATTGACTTTATCGCCTTTTTTTATCCAGGCCAGGTCCGATTCATACACATCAAACAATACCCATACTTTTGACAAATCGGCAATTTCATAAATGGCCTCTCCCTTACGGATGTAATCGCCCAGATTGACATTTTTGCTGATGACATAACCGGATACATCGGCTACAATCGGAAATTGTTCTTTGGTTTCTCCCTCCTCCAGTATCTCCTCTATTTGTGCTTCGGAAAGTTTCCAGTTTTTAAGTTTTTCCCGAGCGGACTGATAGAGAGCGGGTTGGGTGGCCTTGATCTTTTGGGCTTCAAAAAGCTCTTCCTGGGCGGTAACGAGTTCGGGAGAGTAAAGGGAGGCGATCACCTGACCTTTGCGCACGTATTCCCCGGTAAAATTGACCTTTAACTGCTCTATCCTGCCAGGAATATGACTGGTTTGAGAAAATACCAGCCGTTCATCTTCCTGTATCTTGCCATTGAGCCTTACACTTTTCACAGGGGCAGTAGTGCCTACTATAGCAGTACTGACACTGGCCAGTTGCATGGCCGTAGCTGACATAGATATGGCCATCGGGTCAAGTTCCTGGTTATCATCATTTTCAAGAGGGATGAGGTCCATGCCACAAATTGGGCAATCTCCCGGCTCGTTTTGCCTGATCTGCGGGTGCATAGAACATGTCCATATAGTTTCGCCTGCTATTTCATTGGTGTGTTGGTGGTCTTCTTCCATTTTTTGGCCAGACGAGCCACCAAAGATCAGCCACCCCATCAACAGACCGGTGACCAGTGTGAGTAGCATGACGATAATTGTTTTTCTATTGATTTTCATCTTAATATGTTTTTGCCGTTAGATAGTTAAGCTGGGCCAGGGCTATGTGGTACTGCACCTGTGCCGTGGCTTTCATTTTTTCATATTTCAGCAGTTGCTGCTGCATCCGTAGCACTTCCTCAAATTCCTGCCCTGAGTTGGCATAGGCCGAAAACAGCAGGTTAAGCGCCTGTTCCGATTCCAGGGTCTGTTGCACGTACAAAGCGATCAGATCGGATTGCTGTTGTATTTGGAACCAAACCATCTCGTAGCCCGAAGTCAGGTTATTGGTATACTCCTGCTTTTGCAAAGTGTAGCCTTCCTGCATCAGTTGCGCTTCTTTTACCGAAGCCCTGTACTTACTTCTGAAAATCGGAATGCTGACAGATAACATAGGCATCAGGGCATTCCGGCCATTATCGGGCACATCGGCATCGGTTCTTTCCCCCACCATCATGTAATCCAGCCCTATGCCCAGCCGGGGCAAACCTTGTTTATGAGCTACCTGCTCACGGGCTGCACTGGCTTTTATTTGTAAATCCAGTGCGTTTAAAGCCGGGTGGTTGGTGAGCAGGGAATCCTTTCGGAAGTGATCGGGTAAAGTTTCTATGCCCAGTGAATCCATTATAAGCACCTGATTGTCTTCGTCCCGGTTGAGCAGTTTGTTAAACCCGGTCAGCAGCGGCTTTTCCTTATTGTTGAGTATGTCCAGGCTGGTCTGGGCATCTTTGAGCATGATATCCACCCGCAGCACGTCCACCATAGTGCCATTGCTGTTCTCAAACTTTGCGTTGGCAATGGTCTTGAAGGATTTAAGGATGTCAATGTTCTCCTGTTCAATCCGTTTCCACTCCTGCAATTCGTATAGCGGGTAGTAGGCAGCCGCCATCTGGTAATACAGTCGATTCCGAGCATCCACAAAAGATTGGTATTTCGCCTCTGCCATTAACGCTGCAGCATCGCCCTGCGCCTTTAGCGCCCCGAACCACGGAAACATCTGGGTAAGGGAAAACCGAGCCTGTTGTGGGCCTACCCTTGTTTCTACCGGAGATATAAAATAGCCAAAAGAAAAGGTGGGATCGGGCAGACTGCTCACCTGTGGCACCCGTTGCAATGCAGCTTCAAAGTCCTTGTATTTGGCTTGTAAGCCCGGGTTGTGCTCGGCTGCTATTTTGAAATAGTCGTCCAGTGTTTGGGCATAGCCCACAGTGTTTCCGAGCAGCACAAGTATGATAATATTTACAACTGATTTCATGATTGTGTTTTTTTAAATTTTCGCTCCTCTCTCATACTGTAGAGCACGGGAACAATGAAAATACTCACCAGCGCAAAGGCCATCCCGCCAAAGGATGGAATCGCCATCGGTATCATGATATCCGCTCCACGTCCGGTTGATGTTAATACCGGCAACAATGCGATCATGGTAGTGGAAACGGTCATCAAAGCTGGCCGTATCCTGCGCAATCCTGCTTCTACTACTGCCTCTCGTACTTCTTTTAAATTGGTCGGTCGATTGCGCCCGAAGCTCTGATCCAGGTAGGTGGCGATCAGCACTCCATCATCGGTGGCAATGCCAAAAAGGGCGATAAACCCTACCCAAACAGCTACACTGAGGTTGATGGTGTGCATCTGGAAGAGGTCCCGCATATTGGTGCCGAAGACAGAGAAATCAGCAAACCAGCCCTGCCCATAGAACCAAAGCATGATAAAGCCACCACTGAAGGCCATAGCGATCCCCGTAAACACCATGAGGGAGGTTGTCACCGATTTGAACTGGAAATACAGGATCAGAAAGACAATCGCCAAAACCAGCGGAACGATGATGGAGAGTCTTTTCTCCGCTCTAACCTGATTTTCATAGCTGCCAGAAAACTTATAGCTGATGCCGGCAGGAACTGCTAAATCACCTCTGTCTATTTTATCCTGAATTGCAGCCTGAGCATCATTAACTACTCCAACCTCCGAGTATCCGTCCCTTTTATCAAACAGCACATAACCCACTAAAAAGGTTTCCTCACTTTTAATGGCCTGAGGGCCACGTATGTATTCAAAATCGACCACCTGACTGATGGGGATTTGTGCCCCTGTAGGTGTAGGTATTAAGATCTTGCCCAGGGAAGCGGGGTCGTCCCGCAATTCACGCGGATAGCGTACCCGTACAGGGAAACGTTCCCGGCCTTCTACGGTAGAGGTTATTTTCATGCCTCCGATAGCGGTTTCTATCGTCTGCTGCACATCCTCTACATTTAAGCCGTAGCGCGAAATCTCGTCCCGGTCTATATTGAGATGCAGATAGGGCTTGCCTACAATACGGTCAGCAAATACGGCTTCGGCCTTTACCGAAGGTATCTCCTTTAATATCCCTTCCAGTTGCATTCCAAAATTTTCGATGGTTTTCAGGTCGGGGCCATACACCTTGATACCCATCGGGGCGCGCATTCCGGTTTGGAGCATCACCAGCCGGGTTTCAATGGGCTGTAGCTTGGGTGCAGAGGTAACGCCTGGTATTTTGGTAACCCTGATAATTTCCTTCCAGATGTCATCAGGAGATTGAATGGAGGGTCGCCAGTTGCGGAAGTAATTTCCATTATTATCAGGTATGAGTTCTTCTACTGTGACACCCCGCCCTATAGCTTCCTCATTGCTAAGGCTATCACCGCTGCTAAGGATATAGCGATTGTCCTTATCTACCTTAAACCTGACCCGGTGCCCTTTTTCATTGAGCATATACTCCGGTTTGTAGTTGATGATGTTCTCATACATGGAAATCGGGGCGGGATCAAGGGCTGATTCCACCCTGCCGAGTTTACCCACGGTAAGGTCTACTTCAGGAATGTTGGTCAATAACATGTCCAGTTGCCCTACTACTTTGCGGTTGTATTCCATTCCGGAATGAGGCATGGAGGTGGGCATTAGCAAAAAGCTGCCTTCATTGAGCGAGGGCATAAATTCTTTACCAACACCCGGAAAGCTATGGGTCAGGCCTGACCATACTTTGGTGGGGCGTATATTCCAGCCCACGGTATCCAATCCTTTGGCTACGAAACCAAAAATGCTGTTAAAGCCAATCCAGGTAGTAGCGCCTAAAAGGATCAGGAAGCTGGGGATCAATAGAAATTTGACCTTATTATCCAGACACCATTTTAAAATGGGTTTGTAGAAATGTTCTAAAAGCGTAAACAACCCTAAGATCAATCCTACCAATAAGGCAACAAAAAGTACGTTGACCCATAAGCTGTTGCCCGCCCCAAGTGGTAGCCAGTACTTGCCCAAGAGCCAGGTAGTAGCCAGCACTACAATAATGAGGTCGGCCTTTTGAATAATTTTCACATACCATTTTCGGGAGTCTGTATGATCTTCAGGGTAACGGTTTTTCAGGATACCAGCCAGACCGTAGAGCACCAGAATAATACCTGCCCAATAGTACCCGGGAACAAGCACGAGCAGGCCAATCGCCAATAAGGCCACATTCACCCATTTTGCAATGGACTTATTTTTGATGCGGGTTCCAAAAAACCAGTGCGCCAGGGTTGGTAAAATGATTAAGGATACGATCAATGCGGCAATCAGCGCAAAGGTTTTGGTAAAGGCCAATGGCCCGAATAACTTACCCTCGGCTGCCTGCATGGTAAACACCGGGATAAAACTGACGATGGTGGTAGAAACGGCTGTAAGTATGGCGGTGGCTACTTCCGTAGAACCTTTGTAGATGGTATCTATAAGCTTTTGCCCGGGTGGGGCTTCATCTATGTGCTTAATAATGTTTTCGGACAGGATGATGCCCAGGTCTACCATCGTACCAATGGCAATGGCGATTCCAGATAAAGCAACGATGTTCGCATCAACTCCAAAATAGCGCATGGCAATAAAGACCATCAATACGGCTATGGGCAGAATGCTGGAAATGAGCAGGGATGCCCTGAGGTTGTACACCATTACGATCACGACCAGGATGGAGATCAGGATCTCCAGTGACAAAGCTTCCTCTAAAGTTCCTAATGTTTCATAAATGAGTTCGGAACGGTCGTAAAAGGGTACAATGGTCAACTGGCTCTCCCGGCCATCTGCCAATATCTTCTTGGGCAGTCCGGGGGCAATTTCTTTGATCTTATCCTTGACGTTGTTGATAACCAGGAGGGGGTTGGCACCATAGCGAGCCACCACAACTCCTCCGACTACCTCTGCACCATCTTTATCCAGCAGTCCCCTTCGGGTGGAAGGTCCCAGAGAAACCACCCCAATATCTTTAATGCGAATGGGTACGTTGTTCTTGCACGGCCACTACAGCCTTTTCAATGTCTTCTACTTTTTTGATGTAGCCCAGGCCACGTACCAAGTATTCCGCCTGGTTGATCTCAATGGTTTTGGCACCTACATCTTTATTAGACTTCTGCACGGCCTGCATTACTTTATGCAACGGAATGTTGTAGGCTTTGAGAGCATCGGGGTTTACATCTATCTGGTACTCTTGGACAAAACCACCGATGGAGGCTACTTCGGACACACCTTCAGTAGCATTCAGTCCATACTTCACGTAGAAGTCCTGTACGGTGCGAATCTCATGCAAGTCCCAACCTCCAGTAGGTTTTCCCTCTTTATCGCGCCCCTCAATGGTATACCAATACACCTGACCCAAAGCCGTGGCATCGGGTCCAAGTGCCGGTTGTACGCCTTCCGGCAAGAGGTCTGAAGGCAGGGAACTCAGTTTCTCGAGTATTCTGGAACGCGACCAATAAAACTCTACGTCTTCACTGAAAATAATGAAGATACTGGAGAAGCCGAAGATGGAGGAGCTACGAATGGATTTCACTCCGGGTATTCCCAGTAAATAAGTAGTCAGGGGGTAGGAGATCTGGTCTTCGATGTCCTGTGGAGAGCGTCCTTGCCACTGGGTAAAAACGATCTGCTGGTTTTCGCCAATATCGGGGATGGCATCTACGGGCACGGGGTCGGAAGGCAAAGCCCCTACCTGCCAGCCGAAGGGGGCGGTAACGATACCCCAGGCAATGAAACCAATAAGAATAAGCAGGGTGACAAGCTTATTCTCCAGAAAATATTTGATGATCTTATTGAGCATTTAAACGATAATTTGATGAAGTACTGATTTGAGTCCGAAGTGTCGGGACAAGCTGTGCCTTTTCTGAGATTGGCACACAGGGAAATCAAATAGTATTAAATCAAATCAGGAAAGACTGGAAAAGGGCTTGGATATCCTGTTTCGGCAGTGGAGGGCTGTAATTCCTGTATTGAGGTAATGAGGTGGGGGTATAAAGCGCAGGGTTTAAAAAAGTCTGCACAAAGGCGGATACAAACATCCAGTTGGGGGAGGCCTGTATTACCGGGGTTTTAAAGGTGTCTTCTATCTGGAAGGTCTGGTATTCGTTTTGGCAACAGGGTTTGGAGCTAAATTGGTGACCATTAGGCATGTCTTCTTCACACCCTTGTTCGATGTCAGGCATACCACAATCCAGATTGTGCTTCACTAACATTAACTTACTCTCCACAGCTTCCCCACCACAATAGTGGGTAGCCATAGTATAACCTATGTTGCTTAGCAGCAGCATAAGGGCTAATGTTATGGAGAGTATTTTGTTCATTAAGAACAAATGTACAACAAGCTAAAGGCGGATAGTTTATGAAATCTTGTTTAAATGTTATGAAGTTATGGTTTTTGTGCCCTGATTGTCGTTACTGTGTCCCTACATCCGTTTGGTTTAATGAGATTTACAGAGGTTGAAAGAGCGTAATCCTGATAAGTACCGGAAGCATTGGAGAGACTCAAAACTTAAGATCGGATCTCTTTTAATTAGCCAACTTCAAAATCCTTAGTGCCCCGCGCATCACAAAGGCGAACACAATCCCACCAATGGCCAGATCAGGCCATTTGCTATCCAGCCAGTAAACCAGCACCCCGGCTAGTATCACTCCACCATTCACAATAATATCGTTTGAAGTAAATATGGCACTGGCCTGCATGTGAGCTTCATCACTTTTGGCTTTATTGATCAGCCAGAGTGAAACCAGGTTGCCTATGAGAGCCAGTATTGATATGATAATCATCCATTGAAACAGAGGTGTCCCGCTTTCGCTGAAAAACCTTCGCAATACTTCTGAAAAGCCCAATAGTGCCAACCCCATTTGGAAGTAACCACTGATCTTGGCTACTTTTTTCTTGCGAGACATGGCCGCACCTACAGCCAATAAACTCAGGCCGTAGACGATGGAATCTGCCAGCATATCCAGTGAATCGGCTATCAAGCCCATGGAACGGGATATCCATCCGGTGGTCATCTCTACTACAAAGAAGCTGAAATTGATGACCAGCACCCACCAGAGTATTTTTCGCTGTTTGGAATCATCAGTGGCCAAGGGCAGTTCCGCCTCTTCGGTTTTTTTCAGGCGGTCGTTGAGTTTGAGATCACTGATGGCTTGATGGATCTTTTCTACTTCCTCAGTATGATATACCTCCAGTTTACGATTGGGAATATCAAACGAAAGCTGCTTTACATCGCTATAAGGTTCCAGCTTCATGCGGATCATTTGCTCTTCAGAAGGGCAGTCCATTTTGCTGATAATGAAAGTGCTTTTTTTCATAGTATTTTTAGCAACAACTCTTGTCTTGCTGAATTGGTGGACATTTTTCCGAACCATAGCTGCAAAATACACAGCAGTCCCCTTGCTTTGGTTTCAGAACGGTTTTACAGCTTTCGCACTTATAGAAGAATTGACAAGCGTCAGTTGGCATTTCCTCTACTTTTTGATGCCCGCAGTTTGGGCAAGTGATTTTTGATTTTAAGATGACCTTCATTTTTCTATAAGCTTTTTTTAAACCATATGTGATATGTCGGAAGCAAGGGTTGGGTAAGAGAACACCATGTTTTTCAGTTGGCTGGTTTTCAAGCCAGCGTTCATTGCCATTGCGAACAGGTTAATGGTTTCTTCTGCTTTTGGCCCGTAACCTTATAGCCAGTTGAGTTAATTGTCTTTTCAATTTGTATGTTGCTGGCCCTTGTTTGGTCAAATTCGACAATTGCATTTCCATTTTCGTAGGAAGCATTGACTGCTATTATTCCGTCAAGTTTGTTCACTTCATGTTTTACGTGTTCTGCACACCCGTTGCAGGTCATGCCGCTGATTGTAAACTCAATGGTTTGTATATCCGCCTTGTCAACAACCATTATTTGTTTATTGTACTTTGGATAGAAAACATCTGCATACAGAGGAAATGCAAGCATGAGTGCTGCAAAAACAGTAACGATTCCCAGGGATGTTTTGGATTGCCGAAAAGAAGGTTTTCCTGCCTTGCCGGCCAGGTCATCATCCTCGCAAGCACATTCGATTTCTTCTTGGGAGCGGGGTTTCAATTTTTGATACCAAGCAAAAACCAGGACTACAATCGTCAGGCCTATTAAATACGGTCTAAATGGTTCAAGCCAGGAGAAAGTTGAAGCAATCCCGCTTGTTCCCGCAATAAGGGCTAAGACCGGTGTTATACAGCACAATGAAGCTGCAATAGCTGTCACGAGCCCGGCTCCGGCTAGTTTTTTATTTGATCTCATATCGTTTCCAATATTTGGTTTTCATCAAGAATTTTGAAAAATGGGATCATCAATTCTTCGTAAGTTTTTGTCAAAGAGTAAAAAATGGTTTGTGCTTCCCGTTCAGTCTGAATGAGCTTTCTGTCTTTCAGTTTACGTAAATGTTGGGATACCGCTGAGATGTTCATTCCAAGAATGTCGCTCAGGTCGCAGACACAAAGCCGTTTTTCTTCGTAAAGCAGGTATAGGATTTTTAACCTCACATTGTTACCCACCAAAGCCAGTCCGTTGGATAAATAATGGAATGTGTCATTAAGCTCTGAAACCCTGTCTTTACAGCGGTTTATTTGTTCAGGGTCTGCCTGTTGTCTTACGCAAGAGTTGTGATCCATGCTTACAAAGGTAGTTTATTTGCTTATTTAAGCAAATTCTTAAATACATTCCTCAAGAGGGCAATAGAGAATCCTTAGTTTCTCTTATACCCCAACAACCTCAGCGCATTAAATACCACTACCAAAGTGGAGCCTTCATGGATGAGTACTGCAATACCGATATTGGCAAAACCGAAAACCGTGGCGGGTATCAACAAGGCTACTATTCCCAAACTAACCCAAAGGTTTTGTTTAATGATACTTTTGGCCTTTCTACTTAAGCCAATCGCAAAAGGTAATGTTTCGAGCTTGTCAGCCATCAAGGCAATATCGGCCGTTTCCAAGGCTACATCACTACCCGCAGCTCCCATGGCAATGCCCACTGTGCTATTCGCCATGGCCGGGGCATCATTTACACCATCGCCTATCATTGCCACTTTAGATTCTTGTTCTTTGAGTTTCTTAATGGCTTCTACTTTTTCTTCCGGCAGCAGGCTGCCCCAGGCATCCGTAAGCCCTATTTCTTTGGCTACCGCATCAGCCACTTTCTGGTTATCTCCGGTAAGCATGATCATACGCTTGATACCAAGTTTTTTTAATTTTTTCAGGGTGTTTTTTGCTTCTTTTCTGGGCGTATCCATAAGAGCAATGATGCCAATGTAGTCGTCATTTTGACGGATCAACATAGTGGTATTACCATTAGATTCCAATGATCTTACTTTTTCTTCTGTTTCCTTTGATGGCTTCTTGTCATCCAGCGACTCAAACAGGTCCAGATTGCCAATGAAAACTTTGTTACTTCCCAGTGAAGCTTTTACCCCTTTCCCAAGCACTGCCTCTAGGTCTTTCGCCTCAGGTATGTCAGCATCTTTCAGTCGCTCTTTCCCATCACGTACTACGGCCTTTGCCAGTGGGTGATCACTCAGGTTCTCTACCGCTACTGCTATTTTCAATAGTTCCTCTACTTTTACATCACTCAGGGCTACTACTTCCGTTAACTTAGGCTTACCTTCTGTTAGTGTTCCGGTTTTGTCAAAAGCAAGGGCAGTAAGTACTCCTAAATCTTCCAATGGGCGGCCACCTTTGATAAGCACCCCATTTTTGGCTGCTCGGGCTACTCCACTAAGTACTGCACTCGGGGTGGCTATAGCCAATGCACAGGGGCTGGCAGCTACCAGTACGGCCATAGCTCGGTAAAAGCTTTCACTAAAAGTTTCGTCAATCACCAGAAAAGCAAAATTGAGCAATCCCACCAGTACCAAAACAGCAGGCACAAAGTATTTCTCAAACTTATCGGTAAGGTGCTGAGTAGGCGACTTCTGTGTTTGGGCTTCATTGACCAATTTCACCAGTCGCGAGAGCGTGGAGTCCTGGGCTACTTTTATTACTTTGATTTCCAATGTACTATTGCCGTTGATCGTGCCTGAAAAAACGCAGTTCTCGCCTTTTATGTCTTTTTCCTGAGACCAATCTTTTTCTGGATCATCTACTGGTGTCTTATCTACAGGTACACTCTCTCCGGTGATTGGAGCTTGGTTCACACTACTGTTGCCATTTACCACCACACCATCGGCAGAAATCTTACTGTTGGGCTTCACTACAATGATGTCTCCAATTAGCAGCTCCTCAATACCGACTTCTTCTGTTTTTCCATTTCTCTTGAGCAATGCGGTTTTAGGAGCGAGTTCTGCTAAAGCAGCAATGGACTTACGAGCCTTGTTCATGGCGTAGTGTTCCAGTGCATGCCCCATGCTGAACAGAAATAACAACAAGGCACCTTCTGCCCATTCGCCCAGAATAGCCGCACCGATGGCTGCTACCAGCATTAGGAAGTCAATCTCAAAACCACCTTTGGCGACTGTTTGAATAGCTTCTTTAGCTGTAAAAAACCCACCAAAGAAATATGCAGCAATGTATAATGCTAAGCTCACCCAGGAAGGGATAGCTTCCACATATGAAAGACCAAAACCAATTCCGAGCAATACCCCGCAGGTGATGGCAAAGATCAGCTCGGTATTTTTCCCGAAAATACCACCGTGTGAGTGGTCATGGTTCTCTCCGTCCTTATGTGAATGCGCTTTTTTTTCAGTTTGCCCCATTTGTTCATCGTCTCTGGCAGTCTCTCTTATGTATCTTTCGACTTCCACTTCTGTGGTAATAATGTTCAAACCTTCTTTACGTAATGATTTAAAGATTTCCGATTCATCTATTTTTACTGTTTCAAATTCTAATCCAATCATACCAGAAGCAGACACTGAAGACTGTAAAACTCCATCTAATCTATTGAGTGCTTCTTCAATTTTTCTGGCATGACGGGTATGACGAATCCCTTCCACCTCGATTAATCGATGACTGTACTTATCAATAATGGAAGCCCCAGCCCGTTTAGCTAATTTTTGAATCTGATCAATCGAAATTATTTCGTGGTTATAATGAATGCAAAGCTGTGGCACACCATTATCTGTTACATCAGCCACATGCACTTTTTCCAGCCCGTTTTTACCCTGAAGTTGCTCGATGAGTTTTTCTACGCATTGGTCTTTTTCATCAGTCACTTCGGGAAGTATCAGGGGAATTTTTATCTGTAGTTTTTTCATTGAATTAGTTTTAACTAGAGCAATGGTTACAAACTCCCTTTACTACTAAGTTTGCCTCTTCAGCAATGTGCTTTGGGGGCAGTTCTACTTTAGGAATTTTATAGCTGGTGAGACATTTGGTTTGTCCGCATATTCTACAATGAAAGTGCAGGTGTAAGTCTCTTCCTATATCGCATTTGCAGCCATCTTCGCATAAGGCATATTTAGGCACACCCGTACCATCATCTATGCTATGTATTATGCCATTTTCCTCAAATACTTTCAAAGTTCTGTAGATGGTAGTTCTGTCTGATTTCTCAAATTCCGTATACATATCAGTAAGACTAATAGCTGCCTCCTTATCCATGAGATACTCCAACACCAAAAGCCGCATGGCAGTGGGTTTTATATTGTGCACCTTTAAATTTTCTTCTAGTTCTTTTATCATAGCTAGCTTTATTAATGGCCATGCTCTGTAGAGCCTTTCTTCATTTCAGAGATCAGGTAATAAGCATTGTTCCATGCTACCTGGGTGTTTTTTGGTAAAAACTCCAAAAGCTTGATTTCTACCCAACCATCATCGCTTATACCGGTTCGTACCTCTATCGGTCTAAATGTCCATTCGGTCTTTCCATCTTCTTGATGTGTTTCTACTATAAAAATATAGGGCTTGCCTTCTTCTTCAATTAAAGCACTTTCAGGTAGTGCTTTAACAGAGTTGTTACTGGTTTTTATTTTACCATTGATATACATTCCCGGGATCAGAAAGTCTTCTTTTTGATCTATCTCTGCATGCACATGAACTGCTTTGGGATTTTGTTCAAATTGCTTACCCACCGAATATATTTTTGCGGTTAAAGTGGCACCAGGTACTGACTCTACAGTAAAAGATATAGTTTGGCCTTTCTTTACCTTATATATATCTTTTTCAAAGACCATCAGATCAGCATGAATGTGATCATTATTGACAATCATAAACATGCCTTTTTGAGGATCTACATACTGACCAATCTGAACTTCCACTTTCTCGATGTAACCGTCAATAGGACTCACTACAGGTACATATTGATAGATATCTCCACTCTGAACTTTCTCTACATTCAAGCTAAGCTGTCTCAGCTGTACTTCATAACCTTTTACTTCTCCCTTCATAGCCTGGTAGTCCGCCTGAATTTGCTGATAGGTTTTCCCGGAGCCCACTTCTTCTTCGTATAACCTTTTTTGCCGTTTATTTTCCTTCTCCAGAAACTGTAACTGACTGTATGCCCGTACATAATCTGTCTGAATTTTAGTTAGGTTTGGATGTGAGAGGTATGCCAATACCTGGCCTTTGTTTACTTTATCACCTTCTATTACTTTGATAGAAGTAACATTTGCCCCCAATATGGCGGTAACAGTGGCTTTATGCTGTGGTGGCACCTCTAGCTGACCATTAGCCTCCACTACTCCTGAAAGCGACTTATCGGGCAGGGTATCCACTTTAATATTCAAACTTTCAAACTTCATGTCTAAAAGGTGGAGTTCAGCCATTCCTTCTTCGCCATGCCCGCCCTCTTCTTTGTGTCCTTCTTCACCTTCTTTATGTTCATGAGAAGGATCTTCCGTGTTATCAGTAGACTTGCTTCCGCAACCTGTAAATACTGATATTATAAGTACCAGTGCTGCTATATATATGATTTGCTTTTTCATTGTACTTCTATTTTTAAATCTGATGACCCCTTTATTTTTAGTTTGATGTTCTTAAGTAGTATTCCAGTTGGTAGCGACTGTTTAGGTAATTACCGAAGGTATTCCAGGAGTTTACCTCTATGCGAATGGCATCGCGAATATTTTGCAGGAAGGTGACGTAATCAATTGCGCCTTCGCGATAAGCCAAAATGGCCCCTGCTCTTTGCTCTTGTGCCAACGGAAGTGCTTTATCTCTATAGTAGTTCCATGAGTTAAGCCATTTCAGGTACTGCTCTTTCATCACCTGATAGGCTGTATTCAGTTCCAACTGGTTTTGTCGCAGGTTTTGACCGGCAATGTCGCGCTGGATTTTGGCCGACTGCGTCCTTCCCAGCTTTGGTCCAAAAAACAAAGGGATTCTGATGCCTATCTGGTACTGATAAAATCCCGATTGTCCGGCAACCTGCTGTCTGCCATACTGGCCTTGTAGTTGAGGAAGAAATTGAGAGCGCCTTTCTTTTATAGTAGCTTCTGCTACATCAATCCGCTGTTTTGACATATTCAGCAAGGGATGATTCATCAGGGAATCAGCCCTATAGTTTAGCGGTTCATCCAACTGACTGGTCGGAACATCCGGTACAGTAAACAGGGTATCGTTGACAAACCAAAGGTTCAGGCGTTGTAAGGCACTCAGGTAATCCCGGTAAGCCTGCTCTTTTTGTATCTGTACCTGGTTGGCCTGGTTAGAAGTAGCGAGGTATTCCAGTTTGGAGGTGGCTTCCGTTTCTAAACGAATCCTGGCGGCCCTTTCAATATCGGTAAATACTGAATCCAACTGCTCATAAACCTGGTAGTTGTTTTTGGCGACATATACCATACCCCAGGCCTGGCTTACTTCACGCTCCAATTCAATGACGGACAGGTCAAGTGCCTTCTCGGCCAGGGCTACCCGTTCCTTTTGCAGCTTTACCCTTGGAGCTATTCCAAATACATCTATCTGTTGTTGCTGGATGCCGAATTTTGTATATACTCCATCAGAACCGTTGCCTACTTCTTCTTTTCCGGTAAAAACCTGTGTGTTGCCAAAATCCCAGGCGGTCTTCTTCAAAACTTCCTGATTTTTAATTTCCAGTCTGGCTGATTGGATTTTCGGATAGCTTTCTAGGGCACGTTTTCTGGCTTGTTCCAGTGTAATAGTCGGTAAACTGTCTTGTTGCTGTTTCTGCGCATTAGCCATTGAGGGTAACCCAATAAGTCCACCAAAAACCATCAGGGCAACGATCACATTGCCACTAGAACCTTTCAGGCTTTTCCTTTTGTCATTTCTGCTTTCTACGAAAATGTAAAGTACCGGCAGCACTACCAACGTAAGCAATGTGGCCGTTAGCATTCCTCCAATCACCACGGTAGCCAATGGTCGCTGTACTTCCGCACCGGCAGACCCGGAAAAGGCCATCGGTAAGAATCCGAAAATATCAGTGGTAGCTGTAAGCATGATCGGCCTGATCCTTTCTTTGGTGCCGGTAAGAATCCGGTCGCGAATACTGGTAACGCCTTCTTTTTTTAGGGAATTAAAGCGGTTGATGAGTACCAGTCCGTTCAACACGGCCACTCCAAATAACACGATAAAACCTACACCTGCTGAAATGCTAAAAGGCATATCCCGTATCCACAAGGCAAACACACCACCAATAGCCGCCAGGGGAATGGCGATATAAATCATGATGGATTGGGAGAAGGATTGTAAGGCGAAATACAGCAGCACAAAAATCAAAAAGAGTGCAATGGGCACTACGATCTGCAACCGGCTTTTGGCCCGTTCAAGGTTTTCAAACTCACCACCATAAGTGATGTAATAGCCCGGAGGTAAGTCTAACTGTGCATCTAGCTTTTCTTGTATGTCGTTTACAACTGACTCCACATCACGGCCCCTGGTATTCACCCCGACATACGTCCTGCGATAGGTATTATCCCGTGAGATCTGCATGGGGCCGGGCACGTAGCTGATGTCAGCAACTTCTTTAATGGGTACCTGGGTGCCACCTGGCAGGTCGATGTATAAGGTGCGCAAGTCATCTATACTTTTTCGATGTGCCTCATCAAACCGAATTACCAGATCGAATCGTTTTTCTCCTTCAAAGATGACACCGGCAACTCCCCCGGCAAACGCAGAACTTACATATTCATTTACCTTTTGAATATCAAGACCATATTGGGCGATCTTATCACGGTTATAGCGAACAGTCATTTGAGGTAAGCCAGAAGTTCTTTCAGGGTTTACATCACCAGCACCAGGAACTGTTTGTATAATCTCGGCCATTTCCTGTACTTTGGTAGCCAGGATTTCCAGATCCTCGCCATATAACTTCACAGCAATATCTTCCCTGACTCCTTCGAGTAGTTCATTAAACCTCAATTCCACGGGTTGGGTAAATACTAAATTCACCCCTGTTAATTGCTCATCCAGTTTGTCTTTAATAGCAGCGATCAAGTCGTCCTTACTTTCAGCAGTAACCCATTTTTCCTTGTCTTTTTCCAGGATCAGGTACATATCTGCTATATCCATCGGCATGGGGTCTGTAGGGATATCTGCCACGCCTATCCGGGCAGTAACTGTTTTTATTTCGGGGAAATTATCCAGAAGTATATTTTCAATTTTTATTGATACTTCTTTGGACTCACTAAGTGAGCTACCCGGCCTGATCAGTGCTTGCATGGCAAGGTCTCCTTCATCCAACTGTGGCACGAATTCTCCACCCATCCGCGAAAAAATGAAGCCTGCCGCTATCAGGAGTATAACTCCTGAAATGATAACCAGTGCTTTTAGCTTTAATGCGCCTTTGAGTAAGGGCAAATAGGCCCATTCTATGCCTCCTATGATTTTGTCACTTACTTTTTCTAACCATCTTTCAAACTTTCCAAATCCATTTTTTTTGTTTTGGATGGGCTTCATGAATAAGGCCGACATCATGGGCACGTAAGTAAGGCATAGCACAATGGCACCAATCATAGCAAAGCCAAAAGTATAGGCCATGGGCTGAAACATTTTACCTTCTACACCGGTAAGAAAAAGGATAGGTGCAAAAACAATCAGAATGATTATTTGCCCAAAAAATGCCGAACTCATCATGGTGCTGCCAGCGTCATAAGCTACTTTGTCCATAACACCCTGATCAAACCTTATTTTACCAGACCGCATCCGCTTTTGGATCTCGTAAACCGTCCCTTCAATAATAATGACCGCGCCATCAATGATGATCCCAAAGTCTATGGCACCCAAACTCATCAGGTTGGCCCAAACATTGAATTGCTTCATCAGGATGAAGGCAAACAAGAGGGAAAGTGGAATGGTAGTGGCTGTGATGATACCACCACGCAGACTACCCAGCAAGATGACCAAGGCAAATATCACGATCAGTGCTCCTTCCAACAGATTGGTTTTTACCGTATCGGTTGTCCTTGCTATTAGATCGCTTCGGTCAATAATAGGTGTGATCTGTAAACCTTCAGGAAGTGACTTCTGCACTTCTTCCATTCGCTCTTTTACATTCTGAATTACGGCATTCGGATTGGAACCTTTCAGCATCATAATTATTCCCCCAACAGCTTCTTTTCCGTCCTGGGTGAAAGCCCCATAGCGCACCTGACTTCCGAAATGAACTTTCCGGGCTACATCTCCTACCGTAACTGGAATTCCATTTTCATTTTTAATAACGATTTTCCTGATATCATCAAGTGAGCGTATCAGCCCTTCGCCACGGATGAAATTGGACATCCTGTTTTTCTCAATATATGCCCCTCCCGTATTGACATTATTTCTGGCTAAGGCATCATATACCTGAGAGATACTCACATTCATTGCATTGAGTTTCTCAGGATTGATCGCTACTTCATATTGTTTGATGTAGCCACCGAAGGAGTTTACTTCTACTACACCCTCCAGTAAAGTCAATTGTCTTTTTACGATCCATTCCTGGATAGTACGCAACTCCATGGGGGAATAGAGTGAATCATAGCCCTCCTGTGGCTGAATGGTATACTCATAGATCTGCCCTAAACCAGTGGAAATTGGTCCCATTGAGGGGCTACCAAATTTTTCAGGTATGGTCTCCTGTAATTCATTCAGCTTTTCCAGCACCAGTTGCCGGGGTAGGTAGGTCCCCATATCATCTTCAAAAACAATGGTGACTACTGACAGCCCGAACCTGGAAATGGAACGTATTTCATCTACACCGGGCAGATTGCCCATAGCCAACTCCACCGGATAGGTTACAAACTGCTCTATGTCCTCAGTGGCCAGGTTGGGTGATACTGTAATCACCTGCACCTGGTTATTTGTGATGTCCGGGACGGAACCCAGGTTTACCGTGTTCATGGAGTAGATACCCATGGCGATGAGCGCCAGAGTGAGCAGACCCACGATGAATTTATTCTTTATGGAAAAAGAAATGATTTTATTGATCATTGATTATGATTTAATATCAGTTAGAAAGAAAGGATGGCTCGTCCAGGCGTAAATACTGCATGGAGAAAAAAGGCCGGTAAAGACTGATATTAAACCTTCGGGGGTTCTAAAAAGGATTCCTTAAACCCTTCAGACAGAGAGCAGGCATGACCCGTAAGCGGATCTTCGAAGGAAAGAGGCTGGGAATTTAATTTGTATGATTGATACACTACCAAGTGGCTATGACAGCAGTGACACGAGCATAGGGGGTGAACATAAGTCCTCAGTAGAATTATGATCGTGATTATCTCCTATATCACTTATTGCTACTTCAATATGTCCTTCTGCTGATTGATTATCAGCACATGGAAGTGCTGACAAACCCAAAATCCAAACAGATAATATGATTGATATGAATCGCACTATGCAAAGTTATGACAAAATCAATGCAATAGGTTTGCAAAGTTCAACTTAAAAATTCTTAAAAAGGAGTTTTTAGGGCCGTTTAAATACGTAGAAACCCTCGTACTAAAAAGGAAGCCAATTGATGGCTCCCTTTTAGCTAAATTTTTCCAATCATTAACTTCTGCAAGCTTCTGCACACTTACGACACGCTTCCGCACAGGCCTTACAATGGCGGTGATGATCGGCATGTTTTTCGCATTCTTTAGCACAGGCCTCACACACTTCAACACACAGTGCTCTGAGTTTTGGGGCAAAAGCGCTGTTACGGGCTTCCAGTTTAGCGGTCACACTACACAGGTCAACACAATCCAGACAGGCCCTTATACAGGCTTCCATTTCAGCACCTTCTCCGAGGCATCCGTCAATACAAATTTCGCAGGCCTTTACACAGGCCAGGCACTCGTCTATACATTTTTCATCTATCATCATACTATTTGTTAAGTGTTATTAATCAGTGAATGGGTTCGGCTTTGAACCCTATTTTATCGAGTGTAGAAATTACTTGCCCTTCAGTGGCTCCATCACTTTCTACCGTCAGCACCTTATCGGGATTTTTAAGATCAACCTCCCATTTCTCAATGCCTTCCGTTTCGTTGAGGCGGGGGCTTACTTTTTCTAAACAGCCGTTACATTTTATCGAAGTTTTAAACTTTAGTATTTCCATTTTTATCTGATTTTTAATGATTCAAATCTATCCGTTCTAACCCCGGCAACCGTTATAGATTTTTGTTCTTTTTTTATGAAGTTTTGACCCATCAGGTATAAGCCAGGACGATGCATTCACTCATGGGCAGGCTTTGACACAGCAATACAGAACATTCTTTAAGCTCATCTTCGTTAAGGGCATAGTTTGCCTTCATATACACCTCTCCTTCCAGTAGTTTGGCGGCACATTTTCCACAAAGGGCTTGCTTACATGAATGAGGCAGTTCGAGTCCCTTTTCCAGTCCACTCGTGAGAATAGTTTGGGATTCAGATACTTCTAGCTGTATCGTACCCTCTTTCAAGCCTTTAAGGTGTACCTCTGCTTTTTTTATCGTCTTTTCCATCCCTATCAAATTTTAGCTGCCTTCAACCGCAGGCTATTGGCCACAACCGATACTGAACTGAAAGCCATCGCCATCCCGGCAATCATTGGGTCTAGCAAAAACCCATTGATGGGATACAAAAGTCCTGCTGCTATTGGGATGCCGATAATGTTGTAAATAAATGCCCAAAACAGGTTCTGACGGATACCCAAAACCGTCTTTTTAGAAAGGTTCAATGCCTTAGGTATGGACTGCAAGTCTGAAGTGATGAGGGTTATTTTGGCTACATCCATCGCTATATCAGAACCATGCCCCATCGCAATACTCACATCGGCTTGTGCCAGGGCATGTAAGTCGTTGATACCATCACCCACCATAGCCACAATTTTGCCTTTAGCTTGTAATTCTTTTACAAAATCTGCCTTGTCGGAGGGCAACACTTCTGCTTTGAAATGCTTCAGTCCTACCTGGTTGGCAACTGCCTGAGCGGTTTGCTGATTATCCCCTGTGAGCATATACACTTCAATGTTTCTGTCTTGAAGGGTTTTAATGGCCTGTCTGGACGTTTCCTTGATCTTATCAGCTATGGCCAGTACGGCTAATGCCTGATTTTGATTGGCAAAGAAGATAACCGTTTTAGCTTCTTCCCGAAGGGCTTTTGCTTTTTTGTCAAGTTCATTGCTGACGTTGATATTATGTTCAGTCAGCAATTTTTGATTACCGATATAGAACATCGTGTCATCTGCATACATTGCCTCAACACCACGCCCCGTGATACTGTTAAACCGGGTAATGGTTGTAGATTTAATTCCTTCCTCCTTTAGCTTTTGAACCACAGCCTCTGCCAGCGGATGTTCGGATTGCGACTCCATTGCAAGCAGTATGGGTTTGAGTTTTTCGGATTGACCCTCATCTTCCCAAATGATATCGGTTACTACCGGCTTCCCTTCTGTGATGGTACCTGTTTTATCCAATACCACAGCATTCACTTTATGTCCCAATTCCAGGCTTTCGGCATCTTTGATCAGGATATTGTTTTCGGCTCCTTTTCCCACACCTACCATAATAGCCGTTGGTGTGGCCAAGCCTAATGCACAGGGACAAGCGATTACGAGTACCGCCACCGAAGTAAGCAGCGCATGGGTAAAGGCATCATCTCCACCGATAAACATCCAGGTGATGAAGGTGATAATTGAAATGGCCATGACTACGGGAACGAAAATACCAGCTATTTTATCGACCAGCTTTTGCACCGGGGCCTTACTGCCCTGAGCTTCCTGCACCATTTTAATGATCTGGGCGAGTAGGGTTTCCCCGGCCACTTTCTCAGCAATAAAGCGGAAACTACCTTTTTGATTCACTGTCCCGGCAAAAACTTTTTCACCTTTGGTTTTCTCCACCGGAATAGGTTCTCCGGTGATCATGCTTTCATCCACAAAAGAATTTCCCTCGGCCACTTCACCATCTACAGGGATTTTTTCTCCTGGACGAACCACGATGGTATAACCTTTTTGCACAGAGGCTATAGGCATTTCCACTTCTTCACCATCCACAATCACTTTCAGGGTCTTGGGTTGCAAGCCCATCAGTTTTTTGATGGCAGTAGAAGTATTGGATTTAGCCTTCTCTTCCAGCACTTTCCCCAGAGAGATGAACGTGATAATTACGGTAGCCGCTTCGTAGTAGACATGAGGATGTATACCCCGGCTGTGCCAGAACTCCGGAAATAAGGTATTGAACAAACTGAAAATAAAGGCAATACCTGTGCTTAGCGCAACCAAGGTATCCATATTGGCTTTCCCATGTTTGGCTTGCTTGAAGGCATTGATGAAAAAATTACGACCAAACCAGAACAAAACCGGAATGGTAAACACCAATGAAATCCATCGTCCCGGCACCCAATCCATGTAGAACATCCCTATAATGAATACGGGCAAGGTTAAAATGGCCGACCAAATGGTTCGTTTTTTTACCTCCTGATAATGCTTTTCTTGTAGTTCCTGTTGCACTGCCGAAGGGTCTTCTACATCTACAATCAGATCATAGCCCACAGATTGTAAGGCTTTGCGCAGGTCAGCAGACGTCACGGAGGGTTCATACTCTACCAAAACAGAACTGCTGGCAAAGTTTACACTGGCCTCATGCACCCCTTCGATATGACCCAAGATAGATTCTACGCTTGAAGCGCAAGCGGCACAGGTCATCCCTGTTACGGGAAAGGCCTGTTTTACTGCTTTTATCTTTTGGGTTTCCAGTGCCTTTATATCTATAGTATTCATAATAGTAATCTCGCTTTTATTGAACACCACAAATTTGGTAAAGGGCACAGCAATCACCGTTACAGAATCCTGTTTAAGAATTACATGATTTTGTCAAGGGGTATCTAGGGGAGTATTGTTTGGTTTTTGGACTGCTTGTTTTTCTCTCCAAACGGAAAAACTATGAGCCATAAATCTGAAGTTCTACAATTCGCGTATAATCATGCCTTTTATCAGAAGAAGTTTTTATTCTTCTCTTTCACCCGTCCCTGATCAATAAAGGATCTAATAATCTCAAAGTCTAGTGTTTTCATTTCTTCCAAAAACTTCTTTCCGGATGTAAATTTGGAAGCGAGGTCATCAATCGCAAAACATAATAAAAATGAGGAAAAGGTAATAGCAAAATTCCGGGCTTTATATGATTTTCTTTTATCCATTTCGGTCAAATGACAAACGGAAAAAAAATTTGAGTGAACATACATTGAAAGAAAACCATAAGCTCTGTTCATTACTTCCAGATTAATCCCAGTTTGCTGGAACAATTCAGTCCATGATATCCTGTGTCCGTTTCTTGATAAGCGAGATGGGAAGAATTTCCAATTAGCAAACTGCCTTTCATGATCTAATATGAAATTCTGCTTTTGAGGTTCATATGATTTGAAAAGGGAATTGTTTTCAATATTAGACTTCAATTCCTCTAATTGTTGTAGATCGTACTCGATTCCCATTTCAAGGTTTATCCTTTGTACGTGAGAATCATATCTCCAAAGGTCAAAGCGTAAACGCTTGGTTTCCCAATCTACATCATCAAAGAATATGTGATGAAAAGTTGAATAACAATCTATTTGAAGTCTTAGGTTGGCAAAAAGAGCGGGGACATCAACAAAAGTATTTTCTTCATTTTTTTGAGACGTTTCATTAAACAAAGTGTCAGCTGAATGTAGGCAAAAGCCTTTGCAATGAAAAAGAAGCTTGCGACTTACCCTGAGGGAAAAAAGAAACCATCGTGGGTCATTCGGGTATTCCTTGTCTATCTCATTTACAAGGTTCTCCAGAAGGTTGATTAAACGGTAGTATCTGGTTAACGAATCTTTAGGGAATTCTGGCATTCTACGTCAAAGTTATTATTTAATAACTAGGCTTATCTTTTTTTATCATTTGCCTTATTCTCAAAGATAAAAAGTAGTTGTCCTGCACCTTAAGGTTATTAAAGTGCATCTAATGAAGCGTGGCCGGGCTTTTTGGATTTTTTAAATGTAGAAGGGGTCATACCGGTTTCCTTTTTAAACTGGGCAGAAAGGTGTGCTACACTACTATAGTTCATTTGGAAAGCAATTTCAGACAGGTTCATTTCATTGTAAAAAAGTAATTCCTTCACACGCTCTGTTTTTTGCCGAGTAATGAATTTCTCAATGGTAACGCCCTCCACCGAAGAAAACAGGCGGCTCAAGTTGCTGTAGTCATGGTGTAATTGATCGGACAGAAAGGTAGAAAAGTTGACCTGTAGATTTTCCTTTTTATGGTGGATCTGCTCCACAATCAGGGTTTTAATACGGGAGATCAGTGCGGATTTACCGCTTTCCAGCAATTCAAAACCCAGGGCTTGTAACTTTTTATTCAAGGCCACTTGCTGGCTCAGAGTGATTTCTTTGTTCAGACTTACTTCGCCCAGTGTCACTTTGTTGTAATCAATATTTAGCTCTTTCAATACTCCTTCTATCGCCATAATACAGCGGGGGCAAACCATGTTTTTGATGTGGAGAAGAGGAAGTGGTTTCATAGACTTTTAAGAGTAGGTAAATTTAGTTTCAAAGCCATTAGCTAAAACAATGAAACTTTCAAGTTTGGTTTTTGGAGGGTTCGATTCTCTAAATTAGTCCTGCCATGAATAATCAAAGTTCGTGATTTTCAACTAGGAATCTATCACAAGCGATAAATTCATACACAGACTAATTTACTTTTTTCCAAAGATCGAAGTCCTTAACAACCAGTTGGGATATTACAAAATGGGTTACAATTCACCAACAGCAAAGCACGGCTGAGGTATGGTCAGGCCGGGGTAACCGTATGATAACCCGGGGATATAGAGAAGCTATAGGTGCGTCTGTTATTTTGGTCAGAATATGTATGGGTTCATATCTGGTTGACATTGGGCTCTATGGAGTAGCATGAGTTTCGAGGTGAACCTTGCTCAAATCACCAGCACATCTTTTATCCTGACTTTTAGAATAAAACACTTACCAAGCCATCTGTAAAAAAACCACATCCTGATACAAATCAGGATGTGGGCATGATTTAAAAATTGCTTTTATTGCGGGTCACAAGCACCGGGCGGAAAGGTACTTACCGAATGATCGCATTGGCCAACACCAGGGGAGCGGTTGCACAAGCAACCTGTAATGCAGTCATTATTGTCTTTCCTGAAAATACATTCCGAACAGTTGGAACCCTCACAGGTGTGTCCGTTACACGGGCATTCAAGCATGGCGGCCTTGCGGAAATCTATCCCTGCTTCTATAGGGCTACCATAGAGGTAAACGCCTTTTTTATCCTTATAGACGGGAAAAGCAGCCTTTAGGTGGATGTCTCCATAATCCGCGTTGAAGGTCAAATAACTCATCTGCTCACCTTCCATAATATCCATTTGAGTTAAGCGCAGGCCCGAGATGGGCACCTCAGAAATTATTTCTGACCTTCTTTCTGCGGCTTTTACAAAATGATCGGTCAAATAAGCATGGTAGCGCACTTTAAGCTGCTTTTCCTTTTGCAGTACCAAAAACCCTTCAGGGGCCTGCATGGCAATGGCAGACTTCTGTGCTTCCCGATCTGAAGAAACTTCATTTTTATTACAGGAAGAGAACAACAAAACGCTTAAGAAAAGCGCAGGCCAGGACAGTAAACGCTGCCCGGTGATGGAATAATTCATGACTTGTTGTTTTTGATTAGTATAAATATATGGCTATTTTCTTGTGTCAATACAATGATCTGATTAACTTGTAGTTATGCGTTTTCTCACCCCTAATTCTACCTTTCTTGTGGCCGGACTGGCACTGTCTTTCATCGTTACTGGCACTGTCTTTCATCGTTGGCCTGATCCTTTTCAACACTGTCAGCTGGCACAACACTTATGATACCCACCTCGACAAACAATCGGACATTTTCCGTGTATCGGTGACCACCCAAAGTGATGGTCAGCTTAAAAAACACCCTGCCTTACCTGCCGGGCTTTTGTATAATTTAGAATCTCCCGATGCGGTGGATAAGGTGGGGCGGATATTGACCGAAACCTCCCGATTGTATGTCCGATTGGGCGAACAGATGTTCATTGTGCGCAAAAGCCTATATGCAGACCCCGCTGCGGTGTCCCTGCTGTTGCCCAACAATGGGTATGCCCAACTCATAAAACCTTCCCAGATTATTGTAACCCAAGAGCTTGCCGAACGCATGTTTGGCCATACCAAGGTAGAAGGCCAGGTTCTACATGTCGATAAAAAGGGTGATTTTGAGATTGCCCGCGTGGTAGAAGATCAAACGCATTCACACCTCTCTTTCGATATGATTTTGCCTTTGTCAGAAAGCGACAATTGGGATTCCTTTAAAACCGCAACTGATCTTGACCGTGCCTATTATGCTTTCTATCTTTTAAAGCCTTCACATGTTCCGCCCTCGGCACTCCAAAATCAGGTAGAACAGACCTTGCGCTCCGCCCTGAAAACCACGGACAATATGCAGGTATCGCTTACTCCCTTAAAACAGGTGCATTTGACTTATGGGGATATAGGAGAAGAAAACCCCATGATAGACCAAAGCAACATCCGCATGTTGTCTTTGGCCGCAATTTTTGTGCTGGTGGTTGCCCTGGCAAATTATACAGTATTTAGCTTTTCTGCCTACAGGCGCAAGCTAAAAAGTTATGCAATCCGCAACATTCTGGGGGCATCAAAACAGCACTTTGTCCGGTCTTTTGTGCGCTACAACCTTTCCCATATGGGTGTGGCATTGCTGCTGTCATTGGGACTGTTGTACAGCTTGCCCGGATCACTTTTGACACGCTTGGGGCTTGGTGAAAGAATGCCCTTAACCTATATACAGGCTTTGTGGTTGGCCGTTATCGTGCTGGGTTTCTGTTTGCTGCACGGGCTTTTGTTAGGCCGCACAGCACATCGTCAGGCGGGTGTTTCGCGCAGGCCCTCCAGCCTGTTGGCAGAAAGTGGTAAAAACCGCCTTGGGCAGGTCTTTACTGCATTGCAGCTCACCCTTTCCCTTGGGTTTATCCTGTTTGCTTTTACCACCATAAGGCAATTTCAGTTTCAACAGCACCACAATCTGGGCTATGACCCCTCCAACGTGATGATCCTTCAAAAGCCCCTTTTGGCAAACAGCGATTCCATCCGTTATCAGGTCGAACGTTTTAAGCAAGAGATGAGCCGGATGCCACAGGTTAAGTACATGGCCAATTCTACCGCCATACCCGGTAGTGCCATACAGTGGAAAACCTATCAGGCACATGGGTTTGAAAGTTCCTCCAGAACTATGGTCAGCGCTGCGGTGATCGAAGCGGATTACATTGACCTCTATGGTTTTGATGTAGTGGCAGGGGAAAAGCTCTATGCCCATCTTTCCAAGGACAATACCGCTCAAAATGTCCTTTTGAATGAACAGGCCGTGCGCCAGTTGGGCCTGGGTACTCCCGAAGAGGCCATTGGCAAGCGCTTGTATCTATTCAGCAACCGTGTGGGCAATACAGTTAAAGGGGTAATCCGTGACTTCAACCAGGAATCGCTCAAAGAAAACATTCAACCGGTGGCCTATATGCTCAATCCGGTCATAGGGCGGTATTTCAGTCTGAAACTGGCCGATGGTGTATCCTACGCCAGCGTATTGCCTCAAATAGAAAGTATCTGGAAAGAGGTTTTTCCAGGGGCTGAACTGCACTACAGCTTTTTGGAAGACCAGCTCCATGCCCAGTACGCGTCTGAAAAATTGCAATCAGACCTGGCACTGGGTGCAGGTTTGGTAAGCTTGCTTATCAGTCTGATCGGTTTGGTTGGGGTTTTAAACCAATTGATCCTGCAAAAAACCAAAGCACTGAACATCAAAAAGATTCTGGGTGCTTCAAGGAAAGCTCTGTTTGGCTTTGTGAGCCGCGAGATTGCCCTACTCTTTGCCTTGGCCATCCTTATTGGTCTTACCGTAGCTTATTACGCCTCCGAGCAATGGCTGGAAGCCTATGCATACCGCATAACATTGTCACCCGCCCATTTTTTGTTGCCCATTGGTATACTTGCAGCCCTCTTATTTGGCTATGTGAGTGCACGGGTATTTCGGGTGATCTGTAAAAACCCGGTAGCGTTTTTGAAAGATGAACGTTAGGGAGTAAAACCTAAAAAACAGCCAAGCTTTAAGAGATTCCTTGTAAACCTTTTTAGTCTGCTTTTAATGAAATGATAAACATGAATATACCCATAGTAAAGAGATTTGCGCAGTACGCTATGAGAGTTACTGCTACTAAGTTTAAGGATTTAGCCAGTGGCAAGGCATATATTTCCTTAAAGCACAACCCTTTGATAAAATAATTTTATCTATTGCTTGCGATATCAAGCAAAGCTACATATATTTGCTTGCGATATTTAGCAACGAAACAATTTTTAAGCAATGGATGGATATGGTCAATATTTCAAAGCCCTTAGAGAATCAAAAGGAGCGACCTTAAGAGAGGTGGAACGTCAGACAGATGTGTCAAATGCTTATCTGAGCCAATTGGAATCTGGTAAAGTCAAGCAACCATCACCCAATACCCTATATAGACTTGCCAAATTTTATCAGGTTTCTTATGAAATGCTAATGGAAAAAGTGGGCTATCCGGTTTCTAAAAGCAATGCTCTGCCAAAAGACCAGAGCATTTCATCAGCTGCTAAAAATAAACTTGGTGAGATAAGCAATGAAGAAGAAGTAGAACTTCTTCAGTATCTAAAATTCATCAGGAACAGAAAGTCATAATAATGAATTGGTCATACTCTGGATATAGGCAATTTCTCAAATGTAACCGTCAATGGTACTATAAAAATATTGTAGCGCACGGAACGGTCAAAGATCCTTTTCGCAGGGAAGTGACAATCCTTTCCAAACTAAAGACACTTGATGCCTGGAGAGGAGATATTGTTGATGAAGTTATAGGTCAGGTAGCGATCAGTAGAATTCGTAAGAAAGAGAGCTTGCACGAGGATACCTTGTTATGGGTAGCCAACAGAAAGTTTGATGAAAGACTTGATTTTGCCAGAAAAAAGAAATACCGTGAACCCAACATTGTGTTTTCAGATTATGATGATTTTTCAGCGATTATTGATTTTGATAACGATAAAGGAATAGCAGAAAGCGAATTACAACGCGTTAGAAACGATACACATCAAGCCCTCAAGAATTTCATAGAAAGGGAAGATTTAATTGAGTATTTACGCACGGCCGATCAATGGCTAACCCAACGGACACTTTCCCTCCCTTTCAGTAGGTTTCGGGTAATCGGCCGTCCAGATTTAATCCTGTTTTTTGAAGATGAACCACCGCACATTATTGATTGGAAGGTTCACACTTTTGCTACTAAAACGTACCAAGATCAGTTACTGGCCTATGCATTTTCGCTGAGCAAAGTAAACCCTCATAAGGATTTTCCAGCGAATTTGAAAAGCTATAGCGTGCTTGACTACAGGTTGACCGAGTTTCAACTGCTTACCGATGAGTCCCGTGATAATGAAATCACCCAAGATGACATTAGGAATACCGAAGACGAAATCGCCACAGGTCTTTTAAAGATGTACCGATTAGGAGCTAATCGAAAATTTAGTGAATGTTCCCCAGAGGAATTCCCGACCACAACCGACCCATCGGCCTGTGGTAATTGTTCTTTTAAACCAATTTGCAAACCCGATTGATATGATTAAAGAAAGCAACATTTTCCCAATTGAGAATCTATCGGCCTTATCAGCTGACTATAGACTTTTGGAAATTATCGGCCTTAACAGCACAGGAGATGATTATGATATCAACATACAGTATATCACCAAAAAGCTTTCCTATTCCCTAAGACATCCCGTTATCGTCATTCACCGTGAGGGCATACCTTTCTTGATTGTGAAAGATGAAGCAGAGATTTTACGGGCTATCCCGAATGATGGTTTGGAAGCAAAATATGGTGATTTTGTTTATTTTAAAGATACCGATCAGGTAAGGTTTCTTGATTTTGAAAGTGAGGATGAATCAGAAAAACAGATCATCCTACGCTTTTTGCAGTTTGACCTTTCGGGTGAGATAAGAAAAGACCCACGCTTATGGCAGCCACGAACAGGTGATGCCTTTTATAGCAAAGAACCAGCACGAAATGCAGGGTCAAACCAAGTTGCTATCTTCAATGGATTTATACCTCGTGTTGTGGCATTGCCTACTGGTGGATATGGGATTTGTGTAGATATCACCAAAAAGTACATGGCCAAAAACCCCTTACGCGCGCACCTTTCCAATGCCGAATTCAACAACCTCAAAAGACAGAAAAGAAGGCTGGTTTACCGCTACGGCAAAAACTGGTTTGAGATCAAACCAGACGAACTCAGTAGCTTGGATATCTCCAAATATCGTTTCAAAAGAGAATCGGGCTCTGTGACTTTACTTGATGATATTCGAAAAATCTACAATGGAACTATGCCTCCCCACTTAGCCAAGATTCCAGATAGTGCCTCTGTTTTAGTTTATCGGAACAATGAAAAACAACCTAAAGGAGCTGTGGCCGCTATGTGCTATGCTACCTATGATACGGAAGATAGAGAGGTAAGTAGATTACACAGGGCTTCCATCATACCTCCGTTTTTCAGAAGAAAGTATAGCAGCACAGTAATCTCAAAGTATTTGAATAAGTTAAAGCATGGTAATGTACAAATTCAGATTTCCACAACTCCCTTAAGCCCAGACTTAGGTCTGTTTGACTTTCCGGACCTTCAGTTCAATAACGATATAGTTCTGGGATGCGAAACCTCCAGTAAAGCCAATCTTCGCGTAGAAAAGCAAAAACTTGGAATGGAAAGGAAGAAATTATTGCTTTCGCCCAAAGTCGGTTTTTATACCAATGCTCCATTTACCAGACAATATATACTTGTGCCAGAAACCATACACAACAGCTTCGGCAACGAGAAGTATTTCTTGAAAGACCTTGCTGCCATGGTAGATAAAATGCACCCCACGAGCTCGGGATGGAAACCCATAGTTGTACCGTATGATGATAGAAACAAAACCAATTCCTTGGATATTGGCCTAGAAATTATTTCAAAACTAGGTGAAAACACCACTATGATGCTGGAAGGTTATGCTGTAGTAATCCTACCAAGCCATTTGGAGAGAAATAAAAAGATGCATGATGAAACCGCTGCATTGGTAGTCTCGGAATGCTTGAATGATTACAATGTTAGTGCGAGCATTATGCACACCAGAATACTCGAAAAATGTTATGGGCATGAAGAGGTAAATGGGGAGTCCAAGTATTATATCAAAAGAGGTGAAAACAAAAAACTTGAAAGGCTATATCAAGGTTACCTTTTTGGAGTGGCCGTTAACCAGGTTCTTCTCAACAATGAGCGGTGGCCCTTTATTCTAGCCACCCCTCTCCATGCCGATTTGGTAATTGGAATTGATGTTAAGCAACATATAGCCGGATTCACATTTGTAGATAAGTATTCTAAGAACATTCTACCCGCTTGGGACAAATCACAGAACAAGGAAAAGCTTTCTTCAGATCAAGTGAGCCGGATTCTTGTTGAAAATATCACAAAATTTGCGGAGTTCTCAGATCAACCAATCAAAACAATCACTTTCCATAGAGATGGACGCATCTTTCAAACCGAAAAAGCGGGTATAGAGAGCGCTATCAAACTTCTAGTTGAAACAGGAACCTTGCCTCCCGACACCTCATATACAGTTGTTGAAATACCAAAAAAATCCAAAGTGCCTTTCCGCTTATTTGACGTCACAAAAACTTTTGACATCTGGAAGGAACATGAGGACAATGGCAAAGTTCTTAATCCTCAAATGGGAACCTATGCACTCCTTAACGATTATGAAGCCTACGTATGCACTACAGGCAGGGAGTATAGTAAAAAAGGAACTTCCAAGCCATTATACGTAAAACATGTTTCTGGTTCTATGCCTTTCAAAAATGTACTGGAGGACATATTCTTTTTATCTCATCTTGCCTATACCAAACCTGATGACTGTTCGCGAAACCCAATAACCATCAAAATGACGGACAGGAGAATCAACCTTTTGGGGAGTTCCTATAATTCTCAAAAGATCAATTTAATGAAATCCATTAATCAATAGACATACAGACATGAGTGATACAGGATTGAATGCCAATATCTACTACTTGACAAGTAAGTACTTGGGACTACTTAACGACTTTATGATCGCCATAAAGAACAACTCAGAAAAAGTGCCTGCTGAGAAATATAAGGAAGTTAAGGAGTTGTTTGAGAAGCTCAAAGACGATGAGAGCATTGACCCGAGAATTCAGGTGTTAAGTGTGATAATTGAGGCTGAGCTGAGGAAAAAGAACTTCTCGAAGTCCAAGTTTTTTAATGGCATTGCGGCTGATATCAATCAAAAAAAATATGAATCGCTATCCAAGAACTTACACCATGTTGTCAATGCCTTAGACAGTGAATATTCTCATGCCTTGGCTAAAATGAGCAAAGAATCATGACTGAATACATTGATGGTGCAATAATGGAAAGCATCCAAAAATCGAGAATACTCAAAAGTAAGTTCCCCAGAGCTAAGGAGTTGAGCTTGTATTTTGACCCATTGATCGCTAAAGCTATGGTCGAAATTGAATTGATGATAGACAGGCTTTCAGCTTTGCTTTACAATCAGGACTATTCGAAACCACAGAACTTACTACATAAATTCAGCAAGTTCAAATCCATATTGAGCGAGCTTCACGTTTTGGAAAATGTGATTGTCGCAGCCATTAGCCGAAAACATGATGATGATGAATATGTCAACAAGCTGGTAAGACGCGTTTGTTCAGAAATCGAATACCCTATTCAGCCCCCTGTGGTTTCGTGCCTTTCACAGCACTATTATAGAATTTTTCCACAGTATAATTTGATGTGCATGCCGCTGTTGGAAGCTGACTTCCTGCTGCATCTTCCAGATCTCTACCACGAGCTTTGCCATCCTCTCATATCAGTGGATAACCCTACTACAGAACCTATAAGGGTCAGTATGGGGCAACTCAATCGAGATATAAAAAAACACTTTACCCAAGAGATTGCCCGGCTTAAGTTGAATAAGTTCGGTGATGGCAATAACATACGCCCTTATTATATCTGGCGTGACAGCTGGATAGAAAGCTGGGCTGAGGAGTTTTTCTGTGATCTGTTTGCCACCTATACTCTGGGGCCAGCTTTTGTCTGGAGTAATCTTCACATGTGCGCGAAAATGGATTGGAATCTTTTTGGAGTTCCTTACTATCAAAAAACCTCTCATCCACCAGCTGGTGCGAGAATGACCACTATGTTTCATGCACTAGATTTAATGGGCTTTACTCAAGAGAAAGCAGCAATAGAAAAAGAATGGAATGACTTTGTTGGAGTTCTGGATATTTCTCCCGAAACCGAATATCATATTGCTCTACCTGATCATTTCTTAAAAAGTGCAGCTACTTATTGCCTGGAAGGCATTAAAGCGCTTGGGTGCAAGATAGCTTCTGACAATACAGATACGCTGATAATAGACACATTGAATACTGCCTGGAAAGAGTTTTGGAAAAACCCCACTGGCTTTCCTGAACATGAACAGAAAATGGTTAGCTTATTAAAGAAGGAAGTATAGTTAAATTTATCCTTCATGATGAGTATTGGAAATTGATTTATATAAGGAGCTTCTATAAAAATGAACAATACGGAATTTGATGCTGCATTTGACTTTGTGGAAAACACAAACCTATCCTTTTTTCTCACCGGAAGGGCAGGTACAGGAAAGTCTACTTTCCTAAGCAAAATCACCCGCAAAATAGACAAGAACTTTGTTGTTTTAGCCCCTACTGGAATCTCTGCCCTTAATATAAAAGGGGTTACCATCCATTCGTTTTTTCAATTTCCACCAAGACCTCTTTTACCCAAAGACAAAGGAATTAAGACCTTTTGGGAGGGTTCGGAGAAGAGAAAGCTAATTGAATCACTTGACACATTAATTTTAGACGAAGCTTCAATGGTCAGGGCAGATGTGATTGATGCCATTGACTTTTCTTTACGGAAAAATGGAGGAAACCCTAATTTGCCATTTGGAGGTAAGCAGATAGTCTTAGTAGGTGACTTATATCAACTTGAACCAATCGTTCAAGGGAAAAATGAGGAAACGCAGACACTTAATGAGATTTATGGAGGGCTACGTTTTTATCAAGCTCATGTTTTCAGGCATTTAAAACTGTTTACTATCGAGTTAAAAGAGGTATATCGTCAAAAAGACCCGCTTTTTGTAAGCCTTCTTGATAAGATTAGAACTAAAACATTAACTAACGCAGAACTGGATCAATTGAATTCCAGAGTTCTACCGGTGCCAATCTCAGAAACTGGAAACCACATTTTAACTCTCACCACAAAGCTTGACGCTTCCCAAAAGATCAATCAATCCAAATTATCAGAACTTGATGGAGAATCGCGGCTTTACAGAGCGGAAATATCAGGTAATTTTGATTCAGTGGCGTATCCCTCTGACTTAGACCTTAAGTTAAAAATTGGTGCGCAGGTCATGTTTATTAAGAATAATCCAGAAGGTCAATGGGTCAATGGATCTTTGGGCATAGTCGCTGGATTATCCGACTCCATCATTAGAGTAGAGTTGGATCATGGTGGTATGTGTACCGTAGAAAAAGAAGTATGGGAGAATGTAAAATACAAGTTCAATAAAGATACGGGCAAGGTAGAACAGGAAGTGGTTGGTTCCTATAAACAATTCCCACTAAAGCCATCTTGGGCAATCACTGTTCATAAAAGCCAAGGCATGACCTTTGAAAGATTGAGGGTGGATTTTGGTGATGGTACCTTTGCCTATGGTCAGGCCTATGTTGCCTTAAGTAGAGTGACATCTTTTGAAGGGCTGTATTTGAGCCAGAAGGTTCAATTCTCTGATATACAGGTTGACAATACGATAAAAGACTTTCTCAAGAATTCGGCAAGCGACAAACTGGAATCATTCAATATTGAGGGCAAAAGGCAGTATGGCTTACTTAAGTATACAAATCCAATTTTAGTAGGAAATCATTACCTACACAATGCTTTAAATGACATAATTAAATCAGATTACACAAAGGGTTATGAACACCTTTTGCAGGCCTTTGCCTACACTTCAAATGATCAGGACTTCGTAAGAAATAATATCTTTTTGAATTTATTGTCGAAAGCAAGTGAGGCCATAAACGCCTCTTCACAGACGAGTAAACCATCATATAGGCTAAACCTCTTAAGCGGAACAGTTCAGTTTTTATCTGGAGAACATAGCTCAGCCATTCAAACCCTTAGACCCTGTTTGAAGCACGATGACTGTAGTATTGCACATTACTTTATAGCCAAGAGCCTATGGTACGCTAAGGAATTTGTTGAGTCATTAGAAATCATAGACAAGGCACTAAGCCTCATCCAAAATTCAAGAAACTTTTTTCAGAAGTCGCTGATTCTAAACCCTTATCTAATGGAGAATGAAGAAAACGATCTGATAAGCAAAAGCCTTTCCTTAGAATGTAATTTGATGGCGATTAATCTTGATACCACTAACATAGAAGCTTATAAGGAGCTTAAAGCCTTCTTAACTAGAGAAGGTCTTAATATTCAACTTCCATCGGTTGAGATATTTGAAAAAGAGATCCACAAAGAAAGCCTTGATCAAATCTTTTTTGACGATCTAATACAGTCCGTAAAGAAGCACAAGCGTAAACTAGTTCAGGCAGCTTCAAAATCTGATCGGTCAGTGGATGAAACCGGTTTAATAGACCAAACAGAAGTGTACCAAAATCTTGACATCGAAGAGTTAGATGATGATGTTTCTGAAGAAGAACTGATGGAAGATATGTTAGACGAATTTTCGGATGATGAATCTAGCGAAGATTATTAGTTTGTCGGATTACAAAAGAACAAACGAAAAGCTAGATGACCTTCAGAACCCATTTGTCCGAATAGAAATTAACTACATTTGCTGTTTCAGATGCTTTTAAAGCGTCTTAGAGCACTAAGTTAACATGTCTTTGAAATATTATATAATCTCCCTAGCCTTTCTAAATCTGCAAGAAAAAGGTTCGACATTAGTTCGGTTGGGGCTACAGAGAAAAAAGCCGATCAAATGATCGGCTTTTTTATTATATATTATTCAGCTTGGCCCTCAGCCCCAAAAAGACATCAGCAACCCTCTTAGCACTAAGTTTTTTCTTGACAGTCGGCTTTATCTGGATTAACGAACCCATCAATTAGCTATAGATGCAAAACCCATTGTTTAAAGTGAATTATTTGGTTAATCATCTTAAATTTAGACATGGACAAATCAAAGATGGATAGCAACCATGTTAAGCCCCCTATTTCGTTAAGAAAATCAGGATCTGTGAAAGTGGCCAGTATAGCCAATTTTTTATCACAAGAGGAACGCGATACTCTTTATTCAGCAGTATGCATTGAACAAGAAGCATTTCACGCCCCGAAACTTCCAGGAATGAATGATACGCTAACAAAATATCTTGAAATCAACTCAATAATAGGCGCAAACAAAAAAGCTGAGCTTGTTCAGCAAGCCGCCAATACATTAACCAAACGGATCATCGAGCAATTACCAGATCTCTGTGAAACATTAGACATTCATCCATTTCAAGCCTCCAACATACCTTTAACTTTTATCAGCGGCCTCCATGGCCACTCTGGGGATCCCCATCAAGACACCATAGATTCTCGAAACCAAATTTCCATTCTCTATTATTTTCATAAAGAACCAAAAATGTTTCAGGGAGGCGACCTTAACATCTACGCTCCTGATGCGCAGGCTCAAAATGGTTATTGTGAAAAAGCACTTTTTCAAATAGAACAGGACGACAATGTTCTTGTAGCGTTTCCTTCTCAAACTTTTCACGGAGTAAGCGAAGTCCAATGTAATTCAACTGACTTTGCCGATGGACGCTTTGTCGCTGTAGCATTTCTTAGTGCATAACTGTAATTAGCACTTCAACTCGTGATGACATATCTAGGTTGATCTTTTTTAAGATCGTTAATTCTTAAAAGCAACCAAAAACAAGCCTTTCCTCACCTTCCCTACAGAACAGCACAATTTAATTCTGCAGAAATGGTACCTTTCTTTGAAAAATCAGAAAAATACAAACTCATAACATGATCAAAAATACCAGTCTACCCCTAAAGCTCAAGTCTAGAGCAGTCAACCTAAGCAGCCTTATCTTTCTTGCTTTCATTTTTATAACATTGACACAGGCGAACTCCTTAAGCGCTCAAAAGAAAAGCGGAGGCCTTGCCTTGTATACATTAAGAGAGGCTATGGGTGAAAATCCAAAGGAAACCCTGAAAAAGGTAGCCGATGCCGGTTATGCTTATGTGGAAGATGCCGGCTATAGAGAGGGCAAATTCTATGGCATGGAGCCTGCTGAATTCAAGGAATATTTGAATAGCCTTGGCTTGAAGCCCATGAGTACTCACCAAAGAGTGGCTTCATTAGAAGATGCCGATCAGGCCATTGCAGATGTGAAAGCAGCTGGCTTTAAGTACTTTGTAGTGCCTTCTCCGCCAAGAGGTTTCTTTGAGAGAAACCGGGAGACTGGTACCACTAAGCTTGGTGGTCAGCAGAAGGAGTTTGCTGATTTTTTAAATGCCTTAGGCCAAAAGTGTAAGGCAGCTGGTTTGGAGCTTTTGTATCATAACCATGATTTCGAATACAAACCGAGCGAAGAAAATGTGGTATTAATCGACTACTTGCTTGAAAACACCAGTCCGGAGTATGTCAACTTTCAAATGGACTTGTATTGGGTAACAAGAGCCGGGGCCGATCCTTTGAAGTACTTCAACAAATACTCTGGCCGCTTTAAGACCTGGCATGTGAAGGATATGGATTCACAGGAACGTTTTGCGCCTGTAGGTCAGGGAACCATAGACTTTGGCCAAATTCTTAAACAGAAGAATAAGGCAGGAATGGAGTATTATTTTGTGGAGCAAGACAGAACCTTCGATGACCTTGAGCCGCTGGAAGCCATTAAAATCAGTAAAGAGGGCCTAAAGAAGTATGGCTTTAAATAAAATGCGGGAGTAGAAACTTATAACAGATGTAGTGCGTTCACTAGTTTGAATTTCTTAATTTTGAGATATGTCAAATAAGATCGAACGTTCTGTGTCTGAATATAATAGTGAGCTCAAACTAAAGGGCTTTAACGTTTTTCAGATCGAGGCTGATGAAAGTGCTACTAAGACTTATAGCCGAAAGGATTTCTACAAAATCTGTCTGACAAGTGGCAAAAGTATGATTCACTATGCCGACAGAAGCTTTCAGCACGAGGGCACTGTTCTTTTCTTTGGCAATCCACACATTCCGTATTCCTGGGAGACCTTATCTACTTCGTATACAGGCTATACTGTATTATTCTCAGAAGAATTCTTAAACCTTTCCAAGCGTTCCGAAATACTTCAGCAATCGCCCTTCTTTAAAATTGGAGGCACTCCAATTCTCAACATTAATGCTGAGCAAAGAGAGTCTCTTAATATGCTTTTCCGCAAGATGATTGAGGAGCAGAAGTCTGACTATCATCTTAAGGATGAGGTGATTCGAAATTATATTCATTTGATTTTGCATGAGGCCATGAAGCTTCAGCCTTCCGAAAGTATAGATCAAAAGAAGAATGCTTCTTCCAGACTTACTTCGGTTTTTTTGGAGCTTTTGGAGCGTCAGTTTCCGATAGAAACGGCTGATAAACCACTTAAACTGAAGTCTGCTCAGGACTATGCCAATAATCTCGCGGTACATGTCAATTATCTGAATAGAGCGGTAAAAGAGGTAACAGGAAAATCTACCACCACGCACATTACTGAGCGGGTTTCTAATGAGGCCAAGGCGTTGCTTCAGCATACCAATTGGAACATCAATGAAATTGCTTTTGCTCTTGGTTTCGAACACCCTTCTTACTTCAATAACTTCTTTAAAAAGCAGACGGGGCTTACTCCCAAGACGGTAAGGCTGGTAGAAGTTTGAAATTCTTAGAAACTGGTTTGAATATCATTAACCTCTGAGCTATTCTGGTCGGTAACTTTGCTTAATAATTTAAGCAATGAGTAACCGACAAAAGTTATCCGATCACAGCATCTTCCAACGGTTGAGAAAGGGAGAGTCTATTCCGATGGATGATCCTGAGTATGGCCTCATTGGCAGAGCAGTGAACAGAGCTATGTTCTTGAGCAAGAAGCTCAATGCTGCTCAAAGTGTAAATGAGGTTCGGGATTGCCTGGCTGAACTGATTGAAAATACGGTCGATAGTTCAACCACCTTGTTCATTCCCTTTTACACAAACATAGGCATCAACATTACCCTGGGTAAGAATGTGTTCATTAACCATGCCTGCAGCTTTCTGGATTTAGGAGGAATTGTCATTGAAGATGACGTGATGATTGGCCCCAGAGTCAATATCACTTCTGAGAATCATCCTACAGACATTTCGACCAGAAAAACCATGGTGCCAGCTCAGGTGGTTATTAAAAGGAATGCCTGGATTGGTGCTGGTGCTACCATTTTGCCGGGAGTTACTGTCGGAGAGAATTCTGTGGTGGCAGCAGGTGCAGTGGTGAACAAAGATGTGCCAGCGAACACAGTTGTAGGTGGCGTTCCTGCAAAAATCATTAAAGAATTAAAACCATAACCTTAGTCATATGAGATACACAAAAGCATTCATCGCACTATTGATTTTAGGACTGTCTTCTTGTGCTTCACAGAAGGCAGATACTCAAAAAGCCGAGACATCGGAAGCCGAAGAAATTGACTTCATTTTCCCGAAGGGACGTCAAGGATCGTCAGCAACTTTTACGGGTGCTGCATTTAATTATCCATTGGTAATGGATACTGCCTTAACCACTATGGTGGGTAATGTCTACTTCGAGCCGGGAGCTCGCAGCAATTGGCATACCCATCCTGCCGGGCAGATTTTGATTATCACTGACGGAAAAGGTTATCACCAAATAGAAGGTGAGCCAATTCAAGAGCTTAAAAAGGGAGATGTGGCAGTTTGCCCTCCAAATAAAAAACACTGGCATGGAGCTAGTCCTGATACAGGGATGCAGCAAATCTATATGCTTCCTAATACAGAAAAGGGAGTGGTAACCTGGATGGAGGCTGTAACAGACGAACAGTATTCGGGAAATTAATCGACAGTGTTTGGAGGTTTTGGTGGAAGCAGACATCCATTAAAAAGAAGAGATTTTAGAAAAGATTAAAGAGAGGAAAAATGATTTTACAAGAGAATTTTAAACTGTCAAATGGGGTAGAAATCCCTAAACTAGGATTAGGAACCTGGTTTATTGCTGATGATAAAGTGGCCGATGCAGTGAAGGAAGCCGTGAAACTTGGCTATAGACACATCGATACTGCTCAGGCATATCAGAATGAAAGAGGAGTTGGCGAAGGTGTTAGAAATTGTGGGCTGAAAAGAGAAGATCTTTTCGTTACCACCAAGCTGGCAGCCGAAATCAAGGCTTACGAAGAAGCGGTGAAGTCTATTGATGATTCATTGGAAAGAATGGGCTTGGAATACCTTGATCTGATGATCATTCACAGCCCAAAACCCTGGAGAGAATTCATGGGTAAGGAGCGTTTCTTTGAAGGAAATCGTGCTGCCTGGAAGGCTTTGGAGGAAGCTTACAAGGCAGGTAAACTAAAGGCGATTGGAGTTTCAAACTTCGGGAAAGAAGATTTGGAAAACATCCTTGAGTCATGTTCAGTAGCACCAATGGTGAACCAGGTACTGGCGCATATAGGTAATACTCCATCTGACCTTATCCGATTCTGTGAGAAGAATGACATTTTGGTGGAAGCCTATTCTCCAATCGGTCATGGTGCGTTGATGAAAAATGAAGAAGTGAAGGGAATTGCAGCGAAATACAATGTTTCTGTGCCGCAATTGGGCATTCGCTACGACCTGCAATTGGGATTATTGCCGTTACCAAAAACAGCGAACCCTGCTCACATGAAAACCAATGCTGACCTGGACTTTGAAATATCTGCTGAAGATATGGCCACACTAAAGTCTATGGACAGAATTGACTATGGTGAAGCCAGCATGTTTCCTGTTTTTGCCGGTTAAGAGTTAAATTGATTTATCAGAAATGCCGCCACTCATTACAGTTGGAGGCTATGACAAAACTAATTCGTTATGAAAATTATAAAAAACGAAAGTCTTCCTTCCTTCAAAGGACCGGAAGATTGGTTTACAGGATCAGTGAGAATTGATCCGTTATTTCAAAAAGAAGAAGCTACCAAAGCAGCTGGCTCATTGGTCACTTTTGAGCCGGGTGCCCGAACAGCTTGGCATACGCACCCTGCCGGCCAAACCCTGATCGTTCAGACAGGCCTGGGTTATGTGCAGCGTGAAGGTGGGCCAATTGAAGAAATTCGCCCCGGAGACATCATCTACTTTGAGCCAAACGAAAAGCATTGGCATGGTGCCTCTGCGAAGAAAGGGATGAGTCACATTGCCATTCAGGAAGAAGTAAATGGAAGTGTAGTCACCTGGATGGAACACGTAACAGACGAACAGTATAAGAAGTAAGTTATGCCACATTTTGAGATTAAAATGCTCGGAGGTAAAACTGAAGAGCAGAAACAAAAACTGGCAAGGGAAGTCATCAAAGCCGCACAAAGTGTGATTGGCTTTGGTGATGAATCTTATTCTGTTACCATCGAAGATTTCACTATGGAACAATGGAAGGATAAGGTTTATCCTGATGATATCATGGGCCGAAAGGACATCCTTTATAAGGAGCCCGGTTATAAAATGTAAGGAGGGGAAATGAGTGAATTATCGAACACTTTAAGTGTTGATGAAATAGAGCAAATTGCTGCGAAGGACGATTTTAAGATCGCGCCTTATCGGGCAGATGGAGAAACCTTTGGTACACTGACCTGGATTTGGTCAGTGGCGGTAGAAGGTAAGCTTTATGTGAGAGCATATAATGGTACCAGTTCTCGCTGGTACAAGTCGGCCATGAGCCAGAAGTTGGGGAAGATTACCGGAGCCGGACTCGAGAAAAAAGTAAGCTTTGAACCGGTGAGTGAGGCAAGCCTCAATGAGAAGATAGACGATGCCTATCGTCAGAAATATAGCAGCAGCCCCTACCTCGGCTCAATGATCAGCCAGAGGGCAAAGGCCGCCACGGTGAATATACTTTCCGCAGAATAGCTGAATGATTAAGGAAAAGCAGCAGGGTCTCGTAGCCATCGTTACGGCCAATGTCATTTTCGGTCTGAACACTCCTGTTACCAAGGCATTGATGGATGGTTGGATGACTCCCGTGGGTTACACGACTACCCGGATGGTTTTTGGTACAGTAGTGTTTTGGCTTGTTGGGTCTTTTGTAAAAACCGAAAGGATCGAAGCAAAGGATCTTTTGACCATTATGATAGGTGGTTTGATGGGTTTCATTGGTACCCAGCTGTTATTTTCTCAGTCCCTGACGTATACGACCCCTGTTACATTTTCATTGTTGATGGCCATTACTCCGGTAGTGGTGTTGGTGCTCTCAGCCTTGTTTTTAAGGGAAGTTGTACCGCTGAGAAAAGTCTTGGGGATAGTGATCAGTATTTCAGGAGCAGCTTTAATTATACTGCTGAGTGGCGCCCGTGGCGAAGGAGGAAGTAACAATACGCTGGGAATTGCATTTGCAGTGATGTGCATGTTTTGTTATGCCGGCTATTTGGCTCTCACCCGAAAAATATCAGTCAAATATCATCCGGTTGCTATTGCTAAATGGATGTTTCTGGTTTCAGCTGTGGCCGCCATTCCCATGAGTTTGGCTAATCCTGAGTTGCAAACCATTTATAGTGATGCCGGGACTGTTTCGGCCTATGGGTTACTAATTTTCTCCTTACTCTTTTCAACTACCCTGGCTTTCTTTCTAATGCCTTATGCCTTAAAAAGGCTTGAAGCCAGTGCCGTCAGTATTTTCATGAATTTGCAGCCAATTGTGGCCTCTTCAGTAGCTATTATAATTGGTCAGGACCTATTGACCTGGGAAAAGCCGGTTGCGGCCGTGCTGGTGATTATCGGGGTTTATTTGGTCACCAAAAAGAAGGCCCAGCCGAAGCCGGGTATACCTGCATAATGTAGCCTACTTCAAATGCTTATTTAAAAAGGCAATCACTTCTGTCCTGATTTCATCCACGTCATACATTGGCCCAAAGTGCGGGGCATCCTTAACGATGGTTATCTTATTGTCCACTTTATAATGGCTCAGCCAGGCACTGAATAACTTCGACTGCTTGTTAGATACAATATTGTCTTTCTCTCCATGATAGATAATAAATGGAGGGTCGTTGGCATCTATGTAGGTGATGGGGCTGGCAGCTTTGGCCAGGTCAGGTCTTTTCAAAGGCTCAGCGCCAATCAATATGGCTTCAGGCGATTTTGGGTCTTCATTACCTGGCAAAAGAGTCAAGTCGGTTGGGCCGTAGAAGTCTACCACGGCTTTGTATTCAAATGGTCTGTAGGAACCATTAAAGTATAAGTTCTCTACCTTATTGTTTTGAGAGGTTCCCATTAGAGAGGCTAAATGTCCGCCAGCTGAAAAACCCATCAAAGCGAAATTTTTTGTGTCTAAACCATACTTGGCCGCATTGTCATATAAGAAAGAGACAGCCTTATTGCAGTCTTGCAAAATGCCGGGGAAAACGGCATCCTGTGCAAAGCGATAATCGATGGAGGCTACTGCCATTCCGTTGTTCAGCATAGCCGCTACAGTTTGGGGCATATAGCCCATGTCCGAATACTTATCGTTGCCAATCCATCCGCCACCGTGAATGAATATTACTAATGGCATTTTGTTGGAAGCATTAGCCGGTACATAGATATCGAGCAAATGCTTCTTCAGGGTGTCATTGTTGTAGGGGATATTTCCATGGATGACAGTACCCTCCGGAAGCCTGTCTTGTATTCTTTTTGGGGTGGTTTGAGCCATTGCCGAATGGCAAAAAGTAATGGCCAGAGCGAAGAGAAAAAATCGTTTCATTATCATTTGAATTTTATATGTTTTTCCGATTGGGTGTAGTAGAAAAGTAGTCAATTATCTCTACGGAGTGCTTTTCATTTTTATAGCTGGCAATTGTTGGTTCCCGATGGTCTGAAATGCTTTTCCTTCAATACAGTTCAGTATGCCTGTTTTTTATCCATTTACCGGTTGCTCAGCTCCTGCTTTTTTAAATGATGCTCCCAAGGTTTGAATTATATAGCCAATGGTTTGAAAAGCTTAATCACCTGGGCGAACTGATTGCGTTATAACATCAGACAATACAAGGTCTCTATCGGCCGGATTGAAAATGAAATTATAGCAATCATGAAATACAAATTAATCTTATCGCTTGTGGCAGCCATGGTGGCTATCCCGGCATTTAGTCAAGAAGAAAACATAAAAAGAGCTGAAATGAATAGAAAAGCAGATGAATACATTTTCGAACTCAGTGAAAATGTAAGTAGACAAAAAGTAGAGTTTACAAACCGTTATGGAATTACCCTTGTGGGTGATTTGTATACACCTAAAAATGGTGGTAATGCGCTGCCGGCATTGGCTATTAGTGGCCCTTATGGAGCAGTGAAAGAACAGGCTTCCGGTTTATATGCCAACCAAATGGCAGCGCGTGGTTATGTGGTATTGGCTTTCGACCCTTCTTACACTGGTGAAAGTGGAGGGGAACCAAGATTCGTGGCTTCTCCAGATATTAATACGGAAGATTTTAGTGCGGCAATCGACTTTCTTGGTTTACAGAAAAATGTAGACAGACAAAGAGTTGGTATCATTGGCATATGTGGTTTCGGAGGTTTTGCCTTGAACGCAACTGCGGTTGATAAAAGAGTAAAAGCTGTGGCAGTAACCAGTATGTACGATATGTCCAGAGTAACTGCCAAAGGCTATTTCGATTCAATGACTCCTGAGCAACGCACTCAAATGTTGGAGCAAATGAGCCAGCAACGTTGGGCCGATGCTGAGGTTGGAAAACCAGCATTGTCTGGTCAGGGTTTACCAAGTCAGATTACAGGTAATGAGCCTGAGTTTGTTCAGGGTTATTTCGACTTTTATAAAACTGACAGAGGTTTCCATCCAAGATCAATCAACTCGAATGGATCGTGGACAGCGACTAATGCATTTTCTTTGATGAATATGCCAATTTTGACTTACATCAAGGAGATTTCTCCACGTCCGGTATTGATTATTGCGGGTGAAAATGCACACTCAAAATACTTCAGTGAAGCGGCTTATGAAGCGGCCAATGAGCCTAAGGAGTTAATGATCATTCCAGGCAAGGTACACACTGACTTGTACGACAGACTTGATGTGATTCCATTCGATAAGCTGGCGTCATTCTTCAAACAGAATTTATATAATTAATTAGCTGTTGAATTGGAGCCACGGCCGTTTTGGTTGTGGCTCCTTTTTACATATCACATCTTGGGATATTACAGTCTATCTATCCATAACATTAAGCTACTCCATGATAACCTATATACTAAAATCCGGAAATCCAGTCTCAATGGCACATCCGGATATGGGGCAACTGGCCGATACAGCTTATGAAGCATTCAGTATCCTAAATAGATTCAACCAGACATTCGATCAGAAAGAGGCCAGATCAGTTTTGGCTGAATTGATTGGGAAAGAGGTGACTGATTCTACCACAGTTTATCCGCCATTTCACACTAACTATGGTAAGAATATCTCTTTGGGGAAAAATGTATTCATCAATCACGATTGCTCCATACTTGATCTGGGAGGAGTAGAAATTGAAGACGATGTAATGATCGCCCCGAGAGTAAGTATTACCTCTGAAAATCACCCGATCAAAAATACAGAACGCAAAACCCTTGTTCCGGGAAAAGTGGTGATTAAAAGGAACGCCTGGATTGGTGCAGGCGCTACGATTTTGCCTGGAGTTATTATTGGAGAAAACTCGGTAGTGGCGGCCGGAGCAGTAGTCACTGCTGATGTGCCAGATAATACCGTGGTGGTGGGTATTCCGGCAAGAGCTGTTAAAAAGACAATTTAGATCGGCTCGGCTTGATTAGAAAATAGCAGCTTATTGATTAACGTTGGAATCTACTCCATTTAGAAAATCCTCTATCCGTTTGTCTAACTCCCCGGCTTTTTCAGCGGTACAGATTCCGGAAATAGGGAGTGCTACCAGGTGTCGGAATAAGTGAGTCAAGGAGATGCCATGCATAAAATTAACCGCGTCAGAATAGCTCAGATCCAGTCTATGGAAGTAGATTTTGGCCACCAATTTCAGATCGGTTTCAGGTTTTATCCAACCCTTGCTTTTTGCTTCTTCCAGCATTGGCACTACAAAATCTTCCAAAATGGTTTTGCGGAAGGAAATCAATAGTTCAGAAATCTTATTCGAATACATATCTATGGTATGGAGGTATACCAATTCGAAGTGGGTCAGTTCTTTCAGAATGTGATAGTAGATATGAGAAATCTTGATCAATGCGTCTTCTTCACTGTCTGATATGGCTTTGAATTGACTAAGTAGCTGTTCTATTACCCTTGTTGTTCCGGAAGTAAGGAGTTCTTCTTTGCTGGTATAATATTGATAGAGTGTCTTTTTGCTCATGCCCATTTTCTGAGCAATGTCATCCATGCTGGTACTCCTGATTCCGTATATGCGGAATAGCTCTTGAGAATTGCTTAAGATTTTTTCTTTTAAATCTTCGTTCATGACACTCTATTCATAATTGGGCTTATTAAGACTCCTCTCCCAAAATCTTAAATACCATGCCTTCCATTTCATCTGATACTCTCAATTGACACGCAAAACGACTATTGTCTGTTGCATCTGGCAGCGTATCGAGCATATCATATTCCGGATCTGATCTTTCCGGGAGGTTTTCTCCGCCATTGAGCACTTCAACATGGCAGGTGGCACAAAGCGCCATACCACCACAGGTTGCCAGAATGTTATACTCACTGGCCTTCAGTACTTCCATAAGGCTTAGACCCATATCTGTAGGCAATTCCAAGTCTTGCCTTTCACCGTTTCTGTCTTCAATAGTAATATTGACCATTTCTAATATTTTAAAAAGCCTGAACTCCGTTAACGGTAGTGTATTTGAAACTTAGCTTTTGCTCCGGGTAAACATATTTGAAAGCGCTTTGCGCCATTAGAGCAGCTTCGTGAAAGCCACAAAGTATTAATTTGAGCTTGCCTGGGTAGGTATTGATGTCTCCAATGGCAAAAATGCCCGGCACATTGGTAGAATAATCGAAAGTATCTACACTAATGGCAGACTTGTCAATATTCAGCCCCCAATCTGCAATTGGTCCCAGTTTTGGGCTTAGTCCGAATAGAGGAATGAGGTAATCTGCCTCGTGAACAGTCTCAACTTTATCGGCATCTGCAATGGTTACTTCCTGCAAGCGCTCTCCTCCACTGATTTTAACAATGTTGGATTTCAGGATAAGGTTAATCTTTCCTGCATTAGCCAGATTGAAAACCTGTTCTGCCGAATCGGGAGCTCCCCTGAATGTTTCATTGCGGTGAACCAGCGTGAGCGATCTTGCGATTTCCGCCAAATGGATAGTCCAGTCTAGGGCAGAATCTCCACCACCGGCCAGAATAATGTTCTTGTCTCTGAACATTTCAGGGTCTTTCACCATATAGGTTACCCCTTTGCCATTTTCAAAATCTTCCAGGTTTTCAATAGCCGGTTTTCTTGGTTCAAAAGAGCCAAGACCTCCTGCAATAACTATAACTTTTGATGCCACCTGAGTGCCCTCATTGGTGGTGGTGATAAAACTTCCGTCATCGAGCTTTTCAACACTCTCCACCCTTTCACCCAGGGAATAGGTAGGATGAAATGGCTCAATCTGAACCAAAAGGTTTTTGATGTGATCCTGAGCCAAAACTCCCGGAGAACCCGGAATATCATATATGGGCTTTTGAGGATAAATTTCTGAAAGCTGACCGCCCACCTGAGGAAGTGCGTCTATCAGATGGCACCTCATTTTAAGAAGACCGGCTTCAAATACTGCAAATAGGCCAACGGGACCAGCCCCGATGATGCAAATGTCTGTTTGTTTCATGTATTAATCTATTCTGTTAGGCCCCTGCATTAATAAGCCTATCATGAGCTCAAAGCGTTTCTGATAGTCCTCTTTAATGTTTTCCTGCTCATCGAAGAGTTGACTTCTCTGAATAGGCAGGCTAAAGGGCAGTGTCCAAGCTCTTAATGATTTGGCTACCGCATCCATGGCATTTATTCCCTGCATGGCCTGCACACCATCGGCCCAGCATACCAAACCAATCATTTTTCCGGTGAGGTAAGGTTGTGGAAGTTGTGCACCGTACTCCAGCCAATCCAGACAGTTTTTCATGACCCCCGTCATACTGCCATGATAAAGAGGGCTCAGCCAAATGTGTGCATCTGCCTGACGAAAAAGCAGGTTCATCATTTCTACTGATCTGGGTGTCTGGGTAATGGATAAATCAAACAAGGGAATGCTTGAATCTGCGATGTTGAAAATCTGAGGCTCAACCCCTTTTGCTTTCAATTGCTCAGCCAGATGACTGCTTATGCGCAAGGGAGTAGAGTTCTCCCTTCTTTCTAGTGCGCCATTGAAAATAAGTACTTTCATGGTCTAGGTTTCTGAGTATTAATCACTTGAGTATTACATGTTGGCTGTTGATCTGCTCTTCCAGATTACTTTTGGCAGACCCGCTTCTCCGTACATGAGACTTTGAACAATAGGGTTGAGTTTTTCAGTCATAGTCATGAACAGCGATGGATTCATTCCGGTTCTCGAACGTACCACTACTTTTTTATTTTTCAGTTCGCTGAGGTCGGCCAGCTGAATATTCTCTTTCCAAAGCATCAGATCTAGCTCGTTTGTATTGCAGTATTCGAAACGGCAGTTCACTTCTGCGAGTTTAGTGGAAATCATCATGTATACCCAGGGTGGAATAATGGTGTCTTCTGAGCAGCCAATGGCCACTGCTTTGTTGCGGAATTTCTCCCAGTTAAAATAAGCTAAGGTGTCTTTGAATTCCTTTTCCCTGATAATGAGGCCTTGATAAAGAAAACCTTTCAGGTCGAGAAAAATACTTTTCTCTTTTGGAGCATAGTCTATCAAATCAACTGTGGTAATACCTGATGACATGACTTTGTTGATAAAGCTTGAAGGATCCATAATGTATAGATTTGATGTGATGAGAAGGAACGTGTGTGAATTGGAAGGAGGAAACTGAAATGGGGAAGAAGCAGGCAAACCTTCTGTTCGGCCAACCCTTCACCCATTTGTATTCGCAACTTTGTTATCCCAGTTTGGAAATAACTTCTTCATATTTCTTCTCTACCGCTTCCCAGTTCAGTACTGACCAGAAGGCGTCCAGATAATCGGCTCTTTTGTTCTGATATTTCAGATAGTAGGCATGCTCCCAAACATCGGCACCAAGAATGGGGAAGCCCTGGTTGGTGATGTTGGTGTCCATTAGAGGGTTGTCCTGATTCGCAGTTGAGGCCACTCCAATGGTACCATTATATTTCACAAACAGCCATGCCCAACCAGAACCAAATTGAGTCATTCCGGCTTGCTTGAATTGCTCTTTGAACTTGTCTAAGCTTCCGAATACTGTATTGATCTCGTCAGCCAACTTACCTGTAGGTGCGGTTTTAGGGATTGGAGACAGAATCTCCCAGAAAAGAGAGTGGTTGTAGTGTCCGCCACCGTTGTTTCTAACTGCAGGGCTGTATTTGCTAATGTTGCGAAGAATGTCTTCCAGACTTTGGTTCTCACCTTCCGTACCGGCCAAAGCATTGTTCAGATTGGTAACGTAAGCCTGATGATGACGTTGGTGGTGAATGTTCATTGTCTCTGAATCGAAATGAGGTTCCAATGCATCTGCAGCATATGGAAGTTCGGGTAATGTATAACTCATGATTTTATGTTTTAAGTGTTACTAAATCAGTGATGCAAATCTATGCAGCACACTTAATAAAACAACCATATACTTGTTAAATTAGTTCTACAGTTTTTCAATACCTTATTGATTTTGGCAATGAGAGGCTTTTTTTGAATCAATTGTGTCTATATTTGGTTACTTTTGAGGTTGAATAAAACAAATAGTGAATTGGAAAATAAATCAACAGCAGACAGAATACTCATCCTTCTTAAGATGAATGAAGAAATGACCAGCTCAATTCTGGCTGAAGAGTTGGACATATCCAAAGAAGGTGCGCGCCAGCAACTCTTGAAACTAGAGGCTAGGGGTTTAATCAAAAGCTTCAACAAAAGCGAGGGCGTTGGTCGTCCTGTTACTTACTATGCATTAAGTGAAAAGGGACTGTCCCGATTTCCAGATTCGCACGCCCAGATTACAGTAGAATTACTCCGATCTATCAAGAGCCTGTTGGGAGAAAATGCACTCAACCTTCTTATCAGTGATAGGGAGAAACAGACTTTCAGCAGATATGATAAAGACCTGAAGGGCTTATCTACTATTGAGGCCAGACTGAAGAGACTTTCAGAATTGCGATCAGAGGAAGGCTATATGGCCGAGTGGAAAGAGGAGGAAGGAACTTACTTCCTGGTTGAAAATCACTGCCCTATCTGTGCGGCAGCCACGGAATGTCAGGGTTTCTGTCGGGCAGAACTCAAGAACTTTCGTGATTTGATGGGAGAAGACTATCAGGTGGAAAGAGTGAAGCACATTATCTCCGATGGTCAGAGATGTGTTTATAAGATTCGGGAAAAGGCTGTTACGGTTTAGTCCATTCATCACTTCTCATTCAGTATTGATAATAACAGTGCTACACATGCAGCGGCTTATTTTAGTATTATTATCAACAGCACTTAATCGGTAGAAAGGTGCTAATTTTTCAAACTAACATTGACCTATGAAAAAGATTATATCCCGAGCCTCAAGTCTATTGTTTGTGGCTCTTGTTTTATTGTCATCTATGAGTGTGTCCAAGGCTGACCCAATGAATTCAGAAAAGGAAAGTTTTAAGGTAACACTAGTAGATGCTGAGAATGGTTCATTTTCTGTAAGTCCTGCGATTCCGGCAGACGGCATGGTAGAGGCCGGTACAGAAATCACTATCACTGCAAAGCCGTCTTCTGGTTATAGTCTCGATGTAATTTATCATACAGTTAAAGGTGGCATGTGGGGAACTACCAGCTACGAGTTTTCGAGTCAAAAACAAAGATTACAGTTGACAAGGAGATGACCATAGGTGCTACTTTCATTCCTTCGGAGCTGGTTAGTAACCTCAAAATCAAGCGAGATGTGGTATTTGCTAAGCCGGGAGTAAAAACCTTAAAGTACGATGTGTATTCTCCGAAGGGAGCCAAAAACCTGCCGATGATTGTCATTATTCACGGTGGAGGCTGGTCTTCGAACAATGAAGATATTATGAGAGGCTTGGCTTGGGAGCTGACCAAAGGTGGTCAGTATGTGGTGGCCAGTGTTGATTACAGATGGGTGAATAAGGGCGATGGTGATGCAGAGCCTAATTACATGCATGAACTTTTGGAAGATGTTTTTGGAGCGATTGCTCATATTCAGGAGCATGCTTCTGAGTATGGAGGAGATGCCAACAGAATAGCCGTAACTGGCGATAGTGCTGGTGGTCATTTGTCTGCTGCGGCAGCAGTCTTCACCACAAAAATTGGTGATGGCGGATACGGTGAGAACGGTTCTTTCGAGTTTATGCCTACCTATTTGCCAAAAGGTAAATCTGCGGATCAGGTTCAGGCACAGATGACTCATGCCATTAAAGCGGCAGCGCCAAGCTATGGTGTGTTCGATGTAGCTCCACTTGATCAGTTCATTCAACAAAAGGAATCTGCTTATAGAGATGGTTTGTCTCCGATCAAAGCCGTACCTCAGGCAAGCGAAAGAGAAGTGCCTCATTTCTTGGTTAGAGGTACTGAAGATGGATTGATTCCTCATGCTGCTGTTCAAGCTTATACGGATAAATTGAAAACAGCTGGACAGAGAGCTGAGTATCTTCAGGTCGAAGGGGCTGGTCATGCTTTCTTCGATTGGAAGCCTGATGCCAGAACACGTGCTACTTTTGAGAAATACGGAGTGCCGTATGCGGCAAAGATGAAGGCCTTCTTCGACAGCGTATTTTATTAAAATCTCGTGAGGAGTTGAATCATCAGAGTCCTAAAAAGAGACTCTGATGGAGATGCGGATATTTATCGAATAACAAAAAAGGAAGGGGTGTGCTACTTTAGTACCCCTTCCTTTTTGAGTTAAAGCGGTTTGTATTCGAAGTTTTTGAATTTCACTTTGCCATTCCCTAAGGCTGTTAAGCCAATTCTCAAGCTCATAAATCCACTAAGTATATTATGGTGATAAGCGGAAGACTCAAATGAGTTTTCAATCTTGGTCCAGCTTTGTCCATCCAGACTGAAGTACATATCTACAGTGCTGTTTTCGTTCTTCAGTTTGAGGTAGGCATGCCTGTCAATAACATCTTCCTCTGTTCTGAACTGCCAGCCTCTGAGGTTTGCCAGCACATTTTTCTGGTCTGCCAGAATGCCCGAAAAGGCATTGTCATTGTAAAATAGAATCAGACCACCGATAGCATCGCCTTCAATCTCTAGCTCTACTTCTGCCGTGTAGTCATGGTCTGAAGGAATGTAGAGCATAGGTAAGGAGCCGGCAACAGAGTTTCCCTTTCCTTTGATGGTAATGCCGTCATTGTCCAGACCTACTCTGTCTTTATCGTAACCGCCAAAGAACTTCCATTGAGGGTTTAATTGTCCAGTGTTAAAAGGATCTAAGAAGCTTGTATTCAAATGTTGCTCCATACCATCCGGTAGCTCAATGGGTTTAGTAATTTCAATTCCTTCAGGAATTTTGTACCAGCCATCTGCAGTCCACTCAATAGGGACCATCATGGTTTGTCGGCCCATGTTGTAGTGTTCTTTTTCGTATCCATGGAAGATCATCCACCAATTACCATCGGCATCATCCAATACAGTTCCATGCCCGACAGACCACCAGGCTTCTTCGCTGGATGCGGTTCTTAAAACAGGGTTGTGTGGAGAGTTTTCCCAAGGACCCAAAGGCGACCTGGACCGGGCAGAGATAACCATATGTCCTGTGGCAGGGCCGGCAGTTCCACCTTCTGCCACGGTTAAATAATAGTATTCTCCTCGCTTGAAAAGTTTAGGGCCTTCCATGCAGAAACATTCGATAGACCATTTTCTTGGAATAGGCCAGCCATCGTAAACATGTTGAACCTCTCCGGTGATAGACAGGCCGTCTTTAGAAAGTGGAACATAGCTGCCGCTGCTGAAATAGAGATACCGGTTACCAGCTTCATCCACCACATGGCCCGGATCAATCATGGTAACATCCAATTGAATCGGGTCGCTCCAGGGGCCTTCAATGGAATTGGCCCAGATAACATAATTGGTATTGCTGGCGGGGAAGTAGATATAGTATTTGTTGTCGTATTTCACCAGTTCCGGTGCCCAAACTGAGCCCACATATTTATTCAGTGAGTTGACAACCGGAGTCCAGTTGAGCAAATCTTTGGAGTGCCAGATAAGCAGACCAGGATAGTATTCAAATGAGGAGTGAACGATGTAGTAATCTTCCCCATCTCTCAGAATGCTAGGATCTGGATAGTCTCCAGGGAATATCGGATTTTCAAAGGTTAATGCTGATACTTCCGTGTTCTCTTTTTGCTCCTTTGTGCAAGCCGCGAAAGCCAACGTAAAAGTTAGCAACGCTATGGCAAGTATTTGTTTCCTCATTTGTAAAGTCATCCCGAAAATTAAGTAATAGTTGTTTCGGTGAGGGGGCCTATTTGTTTCCAACAAGGTACTACAATGTCTGAGTTCTCTTTTTATACTTACTATAGTAAGCGTAAATGATTCCACTAAGTAACCATGCCGGCAAAGTGAGGAACGAAAGGAATACTCCCATTTGCACCGAAATCACATAGAATAAGACTACACTTCCAACCCAGGCAAATAGCACGGTTCCGTTGAACTGTTTACCGTTTATTTCAGCATGAAGCGATTTGAAGCCCCACTTTTCTGCAAGGAAGTAATCAAAAACGATGATGGCTCCCATTGGGGCAAGAATAAATCCGTAAACCGCTACAAAGTCTAATAACTTCATGGCGAAGGCCGGGAATAAACCGGCAATGGTGGCTAAGCTACCTGCGATGATGGTCACCCAGAAGGTTGAAGCTTTTGGAAGGATGGCCTGGAAAGCCAGCCCTGCCCGGTAAATGGTTGGGTTGGCCGTTGTCCAACCGGCAATAATAACAGCGATAATTCCGAAGATGCCAATGGCATTATAGGCTAAAGGCCCAGGAGCCACTGAAGGAGCCTGTCCACTGGCAAGCATGGCTTGTGCTTCAGGTTCTTTCAGGTATACAGCGTAAAGGAGTGCAGCGGCAATCCAGGCCATAAAATGGCCTACATACATACCGGCCGAGGTTGTCCAGCCAGCCCTGGCTGATTTTGCATATCTGAAAACAGAAAGATCTGACATACCAATGTGCATGGCACCATTACAGAACCAAGACCAGATGGCCACATGCCAGAAAGTATATTTAATCTGACCTGGGAATGGCTCAGAACCTTCGCCCCAAATGGCCCAGAAATCAGAGAATGAATGCACATCCAGTTGGCCAAGCGCTACAATTCCGCAAAGCAAAAATGCCAGTACAATGAATGGAGAAAGCACATTGGCTACTTTGGCCACTGTGGCATAACCTCTGGCGGCTACAATCGAAATTATAGCACCAACTGCCAACACAATTACTACCCAGGTAATGCCATTCGGCATGGTGTCTGTGAGCTTAGGCATGGGCATATCGAATGGAATACCTACCGCAGTGGCGGAAACTGTAACCATGGCTCCGGCCAGGAAACAGAAGAGAATTCCGTTGGCCAGATTATAGAAAATCACCAGTTTCTTTCCGCAGATTTTTTCCAGCTGATAGTAAAGCGTGAGTTTTCTGTCTACAGCTATTTTGGCGGTTAAATACCTCCAGGTAAGAACTGCCAGAAAGTTACCAACCAACAAACCAATAATCAGGTCGAAGGCGCTCACCCCTGCCGTAAGGAATAATGGTCCGATCACGAACTCGGTTCCGGCTGCATGCTCTCCGGCATACATACCCAAAAAGCTCTTCCAGCCTTTCCATGCCCTTTGGGGCACCGGTTCTCTTTCAAACTCTTCGTTGGCCTGTGGTTTAGTTGATTCTGTCATAGGTTTAAGGTTTAAGTAGATGATTTGGAAGGTCTCCTGTGTTCTCGCAGCAAACCTGTTGCATGACCTGCTGTAGTTGTTTCTTGAGAATTTGTATGGTATGCAAGCCACCTTTCTTTCCAAGTGCCCCTACACCGTACATAAATGATCTGCCCAGAAAGGTAAAGTCGGCTCCGTAAGCCAAAGTATTGGCAATATCCGGCCCTGTACGAATGCCACTATCCATCATAATGGTAGTCTTATCTCCGTATTTGGCGGCAATTCTTTTTAATGGATTAATGGTGGATTCACCCATGTCCAGCTGACGGCCCCCGTGGTTGGAAACCAGAATGCCATCCAGCCCCCAGTTGATCGATTTTTCAGCATCCTCTTCTGTGGCTACACCTTTGATCACCAGTTTGCCCTTCCACTTATCGCGGATGGCTTTCACTCTTTCTTCATTGAGCTTACCATTGAAAGTTTTGTTCATGAATAGTCCCAGATGCTTGAGGCTCATTCCTTTTGGAATGTAAGGTTTGAGTGTTTCGAAATTGGGTTGGCCATGAGCCAGAGTCGAAAGCGCCCAGTTTGGTCTGCTGGCAATTTGCATCATGTTGCGCATGGTCATTCTCGGAGGAATGGCCAGGCCATTTCTGATTTCCTTTGACCGATAGCCGAAAGAGGGGACATCTGCCAGGATGACCAGAACCTCTATGCCGGCCTCGGAAGCACGTCTCAAAATATCGTCTCTCAGAGTTTCTTCTGCCGGATGGTAAAGCTGAAACCAGGCATTGCCTTCCGTGATTTCGGCCACTTTTTCAATACTGGCAGTCCCCACTGTACTTAATGTGAATGGGATATTCTCTTCGAACGCAGCTTTGGCCAAAATTTCCGTAGCTCCAGGCCATATAAGTCCTTGCAAGCCGATGGGAGAGATACCAAAAGGGGCTGAGTATTTTTTGCCGAAGAGCTCAGTTTCCAGACTGATGTTTTTGTAGTCCCTCAGGTAATAAGGTTGAAGCTGAATATCCCTGATTTCTTTGGTGTTTCTGTGGAGGTTCACCTCAGCATTACAGCCACCATCGAGATAGTCGAAAGCGAAACCGGGAACTCTTTTCTTTGCCCTTTCGCGGAGGTAAGGAATGTCGGGAAATCTGGAATCTATGTGGTCACTCATGGCTTCAAATAGTTTGGCTTTTTAACTCTTTCCAGCTTTCAACTTTTTCAGGTGAAGCAATAGTCAAAGCGGCTCCCAGGGCCGATCCGACAGGAAATTGAGCGGGTATAAATTCTAAATTAGGTAATCCCTCCTTTAATAGATTGATGAAGATTTCATTGTCTACAAAGCCACCATCAATAAAAACAGTCTTGATCGGGGAGTGTCCGATGGCTCTTTTAATAGATTCTATCTGAAGCAGGCAAAGCTCAATGAGCAGCTGATGATAAGCTGTTTTAAATGAACCCAATGATTCCCAGCAGGCTTTAGCTTCACCACCTCCTAATGAGAAGCTGAAGTGTTTTTTGAAGTTTCCCCTCAACTCTTCAACCAGGGCTGAATCATATTTGACGTGCTTATATTCATCTTTCTTAGTGCCGAAATTGGCAGAAAGTGATTGCACCTGCTGAGCATGTTCATTGCCCAGAAACAAACGGGCAGCTTTCACTTTTCTGCCGTCTGGGCCCATAAACATGAGGCAGTCGTTTTGCAGGTCTTCAGCACTGAGTGCATTTTCCTCAAAAGGATTCAAAGAGATGTTCCAGGTGCCTGTTGAAAGCAACAAAAAGGGCTCATCATTGAGATAGATATAGGGCAGAAGGGCAGCAGAGCTGTCATGAATTCCTGTACCTATTCTGATGTTTTTACCAAAAATGTGTGCTTCAGCTACCTCAGTTTCTGTTGTAATTGGCGCCAGTTTTTCTGTAAGACCCTCACTGTAAACCCAGTGGTGATAGTCATGCTTTTGGAAATCCCAAAGCATGGTATGACAACCAATACTTGTGTAATCGCTCACTGCCTTTTTCCCGAATATAAAGCTCAGGTATTGAGGGAAGTGAAGCGACTGACTTACTCCTGAATAATCGTCATTTCTAAAATTACTCAACCAAAAAAGTTGTAGTCCGGAGTTGAGCATACCCAAATAGGGCGATGCCGTTTCCTGAGACAGCTGCCCGGTATTTCCATATTTTTGGATGAGCAGATTTTCGGCTTCTTGAGAAAATGCCTTGAGGTAATTGTATAGAGGCATTGAAGGCTTTCCATTCCTATCAATATGAACCAGACTTGCTCCATAGGCGGAGAAATTCATGGCAGTTATCTCAAATCGACCTGAATTGATAATCTTTTCAGCAGTTCGGTTCATCCATTCAGAAATGGCCTGAATGTCATCGCATGGATATCCATCTTCATCGGTTATCTCCTTAATGACAATGGACTCTTCATGCACCACACTGAAAGTGGCATCGAAGACCAGACATTTTTTATTGGTCTTACCGATGTCGAAGATCAGGATAGCTTCATTGCTCATAGGCTACAAACCGGTTGCCACTACATTTTTGCCGCGCTCGGCAATCAATTTTTCTCTGATAGACTGGCTTCTGTAGAACGAAATCGGATCTATTGCGCCACCATTTAGCCTTCTCACTTCTGCCAATATTGGTCGAACATCTGTTCTGTAAGCTTCCTGAAGAATGTCTTGTGCACGGGCAACATCATTATTCATTTGAGCTTCGGTGAGGGCTTCACGATCTACAATCAGGGCCTGGGCATAAGCCAATCTGATCGCTTCAAGCGACTGCATCAAATCTTCCAGTGGGTCTTTCAGGTTGTGGCTGGCATCAATCATCCATTCAATTGGAGGGTTACCGGCCATGTTGTTGCCCATTCCGTCTATAATTTCATTACAGATCAGGAAGAGCTGGAATGGCTTAATGCTACCACAGGTCAGGTCATCATCACCATACTTGCTGTCGTTGAAGTGGAAACCACCTAATCTACCCCTCATGATAAGGGTTGAGACAATCTGCTCAATGTTCGTATTGGGCAAATGGTGACCCAAGTCAACCAGGGTATAGGCCTGCTTACCGCAGCCTTCTGCCAGCATCAATGAAGTGCCCCAATCTTGAATAACAGTTGAGTAGAAATAAGGCTCGTAAGGCTTATATTCTATCAACATTTTCCAGTCGGTTGGTAAGCCTTCATATATCTTATGAAGCAAGTCTTCAGTATTTCTGAAGGCTCTTCTGAAGTTGTTCTGCCCGGGGAATGAAGTACCATCGGCCAACCACACGGTAATGGACTTACTGCCCAGCATTTCGCCATACTTAATTACCTCCAGGTTATGCTCAACAGCTAGGTTTCTGGCCATGGAATCGTTAGCACACAGGGAGCCAAATTTATATGTATGAGGTTGATCCCGCTGATCCTGGAAGGTGTTCGAATTCACAGCTTCGAACTTGATGCCTAGTTCACTGGCTTGCTGCTTTCTGGCTGCTGCATCTTCCGGAATATCCCATGGAATATGAAGCGATACACTGGAAGTGGCCTGGGTAATGCTGTGTAGCATCCCTACATCGTCCAGCTTGGCTTCTAATGTTCCGGGTTCTCCTCCAATGGGAAATCTGCCGAAGCGGGTGCCTCCAGAACCCAGTGCCCAGCTCGGAATGGCTACTTGTAGCTCATGCAGCTGAGACATTGTTTTTTGAACATCTATACCCCTTTTTTCAAGGGTTTCAGCAAGAAAACCGAACATCCTTGAATGTTCAGTTTCCCCACGTTGATTATATTCTTCTAGTAAATCCTTACTAATTCTCATAGAAAAGCGCTTTAGCGGGTAAATGCTTCAGGCATTCCGCCATCTACGTTAATAATGTTTCCGGTTGTTCTGGTTAGGGTAGTAACAGAGGCAAATACTGCATTTGCAATATCAGACGGCTTAATGATTTCATTCATCAGGTTGCGTTTGGCATAGAAAGCAGGTAGTTCTTCCACAGTAATGCCGTAGGCTTTTGCTCTACCTTTGGCCCAGTCACCTTCCCATATTTTGCTTCCAATAATTACTCCATCCGGATTAACTGTATTTACTCTGATTTTCTCAGGGCCTAATTCAGCGGCTAATAAGCGAGTCATGTGTTGTTGGGCTGCTTTAGCAGTTCCATAAGCCACATTATTTTTACCAGCCACGAGTCCGTTTTTGCTGGCAATGCTAATGATGTCTCCGCCTAAACCCTGAGTTCTCATAATGGCTACCGATTTTTGAGCCAACAGGAACTGACCTTTTACCAGTACATTCTGAAGAAGATCCCAGTCATCGAGAGTAGTCTCATGCAACGGTTTTGAAATAGCTAAACCAGCAGAGTGAACCAGAATATCAACTCCACCAAAAGCCAGGCAGGCTGCCTTCATGGCTTGTTCGATAGACTTTTCATCTGTTACATTAGACACGGCATAAATGGCCGCATCCTTAGAGAAGCCACTTTTTGCCTCTACCAGTCTGTCTTCGTTAATGTCGGATAGTACAACAGTAGCACCTTCTGCTACGAGTTTTTCGGCAATAGCTTTACCTATTCCGCCACCAGCTCCGGTTACGAATGCAACTCTTCTCGATAGCGGTTTTTCAGGAGGCATTCTTTGAAGTTTGTCTTCTTCAAGCTTCCAGTATTCTATGTTAAAGGCCTCTTGTCTCGATAATGCTGTATATGATGAAATAGCCTCAGAACCACGCATTACATTAATGGCGTTGGTATAAAATTCAGAAGCTACTCTCGCGGTTTGCTTATCCTTGGCAAAGGAGAACATACCTACGCCCGGATATAGAATAATCACAGGATTAGGGTCTCTCATGGCCGGGCTGTCCGGATGTTTGCAGGTATTATAATACTCTGCATATTCCTTTCTGTATTTCTCAAAAGCCGGCTCCAATTTGGTTTTAACAGCAGCAGGATCACTCAAATCTTCATTAGCATCCAGCTCCAGAACCAAAGGTTGAATTTTCGTTCTCAGGAAGTGGTCTGGGCAAGAAGTACCCATAGGAGCCAGTTTGTCAATGTCGTGGCTATTGACGAACTGAAGCACTCTTTCATCGTCAGAATAATGGCCAATCATTGGCTTTTCGGTAGAGCACAAACCTCTCAAAACCGGAGCTATTTGTGCTGCCTGATCATGTCTTTTGGCTTCTTCCAGAGATTCTACTCTTGAACCACCAAAAACATGTCTGTCTTTTCCTTCTCTATCGGCAATGTATTGTGAAGCGGCTTCAATCACTTCAAGGCTGTTCATGTAGCACTCATAAGAGGTATCTCCCCAGGTGAACAAGCCGTGGCTTCCCAAAACAATGCCTCTGATTCCCGGATTATCGTTCAGACATTTTTCCAGTTGAAGACCCAGGTCAAAGCCTGGTCTTTGCCAGGGAACCCAGCCCATGCTGTCTCCCCAAATTTCTTTTGTAATGGCCTCGCTGTCTTTTGCAGCAGCTACAGCAATCAATGCATCAGGATGCAGGTGATCAATGTGTTTGAATGGCAACAGGCCATGTAAAGGTGTGTCTATAGAAGGTGCCTTGCTATCTAAATCATACAGGCAGTGATAGTACAGAGGAACGATTTCATCTTCGAACTCGATTCCCCTGTAAACGTTCTTCAAATTGTGAATTTTGTCTACATAAAGACCTGCAATTCCCTTTCGAGTAAGTGTACCGATGTCTCCACCGGAACCTTTAACCCATAACACTTCTTTTTCTTCTCCCGTAAGAGGATCCTTTTCGAAGGTCTTGCATGAAGTGTTACCTCCACCATAGTTGGTAAGTCTCAGATCTGCTCCAAGTACATTTGATCTATATAAAAATAGAGCCACTTCATCGTTAGCGATTTCCTTAGCTTCTTTGTCATCCCAGAGGTAGCTGACGTGCTCGAATTGTTTTTGAGAAATTAGCATTTAGTCAGAAATATTTAGTTTTGAAGAGGATTTTAGCAACTAACCCCGTCTGAGCTAGTTGGTCAAATCCGTTAACTTAAAAATGATTGCATGAAAATTCACTCTCAATAATTATGTTTCATTATGAATTTTCAGATTGTAAGTTTAGCGGTCGATTGTGAGTCAACCGTTATGAACCGTCATGAACGCAATCAAAGATTTTGTATTTAAGTTACGCCTAAAGGAATTTATATCATGAGTACTTCACCAGTATTTCAGTATATACTACTAGATGATCAGTCAGCTACGCCAAAATATCAACAACTTGCCAATTCTATTATTGAAGGAGTGGCCTCTGGAAAGATTCCAAAAGATCAAATTCTGCCCTCATTGAATGAATTGAGTTTCGAACTGGAAATATCAAGAGATACCGCAGCGAGAGGCTATAATTACCTGAAGGAAATTGGAGTTTTGGGTTCGGTTCCTGGCAAAGGGTATTTTATTCGTAGCACAGATATTAACAAACAGCTCAAGGTTTTTCTCTTATTCAATAAACTGAGCACCCATAAAAAAATCATTTATGACGCGATTGTATCTTCATTGAATCACAGAGCAGCCATAGAACTCTTTATTTACGATAACGATTTTTCATTTTTCAAAAAGCTACTCTACAGTAAGAGAGATGGTTACACTCACTATGTAATAATCCCCCATTTTTTAGAAGGTGGAGAGAATGCTCATGAAGTGATAAACACTATTGATAAAGACAAACTGATTCTTCTGGATAAATTACCTACTCAGGTATCTGGAAAGTTTGGCGCGGTTTTCGAAAATTTTGAAAAAGATATTTACGGAGCCTTAAAACAAGCCTTAGGCAGGCTATCAAATTATCAAACCATCAAAATTATTTTTCCAAATTACTCTTACTACCCAAAAGAAATCCTTCAAGGTATTTCAAACTTTTGCGATACCTATGCATTTCAATACAAAGTGGTCAATAATGTGAGTGATGAAGAAATCAACCCTGGTGATGTCTTCATAAACCTGATGGAAGATGATTTGGTAACACTGGTAGAAAGAATTCTCAATACAAACCTAAAGGTAGGGCAAGATGTTGGAATCATATCATACAACGAAACTCCCTTAAAAAAAATCATATTGGATGGTATCACCACGGTTTCTACTGATTTCAAAACTATGGGGGAAAAAACCGCTGATGTAATTTTAAGTGGAAGCAAAGACCATATTGAAGTTCCTTTCAATCTTACCCTAAGACCGTCCTTATAGCAAAACATTAGGTTTATTAATCTTCAAAAGCCACACATTTTACGCGCTCTTAGCAATAGCTTTCATTATGGAAAAACTAAGTCAAAAGGGCTATTCTCATCCGTTTTTTAATCAATTCGGTCTCTCCTCCTTACCCTTCTTTAAATCAGAATGCCACTTTGATTGAGACTACTAAAAAACGGATGATACAAAATAAAAACAAGCTTTAACCCCAATCAGTACAGTTCATTATGGCTCAATACAGACCATGATAGTTAGTTAGGCAAACGTTTGCAGTTTGCGCTAGACGCTTAGGTCTATCATTAAAAAAACAAATAATCTGTATGGCTAGAATTTTTACGAAGAGGTGCCGGAGCCTTGTCTTCTTGGCATTTTTGCTGACAAATTTTTCGCTAGTAACACACGCTCAAACCCTGAGCGTTTCGGGTAAAGTTACAGACGAAAAAGGTTTGGGAATTCCGGGAACTAACGTTTCAATAAAAGGAACCACCAATGGTGTATTTACGGAATCTGACGGAAGCTATAAAATCGATGTTGATCAAAATGGAACCTTGGTGTTTTCATTTGTAGGATACATTACTCAAGAAGTAGCAGTAAATCAGAGACCCACAATAAATATTATTTTAAAAGAGAATACCCAAACACTAGAAGAAGTAGTAGTAATGGGCTATGGATCTCAAATTGAAACGCAAGTAACTGGCGCGGTTCAACAATTGGATGCCTCCGAACTAAAAGACCTTCCTGTAGCTCAGGTTTCACAAAAGCTACAAGGCCGAATGGCAGGTGTCCAAATTAATCAACAAACCGGAAAGCCTGGTCAAGGAATGAATGTCAGAATTCGAGGAGCTGTTTCAATTCTCGCTGGCAGTGATCCACTTTATGTGGTAGATGGCTTCCCGATTGCAGGTGATATTAACAATCTTAATCCAGATGAAATTGAATCCATTTCTGTTTTGAAAGATGCTGCATCCACTGCACTCTACGGCTCTAGAGCAGCAAATGGTGTTGTGCTTATTACCACTAAAAAAGGTAAAATGGGTTCTACCAGCATAACATTGAGTGCCTATACTGGTTTTCAGAAGGTTCCTCAAAAAGGCAGACCTGACTTAATGAATGGAGAAGAGTATGCCCAATTCAAAAAGGAATCTTATGAAGATTTAGGGTTGACCGTTCCAGAACCTTTTCAAAACCCAGCACAATATGGTGAAGGTTATGACTGGTATGGAGGGATGCTTCAAGTAGCCCCTATCCAAAATTATAGTGTTTCATTAAACAGTGGCGGAGAACGTTCCAGAACCTCTGCAGTATTAGGTGTATTTGACCAAGATGGTGTGATGAAAAACTCTGGATACACGCGCTATTCACTTCGGGTAAATACAGACTTTGAAATTAATGATGATGTATCAGTAGGTTTTAATGCCGCTCCAACTTATTCGATCAACAATATACCTAGTTCTGACGGTGCCTTTTATGCAACTAATGTTAATGCTGCTGTTCCCGGTGGGCTGTTGTTTAACTCAATGCTTACCTGGCCCATTCTACCTTACGAGAATAAAGATGGTACTTTACCTTTAACGGCTTATATTCCCGGAGTTAGTGCATTCCCAACACCAAACTGGTACAGGGCTTTAAATGAAATCACCAATGAAACCAAAACCATTAGGTTACTTTCCAATGCCTATGTGCAATATACTCCAGTTGAAAATGTAACCGTTAAGTCAACTTTCAATATTGACATGAGCAATGCGGCTTTCATGAACTTTCAGCCGAGTACAGCTTCAACCATTTTTACATCGCTACCTCCAGTTGTGGCTACATCTCTTAGAAGAAACAACAACTATCTTTCATGGCTTAATGAAAACACCATTACCTATGTAAAAAAAGTAAATGATCATTCATTTGATGTTTTAGGAGGATTTACAATTCAGAAATTCAGAGGTGAAACCGAGCAACTTAGACTTACAAATTTTCCTGACGACAGAATAAGAACCATAGAATCAGCAATTAACATTGACAGAACCCAGTCTTTCTCTGATGTTCAAGAATGGAGTTTATTATCATACCTAGCTAGAATGAACTATAGCTTTAAAGGTAAATATCTGTTGACCTTAGCCATACGTAGAGATGGTTCTTCACGATTTGGATCAAATAACCGATGGGGTAATTTTCCCTCTGCATCTCTAGGCTGGATCATTTCAGACGAGGAGTTTATGCCTGCAAAAGAAGCAATCTCATTCGCGAAAATAAGAGCTAGTTATGGAATAGTTGGCAACAACAATATTGGTAACTATACTCAATATGCCACTGTAAGCACTACAACCAACTCTGTATTTGGTGGTGTTATTGTTCCTGGAGCGAGCGTTGTTTCACTTTCAAATAATAATTTAGGATGGGAAACGACAAAACAACTCGATATGGGATTGGACCTGGGTTTCTTGGATGACAGAATCACCTTTGGCTATGACTACTATTTAAAAAATACTTCCAATCTACTTTATAATGTTGCAATTCCTCAAGAGTTAGGTTTCACCAACTTTAATGGAAACATAGGAGAACTAAAATTCTGGGGACACGAATTCACCGTGAATTCTAAAAACTTAGTAGGCGATTTCACCTGGACCACAAGTGCCAACTTATCTGTAAATAGAAATGAAGTTGTAGAACTATCTGATGGTGTAGACAGAATTTATGGTGGAGCTGGTAACTTCCAAACGGTTACACAAGTAGGCTCACCAATCGGTCAGTTCTGGGGGCTTATCCATGAAGGTGTTTATGTTGATCAGGCAGATTTCGATGGTTCACCAAAAGCCGATGCTTCTGAAGTTGGAACTGCAAAATACCGCGATGTAAATGGAGACGGTCAAATAACCTATGGAGGTGGTGAAGACGACAGAACTTTCATAGGTAACCCTTTCCCAGACTTCATCTACGGAATCACAAACACTTTCTCATATAAAAATTTCGATTTAAGTATTGTGGCCTCTGGTTCTCAAGGCAACGATGTTTTAGTAATGACTGAGCAAGGAACAACTAATTTGGATGGCCCCTTCAATGTACTTAAAGGAGTAAAAGACAGATGGCGTTCCCCCAGCAACCCAGGAAACGGGAAGTATGGTAAAACAACTTCCGCCACTTGGATGGAAAGAGACTGGGAAAGCACCAGATTTGTTAGTGATGGCAGCTACCTAACCATCAGAAATATAACTCTTGGCTATAATGTACCAATCACTAGCCAGTTTATTCGCTCTCTCAGAGTATATGGTAGCATTCAGCAGGTATACACTTTCACCAAATATCGTGGCTCAAACCCAGAAGTAAGTGCATCTTCTCAAGGTACCACCCCTACCGCATTAGCATTGGGAATGGATTGGGGTACTTATCCTGTTCCAAGAACATACACTTTCGGGCTAAACTTGGGGCTCTAAGCCCCAGCGATAATGTTTAAATCATTAATTCGAAATCATGAAATATCATAAAATATTATTTGGTTCTGCTATTGTGGGATTCACGGCATGTAGCAGCGATGACTTTTTAAGCTTGCCCTCTGAAACCGATTTGGTAACCGAAACCTTTTTTCAGTCCCAAGCGGATTTTGAAAAAGCAGTGAACGGGGCTTATGCCCCACTTCAAAATGTCTATAATGATGCTTGGGCCATGGGAGAAATGCACTCTGACAATGCCCACTTCTACTTTAACCCAAGCTACAGAGCAGATATTGACGAAGAACAAATTGCTAGTTTTATCTATAACCCGGCAAGTGGCTTGGTAACAGTAAAATACACCGCCAATTACCTTATCATTGCTAGAACAAACGAGGTAATAGACAAAATTGAGGGAGTGGACTTTGACCAAAATGTAAAAGATAACCTTAAAGGTCAAGCATACTTTTTGAGAGCTTTGGCATACTTTGATTTGGTACAATACTTTGGTGAAGTGCCATTGCATTTAACTCCAGTTTCATCGCTTGATGAAGTTGCTCTACCTCCTTCTCCTATAGCAGATATTTATGCACAAATTGAAAGCGATGCTTCGCTAGCGGCCTCATTGCTTCCTCCTAAATCTTCTCAAGACGCAGGAAGAGCTACGGCAGGTGCTGCAAACACACTTTTGGGCAATCTCTATTTGGTAATGGAAGAATTTTCTTCTGCAGAAACTGCCCTAAGAGCTGTTATTAATTCAAGCGAATATCAGTTGCTAAATAATTATGCCGATGTATTCGACCCTAATAATAAGAATCATAGTGAATCGGTTTTTGAAGTTCAGTATAAAGAAGGAACAGAAGGGTATGCTAGCAATTTCATTTATTCATTTATTCCTCAACCCGTAACTGCTGCTGAGTTAGGCGTTATTTTTCAGAATTATGGTGCAACACCTTCCAATATTCAAGCATTGGCTCAGGAATCCTTCAATGCCCCCACACCAGACTTGATTCAAGCTTACGAACCTGGGGACACTAGGTTAGATGCTTCGATTGGATATGGAATGGCAAATGGAAAAAACTATCCATTCATTATCAAATACTTAAATGATCACGCCACGAGCAACATCACCAATGATAACTGGCCTGTTTACAGATATTCTGAGACATTATTGCTTTTAGCAGAAGCTTTAATTGGCCAGAATAAGGCAGCAGAGGCTCTTCCCTTTATAAATGAAGTAAGAGAACGAGCAGGATTAGCCGATATCACTTCTACGGCAAATCTCGATGCAGCACTTCTTCATGAACGTAGAGTAGAACTGGCGTTTGAAAACAAAAGATGGCTGGATTTGGTCAGAACGGAGAATGCAGTCGATGTAATTTCTGCCTATGGAGCTAGGGTAAAAGCTAATCCTCAGGACTACTACTACCCAACTGGGTTTTCTCCTGTTCCAGCTTCATTTACCGATATACAACTCACATTCCCACTTCCGGCAAGTGAATCTCAATTAAGTCCTTATTTCTAAATCAGGATGTTGTGTTAAGCAAAAAAAGGCTGTCTTTTTAAAGACGGCCTTTTGCACTATCAAACTCACCTTTTAAATTATAGTTACTTAACATTTACCAATGAATAAGCTATTTAAACTAACCCTGTTCTTCGTTCTAATTCTCGGACAAAGTCTTCACGGTCAAGAAATCCGTGAAGATTTACTTCAAAATCCATGGAAAGCCCGATGGATCACCGGACCTGGAGATATCACAAACCCTTACAGAATCGCATCAGACAAGTCTTTGAAAGAGTACGCTGTATACAAATTCAGAAAGACTTTTAATCTCAATTCCAAACCAGGATCTTTTGTGGTTCATGTTTCAGGAGATAACAGATATAAACTCTACGTAAATGGAACACAGGTTGTACATGGACCCGCCCGTGGCGATTTATATTTCTGGAATTTTGAGACAATAGACATAGCACAGTATTTAAAAGCCGGATCAAACGTGGTTTCTGCTGTTGTATGGAATGATGGCGAAGTAAAACCTGAGGCTCAGATTACTTATCTAACCGCATTTATTCTTCAAGGAGACACCGAAAAAGAAGAAATTATCAATACTGATGATAGCTGGATTACTATAAAGGATGAAAGCTACCAGCCAAGGTCAGTAAGTGTTCCGGGTTACTATGTGGCCGGTCCGGGTGAGTTTGTTGATATGAACAAACATGTTGAAAACTGGACCGATGCGAGAATAGATGAGTTAGGTTGGTCGAAAGCGCGTAGCATGGGAGCCGGAACTCCAAAAGAAGCCGCAAGAAATGGTAGAGGCTGGATGTTGGTGCCATCGCCAATTCCTCATATGGAAATGAAAATGGAAAGACTTCAGTCTACCAGAAAAGCGACTGGTGCACAGGTGCCTTCAACGTTCCCTGCTCAGAAAACGAGCTTTACTATTCCTGCCAATACTACTGCTACCATTCTTTTAGACCAAGGACATTTGACTAATGCTTATCCTACCATTGAGTTTGGTGGAGGCAAGAATGCCGGAATTAAAATGGCTTATGCAGAAGGGCTTTATGCCCCGGGTCAAAATGGGCGTCCGGGTCCAAAAGGAAATAGAAATGAAGTCGAAGGAAAAATCTTTATTGGAAAAGCAGATAGCGTTGTCTCGAATGGAAAAGCAGATCAGAGCTATACACCTAACTGGTACAGAACTTACAGATATCTTGAACTTTCAGTGAAGACCGGAGCTGAACCGCTAACTATCAAAGATCTTTATGGAACGTTTACCGGCTATCCATTTCAAAAGGTTTCTAATCTGGTTGTTGATAATGATGACATGCACAAAATTGTTGAAATAGGCTGGAGAACAGCCAGACTATGTGCACATGAAACCTATATGGACTGCCCTTACTACGAGCAATTACAGTATATAGGTGATGCCAGAATTCAGGCCTTGGTTACCATGTATAATACGAAAGACCACAGGCTTGTTCGCCAGGCTTTGGATCTGATGGATCATTCAAGACTTCCTGAAGGAATTACTTTGAGCCGTTATCCAACTGATCTGGATCAACAAATCACTACTTTCTCATTATGGTGGGTAGCGATGGTTTATGACTACTATATGTATGGTAACGATCCTGAGGCCATAAAAAAACTGCTTCCAGGCACACGTCAGGTCATGTCTTTCTATGAAAGATATCAGTTGGCAGATGGTTCTATTAAGGACCTTCCTTACTGGTTGTTTACCGACTGGAACAGTACAGAGGGTTGGGATTTCGGCCAGGCTCCAATTGGTGAAAACGGTGAGTTTTCCGTGCTGGACCTGCAACTTATTTATGTGTTGAGACTTGCAGCTGCTGTAGAGAAAGGTGCGGGAATCAATGAATTAGGCCAAGACTATCTAGACAGAGCAGATCAGCTTGAAGCTACTGTTAAAAGAAAGTACTGGGATGCTGCTAAAGGTCTTTTTGCCGATACAGAGAAGCATGATCTTTACTCTCAGCATGCCAATTCATTGGCTATTATCTCTGGCGTTGTAGAGGGTGCCGAGGCCAGAAGCATTGCTGAAAAGATGCTTTCAGACTTATCAATTGCACCGGCAACCATTTACTTCAAGTTTTACCTGCACCAAGCTCTGACTATGGCGGGATTGGGTAATGACTACTTGAACTGGTTGGATATATGGAAAGAGAACATAGATATGGGACTTACCACCTGGGCCGAGACTTCTGAAGTAAGCACTTCAAGATCAGATAGTCATGCCTGGGGTTCTAGCCCTAACATTGAATTCTACAGAATTATCTTGGGTATAGATACTGATGCGCCTGGCTTTGCAAAAGTAAAAGTAGAACCTCATTTAGGTGATCTGAAATCTATCTCTGGAACAATGCCTCACCCTAAAGGAGACATTGCTGTATCGTATAAAGTGAATAACAACAAGCTTTCAGCTGAAATAAACTTGCCTTCAGGAGTTGATGGAACCTTCGTTTGGAAGGGCAAAACACACAGCTTGAAAGCTGGAAAAAATTCATTCAGTCTATAAAATGAAATAAGCCGTCAGCAAATGCTGGCGGCTTGTCTTACTCAATCACTATAAGGGCCCAAATTGCTAAAGGTTAGCTTATAATCTTCCTACGGCTCTCCACATTTTCAATTCTTCGGAGAACCTGTCTTTAATCACTTCACAGTTTTCATCGATTCGCATGGTTGCTCTGTCGTTGAGTGTGTACTCAGGCCAGTTGGGCACTCCCTTGGCTGCAGGTTTACCTGTTTTGGCAAAGGTGGCCCAGAGCTCAGCCATTTTTCTTGAGGCTTCGAATCTCTCAGGTCTGCTTCCTCCAAAGCCCATTCTTGGTTGTTCCCCTTCCTTAGGCGGAACCTCATTGTTGAACTTAAAGCTGATGTCCATGGCATGTGGGGTACCCATGGCGTAGTCTGTACCCGGAATCTTCATGTCGGACTTATAACCGAAGTTATAGAGGTAAACAGGGGCGCCCTCTTCTTTCGCCTTTTTCTCAGCAATTTCTATGGAGCCTAATCCCATCATTACAATGGAATTAACTGCCACCAGAATATCCGGTGCAGAAGCATTTGGTCTGGCTTTTCTGTAAGTATCAATAATGGTCTGCGCATCTGATCCAAACTGAGGTTCCAGCTTTGCCTTCAACCCATCAAAATCTATTTTAAATGATTCTGTATCTCGTCTTTCCCAGGCAAAGAAGGTGAACTCATCTTCGTTCCAGCCTACCATGAGCGGTTTGTTCTTTGAGAACTCAGGCGGGGTAGGATCAAAGGGATCTTTTGGCAGCACCAGGCCATCTACTACGGGGCCAAAACCACCTGCTTTGGGCTCAGTAATTCTTCCGGCTCTTTTGGCAATAAAAGGAGGTACAAACGGCATGTTAGACTGAATAGCATGGAGTTCCATAGGAGGAACTTCCAGCAACTTCTTCCAATTGTTTTTGGAGATATTCAGCTTTTGAAGCACCATTTCGGTGGTAGCTGCGGCCATTTCCAAAGTACTCATTCTTACCCCCGGCCCACTTTCTATGGACGCCTTATTGAAATAAGGTGCGGCCTCCGGCATAGCATACAGGCAGGAAGTTTTAGCTCCACCACCCGACTCACCGAAGATCATCACGTTGTTGGGGTCGCCACCAAATTCAGCAATATTTTCATTCACCCACTTCAGTCCGGCTGCAATGTCCAGCATGCCCATATTGCCCGATTCGGCATATTCTTCACCGGCCAGTTCGCCAAGGTACATGAAGCCCAATAGGCCAAGCCGGTGATTGGTTTCTACTACCACCACATCGAAATTTCTGGCCAGGTTGCTACCATCCTGTCCGCCAGCCGCTCCGGAGCCAATCACAAAACCACCTCCGTGACTGTAGAACATCACTGGTCGCTTCTTATTATCATTGGCTGGTGTCCACACATTGAGGAAGAGGCAATCTTCTGCCGGGGCAGGCTCACCTCTTCTTGGTGGTTGAATAGATGGTGGTCCAAACTCAAGTGCATCCCTTACCCCTGTCCATGGTTGCAGAGGGGCAGGTCTTTTAAATCTTTGGTTTCCTGAAATCTTTCCGGCATAAGGAACCCCCTTAAAAAGGTTTACACCCTCAATTCTGGCTCCTTTTACTGTACCATACACCGTCTTTGCTTCCACAAAATCTGCGGTGCTGAATAATTTTGAGATGGAGCTGAAAGGCAGGGCAAGTGCACCCGAAGTGAGTGCCATCTGATATAAAAATTCTCTTCTGTTAGAGTTCATGCGTCTTAAAAATGGTCAACCTGAAATCAATTAAGGCAATTCAAATGCTTTAACAGTGATGAGCTTTGCTGACTCAGGTCTGACTTTATTTGATGTAAATGATATCGTTCGATAGTTCAAATTCATAGGTTCCTGAACCAAGCTCGAATTGAGCCACCTGAACATTATTTCTAGTGGTTTTACCAATGAATTCAACTCCTTCTGCACTGGAGAAATCGTTCACCTTGTTACTCACAGGAAGAAACAGTGTAGCGCTGGTATTGGCCGGAACCGTGGTCCTGTACAGGGTAATATCTCCCTGGTTGTTTTGTTCCCAGGCACTTTTCACAACTTCGTAATTCGACTCGTAGCTTCCTTCTAAAGCGGTAAACTTTCCTCCCGCCTGAGGCTGCAATACAAAATGCTTGTATCCCGCTTCTCCATTGGCATGGTCACTGGCTATTCCCAGTTGATACTCATACATCCATTGCCCCACAGCGCCTAAAGCAAAGTGGTTGAAAGAGTTCATGAAGTTCTGATTGTTCACTTGAAAGGCAGCTTCATAACCGTTCCATCTTTCCCAGATAGAGGTGGCACCCATGGTGACAGGGTAAAGCCAGGAAGTATAATCTGTGCTGGAGAACAGTTTGTAAGCATCTTCAACATTTCCGGCCTTGCTGAGGGCAGGCAGAATGTTGGGGGTACCCGAGAAACCTGTGGTGATGGTGTATGGGAGGAAATCTTCTGGTTTGGCCGGGCTTCCGCCAAAGCTGAATCCGGTTGATTCGGGATACTTAACTCTACTGCCATCCAGGTGAGTATTGCTTTTGGATGGGTTGGCCGTAAGTTCTGCCAGGTAAGCTTCTGCTTTGGCTTTATTGGCATCGCTGAACGCATTGAAGTTCAGCGGTGTGGCATAGGAGGTTTGCGAGTGTATGATGGTACCGTTGGCGTCTCTCGTTCTGCCGGTTTCCGGATCCACATACACCTGGTTCCATTCTGCTTTTGCCTTGGCATGGCGATCTCTTAAGGTAGCGGCATAGTCATCTCTGCCAACGGCTTCGGCCATTACAGCGGTCACTTCCATCATATAAATGTAAATGGCATTGTTGGCTAACTGAGATGGTGTCCGGCTGTCCATAGCCAGCCAGTCGGCTAATCCGGTCGTTTTCGAGGAAAGGTAGGTGTATTCATTACTGAAGTCATAGTGATCCATTCCATTCAGCCAGGCCATCATGGTTTCCATATTTTCTTCAATGATCTGCGTGTCGCCATATTGGTTATAGAGCTGCCAGGGCACCTGACAAACAGCAGCGGCCCAGGTGGTACCGTCTGCAAACTGTGTTTCATCGGCCATGTTGAAGGTAGGCACAGTGCTGCCAATTCCACCGGCTACATCGGTTTCGCTACCCACTCCCTGATCGTCTCTGAGTGCCACCATCCATTGTCTGAAGAAGTTTCGGACATCTGAATTATAGGTGGCGGTTCTGGTGTATGCCTGGGCATCGCCTGTCCAGCCCATGCGCTCATTTCTCTGAGGGCAGTCGGTAGGGATAGTGAAGAAATTCCCCAACTGGCTGCGCTGAATATTGCTGAACAGCTGATTGACCAGCTGACCCGTTGTGCCATCTGAAGTAGTGGCATGATAAGTTCCGGCCTGTAGTTTATCGGATGAAAGCACAATGCCTTTCACATTTTCCAAAGGCAGACTTCCCTGATGTCCGGGAATGGTGATTTCTATGAACTGATAGCCCCTGAAAGTGGTGCTGGGTTGAATAGTCACTGCCTCGCTGTTTTTAGCGGTATAGAAGTCGGTAGACATGGCAGCCCGGTAAGTTTCGGTCAAAATTCGGCCGGCAATGTCTTTTCCATTGCTTCCATATAAGGCCACATATTCTGGCTTGTCGCCAGCCAGTCCGGGATATACCTGTTCGCCATATCGGATAATGACTTCATCACCTTCACTCAACCAACCGGCCGGGATGCTGATGGAGGGCACGCCCACCATATTCACGCCCATGTCATAGGTGTAAGTGGTTTCATCTTCACTATGAATTGGCATCAATTGCTGAGCCCTTAAGGTTTCAGCCACTCTTACGGGCTGGTCATAACGGGCCATCAGGTCGAAGTCTATCCAATCTCTGGGTTTCACTACTTCTGCGGCCAGCCATTGGCTGTCATCATAGGCCGTAGTAGCCCAGCCATTCACGTTTCCGTCTACTGAAATAGCCGCTTCCTTTTGAGCATTGTATCGTTCGCCCTGGAAGAAACTTCCGTTTTCAATCGGTCCGTTTTTGTAAACTTTCCAGGTGGAAGGGTCGGTAACCACCGTCTGTCGGCTGCCATCGCTGTAGGTAATGACCAGCTTGGATAATAGTGCTTCGGTGTCTCCGAAGAAGTTGAGGTTAGCAGGTGTAAAGGTCATGTAGCCTGTATACCAACCCGGATTGAGAATAGCGCCCATGGCGTTTTCGCCACTTCGCACCATGTGGGTAACGTCATAGGCCAGGTAGCCTAAGGTTTCTCTGAATTGAGTGTCTCCTGGCCCGAACCAGTCTTCACCTACCTTCTCACCATTGATGAACATTTCATTCGAGCCCATTGAGGTGACATAGAGTTTGGCCTTTTTGATCTTCTTGCCTGAAGTGGTTTCGAACTCACTTCTCACCATGGTTAATGAACCGTGACTTGGATCGGCATAGGCAACAGAAAGTGTATTGGAGTTGTTAGCGACAGTAATGGTGCTTCCATTTACTGAAACGCCTTCCAGGTCATCGAAAATGGAGTAACCATCCCCGGTATTCGCGTCAAAAGCTACATTGTTGTTCGGATTGCTTCGGCCCTCATAAGTTATCTGGTAGTTAGTGAATTCTACCTCACTACCCGGTTCGCTTCCAAAACCAATTGAGTTCAGGTTAGGAAAGGTGCCATAGTTATTTCCGCCACCGGCAGAGTTGAGCGTGTGGAAAGCCAGGCGGTCGCGGTATTCACCTTCAGATCCGGTAAAGAAACCTGAACCACCTCTTCCGGCCGATGCAGCCACTGTACGGAGTGTTTCCCCGTCAATTTCTATCATGATGTTACTGGCCTCTACATAAATGGCCAGCTCGTGAACATTGTTCTTATTTCGTGGAGTGATGATCTGGTTAATGTTTGTCTCAGGGAAGGTTTTTGAAGAGATTGATTTGAAAGGAACATCGGCTTTATCTTCTTTGGAGTGGCCCACCCGATAGAAATTCAAAATGGCACCCTGCGCTTTTCCTACTCCGGACAAATCCAGCTCAACCCGGACGTAGTTTTCTCCGCCTACTCTTTCGTTGTTCAGAAAGCTATTGTTATAGCGGAAGTCATTCGCGCCAAAAACCAGCGATGCTTTGTCTCCTTTTTTAATCTGGAAATTGGTTTTGATTTCGAAAAGGATGGCAGAAGCAGCATCAAGAATCAGATCATTGCTTCCCACGAATTGGGCTCCATTCCAGGCACTTAGTTCAGGGTTCATGAGACCTGTTTCGAAGTAAGATTTCTCCTTGAATGTTTTGTCATTGGCATCCCAGACCGTTAGTTCCCAGCTATAGGCCGATTCGGCTTTGAGCGCCTGCCCGTCATAAACAATTCCCTGAGAAAGGCCGCTGTCCACTTTTTTGCTGTCCCAGACCACCATATTGGTCTCAGAGTTTTTCACCACAATCTGATAGGCATTCTGTTTTTGTCCTTTGGTGTCGGACTCCATTTGCCAGCCGAATATTGGATGCTGATCTTCAATGGCCAGCGGCTCTACATTGTACTGTACCCTTAGATGGGTGATTTCAGTGGAAGTGCTGGTACAGGAGACTACAAAAAGTAGAACGATAAGGCCGGTAAAGGCACTTTTGAAGGTTGATAGATTCATGGGTGATGAGTTCTGTGAATATTCAAAACAGCAAAAAAATACGGATTAACTGTTCTGAACTGGTGTGAACCTCAATTGAATAATGGCATTCAAAATTATCAATCTACATTCCATCGAATGCATAAAAATGAAAAACCACCCGCTTCTTACGGGTGGTTTTTTGTACTGCGAGTTCTTTAGAAAAGGTTAACTAAAAAAAGCATTAATGAGATCTTTTTGACTCATAGCAACATAACTTGTTAAATGAGCTAAAAGATTGAGCATATAGGCTGGCATATGGGTTTCAGTAATAATATAATTTGGAAACATACTGTGCACTGGATTCTCCCCTTCTTTATTCAATTCCTTAGCATTTTCGGCCATATACTTCTTTACATCTTCATTTTCTCTTACTGAAGAATCTAGCTTATCAAAAAAGCCATTGTATGGGCCATAATGAACAAGCAATAAATCAACTTTGCGAGCGCTGATACCAAACCAGTCGTTTTGCAATACCGACATTTGCTTCTGCTCAAATACAGAGACCCCATTGTAGTTGTCGCAATTACTCCAAATAGTTTTCAGAAAGTCTTCAAAACCATCTGATTCAAAAATCTGGTTTTTCATAAAGTACCTCAATTCAGTATCCAATTGCTTATCATCTAAGTCTGAATATTTATGATAGCCATCACTTAAGTTTCTGTCTTTAGCTTTTTTACCACTTTGGTATGGTGTATAGCCGAAATAAGTTGGAATCCATGTATCTACAATCACATTCATAAAACCAACCTCTGAGTTGTTTGTATCTCGGCTTACGCTTCGTAGAGCGTTCACAAAAACCAAAGCTTTATCAATGTCATCATAAGCAAGTGCATTCAACAGGCCATTATCTTCAATAGCTCCACCATCAGCAAATTTGGTTAAGGAACTGTTTGGCTTTGCTTGCTGTGGCGACCAATAATTGTATGAAGGATCCATACCACCCAACTTAGGTAAGGCTGTAGCAAAGAAGGCGCTACTATTTGCTGTAATATCGGTTAATGAAAAAAGATCGTCTTGCGGAACGGTCACCCCTACCTGACTACCATCCTTCACAGGATTCAAACTATTGAAGGCATAACTTGACACAAGGCCACCACCTACTGGTTGTCGGGCATCTCCAGTTGACTTATCGGGCACCCCAATATTACTGGCAAAAATTCCTGTACCAATGGCAGTAGACTGAACCGAAGCCAGCATATTACCCGATTTTTCTGATCCTTCTTCACCAGTAGTGGTAGGATCTATAAACATCGAAGTATTACAGAGATGATACGGACGCTTCAAATGTTTGTCATCTTGCTGAGCATACATAAAACAAGGAATATTAGCCAGTTCAGGATTATCCTTGATCACTGTCTGTCTGTGATTTTCATCATAAGCAAACCAGTTCGTAGCAATGTGATAATTAGGCTTATCCGTACCGATAATCAACTTGTTAGCCGATCCCAAACCAAAAGGTTGAAGGATGTACTTGGCAATTAAATAATTCCAAACCTTGTAGTCAGGAAATTCCTTGTCCATCAAAAGAACAGCTGCCTCCTCGGCCATCGATTCCCATTTGATGCCCTCTGCGGCCACAGCTTTTCCCATGTAGTTGGTGCCAATCGCACTGAGGTCATTTTGTTCGCCATTACTGCCATCCATTCTCAATTGTGAAGGATCTGACACGTAAGTTCCAAGCAACTCATCATCTGTAATATGTTGAGGTAGATAAGTAAAAAGAACAGTAGCCCAACTTCCTCCTGAAACAGTTGAAATGGTTCTAGCTTTATCCAGAACGCCCATTTCTTTTAGCGCTCTCAATTGCCCCAAAGTTGACATCATTGAAACGGAACCACCACCAGAAATACAGATTGCCACATTGCCGGGGGTTTCTCCTGGATCGACAAAGTCAGAGATCTTTCGCGGTGTTTGTGTAGGCATTAAATTGCCTTTGATCGAAAGGTTTACAGTGTTTTGATTATTAGAGTCCATTATTAAAAAATTTAGTGATCATTGTGAAATTCATGAAAAAACATTGAAATCAATCAATGATTACCCTGCATAATTCAGCCAAACCTGTGTAAATACCTGCCAAATCACGTATTTCTACGCAGGCCGAAAACCATTAAATTCTTATGAGAAGAGGGAAATTACACTTGAGCTTTGATCCAAGCCTTGGGAGTCATTCCAGTCGACTTTTTGAAGAACTCATTGAAAACAGACTTAGAGTTGAAGCCACTTTCATAGGCTATTCCAAGAATAGTGAGGTGCTTATTTTCGGGGAGAAGCGCCATTCTTTTGAAGGTCTCCAAACGGAATCCGTTGATGTACTCATTGAACCCTCGCCCCAAACGTTTATTGATTAACCAAGACAGCTTATTGGGATGTAATTCCAGCTTTTCGGCAACCATGCTTAAACTGAGCTGAGGATTTAAGAACAGAGTTTCTTCGTCAATACAGTTTGTCAGCTCATCAATATACAAGTCGCATTCTTTCTCGCTGAGCATATCACTAGCATGCGTTTCTTGTTCAACAGCTTTAGGACTTACACCTTCGCCTATAAAATGATTTTTAAGGAAAATAAAATCTTTCTGAGCGTTTAAAGGCTTCAGCATAGGATCGTTCATAAAGTTGATAAACTGTCCAGCTCTTCGTTCTACAGATGATTTTAAATCAGCCAGAGCTTGGTTCAGATCACCTTGAATTACGAGACCATAAGTAGCCAATCGCTCCTCATTGCTCTGCCAAACGGATTCATTTTTATCGCCCTTCTGCAATCTCCAAAGTTGAAATAAATCATGTTGAAGCTTGTTTGGCAAACTCTGTACAAACGCCTGAAAGTTATCGTCTTGTTGAAGCTTCATCAGAGACAAAGCTTTTAATACTTGAGCCTTTTCGCGGTTTTCATCCAAAGAAAGACACTGATTCAAACTGAGTACAGCTTTGCTAAAATCTCCCTTCAAATAGAAACTTGTAGCCTTCACCAAATGATGATTCGGTGAATTCGGGCTCAAGACCAAAGCCTTTTCGATGCATTCCAACGCTACTTTGAAATTTCCTGTGGCGTTATAGAGCTCTGATTGAGCCTGCAAGGCATCGGCATAATTGGGGTTCAAACTCAAAGCCTTTTGGAAGAACTTTTCAGAAGTTTCAAACTCCCACTTTCCCAATAAATGGAAAATGCCTTTAGTGTAGTGATACTCCGGAATATAAGCATGCTCCTCTCCCAGTTTGCTCATAAAATGGTGCGCCATAAACAAACCTTTCAGCCTGTCCATCAAATTCCACGAAGCCATATACACAAAACACTGGCTGATGGCCAAATACGGCATTGGATAATTAGGGTCTTGCGAAATGCTTTCTTTGTACGCTTTTAACGCCTTTTGAAGACTTTCATGTGTCCATTGAAGCTGGAAATACCGCCCCTTCAAATAACTATTGTAGGCATCTAAATTAGAAGTTCGAGCCGTAATCAGTTCGTCTTCAATAATCATATGGCCGAAATCTTCACGAATTCGCTCGGCAATCAAATGACTGATTTCGTCTTGCAAATCGAAAATATCGACAACGTTTCTATCGAAACTCTGTGCCCAAATTTGGAATCCAGAATCGGCTTTAATCAGCTGCGTGGCAATACGAACCCGGTCTCCTGCCCGCCTGACGCTACCTTCCAAAACCGTTGAAACACTCAATTCTTTGCCTATTTGGCGAATATCGAGTTGAGTATTTCTATAACCAAAAGAAGAAGTTCGCGATGTCACCTTCAAACCATTAATCTTACTCAGAGCATTGATGATTTCTTCAGAAATACCATCCGCGAAATACTGGTTCTCGGGGTCGGAACTCGTATTGTTAAAAGGCAAAACCGCTATGGATTTCTGGTTGATCAACGTGGACATTACTTACACTAAAAAATTAAGGTTGCTATAAAAATAAACCTTCAATGGTATATCAATACTTATTATTTAATTTCATCATTCAATATACCACAAACCATGAAGGTAGACCAATTCAAACTTTTTCAGCAACAATTTGAGTACCTTAAAGAAGACATCGCAGACAAAACCAAGGCCTCGATGATTCTACTTTTTACAAGCAGGGCAAATTTAGAAAATCCTGACTGGTTTGGCCTACTTCAGGGTCAATATCCCAATTGCCCAATCATTTCATGTTCCACTTCTGGTGAAATATATGAAGCTGATGTTTTTGATGATTCGCTTAGTGCAGTGGCCATTGAATGGGAGAAAACACCATTTGAGATTCATTCCATCAACTTGAGTGAACATGAAAACAGCTTTTCTACAGGAGCTCATTTGGCTCAGAAATTTAAAACCGAAGACCTTAAACACATTTTGCTCTTCAGCGATGGTTGGCTGGTAAACGGTGCTGAACTGATTCAAGGGATGTACAGCAAACTTCCTTCAGAAACGAATATCACAGGCGGAATGGCCGCAGATGGCGCCAACTTCGCACAAACCTTAGTCGGTCTTGATCGCAATATTTCTGAAGGAAACGTTGTGGCAATTGGGCTTTATGGAGAAAATATCGAAGTGGGATTTGGTTCACACGAAGGCTGGAATGAATATGGAAACCCTTTAAAAATCACCAGATCCGAAGGAAGGGAGATTTTTGAACTCAACGGAAAAAGTGCTTTAAAGGAGTATAAAGCCTATTTAGGAAAAGATGCCGATGGACTTCCTGGTACAGCGCTTCTCTATCCATTGGCGGTTACCGAACCTGAAAGCGAAAACCATGTGGTACGGACGGTTTACAACATTGACGAACTTAATGGCAGCATTATTTTGGGTTCTGAAGTGAATGAAAAAGCTCAAGCTCAGTTTATGAAAGCTAAATTTGACAACATTCTTATCGGAGTCGAAAAAGCGGCTATCGAAGCTCGTCAAGATTTAAGCTCCGAGCCTCAGCTGGCTTTAATTGTAAGCTGCATTGGCCGAAAGCTTCTTTTCGATCAACAGATTGACGAAGAAATAGCGAGCACAAAAGCGCATTTGGGAAATGACACTTCTATTATCGGGTTTTACAGCTACGGAGAAATTTGCCCGATTCGCAAAGCCTTAGCCGAACTGCATCACCAAGCTTTAACCATTACTACTTTGGTAGAAAAGTAATCATTTCAAAATCTCAATGGATCTTAAAAACTCCACCGTTTCCAGCATAGTCTTCTGAAAGTTTTCGGTGTTTTTGTAATTGAAGAAGCCGTGCCCAACGCCTTCGTAAAGTTTCAGTTCACAGGTATTTCCAGCTCGTTTCATAGACACAGCAAAATACTGAGCCGTTTCCAGTGGGATTAAATGATCTTTTGTACCGATAAGAAATAGAGTTGGCGGCAAATCAGCACTAATATTATGTAGGGGCGAAAATTCTTTATAAGCTGCATCAATTCTTTCGAAACCATAACCAGCAGGACCATTGTCAATTACCGGATTGAAGAGCAGCATTGCATTAGGTTTGCAACTGATAGAAAGATCATCTGAAGCATCGTTAAAGCCATCAATCATGGCAGTAGCTGCAGCCAAATGGCCACCTGCAGAAGCGCCAGCCGCCACAATTTGATTGGGATCAATTGAGAACTGTTCTGCGTTCTTCCTTACAAATCGCATGGCAGATTTGGCATCTTTCAGCGATTCGAAGGGCGTAGTATGATGCTTCGTTTCTATTCGGTAATCTGCCAGAAAACAGACCATCCCCTGTTCTGCTAAATATTCGGCCTGATGTAAAAACTGAGAGCGATTTCCGGTTTGCCAACCTCCGCCAAAGAAGAAAACTACAGCTGGGTATGTTTCTGTGCTATCGAAATCTGCAGGTTTAAGAACTTCCAGGTAGAGCTTTGTGGTATCCGCCTGTTTGTATAGAACCAGATCATTCTGCGCAAAACTTACCGAGCCTGAAAGGATCAGGATAAGGAATGTTAGAAGCCTCAATCTTTTGTGCATTCGCCTTTATTGAGATACCGGATAAAATAGGCCTTGCTAAAACATAAGGCCTATTTTTCCGGCATGACATACTTTTTCAGTTAAGAACCTGCGTATATAATAGTGCCAATTCCGGCCACGAAAAGGATAAACATCAACGCTAAAAGCATATTGATTTTGCTCGAAGCTCCTTTGAATTCTTTCCAAACAAACACACCCCAAAGTGCAGCAATCAAAGTGGCTCCTTGGCCAAGTCCGTAAGAGATGGCAGCACCAGCTTTTCCGGCTGCAATCAAGTTGAGCGAGTTACCCACTCCCCAAATCAATCCACCTAAAACACCCACCATGTGAATGCTGAATTTCCCACTGAAATATGCTTTGTAATTGGTTGGCTCTCCGCTGATCGGTTTCTTCATCAGAATGGTGTTGAAAACGAAATTACTGGCCAGAATTCCAAGAGAGAAGATCACCACTGCGGTATAAGGCGTCATTTTGCCCACTTGAGGATTCACGAAGTTGTCCAAATCCATAGACACCGCGATAAACTTGTAGAAGAACGACATGAGCAAACCACCAACAATAGAAAGCATAATTCCCTTCTTAGTTACGGTTTGGCCTCCACCAGACATTTTTCTGTATGAAAACGCATTCACCAAAATGGCTATGGTGATCATTAGAACGCCTAAAAAGAGGAACATTGGATCACCTTTTTGCGCTCCGATGTAGTTGACGATTACACCAACCACCAAGGCCAAACCAATCCCGATCGGGAAGGCTACTGACATACCGGCAATGGCAATGGCTGCCGAAACCAAGATGTTGGCCAAATTGAAAATGATTCCTCCTAAGAAGGCACTGCCAATGTAAGACATGTCGGCTTGAGATAAATCTTCAAGGAAAGGTCTTCCTACATCGCCAAAGCTTCCCAAAGTGAAAGCTGAAATGAGCGAAAGCAGCACTATGCCTATGACATAGTCCCAGTAAAACAGTTCGTAGCGCCAGGTTTTACCGGCAAGCTTTTGAGTATTGGCCCACGATCCCCAGCAAAACATGGTGATGACGCAAAAAACAACGGCCAGCGAATAACTTTCTACAACAAACATTTCTGATAATATTTTGAATAAAAATTGATTTCTATTTGACTTTAAATGGCCCTGTGTAGTCAGGGTTTTCTTCCATCATTTTAGCCGAAACATCTTCTCTCCAAGCCTGCAACATATCTCTCAGCTCATCTACTTTTTCAGGCATTTCTTTAGAAAGATCATGCATTTCGCCAATGTCTTCTTTCAGGTTGAAAAGCTGAACGGTATTGTTTTCATAGTACTCCAGCAACTTGTAATCGCCAAAGCGAACAGCACCTCCAGGGCTTTGCATACCGTGATTACTGTAGTGTGGAAAATGCCAGAACAGCGGATGCATTTCTCCCTTGCCTTCACCTCTTAAAACTGATGCGAAACTGTGCCCATCTTTCGTTTGTTTTTGCTGAGCCGGAAGACCAAGCATATCCAAAATTGTTGGGTACAAATCTGGAGAAGTAACCGGCAGATTAACAGCTTCCTGATGCTTAATTTTGCCCGGCCATTTCACGATAAGCGGAACGCGAATTCCACCTTCATACAACCAACCTTTCGCGCCTCTTAATGGCAGATTCGAGGTTGAAAAAGCTTTATCCAGGTTTTTAGGATTAATCTGACGTTCAGGATCGTAGTAATTTCCAGCAGCCATTCCTCCGTTGTCGGAATAGAAAACCACCAAAGTGTTTTCAGCAATACCGAGTTCTTCGAGTTTCGCCATTACGCGACCAAGGCTTTCGTCCATGCTTTCTACCATGCTTGCAAACTGCACATTGTCCTGATGCTGTTTGATTTTCACCATGTTATTCGGCAATACACCATACCCTGAATATTCAGAATCACCGAGCAATTCCACCTTTTCCTCATAAGAGAAATCAGGTTGAACATCTGGATTTTCTTCTAAGATATAAGCTGGAGAATCGCTTTCCTTCTGGCTAGCCAGCTTCCCTTTGTACTTTTCTACCAAGTCTTCCCTTCCCTCAATCGGGTCGTGAACGGCAAAGTGAGAAAGGTACAGGAAGAAAGGTTTGTCCTTATTTTCTTCCATATATTGAAGAGCTCTGTCGGTCAATTTATCGGTCAAATATTCACCTTCTTTTCCTTCGAGACCTTCCAGTCTGAAAGGCGCATGATAAGTCAGCGGCCAGCCTTTGTTCCAATCAGGAACCTGCAAATCGAAGCCCTGAGAAGTTGGTCCATAAGGATCTTCACCCAAATGCCATTTCCCCATAATGGCCGTGCTGTAACCTTGATCTTTCAGCGCTTCGGCCAAAGTGTACTCTTCATCTGGCAATTGCTGATTAATTGGAACATTCAGCAGTTTCTGAAATGGAAAATCCTGACGACCAGGCAACCAGTCTGTTAAGTTCACAGAAGCCGGATATTTGCCCGTGAGAATACTGGCGCGGGTTGGTGAACAAACGTGCGCAGCGGCATAGGCATCGGTAAAACGAACTCCTTCTGCAGCCATTCTATCGATGTTTGGCGTTTCGTAGAACGAACTTCCATTCACTCCAATATCGCTCCAGCCCAAGTCATCTACCAGAAAGAACACCACATTGGGTGGCTGAACTTGTTCTTCTTTCTTATCACACTGCAAAACGAGCAGCGCCACTAGTAGTACCGAGCATTTCTTCAACAGACTTCTCTTCATTTCCTCGATCGTTCAGGTTAACAATTCAATTAAAATTTAATCTCGTATGGCTTGTCATCGTAGATGACCGCATACAGCACTTCAATCTGTGCGTAATCCACAGGATTCAGCGTTTTGATCACCACTTTGTGCTTACCGCGTGGCAATTGATATTTCCAGAAAGGAGTGAATCTTCTTTCGTTGGTAATGGTCGGGATTTTAGCTTTTTCAACAAGCTTTCCATCGATGTACATTTCGGTTTCGAAAACCATGTTCTTCTTCCCGTATTCCTTGATGTTTGGAGGGCCAGCTAAAGCGAAACCAATGCCTTCGAACTCGAATGAAATTTCAGATTTTGAAGTTTTAGGCACCACCTGACGAACAGGATAATGGCCTTCGAAAGCAACTTCCAGAGGAATTTGAACAGACTTCTGTACTTTGATTTCTACTTCATCACCAGCAGTACTTCCACCATTGCGCTCGATCATATCCATGGCATGACGGAAAGACATATCGTAAGCATCGAGCAAGGAGATTTTAGTACCCATAAAGTGCTTGTCTTCTATTTTTTCAATGCCTTGAGTCCAGAATTCCGGAATGCTATTGTAGCCTTGAATTGCGGCCAAAATTCCACCTGCAGTAGCTGGGTTACAGTCAGCATCATCACCACATCTGGTAGCGATTTCGAAGGTTCTGGTGTAGTCGCCATTTCCGTAAAGAAGGCCAACTAATACCCAAGCCGCATTGATTTTCGCATCGATATTGAAAGGTTTGAAAACCCCTGTTGGCGAACCAATATCGCCTGACCATTTTCTGCTGGTTTTGAACCAGGTTGCTTTCCAGTCGTCAGGATTTTCTTCGTGCCATCTAATAACATCGCTCATGCATTGAGCGAATTTACTTTCAGGAGGAAGCACTTTTAGTGACTCTTCCACAATCCATGGAATGTCTTCCAAGCCATCACTAATCAAAGCATGAGCGTACAAGCTGGCTACGAAAACACCACCATAATAGCCATCTCCATAGTTCATAATGTGCCCCACTTTGTCGCAAATATCCACAGCAGAATTCACCATTCCGGGAGACATTAAACCTGCAAAGTCTGCTTCAATTTGAAAGTCGATATCATCGGCACAAGGGTTGTTCAACCAGTGACCTGATTCAGGTGGAGTCAATCCATTCAGGATGTTGTAACGGGCAGTTTGGTTAGCAAACCAAAGTTTATAATCTGCATGAGCGAATGAGTTGGCAAAAGCCTGAGCTGGCGCATCAACTCCTTCATCTTCAATCACCTGCATAAAGCTTAGGTCCATGTAGATGTCATCGTAAGTACCAGGCAAATCGCGGTACATATTCGACATGGAAGAATCGTTCCATTCCAGTTTCTGGTAGTCTTGAATGTAGGTTGAATTGTATTTGAACTCAGCTGGCAAACCGAAGGTAACCCCAATGGTTTGGGCAGCCCATGCTCCTTTGATTTTATCTTGAAGCACCGCTTTGCTCATCTTTATTTTGTCTGGAACAGACGTTGCAGTGCTGGTTTCCTTTTCCTGTTTCTGGCTACCACAGCCCATCAAAATCAGGATGATTGCCAGAAGGTTTAGTTTTCTCATAGCTCGATAATTAAATGTCTATTTGATGATGAGTTTGGCCGAGGCTTTTCCTCTTGGCCTAATGATATAGAGGCTCGGTTTTAAGCCAGAAACATTAATTTCTGGACCTTCTCCCGCTAAAACCAACTCTCCTTTTTGATTGAAAATATGAACCGGAGTATTCGCATTAATTCCTTCGATATAAATCATATCCTTGGCTGGGTTGGGATAAAAGCTATAGGCAGGTTTCTTTTCAGCCAAAAGCGTTGCGTTGGAATCGTTTGCTGCCGAGCCCGTAGGAATAGGTAGGAAGGTAGGTGTGTTCAAGTATTCGATTTCCGGTTTCATAATGGTTCGCCAGTCACGTTTGCCAACCTGAACTTTATCCAAGAACATCCAAGCGGTTTCGTAGCCTCTGAACTTGACTTGGTAATTGTCCGATGTACTTCCCGTTAACGGAGCTGAAGTGGTGTACCATTCCCAATTCGTAGTTAGGTAAACTTCACCCACATTCATCCAGTCATTATTGTCCGTATTTTGCACCCAAGACACTAGCTTTTTACCATCTGCTGTGGCTCTAGCCCAAAAGCTAACGGTTACATTCTGTCCATTATCCAAGTGAAATTTTTCATCGGCTTTGATAATATAATTACTACCTCCGCCCATATCAGTAACTACTGAACGAAGCCCTTTGCTACCGCCTGTTCCCAAGCCGCTGCCGATGGTTACTACCTGATCCGTAGTTTTTGGAACGCCAGACCAGCCACCGCTTTCCATATCGCCCGTGGTGATATAATTGATGTTGGTAAGTAATTGATCGTTGAAAACCACATTATCGAAAACAAACCCGTTGAAGAAGTCATTAGGATCGGTGCCTATAAATTGGTTGGTGAAGTCGGTGCCCATGGTCATATCCACATCCCAATCTTTTAAGTAGAGACCGTGAACATCTGAATCTGTAAATGGATCGGGAGCCATGTTGAAAACAATCGGCACTGGGTTTTCAGTTACCACATCTTCAATCAGCCAATTTTCAACCAAAGCATAGCGGCCAGCATCGTGATAATGGTTGCCTACTAAGCTTAAAAGTGCGGTATTAAATCTTGGTTTGTCCCATTCTGCACGAAGAACATCCACCCTTTTGATTTCAACATCTTTACTGGTAGAACCGCCAACAGCGCCACCCCAACCCATTTGGATAATGCCACCATTGTTGAGTTGCCAAACCACCATATCTTCGAAAGTGATGGAATCGCGGTAGACTTTAATGGCGTCATCATTGGCCCAAATAAAGCTTTTGCTAACCGTAGAACCTTTGAAGGCAGCAATTCCATCGCAATTGTATACCCAGCCACCAATTACTTTGGTGTAGCTCACATCATTGTCCGTTCCGATTAAACGAACGGCAAAATATTTAGGATCGGCCACCACTAGCCCTTCAATAGTAATGTTGTTACTACCATTAATTGCCTCCACACAATGGGTCTCTCTATAGTTGAATTTGTATGATGAAAGCACTCCCCTTCCGTAAATCTTCACATTAGGATTAGCATCCATCTTCAGTGCTCCATACACCCAAGCACCATCTTCGAAATACACATTTTTGATATGGCTGGGAATATCGAATTCTCCAATATCATGAACTCCTCTTCGGAAATAAACTCCATTATAGCTGGTCGGAATAGAAGCCACATCTGAGGCATCGGCATCATACAAAACCAAGTAATCAGGATCGGATTGGCTTGGGATGTCAGTCTCTTCCGGATCTGCAAAAATCACCAATCCGTTTTTATAGCCATTGGCACCAATTTCCACAGAATATTGGCCAGGCTCGGTAATGGTAAACGAAACCACATTGCCACTTGTAGTGGACGTAATGCCATGCCTTGAAGGCAGAATCCGAACCGTTTCTCCACTCACCGGAACTTTGGTCGTGTTGGTGACTTTTACATGCACGGTTATTGGGTCGTCAAAACTGAACTTGGCCCAGTTGATAGTTCTACCGGCAAAAAGATCCAAAGGGCCTTTATCTTTCGATTCCATATTCTGATATCCCAACTGATATGCTGGTGCAGAATTTCGGAATACATTCACCGGCCAAGACTTTCCGTTTTGGGCCACGGTAACTTCATAAATCCCTGATTGATTGACATCTTCATAATCAACAGGGCCAATCTGAACGTCATCGATATACATGGTTCCTGTGTTATAGCCTCTGAATTTAAGCTTATAATTATTAGAAGTTTGTGAGCTAACGCTTACCGTAAAAGTGTACTGTTTCCAGCTTGTAGTGAGGTAAGCATCCCCGAAATTCATCCATTGAAAACCATCAGATTCTTGAGCCCAAGGTTGCAGACGCATATTATCTACCGAACCTTTTGCCCAAAAACTAACCGTGATTTTATCACTTTGGGTCATGTGAAAGAGGTCGTCACAACGGAGAATGTAATAGCTATCTCCGCCCATATTGCTGGTCGAAGTCACATAGCCGGTGGTTCCGTCTAGTCCTTGGCCAGATGAAAATGAGGTACTAAGGTTTGTATTGCCAGGCACACCACTCCATCCACTGCTTTCCATATTCCCTGATGTGATGAAATTGTATGTTTGCCCCGAAGCCGTTGTTATTGACAGCCACATGGCCAAGGCGAGCATACAAAATCTCGAATAGTTTGATGATTTTTCCATAGTTGAGTTATCGGTTAAGTGAGTTTAATTACATCGCGTTCTTATAATTTAGGCGGGTTTCAGATTTGATTTTTTCGTTTTCAGACATGAGCATTTTCACTTCTTCCACCGTAGGAATTGAAGGCTGAGCGCCCATTCGGGTTACGCAAAGAGCGGCCGCAGCAGAAGCGTATTGAGCGGCTAGCGGTAGTGAATCGCCATGACTCAATCGAGCGGCTAAGGCTCCACAAAAAGTATCGCCAGCAGCAGTGGTATCAACCGTTTTCACTTCATAGGCTGAAATGAATTCGTACCCTGATTTGCTCTGAATAATGCTTCCCTTTTTACCCAGGGTAAGAATCACATGCTTCACACCTGTATTCAGAAGATCGGTGATCAATGCATTTTCGCCTTCGGCAGAAATCTTGCGTTTGGTGATGGTTTCAATCTCCGTTTCGTTCACTACCAGAATGTCTACATACTGGCAAAGCTCATCGTCAATGGCCATGGCAGGCGCCACGTTCAACATTACTTTCACCTTGTGTTGCTGAGCGAGTTGGCAAACTCTTTTCACAGAATCGTATGGAATTTCCATTTGAAGCAGAACAATGTCGGCAGAGGCAATTTCTCCTTCCATCCGCTCTATGTACTCCACCGACAATTCTGCATTCGCACCGGGAATTACCACTATGGTATTTTCCCCTTCATCGTTCACCATAATCATAGCAGTGCCCATGGGCACGTCATCTACAATGGACGAAGAAGAAACATCTAGCCCTTGATCTTGAAAGTATTCTAGGGTGTTTTTGCTGTTCGCATCCTGACCCAGGCAGGTAATAAACTTCACATCGCCCCCTAGGCGATGAGCAGCCAAAGCTTGGTTGGCTCCTTTTCCTCCGGGAACTTGACTGAACGAATTTCCAATGATGGTTTCTCCAGCCAAAGGAAGTTTATTTACCTGAGCGATTAAATCTGAATTCGAACTACCTATTACTAATATCTTACTCATTATCTGGTTTCTTTTCTCTAAAAATCAATGACTTACTTACTCTCTTTGACTTGGCCGGATTTCACTCCTTCAATCAATTTTTTCAGTTCCTTTACTTTTTTAGGTTCTTGTTGGTAGAGGTTGTTTTGCTCCATAGCATCGGTACTGATGTGGTATAGCTGATTCTCGAAAGCACTTGGGCCTTCAGGAAAATAGGTTTCGGGCCACATGCCTTTTGGCGAAGCTTCAATCAGCTTCCAGTTGTCTTTAAAAGCTACCATTGCACCACTGGCTCCGCCCACTAAAACCATAGATTCCCGAACCTGAGGGGCGTTGTTGTTTTTCAAATTGGAAAGGAAACTGTAGCTGTCTTCACCTTGGCCGGCTGCCAATTTGGAGTTTGTAGCATCGGCAATAGTTGCCAATAAATCCACTGTAGTGATGGTATTTGAATTTACCTTACCCGGCTTTATATGTTCTGGCCAACGTACAATAAATGGCACCTTGAAGCCGCCTTCCCATGAATCGGTTTTGAAGCCTAGATTGTCTCCTGCAGCTTTATGACCATAGGTGTACCAACCTTTACTCCAGATTTTATTGCCTTTTTCATTGATCAGCTCAGGTTTGTAATCGTCAAAATATGTTTCGTGAAGCCCTTCTCCAGCATAATCTTCACCTTGATAATTATCTACCCAAAGCGCAGGATCACCCGGACGAGGCCCGTTATCGGAAGTGAATATGAGCATGGTGTTATCGTAAACGCCATTTGCCTTAAGCGCCTTTACAATTTCACCCACCGTCCAGTCAAGCTCCACCACAATATCTCCACGCAAGCCGGCCTCACTTTTACCCTTGGTAAAAGTTGGAAGGGCCGGCCGGTGGATCGCGCTTGTAGGAAAATATAGGAAAAGCGGTTGATCTCTTTTTTCGGCAAAATGCTCGTTGATTACACTTACCGCTTTATAGGTTAAATCTTCATTGATTTTATTGATATGCCAGTTGGGCGCTCTTTCTGCAGGACCATAGTGGTCGTATTCTTTTTCAGGAACTGAAGGAGCCATTACCACATGATCATTTTCAATAAAGGCGTAAGGCTGCATGTTGTTGGAACCCGCCATTCCATAGAAATAGTCGAAACCTCTATCGTTTGGCCCATTTTTAATCGGCTTATCGAAATCGATATACCTATGCAAGTTGATATCCCATGAATTGAAAACCGACTTCTCTGCATCTTCAGGCGCAGAATCATTCAATGGCCAATCCATTCCCAAATGCCATTTCCCCACAGCCGCGGTATAATAGCCTTGGTCTTTCAGCATTGATGCTATCGTGGTTGTTCCTTCATCGATCAGTGGTTTTTCATAATATTTCAGAACACCAAACTTGAGTCGGGTTCTCCAAGAATAGCGCCCTGTAAGAATGCTATAGCGCGAAGGAGAACAAATGGAGGAAGAAACGTAGGCATCGGTAAACCTCATTCCTTCTTTAGAAATTTGATCAATTTCTGGTGTCTGAATCTTTTCAGCACCATAAGCACTGATATCGCCATAGCCTAAATCATCGGCCACAATCAATACAATATTGGGTTTCGACTGTGCTTTTTTCTGTGCGGCACTGGCGATAATTATGGCCATGAAAACAAGTGAAAGCGAAAGGCCTACCTTTCCAAACCTTGTTTTAAAGAAGCTATTTTCTGTTCTTTTCATCTTCTACCTTATTGCTTTTCATGTTCAAAAGCACCCAAATCCACCGCTTTAGTGGCACTGATGGGTTTATTATTAAAATCTACTTTATAGCCTAAAGGCTGACCCTTTTCTATGGCCATACTTGTAGATTGAATTGCATAATCGTCCGGTGAGTTGGCTTGTGTATAATTTTTGAACTGCGGATTACCAAATACAGGCAACGCTCCTGGTCCTTCAAGCCCAATGTTCAGTGTATCTGCTGCAGCGAAAAAGAGATTGTTTTCTATAATGTTGTGAGGTTCGGCATTGCCCAAACGCCCCAAATTGAAAATCGGGATATTTTTTTCCGTCACTACAATGTTGTTTCTAATGTAGTTTTGGCCGTTGTACTGCGTAATGTTGAATACCCCCCAATCATTCTCGTTTATCTTTCTGCGAACAATGGTGTTATTATCGATTTCGAAACCAGCACCACGCCAAAGCGCCACAAACTGCTGAAAATCATCACTGATATTGTGATGAATTTTGAAGTTGATGTACTCCGGATTTTGTTGAACGTCCGTCCAAGTAACTTCCAAAAAGCCTTGGTTATCGCGCGTATAATTGTGGTGAATCGAAATATCCGACTTTGGTACTCGTGCATCGTCAATTTCAATGGCACTTCCATCTGCTCCACCACCATAGCTGTTAGGCCCCCAGGTGATATTTGGATTTATGGCACTATAATTAACAATCGTATTGTGGCTAACCTCTTGATGGTCTCCACTGAGCCAAACGCCAATCGGACCCCAGCTCCATTCCTTCAACACACGATTACAGTCATGAATATAGTTATCTTCTATCAAGGCAAACGGCCCATAACTTTTCACCCCAACTCCGCAATCTTCTATTTCATTATGTTTCACCACACAATGGCTGGCCGACCTATCGATATAGATTGCTCCCAATTCCCACATGGTGAGGAAACCGCCCGTTTCGGACGGCAAATCGGCAGGTGTCCCATGGAAATACAAATCTTGTACAACCAAGTAATCACCTTTTAGGCGAATGCAATTGCCGAATTCCTTTTCTGCTTCGTTAAATAATGGATTTGTGAAACTTGGCGCAGGTTGACTGTCATCTCCATAATCATCAAACACAATCGCCTGCAATGCACTACCTGAAGCCGAAATGGTCAAAGTTCCGTTGTATTCCGAACCTCTTTTGAACCTTACTGAATCGCCAGGAACCAAGGTGGCTTCTTCCACTCGTTGCAGTGATTTCCAAGGCCTATCCTGAGAAAGTCCATCATTCTGATCGCTTCCCAATTCACTATCAACATAGTAAATATGAGTGAGTACATCTTCCGAAGGACGATCGGAACAACCGAAAATCAGAAGCACTAAAAGGCAATATGTGGCGCGCTGCCAAAGCATGTTTTTAACTGAAAGTTGAGGTTTTGGCGGAGCCATTGCGCCCCGCCACATCCAATTGATTGTATTAATTATGAGAGTTCTTAGTATCCATCGTTTTGCTGCAAATTCGGGTTGGCAGCTAAAGCAGTACTCGGAATCGGCATCAATTCAGTGTATGATCCTAGGTTAGCAGGCTTGCCGAACCAGGCGTTTTGCCATTTCCCAAAGCGAATCAAATCTTGACGTCTGTGACCTTCCCAAGCCAATTCTCTTCCTCTTTCGTCAAGCAATTCGTCAAGCGTAAGTGTGCTTGTGGTATAATCGTGATCTGCATTACCAAAAGCTCTTTCTCTTACCTGATTCACTAAATCAACGGCATCGCCAGTGGCCGTTCCAGCATTTTGTCTCATCGACGCCTCGGCTTTCATCAAAAGCACATCGGCATATCTAAGAAAGATCCAGTCGTTATTCATAGACTGTTGTTTTTGAAGGTCTCTGGTAAATTCCCATTTCGCCATTCTAGCACCTTGAGCTTCGCCTGCAGTTTGCAAGCCATCAATTTCTGGCGTAAAAGTCAGGATGTCCCCCGAAGAGTTTTTCAATGGATTTCCATTCACATCGTATTGAGGACCAACCAACCAGCTTTTGATTCTATCATCTTCCTGCGTATAAAGGTTGTAGAACGACTTAGTTGTGCTTACGCCATTCCAAATAGGAGCTGAATAGTTATACACAGGACCAAACGCTGGGTGAAGCGTCATAGAGTGCACCATCCATCCCCAACCTTGCAGCCTGTCGTAAGGCATAGCAAAAATGGTTTCTCCAGAATTCTGATTTTCGATAGAGAAATTAGCGAAGTAGTCAGACTCTAATTTATATCCACCATTAGAAATCACCTTGTCGCACATGGTGGCAGCTTTGTCGTACATTGGTTGACCTAACCATTTTTCAGCATTCAAATACATTTTGGCCAAAATGGTGTAGCCCACCGCTTGCGTACATCTGCCGTAATTTTCAGTAGTCGGGTGCTCATCTAACAAAGGCGTGTTTTCAATAAGCTCTTGCTCAATAATTTTGAAAGCTTGTTCACGGCTCAGTTGCTCTGGCAAATCCGTATCGGTGAATTCCAGAGTTACAGGAATATTGCCGAACAAATCGATAGCGATGTAGTAGTTGTAAGCTCTTAAAACTTTCAGTTCTGCAATGAATTTTGCCTTAAGTGCCTCATCTACGGGAGCATTTTCAATTTGATAAATGATCTGATTACTAGCGGCTATGGTTTCGAAACAGAAATCCCAAGAACCGAATACCGTTGGCAAAGTTGGCAAAAAGGCATGCTGATTAGTTTTCAAGAAAACACCGTTGTTTTTCAAGAAAGCGCCTTTGCTTCGGTATGGTGCAACGGCCTCATCGGTACTGAGCACTTGCGCGCCCCAAAGTCCCCACAGGTTAGAACCACGATATTGCATGGTTGTGTAGGCATTTCCCATGGCCTGAATAATCTCTCGTTCGTTCTTGTAGAAATTATCTTCAATGAGCGTATCGTAGACTTCCTCATGTAAATCTGTACAAGATTGATTGATCAACAGAAAGCCAGTTAACAATAGGTAAATGATCTTTTTCATGTCTCAGTAGATTTAAAATTTGAGGTTTACGCCTAACAAATAAGTTCGGGTATATGGGTAGTAATTCAGGTTATTGGTTCCCGAAGTAGACGTACTCGTGTTAAAGTCAGGAATAGCGTATTCCGGATCGGCCCCTGAATAATCGGTAATGGTGAGCAGGTTTTGACCTGTTACGTAGAACCTGATTATTTGCGAGTTGCCGATTGGCAGGTTGTAACCCAAAGTCAGGTTATCTAGCTTAATGAAAGAAGCATCTTCGATATAGCGTGAATCATAACGTTGAATTCCGGTGAATTCTGGATGATCCAATTGAGATCGAAGAATGTTACCACCAGCAATAAATGGCTGCCAGTTTTCTTTGAATAACCTTTCGTAATTCAATGCGCTTTGGCCAAATGAACCTCTGAAGAAGAAATTCAAATCGAAGTTTTTGTACTTCAAGGTATTGCTCCAACCCATGGTAGTTACCGGGTATTGATTACCCACCACAGCGCGGTCAGCTTCAGAATCCACATCCACAGTACCATCTCCGTTTACATCTTTATAAACAGGGTCTCCATTATCGTCAACACCATCATAAATCGGGGCAACCCAGTTTCCTACAGATTGGCCTTCAGTCACCAACTGTGTCCAGGTTCCTGCCGCAGGCGTTATTTTCAAGTATTCTAATTCATATCCTCTTGAAGGATCTGAAAAAGCAATCATTTTATTGCGATTGTGAGCGTAGTTCACAGAAGTAACCCACGAGAAATCCCCTGTATTTACGGCTTGAATATTCACTTGGAATTCCACTCCGTTGTTTCTCATTTTACCTACGTTGGCATAAACATTATTGAAAACATTTGGAGGAACAGGCACCGCATACCACCATAATAGATCGGAAATATTTCTTTGGTATACTTCTACATTACCGGAGATTTTGTTTTCGAAAATCCCGAAATCAAGTCCAAAGTTTAGCTCCGCTTTTCTTTCCCATTTCAAATCAGGATTTGGGTTACTAGCAGGCTGATAAGCATTCACAAACCTTCCGTTATAATAGAATTGGCGGTCGCTCACGGCCAATCTTGAAAGCGATAGATAATTCGGGATATCTTGGTTACCCGTAACACCATAACCCACTCTCAATTTCAAGTTCGAGAGCCACGATAAATCTTTGGTAAATTCCTCTTCATTGATTCTCCAACCTGCACTAACCGCAGGGAACACACCCCATTTGTTATTATCTCCGAAACGGGAAGAACCTTCGTATCGAACAGAGCCTGACAACAAATACTTATCGTTGAAATTGTAAGAAGCTCTACCATAAAAACCGATAAGTTTATTCGAGTTTTTGTAAGAATCTACAGTGGCCAAACCATCCAAAATGGCCATTCCAGCACCAATATTGTGGTAAGAGAAATCGTCTACATCAAAGTTGTAATTGTTGATAGAGAAGCCTTCGTTTACATTTTCGAAGTAAGAATAACCCGCAAGAATATTGAAGTTATGTTCGTTGATGCTGAAGTCGTAATTCACATCAGGCTCGAAAAGCACATTGTAGTTTGAAGCTGTGGAAACGGTTGCATCACCATCCGTACCAACATTTGGATAGAAGCGTGTAAGGTATTGCCCTTCATCGGTTCTTCTGCTGTTGTAGCTAAATCTGGTTCTGAATTTTAAGCCTGGAAGAATTTCGTACGAACCATTGATATCGCCAGTAACAAACCCTGCTTTACTTTCATTGGTGCGCTCATTGAGCATGGCCACCGGGTTCAAAAATCCATCGGCAGAAATTACGGTGTAATAACCTCCGTGAGCAACATCATTCGGATCGTAAATAGGCTGGGTTGGGTTTCGCGAAAGCGACTGACTGATTACAGAATTGCTTCCTCCTCTATTTCTTTTGATATCTGAATAAACCAATTTGTAGTTCAGGCTCAGCTTGTCGTTTAAAGCCGTTTGGTTTACAGAAATACTTGGCGTAATAATTCTTGAACCTGTGTTATCAATCAGTCCTTGATTGTCTTTAATATAAAGATCGGCTCGTACACTTACGTTTTTCGATCCGCCCGAAGCAGCAATACTATAGTTTTGACTGATTGGGTTTCTTGTAACCTGATCGAATGCATTCGTACTTTGGCCAGCATCGAGCGATGAAGCTAAGTTTGGATAATAAGTATTGATTGCATCTCTGTATTCTTCAGGAGAAAGGTAGCGGTTCTGCTCAGAAGCCTTTTGAGTAGACACGAAAGTTGAGAATTCGAAATTCAACTTCTCTCCCTTTTTGGCCTTTTTCGTAGTGATCAAAATCACACCATTTGTAGCTCTTGTACCATAAATCGCAGCGGCTGAACCGTCTTTCAACACGTCCATCGACTCGATTTCGTTTGGGTTGATCAAGTCCAATGAGTTGGTCCAAATCGCTCCATCAACTACAATAAGTGGGCTTTTGCCTCCAGAAAGAGAGTTCAAACCTCTCAATCTAACCTGAAAACCTCCATTGGGGTCTCCACCATTTCCTCTCACAATATTCAGCCCAGGCACCTTGCCCTGAACCAAGGACATAGGACTAAGCATATCTCCTTTGTTAAAGCTTTCTTCGCCCACAGAAGCCACAGCTCCCGTAATTTCCTTTTTGGTAGTGGTATTATAACCTACTACAACCACTTCGTCTAGTTCCGAAGTAGCCATTTTCATGGTTACATTCACTGTAGTGCGGTTATTCACATTAACAGACTGCGAAACCATACCTACAAAAGTGAATTCCAAAACAGCGTTGGGAGAAGAAACATTCAAGCTATACTTTCCATCTACGCCTGTAACCGTTCCGTTTGAAGTCCCCTTTTCAAGAATAGAAACACTCGGCAGCGTTCCTCCTTGCTCATCGGTGACCGTACCTTTTACGGTCAGCTCTTGCGCACAAACGATTTGTGCAAAAAGAAGAAAAACAACAGATAACATTGCTCTCCATCTGTAAAAGTCTCGTATCATATTCTTTAAGATTACTAGGTAAAAAACCTCATTAAAAGCTTTTAAGAACTTATTTTATAAAAAATCAAAGCACTCAACAGCAAGAAATCCCGGATTGTGAAGCCAATGTATAGGAATAAAATGAATTGCGCAAACGTTTGTTCAAAATAGCGCAAAAGTTTCTTTTAACGGTAAGTACCAGTGTAGATATTTGCTCGCAGATGGCTCTAATCCCGAAATAATTGATTAATATATTATCAGATTGGTAAATAAACGTTCTGCAATGCAAACCATAGCACAACATTTTGCGCTCTTATTTGTGCATAATTGGAGATAACATTTACTTTGTGTCAGTTAAGCCCCTAACTAATTTTTAATGAGAAAACCCGGCATTAAGGATATTGCGAAGGAAACCAACCTTTCTGTATCTACCGTTTCGAGAGTTATTAATGGAAAAGCCAAAGAGTTTCGCATAGGCGAAAAGTCACAAAAGCTTATACTCGATGCCGCCAAAAGGCTTAACTACAGCCCCAATCATGCGGCTGCCATGCTAAAATCTGGCAGAAGCCAAACCATAGCTTTGGTGGTTCCAACGCTTAGCAACCCCTTTTTTGCCAGCCTTGCCAGTGAAATCAATAAAGATTTGAGAGAACAAGGCTATACCACTATTCTGAGCGAAAGCGGAGAAGATCTAACCCTTGAAAAGGAAATTCTAACCACACTTCTTTCACGTGATATTGAAGGCCTAATACTTGTACCTAGCGGAAAAGAATACGATCACATCATTGCTTTGCAAAAACAGGGGCTTCCCGTGGTTTGCATGGACAGATACTTCGATCAACCGGATTTACCCTATGTTTCTACCGACAATTATCAAGGCGCATATGAGGCCACGAAACTATTAATAGAAAATGGCCACAGGAATATTTTGGGAATTCAAGGCGTAAAAAACTCAGTCCCCAACCAACAGCGTGCTCTTGGATTTCAAGCGGCACTAAAGGACGCTGGCATCAACCAAATCAGAATCACAGGTAACGATTTCAGTGTTCAAAACGGCTATCTCGAAGCCAAACTGGCATTTCAGAGCCCAAATCCGCCAACTGCCATATTTGCTTTCAGCAACACCATTGCTTTGGGCTGCCTCAAAACTTTGAAAGAAGAACAATTAGAAATCCCGGAAGATGTATCGCTCATTTGCTTTGACGACCACCCATATCTTGATTTCCTTTCTACCCCACTCACCTGTGTAGTTCAGCCCGAAAGCGACATTGCAAGGCTATCTACCAGGTTTTTATTTTCCATCATCAACAATTCACCACTTGAATCGCGACAAGTACTTCTTCAACCTCAGATTAAAGAAAGAAAATCGGTAAAGCGAATTTCTTAAAGTTCTCAACCCCCCAGAAAGGGACACTATATTCTCATAGAACAATCTGTAGCAAACGTTTTCTATTAAAAGGAGAAATCGCAGAACCTTTATTGCCCCATAAAGTGTTTTCGAATCATCACATCTATCTCCCATTCATTAATGACAATTTCTAAGTCTCAGGTGTACATTCTGGCTTCAGCAGCTGGAATTAGCGTAGCCAATATTTACTACAGCCAACCCATCCTTTCCGTTATCGCTAACGATCTTGGCTTGAAAGAAGGAGAAGCCGGTAGTCTTCCCATATTTTCTCAGGCGGGTTACGGTTTAGGGCTTTTACTGCTTACTCCACTGGGCGATAAAATGGATAGAAAGAAACTGATTATCATCTTTCAAATCCTGCTCATCGCCACACTAATGGCCATTACGATGGTGCAAAACATCTATTTTCTCTATCTGCTCAATTTTATGATTGGCTTTTTTGCAGTGGCCACTCAAATCATCATGCCATTTGCCGCTTCAATGGCCGGCAATGCAAAAGGGAAAATTGTGGGCATTGTTTTCACCGGGGTTTTGGTAGGTATTCTTGGCGCTAGAACTATCAGCGGTTTTATTGCCGAACAATGGGCTTGGCAAGACGCATATCTGGTTTCTGCGGTCATGCTGGCCATTACCAGTGTTCTAATTGGGATGTTTTTACCTTCAGCAAAAGGAACTTATCAAGGCTCATACGGTTCTTTAATTATGTCTTCCATTGGCCAGTTGAAACGTTTCGCTACCCTAAGAAGATCAGCAGGTATTGGCGTTTTGGTTTTTGGCGCATTTTGCTCCTTCTGGACCACCCTTACCTTTCACCTTTCGGGAGAACCTTTTCAATACGATAGCAACACGATTGGGCTGTTCGGGATTTTAGGCATTGGAGGTGCCTTGATGGCTCCTATTTTCGGAAAAATGTCCGACAAACATAGTCCTTCCAAAATTCAGGTTTGGACGATTTCTTTGGTACTGATCAGCATTGCTGCTATTGCTTTTCTACCCACAGAAATAGCCGCGTTTGTGGTCGCCATTATTTTGTTGGACGTGGGCGTTCAAGCCACTCAAGTAATCAATTTAGCGACCAATTACACGCTTGACGAAACCGCGCACAGCCGAATCAACACCATCTATATGACACTGATGTTTATAGGCGGAGCCATTGGAACCTTTGTAGGTGTAAAAGCTTGGCAATGGTACGGTTGGGCAGGCGTTTGTGCTCAATTGGCCATTTGGTGTTTAGGCGCTTTGTTGATTGCCTCATTTTCAAAAAGAAAAACTCACATAAACTCATAAAAAATGAAATACAATTACATAGGAAACACCGGGCTGATGGTTTCGGAACTCTGCTTTGGTACCATGACTTTCGGTGGGCAAGACGCAGGCATGTGGACGAACATTGGCCAGCTTCAGCAAAAAGAAGTGAATGAAATGTTGAGCGCGGTAGTAGAATCGGGCATCAACTTTATCGACACGGCCAATGTCTATTCTTTTGGTCAATCGGAGCAACTTCTAGGACAAGGATTGATCGACTTGGGTGTGAAACGCGATGAAATCGTAGTCGCTACCAAGGTTTTAGGTCGAATGAATGACAAGCCCAATAGCACAGGGCTTTCTCGCTACCATATTTTCAATTCTGTTGAAGCCAGCTTGAAAAGGCTACAGATGGAATACATCGATGTACTTTACGTACACGGTGTCGATCCAAAAACTTCTTTGGAACAAATCGTAAAATCATTGAACGACATTGTTGAAAGTGGAAAAGTGCGATATATCGCCATTTGCAACTGGCCTGCCTGGATGGTAGCCAAGGCTCAAGCAATCGCTCATTTTAATGGCTGGCAGAAGTTCATCGGTTTGCAATATTACTATTCAGCGGTAACCCGAGACATTGAACACGAACTGGTTCCTATGGCCGAAGACCATCAATTGGCCATTTTTCCTTGGAGCCCATTGGCTGGCGGCTTTCTTTCAGGGAAATTTACCAGAGAAGGAAGCAAGGAATCAGATTCCCGCAGAAGCAAGTTTGATTTCCCTCCTATAGACAAGGAAAAGGCTTACGATTTGGTAGATGTCATGGCTGATTTGGCAGAAAAACACAACGTTACCACAGCTCAAATTGCTTTGGCTTGGGTACGCCACCAAAAAGGTATTACCAGCACAATTATCGGAGCCAAAACGCTGGAACAGCTGAAATCGAACATCGAATCTACTAAAATCGAATTGACCGCTGAAGACCTTCAGAAAATCAATGAAGTGAGTCCGTTACCCAACCAGTATCCAGGCTGGATGGTAGAAAGACAATCTTCTTATAGGTTATAACACCATTGAGCCTTGCCAATTCTTTTTTGGCAAGGCTCAATCTACTCTATCAGAATTTTAATAGATCCTTCCGTGTTTTGACTTTGAACCTTCAGTAAATAAAGCCCAGAAGGCATGGATCGAACATCGAGCTCAATCACCTCAATGGATCGATTAGCAAAAGCATTAACATCCTTTAAAACTTTCTGCCTCCCATTTAATGATTGAAGTGTGATTTTCACCTCTCCCTTAAATTCAGTCGACAACTTTACCCTAAGAAAATCTTTTGCCGGAACTGGAAAAACCTTCAATTGAGGGGCTTCCGCTAAAACATCAATTCCTGTAACAATATCTTCAATCTCAATTGCCATGGGCTCAGAATACACAAGCCCACGAGAATTTTCAGCAGATATTATCACCTCTAAAATATCCGAGTCAATCCCCTCCAAGCTCTTTGCCAAAAGAAGTTGCCCTTCATTATTTTTCAAATAAGCCGCATCTTTTCCTGCTATTGAGTAAACATATTTTTCCTCTTCCGGTCCACCATCAACTCCCAGTATGCCCACAATAAACTCTAATGACTTATTTCGCTTCACTGTATGAGACGACAGCGAAATATCAAGAGAAAGGTCTAACTCTTCAAAAGAAGCCTTCCAAAGGCCGTCTCCGTCAAGTCCCGCATACATATCTTCTTCAAATTCACAAAGTGAAAACACTGCTGAGCTACCCTCCGAATTCACATCCATCCTGTACCAAGAATCACCCTTATCCTTAGTATAAAAAACTCGTCCTTGCGCAGTACCCACAAATAGAGTTGATCCCTTCACGAATAAAGAACTGATATGAGAGTCCATACTTGGCATTCTACCCTGAGGGCTCCAGTTATGTCCCCGATCACTACTGACAAACAATCCATTCCTTTTAGTACCAGCGAACAAAACCCCATTCAAAAACTCTAGTTGTGTTATGACGTCATTGGGTAAGCCATCGCTGGCTTTAATCCAACGTCCATCAACATCAGACAACCTATAAACACCATCGCCAAGACTCCCCAAATAGACGTTTTCACCATCATTGGCAAGAGTCATAATATTGCCGTCCTTCAAACCTTTGTTAACAGCTTTCCACGTTGCTCCGGAGTCTTCAGAGATAAAAACCCCTTTATCTCCACTGCCCGCAAAAAACTTTCCATCGGAATATGTAAAAGCCTGAATCCATTTGCTTTTCAGCCCACTATTAGATGCTTGATAACTCTTTCCTCCGTTGGTGGACCTAAAAACCCCCAACATATCCGTGCCTACTAAAACTGTATTACCGACTGAGATTACACCTCTATTCTCAACAGTCCATATATCAGAGTGTCTTTCCCAGTTCTCCGCATTGGCAGTTCTTGAATAGAAGCCTGAACCTCGAGTACCAACCATCAAACGTCCGTTACTCTTAGCAAGCAACCCTACGTTCGACCTTATCTCTCCATCAAAAACAAGCTCCCAATCGTCACCTTCCTCTTTTCTATAAATATGACCAGCTTTTGTACCTAAAATAAGCACATTATCAAAAGCATATATGGCCCACAAATTCTTATCATCAAAATCCAGTTGAATATGCTCCCAGTTCCCCCCATGATCAAACGACTTAAAAGCACCATTACCAGAAGTTGCCGCATAGAGGACCCCATTCAAAAAAGAAAATCCCTTCACATTAGGTAAATTGCTAGAAACAGGCTCCCAATTCTCACCTTTATCCGAAGAAATAAACATCCCTTTTGAGAGGGTTCCCAAAATAGTTTTGTCATCAAAACTAAAAACAGACATAACGCTATTTTCAGTTAAACCATTGTTGGCCCTGCCCCAGGTCTCACCCATGTCTGTTGATTTCAAAAGCCCATCCAAGTAAGTACCAGCGTACACTTGAGACCCATCACTATTCAAATAATATACGTATTCCGCAGAGTAACCTATGTTCAACTCGTCCCAGGATTCACCGAAGTTCTTAGATCTAAAAATGCCTTTTAGATAGGTGCCAGCAAAAAGCACATTATTATGAACAACAATAGACTTTACATAAACCCCTTCCAAAGCCCCGCCTGCAACCTCCCAGGACTTACCTTGGTTTTTTGATCGAAATACGCCCTCGTCAGTTGTTACCAGAACATAATCTTCAAATGAAACTATAGATTTTGTATCATGACTCGATAGGCCGCTATTCCTAAACTCCCAATGTTCACCTTCATCCAAACTCACCAAGACACCACCTCCAGTTGTAGCAAAAATTGCATCCCCATCAGATGTAATTTCCCTAATGTACCCGCCCGCTGGTTCATTTAAAGACCTCCATTGTCCAAACGCACTTGAACAGAAAAAAGCCAATAGACCAATTGTTAATTTTATTTTAAGCCCCATGCTATGTATTGAGATTTATTAAACTTTCAATGATTTTAACAGAGAAATGAATTCTATTAAATACAAAAAACTAAAAAACCATAAGATGTTTTAAAGTAAGTAAAGAACTCACAATTACTATATTTCAAACCATTATATTTATATAGAAGAATCTCTCACTTAAGAAGACCATTATAGTCTCAATCCCTTTCAACAAAGCAACTTTGGACTTTTCAACAAAGTGACCAAGGCTCATTCATACCGAAATTTGCATTCAGAAAACTGGTAATAAATGGAAAAGCAAACGGTATTGGTAACGGGAGGATCTGGATTTGTGGGATCACATTGCATTCTTCAACTTTTGGAACAAGGCTACTTGGTGAGAACCACAATTCGCTCAATGAGCAAAAAAGAGCAGGTTTTAGAAATGATGCGCAATGCACAAGCTCCCAATATTGAAAATCTCAGCTTTATTGAAACCGATTTGTTGGAAGATAAAAACTGGCCTAAAGCCATGGCCGGGTGCGACTATGTTTTGCATGTTGCTTCACCTATTTTTCTGCGCTTGCCGAAGGATGAAGACGAAATGATAAAACCGGCTGTTGAAGGTACGTTGAGAGTATTGAAAGCAGCTTCGGAAGCTCGGGTGAAGCGAGTAATTATGACATCGAATTTTGGCGCTGTTGGTTACAGCCACAAAGACCCGAGCAAGCCCATCACGGAAGAAAGCTGGACTGACCCAAATGAACCAGGGCTTTCTATCTACAACAAGTCTAAAGTTTTGGCCGAAAAAGCAGCATGGGATTTCATTCATAAGAGTGGAACCGAACTCGAATTCGCAACCGTGAATCCTATGGGGATTTTCGGGCCAGCTCTAGATGCTACACTCTCCAGTGGCCATGGATTATTGCAAAAACTGCTTAATGGCTCTATGAAACGCATTCCTGACATTAGTTTGGGAATTGTAGACGTACGAGATGTTGCAAGTTTGCATATCAAAGCCATGACAAGCCCACATGCTAAAGGTCAACGATTTTTGGCGTTAGCAGGCGGCAATATGACCTTGATTGAAATAGTTCATTACCTGAAGAAAACTTATCCAGCACTTGCAAAAAAAGCGTCTGACAAACCGCTGCCAACCTGGCTTTTGAATATCGCTGCGCTATTCAATAATCAAGCAAAGGCGATTAAACCACTTGTTGGCATCAACAGAAATGCGACCAATGAAAAGGCTCGCACACTGCTCAATTGGCAACCGAGAACTAATGAAGAAGCCATTGTGGCTGCGGCTGAAAGTTTGAAAAAATACGGCCATCTTTAATGTAAAGAATATCTTTAGGTTATGTATGGAATGAAAGCCAGCGAAATTTCCTCATGCTACATTGGTCCGCAGATATCGCCTGAACAGTTCGTGCCAGAGCACTTTTTCCTGTATCTGATCAAGGGCAAAATCAACGGTTACGATGGCGATAGCCATCAGACCATGAAACCCGGACAATATTGCCTTGTTCGCAAAAACCATCTCGCTCGTTACAACAAAACTCCTAACGCTGGGGCTTTTGAAAAGGTGGTCGTGATTTTCGATGAAGCCTACTTAAAATCTTTTCTCAATCGACATGAAGTCGCTATACCAGAAGCACAATTAGATGGCGCTTTTATCGGACTGCCAAAATCTTCTATGATCACCAACTTCATTCATAGCCTAGCACCTTATTATCAGCAAGGAGGTCAAATCAATGAGAAATTTGCGCAAGTAAAGCGTGATGAATTACTGCTTATTCTTCTGGAATTGAACCCCAATCTAGCCGCCTCACTTTTCGATTTTGGCGCACCCCAGAAAATCGACCTGAAAGTTTTCATGCAGAAACATTACAAATTCAATGTTTCCATCGAGCGATTTGCCTACATGTCTGGCAGGAGTGTTTCCGCTTTTAAACGAGATTTCAAAGACATTTTCAATGCAACACCCAGTAGATGGCTCATTCATCGTAGACTGAAGGAAGCGCATTTTCTTTTAGAAAAAGAGCACAAAAAACCTTCAGACTTTTACCTCGATCTGGGTTTTGAAGACATCTCCCATTTCTCATATGCTTTTAAAAAGCAGTACGGAGTTTCTCCAACTCAACTCTATAAGTGACTGTTTGAACAAAGCAAAATCGACCGTTTGAACAAAATGAGTTTATGTTTTTGAGATGAACTTTGATTCATCAAAAAGCATAAAATGAAACAAGAAATTCAAGACAATTACAATGGTGCGTTGCAACAACCTATCAACTCAGGATTTGGGGAACGCTCCACAACAGATGTTGTAATCAAAGGCATTCAATTAACCGGAAAAACCGCCATTGTAACAAGTGGTTATGCCGGAATTGGTTTAGAAACCACGAAGACTTTGGTAAATGCAGGAGCCGAAGTCTGGGTACCTGCACGTAGCATTGAAAAAGCAAAAAATGGCTTAAAAGACCTTCCGAATGTTCATATCGAAGAAATGGATTTGATGAAGCCTGAAAGCATCGATCGTTTTGCTCAGAAGTTCATTTCTGAAAGAAAATCACTGGATTTACTAATCAACAATGCGGGAATTATGTGGGTGCCTTTAAGGAGAGACAGCCGAGGTTATGAATCGCAATTTTCCACCAACCATTTAGGCCATTTTCAATTGACTGCGAGACTTTGGCCAGTTTTGAAAGCCGCTCAAAATGCCAGAATCATCAACGTTTCTTCTTTCGGGCATCAGATTGCACCTTTCAATTTCGAAGATCCAAATTTTGAAAATCGAGAATACGAAACACTTCAAGGTTACGGACATTCAAAAACAGCCAACAATCTTTTCACTGTAGAATTGGATCATCGCGCCAAGCATTTCGGCATTCGGGCTTATGCCGTTCATCCAGGCTCTGTTTACGGCACCGATTTAGGTCGAGAAGCTTCTATGACACTTTTCCAGCAAATGGGAACGCACGATGAAAATGGAAACATATTTCCGGAAGTGGAGCAAAATCTAAAAACCATTCCGCAAGGTGCTGCAACCACGGTTTGGTGCGCCACAAATCCAGCATTGAATGAAATTGGTGGCGTTTATTGCAATGATGTGGAAGTGGCAGTATTGGATTCTGGGCAAATTGAGCACATATTCTCCGAGCCGAGTTCACTTCATGGCGTAAAACCTTACTCGCTAGATGCAGACAATGCCAAAAAATTATGGGAATTGAGCGAGAAACTCACCCAAATATCTTTTCCTGTTAATTAATTTGTTACTGAAACCGACTGATGTCAGTCGGTTTCTAATTCATTTTCAGCCATGTCACACGAAGCCTACAATACTCAATATCTGTCTCCCGATCTGAAACTTTCAAACTTTATTGGGAAGGAATTAAAAACAGAGGTGATGTTTGAACAGCACATGCTGGTTTGGCTCATTTCGGGGGAAACCAAGATTGTTTTGGCCGATGTCACCCACTTTCTGAAGTCAGGTGATATCTTTTTGATTCCGAGAAATCAGTTGGCGAATATCATTAGTAGTTCTATCGAAAATCGCCAACACAAAGCAGTTGCCATGCATTTCAGTCTAGAATTTCTGAAGGATTTTTACAGCAAGAACGAACCGAAAAGCCTTTCTAATCCGATAGATCAGATTCGTGTTTTTAGCAAACACCCTTTACTAGAAAGCTGTATGGCTTCACTTATTCCTTATTTCGAATTGAAGGAGCAGTTGCCAATTGAACTCGCTAACCTGAAAATTGAAGAGGCCCTTAAAATCCTTAGAAATATTGAACCCGATTTGGATGGCTCGCTTGCCAATTTTGAAGAGCCCGGAAAAATTGAGCTTTCAGCGTACATGGAAAGGCATTTTATGTTCAATATGCCATTGGAAAAGTTCGCCTATTTAACCGGACGCAGCCTCACGACTTTTCAGCGTGATTTCAAGAAAATCTATCAAACCACACCGCAAAAATGGCTCACCCAAAAACGGCTTGAATTAGCACATTATCAAATCAAGGAAAAGCATCTTAAACCCAGCGATGTTTACTTCGAAACAGGCTTCGAAAATCTCTCACATTTCTCATTTGCTTTTAAAAAGCAGTTCGGAGTAGCACCAAGTCAGTTAATTGTTTGAACGTAGATTATTGAGATTACTGGATTTCGCTGATTATTAATTCGCGCAATCCAGTAATCTACATGAATCTGTAGCCCTTACTTTACACGCATTATGTGTATCTTCAATAATGACACACACAGAGTATCCACCACTACAACTCTCTCCTGCAAACCAAAAATGCCCTGATGAACGTGATCGAAGGCATTGATAACCAGGTCACCAATGACTTGTGGACATGGACATCCATCAGGCCTTGCACTACCTCGGTGAGATAACTGGCTAAATCACTACAGATAATCTGTTGGCGAATATTTTCTCGAAATTTTGTATTGGAAAGTAATTACATTTTCCTTGATACGCTAAACCCTTCTTTTACTTGCTTTTAGGCTGTTTTTACTTCCTTTACTTGTTGCTAATTTTCCTATTTTTTCCTATCTTTCGTTTCTAATTTGTTGCTGAACAATCAATATTTGTTGTTAGCAACAGATTTTTAAGATAGAGGCGAGATAATGTTACATACAGATACATCCTGATACAAAGGGATACACTCTGATACAGAAACAAGCCCAAAAAGGAAACACCATGAGCAGCAACATTCGAGTTCCCAAAATCTGTCAGCATTGCGGTACTGAGTTTATCGCAAAGACAACTGTGACCAAATTTTGTGGTGATAACTGTGCCAAGCGTGCCTACAAGAAACGCAAGAGAGACCAGAAGGTGCAGGAGATTGCCCCTACTGCGGTACAGAAACAAGAATACAATCAGGAGCAAGTCAAAGACAAAGACTTTCTAAGTATTGCCGAAACCTGCAAACTACTTGGAGCAAGTAGAATGACTTTGTACCGTCAGATCAAGAACGGAAAAATTCAAGCTGCGAAAATTGGTAGCCGTACCATCATCAAGAGAGAAGAAATCGAAAAACTGTTTCAGGCATGAAAGTAACACTAAGAAAACGCAATCAAGGTGGCAAGACCAGTCTATACCTCGACTACTACCACAAAGGGAAAAGGAAAACCGAATACCTCAAATTATACCTTTCTCCTAATGCCAAAACCAAGGAAGAAAAGGAAGTCAATAAAAAGACCCTTCAATTAGCTGAGACTATTAGAGCACAGCGACAAATCGAAATCCAAAACGGTGTTTATGGATTCCGAGACAATGAGAAATTAAAAGGCAGCTTCCTTGCATATATTGAGCTACTTGCCAACCAGAGACAAGACAGTCCAGGCAATTACGGCAATTGGACAAGTATGCTGAAACATCTAAAGGCTTTCTGTTCCTATGAGGTATCCTTCTCAGATATTGACCGACAGTTTATTCAGGATTTCAAATACTACCTTGATAAGAAGGCTATTGCACATGGTGACCAGAAACTATCTCAAAATTCTAAGTACTCCTACTTTAACAAGCTGCGAGCAGCTTTAAAGCAAGCAGTGAAAGACGGTATTCTACCTACCAACCCAAGTGAAGGAGTTGACGCCTTTAAACAAGGTGAACCTGAAAGAGAATTTCTGACTTTGGAGGAACTGCAAGCAGCAGCCAATACGGAATGTGAAATACCTCAGATGAAAACGGCATTCATATTTTCATGCCTTACAGGTCTGAGGTGGTCAGACATTAATAAGCTACTCTGGTCAGAGGTGCAGCACTCAAATGATAACGGGTATTACATCCGATTCAGACAAAAGAAAACCAAAGGAGCAGAAACCCTCCCTATTTCAGAACAAGCCTTTGGCTTGCTTGGTGAAAGGCAAGCACCCGAAGAACGAGTATTCAAAGGATTGAAATACTCTGCATGGCATAACCTGAAATTGCAACAATGGATGATGAAAGCTGGTATCTCCAAAACCATCACTTTCCACTGTGCTCGTCATACTTATGCCACTTTGCAGCTTACGGCAGGAACTGATATTTACACAGTCTCAAAGCTCTTAGGCCATAAGGAATTGAAGACCACCCAAGTCTATGCCAAAATCATAGATGAAAAGAAACAGGAAGCAGCCAACAAAATCAAACTTGACCTATGAGCAATCAAACCAAATTACTTGATGACATCCTATACCAAGAGCTTCGCCCTTGGTTAGGAAAAAACAGCATTGATCAAAAGTATGCTTCCAAACTCAGCAGCGTAAAGGAAGCCTCCACAGATTTTCAATTCAAATATGAGATCAATTTTCACAGGCCATTCGATCACAAAACAAAGTACTATTCCAAACTGATATTGAATAATGTCAAAGCGGAATGTGTCAGGCTTGTGGAACTAATCAAGGAGGACAACAACGAAAACTTAATCAAGTATTGGCTTGAAGACACACTCAACAAGCGGATTAAAACGCGTTTAAAAGACCTTGGAAAACTCATTAAAGAAAAGGACTATGCACTGACGTACATAGATCCTAAAAAAACATCCTTTGAATTAGACCAAACCCACAAGGCAAACACATTCATCTTACAGCTTCTAAAGCTTGCATACATGCAGCTATATTTAGAAATCCAAAATGCTTTCAGCACTTGGATAGATGATCAATTCATACTGGAGGACTTTTACAGCCAACTACTATTAGAACCAGTCCCGGACAAACATTTCTTGAAACCAGTTCACGTAATTGAAGTTGAATCCAAACCAGTACCAGCAGCCAAAACGGAATCCACAGCAACGGTAAATTCATTTCATTCATTTACCTACAAACAGTTACCCACCAACCCAGATAAATTGACCGATCTATGGGATAGTCTAAAGCTGAATCATTTCATTAGCAAATCCACAACCCTACTCAACTTCAAAAAGGTATTCTCAGGAGGTGAAATCAAAACGCCTATAGAATGGACAGGAAATATCAGCGAGCTATTCTATTTCATTAAGCTGATATACTCTGAGCATAAGTTGGTGGAGGATCTAAAGCAAAAGCAATGGGAAGTGACTTGCCTATGCTTCGTTGATACTGATGGGAATTCCTTTGACAGGTCAAAGTTCAGGTCTTTAAAAAGACCGAACCTATCAGGAGATAAAATAGAAAAGGCAGTTTCGCACCTGATATAGTCCACTCTGCACTATACTCCTTTTATCTTTTTTCTGTTTTTGTTTAGTCCTCTTTTACCTTAAAAGTGGGCTATCAATTTTTACAGCCCACTCTGCACTCTGCACTCTACACTGCACCATGCTTTAGAGCCTCATAACGCCCCTTTTAGCCTCATACTTTAGCATCGTATTCGACAATCGGATATGACTTTTGGCCAAGAGTCCATTCATTAATTCTTAATACGATTTAAGATGGACGAAATAATTGAACGTCTTGAAAATCTCCAACGCCTAATTGAGAGCCAGGGGATTTATACGAAAGAAGTTTTAAACTTCAATGAGGCTTGCCAGTACTTGGAACTTTCACAGTCACACTTGTACAAGTTGACAAGTGCAGGGAATATTCCACACTACAAGCCAAATGGAAAAAAGCTCTATTTCAAGAGAACTGAGTTAGAAAGCTGGTTGCTACGCAACCGCAATGCCACTCAGGAAGAAATAGACCGTAGAGCTGCGGATTACCTAATCAAGAAAGGGAGGGTAAAGCTATGACAGAGGGTTTCGATATGCTCTTGACAGTAGCTCAAGACATAAAAACAATCAAAGCATACCTCCTCAATTTCCATAAGTCACGATTGGAGCAATTCAGTGACGAATGGATTGATGGTCAGGTAGTGATGCAAACGCTGCACGTTAGTAAAAGAACCCTTCAATCCCTTCGGGATAGTGGGGTTCTTCCCTACAGCCGAATCAATGGCAAGTTCTATTATAAAGTTTCCGACATGGAGGCTTTATTGGAATCCAACTACTCACCTTCAAAATCAAAGCATTATGGAGATCAGTAGAGAGGCCATTTTGAGTAAGACACACTATGGGCTAAATATCTATGCCCATGTGTTACGCCACTACTATCAGGGTGAAACAGTTCTTTCCCTTTCGGGAAGGGACTGTAAACCTGCTAAGAATCCATTCAATGCGGACAAGCCCACATTGATGGTGAAAATAGTTGATGGTATTGCTACGCATACCGATACAGAAGAAGCCATTGCACAAGGCAATGTCTTTGATTTTGCTTCATTGCATTTCAGCCTCGAAGGGCAAGCCCTTCTCGATAAGATCAATGAAGAACTATACCTGAGAATTGGAAAGGAAAGAGTTTTTTATCATCAAGAGGAAACGCAACCTGCGGTTGCTATTCCTGAAATTCAAAAGCCTACACCGCCAGTTTTTAGCTATTTCAAAAAGCCTGTATCCAATGTGAAGCCAAGTCGCCAAGTCTCCTTGATTGAGGTGTACCACCTCATCAAAGGCAATGATTTTGCTTCGTGTACAAGTACACTTCGCAACATCTCAGAGCCAAAGGATGCCCGAAAGTACAAGGCTCAAAACTTCGATTATGTGACTTTCTCAGGCTCATTCTCTAAGCGGAATGATGGAAACCTCCAAAGACATTCAGGTTTGCTCACAATCGATTTTGACCACATTGAGGACATCCCTACACTCAAGCAATCATTACTCAGCGACCATTATTTTGAAACGGAGCTACTGTTTGTATCTCCTTCAGGCGATGGATTGAAATGGGTAATACCGATTGACTTGACGCAGGCAAAACACCAGGACTATTTCAAGGCAGTGGCAAACTACGTTTCCCACACCTATCAATTAGAAGTAGACCAATCAGGAAAGGACATTTCAAGAGCATGTTTCCTTCCGCATGATACAAACATATTCATCAACCCTAAATACATATAGGTTATGGAGCGAAAAACATTCAATCCGTTGGAATGGCTTGATAAGCCAGACCAACAAGTAAAAGTTACAGAGCAAAGCAATTACACTACAAATACACAACTCGAAGAAGTTGAACGAATCATTCAAGGCATTGAGGCCAGCCGTATAGATGTTACCTCCGCTTACAGCGATTGGGTAAACATCGGCTTTGCCTTTGCGGATGAGTTTGGTGAGACAGGTAGAAACCTGTTCCACCGTGTTAGTCAATATCATCCTGAGTATTCCACACAGGAATGTGACAAGCAGTTTGATAATTGCATGAAGGCAAGAGGTCAGGGAGTTTCCCTGAAAACCTTCTTCTATCATGCCAAGGAAGCAGGAATACCATTGACTACACCAAAGCAGGAAAGACAGACTTACAGCCCTGCAAGCAGGTCTGAGAATCAAAGCAAGAATCTCAATACTCAGGCAGAAATCAAGAAAGAACCGGAACAAATGCCAACCTTTCATGATTCCTTGTTTCCTGAACTTCCTGAGTTTTTGCAAAAGGTAATACAGATAGCCACTTCCAATGAGGAAAGGGATATTCTACTCCTTGGCTCCTTAGTGGCCATTAGTGCCTGTTTACCCAAAGTGTCAGGGATCTATGATGGCAAGCGTGTCTACTCCAATCTGTTTCTATTCATTACCGCCCAAGCCTCAGCAGGTAAAGGTCGTTTGGTGCATTGTCGCCAATTAGTGAATCCAGTACACAAAGAGTTCAGGGAGCAAGCCAAACTCCACAAGCAACATTACGAACTGGAATTGGCTGAATACAACACCAACAAAGGGAAAGTTGAAGGTATCGAGAAACCTGACAAGCCACCTGAAAAGATGCTCTTTATCCCTGCCAATAACAGCTCCACAGGAGCTTATCAATTATTAGGTGATAGTGATGGTAAAGGACTGATATTTGAAACTGAGGGTGATACACTTGCACATGCTTTTAAGAGCGATTACGGAAATTATAGTGACGGCTTTAGAAAAGCTTTTCACCATGAAACCATTTCCTACTATCGCAGGACAGATCGTGAATATGTGGACATAGAAAGCCCTTGCCTTTCTACTGTCTTGTCAGGTACACCCAAGCAAGTAGCGGCATTAATCCCGAATGCTGAAAACGGCTTATTCAGCCGGTTCATCTTCTATTATATGAATGTTCGTCCAGAATGGAAGAATGTATTTGCTTCGCAAACTACAAATGGATTAGACGACTACTTTGATGCGTTAGGTAATGAGTTCTTTAGCCTTTACAGTTCGTTGAAAGCTGGACAGGATATTCAATTCTTTCTCACCGCTGACCAGCAAGAACCAATTCAATCAGTTCTTTGGTCAGATACAAGAAAAGTATATGAGCATTCAGGGAATCGACTATATGGCAACCATCCGAAGATTAGGATTGATTGCCTATCGTTTCTGCATGATATTCTCCGCTTTGCGGATCATGGAGACAGGTGAAACATCATCAAAGATGATTTGTGAAGAAAGAGACTTTCAAGCTTCGCTTGCTATGGTCAAAGTGTTGGTAAAGCATTCGAGTAAAGTGTTTGCAGAACTGCCAGAGGACATTCAGAAACCTACTCGATTAAATAGGAAAGAGAAATTCTTGAATAAGCTACCCAAGCACTTCAATCGCCAAAAGTATCTTGAAGCGGCAGCAGCTTTGAGCATTCCTCAGAAAACGGCAGAGGGTTATATCACTGACTTTTGTAAATCAGGACTGATTCACCGTGAGTCTAAGGACAACTACATAAATACCTCGATTGAGGAAAGTCAGGATTCTGAGGAAATCAAGGAAGAACAAGCCTGATAGGCTTTTCTTCCGAAGATTCGACCACACCTATAAAATCAATCTCTTGTGGTCATACTAAGGAAAATTAATCCTTGGTATCCTCCATTTCCTTAAAATCCTAAGTCGTAGTTAATGGATTTATTTTCTTTTTCTAACCTTTTATTTTCTTATATTAGCCAAATATTGACAAGTCATAAAATAACAGGTCATGCAATTTGGTGAACGAATTAGGCAACTACGGGAGGACAAAGAGCTACTGCAAAGACAACTTGCAGCAAGCTTGGAAATAGACACTCCCATGTTTAGCAAGATTGAAAGAGGTGAACGCAGGGCAAAAAGAGAGCAAGTTTTAAAACTTGCCGAATTATTGGGTACAGATGTGAATGATTTACTGACACTGTGGCTTGCAGACCAGGTATATGATCTTGTAAAGGATGAAGATACAGCGAATGCAATTTTAAGGGAGGCAGAAGAAAAGGTAAAGTATGCAAGAAAGTAAAGGCATAAAAGTAAATACTGAACTGACTCCAAAAGAAATGGAGTTACCGAGTGATTATGCTGATCGCTTAGGATTGATATATGCCAAGGAGTCATCTGATGTTGACAAGAAATCAAAGGGTCAGTTCTTTACCCCTCTTGCCATTGCAAAATTCATGGCTTCAATGTCTACATGTCAAAGTGAAGCTGTTTCCATACTCGATCCGGGTTGCGGTACAGGAGTATTGTCAATCTCTTTAGCCGAACATTTCAAATCCATAAACCCTGAATTGAAAAACATTCGGCTTGTGGCATACGAAACAGATGTCAAGCTTATAAAATATTCGCAACTCACACTTGCATACTTGAAAGAATGGCTTTCCCAACACAATATTAAATTCGAATACATACTTCATATAACTGATTTCGTATTAGATAATCGTGATGCTCTGGATGCTTTTACAAACCTTTTTGGAAAGAAACTTGATTCGTTCGATTACATCATTTCAAATCCACCGTATTTCAAACTGCCTAAGAATGATGAAAAGACAAAAGCTGCGAAAGGTGTAGTAAATGGGCATGCGAATATCTATTCTATCTTCATGGCAATAGCCGCACAGCTTCTTAAAACCAACGGTGAACTGATTTTCATTACACCCCGCAGCTTTAGCTCTGGGAGCTATTTTCAAGTATTTCGAAATAACTTTTTCAAGAAAGTTGACATAATTCAAGCTCATCTTTTCCACTCTCGAAAAGATACTTTTAGTCGTGACAAAGTACTGCAGGAAACAATCATTATGAAATGCCAGCCTAAGACGCAAGGCACGAATAGAAATGAGATATTAGTTACCTCCTCAAGCGGAACAAGAGACTTAGACAATCTGGAAACTTTGACTCTGCCTTCCAATCTCGTCATTGAATATGATTCTGCGGATAAAATTGTTTTCCTTCCAACCACCCAAAGAGAACGAGAAATTGTTGAGTTATTTCGTACATGGAACGGTAGCCTGAACAAATACAACATACAAATCTCTACTGGACCAGTGGTAGCCCATAGAGCTTGGGATTATATCCAAGAACAGCCCCAAAATGAATCTTCTGAAATTGTTCCGCTTTTCTGGCTACACAATGTTTCTAAAATGGAGTTAACATGGCCTATTGAAAAACCCAATAAAGGCCAGTACATCAAGTCTGAACAAAAATCTCGCTCTATCTTGATTGAGAATAAGAACTACCTGCTATTGAGGAGATTCAGCAGTAAAGATGATAAAAGCAGGTTGATTGCAGCTCCATATTTTAGTAATGCAATCACAGCAAATTTCATTGGAGTAGAAAACAAATTGAACTACATCTATCGTCCAAAAGGGCACTTGGATAGAGCTGAAATCATTGGTTTAGGTGCATTATTAAACAGCACTTTATTTGATCAATTTTTTAGAATAATAAATGGAAATGTGAATGTGAGCGCAACAGAATTACGCTTTATGCCTCTGCCTCCTCATGAGCAGATCATCGAGATTGGCAAACAACTCATTCTTGGCAATTCCTTCGACAATACAACTATTAACAATTTAATCATAGCATCTTTTGAGCTTGAAACTATTTACTGACCAAATGAGCAAACTAGAAGAATCACAACAAATCTTAAAGGAACTTGGGTTACCACCTGCTCAGCAAAATGAAATCTCTGCCTATACCCTACTTGCATTGGCAAGTATTACAGAAGAGGACAATTGGAGTGATGCTACTAAAGAGAGTAAGAAAGTCACCAAAGGGATTATGCAGTTCATTGCAGAAGTCTATAAAAGAGAATATGCTCCAAATACACGTGAGACCGTAAGAAGGCAGGTTCTTCACCAATTCGTTCAGGCAAGAATTGCCGACCTCAACCCCGATATTCCTGACCTGCCAGTAAACAGCCCAAGGACTCATTATGCTTTAACGGATGAAGCTCTTGAAGCTATCAAAACCTTTGGTTCAAAAGGATGGGAGAAGGCTTCAAAGGCCTTCGTAGAAAGTGTAGGCTCTCTACAAAAGCTGTATGCTAAGGAAAGGGAAAGCGCATTAATTCCTGTCAAGCTAAGTGATGATACTGAAATCAACCTTAGTCCAGGCAAACACAATGAAGTACAGAAAGCCATAGTGGAAGAATTTGCACCCCGATTTGCCAAGAAATCGAAAGTGCTGTACCTCGGAGATACCGCTAAAAAAGACTTGTATGTAGACAATGAGTCATTAGCTTCATTAGGTATTCCAATAGACCAACACAGCAAGTTGCCCGATGTTGTGATCTATGATGAAGAAAGAAATTGGCTATATCTCATTGAAGCTGTTACCTCACATGGCCCGGTTTCACCAAAAAGAGTGATTGAGCTTGAAGCTTTCCTAACAGACTGCACTGCTGGGAAAATTTATGTGACCGCATTTCCTGATTTCTCAGAATTTAAAAAGCACTCAAAAGAAATTGCTTGGGAAACCGAGGTTTGGATTTCTGAAATGCCTGATCATATGATACACTTCAATGGTGACCGTTTTATGGGGCCGAGATAATTAATTTGTTAGCCATGAAATAATCTAATAGCACAATGTCCAGCCATACCTTCAACATACTCACATTCAATCACCCTCAGGAAGAGCAAACCTTTTACTTCACTGACCAGGAACAAGCCAACCTCACAAGGATGTACAAATCGCTTGTACCTGATGAGGTTATTGAAAAGTATGGAGAGCAAGACCATTATTACACATCATTTACAGTCGAGGAGGAAGGTTTTTTAGCAATATCAAAACCAACAAGTCCGAAGTTTGAAACCAAGACAAATGAGGCAGGTGAAGAACACTCATATGCTGTTCGCAATTCTACCTTCTCATCTTCAGTACTAAAGCGATATTACAATTCGCTTATTCATAGTCATTTCAAAGGGAAAGGATTTTTAGTAAAGCCCAATTTTATAAGTGATACGGAAGTTTGGCTTCCAAGCGAAAAACAGGATACAACTGGTCAGTACAAGATATTTGACCGCTTCTCACTCAAAGTACAGTTTAAGACCGTTTCTGATAGTTTAGAATTGTTGGTGACATTTGAAGGTAAATCCAAAATCTTCAAAGTTCCTGTCTCCATCCTATTAGAGGATGTATCACCGACAGATATTAATTGGGTAGTGTATGAAAAAGGACTGTACCGATTTGATGAGTTGCCTGATAGTGGCAAAAGAGAATATGACAAGGTGTATCCAGTATGGAATTTGGAAATCAGAGATGCATTAATGCAAGGAACGGAAGCCCCGGACAAAACCAATAAGTACAAAAAGTTTAGAGAGGGAATCGACAAGTTCTACAATCAATACCTGAATACAGAGGAGTTCAAAGCAATCATTCCAATTACCTCCAATGGATTCATACCAGTTAATAAAATCAATATCGGGTCAGTCAACAATTCCAGTAACCGCCTTTTATTCGGTGAAGAAAAGGCTGGAATCGTGCCAATGGATGGAATGAAAGAGCATGGTCCTTTCGGATTAAGCCCTACTACTAAAATTCACTACTTTTTTATCTTTCATAAAGATGATCAGCCCATCGCAGAGAAGATGGACAGTTATTTCAAAGGAACTGAATTTGGCTTTAAAGGATTGGTCAAGTTTATTCATACAACTTACCACACCGAAAAAGGATTCAGTATAAGGTTTGATGACAGAGATGATCCATGGCCAGAAATCTATGAAGCCATTGCCAATAAACACTTTGAATCTGACATTCAGTACATCGCCATTTATATCAGTCCATTCTCCAAGAATGCACCTGATAAATCAAGAAGGAAGATATACTACAAGCTGAAAGAATTGCTACTGAAAGAAGGCGTATCCTCACAGGTAATTGACGGAGAAAAGGTGTTGACCAACGAAAAGTACTATTACAGCCTACCGAATATTGCTATCGCCATTTTAGCCAAATTGAACGGTACGCCTTGGAAACTGGATACAAAGCTCAAAAACGAATTGATAGTTGGGATTGGAGCATTCCGCAATTCAGAAGTTGACATACAGTATATAGGTAGTGCTTTTAGCTTCGCTAACAATGGGAAATTCAACCGTTTTGAGTGCTTCCAAAAAGACCAAACAAAGGAGTTAGCAGGTTCGATTATCAGAGCAGTAAAGGAGTATGCGAATGTAAATACAGGCATCAAACGGCTTGTGATACACTTCTACAAGAGCATGAGGCAAGATGAACTACAACCGATAGAAGACGGCCTCAAAGACCTTGGATTAGACATTCCGGTATTTATAGTATCCATCAACAAAACAGAATCCTCAGACATTGTTGCATTTGACAACAGTTGGAAAGACCTTATGCCAATGAGTGGCACATTCATAAAGGTTGGGTACAATAAATTCCTGCTATTCAACAACACAAGATACAACCCAAAATTTTACAGCTTCCATGACGGTTTTCCGTTCCCGATAAAACTGAAAATATTTTGTACAGAAAAAGAGCTGGTACAGGAATATAAGACAGTAAAGGAACTGATTGACCAGGTATATCAATTCAGCCGTATGTATTGGAAATCAGTAAGACAACAGAACTTACCAGTTACCATCAAATACCCTGAAATGGTCGCAGAAATGCTCCCTCATTTTGATGGTAATGAAATACCTGAATTTGGAAAAGACAACCTTTGGTTCTTGTAATGGACAGAATAGAAGAAATATTTAAAATTAAGGACGTAAAGCCGACTGCTGTAAGGATAGTAGTACTGCGCTACCTATTAGAACAAAAGAAAGCACAGTCTTTAAAGGACATTGAAGTTGGTCTCGATCAATCAGACAGAAGTTCAATTTTTCGCACACTAAAAACTTTTGAAGATCATAAGGTGATCCATAGTATCGAAGATGGCTCAGGGATGACCAAGTATGCTGTATGTGTAGAAGGCTGCAATTGCGATCCAGAAGACCTTCATTATCATTTCTATTGCACTTCATGTGAAATGACTTTTTGCCTTTTAGACCACCCTATTCCTTTAGTCAATCTACCAAATAATTTTAAAATGGCACAAGCTAACATGGTCATTAAAGGATTATGCGATAAGTGTAACCAATAACCTTTGCAATCGGGTTGCACTATCACTTCTTTATATTTGCAACCAATGAAGTATTTATCTTTGATATTCGCCACGTTTACGCTGATGCTCTCCACAGTCCCTATTGAGGGAGCTTGTCGTAGTAACTCGTATGATGGTGTTTACAACTACTCAAATACAGAATCTAGTCAGCAGGAGAGCGGAAATCAGGATAACGAAAATTGCCCCCCACTCTGCGGTTGTCAATGTAGTCATGTACATGCAATCTCTTTTGGAAACAATAGGGTAATTATCAATCTGGTATTTGCGGATAATAATAAGTTGCCCAGAAACTACAACAATGGTATTTCTTTTAATTTAATCAATGCCATTTGGCATCCCCCAAAGTTCTCCTAATAGGTTATTGCTTACTTATTCAAAGGTATTAACACATGTGATTTTCAAGTCACATGTGTGATATTCAATAACCACCACTACGCCTACAGTCCAATAGAACAGTACGGCTTGTATTTCCAAATCAACATGTTTAAAAGTCATAAACATCAGGACTTCTTTATCAAGAGATCCTGATAAAAGTAAAGCTATGATTAATCAAATAATTTCATTTTCGATAAAGAATAAATTCATCGTGGGCCTGCTCACGCTGGCGCTCATTGGGGTCGGGATATACTCCATGTCCACCGTCAATCTGGGCTCTGTACCCGACATTACCAATAATCAAGTGCAGGTAATTACTGTATCAGAAAACCTGGCCACTGAGGATATCGAACAGTTTGTTACTTACCCTGTAGAGTTGGCCATGGGCAACCTGCCGGGAGTAGATGAAATCCGTTCTGTTTCGAGGTTCGGCCTCTCTGTCGTTACCATTGTTTTTGAAGACGATATGGGTACCTATCTGCCCCGCCAACTGGTACAGGAAAAACTAATCGAATTAAAAGAGACCATACCGGAGAAATTTGGAAGCCCATCAATGGGTCCCATTTCCACTGGTTTAGGCCAAATCTATGAATACACCATTGAACCACAAGAGGGTTATGACTCGATGTATTCACCTATGGAGTTGCGCACGATTCAAGAATGGATTGTAAAACGGCAATTAACTTTGCTTGAAGGTGTGGTTGAGGTGAATTCTTTCGGTGGCTATATTAAGCAATATGAAGTGGCCATTAACCCGGATAAACTCAATGCACAGAATGTGAGCATCTCTCAAGTATATGAGGCTCTGGCCAGAAACAATGTTAATACCGGTGGGGCTTACATTGAGAAGAACAGGATGTCTAATTTCATCCGTGGAGAAGGCTTGGTGCGCTCTCTGGATGATATCCGAAAAATCGTCATAAAAACAGAAAATGGGATCCCGGTTACGGTAGGTGATGTAGCCTCTAAAGTACACTTCGGCAGCCAGGTGCGATATGGGGCTTTCACACAGGATGGAAAAGAAGCTGTTGGCGGCATTATTATGATGCTAAAAGGCTCCAATCCCAATGCAGTCATTCAGAATGTAAAAGAGCGTATGGAAGAGATAGAAAAATCTCTTCCGGAGGGATTAGCGATCAATACGATAATTGATCGTAGTGATTTAATTTCCAGGACTACCGATACTGTAAAAACCAATCTTATAGAAGGGGCGCTGATTGTCATTTTCGCCCTGGTGATTCTGTTGGGTAGCCTTCGTGGCGGTATTATCACTGCGACTACCATTCCGCTTTCCCTACTGTTTGCCTTCATTTTAATGAAGCAGTTCAATGTGTGGGCCAACCTGATGAGCCTTGGGGCCATTGATTTTGGGATCATCATTGACGGGGCGGTGATCATTATAGAGGGCACAGTGTATGAAATCCAAAAGCGCATCCGGTCAGGGAAAATCAAATTCAACCAGGGCGTAATGGATGAGGTTGCTTATGATGCGGGCAGTACAATGATGAGTTCGGCCTTTTTCGGACAGATTATCATCCTCATTGTATTTACCCCCATCTTATTCCTTACCGGGGTGGAAGGTAAGATGTTTCAGCCCATGGCCTACACTTTTGGCTTTGCCATGATTGGTGCCATTTTCCTTTGTCTGACGTATGTACCGATGATGTCGGCCTTGTTTATGAAACCTGTTCAAAACAAAAAGAACTGGTTTGGACGATTTGAACGCTGGCTGGAAAAGGTTAGTGATAAAATAATAGATGGCATTCAATGGGTTTATTTGCCTTTGCTAAAAGGTGCGCTGCGTTTTAAAGCAATTGTGATCACCGTAGCTATTGTGCTACTAGTAGCAGCCGGTTTCATTTTTTCACGTATGGGAGGGGAGTTTGTGCCACAGCTTGATGAAGGAGATATCGCGATGCAGGCACTCATCAGGCCCGGAAGTTCCCTAAGTGAGTTTAAAGAGGTATCAATCAAGATTGAGAACCTGTTGCTGGAAAGTTTTCCCGAAATAAAAACAGTAACTGGCAGGATCGGGGTGGCGGACATCCCTACCGACCCCATGCCGATGGATATAGCCGATATGTACCTCATATTGGAAAAAGATAAAGATAAATGGGTTTCAGCTGAAACCAAGGACGAGCTAATTGAGCAAATCAAGGAAAAGCTGGAAACCAATCTGACCGGGGTTAACCTGGTATTTACCCAGCCGGTAGAGCTGCGTTTTAATGAGTTGCTGGAAGGGGTACGGGAGGACATTGCCGTAAAACTCTATGGCGAAGACCTGGAAGTGCTTTCCGCAAAAGTGCAGGAAATGGCGGATATAATTTCTACCGTGCCAGGAGCCGGTGATGTAAACCCAGAACGTACATCAGGACTTCCCCAAATGACCGTTCGTTACAATCGGGATAAAATTGCCCAATATGGATTGGACATTCAAAAGATCAATGAGTATGTGAGTTCAGCCTTTGCAGGTGGTGTGGCCGGGGTGATTTTTGAAGGTGAAAAAAGATTTGATCTGGTCATCCGCTTTGATGAGGCGCACCGGAAAAGTATTGATGACCTGCGCACACTCTACATTGATTTACCCGATGGTACCCAAGTTCCGATAAAAGAAGTGGCCGACATTAGCTATGTGCCTGGCCCCATGCAGATCTCCCGGGACAATACGTATAGACGCACTTATGTGGGGGTCAATACAAGAGGTCGTGATGTGGAATCAGTAGTAAACGATATTCAGGAAAAACTGGATGCACAACTAGACTTGCCTCCGGGTTATTATATTTCCTACGGTGGGGAGTTTGAAAATCTGGAAAGGGCTAAAAGCAGATTAGCAATTGTTGTACCCATTGCTCTCTTTCTCATCTTTGTTCTGCTCTACTTCGCCCTGAAATCATTTTCTCAATCCATTATGATCTATATAGCTATTCCACTGGCAGCTATTGGGGGAGTCTTTGCACTATGGGTTAGAGATATGCCATTTAGTATTTCAGCGGGAGTTGGTTTTATTGTGCTTTTTGGTGTAGCTGTCCTGAACGGTTTGGTATTGATCAACCGATTTAATTCCCTAAAAGAGGAAGGAGTCACCAGCATCAGAGACCGCATTTTTACAGGAACTAAAGAACGGATCAGGCCTATTATGCTTACCGCAACCACGGATATTCTCGGATTTCTTCCTATGGCATTTTCAGCGTCTGCAGGAGCAGAAGTGCAGCGGCCTTTGGCTACTGTGGTAATTGGTGGTATGCTTACTGCCACCTTGCTTACGCTGGTAGTGCTGCCGGTGCTTTACACTTTTGTAGAAGGAAGAAGCGATAAAAGAAATAATCTGAGTGCACCAAATGTCAATGTCATCATCATATTGATTATTTGTGGTGGATTGTTTGGTGTACCGGCTGTGGCAAATGCACAGCAGCAGGGACAGGAGAAAGACAGCCTACCTACGATCACATTAGAACAGGCCAGAAAGCGGGCTGTAGAAAGTTATCCTAAAATTCAATCGGCACGTCTGGAAATTGAAAGCCAGCAGGCTCTCAAGAAAACAGCTTGGGACTTAGGGAATACCCAAATATTTACTGGTAAAGAGGAAGTGGGCAATGGATCGGATGGTGTCTACACACAATTTGGCATCCAGCAGCAGCAGATTGATGTGTTCGGTATAGCACCACGTTTGAAATTGCAAAAGGAACGGGTGGCATTGGCAGAAGCCGCTCTGGATTTGTCTGTAATAGAACTGGAAAGGGAAGTAAGTCAGGCCTGGGCGCAGGTATATGCTTCAAAGAATAATTACCAGGTGTATGAGCAGTTGGATTCGGTTTTTACCGATATTGAAAGAGCCGCACGAATCCGCTTAGAAACAGAAGCCACTTCCAAGCTGGAATATTTGGCTACTTCCAACCAGGCCAATCAGGTACAGATACAGAAGGAGCAGGCGTACAGAGATTATCTCAGCGCCTTGCAGCGGCTCAACCTTTGGTTTGCCAATGATACCCTCTTTACCGTGCCGGATATCCCGGCCACTCACTTGGATGAACCGCTGAATTATGTAGCCGATTCCCTAATGAACCATCCTATTTTGAATGTTTCAAAACAACAGGTAGATGTAGCGGATGCGACCATAAAAGAAAGGCGTTCGCAGTTTTTTCCACAGTTGCAAGGCCAATATGGACGACAACAAGTTGATGGGCAATCAGGATTTTATCAGTACCAAATTGGTATTCGGATCCCTTTGTTTTTTGGGCCTGAGCTTGGCAGAACACAATCGGCCAAAATACAGCGGGATATTGCAGGACAAAACCTGCGACAAAACCAGTTGGAGTTGAATGCAGCTTATCAGGAAATGAAAGAGCAGTATCTGAAATGGCTTTATTCATGGAACTACTACAGGGATGAAGCACTACCCCTGGCGCAGGAACAACGAGCCGGAGCTATTTTGGCTTATCGGGAAGGGGCCATTGACTATGTGACTTTTCTGCAAAACATCAGGGATGCCATTCGCATAGAGGTGGACTCATGGAATGCCTTCGGCAACTACCTGAATAGCCGCTATCAACTGGAATACTATTTAAAAACATCAAATTAAGCATTTAATAAAACCTGAATGGATAATCAGATTAAAAATATAAACACAATGAAAAAGCAAATCATATATATACTGGCATTGGTACTGATGGTATCGGTATTTACGGGCTGCGATAACAACTCGGCTGATAACTCAGGTGATGCCTCTCACGAAGAACACAGTGAGGGCGAGGCTGGGCACGAGGGTGAAGAAGGAACTAATGAAGAAGGGATGGCTGAGCTTCACCTTTCGGATCTCAAGTTTGAAAGTCTGGGCATTAAAATTGACACACTACCCATTCGCTCACTATCGGGCGTGGTAGAAGCAAATGGCCAGTTAGAAGTGCCACCTCAGCATGAAGCAACCGTTACAGCTATTCTGGGAGCCAATGTTACTTCCATCAAAGTGATAGAGGGAGACCAGGTTAGCAAAGGGCAGGTATTGGCCTATATTTCTCATCCCAACCTGACCAGGTTACAGACTGACTATGTAAGGGCTTATAGCCAATTACAGTTTCTGGAAAAAGAAAACCAGCGGCAGAAAAGGCTCTATGAAGAAGAGGTAGGTTCCGGAAAAACTTATCAGCAAATTCAGGCGGACTACCAGGCCATGAAAGGTGAGGTAAAAGGCTATGAAGCCCAATTGAAGCAGCTAAGCCTGAATGTGGAGAAGATACGGAGTGGGGAAATCTATGAGTACGTACCTGTAGTCAGTCCCATCTATGGATTCATACAAAAAGTCAAGGTTCAGATTGGTCAATATGTAGACCCTCAGACCGAGATGTTTATGATTGTCAATACCGACCACATTCATGCCGACCTGATGGTGTTTGAAAAGGATATCTATAAAGTAAAGGTAGGACAAAAAGTGTCCTTTACTGTGGAGTCTGTTCCGGGAAATACGCTGACTGCCAAAATTTATTCGGTAGGCAAACAATTTGAACAAAATCCGAAAGCGGTGCATGTGCACGCAGAGATAGACCAAAAAGAAGATTTTTTGATTCCGGGCATGTACATCAATGGTAAAATTAGAGCGGGGGACAATCAGGTTAAAGCCTTGCCGGAAAGTGCCATCATAGAAGAAGAAGGCAAGCCTTATATTTTTATGGCGGAAGCGCATGAAGAAGATGGCAAAACCGAATGGGCGTTTAAAGCCATAGAAGTACGAACAGGTATCACAGAAGACGGATGGGTAGAAATTAAATTGTTAGAGCCACTTCCTGAGGGCACAAAAGTAGCCTGGAACAACGCTTATTACCTAATTTCTGAAATGAAAAAAGGGGAGACTGGTGACGATGATTAAATTCTATTTGGCAATAAGTAGTTGGCACTAGGCAATTGGGCATGTGCTCATAGGATAATTACCAACTACCGTTTGCCCATTTTCAATTTTATTAAAGAATTAAAAATTAAAACGACTAAAAAGATGAAAGAAATAAAAGCATTTATAAAACCGAAAAGAGTGCAGGTAGTGGTAGAATCCCTGCGCGATGCAGGCTTTGAAAGTGTCACACTATCCAAAGGAGAAGGTACAGGAGCTCATAAAAATCCCGCTGCATCTCCTTCTCTGGATTTTCATTTTACTGATAGCCCGATAGTAAAGCTGGAGTTGGTTTGTCAGAATGAAGAAGTGGAAAAAGCAGTACAATTAATATGCGGCAAGGCCAAAACACCAAAGCCGGGCGATGGGATCATTTACGTTTCTGAAATAGATGATGCGTATAGAATGAAGACCGGAGATTCTCTAAAACAATAACCACAAGCTGATGATAAAAGATTTAGAAGAAAATCTATTACAGCACAAGATAAAACCCACAGCCATGCGCTTGTTGGTGCTGGAATACCTGCTGGATCGTGAGATAGCAGTAAGTCTTACTGATCTATACAAGAATTTTGTGAAATCAGACAGAACTACCATCTACAGGACGCTAAAAGCGTTTGAGGATAACGGATTGGTACACAGCATTGATGATGGTACCGGAGTGCCTAAGTATGCCTTGTGCGAAGCAGGTTGTAAATGTGAAGTAGAAAGGGATCTGCACCTGCACTTTCATTGCAGAAAATGTGGCGAAACCAAATGCCTGTATAGCTACAAAATACTGGAAATTATACTTCCACCCAACCATCAGGCAGAAGAAGCCAACCTGATGGTAAAGGGTGTTTGCTCACAATGTAGTGGCTAAAGGTATTCTTCAAAAGTAAAATCATTTTGAACTGTTTGCATTATGACAAAAAAGAAAAAAATAAATCTGAGAGATCTTAATAAAAAAAAGGTATCTACCGGGAATCCTGCGAGTAAAATGAAGTTAGGAACGTATGTTCCGGCAATAGCCAGTTTTGCAATGCTGACAGTCGGTATCTCACTTGATTACTTTAATCTACTACCATTTTTTAAGGGGTGGGTTCGCCCTGTATGGTACGGCTTGGCCTATGCTCCCGTGGGCTTTCCTGTGATCAAAGAAGGCTGGGAAAGCATCAGGAAAGGTGATTTTTTCACTGAATTCTTCCTGATGTCCATTGCTACATTAGGAGCGTTTGCCATAGGTGAATACCCGGAAGGTGTAGCCGTGATGTTGTTTTATGCCGTAGGTGAACTCTTTCAAAATGCTGCCGTGACACGAGCTAAAGGCAATATAAAGGCCTTACTCGATGTGCGGCCTAATATAGCTTTGGTATATAGGGACAATGATTTTGTAGAGGTAAACCCGGAAACGGTGCATATCGGTGAAAAGGTTCAGGTGCGAACAGGAGAAAAAATACCTTTGGATGGCATCCTTTTGTCTGAAAAGGCCAGCGTCAATACCGCAGCCATCACAGGGGAAAGTAAACCTGACACTATATATAAAGGAGATAAGGTTTTTGCGGGGAGTATTAACCTTGAAGGCGTAATCGAACTGGAAACGACCAAAGAATTTAACGACAGCTCCATTGCCCGGATTTTGGATATGGTACAAAATGCCACGGCAAGGAAATCAAAAACGGAGCTTTTTATCAGGAAGTTTGCACGAATCTATACCCCTATCGTGGTACTTCTTGCCATCTGCCTCACCGTTCTCCCCTACTTTTTTGTAGATAATTACGTATTCCAGGATTGGTTATACAGAGCGCTTATCTTCCTGGTAATCTCCTGTCCCTGTGCATTGGTAATTTCTATTCCACTGGGCTATTTCGGGGGCTTAGGTGCGGCCTCAAGAAACGGCATCCTGTTTAAGGGAGCCTCATTTCTTGATGCCATGACTAAAGTAAATACAGTGATCATGGATAAAACAGGCACAGTAACTAAAGGGGTGTTTAAGATCAAACAGATCAAACCGATAGCTATTTCTGAAAGTGAAATGATGTCATATTTGTTGGCGTTAGAGGGTCAGTCCACCCACCCGATTGCCCGTGCCATTATGGAGTATGAATTAAATGGGCAGCATTATACAGCGTCTGATGTAAGCGAAATAGCAGGGAAGGGGTTAAAAGGTAAAGTCAATCATAAAACGGTTTTAGTAGGCAATAAAGCATTAATGACAACTCATGGCATTGATGTTCCGGAAGAGACTGATGCCATCGTTGAATCTATCGTGATGATCGCCATTGATGATCTATTTTCCGGCTACGTTACCATTGCCGACCAACTGAAAGAAGATGCGGTAGAAGCGGTAAGGCAAATGCATGATGCCGGCATTAAGAAAATTATTATGCTGTCGGGCGACAAGCCATCAATTACTGAAAAAATTGGAAACGAATTGGGCTTAGAACAAGCCAAAGGTGGTTTGTTGCCGGAGGATAAGCTTCATGAGGTGGAGGAAATGAAGAAAGATCCATCAGTCAGCATTGCTTTTGTGGGTGACGGGATCAACGATGCACCCGTTTTGGCAGTCAGTGATGTGGGGATAGCCATGGGTGGGCTCGGAAGTGATGTGGCGATTGAAACGGCTGATGTGATCATCCAGACAGATCAGCCTTCAAGGATTGCAAGGGCTATAAAAATAGGTAGATCTACACGTAAAGTGGTCTGGCAGAATATTGCCCTGGCCTTCGGGGTAAAATTAATAATGATGATCCTGGGAGCCGTAGGGTTAGCATCTTTGTGGGAAGCCGTATTTGCAGATGTAGGTGTGGCCTTTCTGGCTATTTTGAATGCTATCAGAATCCAGAAAATGAAGTTTTAAACCAAATTGTAGTGTGTTTAACAGATAGCTAAATGTAATTAGAGAGGTTTTAAAGGACTAAATAGAAATGATAAGAAACTCATTATATACATTTTTTACGGTAGGTGTACTGCTTTGTATTTTTTCGTATAATGTAATGGCAAGCAAGGATGATAGTAGCCTGCGAACCACCATTCATTTGCTGGATTACATTTCAAGGGACTATACCGCAGCTGTACAAAACGGGCAAGTTATAGATGAAGCAGAGTTTGCTGAAATGCAGGAATTCAGTGACAAAGTGTATTTGCTCATTGAAGAAAGTGATCTGCCGCAGGATAACAAGCTGCTTATTCTGTCACAGTTAAAAGAATTAGGAAAGCAAATAGAAAATAAATCTCCTCATAAAAGTATTTCTACCTTAGCCCAACAGGCCAGACGAGAAATTATCAAAACGACCGGTCTTAAAACGGCTCCTCTGATATGGCCTGATCTCAAAAACGGAAAAAGCTTATATGTACAGAATTGTACTTCCTGCCATGGAGTGAATGGATCGGGAGACGGTAGGTTGGCGGCAGGCTTAAAACCGGCTCCTACCAATTTTCTCAATGCTAACCTGATGCAGGAAATCTCGCCCTTTCAGGCATATAACACTATAAAACTGGGTGTGGAAGGCACTGCCATGCAAAGTTTTGCCACCTTATCCGATAAAGAAATTTGGGATTTGGCATTTTATATAAAATCTCTCCGCTTTACAACTCAAGCTGACCAAAATACTGAACTGCAACAGAAGTTTGATCTGGCAAACAATACAGTGAATTTGGAGGAGGTGGCTACCCTTTCAGATGTGGAATTGCTTAAAAGTCTGAGGAATGATTATAGTGCTGATACTGAGCTGTTGCTAATGGGCCTGAGAACACAATCTCCCGAGGATAATACACAAAAATATTCGCTTGATAAAGCAAGAAATTATTTAAAAAGCGCTTTACAAAATTATACTTCCGGCAGCTACTCCTCTGCACGAGAAGATGCCCTGGCAGCTTACCTGGAGGGTATCGAGCCATCGGAGGCAAGACTAAAGGCCAATGCCCCTGCTTTTACAGCCAGCCTGGAGCAGCAAATGTTTAAGATCCGGGAGGTAATCGAAAGTAAAGGTGACAAAGCACAAGTTGAGAAGGAAATTGACAATGGTCTTGCCATGCTGGGGCAGGCAGAGGAAATGATGCAGGACAAAAAGCTTAATTATTGGATGTCATTTGCATTGTCAGCTTCAATTATGTTGCGAGAGGGGCTGGAAGCATTTTTGATCCTGGCCCTTATCCTAGCTCTTATTCGTTCATCAGGACTAAAAAAGGCTATACCCTGGGTACACGGAGGGTGGATAACCGCCATATTGTTAGGAGTGGCAGGATGGTTTTTCACCGATTGGGTGATTGGTATAAGCGGTAAAAACCGGGAGATCATGGAAGGAATGATTTCGCTGGTGGCAGTAATCGTCCTGGCCTTTGTAGGGTTCTGGTTGCATGACCACTCACATGCTAAAAATTGGCAAAAGTTTATTGAAGAAAAAATACGCAAACAGCTAAAGAAAGACAAAATGTTTGGTATTGCTTTTTTCTCCTTTATGGTTGTGTTTCGTGAAGCCTTCGAATCCATTTTGTTTTTACAGGCTATCAGCCTGGAAACGCAACCGGCTCATCAATCATCCATTGGTTTGGGTGTTTTAGCTGCTTTTGCATTAATCGCACTGTTTGCAATCCTGTTTGTAAGGTATTCAAAGAAGATACCTGTTCGGCAGTTGTTTCGCTATTCCGCCTGGGTAATTACCCTGCTAGCATTGATCCTGATCGGTAAGGGTGTCCATTCCATTCAGGAAGCTGGATGGCTATCCATTACCGGTTTTCCTGTATCGGTGAGCGTAGATTGGCTGGGAATATATCCCACTATTGAAACAGTAGCGGCTCAAATCATCTTATTTGTCATCATGTTATTGCTCTATTATGGGAGTAACCGTAAAACCAGATTAAACCAACAGATTGAATCAAATGCTACTAAATAAAAGAATATCCATACTTGAAGGCTCTACTCTGGTAGTAGTGTATAATGCGTTGAGATTGTTGGCTTATAAGAAGTGAGGAAATTGAATATGTAAAGTGTTGAAAGCTAAAAGGAGTTAGCAAAAAGTCTTAGGAAAAGCAACAGGTTGGGGTGCCTGAAAACTGAACCCTAACGGCTCAATGGTCAACTTTAATTTAAAAAACATACGAATATGGAAAAATTTGATGTAACTATAATAGGCTCTGGACCTGGCGGGTATGTAAGCGCCATTCGATGTGCTCAATTAGGATTGAAAACGGCAATTATTGAAAGGTACAGCACGTTGGGAGGCACCTGCCTTAATGTGGGCTGTATCCCGTCAAAAGCCTGGCTTGAAGCCTCTGAGCATTACTACAAACTCAAACATCAATTTGAAAATTTTGGGATTGATGTAAAAGAAGCCAATGTCGACATCAAAAAAATGAACCAAAGGGTACAGGATGTGGTACAGGAAATCATCAATGGCGTTGACTATCTGATGAAAAAGAACAAAGTTACCGTCTATGAAGGCCACGGCACCATCAAGGACAAAAACACGATTGAGATTAAGGCCGAAGCTAAAACGGAAACTATAGAAACCGATAAAATTATCATTGCCACAGGGTCCAAACCCGCCTCACTGCCCAATATTGAAATCGATAAAAAGCGTATCATCTCTTCTACGGAAGCCCTTGCCCTACGCGAAATTCCCGACCATTTATTGGTCGTTGGTGGAGGCGTTATCGGGGTTGAGATAGGTTCTGTTTTCGCCCGCCTGGGCTCTAAGGTGTCAATTCTGGAATATTTTGATAGCCTTATCGCCACTATGGATGGCGCACTGGGACATCAACTGCACCGTTCCCTAAAAAAACAAGGAATTGAATTTTATTTGAAACATAAGGTGACAGATGCATCAGCCATGGATAATAAGGTGGAATTGAAAGCGGAAAACCTTTCCGATAAAGAAGAAATATTGTTAGAAGGCGACTATTGCCTTATGGCCATTGGCCGGAAACCGTACACTACCAACTTAGGCCTTGAAAACATTGGCGTGAAAACCAATGAGAAAGGACAGATAACGGTAAATGAAAACCTCGAAACCAGCGTACAGGGTATATATGCTATAGGGGATGTGATCCAGGGAGCAATGCTTGCCCATAAAGCCAGTGAAGAGGGCGTTTTCGTAGCCGAACGGATTGTTGGCCAAAAGCCCCATGTCAATTATTCGCTCATCCCAAATATTGTGTACACCCAACCCGAGGTTGCAGGAGTAGGATTGACAGAGGAAGAATTGAAGAAGGCCAATAAAAATATAAAAACAGGATCTTTTCCGTTCAAGGCCAATGCAAGGGCAAAAATAAGTATGGATACGGATGGTTTTATCAAGGTAATCGCAGATAAGCAGACCGATGAGATATTGGGCGTGCATATGATAGGCCCTCGCATTGCAGACAGCTACACCGAAGCGGTGGTAGCGATGGAATTTCGGGCAGCTGCCGAAGACATTGCAAGAATGTCACACGGGCACCCCACATTTTCCGAGACCTTTAAGGAAGCTTGTCTGGCCGCTACAGAAGACAGGGCATTGCATATTTAATATTTACAATAACCGGCACAATAAAGAATAAAAGAGATGAAGAAGCTTCAGCGATTGACCAAGGAAATTAACGAATTGACATTGAGAATTGAGCAGGAATACCCCGAACTATACCAATATCTTGATGAAAACCCTATTACAATCCCTGATTGCGAAACACCCGAGATTTCCGTTAACTCGTTCGTGGACTATTTAGATAGCCTGAAGTCACTCTTGGAAAGATATATAGAATCGCATAAATAAATGAAGTACAGATGGACGAATTTAAAATAAGATTCAACAAGCTCTTGGTCAATAAATTTGGAATACATCCGAATCAAATAAGACCGGAAGCGAATTTTACGAAAGACCTTGGTGCGGATATGTTGGATATGGTCGAATTGATGCTAGAGTTTGAAAACGAGTTCAATATAGCCATTCCAGATAATGAGGCAGAAAAATTAAACACCATTGGCCAAGCCGAGACATACATTAGGGATATGATTAAAAATACGGATTCGTAACAAAAAATTAAAAAATTAGCGCTTCCAATAAAGCAAAAAGAATCATTAAATAAAATTATCTAGTAACAAATAATAATGAAAAAAAGCACTTTTATAATAACTAAAATGGACTGCCCTTCAGAAGAGCAGATGATTCGAATGAAGTTGGAGTCTTATGCTCAAGTAAAACACTTGGATTTTGATATTCCCAATAGAAAATTAGAAATATATCACGTGGACGGTGTTAAAGCAATACAAACGTCTATAGCCAGCTTAAAACTTGGGGATTCCTTTGAGGGAACCACAGAAGCCGAAACACCCGTAATGGAAGACCAATCCAAACAAAAAAGAATCCTTTGGTGGGTCTTGGGCATCAACTTTGGATTTTTCGTTATCGAAATGACCACAGGTTGGATTTCCTCTTCTATGGGACTTGTGGCGGATTCCTTGGATATGCTGGCAGATTCCATCGTATATGCGTTGAGCCTATTCGCAGTAGGTGGTGCCATTTCAAGAAAAAAGAAGGTGGCAAAATTCAGCGGATACTTTCAGATGGCATTGGCAACACTTGGGTTTGCAGAGGTCTTGCGAAGGTTTTTCAGCGAAAGCGAAACACCGCTGTTTCAATGGATGATAGTTATAGCAATTCTGGCCCTTATCGGCAACTTGGTTTCCCTATGGTTGATCAATAAAGCCAAAAGCGATGAAGCGCACATGCAGGCCAGCGCGATATTTACATCTAATGATATTATAGTGAATGGAGGGGTAATACTAGCTGGGATTCTGGTTTATTTTCTAAAAAGTAAATGGCCGGATCTGGTTGTTGGTGGTGTTGTTTTCTCCTTTGTTATGCGTGGTGCTTTTCGAATATTGAAATTGGCAAAATGATTGATTCTAATCCCACCTCTCACCCATGTGCCTCCAATAGGTTCATTCCGTTCGTTCGTACCTCCCTCTCTTCATTCACCCACTTCCTGCACCGCACAGCAAGAGCACTCCTTCATTCCTTTCCGTTGCACTCCAATCCATTCAGTCATACACTTGCTTTTCCCAACGCACACCCCAACGCAGGTAAAGCGGTGTTTGTCAGTCGTTCCGTTTTGTTCCGCAAAAACATATCTGCAAGGGTGTAATAAACTCCCTTCGGTCGCCCTTGCATATACCGTTCACTTACCAGTTCGTTTGCGCTCCAGTAGGTGCTCACTCACTGCCGTTCACTTGTTTTGCTTCACACACTCTCTCCATCCTCACTCGCAGCTATTTCATCCCCCCAAACCCCTTCTAAGGTGTTCGCTACTCTCACAATATTTTTTATTGGGGGTCTGCCGCTGCTTATTGTTTTTGCTCGCCTGCGGGTCGCTGCGGGCTGATCGGGCTGTCATGCTTTTTGCTTTCTGCCATGTGCCTCCAGTCGCTTCATTTCAGTCACTCGTTCCTCATTCCTTTCATTCAGCCACTTTCAGCACCGCACACAAGAGTAGCTCATTCACTACACTACACGAGCTAACGCAAAGTCATTCCGCAATCTGCCTGCAATTCTCCTTCAATGTATTTGTATGGCAATTGAAATCTACAAATACTCCCCATGCTATTGCAGGCAGTTATTGCTCCATTCCTTTCCAACAATCGTTTCGTTCCGTTCAGTCGCTACCCTTGCCTTTGCCGACCCTGATGCAAAAAATCACGCCAGCCCTGCCGTAAACGGTAGGCGTCTGCCGCCCTCATTCTTCGGGCTTTTGCAGCCACCACCCTTGCTCCGCTCGCAGGCGGCTCGCAGAAATGGCTTCGCCTTGGTTTACCTGCGTTTCCACCTCTCCCGAGAAAAGCAAAGGCTCATAGAGTAATTATTAAGCATTTGCTTAAATAAGAAAACTATTTGTATCTTTGCTGCGTTATTAAATCCCAAACAGGAAGATTATGGAAAACAATCAATCGTGTATCAGAGTGTTTGCCGACAAGGTTCAAATAGACAATTGTAGAGAAATACTTCAAACCAATGACAAGGCATTCAGCCAACTGAGTGGACTTTTAGCATTGGCAGGAAACGAAGTAAGGTTAAAAATCTTATTTCTCTTAGAAGAAGAAAACGAACTTTGTCCTTGCGACCTTTCAGACATTCTCGGAATGAGCATCCCTGCCGTTTCGCAACACCTCAGAAAACTAAAAGACGGAAACGTCATTGAAGGTAAAAGAGAAGGACAAACCATTTTCTACTCTTTGAAACAGGAGCAACTTACTTTACTTCGTCCATTTTTTAAACACATCATAAACAATTCAAAAAAGGAAACAGTATGAACAAGAAAAACAACAGACTTGTCGGAGCGGGTGTGCTTTCGGCAGTAGCAGCATCACTTTGCTGCATTACACCTGTATTGGCTCTTATTTCAGGAGCTTCAGGAGTGGCATCTACCTTTTCATGGATGGAACCAGCAAGACCTTATCTAATCGGTATCACCGTTTTGGTATTGGGCTTTGCTTGGTATCAGAAACTCAAACCCCGATCAGCAGAAGAAATCCAATGTGATTGCGAAGAAGACGAAAAGAAATCTTTTATGCAGACCAAAACATTTTTGGGAATTGTAACCGTGTTTGCAGCCTTGATGCTTGCATTTCCAAAATACGCACACATTTTCTATCCTTCAAACGACAACAAGGAAGTTATAATCGTTAATGCCTCTGACATCCAAACAGTAACTTTTGATGTAAAAGGAATGACTTGCAATGGTTGTGCTTCGCACGTAGAAAATGACGTGAACAAATTACCAGGCATTGTTAAGGTAGATGCAATTTATGAAGAAGCGACTGCCAAAGTAGAATTTGACCAAACCAAAGTGAGCGTTGCTCAAATTGAAGAAGCCATCAACGGTACAGGTTATAAAGTGGTTGGCAAGAAATAGTATTTTTTTGCTTCTCGTATTTAAGAACTTAATTAAATAATTATACAATGAAAAAGAATTTAATTCTATTGAGTGCTTTGTTTCTAATTGGAATAGCTCAGGTCAATGCTAAATGTTGCAAACCGACTGACAGTAAAGCACAAACGGCATATACAACCCAGCAAGAAGGTAAAACCCTGAAACTGAAAATCACGGGAATGACTTGTGCAGGTTGTTCCAACCACATTTCAAATGCCCTCAAAGAAGTGGACGGCATTATAGAACACAAAGTGGAATATCCGGGCGATTTGGCAACTATCCAGTACGACCCAAAGAAAACAAATCCTGATGCTATCATCAAGGTTATTGAGCAGACAGGCTATAAAGCCGAAATCATTAAAGAAAATAAAAAAGAGAAATCATAATGAACAAAGAAACCATAAAACTTAACATCACAGGTATGACCTGCGACCATTGTGCCACAGGCATTGAAAAACTACTTTCTAAAAATGAAGGTGTAAAAGAAGCAAATGTGAGCTATCCAAAAGCTACTTGTGAATGTTCTTTTGACCCTGCCAAAACCAGCAAAGAAGAAATCATCAACACCATCAACGGTACAAAAAACTATCGTGTAAAAAGTGAACTTCCAGAAAATGGAAGCAGTGGCAAAAACCAATTTGATTTAATCATTATCGGTGGTGGTTCGGCTGCATTTTCGGCAACCATTAAAGCCGAAAGTTTAGGATTATCGACCTTAATGGTAAACGGTGGTTTAGACTTTGGCGGTACTTGTGTAAATGTGGGTTGTGTGCCATCTAAAAACCTAATTCGTGCAGGTGAAACGGTTTATCACGCTACGCATTCCAACTTTGAAGGCATCAAACCAAAAGGTGTTGACATTGATTTCGCACAAATCATTAAAGCCAAGAAAAAATTAGTAGCGACACTTCAGGAGAAAAAGTATATGGATGTGGTAAGCGATTTTGAAAACCTGACTATGCTAAAAGGTTGGGCAAAGTTCAAGAACAACAAAACCATTGAAGTAGACGGCAAAGAATACAAAGCCATCAAATTTTTAATAGCCACTGGAGCTACTACCAACATTCCGACTATTGAAGGATTGGACAAAATTGACTATTTGACCAATGTTTCCCTATTCGACTTGGAAGAAAAACCCGAAAGCCTGACCATTATGGGAGCAGGTTATATCGGATTGGAAATCGCAATGGCTTACAATCGTTTAGGCGTAAAAGTCCGCATCATTGAATTTACCGACCGAGTATTACGTACACAAACCCCAGACATCAGCGAAGCATTGGAAACCCAAATACGAAAGGAAGGCATAGAAATTTTACCCAATTTCAGAGCCGTAAAATTTAAAAAGCAAGGAAATGAAACTATCATCCATTGCAAATGTCCTGATGGTTCATTTACTCAAATAGTAGAAAAAGGAAGGGTGGTAATTGCCACAGGAACAAAAGCCAATACAAATCAATTAGGATTGGACAACATTGGTTTGGAACTCACCCAAAGCGGACACATTGCAGTAAATGAAAAGATGGAAACCAATCTATCCAACATTTACGCAGCAGGTGACGTAACCAACACCCCTGCATTTGTTTACACAGCCGCTTTTGAAGGTAAAATTGCCGTTGAAAATGCTTTCTCAGGAACAGAAAACAAAGCCGATTATTCCTCTTTACCTTGGGTGGTTTTTACTGACCCACAAATTGCAGGCGCAGGTTTAGATGAAGCACAGGCAGAAGCAAAAGGCATTCCGTTTGAAGTTTCAAAATTGGAACTCAAAGACGTGCCGAGAGCCATAGCAGCAAACGACACAAGGGGTTTTATCAAACTCATTCGTAACACCGAAACCGATAAACTCATTGGTGCAAGAGTAGTCGCACCCCAAGGCGGAGAACTTATCCAACAATTAAGTATGGCAATCAAATACGGAATAACGGTGAAAGACTTAGCAGACAGTTTCTACCCTTATTTGACTTTGGGAGAAGGAATAAAATTAGCAGCCATAACTTTCGGAAAAGACGTATCGAAATTAAGTTGTTGTGCAAGCTAAATCAAATTCCTTCAATTCTATGTTTTCGATTCCCATTCATGCATTGCCTTGCTATTCAAATAGTACTGGTTCATAGAATTGGCATTTAATAGCCATAAATAGTCAATAATCACTCAAACATAAAGCAAAGTTACAGGCGTGCGGATGCGAGAGCTGCAAGGGCTCGCTTCGCCTGTTAGGAAAAAAAATCTCCACCCTTCGGGTAGTATTTTTTTCCCACAGCCCTTGCTGCAATCGCACCGTTCTGTAGTGTGAGGGCATTATGTTTAAGTTATTATTCAGAGTCCGTTTCGGCAGCCGGTGGTTGTTGGCGGGCGTTCGCACCTCAGGCCTTCCGTTCCATGCAGGCATTCAGCGTTGTGGTATCACAGATTATACGCTTCGTGTTTTTTGGTTCGAGTTGTGCATTTCAGAGCTTCCTTTTTAGGGGGCTCTTTTTTTTACTCGTTAAGGGAAAATTTTAAAAAGAGAAAAGCAAAGATAGGCGGGCTCGCACATGCCCATCGCACTTTCGGACAGTCAAGGTCAAACCCTACGGGTTTTGAAAAAAATCTCCACCCTTCGGGTAGTATTTTTTCCAAAAACCTTGACAGCCGAGCCGCACCCGCCTGAAAGACAGCTTTCTCTTTTCTTTTTTTCCCTTTTTTCTTTTCTCTTTTGAAAAAATATATGCGAAGCGCAGCGAGCTAAACTTTAATGGCTCACTGTATGAAATCGTTTCGTATCAAAACACACCGACTGGAAAGCAGCTACCAACAGCCGCACTTCTTTATCCTGAATAAAGGATTGAACAGCGGAAAACCGCTCAACCAAGCTTGCCCGAATTGCTTTGTTTGCCTCACCGACAACCAAGAGGACAGGGAATTTCTCTTTTGGCTATGCTTTGGATTGTGGAGGTCAAAATCATTTCACTATCTCCTGAAAGGCTCCGTGATTCCATTTGTGACTATTGATGAAATCCGAAAGCTGATTCGGGAAAGCTCCACCAAAGCAAGCTGCAAAGACCAGGCATTTCAGAAGGCAATTCAAGCCCTTCAACTACTCGATACCAACGAGCAAAAAATCAAGGTCACACTAAAGATGATTGATACTGCCAGACAAGCCATATTTTTTGACTTGATGAAAGAAACAGGTACAGGATAGATTCCTGCCCTGCCAAAAAAACAGCGCAACAAAAGCAAAATAAAGCACACTACCGCAACAGCACCCAAAAGAGAACTACCGCTTAATTCTTGAAGTAATTTAGTTGGCGAAGGGCAAATCCATGGTAAGTCCGTGTCAAGTCCAAGCAAATGTTTAACTCCTTAAAAATCGTAAAGAGATGGGAAAAATTAATCAAGGTATTCTCGGTGGTGTCTCAGGACAGGTTGGGAATGTAATCGGTGGAACTTGGAAGGGCATCGATTACCTGCGCATCAAACCTTCCAGTGTAGCGAACCCAAGAACTGAAGGTCAGGTTGACCAGCGTTCTAAATTCTCAACTGTCCTAAGGTTCTTGCAACCAATGACAGACTTCCTGAGAGTTGGTTTCAAGTTGTATGCAAACCGTATGACCCAATTCAATGCGGCCATGTCTTACAACCTGAACAATGCAGTTACCGGAGCTTATCCAAACTTCATGATTGACTATGCAAGTGCGTTGGTTACTCGTGGTAACTTGACAGGTGCGGCCAACGGTGCAGCGACTTCTCCAAGTGCTGGAAACGTAGAAGCAACCTGGACAGACAATTCAGGAAGCGGAAGTGCTCAGGCAACAGACAAGGCTCTGATTGCTCTTTTGAACACTACCCGAGGGGAAGCAGTGTTCACCACTGCGGGACCAGCAAGGTCTGCCGGATCAGCGACCATTCCAGTGCCTTCTGAGTACTCAGGAGAAGATGTTGAAGTCTTCTTAGGGTTTGTATCAGAAGACGGAACTAAAGTCGCTAACAGCGTTTATTTAGGCTCTGTAACAGTTGCGTAAAGCGATTGGTGTTTTCCTTGAAAACCGCTTCCTTTGTGGAGCGGTTTTTTTATGCCCGTACCCCTCGATTTTTCCTTTCTTTAGTCCTTAATTAGCCTAATATCAACACTTCTTGTTGCTAATATGTTGCTAATAAGATGTAACTACCTGATATACAGGTATTGAAAAGATATTGTATCAGGAAGTAGGTCTACAAGCTATCCGTCTTTGAAACAAATGTGACAATAACCATAAACTCACAGCTACGTCCCATGAAAGAAGATAGTTCACATGTAAACTCGAAACTAGCAGAGAACAGCATTGTCAAAGAACACATTTGAAAACTGGGATACAAAGTGTAGTTTATGCCAAACTTCAACGATAAATAGAATTATGTCAACGGCCTCAAACTTCAACGAAGCATCTCAAGTCCTGGGTGGATTATCTAAACTTAGCGCATCATATCCGCAAGCATCAGCTTTCTTTTCTGCAGCCTCCATTGTTACTGGTATTTTTGGAAGTCTGTTTGGGCCTAGTGCGGCTGAAAAACAGGCAGAGGCAACCGCCAAGTTTCGCAATGAAGTTCTACAGGGACTTAATCATATCAGTCAGCAACTAGACGATATAAAAAGTGAATTAGGGACTATTGAAAGTGAACTACAGGAAATATCGAAACAACTATCTGAGAATAATGAAGAAAGGCTTGATATTCTCTTCGGATACATTGACTCCGACTATGAAAATCTCTATGCCGACAGCCAGTCTAAAAGCTATGCCCTAGCAGTGTTCAATAATTCCAACTCTACTCTTTATGCCCTAAACACGCTTAATGAAATACTCACCTCCTCGGTTTTTAATAATCAGCCTTTACTCCAAGGCGGCCTGAGTCTTCCAGGCTACATGTATATAAAATCCAAGATGATACAGGGCTTATATCTGATGGGTTATGCAACCAGCATTGCAGAAAACGGCCGCGACTTTGGAAGTGATTTCAAACTATGGTCTCAGCATTTTGCTGATCACCTAAAAACAATAATAGAATACGGCAAAGCAAACCCTAATCAAACCGGCTTCAATACCGCGCACTTTGCCGCAACATGGTTTGGTATGCAACAGGTCAACGGACAGGATAAAGAAACTACTACTCCAATCTATTGTACTGATACCATTTGTTTCTCTCCAGCTATCACCCCAACCATGCCACAAAAGATTCATTTGGCTGCTATGGCTGAAGACAGTGGATATACCTCATACTTTACAGACAATAAGTTCATTAATATTTACCCTGACTACCAAACTTCTGAATTTAATTCAGCATGGTGCCTGGACGAAGGACAAGAAGTTACCTGCTCCAACGTAAGACTTAATAATGGCACTTATGGTCCTATTAAAATTCTTATTAACCAAGCAGGGGATGACCTTACCTCAGCACTATTGATTACTGAACCGGATTGGGTTCAACCTGGGGAATTCAATACAGGTCTTTTTCTGGCACCAGAAACACATCTCTTATCAGCCAGTGGCGATCTCTATATGGGCTCAGTTGATGGTATTCTCAATACCCTTCCCTATGTCAGTCAGAATCAATACTTGCCACTTCATGCGTTCATTTATGATGGTACCACTAAAGAATCACTTCTGCAGGCAGAAGCAGGATCAAGTTCCCCTGGCTCAGTTAAGCTAAGTGATATCAACTCCTTAAGTAATTCAGCAGTTACTATAAATTTTAGTTCCTTCAGGGAAGACGGATTGCCTATCGTTTCTATAGTCTTCACTTCTACTGGTCAATATCTTTGGTTAAATGATGAAGGAAATTGGACCCTTGTAAACAACTATGAACAAACCATGCTCATCGCTTATGATGGTTCTATTTTTTCTCAGGCAATTCAATCGCCCTATGATATGAAACCTGTACCTATAACCTTGGTTAACCAGCAAACTGGTAAAGCGAGACAAGTAATTATTCATCAGTCTCCTTTCGATTGAGAATTTTAACTTATGTGATAATTAAAGGATTGAAGGCTTTCCAATCAATGTTTGTTATTCCAATCATTAAGCTGCAATAAAGACGTTAATGCTTGCTTTTACATTAACATCCTCAAACAGACCAATGAGTGGCTAATCTTAATAATCCGATCGATGGAATCAATCTTCCCTTCTTTCAGTTGTATCATCTGAATTGATAATTGACCCACTATGAATATTGAGATTTGGAGCGATGTAATGTGCCCGTTTTGTTATATCGGGAAACGCAATCTTGAAAAGGCACTTTCGGAATTTTCAGGAGCCGACTCTGTGGAAATCACATGGAAAAGCTTTCAGCTAAACCCGAATATGCCCGATAACATCAACGAGAGTGTTTATGAATATTTGGCCAAATCGAAAGGCATTAGCTATGATCAATCGGTTCAAATGCATGCTCGGGTAGAAGAAATGGCCAAGAATGCAGGTTTGGATTATCACTTCGAAAAAGCTGTAGTTGCCAATTCATTTAAGGCGCATAGAGTGCTTCAATTAGCAAAACGCAGCAAATTGGGTGATGCTATGAAAGAGCAATTGCTTCATGCTTACTTCACCGAAGGCAAAGACATCAGCGATGGAAAAGTTTTGGTAGAATTGGCCGAAAGAGTTGGTTTAACTGCCGAAGATGTAGAGCTCGCTTTAACCAATGAGGCTTTCGCCAACTACGTTAAAAACGATATTGAAGAAGCTCAACAAATCAGGGTTCAAGGTGTTCCGTTCTTTGTTTTCGATAGAAAATATGCGGTTTCAGGTGCTCAACCACCAGAACATTTTTTATCGGCCTTGGAGCAATCATTTACCGAATGGCAAGAAAAGCAAAGTGCAGAAGGCGAAAGTTGTTCTATTGATGGTGAGTGTTAGAGGCTAAAATTCATAAAAGAAGAGGCTGTTTCAAAAACTAGCATTACGTCACCCTGAACTTGTTTCAGGGTCTTTGGATCAATTATAACCATAACTAACAGATTCTGAAATGAATTCAGAATGACGGTTTTTGGAGTTCTTAAAACAGCCTCCTTTGTACTTCCTGCTTTATTCAACTATTCATCTTTCAATATTTTTGTTGGATTGGACATGGCTGCTCCGATTGTTTTAAAGCTCATGGTTAAAAGAGAAACCACCAAAGTGATTAAAGCCGCAAATGCGAAAACTTGCCAGCCAATTGAAGTCTGATAAGCGAAAGTGGCCAACCAGGTCGACATAATCCAGTACGAAACGGGGATAGCCAGCATCAAAGCAATACCAAACAATTTGATAAAGTCGAGGGACAAAATGGATACTATTCGCTGAATAGAAGCGCCCAACACTTTTCTAATTCCTATTTCCTTGGCTCTTTGATTGGTCGTATAAATTGTAAGACCGAACAAACCCAAACAGGCAACAAAAATGGCCAACACAGAAAAGGAGTAAAAAACCATCCCAAAACGTTCATCTGCCTCATATTGATCATTAAAACTCATATCGTTAAAATGGGCATTAAAAGGATAATTAGGTACATTTTCCTTCCAGATAGCTTCCAATTCGCTGAGGGTTTGTCCAAAATCATTAGATTTCAACTTGACGGAAAACTTTTCTGTGTCGTACCAAATTGAATACCTTAAAGTCAAGGGTTCAACCTCATTGTGTAAAGAGACATAATTAAAGTCCTTAATCACCCCTACAACCTTTCCTTCACGCCCCCATTGGCTGAAACGCTTACCTACAATCTCTTTGGGATCGCTATAACCAAAAAGCTTTGCAGCAGCTTCATTCACCATTAAGGCTGTAGTAGAATCAGTGGGAAAATCCCTCGAGAAATTTCTTCCAGCAATGATTTCCATATCATAGGTGGGAACAAAGTCCTCATCTATTTCATAAATGGCTGGCGATCCGCTGACTCGCTCCCCAGTTGGCCCTTCAATCGTAGTTCCAGCATTTGGGAAGAAATCTCCGGGAGTTGCTCGTGAATAAGACGCTGACTCTACCGCACTATGTTTTAACAATTGAGTTTTAATGAATTTGATATTCTTCTGCACCTTAGGATCTGCACCATAATCAATAACCAGCACTTGCTCAGGCTCAAATCCCTTATCAAAATCTCTAATATAATCGAGCTGTTGGTGAACAATGGCTGTTCCGGCCAACAACATAATGGAAAGCCCAAATTGTATAACCACTAATGATTTTCTGAGCCAAACTCCTTTCGATGAATTCTTAAACGAGCCTCTTAGAACCTGTAGCGGCCTGAAATTCGACAAAACTAATGCAGGATAAAGACCTGCAAGAATTCCCAATAAAAACACCAACAACACGCCCGTTAACAGATTGACAGGAGAAAACAACCAATCCAACAAAAGTGGTTTACCAATTAAAATTTCGAGATATCGGTGTCCAACGGAAACCATCACCACAGCCAATAAACCGGCAAAAAAAGTAATCAATACAGATTCAATAAGAAATTGAGAGATCAATGGGCCTTTGCTAGAGCCCAAGGTTTTTCTAACCGCAACTTCTTTGGCCCGATCAATAGACCTAGCCGTTGAAATATTGATAAAATTGATACAGGCGATCAACAGGATAAAGAAGGCCACCGAAACGAACAGATAAATATTGTTTTTGCTGCCAACTGGACCTGGCTGACGCTTCGCCTCTGAATTTAAATAAGCATCTTTTAAAGCTTCAAACCGAATGGTAAAACCGTAACTATCGGTGTAATGAGCATTCAAAAATTCAGGGATTTTCGCACTGAGTTTCTTAATATCCGCCTGTTCATTCAAGGTGAAATAGGTGTAGAAATCAACATATCCCCATGCTTCAAAAATCTCGGACCTAGAGCCATAGAAAGAGGACATGGAGATAATGGCATCGACACTAAAGTGAGAATTGGCTGGAATGTCGTAAACCCCTGTGACTTCGTAGAGATACTCGCCATCCATTAGCAGCAACTCACCTACTGGATTTTCTTCGCCAAAATATTTCTCGGCCAGCTTTTTACTCAGAATAATGGTAGACGGCCTAACCAAAGCCGTTTCAGCATTTCCTGCAAGCCAATCCCAAGAAAATATCTTGTAAAAAGTAAAGTCACCAAAAACCACATTCTTTTCCTGAAAGCGCTTTCCCTTATACTCAACCAGCCAATTGAAATGGCTCGTAAAGCGGAAAACACTCTCAACCTGAGGATAAAATTCTTTCATTGCTGGCCCAACAGGAGCAGCTCCCCAAACCTGATACTCGGAAACAGGCAACACAACATCTTTTAAATCAGCATCCCTTCCTCCGTAATGGTGTATGATTCTATAAGTGCGATCATAATTGGCATTGTAAGTATCGTATGAAAGTTCATTCTTCACATAAATAAGAATGAGAAGGCAGCTCGCTAAGCCTACACTTAAGCCTGTGATATTGAGAATTGAGAAAACCTTGTTTCTCAGTATGCTGCGCATACCAATTTTGAAGTTGTTTTTGACCATACCGTAATTATTGAGTTTTTGAGTTCCTTCTAAGCTTCGGACAATACCGGGTCTGAAAAACCTCAGAATCGTCCAGATGTATTTCCATCTCGCTTTAAACAGGCCTTTGGCTTCTGCCTCCTCGTAAAAGGCTTCTTCCAAATCGCCCAGAATGCTTTCCTGCAATGGTGCTTTACAGTACCATTTAAAGAATCTGGTGAATAAGCGAGGCGGTTGTATTTCAGACATGGCTGAATTTCAACTGTGGAGTAAGCTCCCAAAGTTTGTTTCTGGCGTCCTTCATTTCCTGAAGAATTGCCTTGCCCGCGTTTGTGATTTTGAAATAGCGTTTCTTTCTTCCTCCCCTCACATTGGTTGCTCCACCATAATGCGACTCCAGATAGCCTTTATCTTCCAATCGATAGAGCGTAATGTGCACCGAGCTCAGGTTGACCTCCCTGTTCTGATGCTCTTTAATTCCGTTCACGATTGTGTTACCGTAGGCATCATCATCCAGAATCAATACCATGGTTAATATTAACTCCTCGAATTCGCCTAAATAAGTTGTTCTACTCATTACTATTGAATTTGTAAAACAAACATACACAACATTTCTATATAAGTTGTAAAAGAAATAGAGGAAATGAATTGCTCCGGAACTTAACCACCTATTAATCAAATCATTTGAGATTCAATGACTGATACTAATTCCTTTATGCAATGAGATTGATACGATTATAAATTCTATTCTTCAGACGCCTCATGCTCTTCCATATCTTTCTGAAGGTCGAGTTTTCTGAATGAAGGCAGTACCAATCCGGTGGTAATTACGGTAATCAAAGTCATACTGCCACCAAAAACCACTGCGGTTACCGTGCCCATCAATCGGGCGGTAAAGCCACTTTCAAAGGCACCCAACTCATTGGAAGAACCGATAAAGATGGAGTTTACAGAAGCTACCCGTCCGCGCATATTATCTGGGGTTTTGAGCTGCATAATGGTTTGGCGGATGATCATTGAAATGCCATCCGTAACTCCGCTAAAGAACAGGGCTACCACAGAAATCCAGAAGATTTTCGACAGGCCGAAAACAATGATACAAACTCCGAAACCAAAGACTACAGCGAGCAGTTTCATCCCGGCCTTCTTATGCAATGGAAAATAAGCCGCCACGAACATAATGATGGCGGAACCGACTGCCGGTGCAGCCCGAAGAATGCCAAAACCTTCTGAGCCCACCTGCAAAATATCCTGAGCGAAAACTGGCAAAAGGGCCACAGCACCTCCGAAAAGCACGGCTATCATATCGAGTGTAATGGCTCCGAAAATGGCCTTTTCCTTAAAAACAAAGGAAAGTCCTTCACCCAGGCTACTCCAGATTTTTTGCTCGGTGTTCTTGTTCATGATTGGTTTCTTTCCAATCTGAAACAGGCTTACAAAGGCTAGTAAAGAGAATCCGAAGATGATACACATAGACCAGTGCACTCCAATGAGCGAAATGGTAACACCGCCCAAAGCAGGCCCAAGCATCCTACCCAATTGACCTGTGGTACTGCTCCAGGTAGCAGCATTGGGATAAAGCCTTTTCGGTACAATAAGGGCCAGTAAAGAAAAGATGGTCGGGAAGATAAAGGCGCGGACAAATCCGCCAAGGAAAACCAAGGTATAAATGCCGGTCAGAATCAGGCCGGTTGACCAATTGCCCACCACTTTAGGCCAGGTGAGCAGAAACAAACCAAAGCTGATAACCGAAAAGCCAATCACACACTTGATCAGCAAACTTCTCTTCTCGCTTCTATCGGTGATATGACCTGCAAAAAGGGCCATCAACACCGCAGGAATAACCTCAGCCAGACCAATATAGCCCAGCGAAAGCGGATCTTTAGTGAGACTATAAACCTCCCACTCTATCACCACAAATTGCATGGACCAAGCGAAGACCATGGCAAATCGAACCAAAAGGAAAACATTGAATTCCCGATAACGCAGAGCTGCGTACGGATCTTTTTTAGACATAATCAAACAGGCTTAGCTTGTGCTAACAACAGCGCAATTTGCATTTAAATTCAGAAAAAAAGGAGTGAATAACTCCACTCCCCTATAGTTTCTACCGAACCGTGATTCTCTCTTCTTTTGGTAAATACATTTTGTCGCCTGATTGAATATCGAAAGCGGAATAAAATGCCCCTTACTCTAGGCTTAGAATCTCGCTGAAACCTATACTCACCGAGCTGTCTTTATTCAAGTTTATATATTTATATAATTAAAGTACGGCATCCATACCTGCTAATTTGCTCGTTTGATTGTCTTTTTTTGTCAAAATCAATCCTTTATCATACTTTGTAAACTATTACATACACAAAAATGGATCACATCTACGGAATTGCTTCGATTTTATCCCTTCTAATTAGCTTGTATACCCTAAAGGAAGTCGTTTCAATCAAGGTTCAAATCAATTCAAAAACCAAGATAAGCGATAACTCAAACAAGCCTAAGATCAAAAAAAACAAGGTCAAAGGCGATCTAGTAGGTAGAGATAAATTAGGTTAGATAAAATGGCCGAGGAAAAAAGAAATCTTCCCGACAGAAAGGAACAGAACTCTCCTAATATTTCTAAGAATAAGGTTAAAGGAGATATTGTTGGGAGCGACAAATTAGTAGCCGAAAAAATTTATCGAGCTGAAAACATCAATATTGAAGAACACCATCATCTTCCAATAAAGGCTTCAACTGGACTCCAAGCTCTCTACGAGAAATATAGAGAGGAACAGAAAAATGGTACAACAGAATTCAAAGGCTTCATTGAAAAGATTCAGCATTATGATACCGACATTGAACAAAGCGAGGTAAGAGGGTTAGTTCCAAAATTGGAGGATGCAGGATTCGATGAAGATTGTGACTGGGCATTAATGGAAAAAGAGAGGTACTGGAAAAGTTTAATGGGAAAAGAACTCTCTAACATTACTCAGGAAATACATGCTTTCCTGTTAGCAAAAGTTGCTAGTCTATTTAGACATCACATTCTTCCAACCATCCGAAAAGGAGGGAAAACAAATCAAGAAATTCATGACCTCATTAAAGAGAAAGTACTTGATGAAATAGAGGTTTCTCTCGGAGAAAACATACTACGATTGTATGATGATGATATAAATGGTATGCTCTACTTTCTGACTGGTAATTGTCATCTAATTTGGAAATAGTATGTTAATATATAACCCTGCTTTTGATGTTTACCATGGCATATTTCGAATGCTCCTTCTATTGCACAGGTTAAAACCATATTCATTCGACATAGATAGGCTAAGAATATTTGATTTTTATCTGCTATTTCCTTATGAAATGACCAAAATCAAACTACCTAAGGAACTTATAGGAATGAGAAAAGAATTTGAATACACGGGATACAACGATGTACCTAATTCCAAAAGAGTTTTTGCACAGTTGGAACCGTTTCATCAAAAGTCAATTCAATATTTGGCCTCTACTGGACTCATCGAATTAAAAGAATTAAAGAGAGGCAAAGTAAAGAGAACAGGAAAGCCAATCCCTAAAGAGCTACAGGGCCTTATTGAGAATGAGAACACTTCGAACCACCCACATTGGGTTCTAATACTAGAAAATTTTCAAGAATTTGAATTGTTTGGGGAAAATGGATTAAAACACCGTACAGGTTTAATGGAATATCGTTATGACAGCTATAGCGCATGAACCGTTTCTAAAACTCAATAGGTTTGTCATAACAAAAGCTGGCAAACATATCTATGATCAAAACTTTCACGAGGGAGTCAATATCATTAGAGGAGACAACGGCACAGGCAAGTCAACAATTGCGAATGCAATATTTTATGTTTTGGGTGGTGAGTTCACTCAATGGCTGCCTGAAGTATTAAAGTGCGATTATGCAATTGCAGAAATCAGTATTAATGACCATTTAATAACATTTAAAAGAGAGATTTCCAACTCTCCACAAAGGCCATTAGATATTTACTATGGCCCCATAGACAAGGCATTAAAGTCGAATATTGAAGGCTGGACAAGCTACGCTTATCGAAAATCTAGTAAAAAATCATTTTCACAAATCGTATTTGAGTATTTAGGCTTGCCAAATATTACTTCCGATGAAGATGATACAATTACGCTTAATCAACTTCTAAGGCTTATCTATGTTGACCAAATGAGTTCCTTTGACTTGATATATAAGCATGAAGAATTCGATAAATCAATTGTCAGAGAAACAATAGCTAACCTTCTATTAGGCACATATGACGATAACATATATAAACTTGAGATCAAGCTAAAAGAGGAGCGAAAAAAACTATCGGAAGCTAAATCTGAAATTGCTGCCATAAAAACCGTGTTTTCCTACTCAAATGAAAAATTAGACAGGAAACGAATTGACAAAGAAATCAATGATATTGAGTTACAACTGGATAAAATAGAAGCTACTCTTTCTTCAGAAAAAGAAGATCAAATAAAGCCTAGTGAAGTCACAAAGAAACAGATCCAATTAAGACGTGCATTGGTCGAGGCTAAGGAATCTTACGATTCAATGCTCGCTAAATCAATTAGGCTTGAGGAGGAAATCACGGATTCTCTATACTTCATTGCTACTTTAGAAAGCAGGAAGAAATCGTTGAAGGAATCAATACAAACTAGAGATGTGTTAGGTCAAATTGCATTAACGCATTGCCCAAAATGTCTTCAACCATTAGAAAACAAAGCCGATGACAGCAAGTGTAACCTTTGTAAGCAAGATATCAGTGAAGAGAAGAAGAATTCGCAAATACTGAGAATGCGACAAGAGTTAGACAACCAAATCAATGAATCAATTTACCTAAAGGAATTAAGGGAGAAGGAAAAAAATCAACTCGATAATCGACTACCTCTTTTTAGAAGTGAACTGAATAAACGACAAAGAAATCTTAATCAATTCCTAACTGAATCAGGAAGTTCTTCGAATCAAATACTCAATCAACTTCGTGAAAAAAGGGGGATTCTACTTGGCAGGCTTGACAAAACAAAATCTCAGCTACAATCGGTAATGATGTATGAGAAACTTATTGATAAAAGGATTGAGATTGAAAAAAACATTCTTGGACTTGACGAATCTTTAAGGCTAAAAAAAGAAGAGCAACGTGAAAAAGGAGAAAAAGCCTACGAGTTAATTGAAGAAATTGGATTGTACTTCTTACACAGAGATGCCGTAGAAGATGATGGAGTGCCTTACGAGCAATCTTTTAAAAATGCTAAAGAACTGGATATCAACTTTTCCAGAGACACTTTCTCTATTGATCGGAGATATCATTTTTCTGCCAGTTCAATGGTATTATTCAAGAATGCAGTTAGGTTTGCTATATTCTTTTCCTCTCTTAAACTATCATTTATGAGATATCCGAGGTTTATACTTTGTGATAATATGGAAGATAAAGGAATGAAGCCTAAAAGATCACATAAGTTTCAGACGCTCGTAACTCGTTTCTCCGATCAAAAATTAGGTGAGTCAAGACATCAAATTATTTTTACAACTTCAATGATAGCCCCGGAGCTGGATAAGGAAAATTACTGCGTTGGCCCGGACTATAGTCCTTCTTTCAAAACTCTAAATTTAAAGTAGCCATCCTACACCCTTTAAAAAAGGGAGTGAATAACTCCACTCCCCTATAGTTTCTACCAAACGGTAATTCTCTCCTCTTTTGGCAAATACATTTTCTCGCCAGGCTGAATATCGAAAGCGGAATAAAATGCATCTGTATTCATTAGAGGCCCATTTACACGCCAAACTGGTGGTGCGTGAGAGTTACTGTTGATCCACAAGCGCAGGTATTCGTCCTTCATTTTCACTCTCCAGATTCTGGCTACTGAAAGGAAAAAACGCTGATCAGGTGTAAAGCCATCGATTTTTGTAGTGTCTTGGCCTTGCTTAGTCAGTTTGAAGGCATCGTAAGCAACTGCTACTCCACTGATATCCGCTGTGTTTTCACCCACGGTCATCGCTCCTTTTACATGTACGCTATCCAGAACGGTAAAAGTGCTATACAGATCGATCACCTGCTGAGTTCTGGCTCTGAACTTCTCGTAATCTGAGTTTGTCCACCAGTTTTTCACGTTGCCATCCTTATCGAATTGAGCACCTTGATCATCAAAGGTATGCGTGATTTCGTGACCAATTACCATCCCAATTCCACCATAATTCAAGGCATCATCAGCTTCATTGTCGAAGTAAGGAGCTTGCAGAATACCGGCAGGAAACACAATTTGATTACCCGATGGATTGTTGTAAGCCGTAACGGTTGAAGGAGTTGTAAACCACTCCGATTTATCGACCGGATTGCCCAGTTTGCTCACCTGATACTGATATTGTGCCTTGGTGGCAGACACCACATTTTCGAAAAACTTACCTTTTTCAATTTTTACATTGCTGTAATCTTTCCAAGAATCAGGGTAACCAATTTTTTTATTCATGGCCGCCAGCTTCTCCTTGGCCTTTTCCTTCGTGCTGTCGCTCATCCACTCCAGTTTATCAATTCTCACATCATATGCCTTTTGGAAGTTGTTCACCAATTCCTGCATTCGCTTCTTGGCCGATTCAGGGAAATATTTCTTCACATACAACTGTCCCAAAGCTTCACCCAAAAGATTATCTACCATACTGGCCATCACTTCTCCTCGCTCCCTTTGAACGGCCTGACCAGAAAGCACTTTTGAAAGTTCGAATTGCGCATCGATAAAGGGCTTGCTCAAGATGTCAGCGTAATTGCCGATGGAATTCGCCTTTAGGTAAACTTTCCAATCGTCAATAGAAATCACTTTTAGCAGTTGATTCAGCTTTTCGTAATAAGCAGGCTGACCAATATCGATTGAATCGGTTTTCGCTCCTAGGTTTGTCAGCAAAGTAGACCAAGCAATATTCGGCTGTTTCTTGTCCAAATCGGCCACAGCCATTTTATTGTAATTGGCCTTTACATCGCGAAGCTCAATTCTAGTTCTGTGTGAACCCGCCAGCTGCTTTTCCATATTGTAAACCAAAGCCGCATTTTCCTGAGCTTCGGAAGCAGAAGAACCGGTCAATTCGAATAATTTGGCCAAATAGGTTTTATACGCCTTTTGAATCTCTGTAGTGGAAGGATCGGTATCAAAGTAATAGTCTCTGGTAGGCAAGCCAATACCCGTCTGCCGCGCATGAGCGATATTCATGCTACTATTTTTATCATCTGGGCCAATATTTACACCAATGATGGAGCTGTTATAAGCTTTCGACTGCTCGGCCACGAACTTCATCAGAGAAGGAACATCCTGAATGCTTTCAATGCTCGAAAGTATCGGCTTAATAGGGTCGTAACCGCGCTGATTGATGGTTTCCATATCCATTCCCGAAGCATAAAAATCGCCTACTTTCTGACCAATGCTGCCCTCTGGGTTATCGGCCTGAGCTACACTGTCGAGAATGCCTTGCAAGCGAATTCGCTGGGGATAATTCATAAACATATAAGCGCCAACCCCTGCCTGGCTAGGCGGAATTTGAGCAGTGTCGTACCAAATGCTATTGGCGTAACGGAAGAAATCATCGCCAGGATCGAGAGAAAGGTTCACCCCTTCTATGGCGACATGTCTTTCCTCAGGTTGTTGGGTTGAACAGGCCTGCATGGCAAGCACAGCAACCAAAAGGATTATGTATTTTTTCATAAAGGAACTCTATTTGGTAATGGGTTGATAAGTCTATCAAGGTAAGGATTTTGGAAGGATAAATAAGATCGAAAAATCTACTCAGGCACTTAGTTAATTAACTACTTAATTAGTTTAATGGTTGATTTTCACTAAACTTGCGATTCAAAAACAGTCAAAGCACAACACCATTCTATGCGAAAGCTTATACTCATCTTTTCAGCATTAGCTTTAATTTGTTTTCATCCTTTTGCTCAGTCAGTGGGCGTTCAAAATGGCCAAGTTACTATTGGTGCTATTGATAGTCTCTACTCAGAAATTCTTGGGGAACAGAGACAAATTTGGGTTTCGGTGCCCGAAAGTGCTAATAACACCCAACAGAACTATCCCGTTTTGTATGTCCTTGATGGCAATGCGCATTTCTATTCCGTGGTAGGCATGTTGCGGCAACTAAGTGCATCGAATGGCAATATGATTCTGCCAGAAATGATTGTGGTCGGCATTCCCAACACCGATAGAACACGAGACCTTACTCCTAGCCATTTTCGTTTTTTGGCTACATCTGGTGGTGCTGAAAACTTCACTTCCTTTATAGAAAAGGAGCTCATTCCCTATATCGATTCAAAATACCCAACCACTTCTTACCGAACACTGGTTGGCCATTCTTGGGGAGGTTTATTTGTTCTGAACACGCTAACGAAACACTCAGAACTGTTCGAAAATTACCTTGCTATCGACCCGACCATCCGATGGAATAACCTCAGCTTTTTTAAAGAGGCTAGTGAGGTTTTGAAAGCCAAAAACTTTGAAGGGAAGTCGCTCTTTTTGGGTGTCGCGAATAGACTGCCGAAAGGCTTGGATTTAACCACGGTTAAAGCAGATTCTACCCCAGCTTCGGAACATATTCGAACCATACTGAAACTCACAGAATTAGCCAAAAACGCTCAAGGAATAAATTTCACATGGAAGTTTTACCCTGAAGACAACCACAATGGAGTTCCTTTAATTGCGACTTATGATGGGTTTCGGTTTCTATTTGAATGGTTCAATTTCAACGAAGAATTCATTTTTGAAGAAGGTGCAACTCTCAGTGCTCCAGAGCTGATCGAATTTATCGAGAATCACTTCGGAAATATCTCAAAGCATTTCGGCTACACGTTTCTTCCTCCTCAAAATCTGATTAATCGATTTGCGAATATTGCGGCTTCTGAAGGACAAACCAAGAAGGTAGAAGCATTGTATGAGCTCAACATTCGGAACTACCCTAAAAGCTCTTTGACCCATGAAGCCTTGGGAGATTTCTATCGAACCAACGGCAATAATAAAAAGGCCATTGAACTTTATGAGCAGTCACTGCAGATTGAAGCCAATGATCGTGTTCGACAGAAATTGGAGCGTTTGAAAGGTTAAAGAAATTTGTGTTTCTAATCCTTTTTAGGCTTGTACAACACAATGATTTGAACCAAAACAGCCATCACAATCAAAAATATAATTTCCACTTGAGTGAAAAGATCGATGGATTTCATGGTTCTATTGCTTAACTCCATTTGGCGTTTGCCTTCTTCTAGTTGCACTTTAGACAAATCGTGCAGATTTCTTACGATATCGTTGATGCTTCTCAATACACTATCGTTACTGACAAAATCAGAAGCCACATAATCCCTTTCTCTACCTTCTAAGGTTTTTAGTTCTTGCTTCAAATCGTTGAAAATATCCTGCTCTTTCGGGGTAAGCTTGGTTTGTTCATAACGCTCGATCAGCGTTTGTAGTCGCTGATTCGTGCTATCGTTTTGGGCCTTAAAAAATGTAGAATCGGCCTTGGCAATGGCCATTTCCTTCTCTTGAATCAAAAGCGACATCTCAAAAATCAAGTCGTTGGCGATAATTCTGTCTTCATAAATGGTTGAAATTGAACTCTTCAACCGATTGAAGTTGTCCTTATCGATCAGATTGGTGGTGAGAACAATTACAAAAACCAACAACACACCCGAAACCCACTTGATTTTGTTGATCATATTCATAAGCTAGCTATTAACGTTGGTTGAAAGCGACAAAGCAGGCTTTAAATAACCCGTTTCCCTAATACCGCCTGATTCAACTACCGATACGATTAAGCCTATGTGGGGTTACATATGGAATAGAGACATGACACATAACCACTCCGGGAATGAACTTTTAGCCAGCGTTCACTACTTCACTTGGAGTAATTCCATATTGCTTTTTGAATGCCACAGAGAAATGGGACAAACTCTCAAAGCCCAGGTTTAGATAGAAATCGGACGGTTTTTTGTTCTCCTTCTCTATGAGAAACCTAGCTTCCTGCAAACGTCTTTGGGTCAGCCAGTGACTAGGTGTATCATTAAAGATCTCTTTGAAGTCCCGCTTAAAGGCCGATATACTTCTTCCTGTTAAGAAGGCAAATCGCTCGGTACTGACATTGAACTTGTAGTTACGGGTCATAAACTCTTCCAGGTCGATTTTACCCGGCTTTCGGAAGTCAAAAAACACAGAAGCTAGTTCCGGTTGCTGCTGCAATAGTATAATCAGGAGTTCCTGGTACTTCAACTCTTGAAATGCTTCATCTAGTTGCATTACTCCCGTGTAATAAGGCTGAATGGACTGAATGAAGTTCTTCATCAATTCAGAAGGCTGAACCTGGATCAAAGTATCCTTCACAACAGCAGATGATTCTTTAGGCGCATGCTTCTGATGAAACGTTCTGAGAAATGGCTCATCAAAGCAAATGAGTATGGGTTCGAATGCCTCTTTTCCTTCCAGCAATTCATACTTAGCCAGACGATTTTTTCTAGCAATACAGGCATCACCTGCTTTGAAAGTCTGGCTTTTATTTCCATCAAAAACACGGATCGCACCCTTCGCCACATAGATGAATACATTGTCAGGTATAAATTGCTCCTGCAAGATGTTGGTCCGTGTTTCTTCTGCTATGTTTTTCATCTCAACCCTTAATTTAAGAATCCATTTTTAAATGGATGACCCAAATAGATCAATATCAATGGCAACATCAAAAATGGTATTTCAATCAAAGCGAATTTGTAATTGCCCACCTTGAGCACCAAAGCAATCATCACCACCAACTGAACTGCTCTGAGCAGATTGCCAATAAAGAAGGTCTTTGGAAACAAAATCAACACGCCTGTGATCATAGACCAGGCACCAAAAGCCATCCCGAAGGTATTTGACAGCCCTAACTCCGCCATCATCTTAGAAGCTGATTCGGACAAGGGTCTGAAGGCACGAAAGCCATTTGAAACCCCGATATAAGTAGATAGAAGGATGAGTATTCCGCTAACTATTCTCATGACATTATTGATTTATAAGGTTGTAGTTGATCAAAGAGTTGACCCCTGACTGGATGATTTCTTCTTGAGTAGCCATAGGCTTCCATCCCAGGATATTACGAGCCTTATCATTGCTCACCTTTCGGTTGACTTTCAACAAAAGTGCTCCCTCTTTCACCTGATGATTAAAATTGGCAGCCAACTTCAGCACCCAATCAGGCACTTTCTTAGTCGAAACCTTCTGTGATACATTCGGAAATTTGTCTTTCAGCAGATTAGCTATTTCCATCAAAGTGATCTGACCATCAGCAGTAGCGATAAACCTCTGACCATTGGCCTCTGGAGTGATCATCGCTCGAATGTGCAGGTCAGCTACATCTCTTACATCCACCACATTCAAAGGGATATTGGGCACCGCTTTCATGGAGCCATTCAGTAAATTTTGCAACAGATGAAAACTACCGGAAACGTGCCCGTCAAGTGATGGTCCATAAATCGCCACTGGGTTGACAGTTGCAAACTCTAGCCCCTCTCCTTCCTTATTGATAAACTCCCAAGCAGCTTTCTCTGCAAGGGTCTTTGATTTTTCATAGATAGAAAGCCCCTTTTCATTAGGATTAGTCCAATCTGCCTCTGTGGTGTTTCTAGAAGCATCAAACTGACTGAAGCCAACAGCTCCAAAATTGGAAGTCATCACTACGCGTTTCACACCTGCTTGTTTAGCGAACTTGAGCACTCGCTTGATTCCTTCTACTGCCGGACGAATGGCTTCATTCTCATCCTTGGGTATGTCAAAAAATACCGGAGAAGCCACACTCAATACATATTGACAATCCTGCATCGCTTCCGCCCAATTCTCATCTTTGGTTAACTCTGCTACTACGAATGATAACTTTTCAAAGGAAGAAATACCATTTGCTGCAAGAGTATCCAGGAGTTGATCCTTCTTATCCAAACTGCGCATGGTCGTGCGCACTTCATAGCCTTTTTGTAAAAGTTGTAAGATGATGTGCTTGCCCACGAAACCTGTTCCGCCAGTGACCAGCACCTTTTCTGATTTGTTCATTGCTTCAATTTTTAATGTTAATGATGAAGCAAAATTCGCTAGAAACTGACCTTGACAGGTTTACTCAGAAGTCCACACTTACTTTATTCAGAAGTCCAATTTTCAATTAAAACTGGCTCTGAATTCTACTGGAGAAAAGTTCGTTTTGGACTTGAAAAGCTTGCTGAAGGATTGCGGATAATCAAACCCAAGTGCATAGGCGATCTCACTCACACTCAGGTTGGTCGTGGAGAGTTTTTCTTTCGCCACTTCAATGAGTTTTTCATGAATATGCTGCTGCGTACTCTGCCCGGTGTGAACCTTGAGCACGCTGCTGAGGTAGCTGGCCGATAGATTCAGCTCATCGGAGACAAACTGAACCGTGGGCAAGCCTTTCTCTATCAGTCCATCCTGTCGGTAATAGTCATTCAACAGTTTTTCCAGACGCGTGACAATCTCATGATTGCTGACCTTTCTGGTAATGAACTGGCGGTTATAAAATCGCTGCGAGTAGTTGAGTAAAGTCTCAATCTGCGAGATGATGATCTCCTGACTGAAAGCATCGATGTTCACCATCAGCTCCTGCTCGATGTTCTGGATCAGGCCATTGATAGTAGCTTCCTCTTTCTCCGACACAAAAAGCGCTTCATTGGTGGAATAGTCGAAAAACTCATAATTCTTCATGCGGGAAGCCAGAGCAGTGTGCTGCAAAAAGTCAGGATGGATCAGCAGCATCCAACCCGAGCGATCTTCACTCATGGAAGCGCTTCCAGCTACTTTAAACACCTGATTTGGCGCGATATAAAACATCACTCCATTGTCGAAATCATACTCCTGCTGGCCGTATTTCATCTTGCCATTGATGCCGCGTTTGATCGCGATATTGTAGAAATCATAGACATAATTGACCGGCTCGGACTCTTGTATACACGTCATTTTTCCGTAATCAATCACGCTAATCAACGGATGATGCGGAGCGGCAACACCCTTCAACTGGTGAAATTCACTGATGGACTTTACTTTTAACACCTTTGCCATAATCAATCATTTAAACGCTTTAGAACTACTGATGACGTGTTTTGTAAAGTGTTGTTTTTTAAAGCATTTACACAAGACCGTCATCCTGATACTGTCGCCCTATTTACAAGAGCTTGGCCCTCACCAGGGCACTTCGCCATCTGCACTGAAAAACTTACCATTTGGCCCATCCGCACCGATTGTTGCCAGTTTCACAATCGGTTCAGCTCCCTGAGCTGCAGTTTTGAATCCCGCGAAGTTATTCAGATCGGTAGCTGTGTAGCCGGGCGTCACGCTGTTTACTTTGAATTTGCCGCCAAGCTCTTCGGCCAGTTGGATGGTGAACGTATTTAAAGCCGTTTTGGTGGCGGCATAGACGTGATAAATGCTCCAGTTGGCTCGCTTTCCCTCTGCAGTTTGCATGGCCAGCGAACCCAACTCACTCGATACATTCACGATCACGGGCACTTCTGCTTGTTTGAGCAAAGGCAAAAAGGCCTGAGTCGTTTGAATGGCTCCAAAATAGTTGGTGTCGAACAGTGACTTCATCGCGGATAGATCGCATTGCGATATGTTCTGCGGTTGTGCTCCCGCTATTCCCGCATTGTTGATCAACACATCCAACACATCAGTTTTAGCAGCCAGATTTGCTTTCGCTTGTGCTACAGAAGTGGCATCACTGACATCTATTTGAATCAATTCCACATGTGTATATCCGGCATTCTTCAGCGAAACAACCGCCTCTTCTCCTCTTTTCTGATCTCTGCTGCCGAGATAAACGAAATATCCCAAAGCGGCCAACTGCTTAGCCGCTTCGAAACCAATGCCCTTATTTGCTCCGGTAATCAGTACTTTCTTCATGCTTTCTGTTTATGCGTTTTGATAGACTTTGGCAAATTCCAGAGCGAAATCCTTCAATTTCACCTTGCCCAGTTCTGGCTCATGCGCATAGTAATGTTCGTAAAGCGAGCCATCGCGCTGAGCAGCCTGCATCTCTACAAAACCTTTTGCGGCTTGTTGGTTCATTCCGAAAGCCAACATTCCCTTTAATTGCTCTTCATCAGAGATTTGCAGCCATTTCAACTCAGGATTACCGATCGCTTCTCCAAAAGCCTGAGCGATTTCATTGGGCGAAACTTTATCACTGGCGATGTACTGAAAAGATCGATTTTCGAATGGATTTTCCAGATCATGAGCCACGGCCAGCGCAATATCTAAAGGCGCCACCCACGGTTCCTTTTTGTCACCTCCCATGTTGGAAATGATCATTCCCTGCGCCTTGATCGTATGCATGGATCGGTACAAATTACTGAAAAAGCCAACCGGACGCAGGAACTTCACCGCTACATTTTCTGGTAATTCATTCAGCACCTTTTCTGTCCAATAGTGCATGGAAAGCACTCCATTTCCCTCGGTGGTATGTGCGCCAAGGCTACTTAAATGCACAGCCTTTGTTACACCTGCATTGATCACCGCCTGTTTGTATCCTTCAGCGATTCCCTTGTACGCCTCGATAATGTCAAAATCAGGAATCATCATTTTGCTGCGATCTACCGCTTCCATCAAATACACGGCATCCGCTCCTTTGAAAGTTTCGGAAAGAAAATCCACGTCCAGCATGCTGCCAATGGCGGCCTTGGCTCCCAGAGATTCTATCGCTGCTCTCCTGTCTTCCGTGCTGCTGATCACAGTCACATCATGACCTCTCTGCACCAACTCAGTGACCAAAGGCCTGCTCACATTACCCAAAGAACCTGTTACTACTATCTTCATTTTGCTTCGATTATTGTTCGATACAAAATTGAAAAGTCACTGCCCCGGCCACTTAACCAAATCTGTGGTTGTTGTATTCAAATCTTGGGTAAGTCATGAACTACCCAATAGAATCCCACAAGTCCCTGCAGCAATAATGAAGTATACGATACCCAGAATGATCAGCACTTTTCCTGTTTTAGGTTTATTTTTCTTGATACCTGCCCCAACAAGCATTAATATCAACGGCAAACCAACGATAATAAAACCGAAGAAAGCAAAAAAATAATCCAAGCCTTCGCCATTATATTCTAACAGTATCATACTTCCTGATTTTGTAGTTTAGTTAGATATTCCTTTTTATCATCTCTATAAAACAAGTTCATTGTCTCGAATGGAATGATCTTATTGTCTTTATTGACAATGTGCACGCAAGATTTCTTGATCGATCGTACATCAAAGTTATAAGCATCTACAAACTGCATGATGATCACACGAAACAGGTTATCATAACCTAATGCCGGCGCTTCAATCTGTGGCAAACAGCAGAGCAAAGACTGAAGTTTATTAGTAGCGGCATCTACAGAATTGCCAGTACTGAATAGTTCTATCATCTTACCGTGTAAGTGCTCGTCCTGCTCATAGACAATGGTATTCTTGCTATTATCCAACAAATCGACAGGGTTGATGAATCTGGTTAGCGGAAACACCTCTCCTCCCAACTTCAAGGCATATCCCATGACCAGCGCATCTGGATTACAGGGAACTGGAATAAGATCATCTTCATTGAAAACTGGTGATTGTTCCAATATCTTCCTCCTTACTTCTGTTAATGTCATTCGGTCTTTGGCAGGATCAAAATTCTCTAACCGCCCAGCGATCTGAGTTGGCTGAAAGGTGACTCCACGCACACATCGCTGCTTCAACGCATACTCAATGGTTTGGCCAATTTCATCATCATTCAAACCATTCTGAAGGGTGACCACCAGTGTCGTTGACAGGTTCAACTCATTGAGATGATCCAAAGCCTGCTGTCTTATTTTTAATAGTTCGGCTCCTCGCATTGATCGCAACACCTCTTCACGGAACGAATCAAACTGCAAATACACTTCAAAATCAGGTGCATAAGCGGCTAGCTTTCTGGCAAACTCCTTATCCTTGGCTATGGCAATGCCATTGGTATTTAGCATCAAATGTTTGATGGGTAGCGATTTGGCATAATCCAGAATCTCAAAAATCTGAGGATGAATCGTTGGTTCGCCACCACTGATCTGCACTACATCTGGCTCCTTCTCATTAGCCACGATGGTGTCCAGCATTTGCTTGACCTCCTCTAGCGACCTATGTCTCCCATATGTTGGAGAAGAACCTGCGTAGCATGTTGGACACGTCAGATTGCACCGATCGGTCACTTCTACTACAGTTAAGCAAGAGTGCTGCTCATGATCCGGACAAAGCCCACAGTCATATGGACAGCCATAATGGGTCTCTGTATTAAACTTATAAGGTGTTTCCGAAGGCTTGTTGTAGTTACGAATGTTTTTGTAATACGCCACATCATCGGCAATGAGCACTTTGGATGCACCATGTTCTGGACACCTTTTCAGCATATATACTTTATCATCCTGAAACACAATCTTTGCATCTATTCTTTTGAGACACTGAGGACAGAGACTCAATGTGAAATCATAATAGGTATATTTTCTGGTAGGCATGTGTGAGCAATTTAGAAATCGTTTTGTAATAGTACAGCCAGCACAAAACGCACAACCATTGAATACTGCTGAAACCGAGAATGAAGAAAATGTTTGGCTTTAGAAATTCCATACAAAATCTAAAACCAAAATAGCTAATCATAAAGTACTGGAAGGTCAGACCTGGCCTCAGGCTTGCTTTTGCCGACTGCCTCCTGAAAATCAAAAACAGACCCATCAGAAAAACCATTTCGTAGAGCGCCAATGGGTGGCGAATGACTCCATCTCCCAAATCCATCCCTGTAAAAAAAGTGGTGGCTTTGCCATAGGTAAATTCGTTAGTACCTGACAGGAAACACCCTATACGTCCGATGAAAATGCCGAGAATAATGGGCAGGGTGAAAAGGTCACCTGAAGAGGAAGATTCACCTATGAGCTTTTTCATCAACTCCACGCCTATAAGACCACCAAAGAGGCCTCCCATAATCGTTTTGACATTAAGCAATACCGGCAGGCTTTCGAAAGAGATGGCCACAGGATTTTCGAAATACCCAAATATTCTCGAACCAATCAGTGCACCCAGAGCCGCTCCCAAAATAATCGATAACCTATTGGATGAGGAGATCGGATCAGAAGTGTTTTTCCTGAGATACGCATAATACCGATACCCAACAAAAAACGCCATATACTCCAGAATTAAATGGATATTGATGGGAATACCCCAAAGTCTTGGCTCAAAAGGCAGGCTCAACATCATTGGATGATTATTCAGCTCATAGCATGCAATCACAGAAGCTACGATACTACTTTATTCTATGATTTGTGAAAATACAATGAAGATAACTGATATATTAATGCACGTAGACTTTATTTCATGTAACCTCATCTAACATGCCAAAAGTATCAACCTCTTCCCCTACTCACCCTACCCTATTTGCCTTCCGCTGTTGGATGAACTGGTAGACAGAACCAGCAATAAACAGCAGGAGAAACACCAATAGCGTGTTCGCAATCACGGGATCCGAAATATCCTTCGCTAGCGGGTGTCCAACGGGGATTCTGGTAAAAGTTTCGTTGATGGTTGGCACCCACGAAAAGAAGAAAGTGAAAGAGATCAGAAAGTTCTCCACGTACCTCAGTCTTTTACTTTCCTTCCTTTTGTAATGAAGAAAAGCAGCTATTAGTAAAAAGATCACGATGATCAGAGAAGCGGCATGTCCTGGATTGAATCCACCCAGTTTTGAGATGCCCAGGGAAGACAGTGAGGTGATAATGGTGCCGTAAAAATAGATTTTGCCCGGCAGGTTGGAGAGGATGATTTTGCCAAATCGAACATAAGAAATGATGGCGGCCACAAGTGCCCCAATGCCTACGATGGTATGAAATATACCGAGTGCTGAAAGTCCCATAAGTTTGTTTTTGAAGCAAACTTCCCTCGAAAAATCAGCATCCATTTTCACTTAAGTGAATAATGAAACCGTATTTTTTGCGCTTCGAATAAAAAAGCAAAAATTTCGGTGGGGATTGTAAAAGCTAAAACCCCAATCGCTTTCTGATTCTGCTTAGCGAAGGGTTTTTGATGCCAAGATAAGACGAAATGTGATACAGGGGAATGCGGTTGGCAATGTCGGGGTGTTCATTGATGAGGCTGATGTATCGCTGCTCGTGGCTGAGAAAAAGCAGCGATTCCATGCGCAGCTGAGACACTTCAAAGCTCTTCTCTGCCAACTTTCGCCCGAGCGTATTCCAACCCGCAGACTGCTGGTAAAGCTCCTGCAAATGATCATAGCGAATGGCAAGGTAATGCGCATCTTCCAACGCTTCGAAATAGTACGCACACGGATACTGACGGATAAAGCTGTGAAACGACACCAAAAACTGGTTTTCTGAAAAGAAGTAAACGTTCTTTTGCTCTTCCGTTTCGGTATCGTATCTGTAAACACGAAACATCCCTTTGGTAATGAACCCCAGCTCCTTGCAAACGACTCCCTGGGTATTAAAGAAGTCCCCTTTGCTGGTTTTTCGAGGATACCAATACGATTCTGCCAAGCGAAAATCCTCTTCGGAAAGCCCTGAAAACTCGTGCAGAAAATGTTGCAACCCGGTCTTGTCTACCATACGCTTAGAAATATAAAGTCCCGATCAAATGTCGGGACTCTTGGTTAAAATTCCACTGTGTTGCGCCACAAGCTCAACCTTGCGCCAGCCTTTATTTAATCGCCATAACTCACCGCGAGGGTAATCTCTACGTCACCCAGTACTTTAGAGATCAGGCAATTCTTCTTCGCCTCTTCGGCCACTTGCACAAACTCACTTTCAGAAAGTCCGGAGATCGTTTCTGCTTTCAGTGCTAGCTCGATCAGTGTGATGCTGCCGACAGACATATCCAGGTGCACGGAAGCTTTGGTGGCCAAGCCGGCCAGCACATAACCCTGCCCAGAAAGCGCATGCGAGATGGCCATGGTAAAACAGCCCGCATGGGCCGCTCCCAGCAGCTCTTCAGGGTTGGTGCCTCTCACATCCCCGAAACGTGTGTTGAAAGAATAGGGCGTTTCGCTTAAAATGCCACTTTGTGTGCTTAATGTTCCTTTGCCCGATTTGAGGTCGCCATTCCACTGGGCGTTTGCTGTTCTTTTCATTGCTTTTGAATTTTGTTGCTACAAAGCTCCGCAGAGAAATCACGCCATTTTTTCACTTAAGTGAAAATGGGAGGAAGATTTATGAACTTCTTAAAAATTGACCAGTACAAACGTTCTGACAGAATCGATGATTGATATAAAAAAACTTTAAATTGTTACGTTGTTAGTGAATATGTGGCGTGGTGTTATATATTCGGGCATGGCCTCCTTCAATTATCTTCAAACCGTAAAATTTTGTTAATCGCAGTTGATCAGAATAGAAATCGAATTTCTCCAAGCAAAGGACTAACCGCATATTGCCAACTCTGCGGAAACCCTGTAAGAGCTCATTGTGGTGATATCTACATTCACCATTGGAAACACATAGTCGAACAGAACTGCGACCCATGGAAAGAACACGAAACAGAATGGCACAAGTCATGGAAAAACGAATTTCCTAAAGATTGGCAAGAAATTGCCATAATAAGAGATAATGAAAAACATGTTGCCGACATCCAAACTCCCAACGGACTAGTATTGGAACTTCAGAATTCATCCATATCCAGTTCAACTATTGAGGAAAGAGAAGCATTTTATCAGAGCATCATTTGGCTAGTCAACGCTGAAACATTCAAGACAAATTTTAGAATTTCCAGTGCCGTTAACAGAAGATTACGCGAAGTAGAAAATCAGTATCATGGCTATTCTTCATACAGAGAAGAGGACAGCCCAGAAATTCGAGACTTCAAGAAACAAATTGAAGAGCACGAATCAGAAATAACCAATCTGAATTATGAAATTTCAAAGCTAGAAGGTAGGCAGTCTAAAATTATTGAACACAGAGCTAATCTAGATAATGCCCTTTCACAGTGCTTCCGAACATCCTACATTTTTAGCAACATTCTGGATAAATTCAATTGCGAAGAAAAGGAGGTAATATCTTCCGTCAGATCCAAAAAAGAAGTGGTGAATGAAGATTTGGAAGGCTTAAAAGGAACTCTAAAGACAATTGATAATCTTCCCAACTCACAGGTGTTCAACTATGAACATTACAAACTTGTTACTCCTACAGAGATATCATCGTCTTCTTATCCCAAGTGTATATTAATTGAAAAGGCCTCTAAAGATTCTCTATTTCCTACAATCCTGAAATTCCGATCGGAGCAAGAGTTTGAACAGATTGCAAAAAATCAGAAATACATACTCATTGTTGACCCTACGGATGCAATTGCAAATCTGACTACGAAAATAAACCTGCTTGAATCCGAAATTTCTGAGTTGGATAAAACAGAAACAAATTGTCTAGAATCCATGAAAACTCAACTCTCAGATTTTTTGGCAGAACAACGTGATTTGTGTGTCTCAGAACTCGGAATCGCTAACAAGAAAGTTAAGAAGGCTCATGAACGAATCGAAATTTTGGAAACCAAAATCGGAAAACGTGAACAATATGAGTTTGAACAAAGAGAAATTGAATTAAGGGAAATGGAGGAATTACGTGAAGCTGAGCGATCCAATATCATGAAGAGATTTAAGGGACAATATTACTACAGTTGGAGTCATAGACGTCCTAGTTGGGACTATGCATATGAACGAATTTTCTTAGATTTTGGAACACACATCTTCGAACTCATTAGCGACACTAAATTGAGAAAAATCAGTAAGCCCCAATTTGTTGAACTGATAAAAAACTGGAGGTAACAAGCAATTATCTACCTGGTGTCATAACAATTGCTAGCTATCTCGGAAGCCAACCATATCTCCATTACCCCCCTCAATTAAAACTCGCTCGAAACTCCAAAGGAGTCAGGCTCACCTTCTTCTTAAATAGCTTATTGAAGACTTTGAGTGTTGGAAAATAACCCAACCAGATGACGCGTTTAGTTCACCCAAGTGACAAGGTCGGTCTGGCAGCCCGCCTCTCACCTGCTCCAACTCGCCAAACTCACCACGGGCTTTCTTCGCTTTCGTTTTCTATGTCCTTGCTAAAGAACTTTCCGGTAGGGCCATTTTCATCGATCAGCGTGTGTTTCACCACAAAGGCAGCGGCATCTTCTACTGTGCCTGTGCCTCGGTGATGGTTAAAATCTGTGGCCGTAAATCCCGGATCAATGGCGTTCACCCTGAAGTCTTTCAGTTCGTGAGCCAGCGTCACGGTAAAGGCGTTCAAAGCCGCTTTGGAAGGCACATAGCAGACACCTTTGATATCGTAATACTTCCAGCTGGGATCGCTGTGCATAGTGAGTGAACCAAGCCCCGAAGTGATGTTGCTGATCACCGGATGGTCGGACTTTCTCAGGAGATCTACAAAAGCCTGTGTCACACGAATAGGTCCGTAAAAGTTGACATCAAAAGTGGATTGAATCACCCCTTCTGGAGTGGTGCTGGGCGCCTGTTCGTATCCACCCATGATTCCGGCATTGTTGATCAGAATGTCGAGCTTACCCTTTTCCCTTTCGATGATTTCACGAGCCGTTTGGATCGTTTCCGGCTGAGTGACATCTATGGCTATCGCCTGCATGTTGGCATATCCTTCGCTAGCCAATTGTGCCACTATGGCATTTCCCTTTTCGATATCCCGGCTTCCCACATACACGAAAAGTCCCTTTTGGGAAAGTTGTTTTGCGGTTTCTAACCCGATACTTCTATTGGCTCCCGTGATTAATGCTGATTTCATTTTTAGTGCTTTTTCTGTTTGAAATTCAATTACCCTACAAAGCTGGCCGGACGAAAAATGAAATCATTTGCCATATGGCAAAAAGCAAACTATCGGATGTTTTTTCTGATTCGGCTCAGTGACGACTGGGTGATGCCGAGGTAAGAAGCCAGCTGAGAAAGCGGCACGCGATTGACCAAATTGGGGAATTTTTCGATAAAGCTGAGGTAGCGTGTGGTAGCATCCTGCTCCACCAGCGGACTTCTTCTGTCTAGCTTTTGCATCAAGGCCTTTTGGACTATTTTATGGACGATGGCATCCCACCCCACTATGGTGCCGGAGAGTTCCTCCCAGGCGTCTCGCGAAAAAACCAGTAACTCACAATCCGTCACGGCTTGCACATACTCCGATGCAGCAATCCGTGCTTCGAAATGCTGATAGTCCGATACCAGATGATTTTCATCGATGAAGTACTTGGTGATCTCCTCCCCTTTATTGTTATAATAGCACACGCGCAGAATGCCGTCCAGAAGATATCCAGCCTGCTTTGGCACTTTTCCCGCTTCAGAGAAGTAATCACCTTTGTTCAGATGAACAGGTTTCACCTTAGCAGAAATGAAGTCAATCTGTTGCTGGTTTAGCTGCCCAAACTGAAGCAAATAATCAATCAGTTTATCCATGTCAGCAAGTTAACAATTGAAAGCTGGGAGCCTTTTACCAAATGGCAAAAAGGAGGTCGATGCTACCCGGACAAGCATAAAACATATTGAAGATTTCGTTTCCACAGCATGGATAAAACCGCAGGTTTCAGAAACTTTCACATATTTGCTCAACTGTATTTTACTATGACGATCACAAAAAACAGACTGGAGGCTTTTATCGATGCGGTTATTGCCATTGTCATCACCATCATGGTTTTGGAAATCCCGCTACCAGAGTTGTTCGAAACCAAAGATTTGTTCAAATTTGGTACGTCATTATTGATTTACTTGCTCAGTTTTCTCGTTGTTGGCGCATTTTGGAACCAGCATCACCAGCTTTTTCAGTACCTCGAAAGAGTGAATCAAAGGATCATCATTTCCAACATTTTCTTTCTGTTTTTCCTGTCGCTCATTCCCCTATTTACCAAATGGGTGATTGAAAATCAGGGTGTGCTCACTCCGGTAATCGGCTTTGACATTATCTACTTCCTGGCCAGTCTGTTTTACATGGTGACGTTCCGCGCTGTGGTTCAGAATAGTGATCATGACGAGCTCAAGCAACTTTCGGAACACGTAAAAAGAAAGCCTCGGCTAAAACCGAAATCCTCCTGGCTGCCGCTGCTGATGTTACTGGGCATTATCGGAGTGGTGATTTTCGTTTCCATTTACTTCCCCAAAGTGGCTACTTATGTTTTGATGGGTATTCCCATTACATCTTCCATTGTGAACCTCTTCATTCCCCAACTCGAAAGAGGCCATCGCAAGAATCAGGCACGATCAAACCAACCCCACTAACTCTCAATTAAAACTCGCCCTAAACTCCAGCGGACTTTGGCTGGTTTTGGATTTGAAGAGTTTACTGAACGACTGTGAATGTTCGAATCCTAACGCGTAAGCAATCTCGCTGACGGATAAATTGGTGGTAGACAGCTTTTCCTTGGCTTTCGAAATCAGTTTTTCATGAATGTGCTGCTGGGTATTCAATCCCGTCAGTGATTTGAGGAGACTGCTCAAATAAGTTGGAGAAATATTCAATGAGTCAGCCACATGCTGCACACTGGGAATGCCTTGATCGATCAACTCATTTCCCTCAAAATATTGGTTAAGCAATGATTCGAGTTGATCAAGTATTTGGTGATTGCTCTTCTTACGTGTGATAAACTGTCGCTTGTAAAATCGCTCTGAGTAACTAAGCAATAGTTCTATCTGCGAAACAATGATGTTCTGACTAAAGTCATCAAGATTGGATGAAATCTCATCTTTTATGTTTTGAACGATCGAGTTGCTTACAGCTTTTTCCTTTTCGGATAGAAATAAAGCTTCGTTCACCGAATAATCCCAAAAATCATACTGATTGATCTTGCTCGCCAATCCAGTATTCCACAAAAAATCAGGATGAATGAGAAGTACCCAACCTTGCTGCTGGCAAGGCCGGTCCTTGTTTCTCTCGATCTTAAAGATCTGATTAGGCGCAATAAAAAACATAACACCGGCATTAAAATCATATTCCTGCTGGCCGTATTTAAACCTTCCGACCAATCCGGTTTTTATCGAAATGGAATAATAATTCAGAATCAGGCTGAGATCTTCTCCATGCTTAGCTTCATCCTCCATATTCACCACACTAATCAGCGGATGCTCCGGTTCTGGCAAACCTCTCAGCTCATGGAATTGGCGAATAGATGCTATTCTCAGTAGTTTTTCAGCGCTCATATCAACACAGTTTATGAATTATACGCTTTCGCGAAATCTTTGGCAAATTCCTCGATTTTCACCTTGCCAAAGGTCGGTTTATTTAGCGCAAACTCCTCTCTTAATGCACCTGTGTGAGTTGCTTCTGCCAGCTCGACCAAATTCAACGCAAAATTTTCGGGAACACCGTTTTCGATAAACGATTGCAACACTTGTTTTCCCGGCAAAGCTCGCCATTCTAATTCAGGCACGCCAATGGCTTTGCCTAAGACAGCAGCTATTTCATTGCAAGTAAGCTCATCGCTACATACATAGCGAACAGGATTCGGTTTGGTTGTAGTCTGCAACTCTTCCGCTACGGCTGAAGCAATATCCAAAGGAGAAACCATCGCTAAAATGTCGTCATCTCCGTAAACAGCACCCATAAACCCGGCTTGCTTTATCATCGGAATAAAAGCAAGCAAATTGTAATAGAAATAAGTAGGTCTTACATGCGTCAACTGAAGAGCAGGAATCGAATTCAGCTCCTGCTCTATTCTGTAAGAACCGGAGATAAAACCTGTTCCTGATGGCAAATGCGCTCCATAGCTGCTCAGATGAACCACTCTTTTCACTCCTGAATTGACGATAGCTTGCTTGTAGGTTTTACCGATATTGTGGTAATACGCTATTTGATCAGGATGCGTAAAATTGGGTGGCGCCATGCAGTAAGCAGCGTCTGCACCGGTAAATGTTTGTGTGAGAAACGCTACATCTTCTACCGAGCCAATAGCAGCTTTTGCACCCAAAGCTTCAATCTCTGCCTTTTTCTCAGGATTGGTGCTGATTACAGTAACCGAATGTCCTTGTTGCACCAACTCCTGCGTAAGAGGTTTCCCGATGTTCCCTAAAGAACCTGTGATGATTATATCCATTTTCATTGATTTTATATGGATACAAAGCACTCGAATAAGGGAAACTTCGGTGTAGCCAAATTCACTTTTGATGTAGTGGAAATAACTTTCTTACTCAATTAAAACTCGCCCGAAACTCCAAAGGCGTCAGGTTCACTTTCTTTTTAAATAGCTTGTTGAAGGACTGAGGTCGTTCGAAACCAAGCTGGTAGGCAATCTGAGCTACGGAGAGATTGCTGATGGAAAGGTATTCTTTGGCTTTCTCGATCAGCTTGTCGTGGATGTGCTGCTGGGCACTTTGTCCTGTGAGTGAACGCAGCATATCGCTTAAATAGCGCGGAGACACATGGACCTGATCAGCTAGAAACTCAACAGTTGGCAAGCCTTCAATCAATGATTCGGACTGATCGAAGTAGTCGCTTAGCAACTGCTCTATTTGTGTTAAAAGATCAGAGTGAACCACCTTTCTAGTGATGAACTGTCGCTTGTAAAATCGTTGGCTGTAGTTGAGCAATACTTCCAGATAAGACACCAACAGATCCTGACTGGATTCATCGATGGCCGTATTGAGCTCAGTTTCGATACTCTGAAATAATCCGAGAATTACCTCCTTTTCACTTTCCGACAAGTGAAGCGCTTCATTGGTATCATAGGTAAAGAAACTGTATTTACGGATGCTTTTTGCCAGAGGGTAATTGCGGATAAAATCCGGGTGGACAATCAACATATAACCTGAATACTCCTGATCCTCATGTCGGCCAATGACTTGATTGGGGGCAGTAAACATGATACCGCCCTCATCAAAATCATAATGTCCCTGACCATAGCCCATGCGACCATTTTTAGCGGTCTTATAGGAAATGCTATAAAACTCCATCGCGATAGTTTTCTGCCCAAACGACTCATCTACAACCAACTGATTGTTATCTACCAAACTGATCAAGGGATGCTTGGGCTTTGGCAAATGCAGCAATTGATGGAGCTGAGAAATGGACACTATTTTAAAAGGCATTTGGTCTTTCATTTCGGAATCAATCTATAAAATTCTGCTTCATAAACTGCATAAATGCCTGATCACCTATCTCCTGTCTTTGCTTATACAGACCTTGTGCATCTACACCTGCCACGTATCTCAGCTGATCTTTTCCGTCTGTAGCCGCCTCATAAACAATCTCGGCAATTTGCTCAGGAGTAGATGCGTTTTCCATCATTTGCATGGAACCATCCATCATCGTTTTTAGCATGCTGTCGTAAGCAGGTGTTGAGGAAAAATCCAACGATCTGCCCATAAAATCGGTTTTGATGCCGCCAGGAGAAACCGTCTTGATCTGTACACCCAATTTACCAAGCTCAAACCAAAGCGATTCGCTCCAACCTTCCAGTGCCCATTTGGTAGCATGGTAAGTTGACCCAAACGGGAAAGTCACCAAACCACCGATTGAAGTAGTGGAAATAAATACACCATTGCCCTTTTCTCTGAAATAAGGGATAAAAGCTTTCGTCACCCGAATCACACCCAGAAGGTTGGTATCGAGCTGACGTGTAATCTGTTCGTCATTTAGCGCTTCCAATGGGCCTATTAGTCCATAACCTGCATTGTTGAACACCACATCTACTTCATGTGATTCCAAAACGGTGTTTACGGTTTTCGTCACTTGCTCGGCATTGGTTACGTCCAATGGAAGCACGGTAACATTTTCCAAGTTGGTAAGTTCGGTTTCGTTTTCAGGAGTTCGCATGGTCGCGATCACCTTCCAGCCTTTGGATTGAAACAGTATGGCCGTGGCTTTTCCCAAACCTGTAGAGGCTCCTGTAATGAATATTGTCTTTTGCATTTCTAACGTTTTTTAATTCATCACAAAGCTCTGACTAACACACCTCAATGCTGTTTCCAGATTGAGTTTGGTTGTATCCAAATTGTCAAAACGCTAAATAGCCGAGGCATTGATGCCGTATCGCTTTTTGAAGGAATCGGAGAAATGAGAGAAGTTGACAAAGCCCACGGAGTAATAGACGTCCACTGGTTTTTGATGCTTTTCCTTGATCAAATAATTGGCTTCTTCCAGACGCTTGTTGAGCAGCCACCTTTCCGGAGTGTCTGCAAATACCTTTTTGAAATCGCGCTTGAACGTAGACAAGCTCCTCCCCGACAGTCTCGCAAATTCTGAAATAGGAATATTGAAGGAATAGTTAGTTTGCATGAACTTCTCCAGGTCTATTTTGTGCGGCTCGCTGAGGTCAAAAAGCACTTTTTCGAAACCCTGATTACTTGATAACAGCAGCTCCAGAGCCTCAAGCGTTTTGAGTTGGGCCATTTTGGAAGTGAACTTCTCCGGCTCATCAAAGTATGGAGCCAGAGAATCCCAATAGGTTTTGATGAAACGATTTTTACTCAGGTCAATAACCGGAGGGCCAACATACTTCTGCTGCTGTGAAACCTGATTTTGGAGCGCGTATTCTCGTAAAATATCCTGCGTAAGGAAAATATTGATGGCTTTGAAAGGCAATCCATTCTCATCAGGGATTTTCAAGGTTTTCACCAATTCATTTCTCCGAATCAAAGCAATACTTCCTGCCTTTGCCTCCACATGATGATTGGCAAAAGTCATCTCAAGACTTCCGGAAACAATCAGTCCTAAAGCGTGATCCCTTACTACCTGCTCGTCAGAAAACTTCTTTTTGGTATCGCAACTAAAGAGGATGTTGTCTACGGATAAATGCGCTGCAATCATGTTGATTTACTTAAAGAATGTTCTCAAAATAACCCAATCGAATAAGGAATCACTAAGGTAGCGTTTCATAAACAACATCGGCTTGGCCATCGCCCCTTTCACATATCTCGCTTTAGGTTTATTGGTTTCGATGGCCTGCTTCACCAGCCTGGCAATCACAATCGGACCCGGAGCTTTGTTGTTCTCCTCCATTCCCTTGATAAAATTAAACATCTTTTGAGCGTAAGGTTCATAGGGAGAATTGGCGGAAGCTTCCAGCATTTTACCAAAAGCAATAGCACCCCATTCGCTCTCTACGCCACCCGGCTCTATCACAACTACCTTGATGCCAAACTGCTTCACCTCCAGCCGCAAACTATCACTCAGCGCCTCCAGGGCAAACTTACTGGCGTGATACCATCCTCCTAGCGGATTAGCAATTTTACCTCCAACAGAGGACACGTTGATGATATGTCCACTCTTTTGCTTTCGCATGTACGGTAAAACCTTTTGGGTCACACGCACCACTCCAAACACATTCACATCCATTTGATATTGTGCTTTTTCAAGCGACACATCTTCCAAAGCACCATATTCGCCATAGCCCGCATTGTTTAACAATACGTCTATACGCCCTTCCTTATTGATGATCTCGCTGATGGCATGCTCCACAGAATACTCATCCGTAACGTCCATGGGCAAAGTAGCCACTCCGTATTGATGAAGTTCGTTGAGCTTCTCAATTCGCCTGGCCACTCCGTAAACCTTGTAGCCATGTTTTGCGAGAAAAATAGCCGTCTCCCGACCAATACCGGAAGATGCACCTGTGATCAAAATAACTTTCTTGTTCATTTTTTAACCGTGTTAATTAATGATGCAAAGCTATTTTGAGGATCAGGCTTTTATTTTGGCCACAAGCTCAACTTACTTTGGCCAGAGGGTCATTCGTTGGATACTTATTGAAAGGACTTTCTAAAAGCTAATGGCGTAGCATTCACCTTTTTCTTAAATAGCTTATTGAAAGATTGTGGGTATTCGAACCCCAGGCTGTAGGCTATTTCTCCAACTGACATATTGGTTGTGGTTAGCAATACTTTTGCTTTTTCCATCACGGCATTCTGAATATGCTGCAGCGTGGTTTGTCCGGTAGTGCTTCGGAGCATATCACTTAGGTAATTGGCAGAAACGCCTAACTCCTTCGATACATGCTGCACCGTAGGAATGCCCTTTTCCAATACATCATTGCTATTGTAATACGAGGTGAGCACTCGCTCCAGACGCATAAGCAGATCATCATTTGCCGGCTTTCTGGTAAGAAACTGCCGATTATAAAAGCGATTACTATACTGAAGCAGAACTTCCAGCAATGAGATCATCACGTTCTGACTAAACTGATCAATACCCGATTGATATTCTCGTTCGATGTTTCTCAGAACACCTTGCATCACCAATTCTTCTTCCTCAGATAAATGTAGGGCTTCATTGAGTTCATAGGAAAAGAAGCCATACTCATGCAAGCGTTGGGACAATGGATGCCCCTTCAAAAAGTCTGAATGGAAAAGTAAACTGATCCCCTGTGTCGGGGAATCATCAGCCTGTATATGTGCAAGAAGCTGCCGCGGAGAAACGAAAGACATCACCCCTTCATCATAGTCATAATATTGCTGACCATACTGCAGCTTCCCTTTGAAGTTTTTCTTGATGCTGACACAATAGAAATCAAGAAAGAAATGCTGAAGATCCATCAATTCGTCATTGCAGATTTCTTCAAATTCAAACACACTAATCATCGGGTGCTTGGGCTTAGGAAGCCTGAGAACCTGATGAAGTTCAGAAATCGACTTGATGATATGCGGTCCCTTTTTCACACTATTCATTTTGTAATTGCTTTAAACGTACTCCTGACCTGATTTGTAAACCAGATCAGGAGCACTTCATATCTATAAAGTAGACATATCTATGACAAACCGATATTTCACATCTCCGCGTTCCATTCGCTCATACGCATTGTTTATATCTTTGATATCGATGAGCTCAATATCCGCAACAATGTTGTGCTCAGCACAAAAATCAAGCATTTCCTGAGTTTCCAAAACACCACCAGCGCCAGAACCTGCGACTACCTTATTACCCACAGCAAGGGAAAATGATGGAATTTCCCAGGGTTTAGCCGGCATTCCCACATTGATGTAAATCCCATTGGTTCGCAAAGTATCGAGGTATGGGTTCACATCGTGATCCTGAGCTACAGCATCTAGTATAAAGTCGAACTTGTGAGCCATTGCCTTCATTTGTTCCTCATCTTTTGAAACTACAAAGTGGTGAGCGCCCAAAGCTTTGGCAGCTTCTTCTTTATGAGGAGAAGTACTCAACACCGTAACTTCGGCACCAAAAGCTAGTCCAAACTTAACGGCCATATGACCTAGTCCACCCAGACCTACAACGGCCAGTTTATGTCCCTGACCAACTCCCCATCTGCGCAACGGAGAATACGTGGTAATCCCAGCACACAAAAGAGGTGCTACAGCTGCCAAATCTAGTTGATCACTTACGTGGTAAACGAAATGCTGATCTACCACAATTTCTCCTGAGTAGCCACCATAAACTGGATTACCCTCCTTGTCAAGGTTGTTGTAAGTCACCACAGGGCTAACCCTGCAAAACTGTTCCTGATGGTTTTTACATTCATCGCATTCCTTACAGGAGTCCACCATCACGCCTACACCCGTGCGCTCTCCTACTTTAAAATTTGTGACTTCACTGCCTATGGCTTCTACCACTCCCACGATCTCATGACCGGGAACCATGGGGAAAATACCCGGATACCACTCATCCCTTGTTAGGTGGATGTCTGTGTGACACACACCACAATACATGATTTTGATATGAATATCCTGAGGCCCCAGTGTTCTACGTTCTAACGTCCATGGAGCTAGCGCCTCGCTTGCGCTCTGCGCAGCATATGCCTTTGTTTGTATCATTTCTCAATTCTTTTGATGATACAAAGCTCACTGGACAACTGCTCAAAAAAGTATTCGAATCTCTGAAAGTAGTATCCATTTTACAGGAGGAACAGATCAGGGAAACTTCACTCCCGTTACCTCCGCTCCCAGTTCCCAAAGCTTCTTAGAGACAGCCTCATCCAATGCATGTGCTGCAATCTCCGCTTTGATAGGATAACCAGAATATCCACGATCATGCGGGCCATAGAAATCGCCTCCCTTTACACCTGCTTCAGTCGCGGCATAAAGAGAAGGCAAAGCACCCTGCCAGGAATCCATCATCACCCCGATACGCTCAACAGCCGCATTGTACTCCTTCTGATCCATATGGCGAGCAAGCTCAGTCTTATTGGCTCCTGGCTGAGCGGCTATGGAAATTACCAGATCACCTTTCTCTTCAATCCTTCGTTGTAGCTCCAAGGCCAGAAACATATCAGCCAGTTTACTCTGCGCATATTCACGCATAGGCTCATAGTCTTTCTCTGTTTTCAGATTATCAAAATCGATACTACCACGCAGATAAGCCATGCTACTCAAGGTAACGATTCGTGAATTCTTCGTCTCATTCAATAAAGGATAAAGCAAACCAGTCAAAGCGAAATGTCCCAGATAGTTCACGCCAAACTGCAATTCATATCCATTAGCATCCTTAGATGCTGGAGGCATCATCACACCGGCATTATTGATCAGAACGTCCAACTGAGTGTATTTCTCTAGAAAAGCTTTCGCGAATGATCTTACCGAATCTAAGTTCTCCAGATCAAGCAACATCACATCCAATGAGCCATGTCCTCCATTCGCTTTGATGCGCGCTGTGGCTTCTTCCCCCTTCCCTAGATTGCGGCAAGCCATCACGACTTGAGCACCTTTTTCATACAAGGCCAGTGCTGTTTCGTAACCGATTCCCGTGTTGGCTCCAGTCACCAAAAACACCTTTCCTGATTGATCTTTGATTTCATCTTTTGTCCACATATCTCTTTTGTTTTTTGTGGTTACAAAATTGAAATGCGAACGGCAGCTAGTGCATACAAGATCTTGAGAATAAACTACAAAATTCAATCAATCGAAACCTGACGATATTCCTTTGGAGTGTTGCCTACGGATTTCTTGAAGTAAGCCGTAAAGTGGTGCAACTCCTCAAAGCCCAAACTCCACCCGATCCGATTGATTGGCCAGTCGGTAGCCTTGAGTAGAATCTTCGCTTCTTCGATCAGTCGCTCTTTGATGAGTTGAGAAGTGGTCTTTCCGGTAATTTCCTTAAGCGCTTTGTTGAGGTGATTGACATGAACATTGAGCTGATCTGCAAAAGCCGCAGGTGTGCCGAGCTGAATGGATTGCGCATCTAATTCGATCGGAAACTGACGCTCCAAAAGCTCCATAAATAGAGCTGCAATCTTCTCGCTTGCAGAAGATCCAGTGTAAACCGCTGTAGTAGGCTGCATCTTCTGAGCGCTGTGAATCACCTCCATTAATAATGTTCGCAACAAGTCATATTTAAAGGTGTAATCGCCTTTCAACTCTTCACTCATCCGATCAAAAATGGCTTTCTGAGCTTTAAAACCCTCAGCATCCAAAGGAATAATGGCTTTGTCTGTAGACTGAAAAATGGGATATTCTTTGATATTTCCGAAGCGGCTAAAGAAGTCCTCAGTGAAGATGCAGACATAACCAGCGTGCTGCTCACTGAGTCGCTCCCAGAGGTAGGGAATCATGGGATTGGTAAAAACCAGAACGCCTTCATCCACCGCTACACTCTGATCCGCATAGTGGATAATGCTCTTACCAAGTACCAGACTTACCTTATAGAAATTGCGTCTGCTATAAGTAGGTTCGTTACTCGAAGGGAGTGTCAGGTCTTCAACTTTGAAAATATTGAAATGACCAAACTCACTAATATCCTGCTCCAGTGCTTGATTGAGCGTACGGTAAAATTGCTTTACTTCTACAAACTTGGTCATGTCACAAAACTACAAAAATCAAGTGACACCTGTAGTCAACCTATTTCCTCAGCCAAGCCGACCAATAATCCCTCTACTCCACGTATGTAGCAGAGACGATATACATTTTCGTAATTGACAATCTCACCTACTAACTCCGCTCCTTTACTGGTTAACCTGGAAACCAATTCATCTATGTTGCTGACGGTGAACATTACCCGCAAGTAGCCATATGAATTGACGGGAGCTGCTCGATGATCAGCAACTGGTGCTGGCTTTATAAATCTAGAGAGCTCAATGCGGCTATGACCATCTGGAGTTGCCATCATGGCTATTTCTACTTCCTGCGAATCCACACCTGTAACCCTTCCAGACCAATCACCTTCGATCACGGCCCGCCCTTGCAACTCCAATCCTATCTCGGAGAAAAATGAGATGGCATCATCAAGCGACTCCACTACGATACCCACATTGTCCATTCTGAGTAATTGACTCTTGTTCATTTTCTACAATTGACAATTTATTTGAGCTCTGACAAAATGAGTTTCTTTTGGGTAAAAGTATTCTTAAGTGCCTTTTCCCTTACCACAGGATCTGTACTTTTGATAAGCTCAAAGTATTCGACAGGCACCACTTGCCACGATAAACCATACTTGTCTTTACACCAACCACAAACTCCTTCTGCTCCTCCGTTTGAAGTGAGTGCTTCCCAATAATAGTCAACTTCGACCTGATCTTTACAGTTGATAACAAGCGAAATGGCTTCGTTGAACTTGAACATTGGACCCGCAGCAAGAATGGAAAACTCTACACCTGCAAGCTCCATAACGGCAGTGTCAAAGCTACCAGGATCATCGGTATATTCATTTGGCGGGTTTTCATACCTTCTGTAATCTTTAAGTTTTCCATCTTTAAAAATGGACAGATAATATTCGGCAACAGCCTTGGCATCCTTTTCAACCCAAAGGCAGGGAGTGATTTTTTGATTGTTCATCTTATGTTCCTTTTATTTTTTTATTCATTTTCTCTTTTAATCCGTCAAAAGAAAAGTCATTCTTAAACGGAAAAATCAAAATAACTCACTGATTTAAAATCGATTACAACTCTTTACCATTAAGAAGAAATAACTGGACTTAGCCAATTTCTTCTGCCAAACCAATCAAAAGCCCTTCAACTCCGCGGATGTAGCAAAGGCGATAAGTATTTTCGTAGTTAACAATCTCTCCAACCAACTCAGCTCCCTTTTCAGTCAACCTTGCTACCAGTTCATCAATGTTGCTCACCGCGAACATTACACGCAAATAGCCGAGTGAATTCACAGGCGCAGTTCTATGATCAGCGACTGGAGTTGGTGTCAAAAATCTAGAAAGTTCGATTCGGTTATGACCATCGGGAGTCGCCATCATCGCGATTTCGACTTGCTGTGACTGCAATCCTGTGACCCGGCCAGACCATTCTCCTTCAATCAGTCCGCGGCCTTGAAGCTCCAGTCCGATTTCGGAGAAAAAGTCGATAGCATCGTCAAGAGATTCAACAACGATACCAACATTGTCCATTCGTAATAATTGACTCTTCTCCATAGCAATTTCTCAGTTAGTTTCTCAATACATTCAGTTAATCGAAAGGGCTGGTTATCTATGCTGAAATAGTTAGCCAGCCCTTAACTCATTATTTAATCAATTGAAAATCAATGTAATTATAATTCATGTTACCAATTTCCACTGTATGAATCGTGAAAGTTTGAAGTCCTTTTTCCAAGGTTACCGTAGCCATATTTTCGAGGTAATTCCAATGATGCCATTGACGCCAATCCACCGTATCTGCTTCAACATAAGTGGAAGGAATTAAAATAGAATCCGCAACAATTTGATCGTTTACAGCGAGCGCGATCTTACCATTTTGGTTTGCAGTGTACATAAAGCCCAAAGCATATTCTCCACTTTGTTGAACATCGATTGTGTATTTTATCCATTCACCAGGCTCCGTCCAACCTACATACAAATCCTCCTTTTCAGGATCGACAAGATTATAAGGACTGTTATCTACAGGCGGATCGAGAAATTTGGTATAGGAAATATCCACTGATTCGCTTTTTCTAAATTCATGCAAGTAAGAGCCGTCCGCAGGATTCAATCCTCCACTTCCCGAATTAACGGCATCACTATCATGATAGGCAACACCCTCACCTCCAAAATCGTAGTATTCGCATTGCAGCCTTCCCGGAATTTTCTGTGCTCCTCCTTTATAGATTTCATCTTGAAAAACAGTTCCTTGATAATCCGACAAAGGTTTCTTTTGATCACAAGCCACTAAAAACCCAAGAATAGCCATGAATGCTAAAGGGTGAAAAAGTCTGTTCATTGAATGATGATTCTGAGATTTCATACTTATCCCCATTCAGGAAATTGAGTTCTATCTAAGTCCAAAGAAGCAATTTTGTTCATATCTGCTTCACTCAATTCAAAATCGAAAATATTCAGATTTTCAACCATATGAGCTTTTTGCGAAGACCTTGGAATGGCTACAACACCTCGTTGAAAATGCCATCTTAAAGCAACCTGAGCAGCACTTTTCTTATATCTCTTTCCTATTTCGACCAAAGTATCATTGGTGAAAATGTTATTTCTGCCACCAGCAAAAGGAGACCACGCTTCGATCTGTGTTTTGCTGCCTTTTAAATAAGGATAAAGCTCTTTTTCTTGGAAGAAAACGTGTGTTTCAACCTGATTAATAACAGGCTCTACTTTGGCATAACTTTTCAATTCCTTTAGCTGTTCTGGCAGAAAGTTACTCACCCCGATTGCCTTGATTTTACCAGCTTTGTAAAGTTCTTCCATGGCCTTCCAAGAACCTTTCACATCTCCTCTTGGGCGGTGGATTAAGTACAAATCCAGATAGTCGGTGCCTAACTTATCGAGTGTAGTTTGAAATGCTTTTTTCGTCTGCTCATACCCAGAATCATCAACCCACAGCTTGGAGGTAACGAAGAGCTTTTTTCGATCGATACCGCTCTTTTTGATACCCTTACCAACCGCTTCTTCATTGCCATAAATGGTGGCTGTATCGATAAGACGATAGCCCACAGAAATGGCATCTGAAACAGATCTAACACCCAAGTCACCATCCAAAGTGAGTGTGCCAAAGCCCAATCTCGGCATTTGAACACCATTGTTTAATGTCACTGTTGGAATAGCAACCTCCGCAGCGGAACCGTCCATAGCTGCCCATAATTTCGATCCGCCAGCGCCTAAAAAGAACATGGCAGCGCTTGCCTTTACTGTTCCTTTCAAAAATGCTCTGCGTTTTAATGCATCATTTTGATCTCTCATGATTTAATTCTGAAATCCTTTATTTTTTTAAGTTGAAATTCATGATTTGGCTAGTAGAAATAAAGCCTTGAAAGGCGTTATTAGTCTCTTTTGACTATATAATTCAGTTCCGTTACACCAGAAGCAAATTGCCAGGTAATAGGCACTAGCTCCAGTTTTATTTTGTCCTTAACATCCGCAAATAGCGAAATGCCTTCACCAAGCACGATGGGGTTCACAAACAACCAATAACCATCAATCAGCCCTTGTTCCATAAGAGCGTGAGTGGCTGTAGGGCTACCAAAAAGCAAGATTTCCTCACTATCACCTTCGCGGGATTTAACTTCCTTTATACTATCTGAAAGATTGTCGCTAATGATGGTAGTATTCGGTAAATCCGAGCCTTTCATGGTTTTGGATAGCACAACTTTGTGAACATTTTTATACCATTCTGAATGTTCAATATCATGTTTCGATGCACCGGGCTTATCACCTGCTGTTGGCCAATAACTCTCCATCATTTCGTAAGTAGTTCGACCATACATTGCAGTATCCCCTTTACTTATTCGCTGGCCCACATGGTCGAAAATTTCTTGATCAACTTTAATCCAGTTCATCTCTCCTTTCGGGCCTGCTACAAAACCGTCAAGCGACATATGCATAAATGATATGATCTTTTTCATTGCGCTAATTTGAGTTTAAACACCACTTTCCCTTTCAATATATTTAAAAAATTTACTGCTAAAGTGACATCTCCCAACGAAGGGAAGAGATTTTACTTTTACGGTAAAAGAAGAACCTAACCTCCATTTCATAGAAGTATCAATGATTCAAGTCAGTTACCACTGCTGAATAACTATTCCCAATTGATTGTCCTTCATAGCGAACTCCTTGGCGCCCCAAGGCCGAAGAGTAACCTCTTTCAAATTAGGATGTAAGAATTCAGGGAAATTGCTCGAGACATGCTCGAAAACCTCATCTATATTTTGAGTTACAAGGCGAAATTCTGGACTGTGTTCTTTTGCCAAAGCCTCATTTTCAAATAGATTGATTCGCAAACCATTTTTCTCCAAAACACAAAACGGCTGATGGGAATTGCGCTCATCATGGCCAATGGTAAAGCCTAAACAATCAACAAACATTCTTAAACCCTCATTTATATCGAGGTAGAAAATATTGGGTACTAATTTTTCGAAAATCATTTTTTAGAATGCTTTTAAGTGTAAAAAACCAAGAAACAACAGTTCGCTTACTTTTAAAAACGTATTGTTCCGAATGAAAATCCACGGCTAAATAACCCTTAAAATCACTCTCCAGCTTGGCCAGTTATTACTTCGCCATCTCTTTTGTAGCGCACAATGATTACTCCTGTTGATGTGATCGTGCTTTCTATGAGTTTGAATGCAGCGGGTAAAATTCCATCTTCGAACAGTTTTTTGCCTCCGCCTAAAATGACCGGGTGAATTTTCAGCCGAAGTTCGTCCACAAGATCATTTTGTAATAGCAGATGAATCAGCTCGCTACTTCCCCAAACTTGAAGGTCGGAACCATCCAACTCCTTCAGCTTTTTGATATCGGCCAAACTTTTGAGAAAAGCTGTGTTTTGCCAATGGGTTTCGGTTCGGGTTGTGGAAAGTACATATTTGGTACCTTCGTTAATTCCGGGCCAAAAATCATTGTGGTGTGGCCAGTATTCCTCCCATATTTCGAAAGTTTTTCGCCCTAACAGATATTCGGAGGGCCGTAATTCAGACTGAACAGCTTTGTTATAAACTTCATCGCCAAAAGGTGCTGTCCAACCGCCAAATTGGAAACCACCCGAAGTATCTTCTTCTGGCCCTCCTGGGGCTTGCATTACCCCGTCCAAGCTTATCATCGATAACACTGTGATTTTTCTCATTTGCCAATACTTTGTGCCTTACCTCTTATTTCGAAGGAAAGCAGGTTTTAGACTGATTTAACTGAAAGCAATCTCGAAAGTAAAAATGGCATTAGTGAGGTGCAAATCCGACAAACAAGGTTGCCGGAACTGCCAACTGAGATTTCGTAAGGTAGATGCAGATTGTTTAGTAGAAGACAAACAAAAAGCTATTTCTGCTCCTGCGCATTGAAGCCATATCCAATGGCTGATGCTAGTATATCAGTATGGATATCCGCTAATGTTTTAAACTTGATGCAATAGCCTGTTACTTTTGCCCTACCCAAGGTTTTGCCATAAGTTTCGGCCAAGTAGGTTTTGTCATCAAGGCCCATAATATAGACTGAAATTCCCGTTGAATTGGCGCTTAAGCCTATTTGGTAAAACGCTTTGGTTTTGCCATCTGCATATTGAATGGTGTAGTTTCCGTAACCAATACTCGGGTTGGATACTACTTTATTTTCGCTATTTCTTCCATCCAGAAACCACAATTCACAATCTGGTTTGATGCCCAAAACCAGATTGTGCAACGTTTGTAGGTCGTTACGTTTTTGCTGTGGCTGACTGGCAATATATTCGGTGATTTGCTCTTCTTTTGACATGAAATTTTTCAATAGTGAAGTCGCATATTCATAGAGTAAAACGATTCAAAAGTCACCCATTTGATTTATCCAAATCGCGCTGAAACCTTTCTATTAGATCTTTAGAAAACGAATCAATAATTCTAGATTCCTTTTTATCAATTCCATCGGAAGCATTGGCAATAATTTTCATAGCATCGATAAACTCAGCATATTCAGGTGCAGGGCCATACGCATGACAAAAATTGATCACTTTATTATATGTCTCTTCTAATGAAGATTCTTTGGACTCCTCATAGTTAAACGACCATTTGACTTCTGAAGCCCAAGAATGGTTTTTCAATAGATCATTCAGTGAATCTCTTTCTTCAGCTTGAATCACTCCATCCGCTTTTGCTACAACAAACAGAAGCTCTCCTAACGTCTCGTACAGTTTTTCTTTATCAGTCATTTTTTTAGTTTTAATCAAGTCATAATGTGCTTCACAAACATTCTAAAACACTTACTCTCCTTTACAAATTGGTTTTCAGAAAAATCATAAAGAAGACACTTCTGCCTTCTTATCCTGAGCCCAGCGAAGGAACTATCCACAACAACGTTTTAGACCCTTCGCATACTCAGGGAAAGAATCATAACTTAAGCCATAACACGCTTCACAAACATTCTAAAACACTTACTCTCCTTTACAAATTGGTTTTCAGAAAAACCATAAAGAAAACACTTCTACCTTCTTATCCTGAGCCCAGCGAAGGAACTATCCACAACAACGTTTTAGACCCTTCGCATACTCAGGGAAAGAATCATAACTTAAGCCGTAACTCGGCTCCACAAACATTCTAAAACACTTACTCTCCTTTACTGATTGGTTTGTAATAAAGCGTTATTGCTCCGCCACTCAAGGTCTTGGTTTTATTAAGTTGAAAAATTATTCTTTCGTTTAAATCTTCAAAAAAAGGTAAGCCTCCGCCAGCTACCATTGGATAAACACAAAGCTGAAGTTCATCTACCAAATTCATCTTTAAAAGTTGAATGATAATGCTTCTGCTTCCCACTAGAATATCTTTGCTATTCGCATCACCCGATTGCTTGAGAGTCAGAACCATTTCCTTAATACTTCGATCCGAAACCTTAGCACTTTCCCAACCTGTATCTTTCATCGTATTAGAAAAGACGATTTTCGGAACCTTGTCGATAGAAAGCGCGAAATCATCCATAGACTTTTCACCAGAAGGTTTTTCCACCAAAGGTTGCCAGTACTTCATCAGTTCGAAGGTAATTCTTCCATACAGGAGAAAGTCAGAATTATTGATAAGCGTTGCGTAATGCCAGTGAATTTCTTCATCGGGTAGCCCAACGGTATGGTCGCAAACACCATCCAGGGTCATATTAAGTGCCGCAATTACTTTTCTCATATGGTTTCAGAAGGAGATTTTGATCTCTAACTCGTTCAATATATTCAAAAAAATTGAAGCAAAAGTAATATCCAAAAACAGTGCTTTATCCAGCCAAGCCTTTATTACTTGAGCTTGGTTCTAGCAAATCCCATAAGTTGCCATACAGGTCTTCAAAAACGGCTACTTGCCCGTAATCATATTGAGCGGGAGGCCTCACAAAATTCACTCCCTTCGATATCATTTTATTATAATCTCTATTGAAATCGTCCGTAAACAAGAAGAGAAACACCCTGCCACCCGACTGATTTCCAATGCTTTTAGCTTGCTCTTCGTCCGATGCTTTGGCAAGCAATAGACTACATTCCGTTGCTCCGGGAGGCGACACAACCACCCATCTTTTGTGCTCATCAAGTTGAGTATCTTCAAGCAGAGTAAAATCGAGTTTGTTGGTGTAAAAGTCGATGGCTTCGTCATAATCTCTAACCACCAAGGCAATATGGGCTATTCGTTGTTTCATTTAGAGCTTCTTTTCACAATGAGCGGGCATAATACAAAAAAGCCATAGATAAAGATTACCCATGGCTTACCAAAACAGAGACGGTTGTTTTAATGCTGACTGAAAAACTCTAACATTGTTGAAAGGGCATTTTTGCTGTGCATTATTTCACCATTATCAAGCGATTCTTTGGCCGCTGCTGATGCACGCTCTCGCATGTTCTGCTCATAAGCCGCGATGGCACTGTGCAACGAATCGTATGTATCGGAAGTAAGACAGTCGCTCAGTTCCAAAGCATCGCGCATGGCCATGTTCACGCCCTCACCAGCAAAAGGAGGCATTACGTGAGCAGCATCGCCCAACATGGTAAGGTTTGGCAAAGCTTCCCAAGTTTGATCCAAAGGCATGCAGTAAATCGGCCGCGGAATAAACGGTGTAGCAGTGTGCTCAAACAGTTCATGCCAAACAGAGCTCCATTCAGCATAGGCAGTTTTGAACCAATCGAGCAGTTGTTCTCTATTGTTGAAATCCAATCCGCTTGTTTTCGCCCAATTCTCTTCGGTTTTGAAACTGGCATAAAAGCCAATTTCTCCATTTCCTTTTTGCCCCATAAGCAAATCCTTTTTATTCCCGAAAGCCATGATTTTGCCTCCGTTCAACAAAGTTGCCACATTAGGAGCCGTATTTTTAGCATCATAAATGTTGCCTTCGAGCATCGTAATACCCGAATAAAAAGGTTTGATATCGGTGATGTATGGACGGATTTTTGAATTGGCACCATCGGCCGCAATTACAAGGTCTGCTTCAACAGAAACTCCATTTTTGAAGTACAAAATCCATCCCTGATTCTGCTTTTCCATGGTCAGAAAATGACTGTCCCAAACCACCGTTTCAGGCTCCAAAGACTCCAACAAAATCTTCCTTAATGCTCCTCTATCTATTTCAGGACGGAAATGTGGATTCCCAAAATTCTCTTCCACTTTGGTGTCATGGTCGCTGAAAAAAACTTCAGCGTTTTCATTCATAATTTTCTTTCTATCAGCTTTGGGAAGAAAATTATTTTTGAATTCATCGAGTAAATCGGCCTTAATTATGGCGGCCAAACCCGAGTCATCGTGCAAATCAAGCGGTGAACCTTGCACTCTGGCATTCTTATTTACATCGCGCTCATATACTTTCACTTCTGCCCCGTTAAGCTGTAAAAGTCTGGCCAAAGTAAGTCCACCTGGGCCACCACCTACAATGGCGATTTTTTTGTTTTGTAATTTCATGCTGAACATCATTCTATGTTACAGCACAAAATTATTTAGGGGGCAAGGTGGAAAATTGTATAAATCGGTCGTCTTGATTTTGCTTCAATTCTTTTGGCGAAACTCCAGCAAGTTTCTTCACTTCTTTAATAAAATGCGACTGATCGGCAAAGTTCTGTTGAGGAAATAATTTACCTTCTTTAATATGATTGAAAGAAGCCCGAAAACGAAGAATGCTACAATAAGCCTTGAGTGAAATGCCGAACTGTTGGTTGAAATAGCGGTTGATTTGACGGCTGCTCCAAAATACTTTTTCTGAAAGTTCCTTTACTGTTAAAGCTCCATTTGATGCATAAACTAAATCGAACAAGTTCTGTTTTCTGGAATCAACTTCGCTTGGCAAAAGTGATTGAATTTTTTGAGTGGCCTTCTCGCAAAAAAGATCGAAATCTTCTAAGTCGCTTTCGTTAAATCCCCAAAAGTCAATGGGTAAATGCTTAGCGAAATCCAAAACATCGGAAACTGTATTTTGAAGAATATATTCAGCAGCCAGCAATTTGAAACTTACCACAAACATCACCGTTTTAGCGGCTAATATGGCCTTATCGGGATGCGTTTCGAGCCCAGAAAGTGTAACATGAAAAGACTCCTTTGCTGAGATCGAAAAGAATAAATCGATTCGCCCATCTGGTAAAATGACTACCTCCTTGTCATCGTCTGTGTCATTTTTTAACAGCCAAAAACTCTCTACAAAACCGTCAATCGATTTATCAGGCTTGATCAGTTTATATTGAAAGTCGTTATCCATTTCGGGTATTTATGGCCTAAAGCTAAACTGACCAAAGGCCTAATCAAGATATTCCTGACCCATTTTAACATTAGCCATTCTTTCCACATTGTTAAAGACAATCTACTGCATTATCATTTTAATTGCGAATTGCTTTTTGGTATTCACGCCTCTTAGGTAATCTTCCCAAGTTTGGGGAACATGATAATCAGGAATAACACCTCGGCCTTTGATTTCGGGAGCAACATCGATCTGGAAATGTACTGTTGGGATTTTCACTTCTATTTTTGAGTTGGGCAACTCAACATATTCCGAATATCCGCTTACGTTGCCTTCGTAAGTTCCGCCAGTTTCTTCTCCAACAAACATTCCTCTATTCGTCATTTTTACCAAGCTGGAAAATTCGGCTCCCCCAGAAAATGTTTTTCCGCTGGTTAAAACATATACTTCCCCACTATAAACCAGCTCCTTCTGAGGTTTCTTATAGCCCAAATCTGAATAGTAATCGCTGTATAGGGTAAAATCTCCGCGTGTGGCAATGCCATCGTGGAATGACCATTTATCTTCTATATAGCCCTGTTTATGCTTGTTTTTTTGATAAGGTTTGGGCAGCATGGTGACACGCTTGTACTTTTTCACCACATCATTTGAAAGGTAACTGAAAAGCAGGTTTTCATTTCCTTCAGAACCACCACCGTTCGCTTGAACATCGATAATCAAATGTTGAATATGAAGCGAATCGATCTTCTTAAAGCTGGATTGGTAGAATTTTTCATAATCGAGATCGTCATCACCAAAGCTTGGAACACTCAAATAAGCAATCGAATCATTGATCTGCTCAAATGTAAATTCGCTGAAATCAAAATCAATAGACTTCATTTTGGCATTCTTCCCTTTGAATTTGGTAAACCGAACCGCCTTTACATTGAGGGTTTTGAGGTCGCTATCCTCAAAGTTTTGCACCTGAAGTTTTATCCTTTTCTCTTTGCCATACACCAGTCGGTACAGTAATGAGAAGTTCAGCCCACCGATCCATTCATGCCGAGAAGTTTCATTAAAACCATCCGTAGGGATCAGCGGATATAGCTTTTCAAGTATGCTTTCGATCTTTTCTTCATTTACAGCAATGATTTTGGCGCCCTTTTCAAGCCCTTCAATCTGCTTTCCATAGTTCTGAGTAACAATCATGTCTTCTCCACAGAGTTTAATTGTCAGCGGTAAAAAGGACTTAGAAAGCCCAAGCTTTATCATGGTCCATTTCGGAAGCTCAATGGAAGTGTGCCCTTCATTGGTTAACCCGATGAGATATCTTAATTTCTCATAGAATTCCAGCTTGGTTTGAGACTTATTTAAGGTATTTCTTACACTATCGATTTTTGCGTCCGTTTGCTCCTCGCTTAAGTATTCATAAAGACCTTGGTGCTGAGATTTCAACTCTGAAATCAGATAGTCGTAATCTTCATTCAATTTTTTGGGACTTATTTTATTTTGTGCATTTGCGAAGGATAGAAAAAGTAAAAAAAGCAGCAATAAAGAAATTCTCATCGGTTATTTAGGTTTGATTTGAGGCCAATGGTGTAACTCAAAAGACCAGTTGGAAAGTTCTAGTTTAGTTGAAAGAAATACGCGGAAAATTCAAAAAATCACAAGCATTTTATGGCTCAATCAAGAAGAACTTTCCAGCGCTAAACCACAACCATATATACATTTTAAACCAGGTCAAACCACAGCTATTTTCTTGTAAAAATATGATGCTGCGTGCCTGTAAAATAGTCCCTGAAAATCTGATTGAGCACATGATCTTCTCGAGCGGCTTTCACGCCCAAGTGTGGATGAAGTCCAATGATCGAAGCTGTCAATTGCCTCACCAACTCAGAAGCTGATTGATGCACTTGTCTGATCAAATCTTCCGTAATATCACCTTCACTTTCGGTGAGTTTTTCTATTTGCGATGCAAAGTCTGCAATAGCAGTATTCGCTGAATTGATAACGGATTTTAACTCAACTAGAAATGATTCTTCAACAATCAAAGCGGCTTCATTCAAAAAATGCTTCGCCATTCCCAGGTAGTTCACCCAAAGGGTTAGATCTGCAAAAACTGAGAAGTGAATTTTGAAAATGGACTGAGGCTGATAGAACCGATTGTAAACAAAGCTGTATCGTTCATCCACTACCACATCCTTTACTTCAAATGAATGCGTGGCTGAAGCTTTCAGCCCCATGGTATTCCAGTCTTCGATAATAGTCACCTCATCCGCAGGAATTACAAAAGACAAAAACTTCGGGGTGCCATCTTCATTCTTCTGTTCTTCTCCATCCTCCACAATTTTGGCATTCATAGTGAAATGTGTGAGGTATGGAGCTCCTGTGGCATAACGCCATATTCCGTTGAGTTGATAAGTATTTCCTTCTTTAGTAGCAGTACCGAACATACCTCCGCTTCCTCCAAAGATGGCTGGTTGGGCAAAGATTTCCTGAGCTATCTCCGGCTGCAGATTGCCAATAAAGTAATTCGCACCAGAGCAAAGAGTCACTGTCCAACCAAGGCTTCCATCCATTCGTGCTAGCGACTGAAGTTGTTTCAGGCCATCGGAAAAAGACATTTCTAAACCACCAAAAGCCTTCGGCACCCAAATATTCCAGAGGTTTTCTTTTGCAATCCAATCAAGCACTTCTTGACTGAAAACTGGTGCATCTTTCAATTGATTTTTAAGCTGTTGCATAAACGCCTCCTTTCTCACTTTTCATAATATTTCTCCATTTCAGGTAACCCGAAGTGCCCATAATGAACAAGAAAACGCTCATTCCGGCATAAATATAGAGTTCCTTGTAAACCAGCAGTGGAATGGAAATAATATTGCTGATATTCAAATAAACCCAGTTTTCGATTTTGCGCTTGGCCATGAGCCACATGCCTGCCCACGCAAAGGCACTCACCACAGCATCCCAAATAGGCACATCCGAATCGGTGTGAGCACTGAGCCAATAGCTCATCAATGCAAAGCAACCCAAGACGATTCCGAGGGCTTTCAAATGCTCAATTCCGCTCGATTTGGTTATGGGAGCTTCGGCTTTCTGCTTGCCATATTTCCAGTAAAACCAGCCATAAATGCTCATAACCAAATAATACAAGTGCAGCAGAATATCGGCATACAATGCGCTTTGATAGAGCACCCACATACTCGTGAGGATGGCTACAATTCCGAAAAGATAGTTGTGAATGTTGTTTTGTCGGGCCAGTACCACCTGAACGATCCCGAAAAGTGTTCCCAGCCCTTGAAGCCAGGTGAGTTGTGTTAAGAATTCCTCGATCATTGTTTTTAGTTTTCAATGAAATGAGGAGATGAACCAGACTTCCATAGAAGAATAGAAGCCTTCAAAATCCCTACGCCAGCATTATCTGGATCAGGTGCGGAGCTGTACTCCTGGGTATCATCTCAGCCTGCCAACACAGCAAGCACCCCATTTGATTGCAAATGTAAAGTTCAGGTTTTGGGTTGAAAAGCCATTCGCATTAAATATTTGATTTTTAACCAATCTTCAGCTCCTGAATCAGCCCATCTTTCAGTCTAAAATGGTATCCCAATGGTAATGGACTACCTGGGAATGTACCCGACACTTCAAGCGTGACATGAATTATATCATCCCTTTCTTCGTAGTTAATTAACTTGTATTTAGGTTGATACTTTTGGGTTGTTGCTGCTTTCCATTGCTCAATTTCAGCTCGACCGCGGTAAGTTGAACCCTCATCGTGTACAATCGCATTTTCTGCAAAACATTCAACATAAGCTTTATCGTCTGCATTGGACAATGCATCAAGCCATTTTTCTATTGTAACTATCATAATCACTATTATTTAAATGGTAGGAATTACTCCACCATCAATGACATATTCGGTACCTGTGATATAACTAGCTCTGTCTGAGACCAGAAAACCAACCAATTCTGCTACTTCTTCCGGTTGTGCTGGCCTGCCAATTGGAATACCTCCAAGCTCATCCATTACGTTCTGCTTGGCTTGCTCAGGAGTAATCCCCGAGGTTTCGGCTATCAGGTCAATCCATTTAGTAGCCGCATCAGTGAGCATCCATCCCGGAGAAACCGTCACCACACGAACTCCCTTGGATGAGACTTCTTTTGATAATCCCTTACTGTAATTCACCAATCCCGCCTTTGCAGCAGCATATGGAAGTGAAGAATCATGTAGTGGTTGACGTGCCTGCACTGAAGCAATGTGAATGATAACTCCTTTCCCATTTTGAATCATCAAAGGCAACAATCCCTTATCCAGGCGCACTGGGGCCAAGAGGTTTGTCTGAATGGTTCGCTCCCAATCCTCGTTGGTCAGCACTTCAAAACCACCGCTTGGCGTATCTGATCCACCCACATTATTCACCAAAATATCTATGGAACTATGACTTTTCACTACTTCACTTACCAGATGCACTACATCTTTCGGTTCGCTTATATCGGCTGGGATGAAGTAAAAACCTCCTAAATCTTCAGGTCTGTTTCTAGCGGTAATAATTACTTTAGCTCCAGCTGCAGCCAATCGCCTGGCAATGGCATTTCCGAGACCTTTAGTACCACCAGTCACTAAAACTGTCCTACCCGTTAGTTCTTGATTAAAATCGAAATTCTGCTCCATTCTTCTTTGTTTTGTTCGGTACAAAAAGAGGGAGTATAAGCAGTATAATCAAGTACGGTAAATCGAATGGCATAGGGATAAATTTGTCCCATATTGCGCTCCGAAAACCATAGTCTTAAATTTGTATCATGTACGAACGAAAGATACCTCTAAACCTGAACTGCGGACTGGACCTTATTGGAGAAGTGCTGTATGGCAAATGGAAAATCCGTATTCTCTGGTTCATCAATGAAGGCTTTCATCGGCCCAGCGAAATACAAAGGCAAATCCCAGACGCATCCAGACGTGTGCTCAATGTACAGCTGAATGAACTGATGGATCATGAATTGATCACCAAAACGATCTATGCGGAAGTTCCTCCCAGAGTGGAATACCAACTGACTGAATTTGGGAAGACACTTATCCCGCTGATTACTGCCCTAGGCGAATGGGGAGATCAAAACGAAGAGCGTCTGAGAAAAGTGATTCTAAAACGAATAGCAAATCCTGAAACATAAGCATCCTTATTACTTCACCTCCGTAAACTCATTTCTTTAATCAACAAAACCAACCTTCATGTCATACTGCAAAGCCATCCCTAACATTCCTGAGCCTCGTCAAGCTCTTCACAAAAAGTATCACGACCATTTCTATGGCTTCCCCATTCATGACGACAATGAGCTTTTTGGAAGGTTAATTATGGAAATCAATCAGGCGGGACTCAGCTGGGAAACGATTCTGAAAAAAGAAGAAGGTTTCCGCATGGCTTACGACAATTTCAACATTGATAAAGTGGCCGCTTACCAAGAAAGCGATCGTGAGCGACTACTCTCTGATCCACAAATCATTCGTAACAGACTAAAGGTCAATGCTGCCATTGTGAACGCTCAGAAGATTCAAGAGCTTCAAAAGGAATTTGGTTCGTTTGAAAATTGGCTCGATCATCATCATCCCTTGACGCTACAGGAATGGATGAAGCTCTTCAAAAAGAACTTTAAATTTACGGGTGGAGAAATTGTGAATGAGTTTCTAATGAGCACGGGATACTTGTCTGGAGCGCATGACCCAAGCTGCCCAGTTTATAAAGAGGTAGAGGAATCGAAACCAAAGTGGATGGAAGTGTAAATAGCTTCCTTACACCATTCCTTTTAACAGCTCATAAAATTTTATCACTGCCTTTTTTTCATAGGCTTCTTGGAGGGAAATGATCATGATTTTTCGCTTCATGTTTTGTCCTTCAATAGGAATGCCAACAACATTAGAATCGTTTACGCTGGTATCACTCAAAATGGTGTACCAATGGCCCGTTTTCACGATTTCGAACAAAGTGGGAATGTCGTTGATTTCCATGCAAATATTGGGCTGCAGCTTCTTCTCGTTAAAAGCATCAATGAAAAACTGAATCGTGCTGTAGCCGCTAAAAGGAAGTGCCAAGGGAAGCTCTGAAACCTCTTTTAGCGATATACTAGTTTTGGTTGCCAGCTCTGAAGTTTTTGCTGCAACCAGAACCATATTTGAGTTCAAAAGAGTTTGGTATTTCAAGTGAGGTTCTTGAGTACCCTCATGAAAATTCAGTATAAAGTCAAAATGATGTGTATTGAGTTTCTCCAACAAATCGCGGGTAGTACCAAATACCGCCTGTACTTTGATATTTGGATACTGATTGGCGAACTGGATCAAAGCTTTCGCAAAAATAATCCGCATGGAATAGATAACACCAATGGTGATTTTACCAGCATGAAGGTTATTCAAATCCTTTAGCAACAGTAAGCCTTCATCTGCCTTATTTATGCTTTGCAAAGCATATTCACTGAACATTTCGCCTGCTTCTGTCAGAATAATCCGCTTACCAATGCGATTGAACAAGGGTACATTCAGTTCATTTTCAAGCTGCTTAATTTGCTGAGACAGGGTACTCTGGCTGATATGTAAAATCTTAGCGGCTTCAGTAAAATTGAGCAGTTCCTTCGCTTTCAAAAAATATTTAAGCTGTCTTAATTCCATATTCCTAAATCGGTTCTATCGATTGATTTGATCGAAAAATAGCGTTTTGCAAATATAGAATTTGTAATGACCTTTAGTGTAAACATTGAAAATCAAAGATTTACCATCTAAAAAGCAATCAAAAACAACCAGCCATGAAATTTAAAATCCTTCTTTCGTTCATATTTTTAGCCTTTTATTTTGCCTCCTTTGGACAAGGAAAACAGTCCAAAGACATTAAACCAACCGATGAAAAAGGGCTGATAAAAGTATCCATTATGTATCCATTTGCTGAAGGAAAGACTTTCGATATGGAGTATTATGAAAGTAAACACATGCCAATGGTGGCAAAATTATTAGGTTCTAACCTTGTGAAATACACCATAGAAAAAGGCATCGCTAGTGGGATTCCGAACACTCCATTACCATATGCTGCAATCGGAATTTTTTATGTAAAAAGCCTGAGCGAATATCAGGCTGCCATAACACCAAACAGAGAAGCCATCAGAGCCGATTTCCCTAATTACACCAATATTACACCCGTTATTTTGGTCAGCGAAGTTGTTAAATAAGGTTACCAATAGAGGGGAGTCATATTTTTTAAGTTATTTTTATCCTATATAATTCTGAAATATGAAAACTGACAAAGTATTAAAGCCACTCTTAATATGGCTCCCTTCCGTTGTTCTCATGCTATTTTTTATTCCTAACGCGCTGGATAAAATTCTTCACTCGGACCAAACCGGAAAAATTGTAGCCAATAGTGCTGCACTTATCGGCACAGGTATTTTTCTACTGATTTCCTCTGCACTTTTTCTCTATAACAAAACTCTGTTGATTGGGGCTACACTACTCGCTTTGTACATGACTTTCATTGTGTTTGTACACATGTATAGAGGAAAACCTTATGAAGTAACCCTTATGATTGTAATTGCTACGGTGTTTGCCGCCTACCTTCGTAAGCCAAAGTTATTTGAGTAGTTTTTTAAACTGATTAATCCGAAATTTCTATCCTGACAAACCTTATTGCTTAAAGATTAGCATGAAATCCATTTTGATTTTTTTGGTCTCAACGCTTTCTCTGTTGCAAACCGACCGAATAGTATATATTCAACAACGTTTTCAGGAAATCAATAATAATATTGAGAAATACCAGAAGGTTGAATCTTCAGACATTAATGTCCTTAAAGACATCAACCCAAATAACTACTCTTATGAGTCAACCCAAATTCATAATATAGCCACCGCAAAACTTGTGAGATATTACAAAGGAAGTGCATTAGTGAAGGCTGAAGTATTTTTTGACGGAGATAGACAAAATCTTAAAAGTGAATACTACTTCGATTCAACGGGGCTTCTGTTTGTCTTTCGACAACGAACTGATTTTGATGAACCGAAATGGTCTGAATTATTTGATGAGAATGACCGAAATGTTACAGAAAACAGATTCTATTTCGATTCAGGCAAGTTAATTCGATGGATTAACGAACAAGGAAACATCAAAGAAGAACTTACCCCTGAACTTTCTAAGCGATCGAAAGAAGTACTTTTAGACGCTGAACTTTACAAACAGTTCAAAGACATTTAAAATCTTAAAATTCGATCAAGTGAGATATTCTTGTCTGTACATTCTCTTTATTCTTTCTCGTTCAATGTTCAGTCAAGAAATGAATAGCGGCCTGATTATGCCCATATCTGACGAAGAATTCAAAGCTTGTTGCATTTTCATCCCGCCTTCAGGACTAATGGCTTATGATCACCCCAATGGAAAGCAAATTGCAGAAATTGTAGCTGACGATACAGACCAAAATAATGAATTCTACAAGGCTTTTATTAAAGAAGGTAAAGACTTAAAGGAATTTGAATCCACTGATTTATATATGGTGGGTTATGAAGTAATGGCCATTGTATATGTCGATAGACGAGATGGATTTGTAAAAACCAACAATGGATACTGGCTAAAAAAAGAAGAATTGCAGTCCAAAGGCTTGATGCCCATGACATGGATGAAGTTCTTAATTCATAAGAAAGATGTTATGGGGTGGTATGCTTCGGAATCGGGTCTGAATTTAAGGATAGATCCCTCAACAAATTCAAAAATACTTGCGGTACTCAAGGGTGATCTATGGGAAATCACACCAACTGAAGAAACCAATGGGCCTTGGTGCAAGGTTACAGTAAAGCAATATAAAGAGCATCCTTGTGTAAACGGAGAAAGTATCCTAATTCAGACATTAACGGGCTGGGTTAAACTCGTTGATGACAATGGAAACCCCAATGTATGGAACTACTCTAAAGGCTGTTAACAGCATGTAATTTCCACGATGAGAATCAAATGATATTCAAATTTTCTGCCAACTTACTATATTGATCTAAATACCTTCTGATAGTATGAGCGATCCACAAACAAACACTCATTTTGCCCCCGAGCTTCATATTCCAAATGGTACTTTCAATATCGATTTCTATTTGAAATGGGGAGCAAACCTACATTTCTGTTTTCGCAATGACGATGAGAGCATACACGTAGCGGAATTGGATATTGATGGCGCTATTTTCCATGTTCACGAAACCATGAGCAATGCGCTTGAACCTACCAGCGCTAAGGGAGTCACCGCGGTTATCGGCCTATTTGTTCCTGATGTAGATGAGGTAATGAAAAGAGCCATTGAGGCTGGCGCTACAGAAATCAATCCGCCAACAGACCATGATTACGGTTACAGACAAGGCATGTTCAAAGATCCTTTTGGGCATTTATGGCAGATCCAGAAAAAGATCGATGTTCAATAACTTTTCATTCAACGAACATTTCACTCCCTAATCATAGATTTCAATCCCTTCAACGCCTTGCCCTAACAAGCGAGTTTTGTTACTTTGTTTTGGATTATAAAACCCCATACACATGTCCATAAGCAAAGAATCGGAACTTGAAGGAATGAAAAAGATCAGCGAAGTAGTGGCCACCACACTCAAGCTGATGAGAGAATATGCACAAGTGGGCATGTCAACCAAAGAATTGGATGAATATGGCGGTGAAATCCTAAAAAGTTATGGGGCAAAATCCGCTCCTTTCGAAACTTACGGTTTCCCTGGTTATTCTTGCATCAGTGTGAATCAGGAAGCGGCTCATGGTATTCCTACTCACAAGAAAATTTTGAAAGAAGGCGACTTAATCAACATCGATGTATCGGCTGAATTAAATGGCTTTTGGTCAGACAATGGTGGTTCTTTTGTTCTAGGAAACGACTTGCATCGCCACCAACCTTTGGTGGATGCGTCAAAAGAGATTCTTCGCAAAGCCATTTACAGCATCAAAGGCGGGGTTAGAATCTCGGATATTGGCTACCTGATTGAAACCGAAGCTAAAAAGTCGGGCTTTAAGGTGATTAAAAATTTGGCTGGGCATGGTGTAGGTCGTAGCCTTCACGAAGCCCCTGACGACATTCTAAATTACAGGGTGAAAACGAACAGAGAACGTTTTAAAAAGAACACCACGGTAGCCGTTGAAACTTTTATTTCTACCCATTCCACTTTGGCTGTTGAACAAAACGATGGCTGGACATTGGTGGGGAATCGCGGTGGCTTTGTAACCCAACACGAACACACTATTTTAATCACAGATAACGAACCTGTCATTTTAACCCAAGCCAACGGTATTTGGGACTAGGCTCACCAACATGACAGATGTTATTCAGATTTGGAAATCGCTAAGGCGAATCGAGAAGCCCGATTATTCTCCAGAGGAACGGCAACATGAAGTCTGGGAAGATACCTCTGTATCGAAAACGGGATATTTGGACGGGAAAATACTTTTACTGCCTGTGGATTCCAGTCCCGAACCCAATCTAAAAACCGATGATTTAGTCATTATTCAAGATATTCACGGCTTTGATACCTTTACGATTAAAAAGGATTGTAACCATCAAAATCTGCCTGAGCACTATTACAGCCACATTTTGGCTTCGAACCCACAATTGGCAAGTTTTAGCCGACCGTCTAAACCTCGTTCTTTCGAGATTTTCAAATTTGAAAAAAACGAATCAGGAGGCTTTGATATCCACTTAAACTACACTGCCAATCATTTTTACATTGGCCTCCCCGAAAGAGAAGATCATAAAATTGCAGAGTTGTACGCGGGCAAACCCATAAGGTATAAAGTCAATGGAAAGGCGGATTTTACGCTGAGCAGCCGCAAACAAAGAACCTTTTACGAATACGATTATATTTTTGAATTCCTAGGCGAAGCTAAGTCAATCACTTTCAAGGAAATGAGCCAAATTGAAAAAGTGAAATCCATTCCCCTCCACTGCAAATTGGTGGATGAAAGAAGGATTTTGAGGTAATATTTAAAAACATAAGGTCACCATGGAAAACACAACAGAAAAAACGCTGCAACAGAACACTGGCGCCACACCTTTCGCTCAAACTTATTTTCATGGTACAAAAGCCGATTTAAGGATTGGAGACTTAATTCAGCCAGGCTATAATTCTAATTACGGACAAAGAAAAAGCGCCAAATATATTTTTCTGAGTGCCACCTTAGACGCTGCCATTTGGGGAGCCGAACTGGCTTTTGGCGAAGCTCGCGAAAGAATTTATTTGGTAGAACCGATGGGAGTAATTGAAAACGATCCCGACTTAACCGACAGAAAATTCCCTGGAAATCCGACCATGTCGTATCGTTCTACAGAACCTTTCAAAGTTGTTGGAGAAGTAACTATGTGGCAAAGCCATCCTCAAGCACAAGTAAAAGCCATGAAAGATGCTCTGCAAAAGCTCAATGAACAAGGAATAAACTCTTTAAACGATGAGTAGGAGATGGCTTAATGCAACTTCATATGCTTTATGCAACCCCTCTTTTATTTTGCAGTCTCTAGAAAAGCTTGAAAAAACTGCAAAACATGAAAACCTCAATCACTTTTCTTCTTCTTCTTTCACTCCTATTTTTCCATAAAGCATATGCACAACCAGATCAATTGAGACAACCCATCCCTGAACTTCCTTTCGCTACTTTGAAGGATTCAGGGATAAATAAAGATTCAATTGAAAGCCTCCTAAAAACCATTAATGAAACTCCACCTAATGATTTCCGTGGGCTAGTTGTTATAAAAAACAATCACATAGTTATTGAAGAATATTTCAACACGTTTTGGAGAAGTTCTCTTCATGATATCCGATCGGCAGGTAAAAGCGTAACCTCCATGCTTTTGGGTATCGCTATAAAGGATGGCCTTGTGAAAGATTTAGATCAAGATGTTTATTCCTTCTTTTCGAAAAACAAATACCCTTCGCTTAATGAAGATTATAAGCAGATCAAAATCAAACATTTGCTGAATATGGCTTCAGGATTAGATGCTGATACTGACAATTCTAAAACGGTTGGTCATGCGGTAAAGTGGATTGCAAAAGATGATTGGAAGGACTATATATTGAGTGTTCCGCTGGTTCGTAAACCAGGCGAAAAATGGGTTTATGCGGATATAAACCCGCTGCTGATTTCTGCTATAATTGAAGAAAGGTCTGGTATAAGTCTTAGGGATTACGCCAAGACAAAACTGTTCGATCCTTTAGGAATAATGCAATTCTATTGGTTTACCAATGCTACCGACCAAACAGGTGCGGCAGGCAATCTTTATCTCTCTACGCTTGATTTTGCCAAACTAGGTGTTCTAGTGCTCAATCAAGGAAAGTGGCAAAACACGCCAATCATTAATCCGGACTATATCAATCTATTGTCTCATGAAGTCTTTGACCTTACAGCCGACAATCCCTATTCAGACGCCTATGGCATGCTTTGGTATAAATCGCACCGTACCTTCGGAAAGAATAAGATAAGCTATCTATTTGCGTCTGGAAATGGGGGCAATCACCTAATAGTCATTCCTGAAAAACAAATGGTTATTGCTTTAACTTCCAGCGCGTATGGTCAAGGTTATGGTCACCGAAGATCTTATAATATCATGAGTAAAATCCTTTCCTCATTGGACTAAACAGACATTAAATTCTCAGGCCTGTTTCAAGAATAAATCAGGGTTTGCTTCTTATATTTCTTACCAGCAAAGGGCTGATCCATTTTTCAGTATCGTTTTGCTACTTTAGTAAACTAGGAAAAGTGCTTACACATTGTACCAAGCATGAAGCCAGCAACCTTAAAGTAAAGTAAGATGAACAAATCAATATTCTTAATTTCAATTTCGGCAATATTGCTGGGTTGCAACCCCATTAACAAAAACACGCAAGACATGGAAGCACAAAAAAATGAGCAAGACAACACACCCAAAGTAACAGGAATTGGAGGGGTTTTCTTTTCTTCTGACGACCCTCAAGCTACCAGAGATTGGTATGCAAAGAACCTTGGGCTCGAAATTAACGATTGGGGCAGTTCTAGTTTTGAATCCAGAAACATCAATAATCCTGAGGAAGTAAACTCTCTTCAATGGACACCTTTTAAAAGGGAGAGTGACTATTTTTCTCCATCTAAAAAGGAGTTTATGATCAACTACAGAGTTCAAAACATCGAAGCACTAGTCGCTAAATTGAAAGAAAATGGGGTTACGGTTCTCGATAGCATTGTTAGTTATGACTTCGGGAAGTTCGTTCATATTATGGATATGGAAGGCAATAAGCTTGAACTATGGGAGCCCATAAACGAATAATTTGGTATAACCTGCGTTTGCTAAATGATAGTTTCATGCAAATGCTAGGAATCTCCTTCTAAAATGAAAAACCGAATATGCTTCCTTCTGTTCATTGGGTTTATGCTCGGTTGTACGGCATCAAAAACTTCTTCGATTGTAGCCGACAGTTATGATGCCTCAAACAATATTACAACGCTCACGCTATTCCCTTATGGCAATATTGACATTCCTGGCCAATGGAAAAGAACTCATTACTACGAAATAAGTAAGCAGTATTTCTTTGAGGATGTTGATTCTACTTCTATTGCGGTTACTTTAAACCCATTGGACATGTATCCCTTTTACGATAAATCACTTACTGACAGAGACTTTACTAGAAAGTTTTACGAATGGGAAAGAGTTTATTACGAAGAACAGGGGTTTAAAATAACCGAAAAACATGCTGAAGACAACTTCATAATCTGGGCAGTCAGTGGTCAAAACACCAACACTACTTTGCTTTATGGCACCAAGAACAAGTTGGCTTATAATTTTGCGGTTTTCGGCAATAATTGGGCAGAAGAAAAAAAGATAGATTTTCTGAAAAAACTATTTGCAGAAAATTAGGAAACCTATCTAGTAAAGCAACAGATTGAAAATATCTCACTGGAATCTACACACCTTTCATTTTTGACCAGAGACAAATACCCAAAAAGTTTATGGGAATTGAGGTAAGAGGAGGAACACCTAAGCTAGAAATGCCCAATGAATTTAAGAACATCGATAGAGACACGGAATATATTTGGGCATATCAGAGGTTCGAACAATTTGTTGACCACAACGCTGATGTAATTCGGAAAAAGCTTCTTAAACCATCTATGACCCGAGAGGACATGCTGGACGCCCTCTGCTTTGGGAATTTCGAAGCACACAAACAAAATTGCATTGAAAGAGAAAATGCAGGTGAAATACCAAAATGGCAAAAGTAATTTCTTCATATCAGCCTGAATACAAACCCTCTTTAATCAAACCTACCTATCAAAATCAGATATATCTCTTCAAAAACCCTATATTCGATCTGATTTTTCAAGAATCTATTTTTAGAAAAGGACAACCTGGTCATTTTGGTTTCCCATAGTTAAATCACATTTCGTTTAAAATCGTCCTAAAACCGAACCATCTTATGACGAAGAAAAAATCTACGTTAATCATCAGAATAGTGCTGGCTGTTGGCACCATTGCATCCTTATTTTTAGTGCCTTGGATTCTTCTAAAAGCATTTTTACTTCCGCTTCCCGATACCATTCAAGGACAAGTCGATCAGGCTATCGACTTAGGCTTTGAAGGCATAATCGTCTATGTAGATGTAAAGGGAGAACCTCCTGCTTTTTATGCTGCTGGCTGGCACGATCCCAAAAAAGAGATACCGGCTTACCCAGAAGCTCTTTTCAAACTGGCTAGCGTTAGTAAACTTTACCACGCGGTTGCCATCACCAAATTGGTGAATGAAGGCCGTTTATCTCTGGATAAAACGGTCGCGGACTACTTCCCTGAATACAAGGATAGAATTGAAAATGCCGACAAAATCACATTGCGAATGATGGTTCAACATCGCAGCGGAATCCCAAACTTCACCAACCTTCACAACTACTGGGCAGCACCAAAAACAACCAATAAAGAGCGTATTGAGCTTATGTTGGATAAGCCCGCAAGCTTTGAACCCGATGAAGATTATGAATACAGCAACACCAATTATGCGCTAATTGCTGAACTGATGGATAAAACTCTTGGATACAACCGATATGAATATTTTCAAAAGGAAATTTTTGATCCTTTGAACTTAAAACACACGTATGCCTCCGTTGCAGAAGTCAATATGGACAGTGTAATGAGCGGTTATCATGTTGGCTATCCGCTAGACTTGAAAGGTGAAAAACAAGGGATGTTGGCCACAGCCCAGGATGTTGGCACCTTCTTAAGAGCATTGAATGACGGTTCGCTTTTAAATGGCCGTGAGCAAGAAATATATTCTTCGATTTACACCTATGAGCATACAGGCTTAATCCCTGGCTATCAAACCATTGCTAAATATCATCAAGACATCGATGCAGTAGTCATTGAATTTACCACACCAACTTATTTTGAAGGATATAATTGGAATTTGGCAGAGATTAATTACAAGCGAATTGTCAAAATCCTTAAAAAGAAGTTGAAGAAGAAGGGCAAATAGTTAAGGGAATTTTCGGTACAAAGCCTCTGAATTTTCTAGCAACATTCACGAAAAGCAATCGTCCTAAAATCAAATCACCCAATGGCGAAGAAGAAATCGAAATTGATCCTCAAAATAGTGTTGGCGGTAGGCACTATCGCTTCATTGTATTTTGTGCCATGGACATTTTTGATGATTTGGCTCACTCCGCTTCCCGACACTGTTCAAGAACAAGTTACCGATGCTACAGACCTTGGCTTTGAAGGCATAATTGTATATGTAGACCAAGCAGGAAAAGAGCCGGGTTTTTATGCTGCAGGTTGGAAAAACCGGGAAAATAAAATCCCTGCCGATCCACATTCGCTTTTCAAAATCGCGAGCATAGGCAAGCTTTACGATGCTCTTGCTATTACCAAATTGGTGGGAGAAAAGCGCTTATCTCTCGATAAAACCTTAGCCGAATATTTCCCTGAGCTGGTGGGAAGAATTGAAAATGCGGATAAAATCACTTTGCGGATGATGGTGCAACATCGCAGTGGAATCCCCAACTTAACGGACACACCCAATTTCTGGATTGACCCTCCCAAAACCAATCAAGAAGCACTTGAACGCGTTCTGGATTTACCTGCCAACTTCGCTCCCGACACAGGTTACCAATACTCCAACACCAATTACCTTCTACTTTCAATGCTGATTGAAAAAGTAGCGGGAAGTAAGTTCGGGTATATCAAAGAGGCTATTCTAGAACCGCTTGGGCTAAAAAACACCTTCGCTTCAATTCATGAAATTAATATGGACGACCTTATGAGCGGCTATTATGTGGGTGTGGAAGAAGATATTAAAACAACCGATTACGGCTCTATGGTGGCGACTGCCGAAGATGTAGGCACTTTTTTACGAGCACTAAATGACGGCTCTATTTTCAAAGAAGATGAGCAAGAAATTTATTCTTCCATCTATGTTTATGAACATACAGGCTTGGCAGCAGGCTACCAAAGCATTGCCAAATACCACAAAGATATTGATGCCGTAGTGATTCAATTTACAAACACAACCGACTTTGAAGGTGACACCTGGGCCTTATCCGAAGTGGTTTATAATCGAATTGTCAAAATACTTAGAAAGGGTTAATTCAACCAAAGGGAAAAACCTGAAGCGGTTAATTCAATCTAAATTGGTAGATGAGAGAAGGATATTGATATAAACACTGAACAAAACACCATGAGAGTTTACCTGACGATCTTATTATTCATCTCCTCCAATCTTTTTGCCCAGCAAACTAAAGAATGGATGAATATGCTCGAAAATCCGGAGTTTCCTATGTTTGAAGAACTGAAGCCAGAAAATAAGCTATCAGAATACTCACATTTCAATTTAGAACAGGCCTTAGCACCAAAGTCAGAAATTTTGGGATACATCGGTTCTGATTATCGGAGGATTAAAGTAGACATCAAATCCATTAACAAAAGTGATAGAACTTCTAATCTTTATTTCATCGAGGGAAACACTACTGTATCCAACAATACCTGTGATTTTGAGGGTACTATCATTATTGAGCAATTCCGAGAATTCATAAATATGGATTATGGTGTGGATAGCATGTATGCAGACGCAGGATTCAAGGCTCAGGGAATTGCTATTGGTAAATACCTATTCGCTGAAAATCCAAAACAAAAACATGTAGGAACATTTCAAGGAATCATTACCCTTTGGTGGTATGTAGATAAAGATGGAAATCTGCACTACTCTGACCTCGGCAAACACTACTCCGATCGCTTCAAGAATAACCAGTACGTTGGAACTTGGACAGAATATGGTAAATCAGAGTCCAAGGTGTGTAATTGGGGTGAGTACAGAATACCATTTTCAGGCGATCTGGATTGGGGTGCTGCTGAGTTTTCTGTTAAACCCAAATATTACAACATGGGGTGGCAAGACTTTGATAGAAAGTGAAACAACAACTTATTCTCCACTAGTCGTAATACCCCGATCGCGACTATAAGTATTCAAAACTTATTGGACCTCTCCTCTTGCATTGAATCTGATTTTATTATTTACTTTGTAATTCAAAGTACTTTTAAGTAATTCAAAATGACAAACGAAAATACTTCAGTAGCACCTCCTTCCTTAGACACTATGGAGAAACGTGCGCTTATTGGTGCAGCCGTAGGTCTGGTGCTCACCTCCCTTTTCATTTTCTCAGCAGACAGTGCAAACCCTGCCTGGTCGAAATTCTGGTTTATCAAGCCCTTAACCCTTACACCAATCGCCACAGCCATGGGCGGAATATTCTTCTATTACATTGAACAGCTGTTCTTCTTTAATGGATGGAAAAAGCCTCTGGCCATTATCATAGGTCTAATCGGTTTTGTAGTAAGTCTTTGGCTGGGAATGGTTCTCGGTTTCAATGGTACTTACTGGAACTAAAAAAATTTAGATACTCACTTTGAAATTCAAAGTGGATTTAAGCCCAAATGTCAAAAATCAAATCAACAACAATGAAGTCAAGTCTAATTCAAAAACTCATCATCATTATCATCATTAGTCTTAGTCCTGCACCGAGCAAGGCACAGAACTACACTGAGCAAATAGATCAGGTATTCCAGTGGATTAAAGCCGATTCTCCAGGTTGCACCTGTGCTCTTTCTCAAAATGGCGAAGTCATATTTAACAAAGCTTATGGCATGGCCAACATGGAGACCCAAAGCCCTTTAACTATCAATTCGGTGCTGGATGCCGGCTCCATGGTGAAGCAATTCGTTGCGGCTGCCACTCTTCTTTTGGTAGATGATGGGAAGCTCTCTTTGACTGCCGACATTCACCAATATATTCCAGAATTGCCGGATTATGGACACAAAATCACCATCGATCACCTCATGACTCATACTTCCGGTGTCAGAGATTGGACAGGGATTAGAATGTTCTCCAGTCAGGATGATGACGCACTGACCATGGTTTTGCGTCAATCTGCTCTCAATTTTCCTCCGGGTGAACAATGGTCATACTCCAATAGTGGTTTCGTACTGTTGAAGGAAATTGTATCCCGCGTAAGCGGTAAAACCTTTGGCGAATTCGTTCAGGAAAGGCTATTCGATAAGTTGGGAATGAAACAAACCAGCTACACTGAACACCCTGAAGATATCCAAAATCGTGCTCTAGCCTATGAAAAGCGTGGAGATGATTGGCAACTGGCCATCTTGGAAGATAATGACCGTGGTGGCGGAGGCGCCCTCATGAGTACCGCCAGCGACCTGCTGATCTGGAACCAGGCATTAACTGAAGGAAATCTCGGTAAATTCGTTACTCAGAAGATTCAGGAACCCGCTAGACTTAACAACGGAAGAGTTTTATCATACGCCAGAGGTCTTTTTGTAGAGGAGGTTGAAGTCGGCAAACTGGTTTGGCATGGAGGCAGCGCCAACGGATACAAATCGGTGATGGGCCGACTACCAAAACATGGTCTTTCCATTGCCATTATGTGTAATGCAGGTGAGGCTGCCGATGCAAGAGCAACCTATGCCGGTCGAATTTTCAGACTTTTTATACCAAAAGAAGAAATCTCTCAACCCGAACATCTCATTACGCCTTCCGCAGAACTTAGCAAAGAGCAATTAGATAGTAAAATGGGGCTCTTTGTGAACGAAGCCAATGGTGACCTAATTCAGCTTGTGTCAGGCAATGGTCGCCTGGCTATTGCCGGTGGCTCACTGCTGACCACCATCGATGCCACCCATTTTAGTAACCCTCAAGGGGATATTGAATACATGTCTTCAGATGAATTCAGCCTGCACTTTAACTCCAATGACCAATTCGTCCTGAACTCCATGGAGGGGACAAGAACTACTTATGTCCGGACCAAGACTGATCCAATATCGGCCGATGATCTGAAGCTCCTGGAGGGTCGTTATCGAAGCGAGGACATCAAATCGACCTTCAAAGTAAGCGCTACTGATTCTGGAATCATCATGAATCTGGAGCATGCACCAATGCAGAGAATTCCTTTTCAGCAGGTACACAAAGACATTTTCCAATTCCGAAGAATGACTGTTCGCTTTTTAAGGAATGAGTTGGGAAAAGTGATTGCCATGGAATACAGCAATCCGGTATTAAGCAAAGTGAAATTCACTGGAATATAATAAGTCAGAGGTACGGTTAATTTGGATGATGTAAATTTGAAAGAATGGATGTTGCAGTCTCTGAAATGGAAGAAAAAGTAGATAAATACTTCGTACAGGAAGGCTCTATCGTTCGCCAAATCTGGGGACATAGCGACACCATTCTTATGATTTTTGCCGGTGGAGCAGCGGAATTTGCCCTTAGCAAATCGGTGGACTGGCTTTTCTTTACCGGCAAGCTTCCGGCCGATCCTATTGGCCGTTTGTTTTCCACTGTCAATTATGCCAAACGCATTGTTTTTTCGAAGGAAAATGATGCTTACAAGGCTATTCAAGACATCAATTCTATTCATCAGAGCCTGGAAAAACGAAGAGGTTACAGAATTCCTGAATGGGCCTATCGCGATGTGCTTTTTATGCTCATCGATTATTCTATCCGTGCCTTTGAGGTGTTGGAACGTCCGCTAACTCAAGTCGAAAAAGAGGAAGTCCTAAGCGTATTCAACAAACTTGGAAATGGCATGCAGATTCCTGACTTACCCCAAAACTTTGCTCACTGGGAAATTGCCAGAGAAGAGCATCTGATGGCAAATCTGAAATACAGTGGTTATACCAGAGATTTATTCGAACAGTACAGGAAGCAGCTTGGGAAAATCCGGTACGACATGCTATTGGGGTTGCAGGGCATGATCGTCCCGAAAAGAGTGCATGAACTAATAGGCTTCAAAAAGGTATCTATCTACCCCACACTCATCTCAGGCTATAAACTGACTAAAACAATGCACCTGGATAATTTCTTTAAGGATTTGATTCTGCCTTCGAAGTATAAGGAAGAGATCAAGGGGCTGGATGAAAAGTTAGGAAATTAGATGATTGGGGAATTGGTCATTAGTAAATTAGTCATTTGTCATTTGTCATTGGTTCATTAGTAATTAGGTATAAACTAATTGATGCTTAAAAGAGACCGAAAACAGTCTGTTCTTGCCGTCATTGCGAGGAAAAAGTTTGACCTAAGTCAAACTTGTGATGAAGTAATCTCACTGACCAATGCCATCTGTTTTTCAAGGGGATTGCTTCGGCACGAAATCTGTCCCTGCTTCATCCCTAAGTTTCAAGACTCAAGTTTACAGGTTTCATTTCTCGCAATGACGGTGGCCGCAACTTTTGTAGTGAACCCTATCCCCCTCAGAGTCTCCTGAAAGGGACTCTGAGGAAGGCCTTGTTCAATCATCAGAGTCCTCTGCGAGAGACTCTGATAGGGACGTCAGAAACTCTGATGGGGATTTGAGATACTCCGATGGAGAAAAGCCATCAAATCAAACTCTGTCTTCTGGCCTTTTGAACGGCTTCCAGTTTGTTATGTACCTGTAGTTTTTTGTAGATGTTTTCTATGTGTTTGCGGACAGTGCTTGGTGACAGAAACAGGTTATTGGCAATGATGGTGTAGCTCAGCCCTTCCGCTAATTGTTCCAAAACTTCTTGCTCTCGGGTACTTAATTCCGTAATGTCTTCTTCGATTTTGAAAAACTCTTGTTTCTCAGGGAAGCGAAGCAATTTCAATGTTTTCACTGCGATGGACGGGCTCATGGCTGCTCCCCCTTCTATGGTTTCCTGAATTGCTTTGTAGAGCTTCTCTCCTTCTATCTCCTTTAATAAATAGCCGTCAGCTCCGGCACGAATAGCGTTGAAGATGTTTTCGTCATTATCGAAAACGGTGAGCATCAACACTTTGATATGCGGGTATTTTTGCTTGACGATGTTGACGGTTTCGATACCATCAAGCACAGGCATTTCAATGTCCATCAGGACGATATCGAGGTTATGGTTCTTCTCCAGTTTGGCTAGAAACTCACTGCCATTATGGACGGTGTATTTGATGTCCAAATCCTCAAAACCAGACAATTTCTCATTGATAGCCCTCGCTAAGAATGTATTGTCATCTACTATCGCCAACCTTGTTTTCATTTCTCGCTCTTATGTCTTTTAGTCACCCTGTCCCGATGCTTCGGGATTAGAGTTTTTAAGTCTTTACTTTCTCTTTCCTTGATCCTGAAACAAGTTCAGGATGACGGTACTGATACACTTTTAACGTCCTCTGAATCTCTCTCTATTCTACCTCAACCCTTCCCGAGACCCAGAAGTGTCGGGGCGAGGGACAACCAAACCCTATGCAGCAACAGAGGATGCAAGTTCTCTGCAAACCAACATTGAACCTTGAACCTTGAACTTCAAACTAACCTACCCTCAACTCCACCTTTGTGCCTTCACCTACTGCACTGGTCAGCTTAAAGTTTATTCCGGCCTTTTCAGCCCTATTCTTCATAATATAAAGTCCGTTTCCGGAACCTTGAAGATTGGTATCGAAGCCCTTGCCGAAGTCTTGCACCACAATTTCTATCTTATCATCAATATCTTTGAAGGACACCATCACCTCTTTCGTTTCAGAGTGTTTCACTGCATTATTGATACACTCCTGAATGATTCTGAAGAGATTCATTCCTACAAAAGCATTCAGCACTTTATCGCTTGGCTCACTTTTGGTGCGAACCCTGATGCTATCATCAGTTGCATCGTGAATGGTAGCTGCGAGTTGTTGCGTTCTCTCCTGAATATCTTCCAGGCTGATTTCATCCTTGTTCATCGCCCAGATGGTGTCACGGAGTTCTGAGATAGTGACCAAAGTGAACTGCTTCATCTGCATAAGCTTTTCAGCCAAGAACACTTCCCCTTTGTTAATTCCTTTTCTGGTAGTATCTGTAATCGAAGTGATGTAAGTCAGTTGTGAACCGATATTATCGTGCAGATCTCTGGCAATTCTGATGCGTTGCTCTTTCAGGTTTTCCTGTGCTTTGGCTTCAGCCAGCGCTCGTTCCAAAGCTGCTTCATTCTTGATTCTTTCGGCTTTCAATCGCTGAACTCTAATCAGGGAGATTCCGACAACCAACAGCACAATCACCAAACCTCCACCGGCTATCAGCAGATTATTTCTTCTTTTCAAGGTCAGCTCACTTTCGATCAGCTCATTTCGTTGACGTAAGATTTCGTTCTCTTTCTGCTCCGTTTCATATTGCTCTTTCAACTTCAGTACCTCCTTAGCTTTTTCAGTTAAAAACAGACTATCCTGAGCGGCAGTACTCTTTTGCATATAAGTTAGCGCGTCCTTATAGTTGCGTTGATTTTCGTAAATCTTGGACAGTGTCAAAGCTGTTTTCTGCTGAAAAGTAAGCAGATCATCGTCTACAGCTCCCTGATAAGCTTCCATTCCCAAGTTGGCGGCTTCAGCATAATTCCCTCTTCGGTTCAGTACATCCGCCAAGTGCATTTTGAGAAAGATCACCTCATACTTATCTCCCCTTTCTTGTTGAAGTGCCAGAGCATTCTTGAGTGATGTTTCAGCCTCATTTAACTGACCTAGTCCCTTTTGCGCAATTCCTAAATTGGTGTAGCTGTATGCCACCACCAACCTTTGGTTGATCGATTGCCAAAGCCTTAGTGACTCTTGAGCATGTGTTAGCGCCTTTTCAAATCGCTCCTGATCGTTATTTAGCAGGGCCAAATTGTTTTCTATGGCCGCCTGGAAGAACACATTGTTCAAAGCACGGTACATTTCCAGCAACTCCATATTCACCTTTTCCGACAGCTCATACTCCTTAATACTTCTGTATTGGCTGGCAATATTCAGCTTCACCGAAGCGATTCTCTGAGAGTCATTGGCAATTTCATATCTCCTGAGTGCTCGGAGTGAATAATAGATAGCTGAATCAATCTCTCCAGTTCGCTCATAAGCATTGGCCATGTTGTGATATACAAAGCTCAGCGTTTGTGAACCATTGGTAGAGTCTACCAAATTCATAGATAGCTTATAGGATTTGATGGCATCTTCGTAGTCTCCAGCTTCGGTTTTCAGAATAGCAAGATTCATTGAAATTCTACCCTGAAGATCTTTGTCACCATAGGCCTCTGCTTCCTTGTATGCTTGGCGAACGTAATGCCAGGCACTATCAGTATTAATAGTTCGGTACTTAAAACCTATATCTCCTAAAAACTCAATTCGCTCTTTACCTCTTTTTAAAGCCAGAGAATCTTTGAGCGCATCGATATCTGACTGCGTAATATTCTGCGCCATTGAGCGGAAACCAGAGCATAGCAGAAAAATGACCGCGATTAAAAAACGGAGGCGTTGGGTTGAAGACATTATCTAAAAATAGGCAACAAATTGAATTTGACTAATCTTTGAATTTCAAACTATTCCAAATAATTGAGGAACAGCCCTTTTTGCCAATATCTTCGAAAGAGCTGATGGTAGAATTTTCATTCGACTGGAAAATAAAAACCACACCTGCTTCAGATTCTGGCTTGGGACGAATAAGCATAGCCTGAACATGATAGGAACCAACAAATTCAGCTTCGGGTCTATCTATTTTCCCTATGGTCTGAAACATCGAATACTCCTTGCCATCGAACTCCTTTTTACCCAGAAACTCACTGCTCAGCTCAAAGTTATCGACATACATTTGACGAAATTGACCAAGCAAATTTTCATTCAGCGCATCCATTGTCTCTTCATCACTACCATCCATAGTATAGTAACCAATGGAGATCATTTCCTTTCGGTTACCAGCTTCATCATGTGAAACAAAAGTGGCGTAGTTATAATTCTTTTGCCCTTCTACGGCCGGAGTAAACTCCATTTCAGCAGGATATTCCAATTCGAAGTTAATTTCTGGCAGCCCTGCCTTCTGCGCATATTCAGAGTCTATGACAAGTGTTTTTATTTCGCCACAAGCTTCTAAAGCCTGCTGCCCTTTGCTTTCGCAAGCAAGGAACAGCAGCACAATAGAAACAACTAGATATTTTGGTTGAAGAATTTTCATGACGGAACTAGTTCGATTTATCTACCATGGCCTGCATGGTCGCTTTCAGAAAGGCCTCGGCTCCTAATAGTGTTCCTTTAGCATATAATTCTGGATCACACTTTACAATAGCTGCATTGATATCTGCTCTATTTTCAACCTCCCAAACTCTTAGAATTCCGATTTCGGTACCGTTTCTATCTCTGTCTGCAGCTTGTGAAGCATCGAACTTTTGCTTTTCCAAAACATCGGCCACTTCTATGCCCTTGTTCACTACCATAGTGCCTAGGTTGAACCTGTTAAAGCTCTTTTCACCAATCTTGAAATTGGTTTCTGCTTTTACTTGAGCATATCCAGTATGTCTATTTAAGGCTCTTGCTGTCTCACTTAAAGCATTATCGAAAGCTGAAACCACAATAACCACCTTGTTATAGATGAAGTCGTTCTTTTTTAGTCCGAGCTTGCGTTCAGTGCTCGCTTCATAATCACTTAACTGTGTTATTGGAGAGCCCTTTTCTTTATTCACCTGTCTTTGGGCCACAACAAATTGTTGAGAAGATGGACGTGTTAAGATCATTCCATACTCATTTCCTTGCTCTGGCCCATTACCTGATTTTAGTTCCCACCGCTTTTCACGATTTTTCGCATAAACATCATGATTCCAAAGCTCTTCAATTGGGGCTATTTCAAACCCTTGAGCTTTTAAGTCGGCCACATATTGCTCATAAAGCTGATCTGTAACTGCTTGAAGTTTATCGGCATCTAGACCATTGAGTACAAGGGTAAGCTCAGCTTTAGCATCGCCTTTAATTCCCTTGCGCCACATTTTGCCTCCCTTTTTCTCGTCTTCTAAGTTCAGGGCGGTCTGAAACTGTACTTGAAAATCGGCTATCAATACTCTTTTGGGGCTTTTCCTATAATTATTATTGGCTGCACCAAGGGTCTTTACCTTAAAGTCTTCTACCGTTTGTGCAAAACCAAATACCGAAGTAAAAAGCAGCACCGCTATTAAGCTTATTTGTCGTCTCATGATTTTTCTATTAGTCTATAATCAATGATTCAAACTTAGCTGCCTGCCCTACGGCATTCAATACGGCAATTGACGTAAAGTGACTGGTTGATTTGTCATTGGACAATGGTCATTAGGGAAAATAGTTGATTAGGGAATTGGGAGATTGGTAACTGGTGAATTAGTGTATTAGTTATCAGTATATCAGTAATCGGAAAACAGTATAAGAGCCTTAGCCACTCACCTTTTCACCCTGAGCTTGCCGAAGGGTCGACCAGGGGAATTGGAAAAAACGGTTTTTCAGTTCATGGTTCGTAGTTCAACGCTAAGGCCACCACAAAAGCCCACTATAGCACGTCATGCTGAACTTGTTTCAGCATCTCCCACGGCCTGGCATCTACTAAGAAGCCCCCATCCAAACATTCCCCCGAATGGGAAGGCTTTTGGCCTGTGCTAAACCTAGCCAGCCACCTTTTCACCCTGAGCTTGCCGAAGGGTCGGCCAAGGGAATTGGGAAAAACGGTTTTTCAGTTCATGGTTCGTAGTTCAACGCTAAATCCACCACAAAAGCCAATCATCCCCCAGTCATGCTGAACTTGTTTCAGCATCCTCTAAAGTAAGCGACCAAACAACCAAGTCGTCAGACCAATGACTGGTAAGGACAGCTGAGGCCGAAACGCTGGGCTGTGTTGGGAACAATTGGTCGGACGACTAATGCTAGCGCCAAAACCAACCTACACTTGTAATTATTCTTTTAAATTCTTTTCTTCCAAAAAGAAAAACACACACGTACTTTTTAAACTCCTGTGCTTTGCTAGGAACTCAAATAATGCGCGTTACACAGTACCCATTGGCTAATGCGCACTTTTAATAAACTACTGGAAATAAAAAGCGCATAAAAGTGTGCTTTAGATAACATTGTAGCCAATGAAAAAAGACACGAATGAGCAAAGAAGATTGGTATAGAAATACAGACTGGAACGACCAAATTGAGACTGATTTTGAAACTCGACTGAAACGTTCACGTGGAAACTATCATAAAGCTCAATATTTAAGAATTCAGGCCAGTTACCTTCTCGACTCTCCAAAGACTGAAAATCAGAAAAAAGGAATTCAGTTAATGCAACAAGTTATAAATGATTTTCCCGAAGAAACTTTTAGCACCATACATGGAAACGAACAATTGGGAGACTATTACTTGAAAAATGGAAATTATGAGCAAGCTGAAAAGCACTTCAGAATTGTAACTGACCATTATCACTCGAAAACACGGAGCGGCACAACTGGACTGGCAGATTTGAAATTGAGCGAGACGATTTTGCTTTCTGACCAAGAAGAAAAACTTCAAGAAGCTTATAAACTGTCGACTTCAAAATTTGACGAGACTGGTGGCGATTTGGGACTTAACGACCAAAAATTCTACTATGCAACGTTAATGGCTAACTTGTGCTTAAGAATGGGAGAAATTGAAGAAGCTTCTGAATACGCAAATTCAGCTTTACAACTTTCCACAATAACAGAACCTCAATTCAGCAGACATAAGACCGTTGGAATTATTAACGCAGACAAGAACACAATCGACAGACTGAAAAAAATAAAAAATAAATCACTGGCTACAACAACACCTATAAGCAAGCGGGCGGACAGTGGTACACGAAACGATAATACATTTAACAAACTTTGGTCTCGGCTGACAGGCAAGTAGCTTTAAAAGCCCGCCTGCTCATAGCCAGAACCCTTGTGTGCTTTTTCCCAACACATCTATACGCAAAAGCATATAGATAAATTCCAATTCACATAACTATATCTAATTACATATAATTTACATAATTTGCTTAATATTATATTTAAATACATATAATGAAGCAACTATCAGAGTTTGTTAAAGAACGAAGAAAGGAAGTGAATCTCACGCAGGAAGAATTTGCTGAGCGTACGGGAGTTGCACTAACTGTTATACGTAAAATCGAACAGGGCAAAACGAACCTGAATATGGATAAGGTAAATTTAGTTCTTCAGATGTTTGGGCACGAACTAGCACCTGTCAAAAGTAAAGACCTAAATGAATGAGACAAGGTAAAGTATTTTACAAGAATCATTTAGCCGGCCTTATTACTGAAACGGATGACGGTGAGTACGTATTTCAGTATGATGAGCAATACTTAAAAGATCATTCAAATGACTTTATCACATTTACAATGCCTGTTAGGCCCGAGCCATTTATTGAAAAACGACTTTTCCCATTTTTCGAGGGATTGATTCCAGAAGGTTGGTTGCTTGACATAGCTTCAGAAAACTGGAAAATAAATAAAAATGATCGTATGGGCTTACTACTGGCTTGTTGTCAAAATTGCATTGGGGCAGTGAGTGTAGAACCAATCATAGAAGAAGATGGGAAATAGATGCTTATACTGCTACAAGCCAGTAGATGGTGAAAATGATTTTCACGAGAAATGTTCGATGGAATTCTTTGGAACACAAACTCCTCCAGAAATTGAATATTCCCTTGATCAAATGGATGAGCTCGCGAAAAATGTGGTTGAGCGAAGTATCGCAGTCCCTGGTGTTCAGGCAAAGCTATCCATGTCATTAGTTAAAAAAAACCAAGAAGAATCAAGCACAAGACTGACAGTGGTTGGGGCATTAGGAGGTAATTACATTTTCAAACCTCCTTCGGATAAATTTCCTGAAATGCCAGAAAACGAGCATGTCACAATGCGAATTGCCGAATCCTTCGGAATCCAAGTCGTGCCATCATCATTGATTCGATTGGCATCGGGCGAACTCTCTTACATCACAAAACGAATTGATCGAACGCCAAATGGATCAAAGATTCACATGATCGATATGTTTCAAATTACAGAAGCATTCGACAAATACAGAAGCTCTATGGAAAAAGTTGGCAGCGCATTGGGCAGCTACTCGAGCAACCCTCTGCTCGACAAAATCTTCTATTTTGACCTAGCCATATTTTCCTTTTTAACTGGGAATAATGACATGCACCTGAAGAACTTCTCAATGATAGAAGGCCCTTCGGGCTGGGTGCTGTCTCGCGCTTACGACTTACTGAATGTTGCAATAATATTTCCAGAAGATCCGGAAGAACTTGCGCTGACATTGGTTGGGAAGAAAAAAAGGTTGAGAAGAGAACATTTTGAACAATTGGGAAACAGCCTAGGCTTGAATCCTAAACAGATCAAAGGAAGTTTTAACAGAATGATTAAAAATAAATCAAAAGCAATTGATTGGATTGATCGATCATTCTTATCAGAAAAAATAAAAATAGCGTACAAAGATTTACTTGAAGAAAAATACAACCAGCTAGGGCTAGAACAATAAAAGCACACAACACTCTGTATACTTTTTTCAGGGCGACAAAAGTGAATGATACCTAGAGACTCCGAAACTTTGTGAAAGCTTTCAGTTTATAATTCATGGTTCATAGTCTCCGCTACAGCAAAATCAACCAAACCCGTCATGCTGAACTTGTTTCAGCATCCCCCATTGCCTTGCTCCTGACTAGGTTATTGGAATATGAGTTATCAGTATATCAGTTAATCTGAAAACAGTATAAGAGCCTTAGCCACTCACCTTTTCACCCTGAGCGCAGTCGAAGGGTCGGCCAAGTGAATTGAGAAACTGGGAAATTGGCTAATCAGGAAATCGGAAAAAGGTTTTTCAGTTCATGGTTTATAGTTCAAAGTTGGGGCTACAGCAAAAGCCAACCATACCGCGTCATTCAAAGTGGAGGCACGACCGAAGAATCTGCATCGCCTTGCAGTAAGGCCCCCATCCAAACCTTCCCCCGAGTGGGAAGGCTTTTGGCCTGTGCTAAACCTAGCCACTCTCCTTTTCACCCTGAGCGCAGCCGAAGGGTCGGCCAAGGGAATTGGGAAAAACGGTTTTTCAGTTCATGGTTCGTAGTTCAACGCTAAATCCACCGCAAAAGCCAACCATCCCCGTCATGCTGAACTTGTTTCAGCATCCCCTAAAGTAAGCACCCAAACAACCAAGTCGTCAGACCAATGACTGGTAAGGGCAGCTGAGGTTAAAGCTCTAGGCTGTGTTGGGGACAATTGGTCGGGCGGCCAATTGCTAGCGCCAAACCAACCTACACTTGTAATTATTCTTTTAAATTGTTTTCTTCCAAAAAGAAAAACACACACCTACTTTTTAAACTCCTGTGCTTTTCTGGAAAGGTCAATTATAGTATTACAAATAGTACAGAGAACACAGAACCTGAAGGTTGTAAACTTTAGGGATCTAAACCTTAGGACTAGAGTCGAATAATGGATATATGATGAATAAATCAATAAATACAGAAATTCAGAATGAGTATAATACCCAGATTAAAGATTTAGAGGAAAGCCTAAAGACTGTTGGAGAGTTTGAGGCTATAATTTCAAAGAATTCGAATGGCAGAATTCTTTCTATTTTTGTCAATTTTGTCTTTTCTAATGTAATCCTATTTATTTCAATCGCTGCTCTCGTTTTAGCTACTTTCTTTTCAAATGATTTCTTGCATTTCCTTAATCAACATTTAGAGCTTAGCTTTAGATTCTTTGTTGAAAAAGAGAATCCTAATATTGTATACCCGGAAGATTTCATTCAATATTTTCTATATATTTTTGGCATCCTTCTATTATTCATTAGCCTTTTATTGAGGTCTCTTCGTGTTAAAAACAATTATATTTTTGAGCTAAATGATATAGTTTCTGATGTTAAAAACAAAGTTCTAAGTATGCTCAACTTGGTAAAGAATCGTCAGAAAACTCATCTAGAACATATGGCTAGGGAAAAGCAATCATATACAAATAGAGATATTAGCTAGAATTAACCGAAATTGCTTAGTAACAGACGAAGAAAGGTTTTAGTCCGAAATCATTACAATTATAACCCTGACACTACACTTTCATTGAGTGAGAGGTACGGCCGAAGAATCCCTACAGCCTTGCACCTACTCTCTCTTCTCGAAGCAACCAAGTCGTCTGACCAATGATTGGTAAGGGCAGCTGAGGCCGAAACTCCGTGCTGTGTTGGAGACAATTGCTCGGACGACCAATTGCAAGCTCCAAAACCAACCTACCCTTGTAATTATTCTTTTAAATTCTTTTCTTCCAACAAGAAAAACACACACATACTTTTTAAACTCCTGTGCTTTTCTGGAAACTCAAATAGTGCACTTTTATAAATTACCTGAAATATTAAACGCATAAAAGTGCGCGATAAACAACGTTGTGTGGCATAAAAACAAACGATGAAACAGACAGTTAAACCAAGATGGATTCTGATTCTTTTTATTGGATTCTCAAGTAATCTAAGAGCATCCGATTATCCCTCAACTGATTCGATTAAAGTTGCTCAGATTATAAACGGATTTTATGATTGGTACTTGACTTCGATTGAGGAAAAGAAATATTCTGATTTTAAGCCAAAATTTGTAGAATCCAAAAACGGAATGACTACTCTTGATAACACAAAATATCTTGACAACTTAAAAGAACATAGATTTTCAAACTCATTGATTAATAAAGAAAGACAAAGCTATTCTGATTGTATTGAAAATTTAGAAAAAGTCAAATACTCGGATTTTCAAAAAACAACTTTTACGGACTTAGATGAATATGAGCAGGCAGATTGTGATTTCGGAAACTATTATCGGTGGACTGGTGGACAAGAACAAATTGACGGGATTAGAATAATTGACGTCAAATTTATTTCGACTAATAAGGTTTATGTTACAATTGACTATTTTGAGTTCAATTCAGACGAGAATAAAAAATATTATTGGGGTAAAAACGGCTTGACTTTAGTAAAAATTGACAGTGATTGGTTCATTGATAAAATTGACTCTTGGGAAAATGATTGAGGATTGTGGCACATAAGAAAAAGGGACAATTAACGACATCAGGTGAATGGGCAAGACATCTTAGAGGATTTTTAAAACGTCAATTTTGGAAAGGAGAAAGAAAAGCTGGTAAAAAATTGATTGATAAAGAGACAAGAAATAAATCAAGCCACACAACACACGGTATAAAACATTGATTTCTAGGCGGTTTATCAAGCATTTCAGTTTATATCAAATGTAGTTGTAACTTGATAGGGAATCGTTTCGAAATGCTAAACGTTTCTTACACGTAACCGCTAACAAAAAAAGCAGCACCGTATGTGCTGCTTTCTCAACTAAACGGGTGTAAACCTGAGAACTCAACTAAAGACTACTATTTATCTTTATCTAGCATTCAAACTTAGCCGCTTGTCCTACGGCATTCAATACGGCAAATGACTTAAATACTTCGGGGAAGCTGGGAATTAGACATTGGTCAATGGTCATTAGTGATTGGAGAATTAGTTAATTGGACCCCGGAGTGTCGGGGCGGAAAACAGGAGAAGTCTCTCCAAACCGTCATTGCGAGGCGCAAAATAAACGAAGTGGAATTTTGTAACGCGGCAATCTGTTTGTTCTGGGCAGTAGATCTCCTAACAGACAGATTGCTTCGTCATGAAACCTTGTTGGCACAGGTTTCATTTCTCGCAATGACGGTAACCGAGACTGCACAGTCAACCGTCATCCTATCCTAAATATCGAAATACACGAAGCTCAATGCACCCAAGAAGAAAGCTGACAGAATAAGAATAGAATTGATACGGACTAGCTTAGTTTTAAGACTAAAAACACTAATTAATGTATCTATCAATAGTCTCTCTTATTTCGGGTGTGCTTGGGCCAAATGCTCTGTATTGAATCAAGTCTCCTGCTTGATCGAATAGAAGATATCTTGGTATTTCGTTAATCCTCAACGCTTCAATTAGCGACCCTTCTCTATCGTTTTCTGCTACCATATACGAACTATGATAATCAGAAATACCAGCCTTAGCCTTCCCTTTTGACCATTTCGCAAAATCCTTATCAATAGAAATATAAACAAAGGCAATTGGCAGCCCTTTATAGTTTTCAATCATCTTTTTGGAATGCGGCATGGCCACATAGCAGGGCACACAATGACTAGCCCAAAAATCTACATAAACCAACTTTCCCTTATTCTCGTCCAATAATTCACGAAAGTCAGATACTCCTCCATCTTTGTCTATTAATGTCAGACGCTTAAAAGGTTTGCTTGTCTTATCGCTAACATAATTAGATAAAGCCATAGATTCAGCACTTAAAACCTGCTCATATTTAGCAACCACACTTTCAATCAAGTCTGAGTTTTCAATATCGCCAACAAACTTTGCAAAATAGCGGTCAATATCGGCTACAGAGAAATGCTCTATAATCAGCTGGATATTTTTGGATAGCAGTAAGTCTTTGTCTCCCTTAGTTAAAAATTGATTGGCTCTGACAGAATCGTAAACAATTCTATAGTCTGGATAACGTCTGTTTACCTCTTCAATCCAATTGACATTTGAATAGAAAGCCTCCCGCTCGATATATTTGAGAATTCGACTGTAATAGCCGTAAGTGGTGTACTTGCCATCTGAGGTATTATTAATCTCCCATTTAGCCAAGTTCATTTCAGATTCACCAAATTTTTCTGTTAAAAATGCATTGAAGCGGTATTCATTAAACTGATATTGGGCATTCGCCTTTTGGAGGTAATATTCTTTTGTATTGTTAGAAATTAACCGATTTGTAAAAAGTGAATCTAGTAATATTTGTTCCTTTTCTAACTCTACTTTCGACTGTTTCAGACCATCAGCCATCATACCCTTTCTTATTTCTGAACTCCTTTGTGGATCCCTAATTGCAAGATATCCTTTGACTGAACTTACAGGATGAATATTGAATTTACTCACTCCGTCAAACTCCTCACCATCATTAAGTAAATAGTCATTTCTGATAGCCTCGTAGTTAACTTCTTCTTCATTCACCTTACGATTAAGTATTTCGGCACGTGGAAAATCATCTTCATATGTAAAGAGTACAGTATCTCCCTTTTGAAAAAGGTAACTGACATATCTATGAAATTTGTAGATGTGATCGACCTCTAAAAAATCATCTTTGGACTTGAAAACAATGGTGTCTCGAGTTGGAATGCTGTTGGTCTTATACGTCTGTTTAACCAAGTCACTATTAACGGAGGTTATTTCAAAGTCATCTTCAGTAGAGCTATAAACATCTGTTTGCTCATTTCTATAAATGCTATAATCCGGGCATTTGTCTATGATAAGAACTACCTGATCGAGAAGAGATTCTTGATGCTCTTCATTTTTTGGAGGGGTACAACAAGTGCATACACTTGCCAGAACCAAAAACAACAAACTCACTCTTTTATTCATATTCAATTGCAGTACCTATCTCAAGTAATAATACATCAGTACATGAGATTAATAAAGACTCATTATAGCTAATTATGTTCATTATATTTAGCGAATAAGACAATAACACCTCTCAGGCCTGAACGGAAATTAAAGCACCTAAACTTGCTGTTGGTAAAGACAGGAATTTCCGATGGTTATGTACCTACTCAGATATGTTTATCGAAATTCGCTTGCCCGAATGACACTACTGTGAGCACGCCTCTTCAGATTTACCCTAACATTCTGGTAAGTTTGACTGCACATGATTAAATTGAAAATTATGAATGCTAAGGAAAGGATTAAAGAACATGTCAACGGTATCAATGATCCGCAACTATTGAATGAACTGCTGAGGGTTGTGGAGCTTGAATATGATATTGAACATGCTTCGGAGCTCTCTGAACCAGAAAAAAAAGCCATAGACGAGGGCATTGCAGACGCTGATGCAGGGAATTTGTATTCAAATTCAGAAGCAAGTCAGTTGGTTAAGCAATGGCTAAAGAAATAAAGTGGACAACCCGATCCATTCTCGACCGTGCCGATATTTATAAGTACTTGTTGAATCGCAACAAATCTGACACATACTCAGAAAAGCTTGAGAACTTTTCGAGAAATCAGCTCGACTCATCTCCAATTACCCTCACATTGGCATACCAACCAACTACCAAAAGGTTTTCTCAAAAGTGGTCAGAGATTATAAAATTTTCTACCGTGTAGAACCACATGAAATCCAAATCTTAAGAGTTTGGGACACCAGACAGAGACCAGAATCCATGAAGTTATCTCGATGATTTGTTGTTGTAGTTTTTTCTCGAAAAAGTCTTTTGATATGGTTTTGGATTACCAGAATGTCTTCTTCTGGCGAAACCTGCCGTAACGGTAATGAACCTCAAAGACCTTGATGGACGAACCTTAAATATCAAAATACACAAAGCTCAATGCACCGAGGACAAAGGCAGCGAGTATCAGGATTGAATTGATTCGAACAAGCCTGGGATTCAAGGTTTTATGAGTGGAATAAACATTCAGCAAGACGGCTAAAACCAGTGCTGGCAAACTGAGATAAAGATTGAAAAGGTAAAACCAGAACCAACTGGTGCAGAGCCCCCAAATGGCTAAAACGGTGGTGAAGGCTGGAATCGCTTTGAGCATTTTCATCTTTCCGTTTTCCGAAAACTGTACATATAGAAAAAGTAAAAGCAGGGCAAAGAACCCTTCAATTACAATCAACCTAGAGAATGAACCCGACATCCTTACTGTGGTTTATTGACCACCACCTTTATTTAGTTCGAGAAATGCTTTCATGGCGTCCTCATCTCCTTGCCTACCAGCCATTCCAAACCAATATTGTGCTTTTGCCAGATCTACCTCTACACCCATTCCTAGTTTATAGATTACACCTAAGTTTTTCTGCGACTGCAAATGCCCTTGTTGTGCAGCCTGGGTAAAGAATTCAACAGCCTTTGGCATACTCTTTTCTACACCGTTTCCTTCCATATACAAGGCACCCAAGTTGAACTGAGCCATTGGCATCCCTTGGTTTGCTGCCAGTTCATAATACCTCTTTGCTTCTTTATAATCCTGCTTAACATCAACTCCATCCAGATATATATTTCCCATGTTATTCTGAGAGTCAGCATACCCTTTATCGGCTGCCTTTTTAAATAGTTTTATGGCTTCTTCCATCGAGGGTTCAACTCCCCATCCGTTCATATAGAAAGCTCCTAAATCATGAATAGCAGGCAGATAATCCTGTTCCGCTGATGCTCTTAAGAATTTGAGCGCTGCGGCAGAGTTTCCCTGTTGCTGACTTACCACTCCCATAGTGTGTTGCGATGGCGCATGATTACTGGCAGCAGCAGCCTGTAGATACTCAAATGCCTTGGCGCGATTGTTTTGCCCCATATAATAATCGAGTAAACTCAACTGCGCTTGCACATTCCCTTGACTAGCCAAAGTGGTTAAACTATCCACGTTTTGTGCCTGAAGGCTCAGACCGAGAATTAGTAGCGAACTGAACAAAAGAGTTTTCATGTTTCTGTGAATTTGAATGTTCAAATATCCCTCGACATTCAGTGCTATTCCATAGGGCAATTGACGTAAAGTGTTTGGTAATTAGTCATTGGTCAAAAGTGGGGAATTGGGTGATTGGAGAATTAGGTGATTAGGAAAACGGTTTTTCAGTTCATAGTTCGTAGTTCAAAGCTAAGGCTACCGCAAAAGCCAACTATAGCACGTCATGCTGAACTTGTTTCAGCATCTCCCAAAGTAAGCGACCAAACAACCAAGTTGTCAGACCAATGAATGGTAAGGGCAGCTGAGTCCAAAACTTAAGGCTGTGTTGGAGGTCATTGATCGAACGACTAATGCTACCTCTCAACCCTACACCTCTTGTAATTATTCTTTTAAATTCTTTTCTTCCAACAAGAAAAACACACACGTACTTTTTAAACTCCTGTGCTTTTCTAGAAATTCTAATAGTGCGCGTTATACAACGAAGGGGTGTTGGCTAATTAGAGAAAATGCAAAACGAAAACCTCATATTTCTTTCTGAAGAAGATCTCGACAAGAGTATTTATCGAATATTCAGCTTTGCCAGACTTAGAGAAATTTTCGAAACAAGCCAGGTAACACTTGTCAAACCCAAGCTTTGGGATGATCCCTTTGAAAACTTCATTTTAAATTCTACGGGTGTCCTCCCTGACGGACGAGAGTTTCAGAATGGTTTTCGAGATAGCTTTTATGGTCAGTGTTGGTCTTTGACAAAAGAAAGTGATGCAATGTGGAGAATCTACTCACCAGATAAAAATGGTGTTAAGATTAAATCCACCGTTAGAAGACTATTTACCCCACTTTTTCAAACAGAGGGAGTACATAGAAATATCAACGGCAACCAATATAATCTATCTTCATTTGTAGGACGTGTGAAATACCAAGGAACTAAGAAATTGTTGAATATGCTCAACGACAAGGAAAGAATGAGCAATAAAATATTTGACCAATCAGGTTGGGGACAGGCCTCTTCGTTTTATTTCAAAAGGTGGGCATTCCGACATGAGAATGAAGTTCGAATAATGTACAACAAACATCAAAGGCATTGCGACAACCTATTCAAATTCGATATCGACCCAATCGAATTAATCGATGAAATAGTTTTCGACCCAAGAATGAGATTAGATGAATACCAACATTGTAAATCTGAAATTCGGTCTTGGGGATACAACAAAAACATTATTCAATCAGGCCTATATAAAATCAAAGAATTCAGAATACAATTAAGACAGATATGACCTTAACTAAAATGGAATCGGATGGAATTTCAGCTTAAAGATGTACTCTACATAGTTGGAATAGTAGCTTCAGCATTATTCTCATTTTTTGCAACTCGCCATGGACTTAAAGAGTATGTGAGAGATAGGCATGACGATTTGAAAGATGAAATTTCAGATTTAAAGCTTCAACTCCAAAACCAAAAGGCAAAAGACGATTTGCAACAACAGGTCATCGACCAAATCGGTCAACAAATGAAAGATCTGATACCAACACTTATTGATAGGTTAGAATATAAAAAAGCAAGAAAATGAATAACGTAGATTATAATCGCTTGCTTGAACTAAAAAGACTTATTGATAATAAGCAAGCGGACTCAAATCATAAAAAGGAATATATCGAATTGCTGTATCGCAATGGCAACATTACTGAGCACCAATATCAAGCTTATATCAAGAATCAAAATACAGACGACATTATTAATGCGGCATTGACTATTGGTGGAGTTCTTTTAGCAACCTGGCTGATAACTAAACTATTCGAAGAATAAAAAACTAGCCGCAACTATTGGTATAAAACATAGGGAGAATCGCGATCTCGCAAGTTTCGATCTCTTAGGAAGCTTCGTTTTGGCGAAAAGATATTCACTTCAAATCCCCACGTTTCTTAGCCAATCCGTTAAAAAAAGCAGCACCGTATGTGCTGCTTTCTCAACTAAACGGGTGTAAACCCGAGACTCAACTAAAGACTACTATTTATCTTTATCTAGCATTCAAACTTAGCCGCTTGTCCTACGGCATTCAATACGGCAAATGACTTAAATACTTCGGGGAAGAAAGGAATTAGACATTGGTCAATGGTCATTAGTGACTGGGGAATTGGGAAATAGTTGATAGGACCCCGAAGTCTCGGGGCTGAAAACGGGAGAAGTCTCTACAAACCGTCATTGCGAGGCACAAAATGAACGCAGTGAAATTTTGTGACGCGGCAATCTGTCTTTTCAAGGCGGTATACCTCCTAACAGACAGATTGCCTCGTCATGAAACCTTGTTAACACAGGTTTTATTTCTCGCAATGACGGTAAAAAGCTACCTAAACATCAAAATACACGAAGCTCAATGCGCCAAGGACAAAGGCAGATAGAATAAGAATAGAATTGATGCGGACAAACTTGGGATTCAAGGCTTTATAAGTGGAATAAACATTCAGCAAGATGGCTAATACCAAAGCCGGCATACTGAGATACAGATTGAAAAGGTAAAGCCAGAACCAACTGGTACAGAGCCCCCAAATGGCTAAAACAGTGGCAAAGGCTGGAATGGCTTTAAGCATTTTCATCTTTCCGTTTTCCGAAAACTGTACATATAGAATAAGTAAAAGCAGGGCAAAGAACCCTGCAATTACAATCAACCTAGAGAATGAACCCGACATCGACTAAAGACTTTTTAAGACTGATTTAACTTCATCGAGATTCCGGATATTTTCCTTTGAGTTGATAAAATTTTCAAAGGAAAATTCCGGTTTGACATTCTAACTCAACTTCCCTTAATACCCCGTATAAATAAATGGTGCCCAGAAATACGGATGTGTATGCCCTTCGAACTCACCTTTGATAAAGCTTCTTTTTACATCGGTAATAGCCGCTGCAGTGCTCATATTTCCATTGAAAACACGGTTGTAAAGGTGAATAGTCAATAACATGGTTCCGCTGTCACTTACACTCCATAAGGAAGTGAGGGTACTGTTAGCTCCTGCATTCAATAGTGCCTGATTCAAGCCTTTGATGCCATCGCCAGGAGATTCTACTCCCAAAGCAGTTTGGCAGGCACTGAGCATTACAAAGTCGACCGGAAGATTCAGCTTCTCTAACTCTCCTACTACCAGCATACCGTCTTCGCCATTCACTGGACTTGACTTCACTGTCATGGCAATGCTACTCAGGTCGAATACATAAGGATGCACACTCGCGTGGCTTGAAAGGTGTACCGCACGGTACTTCGCCAACTCGCCTGCAGCACTCATTCGCTTCAGCTCATTTTCTGTCATCATAGCATCCATACGTGTATCGGTTTTTGGAACAATTTTCTGAATCCTAGCAACCTCTTCTCGTCCACCTTCCAGGTAAGACATTGGCTTATCGGTTTGGAATGTCGCAAAGGCATAATCTAATGGTTTGCCTTTTTGAAGATCTTCGCGCACTCTGTAACGTAGCTTTTCAAGGTCTCCTAGTGAACTAAGCGGAGCCTTTTGTGCCGAATGCAAATCATAAGTTGCACCTCCAAAACCCAGCACATTCATTTCATAAGCCTTTTTCGGTTGCTTTCTCAGTGTGTAAAGCATGGCCGCACTCGGAATGTAGCCAATCTCAAAACGCTCGGCCAGGTATTGACCATTGGTATCTACCAAAGCATCGAATGGAATGGTGCCGATCAACCCTTCAGGACTGATTGTCAACTTACTAACGGTGAATAAGTCCACATCCAACCCAGCGATAAAGGTTTCATAGAAACGTTTAAGAAGATCGTTTACATTTTCCTTTTGGTAGAAAACATATTTACCGTCTACCACTTTGGCTTCCATATGCTTGCGCAAATACTGGGTGATTAACTTGAATTCGCCCTTAGCAAAGGTGTTAGCCACCCTTGTTTTGGCTCCGTTTAGGTAGTCGAGATTCTCCTTTCTAAACTCCATTTGGGCCTGTTCTTTTTCGAGTTCGATCAACTGAGTTTTTTGACTGGTGAGCAAATCAGTAAAAGCACCTGCCGAACGATTATACTTCACCATCACATTATTTTTGGTGACCAAACACATCAGGTAGGTTCCTTCATAAGTGGTGCCCTTAGACACATCTATAAAAGACAAATAGGCTTCTCCTTCGCCCAAAACGGACTGTAATTCTTTCAGCGATAGCTGCTTCTTATCGCTTCGTTTGTCATTCAGCAAAGCATAAGCTCGGTTCGATTCGATGACATCATAGATCTTGTCGAACTGCTTGGTTTCGTAATATGCTCCTGCCAGAAATCCGTTGATACGTTGGAATTTATCCAAGTAGCCACGCTGCTCTAGCGGATCCATTTTATCTAACAATTCAATCTCTTCTGCCCTCGCCTTTTCAAACTGAACAGCCGATTCAGCATACTTCTTTTGCTCCATCAGTTGAACGCCATCGTTATAGGCATTTCCAGTTGAAGCTACTGTTTCATTATCCACTAAATTGGCTATGCTAGAAAGACCATTCTTCACATAAGACGCATAGCTCATTTGTTCGATCCCCGGAGTTTTAAGGAAGTTTTCAGCTCTTTGGGCCATGGCGCGAGCTTTGTCTATTTCCTTGTTGAAAGCATAGGCCCGCAAGATCACATAATAGGCTTCGGCTATGTATTCTGGTGATTTCAACTTAGGTAATTGAGCCGCATATGAATCGGCTAAAGCAGCAGCATCTTTGTAATTTCTGCTTTCAGTTTTGGCCATCACCAAGTAGAAGTAGGCTTTGGCAAGTGTTGCAGTCGATGGTAACTTCCCACTCAAATCGGAAAGAATAAGGTTCGAAGAAGCTTCCACCTTATCCCATCGTTTCATAGCCGATTGCACCCTAGCCAATCGCTCATAAGCCCTGTATCTGGAAGCAATATTGTAGTTGGTTTGGTCGAATACGATTTTCTCCAAATGCGGCTCCAACTTCTGACCGAACTCAAAATTGACCGTCTCAGATATCTTGGCGATGTTTACCAGCGCCTCCACATACATCATTCGAGAAATGAGGCCTTGTTTAACGGCCTCTTCGGCCTTTACCCAATCGGCTAAAGTTTGGGCAGCCGTTTCGTTGTTGGCAATCCCATCATAAGAAGCGCCAAGTGTTGAAGCCAAGTTCTCATAAGCCGCTTTCGCTCGCTTCACTCCTTCTTCATTATAATTCGCTAAATACCCTTTCGACTTTTGAACCGTGGCAGATAAATCAGGATAGTTGGCTAATGAGTTGAGGTAGCCACTCATGCTCTGGTAATCACGCTGCATATCTGCTGCTGCTTTACCCACATTCTGCATGGTGTGCACATATTGCTGAACCTCCTGAGCACGTTTAGCGAAAACCGAGAAGATGAAACCATAGAAGCTCGAAACATTATCGTAGCTATTGTATGCTACCGACCATTGCACAAAATCTGCGGCATCTTGCGGCTTATTGATGTCATAAAAAGATGCTGCGGCCAATTGAAATGCCACCGAATTGCCCGGATAGGTCTCAATCAAGTTGGCTGCGGCACGCAATGCGGCATTATAATCTTTGCCCTGTTTTGCTCGCTGATAAGCTGCATAATCAGGGTGAGCTTCCATTTTGGCAGGTGGAATGCTGACCTGAGCTTTGCTCAGAAAGCAAACGAAAGCCAGGGCGAGAATTAGGGATAGACGCTTCATATTCATGTTTTAAAATGAAGTAGTTAGTACACCTGCTTTATAAATTGCTGCTTCGTGTGTGTTGTCAGTTTTTCTTTTCAGGAATTCACCTTCTTTTTGGCCATCCTTCATCTGCATAATCTCTGCTGACTTGTCGAAATGCCAGATCATATGCAGTCCGTTAATTGTACCTTCTGTGTATTCTGAAAAGATGATTTTGCTCTGAGAAGGTAGAAACTGCATGGTCATGCCGTTAATTTCACCGCCCTTCCATGAGCTGTAAACCGCATCGTTTCCGTCAATCTTTACTCCTCTTCCGTCATTACAATTGCCCAATACACAAGGAGCTGTTGCTGTGCTTGGCAGTGGACTGTTGCTCACATGCACATCATTCTTGTAGTCTTTGTAATCGTAGCCTTGCTGTGTACGAATAATATGCAAGCCTTCTTTCTTTCCGTCAACAAATTGACCGAAGGCATAGAGGTTGCCATCGCTTTCATAACTGAAGAATCCGTGTCTTTTTCCGTCTTTGAACGTTCCCCAGAACTTACCGAAAGTACCGGTTTGGTTGGCTACACCGTTTAGTTTTCCATCTTTATAGAAGCCAACTTGGTAACCATATTCCTGTCCGCTGGCATCGTGCATCGTAGCGAAGCCGTAACCATTCTCACAGTCGCCTTTAGCGCATTTGATGCTTTCCTGAGCTAAAGCCGAAAAGCTGAAGAAACTTATTAAAACGAGTAATAATTGAAGCTTTCTCATGATTTGATTTTCACTAGTTGATACTTACAAACCTAGCTTCTGACATGGTGCAGCTCAATACGGCAATTGACGTAAAGTGAATAGTTAGTTAGTCATTGGACAATGGTCATTAGTGACTAGGGAATTGGGGAATTAGTGGATTGGGTGATTAGTCAATGGTCATTGGACATTGGGGGAATAGTGGGAATTTATTGATCCGGGAACAGATAAAATCTGTTCTTGCCGTCATTGCGAGGAACAAAGCTTTTATCCCAAGTCATTGGTTTAAAAGCTGTGACGCAGCAATCTGTCTGTTTAAACTTAGGTGCACAGAACAGGAGATTGCCACGTTGCAAAATTCCACTGCGTTCATTTTGCACCTCGCAATGAAGGTAATCGACAAACCCTCGGTACGCGTCATTATGAAGGAGTAGATAAGCCCTTAGGCGAATAAACGACCGAAAGAATCTCCATCGGTTTTGCACGATACATGCAAACATCGACACTCCCAAACCTCACCTCTTGTAAATATTCTCTTAAATTCTTTTCTTCCAAGAAGAAAACCACATGCATATTTTTTAGACTTCTGTGATTTTCTGGAAACCTTGAAGTGCACATTATGTCACTCCCTTTGATAGGCTAATGCGCTCTTCTAGAAATTTATTAGAAATATATCGCGCTTAGATAAGCTTGTTATAAAGTGTTATGAAAAATGGAAAGCAATGAACATAAAAGAACAAATTGATTTGTTTACGAAACTCTTAGTGAAACTTCAAAAGGTCAACTATTATTCAAAGGAAAATTTTGATACGCTTGAAGGAAAGGCAAAAATGTATGTAAGGAAATTTTTTGGAGACAACAGTCATTATTTAGATGAAATAGAAAACATCCATTATTCTCCAATGATTTTTTTCGGAGATTCAGATGACAGTTACTACGCAGGATCATTCAATAGGGGGGTAAAAAGTCTATGTAATTTAATAATTATAATCATCGAAGATTTGAAGCTAAGCACAAACTATGAATCTACTACAGAAAATAAAAAACCAAAACCAGTAGTTGCTAAACCGTCAAAAGTTGGGACAAGAAATTCCATAAATGATAAAGAAATACATGTGCTCATTGCAACCCCTGGCGATCTAGCAGAGGAAAGAGAATTACTATTAAATTCTCTTGAATCTAAATTTAGAAGAGCGGGTTATGAAGCTAGATGCGGACATAGAATCATTGTGCGTGGTTGGGAAGAATTGGCAACTCAATCTGGCTATGGGCAAGACATAATCAGTGAACAAATTCTAAAACAAGTAGATATTGTCCTTGCAGTTTTTAAACATAAACTTGGAACCCCAACAAAAGATGTAAATACTGGTGAAAAGCGCTCAAAATCAGGGACAGCAGAAGAACTTTTGTTTGCAATTAGAAATCAAGAAATAGAAAATTCACCACTTGGTATGGCCTACTTTTATCTCGAAGCCCCAAAAATGTCATTTGACTCACCTAACTTAAAAACTGCTATGAATAATTGGGAGCAGCTAAAAGAATTTAAGGAAGAAATTAAAGATGATATTTTATATAAAAGCTTTAAATCTGGAGAAGATTTGCTAGAAATTAGTTGCGAAGACCTAGTAAAGAATATTGAAACATACTTTGCATAACCAACCTTAATCTACAAAAAAACATCTCCGTCCGAGCTGCCTTACTCAACTAAAGAAAGTCTTTGCTTAAATTCCAAAAGGGCAAAGAACAGACAGATTGCCATGGTGCAAAATTCCACTTCGTTTATTTTGAGCTTCGCAATGACGGTCTGAAATGGCTTTTTCATTCCATAATTCTGCATACCATTACCTAATGACCATTGACAAATGACTAATATTCTAATTCACCAATCACATTAGTACAAATAATACTCCTGCTGGTCCATAGTCATAATACTGAGAGGTTGTTTGCCAAATTTCGGTTTGAAAACCACTAGCCTGTCTCCTACTTGTAGCTGATCGAAAGTGACAAACTCAACTGTAATTACCCCAATAGTCGTTTTCAGTCTTTGTGCACTTTTAGATCGATTTGAGGTAAAAGTGGTCTTGTCTTCAATAATGGCAGGCACTCCATGCTTATAGCCATAACGCTTACTGTTTTGGTAGTTGCTATATGACCGAATGATCTTATAAAACTGATAGGCAGGAATAAGCACTACAGGGAAAAAGAAGACCAATAATCCGTATAGGCCATTCGATATAAAGGCGATGAGCATTACCAAAGTTGGCACCAACCAGATGTACCTCGCCTTCTGCTGACTTTTGAAAATATTCTTGAGTACCTCTTCATCTTTTGGCGTCAGTTTTACATCAGGAAAAGCAGTTCGCAAAAACTTGCTACTGGTTTCGGTTTCAACCTTGTGCGCTTCTTGGTCTACCACCTCCTTGCCTGTGATCTCCAAAGCCAAAGTCGTCTTCGATTTTGGGGCTTTATCCAGCACAATGTGCATACCTACCTTCGCCTTGTTGTAGTGTTTAAACTCTACAGAATGCTCCTCATCATCGATGTACAAATAATAATGCCTGGTTGTTTTGCTAGTGTTGCCTCTACCTGTTTGATGATGATGCGTTTGGGTTTGATGAACGTTCAGCCGCTTATTGGTGACTATACCGCTAACACGATGCTTCACTCCTGCTTTTATGTCGGCAAAAACAGCCCAAATCATGTAACCCACTACACTGAAGAAGATAACACCAAAGCCGATGAAGATATAAAGCGCCATATCATCGAAAGCCATTGGATCTTTGAATTTACCTAAAATGGCAATGCCAATAACAGCGAAAATCAGTCCTGAAAACACAGCAAAACCGAAAAAGGGCAGCAGTTTTCGCTTCAGTTTTTTGATGTCGGCTGGTTCCAGAGGTAACTGTTGCGTACTCATATTCTAGATTGTTTTATTTGTCAAAAGCCACCTGCTTGTACTGATCGGTGGTATAGCCCACGTAGTAATATCCTTGCCCCTTACACTTGGGACAAGCCACCATTTCATAATTATTTACCACCATCTTTTTGGTGCTATACCTAATAGGATCGTATACCTGAGAAGTGTAGTAAGTGGTAATGTATTCGCCTTTCACCACTCGTGTGGATGTGGTATAGTGTGGAATTTCATGATTGACGGTTACTTCCTTGTAATTCGCCCTTTCTACCGTAGTCGGGCACAGGTATTTGGTTGATGTTGTGCTTAAGTACTTTTGGAAAATCCTGCCAGAATTTTCGTTGAGTGAGACTTCATGACCATGATCGTCCATCACTATCAGCGCTTTCAAATTGGTGTCGAATCGCACTACCTTTAGATTCCTGTTTAAGGCTTCTACATACACTTCGGAATTAGGCATAAGCGTATAGGAATAGGGAATGGTTTCATATTCAGTAAGCGTATCTACCGGCACTGTTTTTCTGCCTACCCAATCAAAACCCTCAATAGCCGGGTCAGACCAATAGTTATAAAATTGATCCAAGATGTCGTTGGGAATATCAATCACCCTTCCCTCCTTCAATATTCCGTTTTCAAATATTCCTGCTTCCCCATATACCCTTTTGGCATAGGCTTGATACTGATAATCACCTGAATCGTGAGGAAACTCCGGGTGATAGATATGCACCATATTCACTCTGTATCCTAAACCATCGAGCTTTCCATTTTTAAAAATGCCCATTTCCAGATAGCCATGATCGCCCTTAAACAGGGAATCGGTTGAATGATACTTAACTCCATACCCTGAATGATTTTCGATATCTCTGGTCTGGAGCTCACCGAAGATCGTTCCATAGCGCAAACTGACCTGTTTTTTCTCCGGTGCATTCATCGGATAATTGGGGAATGATGCTTTGGATAATCGATTGTCCAAACTGCTCATCAACTCATTCAACAGAGGTTTATCTGCCTCATTGGCCGGCACCGTCATTTCAATGGCACCATCTACCACCAAGGCCCATTCATATTTGCCATTGAACTCCCTGAATAGTACTGATCCATTACCAATTTTGTCTACCAATGGCAGCATATAGCCAGTGAAGGTGCCATAGGACTTGGAGTAATAAATACCCGTGGTTGAATAACCAACATATCTATCTTCATTCATCAGCGTAATCACCGAGGTTTCATAGGCATCTGAGGCAATTCTCCGCTCATTAAATATGGAGGTTTGAGGATAGAAATCGCCTGGCACATAATAGCCAACTTTAGGGTCGGTGATACCTGGTTTAGACGAAGCAATAGTCTGCATTTTAAACAGGTATTCACCGGAGTGAGTAACTGCCTGTTTGTTCAAAAATCTTCCAGTAGAATCTGGCCGCTCAGAATAAATGTAGGGTGGAACATTCTCTCTGAAATACTCTACCGACCCATCTTCAAACGGTATTCCACCTTCATATGTGACTACCTCTTTGGCTATCTGCTTTTTTTCAGCAAATACTTTTCCGCTTTCCAAAAAGCGAATATCCTTTTCAGGCCATATTTTAAAGTACCGCATGGCATATTGATATGCCCTTGTTTGTTGATTGTATTCCTTGGTTGACCATAGGATGATCACGCCAGAGGTAACCAGCTTTCTCCCTCCTATTTCAAAGATAATCTTCTTGTATTTTTTGCCGTTTTGGAGATCCGATTGCGCAGTTACCTTTACGCCATCCACTTCAATTTTATCGAGCTCCAGCATTCCTCCATCCTTTACCAATTCGAGCGAGAATTTCTTCCGCATCTTATCCATCAGCAGCGGACTCATTTCATAATAGGTGCCAAAGATTTCAACATCTGCTACCTGATGCTGCGCGAAGGAAGAGGAATAAACGACTGAAATAAGAAGTGCTATAATTGAGAATCTACGCATGGCCAAAACGGTTTAATACTTCTACAAACCTAGCTTCTGGCATGGTGCAGCTCAATAAGGCAATTGACGTAAAGTGACTAGTTAATTAGTCATTGGGGAATTAGTGGATGGGTCAAAGGACGTTTCTTTTATATCCTGAGCTTGCCGAAGGATCTGCCAGATTGAATTGTCATTAGCCAGTAGTCATTGGTAGAGAATTAGATTCAGTTTCTACCCCAGCCCTAAAGCCTGCCGGCAGACAGGGAAGAAGTTTGACCTGGGTCAAACTTGTGACACGGCAATCTGTCTGTTTAGATGTAGGTGCAAAGAACAGAGGAACCTGCCTGCCGCAGGCAAGTTGCCACGTTGAAAATTCCACTATGATCGTTTTGCGCCTCGCAATGAGGGTTACCGACAATATCCCAGTAAACTCATGACTTTACCAAAGAATTGTAAATAGTCCCCTAAACAAAACCAGGAACCCTTATATTTGCACCTCAATTCAGACAAATAGCGTATGTGAAAAATAATTTCTTTCAGACCATTTAAAGACAGCAAGCTGTAAGAGGCTTGTCTATTTATAACCATCTAAAGAAAGAAATTATGCTAGCGTTACAGCAACTTTCATATATACTTCCCAACAAAGATTTACTATTCAACAACCTTAGCCTAACGGCTAATAAGCAGGACAAAATCGCTTTAATCGGCAACAATGGAGCAGGAAAATCCACATTGCTCAGAATTATTGCAAATGAATTACAGAGCCCATACGGCCGAATAAAGATTGATTCTGAGCCATATTATATACCACAAATTTTCGGTCAGTACAATCATCTTTCGGTTGCTGAGGCATTGAGAATTGATAAACAACTCCATGCACTTCGAGAGATTTTGCAAGGAAATACTACTCAGGAAAACTTCAATGTATTAAATGATGACTGGACCATTGAAGAGCGTTGCAACGAGGCATTAAGTGACTGGCAACTAATCGATTTAGATCTAAATCAAAAAATGGAAGCACTTAGTGGCGGTCAGAAAACAAAGGTCTTTCTTGCAGGCATTTCAATTCACCAACCCCAGCTTATTCTCTTAGATGAGCCAAGTAATCATCTGGATGTTTTAGGCAGACAACTGTTGTACAATTTCATAACTACAACAAAAAGCACTTTGCTCGTTGTTAGCCACGACAGAAAATTACTTAACCTTCTGGACACAGTTTGCGAGCTCAGCAAAAATGGGATCAAAACTTATGGTGGCAACTACGATTTTTATGTCGAACAGAAACGGATAGAAAGCAATGCTTTGAGTCAGGACATTCACAGCAAAGAAAAAGCATTGAGAAAAGCTCGGGAAAAAGAGCGGGAAACCTTGGAGCGCCAGCAAAAATTGGATGCAAGAGGAAAGAAAAAGCAAACTAAAGCCGGCATGGGCAAAGCCATAATGGACAAAATGAAGAACGATGCTGAAAACAGTGGTTCCAAACTTAAAAACACTCATCAAGAGAAAATTGGAGGTATTTCTCAGGAACTAAGAGAATTGCGTTCTGCATTGCCCGATATAGATCAAATGAAGTTCGGCTTCGACAATTCACCATTACATAAGGGGAAAATACTGTATAAAGCCAGCGGCATCAACTTTATCTACCATACCCAACCCTTATGGAAAGAGAATCTCAGTTTTCAAATTACAAGTAGCCAACGTATCGCTTTGAAGGGACAAAATGGTTCCGGCAAAACCACCTTAATCAAGCTGATTTTAGGCAGTTTGGAACCAGAAACTGGAACCTTGTACCGAGCGGCCAACAAAACAGTTTACATTGACCAGGACTATTCTCTACTCAATGATGAGCTCAAGGTTTATGAACAAGCACAGCTATTCAATTCCTCCGCTCTTCAAGAACACGAAGTCAAAATCAAACTCAATCGCTTTTTGTTTGGTAAAGAAGATTGGGAAAAGCCTTGTCGTACTTTGAGTGGTGGAGAAAGAATGCGATTGATGCTTTGCTGTTTAAGCATAGGTAATGTATCGCCTGATATGATTGTGCTGGACGAACCAACCAACAATTTGGACATTCAAAACATAGAAATATTGACTGTCGCTATCAATGAGTATCATGGGACTTTGATTGTTATTTCTCACGATGAGACTTTTTTGGAGCAAGTGAACATAGAAGAAACAATTACTCTATAAATCAAAGTATTGATAGCGGCCTGTTCAAACTGTCACTCCGAGCGAAGTGTAACGCTCCGCAGCGGAGGACAATCGTGCAAGCCGCAACTGCCTCGGATTTAACTAGTGCTTGCATGCCTCAGGCATGGGGGTTGGGGGTGGACATTGCCATTACCCAACACCCCAGCACCAGTCGTCTGACCACTCAGATTGTGGGTTTTAGTGTAGACTCCAACAGCTCATAAGCCGCGAGATAAAGCCATAAGTAGCCAAACTAGTGGTCTGACGACTAAACCTCAGGAGCAATACAAAAAAAGCAGCACCGTCCGTGCTGCCTTTCTCAATTAAACAGGACTAACCTGTGACTCAACTAAAGACTACTATTGATTAAACTCCAAAAGGGCAACCCCGAGGCCCCGATACTTCGGGGCGGGGCGAGGCGGGGCAAAGCTCAAATTCCAACTTGATTCGATTCCAGGGTAAACTCCGCGCTCTTGGCGATCTCTGCGGTTTAATTTCACTACCACAGCAGATTCCAAAACCCTGGAGGGATTCTTCCCCCGATAAATCGGGGTCTGAATGACGGTTTGAATTGACTGTTTCTGTTCTCAGACCCTTGACTACCAATCCCCTAGTCCACCAATTGACAATTGACCAATGACAATTCAATCTGGTCGATCCTTCGGCTAAGCTCAGGATGAAAAAACCAAGTTTCCTAATTACCTAATTCCCCAATTTCCCAGTTCCCCAGTTCCCCAATCACTAAAACAGATAAAACTCTTCCTTACTCAGCTTCATAATACTCAGCGGTTGCTTGCCGTATTTGGGAAAGAAAATGATCACCTTCTCTCCTACACTCAGCTGATCATATAGCACAGTGCTTACCGGTAATATGCCTTTAGTGGTGATGACTTTGTTTACTCCTCTTCTGCGGTTGCCTGTAACGGTGAGTTTGTCTTCAACCAAAGCCGTGACTCCCCGCTTGTGGGCATAGCCCTTATTTCTGATGTATTCGCCCCATCTGCGCATGGCGCTTACCCCCTGCCACAAGGGAACGATAAACAGGGGAAACATAATGATGAGGAAGCCCAGAAGTCCGTTGGTAATCATTCCAAAAACGATGACCACAAAGGGCAGCATAAACAGTAGTTTCTTTCTGGCTTGTTTCCAGAAAATCTGCTTCAGTGCTTCAAAATCCTTTTCGTTAAAACGTTCTTCCTGCATCTGGCTCTCCAAAAACCTGATGTTCTCCGTGCGCATATTATTCGCAGCCTGTGGATCTTCCTCTTCCTTAGACAAGACCGTTAAAGAGAGTGTGAGTCTTGATTTTGGCGCTCTGTCTAACACCACATTAGAGCCCACTTTTACCCGGGTATAGTTCTTATAGTCTACCGAGAATTCCTCATCGTTGATGTAGAGGTAATAGTGTTTGGTAGTACTGGAACTGGTGCCGGAGCTTCCTGATCTTCCACCGGCAGAACCAGGTGAAGTTGAGGTCTGTATATTCAGTCGCTTGTCGGTTACCACACCGGTAACCCGGTATTTGAACCCTCTTTTGATGTCGATGACAGAAGACCAGACCATGTAGCCAAGAATGCTCAGGAACAGCACCCCAAAACCCATGAAAATCTTCTCGCTGATGCCGTCCTGAAAAAAGCTCTCGTCCATATTGCCGAAAGCCAGCTTGTAAAACACGGCAAACATGGCTACTACGGCAAATGGAAAAATCAGCATAGGAATAAGCTGCTTTCTGAGCTTATTAATATCTTCTGGTGAAAGTGGAAGTTGCTCTTTCATGGTTATTTCAAGCTGCTGGAAATGTAAATACCACCTAAAGTGTTGAACACAAATTCGTCATTGGCCGTGATGGTGATCTCATCATCGTGCTGATACATATCAGAGGCATCAAAACTTACTTCGAGCATTTGATCAGTGCATCCACCAGTTGAGCTATCGCAGACCGAAATCCCCATTTGCCCATTGAATTCAAATACAATGGACATAAATTTCCCTGAGCTCAACTCAAACTGACTGACTTTAAATCCATCAGGTAGCGGCTCATTTTTGGTCAGGTTCTTACCCTGCAGAATCCCTTGCCAGGTCACCCCGAAGTCTTCACTCAACTTTGCTGATCCGATACTTCCTGCATTGGTATCTGTGGTATAAACCACACCATCAGAACTGATGAGGCGTGGACCATAGCCCGGGTGATTTGATGATGAGCCAGACACCTCGGTCCAGTCGATACCGTTGCCTGAGGTATAAGCTTTTAAATCTGTTGAATAGGTTCTTGCCTGAGTACTAGGAGACACATAGACCTTTAATTCCATCGTGAGGGCATGGTAAACGCCATCGGTTCCTTTGGTTACGAGTTCGGGAGCGGGAGGATTGGTGCTAGCCAAGTTCCAATCTCTTCCATTGGCTGTGGTGTAAGTACCGGTTTCGGTGTAAGCGATAGTTCTTCCACCATCGTACAAGATGCTGGTGATCTCACCTGTTGGAGAAGTAGCATATTTACCACTTTTGGTATCGAACACCTTATCTTCAGCATAGGCATAATCGCCAACCATATAAGTTTTTCCGAACATATAGCCAGATGGATACCGATAGCCCATATCCAATGGCAGATATTCCTGACGGCCGTTCACAGTTTTAATGATCCCGCCTCTGAATCTGTCGCCATTCTCAATAAAGCCTTGAGTATAGACTGTTTCGCCCACATGGCAAACTGCAAAATTATGATCGACAGGCTCTACGGAATTGCCCGTTACCATATGCATTCGGCTATTTCCCCATCGATCGAAAATATTCACATAGGCATGATCCTTATAGAGCTTCATACCGCCCTCGGTATTCTGCCAAATGCGGTAGTCATCCGGATAGTCATAGTATCGAATTTCCTTTTCCGGAGTAACGATGATTACGCCACCTTCTTTGGCATAAGCGAAATAACCGTAGCTGTAGGCTGTTTTAATTTTATTCCGGCTGTTTCCAGGCCCATATAGTCTGGAATAGTTCATGTCGGCCAAAGTAGTCTGAGTATAGGTTTTTGTGCTTGCATCGAACTCAGCAATGGTTCTGGTTCTCCAATCGAAGAAACCCATTTTTTCTCCCCATGTACCGAGATAGTAATCCTGATCTATTTCCAGGCGAACGCCAGTGCTCACATAGCTTCCGTTTTCTTCCATGAAGAACGTTTTGCCATTGGCTCCATCATTCTGAATGTAGACCAACTTGCCCGAATCGGTTACTCCTGTGGCATAGTCAATAGCCGCAGAACCGGAGCGGATGTTATCGAGATCGTAAACACCTCCACCATACACAAAAAGGCCCTCGTTGCTGATGTTGATGGGAATGTTATCTGCATTGCCATATACATATAGCTGCTGAACAGTTTGCCCTCCATCCTTTGAGTAGAATGGTTGATGGGCACCGAAGAAGATCATATACTTCTCATTCGGGCTGACCATAATGGATGTAGCAGTGGCATATGCCGTAGGGGGCATCAACTCACGGAACTGAATGTTATTCGCGGCCTCAACGGTTGGATCAATATCTTCTTTTTTAGGATCGCAGGCCAAAGCGGCCAGTAGGACAAACAGAAGTAAGAAAGCTAGGTTTTCGAAACGCATAGGTGCAAGGGAGTTTGTACACTACAAACTTATCTTCAGGCAGGAAGTGGTTCAATACGGCAATTGACGTAAATGCTTCGGAGAAGCATTTCAAGGTTTAATGTTCAAAGTTGTGCTGCGAGAAAGCAGGAGGTTATTCAACGCGAATAGCACCAGCCATGGAGATTCCTTACACTGAATTAAGCGGTAGCCAGAGCCACATGGGTAAGTTGTCCCTCCCCTTTATCCATCTCCTCCCGAAGCCTCGGGAGAGAGGGAAAGCACATTCTGCTGAAATTAAACGACACTGCTCTTAGTTGCATTCTGTATCATCTTCTTCCTACGGAGGAAGAGACGAGATGGGGGGCTCTATTGCATATCTCTCCCAAAATCCCTTTCTTCATTTTGGAAAACACACAATACCTTTCACTCTCTGTGCTTTTCGGGGAAACATCTTCCTTAACCATAGACCACTGAATCTAGATGTTAGTTACATCTAGCCAAGGCAAAAACTTAATAATTAATGGATAAAAAATGGTATTACGCAGAAAATGGTGCTAAAGCAGGACCATTTTCAATAAAGGAATTAGCCGGAAAAGTTAAGCCGGAAACTTTAGTTTGGAAAGAAGGGATGACCGATTGGACAAAAGCAGAAAACCTTAAAGAGTTTGAACATCTTTTTAGCAAAAATCCTCCTCCAATACCTGATGTAGAATCCTTCTCTGATAAAAAAACAAAACACTTAAATCGAATCGTGGATAGCGTCTTCTACGGTTGGTTTTTACTTGCATTAACAATAGTGATCGGATTTCTTGATTACACAGAAAACAATGAAGGAAAAATATACGGCATACTAGTATTCATGACTATGACAGCGTCAATTAGAGTCTTACTAGGTTTAAAAAGCTATTTATCCAATATTCTAAATTTTAAACAAGCAACCATTAATATCAATTGGTTAATAGCGACATCCATTCCTATCTATCTATTCTGGGCATTAGAAAGTAGACTTAATTTAGAATCGCGATTCTCTGAAGATGAATTGATGATTTTAAATCTAATTATCTTTGCTATTCTTTTGCTATTAGTCTTTCATAGCCTCAGTTTGGCTGTAAAGTTATTCAAAGTAGAAGATTCATCAATTGGTGCTTTAAAAGCCTTTGCCTTCCTTCAAATCGTTTCATTGGGTTTTACTCTGGGTTATTTATTCTTTGGAGATGAAGAAAACAATTACCTATTACCGGAAACATTCTTAGAATTGATTTCTTTGGTATTTTTAGTAATTGCGCTGAAAAAAATAAGAGACAAGTATGTGCCCCTAAAATTATATAAGTAATAGTTCAAACAAGCTAGTATCGTCAATTCGAATACTTCTATTTCTCAATTCTATACACTGCTAGAATTAAATGACAGTGCTCTTAGTTGCACACTGTACCGTCTTCCTCCCATGGGGGAAGAGACGAGATGGGGGCTAAAACTAGTTCCTCAAAGTTCTCTCTTAACCTTTCTGATCGGTTACCTCAACTTACAAGCTGATTGTTTCTTATCCTGTCCGCATAATAAATCCTAATGGTGTCAACTTATTTCAGGTCGGGACACACCAAACAAAAAAGGAGCACCTTTAGGCACTCCCTTTTTCTATCATCAACAATTGTCTTAATTACTCATTTCCGATTGGTGAGAAGCTCACCGCTTTAACCGCATTGAGGTACGCATCCCAATTTGCAGCATACCAATCATTTACTTTCTTCTCTACTTCTTCCTTTTTCTCCGCTAGTCTTTTAACTGAAACTTTTTGAGCTTCAGTAGGCGCATCAAAAGAACCGCTGATACCTCTCAATACAGAGAATACTTCGGTTTGTAATGGCGTTGGACCATCACCGCTTCCACCACCAAAGAAGCCTCTACCTCCACGACCGATTAGGCCTTGAAGTTCTTCCAGTTGCTTCTTGATGTCAGTGCTCTTGGTTTTTAACTCTGCATATTCTGGACCTTTTTTACCCTGAAGCGCAGTGAGCACCTTATCCACAGTCTCAATATCTCCATTAACCTTACCAGACAAGGTGGTTACTTGGCTTGAAATGATTCCGATTTCCTTCAACACATCTCTTCTGGCAATAAGCGCCTCCATGTTGAAAGTTTCTCTTGGATCCATTTTGTATTCCAAAGTAGTCTCATCAGTGGCACCATCAACAGTGATTTTCACAGTGTATTTACCAGGCAATGCAGGAGTACCAGCACGGAAAAATCGAGAGAATCCGCCTCCGCCCTGCTGTTCTTCAGTTCCCTCAGGAGGGTTCTCATCAAACCTCCACTGAGCTACGTTCAAACCATCTTCTACCGGAGTATCGAAATTTCTGATCAGCTCACCAGCAGCATTGAAGATTTCTACTTTGGCTTGAGGACCTCTAGCGACACCTCTGCCACCAGGACCACCCAGACCGCCTCTTCCTGCGAAAGCACCTCCCTGTCCACCAGGGAATTGACCTCTACCAGCAGGAACTCCTTCAGCAGCAGCTTCTCGGTTTGGTCTTTCAGGCATAGCAGGTTTTTTGGCAAAGAACTTAATTCTGGCTGTTCCCATATCTCTGTTCTCACCTTCAAAAGTTGAGCTTCCAGGGTTAGCAGGGCCATTAGCCGAACGGGTGCTTACCTGATAGGCAGTTACCGCAGGAACAGCAGTGACCTTAGCAGCCATTACATTTCCTTGACCTTTAGATGCCAATACTCTCAAAGGATTGATGTCATCCAATACCCAGATTGATCTTCCGAATGTTCCGATTACCAAATCGCTTTCTCTTTCCTGAATTACCAGGTCCATGGTAGAAACGTTAGGATAACCGTTATTGAACTTAGACCATGTTTTAGCACCATCGATTGAGATATATAAACCATGCTCAGTTCCGTAGAACATCAAGTTGGGTTGAACAGGATCTTGAATGAATGACAATGAATAACCGAATACATCGGACTCTTTCACCAAAGGTTCCCATGTTTTACCATAGTTTTTGGTGCGCATCAAATAAGGTTTGAAGTCGAATCTTCGATAGTTATTGATTACCGCTACAGCCTCACCATCGTTATAGGTTGAAGCTTTGATTTGGTTAACCCAGCTACCAGCAGGCACACCCTTCATGTTTCCGATCACGTTGGTCCATGTAGCACCACCATCACGGGTAATCTGAATGTTTCCATCATCAGTTCCGGCCCAGATTACACCTTTTTCGCGTGGGCTCGGCTCTATCACCAAAATTGTCGTGTGGTTCTCTGCACCTGTGGCATCAATTGTCAAACCACCACTCTTATCTTGTCTCTGCTTGGTAAAGTCGTTGGTAGTAAGGTCTGGAGAAATTACTGTCCAGTTATTTCCTTTATCTGTACTCTTATGCACAAACTGGCTACCGAAGTAAACGGTGCTGTTATCGAATGGGTCTTGACCAATGGCAGCATTCCAATTGAAACGAAGCTTTACTTTTGGATCTTCATGAGTAGGTCTTACAAACTTAGATCTACCAGTAAGTCTGTCGTAGCGAGATACGTTACCTTGCTGAGACATAGAGTAACCATAACGGCTATCATCTCTGTCTGGCACCACATCGAAACCATCACCACCACCAATTGGCATAAAGTAATCGTTTCTGATTCCTTCATTAGTCAAAACATAGGCTGGACCAACGTAAGAACCATTGTCTTGAAGACCTCCATAAACGTTGTAAGGGAATTCATTATCTACCGCAACGTGATAGAACTGACCGACAGGAAGTGTCTCTACAAACTGCCAGGTTTTACCCATGTCGCGGGTAATGGCCAAACCACCATCGTTACCTAGCAACATGAATTTCGGATTGTCTGGGTTGATGTAATAAGCGTGATTATCAACGTGAATCAATTCTCTTCTCATTACCTCTGAGAAAGACTTACCTCCATCTTCACTCATGCTCACATAAGTGTAAATGCTGTAAAGTCTGTTTTCATTTTTCGGATCAACATATAGGTCGAAGTAGTAGAATGGCCTGTTACCAATCTCACTCTTGTTGTTGATCATTTCCCAATGGAAACCGCCATCATCCGATCTGTAAAGTGCATTTTCTTTCGCTTCGATCAGGGCATAAACTCTGTTAGGATTGCTTGCAGAAATGGCAAAACCCATTCTACCAAGGTCTCCGGCAGGGATGCCGTTTTTCTCAGCAGACTGTTTTGTCCAGGTTTTCCCACCGTCCAATGTCAAATAAAGTCCTGAACTAGGTCCGCCAGAAGTAAAAAACCAAGGTTCTCTTCTGTGCTGCCACATGTTCACGAAAATCTTATCAGGATTAGAAGGATCCATCACCATGTCTCCCACACCTGTCATCTTGTCTACATAAAGAATCTTGCTCCAGGTAGCACCGCCATCGGTAGTTTTGAAAACCCCTCTTTCTTCATGATCACCCCAAGGAGAACCAATTGCACCAATGTAAACCGTGTTTGGATCGTCTGGGTGAATGATAATTCTGTGTACGTTTCTGGTTTTCTCCAAACCCATCAATTGCCAAGTTCTTCCGGCATCAAGGCTTCGGTAAACACCATAACCACCGGTTAAACTGTTTCTTGGGTTACCCTCTCCAGTTCCCACCCAAACTACATCCGGGTTTTTCTGGCTAACGGCTACCGCACCAATTGAAAGAGGAAGCTCGGAATCGAAGATCGGTTTCCATGCAATTCCACCACTTTCAGACTTCCAAAGTCCACCAGAGGCAGATCCGGCATAAATAACTTCCGGCTGACTGCGAACTACATCGATTGTTGTAATTCGACCACTCATATTGGCTGGACCAATGTTTCGTGGCTTTAAAGATTCCATTTTGCTGAAATCGATTTGCTGTCCGTAGAGCATCGATGATGTCAACAAAACAGCCATGCCTAGGATCATTCGGCCGATCCCGGGCAGAGATAAAAATTTCTGTCGTTTCATAGTAATGTGGTTGATATTCGATTGGACATCCAAGTAATTCAAAAGTTTATGGATATAATAAAAAATGGTATGAGTGGTAAAAATATGGTCAATTAATCTGAACCAACGCAATAAGTCTTAGGCAATTAAATGCTCTTCATGAAGTCTTTTAATCCCCTCGTACAGTTACCCAATGTCAGTGTAACTTTGCTTAAGCTCAGCCATTCATCTAATACATAAAAGATTAACTCCTTAAGAAAACAGCCCCACCCTTCTGGGCATTTTTTCTTATTATTAACTCTGTAAATCATCTAAACGCACTTCATAAAATGAGCGCCAATCGCGACAGCTATTTCGACATGTATTTGGATCAGTTCAACTATTCAAACCTTGAAGAACTGGCGTTTATCCGTCAGAATTTAAACTTAACCGAGCTTAAGAAAGGCGATTTCTTTTTAGAAAGCGGAGCAACTCAGACTCAAATGGGTTTTGTCTGTTCTGGCTTAATCAGGCGGTTTTATCTAAGCGACAAAGGCCGCGAAATTACCACAGGCTTTACCAAAGAGAAAGAATTCGCTACGGATTACCCTGCCTTTATTCGGCAGCGCCCAACCAAATATTTTATGCAGTGCCTCGAACCTTGTAGTATTGTAAACCTACCTTATGAGGCCATTCAAGACTGTTACAAGAAGTTTCAAAACAGCGAAATGCAAGGTCGGCTGATCGCAGAAAAAGTGCTTACGATTTTAAGCGATCGCGTTGAAGGCTTTCTGTTCAATACGGCCGAAGAGCGTTATCTCAATTTTCTAAAAGAAAATGAAGACTTGATGAACAGGGTTAGCCTTACGCATTTAGCTTCTTTTTTGGGCATTGAAAGGCAATCACTCAGTAGAATTAGAAAAAGACTGGCAGAAAAATGATTTTGTCACATATGTGTCAGCACTAAAAGTTCGAGTTGGCTCATCTTTGTTTCATGATCACCGAAAAAACTCAAAACCCAATGCGTCTATTCAAATCAGCTTTCGTTATTTTTTTCATTTTCAGCGGGTTTATCAACCACGCACAAATGGCTGATATCCATCAAAACATTCAACAACATACCGACCAAATTTTCGAGAGTTTGGTTAGTGTCAGAAGGAATTTGCACAAATTTCCAGAAGTTGGCGGCCATGAAAAGCGGACTTCTGAATTTATTGCTTCGTATTTAAAAGCGCTGAATATGGAAGTGAAAACCGGCATTGGCGGTTATGGCGTAGTTGGCATTTTACACGGAGCCAAACCAGGCAAGAAAATCGCTTGGCGCGCTGATATCGATGCCCTACCAACCCGTACTTCGGAAACAGGTGAGTTTGCTTCGGTAAACGAAGGTGTTCAACACATTTGCGGTCACGATATTCATACCACAGTTGCCTTGGGCATTGCCAATGCGCTTTCGCAGCATCAAGATCAGCTGAGCGGAACGGTCTATTTTATTTTTCAACCTTCGGAAGAAACTTATACAGGCGCCAAAGCCATGCTGAATGACGGCCTGTTTGAAATGATTTCGCCAGAAGAGATTTATGCCATGCACATTTCTCCCATGCCTGCTGGTTTGGTTGCTTCCAAGCCCAATTACCTCTATGCTGACTATAAACAGGTAAATATCTCTTTCAAAAATTCGGGCAACGCAAAAGCCTTAACTGACTTTGCCAAGCAAATCATGGCAGAACTTCAAACCGTAGCCCCCGACAGCAAATTTTGGGATGTTCAAAACTTGATGAGCCCTGAAATCGGCATCGGTAATCCGAACACGATTTTCAAAAATTATATTACCACGCAAAAGAATTTCAAGCTGAGTGAGAAACCTAATGAATTAACTGTAACGGGTTTTGTGAGTGCGAGCAGTGAAGCCCTAATGAGTTCAATTCCAAAACTATTGAAGCAGAAAATTGCCGATTCTCCTTATGCCGATCAGCTGAAAGATATCAACTTCGATTCTGAACAAATTGCCTATTCTGTGGAGCGCGGGAACATCGATAATGATGAAAAAATGACTATGGAAAGCATTCAGACCATAGCGAATTTATACGGGGCAGAAAGCGCATTTCCGCTGTATGGCGAAATACCTGATGGCCGTGGTGATGACTTCGCTTACTTTCAAGAATCAGTGCCTGGAACGTACTTTTTAATGGGTGGCTCAAACTACCAAAAAGGTATAATTTCCATGCCTCACGCACCAAATTTCGCGGTAGATAAGTCGTGTATCAAAACGGGTGTTAAGTACTTTTCTTCCATGATTTTTGAAAGAGCTAAAAAATAGTTTTTGATTTCTATACACTTTAAACAAACAGAGGCAGGTCGTTATGATCTGCCTCTGTGCTTCTAGCATATATTTTTTGAAAGGATTTACCCTTCCATTTCTTCCAATTCCTTCCCTTTGGTTTCGTACACATATTTGGCCACAAAGAAGATGGAAATGATAGCGCCAATGGTGTACAAACTGTAAGCGAAAGCCAAGCCAGCCGAACCCAATAGAATTGGGAAAGTAAGGGTTACAAGGAAATTCGCTAACCACTGAGCCAAACCTGCTACAGCCAAACCAACTCCACGAATCTGATTTGGGAACATTTCGCCCAACATTACCCACATCACAGGGCCCCATGAAGCGTTGAAGAATACCACATAAGCATTCGCGGCAATCAAGGCTAACATTCCCATAGCATCGCTCAATTGTAATGTCTCTTCGCCAGTTACAGGATCAGCCACTAAAGAACCTGTGGTAAATGAGTAAACTACCAAAGCCAAAGCCACACTCATTCCGATAGAACCGATCAGCAACAATGGCTTACGACCAATTTTATCTACCAAAAGAAGCGCAGCAATTACAGCTAAAATGCTCAATCCGCCAGAAAGCACGTTGATCAATAAGGCATCGCTTTCGCCAAACCCAACGGCTTGCCAAAGCACCGCACCGTAGTAAAACACTACATTGATACCCACAAACTGCTGGAACACAGCCAAACCAATTCCAATCCAAACGATAGGTCTGATTCTACCTTTTACTTTATCGTAAAGGTCAGAGAAGGTTGGTTGGCGGTTCTCTTTAGAAAGAGAGGCATCAATTTCATTCACTTTTCTTTGACCAACCACACTGCCATACAATTTGCTCAATACCTTTTCAGCATTGGCATGTTTGCGCTTAGCCACCAAATAGCGGGGACTTTCAGGAATAAACAAAAGACTGATGAAGAAGATGGCAGCAGGAATAATTTCCATCCAGAACATCCATCTCCAAGTTTGGAAATCCCACCATAAAACGTTTTCTGCTGAACCAGAAACGTCTGCCAATTGGTAATTACTCAAGAATGAAAAGAAAAGCCCAAGCACAATGGCTATTTGTTGTACGGTAGCCAGTGCACCACGGTATCTCTGCAGGTGCAATTTCACTGATATAAGCCGGAGCCATTACGGAAGCAGCACCTACTGCTAAACCTCCAATAATTCTGTAGATAATGAATTCTCCTGATGAAGTCGCAATACCCGATCCCCAAGCAGAGATAATGAAAAACACAGCTGAAATAATCAGCATTGATTTACGGCCATACAAATCGGCAAGCCTACCTGCGAAAAATGCACCAGCAGCACAGCCCAAAAGCATAGACGCCACATTGAAACCACTGCCAATATCTTCGGCATTAAAAGCATTTTGAAGCCCTTTAACGGTTCCGTTGATTACGCCACTATCGAACCCAAAAAGGAAACCACCCAATGTGGCTACTAGGGTAATCCCAATGACGTAGAGATTATTAATTTTTTCTTCTGTTTTCAAGATGTTAGAGTTTTGTTCGAAAAAAATGATTTTCAGCAAAGCACAAAATAGGCAGATACAAGCAAATACCCGCCATAATTTAAGACTTAGCTTATATATTGGTTGATAATATTTTCATACAATTCCTGACGGCCACTGGTAGGCGCAATATTTTGGTTGGCGGCTGCGTGAGAAACCAAATCTTCTAAGGAGAAACCTCCTTCTTCAAAAGTTTTTCCTGCTCCAGAATCGAAAGAAGCATATCGCTCTTTTCTCATGGCCAAATACGGTGACTTCTCTAAAATTTGATCAGCGGCTACCAACGCGCGTGCGAAAGCGTCCATTCCACCTATATGAGCGTAAAAAATATCTTCCAAATCGGTAGAGTTTCTTCTGATCTTAGCATCGAAGTTTACTCCGCCTCCTTGAAAACCTCCTGCTTGCAAAATTACCAGCATGGCTTGCGTAAGCTCATAAACATCCACAGGGAATTGGTCAGTATCCCAACCATTTTGGTAATCGCCACGATTGGCATCAATGCTACCCAAAAGGCCATTGTCAGAAGCCACTTGTAGTTCGTGCTCAAATGTATGCTGAGCCAAAGTAGCGTGATTCACCTCAATATTCAGTTTGAAATCATCGATTAAATCGTATTTGGTTAAGAAGCCCAAAACGGTTGCTGAATCGAAATCATACTGATGTTTGGTTGGTTCCATGGGTTTTGGCTCTATAAAAAATGTACCTGTAAAGCCTTGCTTTCTGGCATAGTCTTTCGCCATATGTAGAAAACGAGCCATATGTTCTTGCTCGCGCTTCATGTCTGTGTTCAGTAAAGACATGTAACCTTCTCTTCCACCCCAGAAAACATAATTTTCGCCACCTAATTTAATGGTTGCGTCCAGGGCATTTTTAACCTGAGCACCCGCAAAAGCCACCACATTAAAATCTGGATTGGTGGCTGCTCCATTCATAAAACGGGGATTGCTAAAGCAATTTGAAGTTCCCCAAAGCAATTTTACGCCAGACGCCTTTTGCTTTTCAAGGGCATAATCGGTGATGGTTTGTAAACGTTTTGTCGACTCATCAAATGTGGCACCCTCGGCAATCAAATCGAAGTCGTGAAAGCAATAATAAGGAGCGCCAATTTTAGTGATAAACTCGAAAGCAGCGTCCATTTTATCTTTTGCTTGCTGAATAGGATCAGAAGATGTAAGCCAAGGAAAGCTCTGAGTTGGAGCACCAAACGGATCGCCTCCAACGCCTGTAAAAGTATGCCAGTAGGCGATGGCAAACCTGAAATGCTCTTTCATGGTTTTTCCGGCCACTACTTTGTTTTCATCGTAATGTTTGAAGGCCAAGGGATTGTCCGAATCCCTGCCTTCAAAAGAGATTTTACCAATCCCTTTGAAATATTCCTTTTCACCGATAAGTGTCATGCGCGTTATGTTTTAATCAGTTTATATATTCTTTCAAATTGTCTTTCCAAGTTTCGTAAGCTTCTTCATACGGAGCTTTATTTTGCAACGGCTCGTTGATAGAATTTACCTTATCGGTAGCGGTGGCTTCTTCAAAAGAAGAGAATTCGCCTGCGGCAAAAGCTGCAGCTCGTGCAGCGCCCACTGCTCCAGTGGTTTCCACAATTTTTATGGCCGAACCCGTAAGCGTGGAGATGGTGTTTGAGAAAATTTGAGCTTGAAAAAGATTGTCATTTCCTGCCTTAATGGAAGTCAAATCCACGCCATCTTCTTTCAAAATATGAATGCCATACACAAAGGCAAATGCGATTCCTTCCAAAGCAGCCCTGAGCAAATGCTCTTTGCTATGATTATTGAAGTTTAAATTCAGAATTCTGGCCCCTTTATTTTGGTTGTAAAGCATTCTTTCCGCTCCATTTCCAAAAGGAAGAATGCTCAAGCCATTAGCGCCAACTTCTACCTTTTCTGCCAAAGCATTCATTTCTGCATAGCTCATTTGATGCGAAATTTGACTGCGCAGCCAACTGTATTGTATCCCCGTTCCGTTGATACAGAGCATTTTGCCAATTCTGGTTTCGGAAGAAGAATGATTGACATGGGCGAAACAATTGATTCGCTGCCCTTCTTTGGTTTGTGCTACATCGGAAATGGCATAAACCACTCCCGAAGTACCACCTGTTGCAGCAATTTCTCCAGGATTTAACACATTGAGTGAAATGGCATTATTCGGTTGGTCGCCAGCCCGATACATTACCGGTATTCCTTCTGGCAAACCTGTTTCTGCAGAGGCATCTGGAGTTACTTTACCCTGATCGGAAAAAGTAGGCAGCACATCTGGAATCAAACTTCGATCGATCCCGGCTTCTTCCAAAAGCCAATACGCGGGTTCATTTTCTTTAAAGTCCCACATTATTCCTTCGGACAAACCCGAAATGGTAGTGGAACAAACCCCAGTCAGTTTTAGCGCTATAAAATCACCTGGCAATAAAAACTTATGCACCTTTTCATAAACCTCTGGCTGGTTTTCCTTTACCCATTTAAGTTTGGAAAGAGTAAAATTGCCGGGGGAATTCAATACTCTTTCAATATTCTTCGCAGGTCCCGACTTCTGGTAAAGGTATTCCCCAATCTGTACTGCACGGCTATCGCACCAAATGATGGAAGACCGAAGTACCTCGTAATCCTTGTCTACCAAAACCAATCCGTGCATTTGATAAGAAATACCAATGCCCTTCACTTTAGATCCATCCACACCAGATTCCATCAACAGTTTGTGCGTGGCTTGACAAACATTTGCCCACCAAAGCTGTGGTTGTTGTTCGGCCCAACCCACCTTAGGCGAATCTATTACCATTTCGTGGTCGGGGTAATGCACAGATTTTTTTACACTTCCATCGTTTGCATGAATGAGCGAAGCTTTAATCGAAGAACTTCCAATATCGTAGCCAATCCAATACATTATTTTTTCAAATTGAGGGTGATATGATCAAATATAAAGACCACAATCGGTTGCATAATTATATTATCTTTTAAATATATTAGATTCAACGCGTAATAAAAGAAGAATAATTTGAGTGCAGTGAATGAATCAATAATTGGAGGAAATCTTTCTGTCGTTCTTTATCTTCGTAACCGTTCCGAAAGCAACACGAATTAGAACCTTCGTAACCCAAAGCATATGATCCCTAAGAAAAAGGTCACCATTTACGATCTGGCTGAAAAGATAAACTACTCTCCTTCAACAATTTCCAGGGCTCTAAACAACCACAAAAGCATTAGCAAAAAAACCATTAAGGCCATTAAAGAAGCGGCCAAGGAAATGGGATATCGGCCAAGTTCGTTGGCGGCAAGTTTGCGAAGCAACCAGCGAAACACCATCGGCATTATGATTTCGCGAATCAATAGGCCATACAACTCATCGCTGATTAGTGGCATTGAAGAAAGTGCCAGGCAATCAGGTTATAACGTGATCATAAGCCAAAGCAACGATAAATATGAGAATGAGGTAAATAACGCCAAAGTACTTTTCGATAGTCAAATTGGTGGCTTGGTGGTTTCGCTTGCCATGGAAACCACGGATTATGAGCATTTTCAGCAGTTCGTAGACATTGGAATTCCTATCGTATTTGTGGATCGTGTGCCTGAGAACTTCAACTCGTACTATGTAATTATTGATAATTATTCGGCTGGTTACGAAGCTACTAAACACCTGATTGAACAAGGCTGCAAACGCATTGCTCATTTTGCCGGGGCTCAGCATCGCAATGTTTATGCTGAAAGAAAGAAGGGATACATTCACGCTTTGCGGGATTCCAATATGGAAGTTGATGAGAGTTTGATCATTAACTGTGAAACGCTCAGTTTCGAAGAAGGTGAAAAGTCCACCCAAGAACTGCTGAGCATGGACAATCCGCCAGATGGCATTTTTTCTGCCAACGATACGGCTGCGGTAAGCGCCATTATGTATGCAAAAAAACAGGGCGTAAAAATCCCCGAAGAACTGGCCATTATTGGCTTCAATGACGATCCTTTGGCTTCAATCGTAGATCCTGCGCTTTCTACCATTACTCATCCCGCCATAAAAATGGGAGAAATTTCGGCCAGAAGAATATTAGAACATTCTCAAGCCAACTTCGATCATAGCGTTTCAGAAATCACCATTCTGAAAACCGAATTGGTTGTGAGAGATTCTAGCAGAAGGAAAAAGTAAGTTTTGACTATTCAATTCTAATCCAAAAAGCCAAACACCCTTGGCAACCAAAGGCTGAGTTCAGGGAAAATACTCACCAACGCCAAAGCCATTAGCATAGCAGCAAATAGTGGCAAAAGTGGCCTCACTACTTTTTGAATAGAAGTTTTGGCAACACTCACCCCAATAAACAAAACCGAACCCACTGGTGGCGTACACAAGCCAATGCAAAGATTGAGCACCATGATAATTCCAAAATGAACTGGATGAATACCGATAGCCGTTGCCACAGGCAGAAAAATAGGAGTGAAAATGAGTACGGCAGGTGTCATATCCATAAAAATACCGACAAATAGCAGCACCAAATTCATGATTAGCAAAGTCACCAAGGCCGAATAACCGCTTTCCATTAAAAAGCTGGTTAGCATTTGAGGAATGTTCTCATAAGACATCACCCAAGACATGGCAATGGACATGGCAATCAACATCATCACTACGGAAATTGTGGTTGACGATTCCACCAAAATGGACTTCAATTCTTTAAGGCTTACTTCCTTATAAACCATGGTGAGAATAAGGCAATAAACCACTGCTACTGAAGAGGCCTCGGTGGCGGTAAAAATCCCAGCAACAATACCTCCCATTACCACAATCAATAGTGAAAGGCTCGGCAAAGCTTGAAGAAAGGTTTTCGCCAAAAGCTTAAATGAAGCACGATTCCCTGTAGGGTATTTCTTTCTTTTCGCCCAAATGTAAGCCACCAACATCAGCAGCAATCCCGTAAGAATTCCAGGAATATAGCCAGCCAAGAAGAGTGCACCAATACTGACACCTCCACTAGCCAAGGAATAAATGATGAAGATATTACTCGGAGGAATCACTAAGCCAGTTGTAGCTGAAGTTACGTTTACCGCTACTCCGTAGCCTTTGCTGTAGCCCTCTTCTTCCATTTCTTCCGACATAAAACTACCAATAGCGGCAGCGGCAGCCCCAGCTGAACCGGCAATGGCACCAAAAAGCATGGCAGAAACAATATTTACATGAGCCAAACCACCTGGCAAAGAACCTACCAAAGCCTTGGCAAAAGCCACTAATCGCTTGGCAATCCCCCCTTTGTTCATGATATGGCCCGCCAGAATAAAAAACGGAATGGCCATTAAAGATGTACTGTCAATACCCGTAACTACGCGCTGCGAAATGGTGGTAATCGCTGGCAGTCCATCCACCGTTACCAACAAGGTCAGCAAAGTTGCTATACCGATACTCCACACGATAGGCACCCTTAAACCGATAAGGATTATAAAACTCAGGATCAGAATCGCTAACTCCATCAGTTATAATTTTGGGGTTGAAAAGCCGCTTTCAAATCCTGCAGCTTATAATAAAAAATAAGAAGGCCAGAAATTGGGAGAATAGAATAAACATAGCCTACAGGTACTTTTAGCGCTGGCGAAACCTGACCCAATTTGAAGGAAATGTAAGTGTAATGAATTCCACCCACGACAAAAACGGCCAGCACAAAAAGAATTACCGTAATGGAAATGCCAATTCGAAGCCAGCGTTTGCCGTGTTGTGATAAATATTGAGGTAAAATATCGATAGAAATATGAAGGTTTTTGCCCGAAGCGTAAGCCGCCCCAAGTATACTCACCCAAATCATTAAATAGCGAGCCAGTTCGTCTGTCCAATCACTTTGGTTGTTGAGAATATACCTTGTGGCTACACCATAAAGTACATCCAAAGTCATCAAAACGAGCAAAATCGTGATGACCGTTTCCAGCGATTTGTCCAGCAACTTCCTCATTACTTCAGTTCTTTGATTTGTTTCACTATTTCGTACATCTCAGGATTCTCTTCTGCTAAATCCTGAAACATGCCTGCAGCCTTTTCTTCAAAAAGCGATTTGTCAGGATAATAAATTTCAACTCCTTCTGCCTTTAAAGCTTCAAGCGATTCTTTTTCAGATTTGGCCCAGAGCTCTCGTTGATATTGCGTAGCCGTTTCCACTGCCTTGGTAAGCCACCCTCTTTCTTCTTCGGAAAGCTTATCCCAAACCAAAGTGCTGATGATCAAAACATCGGGCACCGCGGAGTGCTCGTTTACCGAGAAGAACTTGCAGACCTCGTAATGTCGAGAGCTGTAAAAACTTGGAATGTTATTTTCTGCGCCATCTACCACGCCCTGCTGAAGAGCCGTGTAGAGTTCTCCCCAAGAAATAGGCGTTGGGGAACCACCAAGTCGTTTCACCAAATCAATGGCCGTTGGGCTTTGCATCACCCTGATCTTCAAGCCTTTTAAGTCCTCTGGCTTCTTAATTAATCTATCCTTGGTGTAAAAAGATCTGGCACCAGCATCGAAATAAGTCAGCCCGCGGAGCCAATATTTCTGACTTCCCAAAAGCAAACGATTGCCGACTTCACTATCAAAAACTTTAAATCTATGCTCTGCGCTTTCAAACAGATAAGGATAACTCAAGACTTTAAGGTCTGGGGAGAAGTTTTCGAGCACTGCTGCCGAAACTTTTGTCATTCCCAAGCTTCCAATTTGAAGCAATTCTAAACATTGTTGTTCAGAACCCAATTGACTGCTGGGGTAAATTTCAATGCGCAGTTTTCCTTCGGAATTCTTTTCAAGCTCCTTAGCCATAAACACCATAGCCTCGTGAACAGGGTGTTCTACGCCAAGGCCATGCGCTAATTTTATGGTTTTAACCAACTCTTTTTGAGCACAGCCGGCCACTAAAAATATGGCAGCAAAAACAGTCGCTATGAGTTTCCTCATAATTGCTTCAGCTTTTTAATATTCGCAATGGTTTCGGCTGTTTTCGATGTGAGCCCCGCAAAATCATTTTCTGCTATCATCTGTTTGCTGATCAGCTGTGAGCCCATTCCTACACAAACAGCACCCGCTTTAAACCATTTTTCCAGATCGTCAAAATCAGTGGTAATTCCACCTGTAGGCATAATTTTGGTCCATGGTTGAGGCCCCATAACCGCTTTAATGAAATCTGGCCCATAAGTGTTAGCCGGAAAAAGCTTCACTATTTCGCAGCCCAACTCTTCGGCTTCGGCAATTTCCTTAAGAGAACCACAACCAGGCGACCAAAGCACTTTTCTTCTGTTGCAAACAATGGCAATATCTTGTCGAAAGACTGGCGTCACTACGAATTTTGCTCCTAAGTTTAAATAGTAAGAAGCGGTTCCTCCATCGGGCACAGAGCCAATTCCCAAGATCATTTCGGGTAATTCAGCCTCGCAATAGTTAATCAGTCCTTTAAAAACATCCATGGCCTGAGCACCTCTGTGGGTAAATTCAAAAAGTCTGGCTCCGCCTTCATATAAAGCTTTCACTACTGACTTTACCACTTCCAAGTCGGCATGATAGAAAAGGGGCATCATACCCGTTTCTTCCATCGCCTTTACCACATCAATTCTCGATATATTTTTCATTTAAAGCTTAGTCTTAATCAAATTCTATCTTACCACTCCGCCCACATACTCTTGGCTGAGCAATCGCTCTACTTCCTTCACTGAAACCAAATTAGCATCGCCAAAAACTGTATGCTTTAAGCATGAAGCTGCTGTTGCAAAATCAATGGTTTTTTGCAGGTCGTTGAGTTCAGTAAGTCCATAAATGAGACCCGCAACAAAGCTGTCTCCCGTTCCAATTCTGTCCACCACATGGGTGATATCATATTGAGCCGATTGATATTGTTCGCCTCCCTGAAAAAGCACCGCAGACCACTTATTGTGAGAAGCTCCAAGCACCTCGCGATTGGTAATGGCCACAGTCTTCAACTTGGGAAACCTTTCCTGAAGCTGTTTTGCAAGCGAAAGATTGGCGTCTCCTCCAGCTATTGCCTCTATGCCGAAGTATTGTTTGCTGGCATAATCGCCAGCCACAGCGATATCACAAAGCTCGACAAGCGGCTCCATTATTTCTTGTGGTGTTTTTCCGTACCCCCACAAATTGCCTCGGTAGTTGAAATCCGTGGAAGTTGTAATGCCCAAGCGTGAAGCGGCTGCCAAAGCTTCGGCACAAACCTCAGCTGCTCCCAACGAAATGCCGGGTGTAATTCCTGACCAATGAAACCATGTCGCTTTATGGAATACTTTTTCCCAATCGATCATGCCCTTCTCAAGCGTAGCCATTGAAGAAAACTTTCTGTCATAAATTACCTGGCTTGCTCTATGGCCTGCTCCCATTTCAATGTAGTACAACCCCACTCTATCGCCTCCACTTTGAACATGATGGGTGCCAATATTATGTTGCCGCATGATTTGTAAAAAGCGATCGGCAATCGCATTTTCTGGCAAGCGGGTAACGAAATCGGTGTTTAGACCAAAATGAGCTAGTGAAGTAGCTACATTAAGTTCACTACCGCCATAAACCACATTGAATCGGTCGGCCTGTTGAAATCTGAGATGATCAGGAGGAGAAAGGCGAAGAAGAGCCTCTCCGAAAAGCACTATCTTATTTTCCATGAAACGCTATATCAGGTTTACAGAAGCCTTTTTTACAGGTTCAGGAAATTTGAAATAGGCCTTTGCATTATAATAGCAAATGTCTTGAACTATTTTCCCAATCCATTTTAGGTCCTTAGGCAAATTACCCTGTTTCACATCATTACCCATGATGTTGCACAAAATTCTTCGGTAATATTCATGCCTTGGAAAAGACAAAAAGCTTCGACTATCTGTCAACATCCCGATTGAAGTACTCAAAAGCCCCATATTGGAAAGCGAGTCAATCTGTTTAGTTATGCCATCTTTCTGGTCTAAAAACCACCAGGCAGCGCCAAATTGGACTTTTCCTTTTACGCCAGATTCACTGAAATTACCGGCCATGGTAGCAAAAACATCATTGTCGGCCGGGTTCGAATTATAAATTACCGTTTTCGGTAATTCTGCTCTTTCATTTAACCTATTGAGAAAGTTGGCTAAATTTTCTGCATGCTGAAAATCACCGATACTATCCACGCCAGCATCAACGCCAATGGTTTCTAGCAATCTTTTATTCGTATTTCTGATTGGTCCTAAATGCAGCTGCATCGTCCAGCCTTTTTGGGCATAACAACCGCCTAAAAAATTCATGACAGCCGACTTATAAACAGCTTCTTCAGAAGCCGTCACCGAATTACCAGCCAATTTCGACTTCAGAATGCTATTGACTTGGTCTTCTGTAAAGTCTTCGGCAAAAGCATATGAAAGTCCATGATCGCTGAGTTTTCCTCCGACTTCATGGAAATAATCGATTCTGGATAGAATGGTTGCTTTTAAACTTTCCCAATCATGAATTTGGAAGTCGGTCAAATCTGAAAGTGTCTTCAGATAGTCTACAAATTCATCCTTTTCTATATTCAGAAGGCCATCAGGTCTAAAGGTCGGGAGCATCATAAAACCATCATCTGATCTATTGAACGCTTGATGCGCCTGTAAATCATCCAGCGGATCGTCCGTAGTGCAAACCAGCTCCACGTTCATTCCCTTCACCAAACCTCTGGTTGAAAAATCCGCAGTAGTCAGCTGCTCATTTACCTGATCGTATATTTGATCAGCATTTTCTGGTGTCAAAATCTCATCTATTCCGAAGTACCTTTTCAACTCAAGATGAGTCCAATGAAAGAGCGGATTCCGAAGCGTATAAGGAACAGTTTTGGCCCAAGCCCGAAATTTATCACGATCACTCGCATTACCAGTGATCAACTTTTCATCTATTCCAAGTTGCCTCATGGCGCGCCACTTATAGTGATCTCCATCGATCCAAACTTGGGTTAGATTTTCGAATTGTCTATTGTTTGCTATTTCCGTAGGCGGCAAATGACAATGATAGTCCAGGATTGGCAAATCCTGTGCATAGTCAAAATACAACTCCTTGGCGTAGTCAGTTTCTAACAAAAAGTCTTTGGTAATAAACTGTTCCATTTATTCCTATTCCGTATAATTAATATGCCTTTCGGCCATTCTAAGAACTTTGAGCCAAAGCTTTCTGAATTTTGGAAAGCTTCTAAAGCCCGGGATTATTTCGGTAATATAGCAAATTACACAATCGATTTCGTATTTATTTTATGAAAGAAGGAATTCTGTGATTTTTGTGCCATATTCAGCAAAAATTAAGCGATTCGTTAGCCCAAAACATCACAATCGATTCCCTATAAAAGTTAGTTTTTGAAGGAGTCAAATAAGATTGAGGCTTTCGATCGGATTCAAAAAAGTTAGTTTCTGCAATTAGAGAACACATTTAGAAATGGAAAATAAAGTAGCAATTGTAACCGGAGGCAATTCAGGATTGGGATTGGCAACTGCCAAAAAATTCTGTGCTGAAGGCATCATTACTTACATCATTGGTAGATCGACCGAAAAACTGGAGAAAGCCAAAGAAGAACTGGGAGAGAACGGACGAATTAAGGCTTATGACCTATCGAATTTGGAGGGCATTCCCGCTTTGATTCAAGAAATAGCCCAGGAAGCCGGCCAAATAGACATTCTGGTGAATAATGCTGGAATCAACATGAAAAAATCGTTGATTGAAGTGACTGACGAAGAGTTCTCTCGAATTCTACACACCAATGTGAATTCTGTTTTTGCCATGAGCCGCGAAACCGTGAAAGTAATGAAGGAAAACGGAGGCGGAAGCATTATCAACATCAGCTCTATGGCAGCGCAATATGGTTTGCCCTATGTGATTGCTTACGGAACCAGCAAAACTGCCATTGAAGGCATGACCAGAATTATGGCCGTAGAATTGGCCGAACTCAATATTCGTGTGAACTGTGTAGCTCCGGGCTTTATTGAAACGCCTATGACGGCCAAAGCACTTAATTCAGATGCAGACAGAATGAACCGCGTAATGGCCAGAACACCAATGCGCAAAATGGGAGAACCGGCCGATATTGCAGAGGGCGTGTATTACTTCGCAACAGACGCAGCCAAATTTACCACAGGCACTGTTCTGCCGATTGACGGAGGAAACAGCATTGGTTTTTAAAGCAAACAGCCTATGAAAATGTTAAAAACCATGCGCTGGTATGGCCCTCACGACAAAGTGAGTTTGGACGACCTAAAACAAGCTGGGCTTGATGGTATTGTAACGGCCTTGCACCAAATTCCCGTTGGTGAAGTTTGGCCTGTGGAAGCGATAGAAGAACGAAAGCAAATACTCGCTGAAAAAGGATTGGCTTGGTCCGTAGTGGAAAGTTTGCCAGTTCATGAAAACATAAAACAGGGCAAAGGCGATTTTGAAACTTATATAGAAAACTATAAGCAGAGCATTCGAAACCTGGCCCAATGCGGCATCCATGTGATTACTTATAATTTCATGCCCATTCTGGATTGGATCCGAACCCATCATAAATTCGAAAATCCAGACGGCACGTTCACGCTGGCCTACAATCATCTTGCCTTCGCCTTCTTTGATTTGCAATTATTGAAGCGCCCAAATGCCAAAAAGGATTACTCCGCTGAAGTAATTGAAGAAGCCTTGGCTTATGGCCAAAACCTTTCAGAGGAAGAAAAGAAAGCCCTTTTTAACCAAATCATGTTGGGGTTACCAGGTAGCCAAGACGATTTTACGCCTGAACAGGTGCTTCAATTGCTAGACCAATACAAAGGCATAGATGCCAATGTAATGAGAAACAATCTGGTTCACTTTTTATCAGAAGTAGTGCCTGTGGCCGAACAAGTCGGAGCTAAATTGGCGATTCATCCCGATGATCCTCCGTTTCCGCTTATGGGGCTTCCGAGAATCATGAGTACCCAAGAAGACGCTCGCAAAATATTCGATGCAGTTCCTTCTACAGCCAATGGCCTTTGCTATTGCACTGGCTCTTTTGGCGCTCAGCCGAGCAATGATTTACTCAGTATTATCGATGAGTTTGGTATCAGAATTCACTTTCTTCATTTGAGAAATGTGAGTAAATCACCAAATGGAAACTTCAGGGAATCGGAACATTTGGATGGCGACAATCCTATGGAAGCCATTGTTGAGAAGCTGCTTCTTTTAATGGAAAAGAGAGGCGTGAATCTACCGATGCGCCCCGACCATGGCTTTTTACATGCTATGGAAAGCCACGTTCAACATTATGCTGGCTATTCTTTCATTGGGCGACTAAAAGGTCTTGCCGAATTGAGAGGTTTGGAATTAGGCTTGCAACATAAGCTTAACCAAAATAGCTAAAGCTCATTTTCTTAACAGAAAATAAATCAAGAAGCATCCTTTGTAATTGAGTATTATAAGGGATGTTTTTTTATTTGGCAGAGGTTATAGAAAAGAGAAGAAATTATAGTTACTGAAAAAGTGCTAAAAACTCATCGTTCTGCTCGAAATCAAGTGGCTTAGAAAGAAACTTGGAGACTTTCTTGTAAGTACCGGCTTTTACACGATCTCGATTGTCGATAGAAGAGGTAAGGATTACGATTCGAACATTATCAAACTCATCTCTATCTCCGATGGCGTCTAAAAATTGCCAGCCATTCATTACGGGCATATTGATATCAAGAAAGAGCAAAAACTCATCTTCTTGGTGCTTCTCAAGAAACTCCAAGGCCAACTTACCATTCTGGAAAGTCTGTTCAGGCTTTACCCCGAAAACCTGATTTAATACAATTGAGTTTATGTAGTTCATGGTTGAGTCATCATCAACCAATATCACCTTTCTTCTCATCAATAAACTTAATTTAATGAGGCAGTAATGTCAGAAACATCGTGAATTACTTTATCTAATTCATTGGCCGATGACTGAATCATTTCTATAATCTCCCCTACTGGTGCGCTAATTTCTTTATTATTATACAAAATACCAACCAAGCCCATAATTCTGGCCAATGGAGCCCGAACCAGATGGGACTGCATCCAGGCAATGTCAGTTAAATATTCGTTTTGTTTCGTGATTTTCTCCAATTGTCTTCTTGAATCCGTCACATTCAAAGCCGCTCCAACCGAACGAATTGCCTCTCCGTTTTCGTTTCGTATAATATAGCACCTATCTTCGAAAAAAGCAGTTTCTCCGCAAGAAGTATTAATTCTATATTCATTATTCCATTGAAAAACCGTAGGATCTTCCAGCGCTTCCATCAAAGTTTCCCAAACTGAATCTCTATCTTCTGGGTGAATGCTGGCAAACCAAGAGTTTTTCTTATTGAAGCATTCGATTTTGTCATATTCCAAAACCTCTTCATGAGCTTTGCCTCTCAGCACTTTGCCGTTTTTATGATCACAGTCCCAAATAATTTCATTTGTAGCGCGCATGGCCAGCTCAAAACGTTCCCTACTTAAGGTAAGTTCTTCTTCATATTCTTTTTGCTCGGTAATGTCTCTCACCGTGCCTTCCACGTAAGAAGGAACTCCAGCATCGTCCAAAACCAAGCTAATATGCAAGTTGACCCAACGCACTTCACCGGTAGCTGTTATAATTCTGTGATCAACACTCAACTCTCCTTTCTCTACTAAATCGTTATTAGCACTGGAAGAAAACATGTGTCTATCATCAGGATGAAAGGTTTTTGCAATGTTTTCAACGGTTGGGATGAAATTCTCTGGAGTATAGCCGTAAATTTTATACAGCTCTTCTGTCCATTCTGCTAAATCGGCATCCAGCTTTCTTCGCCAATAACCAAGTTTAGCTACCGATTGAGCTCTCTTCAATCTGTTGTAAGCCAAGGTTAATTCAACTTCAGCAGCCTTTTGTTCGGAAATATCCTTCCCCACAATAAACACCAACTTCTGATCCTTCTGAGCACTTCCCGTTAAGAAGAACCATCGATCGGTTTGCTCTTTGGTTACAAATCGAACTTGAAGAGACAAATCCTTTTGATTCAGGCGTAGTAAATCGAACTGCCCAAGCAGCTTGCGTCTGTCATTACCATGCAAGAATTTAAAAGCAGGCTGACCAAGAAGTTCTTCTTCTTTAAAGCCTGTAAGCTGGAAGAAGGCCTTGTTTACTTTTTTGAAAAGGCCATCAAAACCAACAATACAAAGTAAATCAGGTGAAACCTGGAAGAAATTATTGAGTTCGTCTTCTGTGATTTTCTGCTTTAAAACCGCTCCTATTTCTATACCAATGTCTTTCAGAACTTCCATTAAAGACTGTAGTGCTGTGCCTGCTGATTTAGAATGTAACACAAAACAGCCTAAAAATTCTTCGTTATAAATTATCGGAATGCCCATGGAAGAATTCAGTCCGTAATCGACCAAGCGTTGCGCCCAAGTAAGCGGACTAATTTCTTTTAGATCATATAAAATTTCAGGCTCTTTATTCTCCCATAAGTGGCCTGTAAATCCAGTACCGAAATCGGAAGAAGTAACCAATTCACTGCCATCGTAATAATCAAGATATTCGGAAGAAGAATCGCTTACTACCAAATCGAGCTGATTTCCATCTACAGATTTGAGCCAAACTTCTGCCGCTTCAAGTCCAGAGAAAACCAAAAGTTCATTCAATGCATTTTGCAAACAACCTTTTAGAGCTCCTGGCTGGCCAATGGCCTGAGAAAGTGAAAGCTTCAATTTTTCTTCCTGTTGCTTTTGAATAGATGAAGTAATATCTCTAACCGTACCAACCAAGTGTATTGGTTTTCCACGCTCATCGCGCATGATATGGCCAGAATCCAGAATGGTTCTGTACTTCCCGTGAATGTCCCTAAACCTATATTCTTGAAAACTTGTGGCTTGAGAAGGATCTTTCAAAACATCTTCTAAGGCTTTGTAAACAATATCTCTATCTTCAGGATGAACATTGTTGTACCAAAAATCACTTTGAGCTGACCCCTGTAATTCCTTACAGCCACAGAATAATTCCAAAGATTGACCAAAACGAGAAACTTCGCCCGAAATCAAATTCCAGTCATAAACGAAGTCGTATGAAGCGATGGCTGCCAATTTATATCGCTCATTCGCTAATTGTAGCTGCTCATTTTGGCTAATTTCTTGCGTTATATCCCTCGAATTGATTACTACGCCTTGAACAGCTGAGTCATCGAGTAAATTGGTCAAAACAGATTCGAGCCAACGCCATTCACCTTTACTATTTCTAAACCTAAAAGGTGAAAGTTTTACCTTCTTCTGTTGAAGAACTTTTAAAGAAGCTTCTTTTACTCTGGAAGCATCTTCAGGATGAATAAAATCATAAGCAAACTTGCCTACAAATTGGCTGCTATCCATACCTAAAGCCTTAGCCGCAGGCGGACTCATATAGAGATATTTACCTGTGATGTCGGTTATGGCCGTTAAATCGCTTCCTTCCTGAACCAAAGATTTAAACTTCCGCTCACTCAGGTTGAGCATTTTTTCAGCTTGTTCCTTATAAATTATATGAGCCAAGTTGGCCGTAATGGTAGCCAAAAACTGACGTTCATTCTCAGACCATTCGCGTTCGGTTCTGCATTCATCAAAGCCAATAAAACCGTAAAATTTATTGTCGATGAAAATCGGAGCGATAATGATGCTGAGAATATTCTGTTCTTCTAGGGCCGATTTGAGAATACTTTCTGGCAACGGAGCTACCAAAGTTTCATAAATCTGGTTTTGACCCAAAACTTCCATCAGTTCAGGAACCACTTCATGAGGAAAGTCCTGAAACATAGGGTCTTCAATTTGCGGTTCAGCAAAATGACTAGTCCATTCTAAAATTTGGGAAGAAGTAAAATAGCCATCTCCTGCCTGATCATGATTTTCGAAATAGTAAACCCTATCAACATCAACTGCATGCCCAATGACATCAAAAGCTTTTTTCAAGCCTTCCGTCCAATCATATGCTTTAAGAAAAATATCGTTGACACGTGCAATAGCGTTCAACAGCCTCTGTTCATGCTGAATGTGTGTTTTCCATAAATATTCTTCGGAAAGATCAATAAGCGCGACAAGCTCGGCAAAAACGCCATTCCATTCTATAGTGGAGCTTTTGGTTTTGACGTATGCAATTTCTCCACTCTTCTTTCTAAAACGAACAAGCGTATCATCTCCTAAAACAGATTTCTCCATTTTATTCGGTTCATCTTTTTCATCGCAAGTGCAAGCCGGATTACTATAGCATATATCAAATAAATTCATATTCAGATATTCTACTTCAGAATACCCCAAGAATTCTATGGCCGCTGCATTGACCTTAAGAAATGTATGTTCTGTTTGATCCAAAATCCACATTGGCATGGGAGATAGACCAAACATACATTTGTCTTCACCCGTGGATTCAACTACCTCCCCCCTCATGATACATAACGCCCTCTGTTTTAGTTGCAAGGCTCCTAAAAACCTTAGTCAATTATACCAAAAAAAGTTCAGTTCGTAAACCCTTACGCAAAGATTAGGCAAAACACCTACTTACAAAATTCGGCTTTCTACAATACAATTATTGGTGTTCACGCAATATTTCAGAATAATCACCAATACCCGTTCTATATCACACCTAGCCCTTCATGAGCATTCATTTTGATTTTATTGAAAAAATGAAGCTATCTTGAAAGCACCTTAAACGTTTTCAATGCAAAAGCTCAGTTCCCTTCTATCGCTAAGTATTTTTATTGCCCTTTTCGCCTTTTCATGTTCTCCACAAAAACCGAAAAGCGAATCGGAATTTTATCAGATCAAGATTTATCATGTAAGCTCTACAGAACAAGAAGCCAAACTAGATACTTACTTAGAAAAGGCCTATTTGCCAGCCGTTCACAAAGCTGGAGTTTCGGATGTAGGTGTGTTTAAAACTATTGAAGAAGAAGGCACCGATTCAACTTATCAAAACGACATTTATGTCTTCACCCCTTTTGAGAACCTTGAAGACCTCTACGTTTTAAATGAAAAGTTGGCTAAGGATTCTGAATATCAAAAAGCAGGTTCAGCTTATATCAATACCAGCTTTGATCAGCCTGCTTTTGACCGACAGGAAAGCATAATATTGAGTGCCTTCAGTAAACATCCAAAACATGAAACACCCAACTTATCATCACCCAGAAAAGATAGAATTTACGAATTGAGAAGTTATGAGAGTGCTTCAGAAAAACTTCATCAAAACAAGGTAGATATGTTCAATGATGGAGATGAAGTTGGCATTTTCAAAAAGTTGGGCTTCAATGCGGTTTTCTACGGGCAAGTTATTTCTGGCAGCCATATGCCTAACTTGATGTATATGACTACCCATGATGATAAGGCTGCTCAAGATGCTCACTGGCAGGCGTTCGGCAACGATCCTCAATGGAAAGAACTTATTGCTGACCAGCAATACGCCAACAATGTATCACATATCGACATATTCTTGTTGCGCCCAACTGAATATTCTGATTTTTAGAATTGGATTATCCTTCTAAATCCGAAGTGTCTGCAACTAAAGCAGGAGCTGCCAAAACGTTCTATTTTAAGTTCCGCGAAAGAACTAGTTCAGAGTTAGCCTCTTCGCGTACTCAGTGACAGAAGTTATTGATACTTTGGTTCTGTTTTCCTTGTGGCCTTCACCTTAATTTGAAGACTAAGCTTTTGCGGTAATAATTCTTTTCCGCCTAACCATTACGATTGCCAAAGCAATAAAAATACCCACGAATGCCATGGCTGCTCCCACCAAATCGGCTGAAGTAAACCCATATCCCATCGCAATTGGAAGCCCTGCCAGATATGCTCCTGAAGCATTCCCCATATTAAAAGCACTCTGATTTAAAGAAGAACCCAACATTTCTGAGCCTTTGGCCGAATTGATCATCGCCATTTGAATAGGGGCCGCTAAACAGAAAGCCAAGCCTCCAATTAAGAAAGTCATAATCAAAATAGCCGCCTTGGATTCTGCCACAAAAGTATTTACTACCAACGCCACTACCATAAGGCATAAAAAAGCTATTACGGCATTGATAGGGCTAAATCGATCCGCCATTTTCGCCCCCACAATATTACCGATTGACATACCAACGCCTGCCAATACCATAATATAACCCACGTGATTTTCTTTGAAACCAGCCACTTCTGTAATGAGTGGAGCGATATAACTGTACCACGCAAAGAAACCGCCCGTACCGATCGTGGTCAAAAGAATCACTAACCAAGGCTCAATGCGTCTCAACAATTTTAAGTCTTTAACAATGCCATTTTTTGAAGCGCGAGGCAAAACTGGCATCCAAAAGTATATCGCCAGCATGGCCAAAACACCAATCACCCCCACAATCATAAAGGCGATATTCCAACTGAAATGATGGCCAAAATAAGTTCCTAGAGGCACTCCAATCATATTGGCTAGCGTTAAGCCCGTGAACATCACCGCAAGAGCTTGAGCTTCTTTTCCCTTTTTAGCCAACTTACCGGCTACAACTGCTCCAATTCCAAAGAATGCACCATGAGGTAGCCCAGACATAAATCTGGCGATCAGTAAAGTCCAATAATCATTTGCAAAAGCGGAAAGGGTGTTGAAAATGGTAAACCAGAGCATAAGCAACAACAAAACCCTGTGAGAAGCCCATTTACCGCCAATTCCTGTAAGAAGTGGAGCGCCAACCACCACACCTAAAGCATAAGCAGAAATAAAATGACCAGCTTGAGGAATGGTTATATCCAGAGCGGCCGCTACATCGGGTAAAATACCCATGATGACAAATTCGGTCATGCCAATACCAAAGCCGCCAATGGCCAAGGCGATAAGTGATTTTTTCATAGTTGAGATAGCGCTGATGAACCTAAATCGTATCAGGTTCAATTCGAAAGTTGATAAAGGCTCACCTTCGATTTAAAGTTCCGAAAGAACAGCAAAAATCTATAGAAAAATGGAGTCGCTCGGATATTTCAAGAAACATCGATTGCAGTAAGCCGCTAACTTACTTTGATGATAAGCACCTGAAAAACTAAAGTTGCATCTGGTGGAACGCCAGTGGTTCCTTCTTCATCATAAGCCAACTTTGCTGGCACTCGGATATACCCATTGTCTCCCTCTTCAAAATATTGAAGCCCCTTGATTAAGCCATCGATTAAATCGAACTTTTTCAAATCAACATTGATTGGCTGCCTCGCCCGAAAAGAATTATCCACCTCTTTTCCATCGGTTAGAAAAGTAGCGTAGTGAATCACCATATGGCTTCGTCCTTCGATTGGATTTGAAATACCATTATCACCCTTCACCTTAAAAAACTCAATGTTAGACCTGGTATCGTGCCAATCAAAATCTTCAAACTGCTTGGCCCTTATTCTTTCAAAACCTTCTTCTGGATTTTCTTCTTTGGTAAGATTCCCTTGCTCGTCCCATTCGCGAATCAGGATGAGAATTCCTCTTTCGTTATAACGCTCTTCTCTTTTCTTTTCTCCGTTTTCGTACCAAAAAGTATGCTTACCTAGTTTCACGCCATCCGTGGTTCTTCCCTGATACTTTTTGTTTCCATTTTCATAGCGCTCAACAGTTCTCTGAGCTTGTAATTCAAAGGAACTAGAGAGCGTAAGAAAGGCGATCAATGTGGTGAAAAGAAAGATTCTCATAGCGTTTAATTGCTTTTCGATTTTAAAGAAGGGCAAAAGGTATAAATTTTCTGGCCCGATTGACAGTCGATTTCCAGAAAGGGCAAACAAAGAAAAAGCCCCGAATTGCTTCGGGGCTCGATAATCAAAAATCTATAATTTTTTTAACTATATTTTCTTGACGTTGACAGCGTTCAAACCTTTACGGCCTTCTGCTTTCTCGAATTCAACTTTGTCATTTTTGTCAATGGCATCAATAGTACCAGAAACGTGGACAAAGATTTCTTCTCCTGACTGATCATCGACAATAAAGCCGAAGCCTTTGTCATTGTTGAAGAATTTCACTACTCCTGTGTTCATTGTAATAAGTAATAAGTAATAAATTATATTAGTAATAAAAGCAAATGTAGGTATTAGTTTATGACTTCCAACGATTTAGGGTTTAAAATAGTGTATATCGTAAGGCATGCGAAATCTAGCTGGGACTACCCTCACCTTCCAGACTTCGATCGTCCACTGAATAAAAGAGGCAAAAGAGATGTTCCTGAAATGGGCGCTAGGTTAAAGGCACTTAAGGTTTTACCAGATTATATTATTTCCTCACCAGCGAAAAGAGCCATTGCAACCGCCAAGGGAATTGCTAAGGCCATTGGTTTTTCAAAAGAAATTGAAGAAGATTCCAATTTATACCATGCTTCGGTTTCTGAATTAATCTTCAAACTTCAATCGTTGGACAATAAACACAACAGTGTGATGCTGTTTGGCCACAACCCAGGATTGACGTATTTGATTAATGAAATCAGCGTTTTCAATTTGGACAATCTTCCTACTTGTGCGGTATGCGCGCTAAGATTCGAAGCCTATCAATGGTCGGACATAGGCCAAAAAAAGGGAATCAAGGTGATTTACGATTATCCGAAGTCGAGAAAGTTCTGAGTTTGCAATTAACTGCTAAAGAATTCTCTTCAATAGTTCGATATACAAATTGATGCCTTCTTCAATCTCATGTTGAAACACAAACTCATCGGCAGTATGCGAACGAGCAGAGTCTCCAACACCCATTTTCAGAGTAGGGAAAGGCATTAAAGCCTGATCAGAAAGCGTTGGTGAGCCGTAGGTTTTTCTCCCTAAATCAAGGCCTGCCAACACTATGGGGTGATCGGTTGGAATGGATGAAGGATTGAGTTGGGTAGAGCGAGCAGTAACCTCTGATTGTACCCTAGACTGAATGATTTCCAAAATCTCCTGATTTGAATAGGCATCGGTACTACGAACGTCAACTACGAACTTGCATTCATCGGGCACCACATTGTGCTGCTTACCGGCTTCAATTACCGTAACCGACATTTTCACAGGCCCCAAACTCTCAGAAACTTTAGCAAACTGATACGTTCTAAACCAATTGATATCGTCAATAGCTTTATATAAAGCATTTTCGCCTTCATTTCGAGCGGCATGTCCTGCTTTGCCTTTGGCTAAACAGTCCAAAACCATCAGCCCTTTTTCGGCTACAGCCATTTCCATAAGCGTGGGTTCTCCAACAATGGCAAAATCTATCTCGCCTAAACTCGGCAAAACGGATTCTACTCCGCCTTTCCCTGAAATTTCTTCTTCGGCTGAAGCCAGAAACAACAAATTGTATTTAAGATTTTCTTGTGGAAAGAAGTGAAGAAAAGTAACGAGAAGAGAAACCAAACTAGCACCAGCGTCATTGCTGCCCAACCCAAATAGTTTACCTTCTTCTATTATGGAAGAAAATGGATCTTTGGTGTAGCCCACATTTGGCTTAACCGTGTCGTGATGTGAATTGAGAAGAATGGTTGGTTTGTCAAAGTTGAAATGCTTATTTCTAGCCCAAACATTATTGCCTTGTCTTTCTACTTCAACTCCGTTTTTGGATAGAAAATTAGCCAATAAAGTAGCCGTTTGATCTTCTTCTCTACTTAAAGAAGGTGTAGCAATAAGTTCTTTCAACAGCCCAACGGCCTCTTCATACAAATTCATATTAAAGTTTTATCAAGGTTCCTGAAGAGCCGGAAGCAAGTTTTTCTAACAACTCAAAAGATCCGATTCTCACATATTTAGCACCGTTTTCTAGCGCCAATAAAGCACAATCTATTTTGGGCAACATGCCTTCATTAATAACTCCTGAAGTTTTTAAAGCCTCCACTTCGGCTTGTGCAACTTCATCGATAACTACTTTGTTTTCGAAATCAGAAAGCACGCCTGGCTGTTCGAAACAATAAACCAGATTGACATCAAAATCAGTAGCCAAAGCTGCTGCTACCGAAGCGGCAATGGTATCGGCATTTGTGTTTAGCATATGCCCTTGGCTATCGTGAGTAAGGGGAGCCAAAATAGGCGTCAAACCCGATGAAATCAGTTGGTTCAGTAATTTCCCGTTGATCTGTGCAGGCGTTACATCTCCCACAAAACCAAAATCGACAGCCTTCACTGGCCTTTTCTGAGCTGGAATTACATTGCCATCGGCACCGGTTAACCCAATGGCATTCACTTGTATTGCCTGCAGCTTACTGACAATGCGTTTGTTAATCAAACCTCCATAAACCATGGTTACCAGCTCAATGGTATCCTTATCGGTAATCCTTCGGCCATCAACCATTTTAGGTTCTATACCTAACTTCTTACCAAAGTCGGAAGCAATTTTTCCTCCTCCATGAATGAGAATCTTTGCTCCTGCCAAAGCAGCAAATGACTTCAGGAAAGTACCTAACGAAGCTTCATCGTCAATTACTTTGCCTCCTATTTTTACTATGGTAAGTTGCTCTGATTTCATCTTCAATAAAACCTTTTAGCTAAACAACAACTCATGAATAACCGCTTGTGCAGAGAAAACGCGGTTTTCAGCTTGATCCAAATGGATAGCATTTGGTCCATCCAAAATTTCATCGTGAATTACCAAACCTCTTCTTACAGGAAGGCAATGCATAATTTTGGCATTATTGGTTTGCTTTAATTGTGAAGCACCAAAAGTCCAGCTTTCATCTTGAGAAAGGATTTTCCCATATTCTTTGTATGAAGACCAGTTCTTTACATAAACAAAGTCCGCCCCTTCTAAAGCCTCGTTTTGATTGTTGAATACATCAACGCCTTCAGTAAACTCAGGTGCCAAATCATAACCCTCAGGATGTGTAATACTGAAATCCACATCCGCAACACGCATCCATTCTGCAAATGAATTAGGCACGGCTTGTGGCAAAGCCTTTACATGAGGTGCCCAAGTAAGCACCACTTTCGGGTTTCGGTTTTCTTTCCACTGTTCCTTTATGGTGATTAAATCGGCCAAGCTTTGAAGTGGATGCCTTGTAGCACTTTCTAAACTCACAATTGGCACTCCCGCATATTTCAAAAATGCATTGAGAAGTGCTTCCGAATAATCCAAATCACGGTTTTTCAATTCGGGGAAAGTCCTTACGCCCAATACATCGAAGTAACGCCCCATGACACCGGCCGCCTCACGAATATGCTCGGCTTTGTCTCCATTCATCACAACTCCATCTTGAAATTCAAGGGCCCAACCATCTTTGCCAATATCTAACACTATGGCTTCTGCACCCAGATTTTGTGCGGCAACTTGTGAGCTGAGCCTGGTTCTCAAACTTGGATTCAAAAAAATAAAACCTACTTTTTTTCCCCTTGCCAAATTTGGTTGATAAGGATTTGCTTTGAATTGAAGTGCCTTTTCTACCAATTGGTAAGGATTGGCCACATCGTGTACTGAGGTAAAATGCTTCATTGTTTTACTACCTAAATCAGCTGTTTGTGGAGTTTCTCCCTTCATCCTGAATTTACTTTAGAATCTCTTTGTGGGAATTACCATTTTGAGAGATTCCGAAACGAGTTCGGAATGACTGACTTTGAATCTTCACAAACAGCCTTGCCGTTTCAATTCGGGCTGCTTCAGGTTATTTATTTAATTCTTTTGTTAATGCTTCTAAAAATTGATCGAGTTCTGCTTTGGTAATATTCAATGGAGGCAGAAGACGAATTGTGTTTTTATTTCCGGCAGAGCCTGTGAAAATATTATGCTCGAAAATCAGGGCTTTGCGAAGGCTAGCCACTTCAAAATCGAACTCGGCTCCAATCATTAGCCCTTTGCCTCTCACTTGTTTCACTCCTTTAATCCCTGAAAGTTCCTTTTCAAGGTAAGTGCCCAAATCAGCAGCATTGTGAATCAGGTTTTCTTCTTCCAGAACATCTAAAACAGCCAAAGAAGCTGCACAAGCCAAATGATTTCCGCCAAATGTAGTTCCCAGCATGCCATGCCAAGGTTCAATTTCTGGTGCAATCAACACGCAGCCCACTGGAAAACCATTCCCCATACCTTTCGCCAAGGTGATGATATCAGGCTTTACGACAGAATGCTGATGAGCGAAAAACTTACCGGTTCGGCCAGCGCCTGACTGAACTTCATCCAAAATCAGCACAGCTTCATGCTTATCGCAAAGCTCGCGAGCTTTGGCCAAAAAGGCATCGGTAGGCGTGTAAAGCCCGGCTACCCCTTGAATTCCTTCGATAATGAAGCCTGCCACTTCATCATCAAATGCTTGTTCTAAGCTGGCTAAGTCATTCAGAGGAACAAAAACCACTTCGTGGCCTTCATTAAAAGGAGCTAAAATTTTAGGGTTATCGGTAGCTGCCACTGCACCTGAAGTACGGCCATGGAAAGCCTTTTCAACTGCTATAATTTTTCTCTTTCCTGTATGAAAAGAAGCCAGCTTCAATGCATTTTCATTGGCTTCGGCACCCGAATTACACATGAAGAATTGATAATCGTAGTAACCCGACATCAACCCCATTTTTTCAGCTAATTCTACTTGTAGAGAATTAAGCACCGCGTTGCTATAAAATCCAATGTTGGATAATTGCTCACTGATTTTCTTCACATAGTGAGGATGAGTGTGACCTATGGAAATGACCGCATGCCCTCCATATAGATCTAAATATTCTTTACCGTCTTTATCCCAAATTTTCGAACCCAATGCTTTTACAGGTTCAATAGGGTATAGCGGATATACGTCAAATAATTTCATAACTGGGTTTAAAAAGCGCTTGCTTTAAGGCTAAGGCCTGTTTTTTCATTCCAACCAAACATGAGATTCATGTTTTGAACTGCCTGACCGCTCGCTCCTTTCAGAAGGTTATCGATGGCCGAATGCACCACTAAATAACTGCCGTGCTTTTCTAAAAACAGCACACATTTATTCGTATTCACCACTTGCTTAACATCAATTGGCGAATCGCTTACCCATGTAAATGGGTGGTCTTCATAATATTCTTTGTAAACCTGAATGGCTTCTTCCAAAGGCCACTCACAATGCTGATAAGCTGTGACTAAAATACCTCTTGTGAAATTTCCGCGGTATGGAATAAAATTCAGCGGCTTATCAAACCAAGGCTGCAATTGCTGCAAACTTTTACCAATTTCGTCCAAATGCTGATGGGTAAAAACTTTATAGGTAGAAACGTTGCTATCGCGCCAGCTGAAATGCGTGCTTGGTGAAGGCTGAACTCCAGCTCCGGTTGATCCGGTAATTCCTGAAAGATGAACTTCGCGAAGCATTCCATTGTAAGCCAAAGGCAAAAGCGCCAATTGAATAGCAGTGGCAAAACAGCCCGGATTAGCCAAGAAGTTTGTGTGCTGAATTTCTTCTCTATTCAATTCAGGAAGACCATAAACCGCTTCATGACCAAGTCGGAAATCTTGACTTAAGTCGATGATTTTAGTGCTTTTGGGTTGTGGATTTTCTTCAAGAAATTTTGAAGAAGCACCATGTCCCATACACAAAAAAAGCACATCAACCTTGTGATCGAAGCTATCGGTAAAGGTTAAATCGGTTTCTCCCAAAAGGTCGGGATGCGTAACATAAACAGGCTCGCCTGCTTGGCTACGGCTATGCACAAATTCAATTTCTACCTCAGGATGATGGATAAGAAGACGCAAAAGTTCGCCTCCTGTGTATCCTGCCGCCCCAATGATGCCCGCTTTAATCATGGCCTTCGTTTACCTTATGATAAATAGCATTCTGATTCCCGAAAATCTTGGCAAATCCTTTTACATCATCGCCTGTCCAAGCTTTATTCATTTCGCCATAGTGACCAAATTTTGCAGACATTAAATCGTGTTCTGATTCAATTCCTAAAAGCTGGAAACGATAAGGCATAAGATTGAAGAACACTTTTCCGGTCACAAATTTCTGAGAGCTATCGAGCATGGCTTCTAAATCACGCATCACAGGATCCATAAATTGACCTTCGTGAAGCCAGTTGCCATAGAAAGAAGAAACTTGATCTTTCCAGTAAATCTGCCACTTGGTTAACACATGCTTTTCTAAAGCTTGGTGGCCTTTTATGGTTAAAATAGCTGCGGCAGCTTCGAAACCCACGCGGCCTTTGATTCCAATAATGGTATCTCCCACGTGAATGTCTCGGCCAATCCCGAAAGGCGCTGCAATTTTTTCTAAGGTCTGAATCGCTTCAAATGCATTTTCAAATTCCCTTCCGTTGATTGATTTCAACTCGCCTTTTTCAAAACCAAGTTCAAGCGCCTCAGACTCGGTTTTGGTAACCTGAGTTGGCCATGCTTCTTCTGGAATGTAGCCTTTTGAAGTAAGAGTTTCCTTGCCTCCAATTGAAGTTCCCCAAAGGCCTTTGTTAATTGAATAGGCTGCTTTTGAAAAGTCCATTTCAACTCCCTTCGACTTTAAGTATTCGATTTCCTCTTCTCGAGAAAGTCTCAAATCGCGAATAGGTGTGATGATTTCGGCTTCAGGTAAATAGGTTTGGAAAATCATGTCGAAACGAACCTGATCATTTCCAGCACCAGTACTTCCGTGTGCGATGTAATCAGCATCTAAACCCTTGGCATATTTGGCAATAGCCATGGCTTGGCTAACTCTTTCGGCACTTACAGAAAGCGGGTAAGTTGCGTTTTTAAGAATATTTCCGAAGATCAAATACTTAATTACGCTATTGTAATAATTGCCAGTCTCTTCAATGGTTTTGTGGCTGGCAACTCCCAATTTATAGGCTCTGGCTTCAACGCCTTCCAATTCTTCTTTTGAAAAACCACCCGTATTCACCAATACAGAATGAACTTCCAATCCTTTTTCTTCAGTTAAATATTTTACACAGTAAGAAGTATCGAGGCCTCCACTGTAAGCTAATACTACCTTCTTTTTATTGCTCATTGTTCTTTTTGTTCTGGTTTTTCAACAAAACGTTTTTCTTAAATTTTACCCAACGCTGGAAAAGTTTTAAATCCTTATCCAGTTCGCGTTCTACCCATTGAGTGCGTTTTGGCTTCACATTCTTTTCCCATTCTGGATTATATAACATGGCTGTACAAATACAGTTTTGCCTATTTTTCGCCATCAGGATGTCATAGTTCACGCAGCTTTGGCAGCCTTTCCAGAAATCTTCGTCCTGGGTAAGCTCTGCATAAACTACAGGTTTGTAGCCCAACTCTGAATTGATTTTTAAAACGGCAGCCCCGGTAGTGAGTCCAAAGATTTTGGCATCAGGGAATTTTTGGCGCGACAGTTTGAAAACAGCCGCTTTAATTCTTTTAGAAAGTCCTTGACCGCGAAATTTATGAGAAACGATAAGCCCTGAATTCGCTACGAATTTAGCGTGACTCCATACCTCGATGTAACAGAAACCTGCCCATTCACCTTTATCGGTAACGGCAACCACAGCCTTTCCTTCCCTCATTTTAAGGGCCACGTACTCTGGCGTTCTGCGGGCAATACCTGTGCCGCGGATTTTGGCCGAGTTGGCTATTTCTTCTATAATTTCATCGGTATAACGGACGTCCTCTTCAGTGGCTACCCGAACAATGAATTTGATTGATTCCATTTTTTATTTGCTCTAGCCTAAAGAAACAAGATTAAGTTTCTGAGCATACAGAGCTTTGATTATTAGATTATTAAAGTTTACGAAAAATTATGAATTGGGGAAATGATCGCCACGTAGGCAATCCAAAATAATATAGGCGACTAGCGCCTAAAAAACTTAGGTGTATACACAACTACCTCAGCTACTGCTGCAGCCGAAAAGGAGATAGACGATATGTGAGTTATTGTATTCACTTCTTATTAGAAGCAACAAAGGAAGTAAAAAGTTTAGATTCAACAACGTTGCTAGCAAAAAAATATACCATGCTTAATAAATATGGCATTTGAAGGTATTCCAACGGCAATTTTACGGTTACAGGAGAAAAGGAAAACTAGCTTAATTAGATGTTAACTTCACATTTAATTTAAAATGAAAATGTTTGATCTCGATTCTCCATTTTCGAGCTGAAGGAAACCTTTTAATTTTTTTTCAATCTTCACTGTGATTTTTTTGACCACTGCGCGAATCATAGAGTAAAACCATCCAGAAAAAGTGAAACAGCGTGAAGAACAATTTTTAGAAGTAGTTAAAACTCATGAAAGATTGATTTATAAAATCAGCTTTAACTACTGCCAAAACGCTAAAGACAGAGAGGATTTGGTTCAGGAAATTATTTTCCAGTTGTGGAAAGCTTACCCTAACTATAGTCCTGAATTTAAACTGAGCACCTGGCTTTATAGGGTTGCGTTGAACACGGCCGTGAGCTTTTATAGAAAGTTTGGCAAGTTAAAACAGCAAGAAGTTGCCCTGGAAAATTCTGATACATCGCAGCTGACTTCTGGAAGTATTGACGACAAGGAAGAGCAATTGAATATTCTCGAAGGCTTTATTCAAGAACTTAAGCCTGTAGACAAAGCCTTGATTATTCTTCAACTAGAAGGAGAATCCATTGCCAACATTGCTCAAATCATGGGACTATCGGAAACCAATGTGGCAACCAAGCTCAGCAGAATTAAAAAATCATTAGCTCAAAAATTTAAAACTGGTCATAAAACTCAAAACATCTAATCATGGAAAACAACGAATTACTTCAGCTTTGGAAAAATTACGATCAAAAGTTAGATCGCATCCTTGCAACGCAAAAGGCAAGCGACTATCAAGCTGCCATCCAAAAAGCTAAAAAACGCTTTGATAAACTCACGTATCAACCTATAGTGGAGATTGCTTTGGCCATCGTGTTGATGTTCTTCACTGGCAATTTCACTGTCTCGGTGTGGGGCATATGGCCGTTAACTGTAGGTGCCATAGCTTTTCACCTGCTTCTAGCTTCAGCTTTAGTGGTTGATGTTAATTTGATTTATCGCGTAAAATCACTGAACTACGACTCGTCTTTGGCCGAAATTCAAAAGCAAATCCACGAAATCAAAAAAGCCAAGGTTCTTGAAATCAAACTGATACTTTGGGGATTCATGGTATTATCGGGGCCATTTGTGGTTGCCTTTCTTTACTTATTATTAGGCAAAGAAGGTTTTGCTCAAATACCAACTCATTTCTGGATTACGAATGGAAGTATTTGTTTGGCTCTTGCTTTTGTAGCTGCTCACCTTTCTGCGGGGCTTTCAAAACCTAAATACAAGCTACAAAAGTGGTTCAATGCCAAACTGAAATACAACGGACTCGATGAATCTGCAGCTATTTTGACAGAACTGAAACAAGAAGCCTAAACGCATATTAATTTCTATTTCACAGTAAACGTCAAGCTATTCTAGATTACCAGACTAGCTTGACGCATTATTTAATCTTGTTTTCACATAGATTTATTATATTGAAACATAAACTTCAATGTGATGGCAAAAATCAGCATTCTTATTTTATTGTTTTCAACAATCTTCTTTCCAAGTTCTACAAAAACAAAATACCCAAAAATACCTGATATGTTATCGGAGAAGCATTGGGCATATATTCCTGCGCAAGGAGAACTTAAGGGTTTCTATATGGCCAAATTTGAAACGCGTGTAAATGATTATCGTGATTTTTACTCTGGCTCAGATCTGAAAAACTCTGAACACGCACCAAAGACCAATGTCTGGAGCACAAGAAAAGAATTAGACCCTTCTAAATTAGACAACTACTATAAAAATCCAGCATTAGACAATTATCCAGTGGTAGGCATTTCACAAGAAGATGCTTTAGCTTTTGCTGAGTGGTTGACAAAAAAGTACAATACCCAACCTAAAAGAGAATTCAATAAAGTAGCTTTCCGCTTACCTACAGAAGCAGAGTGGGAATTAGCCGCAAGAGGGGGCAGTGATATTACTGACTTCCCTTGGGGAGGACCATATTTAACCAATTCAAAAGGTGAAAATTTGGCCAACGTGCTTCGCGTAAGCGACAAGTATGTGGTAAGTCAAATGAATGAAGACGGTTCTGTAAACCTAGAATTGTTAAACGAAAAAATTAAAGATATTGAACCGACCAGCTACACGGTTCCTGTAAATCGCTTTATTCCAAACCCTTACGGACTTTATAATTTAAGCGGCAATGTGAGTGAAATGACCTCTTCTCGCTTTGGCGAAAATGAACCATCTATAGTGGCTAAAGGAGGCAGTTACTTGCAAACGCCATATTGGGCCATTATCAGTTCACGACAAGAGTTCAAGAATCCAACGGCTTATACAGGTTTCAGATTGGTAATGGATGTTATTGAAAAGTAAGATAAAGTTCAAGGTTGACCTTAACCTTGAACTTTAAAATTTTAACGCAGAAATCATTCTCCAATCCACTCTGCCACGAATAGATTGGTATCTCTTGTGCCTCCATTGTTTCTGTTCGAGGAGAACACTAAATACTTGCCATCATTGGAAAAAACAGGGAAAGCATCGAAAGTTTCGTCATGGGTAATTCGAGTCAAACCTGTTCCATCAATGTTGATCATGTACAAATTGAAAGGAAAACCTCTTTCGGCTGTATGATTGCTCGCAAAAATGATTTTTTCGCCTGAAGGATGAAAAAACGGAGCCCAGTTGGCTTGTCCTAAATCCGTCAGTTTTCTAAGATCGCTGCCGTCAGCATTACAAATGTAGAGCTCCATATCGGTAGGCATTACCAAACCTTCGGCCAACAGATCTTTGTAAACCTTAATTTCTTCTTCCGTTTTTGGTCTTGATGAACGGAAAATAAGTTTAGAACCATCCGGAGAGAAGAATGCGCCACCATCGTAGCCCAATTCATGCGTGATTTGTTTTACTTCCGAACCATCAATGTTCATGGTAAAAAGCTCCAAATCTCCTGTTCTCATAGAAGTGAAAACAATCTTATCTCCCTTCGGAGAAACTGTAGCTTCTGCATCGTAGCCAGGCTCATCCGTCAATTGATTGAGGATATTCCCATCTTTATCCGCAGTGAAAATATCGAAGCTTGGATAAATGGGCCAAACGTACTTTCCATCGGCTCTATGTTCAGGAACTGGCGGACAGTTTTCATCTCCCAAATGTGTTGAGCCATAAACAAAAGTCTCATTACCAGGCAGAAAGTACGAACAGGTTGTTCGGCCTTTTCCTGTACTCACCATAAGTGGTTTGTTATTTTTCAGATCGTCATTTTGCCAATCTGTGATAAAAATCTGGTCACAGTTTACACCCCATTCGCTATAATCACTCTGAAAAATCAGGTGCTTATCGTCAAAACTCCAGTAGGCTTCAGCGTTATTTCCTCCGAAAGTCAACTGCTTGATGTTCTTCATAAACTTCATTTCCTCTGGCGCGAGAAGAAGTGAATCGAGGTTAGGTTCTGTATTTTCTGTTTGCTCTTGCTGCTTTTTCGAACTACAACTAAAAATCAAAGCAAAGCCTAAAAGTATCCAATACTTATTCTTCATTATCATGGAGTTAGTTAGCTGCCCGAAGATAATGATTATTATCTTTGAGCTTAAACTAACGTTATGAGAAGCTTTGTAATTACCACATTTTTTGTTGGCATTCTATTTTTGACAGGTTGCACGAATTATGCAACAGACAAAAGCATTCGTACCGCGCTGGAAAAAGACGTGGCTTATTTGGCCGATGATAAGTTAGAAGGAAGAGCCATTGGTACTGAAGGAGAAAAGCTTGCTTCGGAATACATCGCCAATGCTTTCGAAAAACTTAAGCTAAAACCCAAAGGCACAGAAGGCTTCTTTCAGCCTTTTACTGTAAAAAAACCAACAAACCCTCATGAACAAGCGGTTGTGGGCACAGATGGCGAAGGCGTTACAGGTAGAAACGTAGTTGCTTTAGTAGATAATCAAGCTGAAGAAACTGTGATTATTGGCGCTCATTTTGACCATTTGGGTTATGGCTCAGAAGGTTCATTATACCGAGGCGAGCCGGCCATTCATAACGGAGCAGATGACAATGCAAGTGGAACAGCTTCGATCATTCAATTGGCAAGAATTCTAAAAAATAAAAGCAAGGACAAAAACTACCTATTCATCGCCTTTTCAGGCGAAGAAAACGGTCTTTGGGGCTCTAACTATTTCGCAAAGAACCCAACAGTTGACTTAACAAAAGTCGATTATATGATCAACTTGGATATGGTTGGTAAATTGAAAGAAGACAAAACTTTGGCTGTAAATGGCGTGGGCACAAGCCCTATTTGGTCTAAAGTGATTGAAGAAGCAAATGCCGACACTCTCCATCTCGTTACGTCCGAATCTGGAGTTGGGCCATCAGATCACACTTCGTTTTACCTTCAAGATATTCCAGTGCTTCACTTTTTCACAGGCCAACACGAAGATTACCACAAACCTTCGGACGATGCTGAAAAACTCAATTACAAAGGCATGGTTCAAGTGGTTCGTTTTATTGAAAGAATAGCATTAGCCTTAGACAAAGAACCAAAATTGGCTTTCACTAAAACAAAAGACGATTCTGGCAATAGTCCTAGATTCACCGTTTCCCTAGGTGTGGTTCCTGATTATTTATTTGATGGAAAAGGCATGAGAATAGATGGTGTAACCGAGGGCAAACCGGCCAATCTAGCAGGTCTGGAAAAAGGAGATGTAGTCACCAAACTAGGTGACTCTACTATAGTGGATATGATGAGCTATATGAGGGCACTAAGTTCCTTTAAAGAAGGCGATCAAACTATTGTGGAGTATAAGCGTGACGACAAAATTCACGCTGCAGAAATACGATTCTAAGTGTTACTACTCAGAACATTTATCACATTTTTAAGAGATAAGCAGTATCGTGACCTGCTTATCTCTTCTGTTTTTATTCTGGGTATCGGCACCATAGTTTATCATTATGTAGAAGGCTGGCGCTGGCTCGATTCTCTCTACTTTTCAGTAATTACCCTTACCACCATTGGCTATGGAGATTTTGCTCCGCAAACGGATTTCGGAAAAATCTTCACCATTCTGTATATCGTAATTGGCATTGGCCTGATCTTATCCTTCATCAATACCGTCTACAGCCACTTTGCCAAAGAAGGACATAAGTTCAAAAGACCAAGAATTCCCTTCTCCAAAAAATAAATCTCACGACAGGAACTCTTTTCTAGAATGATCGTTCTGTATTCATGAATTTAATTCTGGAACAATCATTCTAATATAATTTTCATGTCAAGACTAAACAACAAAGTAGCCGTAATCACCGGTGGTAGTACAGGTATTGGATTAGCAACCGCTAAAACATTTATTCAAGAAGGTGCTAAAGTAATTATAACAGGAAGAACCCAAGCCACCCTCGATGCTGCGGTAACAGAAATCAACAATGCTAATTTGAGAGCTTTTCAATCAGACACTTCTAAATTGAGCGATATTGATGCATTGGCAGAATTTGCAAAAGCAGAATTTGGAACCATCGATATTCTTTTTGCTAATGCAGGAATCGCTTGGTTTAACTCTGTAGAAAGTTCAGACGAAGCTTTCTTCGATGCTCAATTCAACACCAACGTGAAAGGTTTATTCTTCACTATTCAGAAGCTCTTGCCTTTGATTAACTCAAATGGATCGATCATTCTAAATGCTTCAGTTGTTCACCTAAAAGGCTTTACGGGTAGCAGCGTATACACCGCAACAAAAGGTGCTGTTAGAAGCTTAGCCCGTTCGGTTGCCGCAGAGCTCATCCCTAGAAATATCAGAGTAAACGTAGTGAGCCCAGGCCCAATCCAAACTCCAATTTTCGGAAAAATGGGATTAGATAAAGAACAGACTGATCAATTAACTCAAAACTTTGCCGAGACTGTTCCAATGAAACGTTTGGGCCAACCTGAAGAAATTGCCAAAACAGTTCTTTTCTTAGCTTCTGACGATGCATCTTTCATTACAGGAGAAGAGATTTTAGTAGGCGGAGGTGTTGGCAGCATCTAGATAGTTTGCCAATTACAGAACGATCGGTTAAATTAGTTTCAACCGGTTAAGTTTATGGCGAGGAAGAAGAGTTTTGACGAAGCAGAAGCATTAGATAAAGCCCTGAATGTTTTTTGGGAGAAGGGCTATAATGGCACTTCCATCCAAGATTTAGTATCGGCTATGGGTGTAAACCGCGCCAGTATTTATGATACTTGGGGAGATAAACATCAGCTGTATATTGAATCGCTGAAACGCTACCGTCAAAAGTCTTCTTCTTGGTTTCTCAATATTATTCGTTCCGAAGAATCGGTAACGGAAATCATCAGACAATTTCTTCAGAAAACCATTCAACAAGGGCTGTATGATCAGCAGCGCAAAGGTTGCTTTGTGGTAAATTCAGCCACTGAATTAAGTAACTGTGACCCAACCGTGAACAGCATTATTTCCGAGAATCAAAAAACGATGGAAGATGTGCTTCGAGAGTTGATTGAAGAAGGACAACAAAAAGGCGAAATCGCCAAAAAGCACAGCAGCCAAGCCCTTGCGCGCTACATTTACAATACCGTAAGTGGCCTTCGCGTATTGACACAGGGAACGATTTCCGAAAAAGAATTGAATGAAGTTGTGGATGTCACACTTTCGGCCTTAGATTGAACCATCTCAATTTGAAGTCGGTTTGAAAACTATGCAAAACCTTTTCGATGTCGTTATCATAGGCGGTGGCCCCATTGGCCTAAACTGCGCCATAGAAGCCAAAAAAGCTGGCCTTAACTATATCATTCTGGAAAAAGGAGTTTTGGTAAATTCTCTTTATCATTTTCCCACCAATATGACCTTCTTCTCTACTTCCAACTTATTGGAAATTGGAGGCGTGCCGTTTATTGCGCATAGCGATAAACCCACCAGAAAGGAAGCGTTAGAATATTTTAGGCGAGTTCAAGAAAGCTGGGATTTGCAGATAAAGCTCTACACCAAGGTTGAAAGGATGGATCAGCTTGGTGATTTGTATTCCATCAAAACTAACAAAGGTGATTTTCAGGCCAAAAGTGTAGTTGTTGCCACTGGATTTTATGATACGCCAAGAATGTTAGGCATTCCGGGAGAAAATCTTCCAAAAGTAAAGCACTTCTATGATGACCCACATCCCTATGTCGATCAGAAAGTACTGGTGATAGGTGCCGCTAATTCCGCTTGCGATGTGGCCTTAGAAACATTCTATAAAGGAGCGGAAGTTACCATGGCCGTTCGCGAAGCTGAAATTTACCCTAAAGTCAAATATTGGATTAGGCCAAACATTGAGAATCGGATTAAAGAAGGTTCTATAAAAGCTTATTTCAATACTTCAGTGAAGGAAATCAGAGAACATGAAGTAGTTATCCAAACTCCTGAAGGCGAACTCACTTTAGAAAACGATTTTGTGTTGGCCATGACCGGTTATATGCCCAACTACAAATTATTTGAAGATCTTGGCATTGCCGTTTCGCAAGATGAGTTCAAAATTCCTGTTCATAATTCGGAAACCTTGGAAACCAATCTTCCAAACGTTTATGTGGCTGGCGTGATTAACTCTGGATTACAAACCAGCAAACTGTTTATAGAAAACACACGAATTCATGCTGGTATGATTATGAAGCATATTACGGAGAAAGAACTTACGGAAAGTTAGTCGCTAAGCTATTTCTCTTCCTTTGGAAAACGAATATCCAAAAGCTTTAAAAAGGTGTATTCCAAAATCCTATTTATATTTTCCAGATTTCTAATATCTCCCTGAAAAGTAAGGTAATCGGCATAAGTCACTCTGGAAGTATTATTATCGATCAAGAACAAGTAGAGCCGATTAGTTTGATTACCGATGGCTTCGTATCCAACGGGGCCATTGAGGTAAAGAAAAAGGTTGTAACCTCCGTTAGCATTGGTCAACAATTCGGGAGCTTTCCATTGCGAAAAGTCCACTTTATTCTTGGCCTTAATTTGCGACTTGAAATTGTCTAAGATTGTGGAATCTCGTTTATAGGTGTAATCATTTTGAAAAAGCTTACTGGGCAATAAATCCATAATCCATTCATCTTGAATGAACTTATTTTTGACATAAGCCTCGATTTCGAACTCGGTTTGAATAATGTAGAGAGAATCTTCTCTGTTTCTTAAATGGCTAGACAACAGCTCAACATGAGGTTCTAAAAGCCAGATTCCTCTTTTAGGATTGATTTCTTGATCAACCACCACGATTGGACCCTGATCTAAAACCCCTAGTTTCGATTTAGCCCTTTTTACAGGAAATTTCTTCTCCAAGCCACCATGTGCCGGAACTCGTGATGGAAAACAGCCACAAAGTAAAATGCTGACCGAAATGCCAATGATCAATTGTAATGAAACGCCTTGTTTCATATTGTTATGGATTAAGGAGAAGACTTCTCAGTTATCTTGAAGCGCCTTATTGGCTTTGGCTATTGATGAATTGATATCATCTCTCACCTTTGTTACTTTTTCCTTCTGGCTTTTGAAGAACTTTGCGGCTTCCTCTTTTGAAGCTTCTTCGTTTACATAAGGGCCAAACTCAGCAGACCACTCATGCATCCAGTTCATCATGTTTTGTTGGGCATTCTCCAGTTCCGTGGCCAGTTGATTCAATTCCTCGGCATTTTCGCTTTCTTCTGCCTTAGCCTCCACCCTCTTCTTTAGAGACATTACTTCGCCAATTTTAGGCATGGCTTCGTCATGAACTTCAAAGATTTTATTGACCTTTTCTTGTGTAGATTCTCCACTAGAACAAGCTACAACAAAGAAGAGAAATGGCAGTAGAGCAAGAATCCTTTTCATAGCACTAAATTTTATTCCCTAAGCTACAATAGGCTTTTACCTAGCCAAAGAAATTTCGATTTTACTTAGTAACTCTCGTCAGCCAAACCAGCATAAACTCCGTCTTCCAATTGATACATCAACTGGTCTGGGTCTTTTCTGTTCAGCTTCAACTTACCTCTGATTTGAATGCGTTTAGTGGTGTATTTAACCTTTTCTTTCAAGTTGATTTCCATAACGCTTTCAGGCCCACCGGATCCACAAAAGAAACATTCACTAACGGGCAAAGAAGAAAGGATCAATTGATTAGGCTTGAACATGCCATCTAAAGGGACGATAAAACCATCGATAACAACTTCTTTTCCTTCATAGGCTTTCACATCATCGTTAAACACTGGCAAATAGACATCTCCATATTCATCCTTATCTATTTCGTATTTAACATCGGCCAATGTTTTCCAAAGCTTGGCAGGGGAAATCTTAACATCTTGAGCTTTTACCATTGAAAAGGAGCACAAAAGGACCAAAGCTGCTATAATTTTTTTCATTTTATTCTTGAGCTAAAACTTTCGAAATATCTGTTCTGTAGGCATTAAAGGCTGGCAATAATGAAGCCAACACACCAATGCCGACACTTAAAATCAATACATAAATTTCATTAGGAACAACCACTAGCCCTGAAATGCCAATGGCATCGGACTTTTCATAGGCATTGGCCAAAATTTGCACCAATCCATGCCCTAAAACAAAACCGAAGATTCCGCCAATGGTGGTAATGATGATACCTTCCAAAATGACGTGCACAAAGAGTTTTCCTTTTGAAGCTCCTAAAGAACGCATAATTGCCAAATCGTATTTTCGGTCTTTTAAGGCATTGTAGAGCGAAATAAAGATGCTCAGGCCAGCAATTACAATGATAATATACGCAAAACTACGAAGCATATTAACACCTATACCCAGCAATGAAAACAAACGTTGGGTCTCAAATGCAGGTGAAGCCGCTTGCATATTGGTATTGCTGTTGATCATTCTTGGCATTTGAACTGCACCCATCGGGGAACGGTACTGAACCAAAAGAGAGGTTATTTCATCATCGCCTCCACCATCGGGCAAGCCTGTTTCATAAGCAGAACCTAATTGTGGTTCTTCATGATGCTCTTCATGTTCTACCTCCTCCTCTTCATGATTGTGTACCATCCATACACTTTCAATATTGGTGAGAATTAAATTATCCAATACGGAATGACTCGGCTTGAAAATGCCAACCACTTTATACAAAGCGCCTTCATGTTCCATATCGGCCACACTTAAGCCATGGGAGCCCAAAAAAGTATCGCCTACTTTTAAACCTAATTGTTGAGCAACGCTAGCGCCAATTGTACATTCTAAGTTATACTTCCAAAGGCCCCCCTCTTCAATTTCTCCTTGATAGAGCTTGGCATAATCGTGATTAGTGCCTACTATTCTAAAGCCTTGGTAATTATCGCCCAAAGCCAGCGGAATAGCAGATTTCACCAAGCGATTTCGGCTCAAATTTCTTGCTTCATCCAACTTGATATTCCCGGTTGGGAAGTCGATATGATAAACATTTGCCAAAATAAGTTGAAGCGGACTGCCCTTTGCTCCTACCACCAAATCGATGCCTCTTTTGTTTTTCGATAGATTTTCTTCCAACTGAGAATTCAATATGAGCAACACCAAAATAATGGCAATACCCAACGACATTAACAGCACATTTAAAACCGTATTGAGAGGCTTGGCCTTAATATATTTCCAGCTTAGTACGAATAAATTCATTGGGCATTGAGGTTAAGCTGTAAATCAAAAACTTCTTTCACGCGCTGATCGTGAGTGGCAATAATTAGCGAAGCGTTATAATTATCGGCTTGTTTTTTTAGCATAGAGATTACGCCAATGGCATTATCGTCATCTAAACTTGCCGTTGGTTCATCGGCCAAAATCACCCTTGGCCTATTCAAAAGAGCTCGGGCGATAGTAACCCGCTGTTGTTCTCCAACGCTCAACTCTCTAGCCTTGGAAGTAGCCTTATCTCCTAAATTCAGCGCCTCTAAAACTTCTTTGATTCTACCTTTATCCTGGGTAGTTCCCGAAAGGTATTGCGCCAAAAGCAAGTTGTCCGTAACTGACAATGCAGAAATCAAATGCGCCTTCTGAAAAACGAGCCCAATATTCTGACCTCGATATTTATCCCTTTGGGTTTCCGAAAGCATATACATGTCGGTTTCTCCAATGGTTACTTTGCCTTGCTTAGGCTTCAGTAAACCTCCTAAAATGTGAAGTAGAGTGGTTTTTCCGCTACCCGATTTCCCCAAAATCATCAGGTGTTCCGATTCTTTAATTTCCATATGTGGAATGGAGAGAATCTTCTTTTCAGAGTAGCCAAAACTGAGATTATCTATGGTAATCATACCTTTGAAATTACTACGGCTAAGTAATATATATGCCCTCAGGATTAAAACCTGTTATATATAAGTGGTGAGATAACCCGAATGACACTCTTCCGTTTAACCAAAGGCCATTCTGATTTTTAATGGCTCGAATTTTTAATAATAAATAATACCTTTACGCCTTACTCAAAATTAGAGAATACATATGTTGGATTTCTTTAAAAAGAAGAAAGACAAAGAACCTAAAAAGAAAAAAGGATTCTTTAGAGAGCTTTTTAACGATGTGCTTTTTGCATTAATCGCAGTGACCATAATTCGTGGTTTATTTATTGAAGCATATGCCATACCGACAGGCTCCATGGAAAATTCCATGCTGATTGGAGACCACCTTTTTGTGAGTAAACTGCACTATGGAGCCAGAACTCCACAAACCCCAATTAAATTTCCTTTAGCACACCAAACTTTTTGGGGAACCGACATCCCTTCTTACTCCGATTTAATTCAATTACCTATCTATAGATTACCTGGATTCAGAAAAGTAAGAAGAGGCGAACCTGTAGTTTTCAATTACCCGCCCGACCTTAAATATCCTACGGATATAAAAACCTTCTACGTTAAGCGTTGCGTTGCCATTCCTGGCGACACATTAGAGGTAAGAAATCAGCAGGTTTACATCAACGGTGTAGCCATGGAAAATCCACCAGAAATGCAGACCAGCTATTTTGTGGAAACCGACCGAGGAGTTCACCCAAGATACATGAGGGAAATTGGCATTACTGACTATACAGATCAGAATCCTAGCGACACCTACGCAACCACTGCCGAACCTGTTTATCAGTACAATGGCAAAATGGGCTTCTACATTAACACTACCCAAGTAAAAGCCGATAAGCTTGCACAATACAACTTTGTGAAAAGTGTAGAGAAAGTAATTTATGAAAAGGGAACAGGCCATCAGGCTTTTCCTGAATCGCAAGGTTATTTGTCGGCTGAATACACCGCTTATAATCCGGTGACGGACTTTGGTTGGACCATTGACTTCTTTGGGCCTTTAGCCATGCCGCAGAAGGGCCAAACGATTGAGCTGACCCAGAGAAACATCGACATGTACCGCACACTGATTGAGCATTACGAAAGAAATGACAACGTTGAAATCAAACCAGGAGAAGTTTGGATTGATGGCGAGCAAGTCACACAATATACCTTTAAACAAGGATACTACTTTATGATGGGTGATAACCGCCACAATTCAGAAGATTCGCGCTCATGGGGATTTGTTCCTGCCGATCATATTGTAGGGAAACCTTTATTCATTTTCTGGTCTATCGACAAAACGAATCCTGAGGCTTCTACTTTTGAAAGCATCCGATGGAACAGAATTTTTGACCTTATCAAGTAATGAAAAAATTAAGCATATTCTTCTTTATACTGGCTTTGGGCTCTTTTCAGCTCAAAGCTCAGGAAAAGAATCAATGGAAAACATTATCGAAAGTTCAAATAGAAACTAAGTATGATGAAGTGCTAAACTTTGATGTGGAGCATCCTGTATTTAGTGATGAAGTAAAAGCACTCAACGGTAAAAAAATCACTTTAGAAGGCTGGATGATTCCGCTGGACGAGCTTAGAGGCGAAAACTATTTTGTACTTTCTTCCTTACCTTATAACAATTGCTTTTTCTGTGGTGGAGCGGGCCCTGAAACCGTAGCAGAAATTTTCTGCAAAAAGAAAATTGACTACACCGAAAAGCGTGTCAAAGTAAGCGGAACCTTGCAAATCAACGATGACGATCCGCTTCGACTGATGTACATTCTTAACGATTCTGAAATAGAAGACTAGATTACTCTAGTCTTCTATTTTTTTATAAACCATCCTCTATGAAAACCATTTACTCACTTTTATTCCTTTTGGCCTCTACGGTCGCCTTTTCTCAATCTCAGGACGAAAAAATGATTCGAAAACTCTTCGATGAAGCTCTTGAAAATGGAGAAAGCTACCAAATGCTGCATTACCTCACTAAAAACATTGGCGGCCGATTAAGTGGATCTCCGCAAGCTGCTGCTGCCGTTGAATGGAGCCGTCAGCAAATGATGGAATATGGATTCGATAACGTTTTTCTTCAAGAAGTAATGGTTCCGCATTGGGTGCGTGGAGAAAAAGAAATTGGCCGAATTGTAAACTCTAAAAAATTTGGAAGCCTAGATATGAATGTGGTGGCTTTAGGCAATTCTGTGGGAACAGGACCAAAAGGCACTGTAGGACAAGTAATAGAAGTAAAGAGTTTTGAAGAACTAGAAAAACTTGGCAGAGAAAACATTGAAGGTAAAATCGTATTCTTCAACCGCCCAATGGACTCTAAATTGATCGATACTTTTTCCGCTTATAGTGAAAGAGGTGGTGGCCCGTCAGAAGCTGCGAAGTATGGCGCAATTGGCGTAATCGTTAGGTCATTGGGTTCTTTCAAAGATGATGCTCCTCACACTGGCAGCACTCGCTATGCCCTAAACATTCCAAAGATACCGGCTGTAGCCATTAGCACAAACCACGCAGACTTATTAAGCGAACTACTTGAAGACGACAAAACGCTGGAGTTCTATTTCGAAACGCATAGCGAAATGTTGGAAGATGTGCTTTCGTACAATGTAGTGGGAGAATTAAAAGGAACAGAATTTCCTGACGAAATCATTGTAGTGGGTGGCCACTTGGATTCTTGGGATTTAGCAGAAGGCGCTCATGATGACGGTGCAGGTTGCGTTCAGGCCATCGAGGTTTTAAGAATGATGAAAGCTTTGGGGTACAAACCCAAAAGAACCATCAGAGCTGTAATGTTTATGAATGAAGAAAACGGCTTAAGAGGAGGAATGAAATACGCTGAACTTGCCGAAAAGAACAAAGAGAAACACATCGCAGCGCTAGAATCTGACCGAGGAGGATTTACTCCTGTAGGTTTTACGGTAGCCGGAACAGACAAGGAACAAAATACACTTTTAAGCTGGAAAAAATTCTTTGAACCTTATGGGCTATACCAATTTACAATTGGTGGTGGCGGAGCAGATATCGGTCCTCTGCAGAACCAAAAAGTGCCAATTATCGAGTTTTTGCCAGACAGCCAACGCTATTTCCAATACCACCATACGGCTATCGATACTTTTGAGCAAGTAAATCAAAGAGAGCTAGAAATGGGTGCAGCGTCAATGGCCGCTCTCGTTTACCTCATTGATCAATACGGGCTGAAGTAAAAATCTGAATTAAATTCAGCTCAGCTCTAAGTTAGCTGAGAGCTTATTTGAAACAGCTTTTAGGTATTATTCTGAAAGCTGTTTTATTTTAAATCACTACCTTGCATAAAAAGGTACTAGCCAACACAACATATCTAAAATAGTTGCGTTAGCTCTTCAACAACAATAGCTCTTGGTCTTTCTTTCGATCGTCCATGGGTCTCCAACTCAAAAACAACATGCAAAAGATTAAAGAATTTTTCTGGTTTTGTGCCGGAGTAAATCGCTCACTTCTCAAACGTTGCCCCACCGATAGCGCTAAATATTCCGGCATTGGAGCTGCCGTTTTCTTCACAGGGTTACTTGCTTCTCTATCTGGCGGATATGCCTTTTATACTGTATTCGAAAATGTTTGGTGGGCACTCGCTTTTGGTCTTCTTTGGGGAACCATCATCTTCAATTTGGATCGATTTATTGTGAGCACTATGCGCAAACAAAAACATGGATTTGCTAGAGAATTACTGACAGCTTCTCCAAGAATACTTTTGGCGGTTATGTTGGCTATCGTAATCTCTAAACCTCTTGAATTACGAATTTTCTCTAAGGAAATCGATCGGAAACTCGTAACACTAGAAGAAAGTATCTATCAAAGTGAGATTGCTGATTTAGATGCACGATATGCTGATCAATTGCAGGTTATCCAGTCGCAGATTGATGGACTGAAGAATGAGATCAGCATTAAAACCCAGAAAAGAAATGAACTTTCTACTTTGGCTCAGCAAGAAGCAGATGGCACAGGTGGTTCTGGTAAAAGAAATCCAGGACCAATTTATCAAATCAAAAAAGCTGATGCCGATAATGCTCAAAAAGAGCTTGAACTCACCACAAAAACCAACCTTCCATTTATCGCAGAAAAGCAGCAGGAATGGGATAAGCTTTTCGCTGAAAAACAAACTGAAATTGCAGGTTTAAAACGGAATCCGTGGGATGGAATGGCTGCTCAACTTCAAGCACTACACATTTTAGGAGAAGAAAACACAGCTATCTACTGGGCGAATATCTTCATTATGATTCTTTTTATTCTTTTAGAATGTACTCCAATCATTTCCAAATTAATTGCTGGTCGCAGCCCATATGATGAAATGCTTGAGATTAGAGAGCATTTTTATAAAAATCATAACACAGAAAAAATTGCCGAAATGGATTATGATTTACATGAAAAGCTAAAACATCTTCAACCTAGTTTGGAGTAAATCATCTTATAAAAAAGCTGTCTCAATAATAGTAATCAAAGACCCTGAAACAAGTTCAGGGTGACTCTAAACTCACTATTGAGACAGCTTCTTTTAAACTTTGCTATGGTTATTTCTTACGCAGATAAACATCCGCATTCTCTGAAAGCCTACCTCGGTTCGATTTTTTGAATGACACCAAACGCTTGCTGTCTTTGTCGAACAGCCAAACATCCGAATCAGAAATGGTGAAATGGTCTCGCTCTCTTTTGTCAAAGTCTTTTATAATCAACTCGCCTTCAGCGTTTATACGCCAAGTAGCCCACTCTACCTCATTTTCTCCAAAAACATTGACCTTGATTTTAACATCTCCCCCTTCTCTAAAATCCATTTGAATGTCGATGCTCTCTACAATATCTAAGGCGAAATTGCTTACGCTTCTGGCAAAACTACGTGCCAGCCAATTACTCTCTTCATCAATTTCCTCTTCAATTTCTCTTCTGTCAATATCGATGACCAACTGCCACTCGCCTACAACATCTCTTTCTTTGACCTTAGATTGAGCAAGCATTCCGTTACCCATGCTTACCAATAGCATTAATGTGATTAGTTTTTTCATTTTTGACCTGGTTTGATTTGTATACTTTGAGGACTCCCCAGATTCAAAAAAGTTACAGCCTGAGACTGAACGGAATATAAAAATGATAAGCGCGGTGGGAGCCTAGCCTAACTCTCCGATTTTTGTACGGCTTTTGGCAAACTCACCCCTACCTTGAGCTACAATTTTCCCTTCCTCATTCTTAATTAAGGAGCTTGCGATGTAGCCATTTTCGCTAGTTTCTTCCAAAACACCTTCAGCAAAAAGCTTTCCTCCAAAAACTGGGCGTTTGAATTGGATTTGATAATCCTTTGTAAGCAGAAAGAACTCCTTTTCTACAGAAGATGCTGCAAAGTATGCGGCATCATCCAACAGTTTGAAATAAACAGCGCCATGTAAACTCTTGCCTGCGTGAAAAAAATCCTGCGTAATAGGCAAGCTGATTTGGGCTTTTTTCTCCGAGACCTTCAATTCGGTGGCTTCAAAGAATTTTTGATTGATGGGCGCAGCTTTGTACAGTTTTTCTAAAAACTCGAAATGGCTCATAATTTATAAGGAGAATTAAGGTTCGGGATAAAATATCGTTTCGCTTAGAGAGGCTAGAATGCAGCGTATAAAAAAGGCCTCTTTCGAGGGCCTTTTAAATCTTTATTCTCCTAGGAACGGATATCTGTAATCGGTTGGTGAAACGAATGTCTCTTTAATTAATCGCGGAGACACCCAACGCAATAAGTTGATCATAGAACCTGCTTTATCGTTCGTACCTGAACCTCTAGCTCCACCAAAAGGCTGTTGTCCAACGACCGCGCCAGTTGGCTTATCATTAATGTAGAAATTACCAGCCGATTGCTCCAAAGCTTTAACTCCTACTTCCAAAGCATAACGATCGTTTGAGAAAATAGCACCAGTTAATGCGTATGGCGAAGTTTCGTCAACCAATTTCAAAGTAGCTTCGTAAGCATCTTGCTCGTAAACGTAAATGGTAATTACCGGACCGAAGATTTCTTCGCACATGGTTGTGTAATTCGGATCGGTAGTTAATAAAACGGTTGGCTCTACAAAGTAACCTTTCGATTTATCGTGATTTCCACCAGCAATCACTTCAACTTTATTGCTTGCTTTAGCATCGTCAATGTACTTGGCGATTCTATCGAAAGCCTTCTCATCGATTACAGCATTCACAAAGTTTGAGAAATCTTCTGTACCTCCCATTTTGAAGGTCTTCAAATCTTCAACCACATAGTTTTTCACATCTTCCCAAAGGTTAGATGGAATATAAGCACGAGAAGCTGCAGAACATTTCTGACCTTGGAATTCAAATGCTCCTCTAGAAATGGCGGTAGCAACCGCTTTAGCATTGGCAGATTTATGAACCATGATAAAGTCCTTTCCACCAGTTTCACCTACAATTCTTGGGTATGACTTATACTTGAAAATATTTTCTCCGATGGTTTTCCAAATATGCTGGAACACAGCAGTACTTCCTGTGAAGTGAATACCACCGAAATCTTCATGTTTGAAAATAATGTCGCCAGCTACAGGACCATCTACAAAGAAGAGGTTGATAACGCCATCAGGAACACCCGCTTCGCGGAAAACTTCCATCAAAACATTAGCAGAATAAATTTGAGTATAAGCTGGTTTCCATACCACGGTGTTTCCCATCATAGCTGGGGCAGCAGGCAGATTACCTGCAATTGCTGTAAAGTTGAAAGGAGTAAGTGCAAACACAAAGCCTTCCAAAGGGCGTTGTTCTACTCTGTTCCAAATTCCAGGAGAAGATTCTGGCTGTTGCTTGTAGATTTCAGTCATGTACTGAACGTTAAAACGCAAGAAATCCACGATTTCGCAAGCTGAATCAATTTCTGCCTGAAAGGCATTTTTTGATTGACCCAACATGGTAGCAGCATTGATTTTATCTCTGTATGGCCCAGCAATTAACTCAGCAGCTTTTAGGAAAATGCTAGCGCGATTTTCCCAGCTCATGTTAGCCCAATCTTTTTTCGCAGCCATAGCCGCATTAATGGCATCAGTTACGTGAGAAGCATCTCCTTCAGAAAAATGCCCTAAAATGTGTTGGTGATCGTGCGGAGGAGAAAGCGAAACCTTTTTATCTGTTCTCACTTCTTTTCCACCTATATACATAGGAATGTCTATTTGCTTAGAACGTGCCTCAGCAAGTGCCGCTTGAAGACTTTCACGCTCTTTGCTACCTGGTGCGTAGCTGTTGATAGGTTCATTCTTTGCGATAGGTACATTAAAGAATCCTGTTGCCATAGTTTACTTTTTTTGATGTGTCTTAATAGTTGTGCATGCGATACTCCATTTTGCATGACGCGAGCAAATATAAGCTTTCAACCATGGATAAAAAACCGAAGGCGGCTAGAGCAAGTTCCGCAATTCTGCCAAAGCAGCAATTTCATAAGTAGGCGGTATGTCGGCTTTGAGTTTTGAAGGGTTGAACCAAACGTGATCCATCCCGAAATTACGAGCTCCGAGAATGTCTGACTCCAAATTATCCCCAATCATTAAGCTTTCTTTTACAGACGCACCCGAACGGTCTAAAGCCAGCTGAAAAATATCGGATGAGGGTTTTCGAGAACGGGAATTTTCAGATGTCACAATAATGTCGAAATACGAGCTAAGTCCAGCGCTCTCTAATTTTGTGTATTGCACATCGTCAAAACCATTGGTAATAATATGGAGCTTATATTTCGATTGCAGGTAATCTAGAGTTTCGTGGGCACCTTCAAAAACAGCACTCTTTGTTGGGCATAACGCCACATATTCAACATCGAGCTGCTGAGGAACAATTTCATGTTCAATTTGTAAGCGCTGAAAAATAGTAGCAAACCTTCTTTCCCTGATGTCAGCCCTATGAATTTCGTGTCGATTATAAAGGCTCCAAAGTTCATCGTTCACTTTAAAAAAATGATCTACAAAATCTTCCTTTATTACACCACAGGTTTCAAACTGATACTGATCGAACAGTTCGCCCAATGAATTCATGGCGTTGGTGTCATAGTCCCAGAGGGTATGATCTAAGTCGAAGAAAATATGTTGGTAAGTTTTCAAGGTGAAAAGATTGAAGGCAATTAAACGCTCCAAGATTGTTTGGTAATTCGGTTTTCAGCCAGCTCGCGGTTCGATTTCAAAATTTCATAAACTTCCTGATCCTTCTGTAAAACCGTATCCTTATTGAGAAAATTAAAAATTTGCCCCATTACCAATTCAACCTCTTCTCGAATGCTGTAAAACACCCACTGGTCGTGTTTTCTGGCATTTACAATGTTCGAATTTTTGAGGTAAGTAATATGACGCGAAGTTTTAGTTTGTGTAAAATCCAGAATATGTTCCAAATCTGAAATGGTCATTTCTCCATTTCTATGCAACAAATGAAGAATTCTGATTCTAGCTTCATCCGAAAGCGATTTGAAAATTTGAGTCCCGAAGGGTAAACTGAAGTTTTTGAGTTTCATGGTTTTGATCAACCCTTTTTACATTGTCATCAAGCTTAAAAAGCCATCAATGCGATTGAAATTCGCGGTTAATTAATGTTAAATTGGGAAGAATAATTGATTTCGCCCAACAGAAATACCCTTTTTGATTGTTAAGTTTGTGCAGTCACAAAAAAATGTTCTGGAGTTTTTATCTTTAATGCGAATAACTCGTAGACATTCATCAGAAACAACATTGGATTGAAACCTTCATTTACCATATCCCTACTTCGTTTTAGCCTTGTTCTGGCACTTATTGTTTTAAGTGCGAAGCAATCTTTTGCTCAAAAAGATCAAGCCAATATTGTTGAAGTGTCAGGTTTGGTAATGAATGCGGACAGTACCGAAACCGTTTTTGGTGTTCACATTTACGATGTAAGACGAGGCCGAGGAACCGTTTCAGATTATAGAGGCTGGTTTAGCCATGCTTTTTATGCGGGTGACACGGTGATTTTTAGTGCCATCGGTTTTACCAATCGAACCATTGTAATTCCAGACGATGTTGGGGACAAGTACACCATCATTATGGCTCTGAATGAAGAAATAACTCAATTGGCGGATGTAGAAATTAATCCTTTCCCTTCGGAAGAAATGTTTAAGGAAGCCATTTTAGCCATGAGCTTGACGGATGAGCAACAATCCGTTCTAGATAACTTCCAACCCGATGTAGTTCAACGTTTAATGCTCACCATGCCGATTGAAGGCAGCCCCGACATGAACTATCGCTATTTGATGGATCAGCAATATAACCAGTTGCGATACAGTTCTGGACCTAGAACGAACCCACTTTTGAACCCATTTGCTTGGGCGCAGTTTATCAATTCACTTAAAAGAAAGAAGAAGTAATTTTACTGCCTAAGTAGTTTAATACTTATCAGTCTATCCGTTCCCAACCATTTATTTTCTTGATTGGTAAACCAAGTTCTATGCTTAGGAATTCGCATGCCTTGCTGAATTTCTAGCCCCTCAAAAACTATATACTCACCATCATTCAATGCCTGATTGTGGTAAAAACGGCAACCAACCAATTCATATGTTTCAGGTTGAAAATAGAAGTACCAAGTATCAGAGCCCACATTTTCAGCATAGGTGACCTTAACAGAAAGTACTTCCTGATTATTAAAAAAAGTTCGTTCAGTTTGTTCACCCACGATGGTTCCTTCATCGCGAAGTTTCATTGGCAAACCGTATAAATAAGTATAGTAATTTCTCCATCGAACCGCCCGCTCGGAGTTGAGTTGTAAAGAATCAACCAAAACGGAATCGCTAACCATTCTAAAGTCCATCAAAATTTCAGCTGAATCTCGTGCATTAACAGCCCAATTAAAAAGGTGGTTGTCTCTTACATATGACAGCTCAAATGAATTTCTCAGGTTATTGATCTCAATTTTAGAAGGGCGAACAGCCCCATTCGGTAACTCTTGATCAATCAGCATATTAATTTTCATGCGGTTCCATTGGCCGCTTGGGTCGTGAAAAGCAATGCTTCGAGAGATAAGTTCTTCACCAGAAATTTGCTCGGGCGCTTCTTCTTCTTGAGCCGAGAGGTTAAAAGAGGTTAAAACAAAGGTAATTAGAAGGAAAACTGGAAAACGGTTCATCGAATACGCTGTCAAATTAGCTGGTTTGGGACGTAAATGTAATAGATGTTCTTATTTTTGCAACCTAACTCAAGCACTGCGCAATATGCAAATTCCTCCATGGGATGCTTCATTTTTAGAACCGGTTTTGGCCATTAGCCTTTTGACTGTTGGATTTAGCATCTACCATTTCGTTTCAATTTCTCCGAAAATCAAAGCTCAATATGCTCAAAAGTATGGAGCAGTTCGGGGCAATTCAAAAGCTCAATGGTTTTACCGCTATTTGGGCTGCATGACTATTGGCGTTATTCCGGCCATTATTATGATGCTCGTTTTAGGTAAAAATCCTGCAGAATACGGAGTTGCCTTTAAAAACCACGCTATTTCGCTCTACTGGATTTTTGGCTTGGCGGCCATTATAATTCCAATGAATTTTTTCAACTCCAAAAAAGAAAAGAACCTTGCCTTTTACCCCAATGTAAGGGAAAAAGAATGGACAAAAGGCATGGTGGCAAAGAATGCTTTTACTTGGGTTTCATACCTTTTTGGCTACGAGCTTATGTTTCGCGGATTGTTGTTATTCGCCACAGTTCCTCTTTTGGGAGAATGGCCAGCCATTATTCTTAATGCTGCCCTTTACGCCTTAGTTCATGTACCAAAAAATTTAGAAGAAACCATCGGAGCAGTGCCATTAGGTATTGTCCTCTGTTTAATTACCCTTACTACGGGAACCATTTGGGTGGCTTTCTTCGTCCATATTACGTTAGCGCTATCTAACTTTTTCTTCTCTCTGAAGCATCACCCTGAAATGAAAGTGATTTAATGAGCAAAAAAATATTCATCACCGGAAGCACCGGTTTTATAGGTCAAAAGTTAATCAAAGCCTTGGTAGATCAAGGTCATGAAGTGAAAGCTTTGGTACGTTCAGCTGCTAAAGCAAAAGATGTGGAACATCCTCAAATCACTCCAATTCAAGGGGACCTTTTCGACATAGAGGCCTTAGAAAAAGGAATGGAAGGCTGCGATGAGGTCTATCATTTAGCAGCATTCGCCAGTGTTTGGGCTAAAGACGATACTTTCAGAAAAGTAAATATTGAAGGCACTGAAAACGTGCTTAACGCGGCTAAAAGCCAAGGCGTTAAGAAAACTTTGGTTACTTCAACCGCTGGTGTCATTGGCCCTGCCATTGATGGCCCGGTAAATGAAAATACACCTAGGCAGGTGGATTTTTTTACTGAATACGAAAGTACGAAACACGAATCCGAAGAGAAAATTAGAGCAAGAGCTGCTTCTGGGCAACATGTGGTAATTGTAAACCCTACTCGTGTATATGGGCCTGGGCCTTTAAACGTGAGCAACTCTGTTACTAAAATCATAAAGCAATACATTGACGGAAAGTGGAAATTTATGCCAGGAGATGGCATGAGCACTGGCAACTATGTATATGTGGATGATGTAATCAATGGCCATATGCTCGCCATGGAAAAAGGGAGATCTGGGGAAAGGTATTTGCTGGGTGGAGAAGATGCTACTTATCACGAGCTATTCAATACCATTGCAGATATTGGTGGCAAGAAGTTAAAACTCTACACCATGCCACTTGGCGTGATGCTCACTTTCGGAAAGTTTCAACTCTTTTTAGCCGATACTTTTGGCAAACAGCCTATGATTACACCAGGTTGGGTAAGAAAATACCTTTACAAGTGGAGTGTAAGTAGTCAAAAAGCACAAGAAGAATTGGGTTATCAGATTACGCCACTTAAAAATGGCGTTGAAAACACGGTAAACTGGTTGAGAAACAACTAATGGCAGAAGAAAAAAAATATACGCTGGTAACAGGTGCCAGTAACGGAATAGGCAGAGCTTTTGCCGAAGAGTGCGCTGCCAGAGGTCAGAATGTTTTGCTGGTAGCTTTGCCTGAACCCAAATTGGAAGAAGCAACCAATAGCTTAAAAGAAAAGTATCCTGATCAGGATTTTAAGCATTTAGGCATTAACCTGATGGATAAAGATGCTCCACAGCAGATTTTGGAATGGTGCCAAAATCAAGACTTTGTGGTTAATCTCTTAATTAACAATGCAGGACTCGGCAATTCTGGCCCTTTCACAAGTTTACCTTCCAACTTTTACCAAGGCCAAATGCAGCTGAACATGCTTTCAGTGGTTGGGTTAACGCATTTATTCTTACCCTCACTTTTAGCTCAACCCAAAGCCAACATCATCAATGTAGCGAGCATGGCGGCTTTTTATGACATTCCTTTCAAAGGGATTTATTCGGCCAGTAAAAAATTCGTTTACTCGTTTTCCAGATCTCTCAACAAAGAGCTAGAAGGAACATCCGTGAGCATTACCGTCCTATGCCCAGCCTCTGTGCCCACCAACCCAGACGTAATGCTTAGAGAGAAAGAGTTAGGGTTAATGGCGCGTTTGACAAGTCAAACTCCAGAGCAAGTAGCCAAGTATACATTGGACAAAATGTACGAAGGAAAACAAGTAGTGATCCCTGGCTTCTTCCCTCGTTTGTATAAAAGAATTGGTTCGATTGTTCCCTATAACGCTAGGTTGAATATTCTAGCTAAGCAGTTCATAAAAAACAGCAAATAGAGATTCCATTTCGAAGAGAAAAAGAAAGGGCTTTATTTAAAATGAAGCCCTTTCTTTTGATAAAAATCTGACCTTAATTATCGAGCATGTGCTTTGAAAAGCCTCGACCATTGATGTCAGTATATTTGGTATCGATATCCCATCTCACGTACATTTCTTTCACATCGAAATCACCTCTTACTTTGGTGTATTTCATATCTAATGAACGCTCAAAACGCGCTGAAGCAAAACTTACACCTCTTCTGAACTGCGTGTATTTGAAAATTGCATCCTCATCGAATTGAGTGTTGCCAAAATTCGCTTGCTCTGCAAATTCAGCATATTTGAAGGTAGTTTCTTCTTCAAAAGTAGAACCTTCAAAACTGGCATCTCTCTCGAATTCAGAATATTTGAACATTGCATCTCTCTCAAATTTGCAGTTTTTAAAAACCACATCATCTTCGAAATCAGCAGTGAAAGTATATCCCGATCTCTCATGGTGAAAGTAAGCGATTACATCATCTTCAAAAGTTACGTTTTCGAATGAGACTCTGCTTTCTATAAGTTCATTTACAGTATTGTCTCCGCCATTTTTCCACCATCTTCTCTTGGTTGGCAAATCAGGCATTTTTTCATCCATAAAGGTAAAATCAAGTTTCCCTGAAACGGTGACGTTAGCATATTCTACCTTGTCTCCCTTTTTTAGGGCATCCATAATATCTGAAGCTTTTACTTTAGACTGAGCGTACAGTTGAGGTGATAAAAAAGATAAAGCCAGCGCGAATGCCAGCATGATTCTTAGAGGTGATTGTTGTTTCATCATGATATTGTTTTGTTTTTGACGTCTTTATAAAGACTGATTTTTTGAAAATTCGTTACAGACCTTTCAACCAAGATGCAGCTTTTCTCACTGAGGTTGCATTGGCCGCAAAATTCATCAACCACAAAAAAAGGCCGCAATTGCGGCCTTCCAATACTTTAAGCGTTGGTGTTTTACTCTGCAGACTCTTCCTCTTCGGTATAAATAATTACACCAGTTGCTTCAAAAGCCAGTTCACTTTTTGCTTCAGTGATGGCCTCGATTTCTTCTACACTCTTGCCTGCATCTTCAGCATAGTGCTTTAAAGTTGCTACATCGGTAACGGTTCTTTTCACCACTCCTTCGATAATGGCTCTGTTCCCTTCCATTCCTTCCTTCGGAACAAAGAAAGCGTAATCTTTAAAAGTTACTCTCATCTCGTCTCCAGAAGGCAATACAAGATTCATCCAGCAGCCTTTCATGGCGCAGGTCGCTGTAATTTCCCCTTCAACTTTGACCGAAATCGAATCGGAACTGCTCAGTTTATTAAGCATTTCCTCAACGGGAATTACATTTTCATGATCTATTTTTTCACCATAGTAGCCCACAACCTCAAACTCATTCCAGTCGGATTGTTCCTTTTTACCAGCACATGAAAAAATTACAAGTACAACAATTAAAAAACTAAGCTTTTTCATTTGAACGTTTAATTTGTCCAAAAATACGGGGAACTAGCTTAGAATCAAAGGGTCAGTCTTTCGAAGGTTCCAAAAGTTCTCTAACATCCACATCTAAAACGGTGGCTATTTTGTAGAGAATCGGAAGACTGGGTTGGGTTTTGTTGTTTACGTAGTTGGTCGTGACGACATAGCTCTTCTTTATTTGTTCGGCAAGCCATGCCTGTGTCCGGCCCTGTTGTTTCAGAACGGTCTTGATCTTATTCATTTGATTGAGGTTTTTTTGAATTCTGCGAATTCTACTTGCAATTTGCGAACAACCGAGGTCAATTCCACTATACTTTTATATAAATCTGGCTCATTCTTCTCTGAACCGTCATTATTGGGTAAAAATATGTCTCCTCTTCCACGCATCAACCACTCGGCCGAAACCTGACCACCGTCATTTTCGATAGCCAGTATCTTTTCCAACACCGGGCCACTCGGGTAACTCTTTCTACCTTTGGGGTTTACAATGTTGAAAACTACAGAGGAAGACACCCCAATTCTTTTCGCAAAAGAATGTTCGGTATCATTCAAAAATTCAATTAATTCTTGAATTCTATTATTGATCATCAAGCTCCCTCCTTTGAATCATTAGTATAAAACCATATAAAGTTTTATACCGCCATATAGTCAATATACATATTTTCTATAAAAAGGGTTGCTTCAGAAATGTTAGTGGACGTATAATATTTTGTTTACAATGTTTTGCGCATAGGTTTATTATTTTTGCGTTTCTAATAAGCTATGGCAAAAGTTACTCAACTCATAATCGGGATTTTCCTTTTTTCAGTTTTCAATATTGAAATACCAAAACGGGCTTTTAAGCTTTATGAAAAAGGAGACATTGAAAAAACCATTGAGGCGTTAGATAAATCGCTGGAAAAAGACACCCTTAATCCTGCGGGCAATTATTTGTACTCCATCATTTTTATCGACACTGCTTTTGTCGGCTACCATGTAGATTCAGCCTATAACAAAATCAACAAGGCCATTTCGAATTTTGGCTTGATTACCGACACTAAAGATCTGGGTGATTTGAAAGATATAGGCGTTACGAAAGAAAGTTTAGAGTTACAGAAAGACAAGGTAGACGCACTTCAATTCTCATTAATTCGAAAAAAGCACACCATTGAAGCATACAATTGGTTTTTAAATCACCACACCGATGCAGCGCAAATTCCTGAAGCTATAAAATTGCGAAATCATATTGCTTTTGAGAAAGCGGCCGGCACCAATACTTGGGAAAGTTATTTCCAGTTTATGCAGACTTATCCCAAAGCTGAAGACCTTGAAGAAGCGACCAACCGATATGAAAAACTTCTTTTTGAAGAAAAAACAGCCGATGGTAAACTCAGTAGCTTAACTGATTTTTTAGAAGAGCATCCTGAAACTTTCTATCGAAATGAAGTTGAAGAAAGTATTTTCAACATAGCAACAGCCTCTAATCAAATTGAAGATTACACTGATTTTCTGAAGAAATACCCTAATCAGAAATTAGCGCAAAAAGCAATAGACCGAATTTACCATCTGTACAAAACTGAATATCCGCCAGAGCAGTTCTTCGCAAGTTTTAAGGTTGAAATCAACAAAGATTCATTGGAAAAAGTGATTTCTGCTGAAAAGGGAATTTGGATTCCCAAACTTGAAGAAGGTAAAATCAACTACGTAAACCGCCAGGGTGAACTGGCTTTAAAATCCGATTTTTCTTCACTCACCCCTGAATGCCGATGCACAGCCTCCACCTCCGATTTTGTTTGGGGCGAAAAGAATGGTTCAACCCAAATTCTAGGCAGAAATGGACAATTGATTTATGAGGGAGAGTTTAGAACGGTAAGGGATTTAGGCCTGGGCTTTTTGATGCTCGAAAAAGAAAATGGATTACAATTGATTCATAAATCTGGCGAGGTTATTCTCAATGACTTGCAAGAATCTATTCACCTGTTGACTCAAGGACTTATCAGAACCCAGAAAAACGGTTTTTATGGTATTTCAAGCCTAAATCACCAAGTGATTCTAGAAAATGAATTTACCGAAATTGATACGTTAGGCAATTACATTTGGCTTGAAAAAGAAGAAGGAATTAGCCTCATTTCTCCTGCAACTTTATACGAAATCGCAGAAGGCAAATCAGTCAATTTTTCTTTCGAATATCAAGATGTTCTTCCCTTGGAAAATGGTGATTTTCTGGTAATTAAAAATGACCAAGAAAGTGTTTTGGATGCCAATCTTCAAACCAAAATTCCATTCGGAAATTATGAAATCCGATGGAAGCCCTATGGCTGGCAATTAAAATCTAACCGAGGCATTCAGGTTATACACGATAGATACCCCGCCTTGCGTGACTCTATTTATTCTCAAGTTTTGGAAAGCTCACACTGGCTGGCTTTGAAAAAGGGAAGTAAATGGCAGTTATACGATCAAACTGCGGAATTATCGCCTAGCTTCGGCTACGATTCTCTTGGTTTATGGGGCGAAAATATGGCCCTTCTAAAATCAGGTGCAAAGACTTTGGCCAAGTTTCCTAATGGAAAAACCACAGCTGTTGAAAAAGGATGGGAACCCAAACTATTGGTGCCACAAAATTACATTAGCACAGGTGCCAAAGCCGAGTACGACTTCTTCATGCTTTCCAACTTCAAAAAATTCAGGAAGATTTATAACAACACTGGCCATGAAATTTTATCGGCCACTTTTGATGATGTAGTTCCGCTTACGCCAAACCTGATTCGCTTGCAAAAGAAAAATGCGGCACTAACCGACAGCACGGGAAATTTCGTACTCAACTTTATTTACGATGGCATTGGCTCTAACAACAATGGCTATGTGAGCATTTTGGATAAAGGCAAGGTTGGCGTGATTAACGTAGCCAAAGGCATTAAAATCAAACCGACTTACGACAAACTGCTAGAGCCCTACAGCGACACGCTTATGGTGGCTACCAAGGGCAATTTAAAAGGCTTTGTGCATGTAAATGGTAAAGAACTGAGCGCCTTTGATTATGACGAAATCAAATTTTTCACCCCAAATCTAGCTTTGGCGCGAATTGAAAACGAATGGTTCTTGCATCGCATTTCAGATGAAGCGCTTTTGATAGAGGGAATGCTTGATTTCGAGTTCATGAAAAATACACCTCAAGAAAAAGTGTTGATGATTACTAAGGCTTCAGGAAAAGGAATTTTCAGCAGTTCTAAACAAGAAATCATCGACCCAACGTACGATGATATAAAAGTGCTTGGAACCCCAGAAGAGCCTATTTACTTTGCCGTCAAAATCGTGAGAGAAGCCAATATTTATGTGGTGATCTATTACGATGAAAATGGTAACAAACTTTTTACACAATCCTTTAAACAGGACGAGTATTTTAAAATAGCTTGCCCTCAAAATTGATAATCCTCACAAAATGAAGAAGCTTTTCGCACTACTAGTAATGGCCTTGGGAGCCGTTCCCGTGGTAAACGCCCAACAAGTGACCGAAAAACCCAAGTTGGTTGTCGGCATTGTGGTTGACCAAATGAAACACGAGTACCTAACTCGCTTTTATGACAACTTTGGAGAAGGCGGTTTTAAAAGATTTGTTGAAGAAGGCTTTATGGCGCGCAACGGACATTACAATTACGCCCACACCAGCACAGGCCCAGGTCACGCTTCGGTTTATACAGGCACCACACCTTCTGTTCACGGTATTGTAGAAAACAATTGGTATAGCAGAGCCCTTAAAAGAAGTGTTTATTGTGCAGAAGACACTACTGTTCAGGCAGTAGGCGGAGCAGCCAGAAACGGACTTATTTCTCCAAAAAACCTTTACTCTTCTACCATTACAGACGAGCTTAAACTATATACCCAAGGTCAGGGAAAAGTGATTGCCATGTCAATTAAAGACAGAGGCTCTGCCCTTCCTGGTGGTCACCTTTCTGATGGTTCTTTCTGGTTCGATACACGCACTGGAAACTTCATGACTTCAACTTATTACATGAAGGAACTGCCAAACTGGGTGAAAACCTTCAACGAGCAAAAAAATGCCGACAAGTACTTAGACATGACTTGGAACACTTTATTGCCGATTGAAAAATACACAGCCAGCGGAGAAGATAACTCACCATACGAAGGTGGTTTCACAGGTAAAGACACTCCTACTTTTCCATATAACCTTAAAGAATTGAGAAAGTCGAATGGCAACTTCTCAATGCTTCCAAGCACACCTTACGGAAATTCTATCCTAGCCGATCTTGCCATTGCTTCTATCGATGCTGAAGGCCTAGGAAAAGATGCAACTCCTGATTTCTTGGCAGTAAGTTTTTCAAGCACTGATTATGTAGGCCACAATTTCGGCCCTCAATCTAAAGAAGTTCAAGACATTTACTTGAGATTAGACAAAGAGCTAGCTCGCCTTTTCTCGGTTTTAGACCAAAAAGTAGGTAAAGGCCAATATGTAGTTTTCCTTTCAGCAGATCATGCGGTTTCAGAAAACTCAATTCGCATGAAAGACTTGGGCTTTAGAGCCGACAACATTAATCGCAGAATGATTGGCGAGAATGTTATAAATGCAGTAAAAGCTAAGTTTGGCGATAAAGAATGGTTCGAAAACTTTTCGACTAGCGTGCATTTAAACCATGAATTGATTAATGCTGAAGGCGTTGATTTATACGAAATGCAAATTTTCATTGCTGAAAAATTGATGGAGCAAGAAGGTGTTTATATGGCATTAACTGCCCGCGACTTGGTAAGAAACAACTTTGAAACTGGCGCAAAGCATTTGATGCAAAACGCGTTTCATACCAAAGAATCTGGAGATGTTGAGTGGATTATGGATCCGGCTTGGCAAGCAGGCAGTAGCAAAGGAACGGGCCATGGCAACCCTTGGAATACCGACACCCATGTGCCTATTTTATTCTATGGCTGGAATATTCCTCACACCAACACGGTTGAAGAAATTCACATCACTGATATTGCTCCAACCATCAGCATGCTTTTAAACATGAGAATTCCGAGCGGAGCCACAGGAGAACCTATCAAGGCGATCTTTAAATAAACTCTAGCTTAGCAATATTTCAGAATGCCTTAAGGAACAAGCCTGTTCTTTAAGGCATTTTTTTATAAAAAGGAATCCATTGCATATTCTTTTAAGCGATCTCTTTTAGAATTCATTTGATTCTTTCATTTTTACAGAATGAAAGCCATCATCACTTTTTTGCTTTTATTCAGCTTATTTTTGAATGCAAACGCCTTTCAGAAAGATTCGGACAACGAATTTGTTATCGCATCCTTAAACCTGCTTTACGGAACTCCTGCCGATTTAGAGAACACTTGGAAGGAAAGAAAGAACAGAGCCATCGCTAATCTTCAGGAATATAAAAATGGAATCATCTGCCTTCAGGAAGTAAACGAAACCCAGATTAAGGATGTAACCAAAGGCGTTTCAGGTTTGGACGTGGTTTACAGAACCAATGGAAAAACCAACGACAACGGCAAAGCCAACGCCATTTTTTACAACAAAAGGCAATGGAAACTGATAGAAGAAGAAACCTTTTGGCTTTCTGACACGCCAGATGTTCCTGCTTCTAAAGGCTGGGGTAACACTTTACCAAGAATAGCAACCATGGCTGTATTGGAAAGCAAAGGCAATGGCGAGCGTATTCGGATCATGAATGCGCTATTAGATCATCGATCTGAAGAATCGCGTATGAAGAGCGTATCGCTTATTCTTGAAAAGGTCAACTCTTATCCTGATCAATATTCAACCGTGCTTGTGGGGGATTTCAATGCTATTCCGCAAGATCCCGTAATCGCAAAAGTGCTGAACGACTACACCGATACTTATTCTGGACCTAAGCTGGAAGGCTGTACTTACCACGACTTCCATGGCGGAAAAAACTGCCCCCGAATTGATTATGTGTTTTCCAGAACAAAAGATGGCCTGAAACTCAACAATTCAGGCATCGATAGATTTGAGCGCAACAAAATGTTCTCTTCAGACCACTATTTGGTTTACGCTAAATTTTCTTGGCAATAGCCTTCTTTCGATTGGTTACATACACTCCGGCAAAAATGGCAACCATACCAAGCACTTGGCCTAAAACGATGGTTTCATCATCCAGAAAGCCCCATATTAAAGCTACAATTGGAATAAAATAAGTTACCGTACTGGTGAAAAGTGGATTTGTAATTTGAACTAGCTTATTGAAAAGAATAAGCGCTATTGCCGTTCCCATTACCCCCAACAAAGCCACAAAACCAAAAGCTTTTATTGCGCCAGGTTCGTTAGCAAGAGTAACCGTAAAATCTGTAAAATAAAGAAGGTATAGGCCTGCTAAAGGCCCCATAAACAAAAGGCTCACAGCCGTAATGATTAGCGGTTTCAAGTCTGCCAGATAGAACTTAATAACATTCAGATTAATGCCATAGCAAATTGTGGCTAACACAATAAAAGAAGCATAGAAATTAATTCCTCTCAGACCTCCTTCGCTACCAGCCGTCAATAGAATGATGGTTCCCAAAAAGGCCATAATCAAACCAATGGTTTTCTGACGGGTAATTTGTTGCTTGAAGAAGATCACCCCCATAATCAGAACGAAAATTGGGGTCAAGGCATTAAGCACTCCTGTTACCCCACTCGGAAGTTGAGTTTGACCCAAAGCGAACAAAAATGCCGGAATAAAACTACCTACCAAGCCAATGATAAAAAGCAGCTTCAAATGCCTAAAACTTAGCTTAGAAACTTTGGTAATAGAAAAAGGTACCAAGAACATACAGGCGGCCAAAATACGTATGGCGCCAACTTCTCCGGCTGAGAAAACAGCCAAACCTTTCTTGATTAAAATAAAAGAACTCCCCCAAATCAAGGAGAGTACCACCATTAGCGTTAACGCTAAAACATTCGTGTTTTTCATTAAGTCAGTGCGTATGCATCTTCAAACTCGTGGGCGATTTCATCTAAAAGATCGAATAATTCTTTAGGATCTTGCGATTCAACCAACTGAGCTCTATAGGGCTTGAAGTTAGGTATTCCCCTGAAATAATTTGTGTAATGCCTTCTCATTTCAAAAATGCCCTGCAATTCGTTTTTCCATTCTAGTGAAAACTCCAGGTGCTTTTTCGCGGTAGCAACTCTTTCTTTCATGGTTGGAGGTGCCAAATGCTCTCCTGTTTCCATAAAATGTTTGATTTCATTAAAAATCCATGGGTAGCCAATGCTCGCGCGCCCAATCATAATTCCATCGACCCCGTATCGGTTTTTATATTCTAAGGCCTTTTCAGGAGAATCAATATCGCCATTGCCAAAAATCGGAATGTGAATGTCAGGGTGGTTTTTCACTTCAGCAATTTTGGTCCAGTCTGCCACGCCTTTATACATCTGCTGTCGGGTTCGTCCGTGAATCGTAAGCGCCTGAATTCCTACATCTTGTAATCTTTTGGCTACTTCTACAATTTTTATGGTAGAATCATCCCATCCTAAGCGTGTTTTAACGGTCACGGGCAACTTTACTTGCTTCACAATTTCCGCAGTCATTTCCTGCATTTTGGGAATATCAAGCAAAATACCAGCGCCAGCTCCTTTACAAGCCACCTTTTTTACCGGACATCCATAATTAATATCGATGATCTCGGGTTGTGCACCCTCCGCAATGGTCGCGGCTTCGCGCATCGATTCTATTTTATCTCCGAAAATCTGAATGCCAATCGGACGTTCGTAGTCATAGATATCCAATTTCTGAACACTTTTTTCCGCATTACGGATTAAGCCTTCAGAAGAAATGAACTCTGTATACATCAAATCAGCTCCATTTTCTTTGCATACGGCCCTGAATGGCGGATCGCTAACATCCTCCATTGGCGCTAAAAGCAATGGAAATTCCCCTATCTCTATGTTCCCTATTTTCACCATGCCTGTTTGGAAAAATCGCGTAAATTTACGCCATTATGGCGAGAATTGATAATGGCATTTGCGTAGCTCCTCTTGAAAAAGAGCGTGTTATCCTTAAAGATGACGAACTAGGAACAGAAGAAAGCACTGTGGTAACCAAAACCATGGCGCCTTCCAAAACATTTTTTATTGTTCTAGGGCTTTTACTAGCGGGATTTTTCATTGGCCAATTTGTCGCTTCTATCTTCATGATCATTTTCGTCTTTGCGAAAGGCGCTGGCGCGGAAGTTCTTACAGACCCGAATTCACTTTATGGTTTAATAGACCAATGGCAGCTTTTGGTGGCGCAGTCTACTTATACCTTGGTATTTACTTTTCTGGTGCCATGGTTTTACATGAAGGTAATTGCCAAACGTTCTTTAAGAGAACTTTTTGACGAAGTCAAAATCAACCCACTTGTACTTTTCCTTACCATAGCGGCTACCATAGCTTTTATGTTTGTGAATAGTTTTTTGGTTGAATGGAACATGAACATCCATTTGCCAGAATTTATGTCGGGCTTTGAAAACTGGGCGAGAGAACTCGAAGATTCCATGGCCGAAACCACCAAGTACTTTACCACTTTCGACAATTTTGGTTCATTTATTTTAGCCTTTATCGTAGTGGCTGTTTTGCCTGGCATTGGGGAAGAACTTATGTTCCGTGGTGTTTTGCAAAACGCAGTTCATGACTGGTCTAAAAATGCCCATGTCGCCATATGGGTTTCTGCTTTTCTTTTCTCTGCCATTCACCTTCAATTTTATGGATTATTCCCAAGAATGGCCTTAGGTGCATTATTCGGCTATTTATACGTTTGGTCCGGAAATCTTTGGTACCCAATTATCGCTCACATGACCAACAATGGCCTGTCATTAATTATGGCTTATGCCTATCAGCTAGAAGCTACAGATATAAACCCTGATGAAGCTGAAGCGCTCAATCCTTTTGAAACCATTGGAGCTTTTGCCATTTGTGGTATTCTGCTATTCGTGTTCAGAAATTACTATCTTAAGCGAAAATCTACACTGTGAGCAACTGGCAACCTATTTTTAAAACGGAATCGCTGCACAAAGCAGAAATTATAAAAGCCGTACTGCTAAACTCTGAAATTGAAGCTGTGGTAATCAATAAGAAAGATTCGTCATATCACTTTGGCGATATCGAAATCACAGTAGAAAAGGACAATGTAATAAGAGCATTGAAAATTATAGGAGACATCAACTTTGCCTAACATGAGCAACCTGCTTCAAAGAATTATTACCGCACTTATAGGTGTGGCCCTAGTATTAACAGGCATCGTTTATAGTTCATGGACCTTCGCCTTAGTATTTTTAATTATCATGGTACTTACGCTCCGCGAATTCTACGGGCTTATCAGTGCTTCAGGCAATACGCCATTTAAAATTTGGGGGTCGTTCTTTAGTTTCTGCTTATTTATTGCAGTGCATTTAGCCATTTCTGGCTGGCTTGAGTTAAAGTATCTGTGGGTTTTACCCCCACTATTAATCATGTGCTTTTTCTTCAGCCTTTTCAGGCAACAAACCTACCACCCCATTATTTCTTTAGGCCTTACTTTACTGGGTGTTGTATACATCGCTTTTCCATTGAGTTTAGCAAATGTGATCGCCTTTAAGGATGGTACTTATCAATTCTCTCTAATTATAGGCGTACTACTTTGCCAATGGGCAAGCGATACGGGCGCTTACATATTTGGGAGAATGTTGGGACGAACCAAGCTTTTCGAAAGTGTTTCACCAAATAAAACTTGGGAAGGCGCCATTGGTGGTGGCCTTTTGGCGATAGGTGTAATTTACATTTGGAGCTTATATTTTACTGAGCTGTCGGGTTTAGAATGGATCGGCCTAGCAGTGATTATCAGTATTTTTGGTAGTTATGGGGATTTAATTGAATCACTTTTCAAAAGAAAGCTGGCAATCAAGGATTCAGGGAGTTCAATTCCAGGCCATGGAGGATTTCTTGACAGATTTGATGGCCTTTTATTTGCTCTTCCGTTCGTGACATTATACCTTATAGTTATCATTTAATCAGGCAAATAACATCAAGAGCGTAGGACATATTCCCTTAAAATTTCTTTAATTTTGCGCGAGTTTCTAAAACAACATAATTCTCTCTATGGGTTACATTGAACCGGCTCCGATTAAGGACAAGGCTAATCCTTTCGAGTCAATGATGTCTAGGTTCAACATTGCTGCTGAAGCATTGGGTCTAGACGAGCAAGTTTATAACGTGCTCAAATCCCCTTCAAAACAAGTTTCTGTTTCACTGCCCATAACCATGGATGATGGATCGATTAGAGTTTTCGAGGGGCACAGGGTAGTTCACTCCAACATTCTTGGGCCTTCTAAAGGAGGTGTGAGATATGCTATGGACGTTCACTTAGATGAGGTTAAAGCCCTTGCTGCTTGGATGACATGGAAATGTGCGGTGGTGGATATTCCCTACGGAGGTGCCAAAGGGGGCATTAAGTGTAACCCCAGAGAAATGTCAGCTGGAGAAATCGAAAGATTGACCAGAGCATATACCAATGCAATGCTAGATGTTTTCGGTCCCGACCGCGACATTCCAGCACCTGACATGGGTACAGGACCAAGAGAAATGGCTTGGTTAATGGATGAATATTCACGCGCTCATGGTATGACGGTAAATGCCGTTGTAACCGGAAAACCATTGGTTTTGGGTGGTTCCTTGGGAAGACAAGAAGCAACCGGACGTGGTGTAATGGTTTCTGCCCTTGCAGCTATGGAAAAACTGAACATTAACCCTTACCACGCAACTGTAGCAGTTCAAGGTTTTGGTAATGTAGGTTCTTTCGCTGCTCTTCTTTTGGAAGAAAGAGGTGCTACCATTGTGGCGATCAGTGATATTTCTGGTGCTTATTACAACGAGAAGGGCATCAACATTAAGGAGGCCATAGAATACAGAAACAATAACAATGGTACATTGGAAGGTTTCTTAGGCGCAGACCTTATGGAAGATGCGGCTGAATTGCTTCTATTGCCAGTTGATGTATTAGTTCCTGCTGCGGTAGAAGATGTGATTCACCTTGGCAACGTAGACCAAATTAAGGCAAAGCTGATTGTGGAAGGTGCAAACGGACCAACATCGGCCGAAGCTGATAAAGTGATTAATGACAAAGGAATTATGGTAGCTCCAGATATTTTGGCGAATGCCGGTGGGGTAACCGTTTCATACTTTGAGTGGGTTCAGAACCGTCTCGGTTATAAGTGGACCAGAGAGAGAGTAAACCGTAGATCGGACAGGATCATGAAAGATGCTTTCGAAAAGGTTTACGAAACTTCTCAAAAGTATAATGTTCCTATGCGAATTGCCGCTTATATTGTGGCCATCGAAAAAGTAGCTTCTACCTACCAATACAGGGGAGGCTTTTAGAAGAAGAAAAAGTTTTTAATGAATATTCATAAAGAAGGAAGAGCACTGTTAACAGTGCTCTTTTCCATACTGCTCGCTATTAACGCATTATTGATTTTTGTTGTCCATCTTGCGTTTCCATGGAATATGATTGTTGGCATTGTCAGCCTTTTCTTATTCCTTTTCTTCCTACAATTTTTCCGAAATCCTGAAAGAAAAATTGAAATAAGCGACAAGCAAATTCTTGCTCCTGCTGATGGCAAAGTGGTGGTAATCGAAAAAACTACCGAAGACGAATACTTTAAAGGGAAAGAGAAAATCCAAGTATCAATCTTCATGTCGCCTGTAAATGTTCACGTAAACAGAAACCCAGTTACGGGTTTAATCAAGTATTTCCGTTACCATGAAGGAAAATATTTGGTGGCTTGGCACCCTAAGTCGAGCACTGAAAACGAAAGAACAACCTTGGTATACGAAGTTCACAAAGGCACTGAAATCCTAATTCGTCAGATTGCCGGAGCTGCTGCCCGAAGAATCAAATGCTATATTGGCGAGAACCAATCAGTAATTCAGGGTAAAGAATTCGGTTTTATCAAATTCGGCTCTCGTGTTGATCTTTTCCTTCCTCTTGATGCCAACATCAAAGTGAATATTGGAGAAAAAACCAAAGGCGGTCACACAGTAATTGCGGAGTTGGCTTAAACCAACTCCTCTATAATTTTCATAAGCTTGCCAAGTTCCTCGGCATCCACTTCGTCAAAATCATTGAGCTGATCTGAATCCACATCGAGGATTAAGACTACTTCTCCGTTTTTGATTGCTGGCAAAACAATCTCTGATTTTGAATCAGAGCTGCACGCAATATGGCCGGGGAATTCATCTACATTATGCACAAGTATGGTTTCGGCCTTTTCCCAAGCTGTTCCACAAACGCCTTTTCCTTTTCTAATTCTGGTGCAGGCAATTGGCCCTTGAAACGGACCTAAAACCAGTTGATCTTCTTTCACCAAATAAAAGCCTACCCAGAAAAAGTCCATCCCGAACTTTAAAGCCGCTGCAATATTGGCCAGGTTTGCCGTCAAATCAGGTTCACCTGTAACCAAAGCCTCTATTTGAGGAATAAGCGACTGATACTTTTCTTTTTTAGTTAAGTCTTTCGAAATGATTAATTCTTCTGCCATGTTATGCTTAATTGTGGGGTAAACTCAAGAAAAACCGTATTAGGTTCCTTATTTATAAAATATTTTGAGCGTATCAGGTTTTAGGTTGATGACTTCAGTATGAGAATTGGGAAGCTTAGGAGCTGCAATGCCTTCGCCAAAAGAAGCATTACTTTCAAACACACGAGCTTCGTCCCAAAGCTGCTTTTCAATGATCGAATTCAACAAAAAGCTACCGCCTTCAACAAATACAGATTGAACTTTACGTTGATATAAATCACTCAATAGAGCCTCTAGAAAATTCTCTTCCACAAGTTTAACCCAAGTCGTACTTCCTTTTTCTTCGTCCTTTTTTAGGTTGTACACCAAGGTTGGGATTGACCCATCGAAGAGATTTAGGTCAGGGTTCAACCTTAAGGATTTGTCCACCACAATTCGGAGCGGAGAATTACCAACCCAATCGCGAACATTCAACTTTGGATTGTCATAATGAGCGGTATTAGCACCAACCATAATCGCATCTTCCTCAGCTCTCCATTTATGCACCAGCATTCTAGATTGCTCAGAGCTGATCCACTTACTATCGAAATTGGTTCTAGCTACAAAGCCATCAGCAGTTTGCGCCCATTTCAGAAGAACATAAGGACGCTTCTGTTCAATCATGGTGAAAAATCTGCGATTCAGGAAACGAGCTTCCTGTTCCAAAACGCCTGTCACAACTTCGATTCCAGCATCCTTCAACTTCTGAATTCCCTTGCCCCCAACCAATGGATTAGAATCCATGGAAGCGATCACTACTTTTTTCACCTGCTTTTCTACTAGCAAATCCGCACATGGAGGCGTTTTTCCATAATGCGAACAAGGCTCCAAAGTAACATAGCAAGTGCTTTCCCTTAGTAAAGCTGGATTTTGCACCGAATTCACGGCATTCACTTCAGCATGAGGCCCGCCATATTTTCTATGAAAACCCTCGCCAATGATTTTTCCGTCATAAACTATCACGCAGCCCACCATAGGATTTGGGCTAACATTTCCCCTTCCTAATTCGGCCAATTCCAAGGCCCGCTGCATGTAGCAAATGTCTTCTGTCATATCCATCGCAATTTAAGCACTTATTGGGGCAAACGTAATTTCTGATGTGCAAAACACAAGTGCATTTTTGTGAATGCGGAATGGAAGATTTTCTAATTACTTTTGCACAATGGCGAGCGCAAAAGCATTATATCAATCTATTTTTCAGCAATTAGAACCCTTGCTTGGCGAGCGAGAAGCCATGGCCGTGAGCAACGAGTTATTACATGCTAGTTTAGGCATCAACCGCATGGACATCAGTTTGAATAAGCATGTGGCCATATCTGCTGAGCAAAATAACTTTCTTGAAAACGCAATTTGGGAATTGAAAGCAGACAGACCGCTTCAGCATATTCTGGGCAAAGTAGAGTTTTACGGTTGCGAAATTAAAACTGATAAAAGAGCGCTGATTCCACGACCAGAAACAGAAGAACTAGTCGACTGGATTTTAAAGGAAAATATTGTCGACACACCTCAAATCTTAGACATAGGAACAGGCACAGGCTGCATTCCAATTGCTTTGAAGAAAAATCTTCTGAAAGCGGATGTCAAAGCAATTGACATTTCGGATGAAGCTCTTGCCCTTGCCAAAGCGAATGCCTCCCTAAATCACACAGAGGTAGCATTTCACAAAATTGATATTCTCAATAACCATTTCCCTTTCTCGGAATTGGACATTATTGTCAGTAACCCCCCTTATATTCCCGAAAGGGAAAAAGAAGAAATGGGAAAAAACGTGGTTGATTTCGAGCCTGGAATGGCCCTTTTTGTACCCGATAACGACCCTTTGATTTTCTACCGAAAAATTAGCGAGTTGGCCATTCAGCATTTAAAGATTGGAGGAATTCTCTATTTCGAAATTCATGAGAACTTCGGTCAAGAACTGGTTACTTTAATCGAGGACATTGGCTTTACCAACGTTCTACTGAAACAAGATTTGCAAGGAAAAGACCGCATGATTCAAGCGCAAAAATATTACAGATGAGAAAAATGATTTTACTTCATGGTGCGCTAGGCTGCGCCAGCTTATTTGAACCTTTGGAAGAGGTATTAAAAGGTCAATATAATACCCATACTTTCAATTTCTCCGGTCATGGCAAGCGCCCGTTCAACGCTGAGGGCTTTGGTATTGAGTTTTTTGCTGAAGAATTAAAATCCTTTATCAAATCGAACAAATTAAAAGGAGCCGACATTTTCGGTTATAGCATGGGCGGCTATGTGGCTCTTTACTTGGCAAGCCAAGAACCCGAACTAATCGGCAAAATTTTCACTTTAGGCACAAAATTCGGCTGGAACAGCGAAAGTGCTGAGCATGAAGTAAGTCGATTAAATCCTGAATTGATCGAAGAAAAAGTCCCTGCTTTTGCTAAAGTTCTAGCAGAAAGACATGGAAAAAAGGAATGGAAAAAGCTGGTTTGGCAAACGGCCGGAATGATGCTGGAGCTGGGTGATGAACCGTTGCTTACACAGGAAACACTTGCTTCAATCCAAAATCCAACTGTGCTTCTTTTAGGTGATGAGGATGAAATGGTTTCTAAAGAAGAATCCGAAAAAACAGCGAATGCCCTTCCTCATGGAAAATTCATTACCATTGAAAACAGCCCTCATCCACTTGAAAAAGTAAATCCTAAAACATTAGCCAAACACCTTCAATAATAGACTGAAGGCAAGAAAATTGCTCGTCATTGGCAAACCAAAACCACATTTTTATGAAAGCCACTTTTAAAACTTCTTCCTTTCAAACTTTTTTGATTGCCTCACTCATAACATGCTTGTTACTAAACTCATGCTCCAAAAGCGAAACGGAGACAAGCAAAGAAAAAGGTCTTGTCACCATTGATTTAGTGAAAGCCTATGATGACAGAGGCGAAATAAAAATGAGTGATTTTGCTTCTTCGGTGGAATATATTCCTCTTGAAACCAGCGAAGAGACTTTTTACAAGACCCTCAATGTGATTGATTTTTTAGGTGACTCTGCCCTAATTATAATGTCTACAGATAGAATTTCTCTGTTTGATCAAAATAGTGGCCGTTACATTCGAGACATAGCTCATCAAGGAGAAGATCCGGAAGGTTTTTCTAGAACGATGCGAGATTTACGTACTAACCGAAAACACAATACCATTTATGCAGGGGGCAAGCAACAAGATATTTACGAGTATGACCTGAACAGTGGAAAGCTGGCTAACAAAATACCGCAACCCACTAGTTTGGCTAAAGACCCCAATTCAGAGTCCATTTTTGATATAAGTCTTATAGGTAACTATGCCACACTAAACGATGAGTACATTGTGGGTTCCTTTCTCAACTTAAGAGGCAATGAACCTCTAAAACTGATGATCTACGATTTTGATGGCAACGTGGTCAAGACCTATCCCAACCGCCAGTCGTTTGAAAAAAAGAGTAATTCAATCTTCATTACCAAATCCTCTTTTCATCACTTCAACAATGAGCTGTTTTTTAAGGAACGATTTAACGATACCATTTATAATGTGGGTTTAGACACACTAGAAGCTGCTTATTACTTTTCATCAGGCAGCTATAGCCCTCCCTATGAAGAACAGGAAAACCTTGGGCCTGATGGCTACAAAAAATACATGTTCATTAACAATGCCTTTGAAAATAAAGACCATTTGTTCTTTAACATGAGTTATAATGAATTTACACAATGGGGGATTTTCAATAAAAAGACAGGAGAAACCTTTGTGGCCAAAGCTTCCACAAGCCATCCCACAATTGGCTATACTAACGATATTGACAATTTCGTCCCGTTCTATCCCACTTTTATCAACCACAAAGGAGAACTAGTGGGGCTAATAAAAGCAGAAGAAGTTGCTGAATGGTTTCTGGAAAACCCCGACAAAATATCTTCACTGCCGCCTCATTTACAAAAGCTAAAAGATGTAGACCCTGAAGCGAACCCCATTGTGATGATTGCCAAACCCAAATAACCCATCCAATTCCTTGTTTTAGAGATTCTAAAAGCCCCAAATCCATTTCTACTATTTTTATAGAATTATTACTATATATTTAGTTTTAATTCTATATTTATAGTATGAAGGAATTAACAAAGGCTGAAGAACGCATAATGCAGCTTCTTTGGCAGCTCGAAAAAGCTTTTACTAAAGAAATTCTTGAGGAGTTTAAAGGTGAGAAACCCAGCTACACAACTGTGGCTACCGTGCTCACCGTTCTCGAACAGAAAGGTTTTGTAGCCCATGAAAAACTGGGAAATAGCAAGCAATACTACCCGTTGGTAAGTAAGGAAGCCTACAGCGAATTTGCCTTAACCAAAATAGTGGGTAAGTACTTCGAAGGTTCATTAAGCAAGCTCGTTTCATTCTTTACAGAGAAAAAGAACATAGACCTGAAAGAACTGGACGAAATCATTGAGGTAATTGAAAAATCAAAAGAGCAGAAATAATGTGGCATCCTCTTTTGCTTTGGAGCCTTAAATCTGGCTTAATCCTCTCCTTTTTGTACGCAGGCTTCTATATCCTATTTCGGAACAACAGCCAACTTGCCTTAAAGCGCGTTCTGCTGATCACCATGCTATGCATAGCCGCATTTTGGCCCTTGGTGAAATTTACTCAGGGTGAAACAATACAATCACCGCTTCTAAATGAAGTAACGCAATCCCTTCAAAAGGAATTTTCAAATCTCACTATTGAAGAACCATCCGAAATAACAGATTTCACATTCAATGAAGATGTAAAAAGCTCAAAAAGCCTTAGTGAATCAGACATTGCATGGCGCATCTATTTGGCGGGAATAGTCATCAGTTTTCTGGTATTTTTAATCGAGATTATCAGGCTTAGCCTTTGGGTACGCAAAGGGCAGAAGCTTTTGGCATATGGAAAAAATGTAATTGCCCATAAACACATTAAATATCCCTTTTCTTTTTTGAAATGGGTGTTTGTGCCTGAAAACCCTGAATTTGAATCACACGAATGGCAAATCATTCTCAGCCATGAAAACGCTCATTTACAAAAACGCCATACATTAGATCTGCTCTTTACCTCGCTGATCCAATGTTTTCTCTGGTATCAACCCGCCATCTACTTGATACAACGCTCCATAAAACACAATCATGAAACGCAAGCAGATCAGGCAGTTCTTCAACACACCAACTTTTCAGCCTATTCACAAACATTATTGGCGTTGAGCATGCGCACCAATACCTTTTTGCTTAGCCATTCCTTCGCACTTATTTCTTCACTTTCTAAACGAATCAAAGCCATGAAAATGAAACCCACTAAAAAATCGACAACCTGGGCGGCCATATGCTGTTTTACTTTATTAGTAGCAATTGCTTTAATACAAACTGCTTCTTACGCCCAAACGGGTGGCAATGAGCAATCTTTAGCCAATGACCAATTCTTGGCTCATGACGGCCCTAATGTCTACATATCCTTAGGACTGATTAAGTACACAAAAGAATCTCCCGATGTAACCATGATCAACAAACGTTTGGGATTTGTATTCAAACTGAACTTCCCTTTCAAATATTCAGAGGTAGTTGATAAAATAAAAGACACCTACTATAAAGATTATAAAGAAGATGAAATCACTTTTACGATTGAGCTTAGTAACGACAAGAGCAGTTATTATAAAGAGCTTTTGAATGCGAATTACCTAGGTAAAGGATCAAAAACGGAATTTATTACAGAACTGAGCGATGAGGAACTCGAAGATGTTTACAAAAAATGCGTGGAAAGTGTAAAAGAGATGTTTGACAAATATAACTTTCATCAGAAGATAATTTCCTTCGAAGAGTTTCGCGATCAAAAATTCCTGACAATCAAGTCCTACATTCGCCCAAAACCCGGTGAAAATAAAGAAGAGACCAAAGGTTTACCTTCTTTCAAAAAAATTTATAAAGCCAAACAAGTGGATACCCAAGCCCAGCCAGTGAGTGGATTAAGCACATTTATTAATACCGTAGCACTTTCTACCACTAAGAACAGCAACCTAAAGACAGAAGATATCCCTGACAAAATAGAATTCGAATTTGTGGTTAACCACAACAGCATGGTTAATCAACTCAATCTAAAAACGAAGATTAAAGGAAATGATGAAGTTCAGAACATGCTCTACGAATTGATGGGGCAACTCAATAAAAGCATTTTGGAAGTATCATTGAAATACGGTTGGCAACCTGCTGAAATACAAGGTTACCCAGTTTCATCATTTATAAGCGTGGAGATCCCAAAATCCCTGCTCTAAGAAATTTTCAGCAATACCGAAAATTAAAGAAGGGCAGTTTTTCAACTGCCCTTCTGTTTTAACCACTAGTAACCAGCGTTTGTAAATCAATCTTCCAATGGGTTGAGGGTATTGGGCGATACTGATTTTATTTTGGCTCTTGCGCCAATAGTTTAGTTTTAATCAAATTTTTGCCACCAAGGCTTGATACCATTCGTCAAATGGTAAATCAATATTAGGGATATCGAAATTGTAATAAATCTTGATCTCGAAAGTCACAACGATTATGGCGATGAAAGCCGCAAAGAAGAAAAGCATAATAAATGCATCTTTGGTGAAGTCGAAAATCGGTGAGATTGTGTTGATAGCCCTTTCCATGATTGTTAGTGTTATTGTGTATACAATTTTACCACTACCCTAGCTCAATCTTCACAGAACATTACCAGTTGGGCAAATTTGGGACTTTTACTTAATAGGCTAGGTTTTTTACCTAGAACCCCAAAACCAACTCAAGATCAACACCTTAAGAATTATTAATTTAACTCTGGCCGCCATTTTTGTTATTATGCCTTACAATCTCAGGCATGAAGACTTACTTGTTTCTTTTCTCTCTTCTTCTTTCAATCCACTCTTTGGGGCAAACCCCAGCATTCAATCATTATCACCTAAAACTGGATGCACCTCAAAAAAAGCTTATTGATCTGATTGAACATGTGGAAATTATCAGGTTAGAAGAAACTGATAATTCGCTTATGTCGAATGTAGAGTGGTATTTAAAAACCCCTACGGGTTTTGCCTTGCCCGAACCTAAAACAAATACCGTGGCACTTTTCGATCATAACGGGAATTACACGGGAGTAATCAATCGGTACGGATCGGGGCCAGAAGAATACTTAAACATTACTTCAATTTGGATGAAGAACAATCATATTGAATTGCTAAGTAGCAACTCACGAGTTCTTCAGAAATATGATTTGAAAGGAAATTACCTAGAAACCGTGCATGGTGAATATAGCAAAACGCTAAGGCTTGGCAGCACGATTCCCTATCAAGAAGGTTACCTTTCTCAACTGATAGACCCTTCCATGAATGAGAAAGCCCCTTACTCACTCCTGTTTTTGGATGAAAAGCTGAAGAAAGTTGATGAAGCCCTTCCTGTAGCCATAGCTCATCCCATGCCTATCAACCTAGGAAAGCGATTTTCTAAAACTCGAAATCATCTTTTCTACAAGAAAATCTTAAATGACACTGTATTCGAAATTGTGAACAAACAAGCATTGCCACGGTTCAAGTTCGACTTCGGAAAACAATGGGCTTGGATCGAACCCATTAATTCAGCCAGTATTCAAAATGCATCACGAGTAATTGGCGAGGGTAATAGCGTTTTTGAAATACTCCCCGACATTGGTGAAAAGTACATAACGCTTACTTACTTTATCAATATCAAAAGTCAGCAAAAAGGCATCGTCAACAGAACTACAGGTGAATTCGCAAGGCTTGATTTGCGAAAGAAAAATAAAGAAGATTATAAGCTATTCTTTATCCAATGGGAAGCCGATCGATTGATCAGCTCAATGGCTGCTTATGACTTTGAAGAATTTGTTCAGAACATTAAACCCAACCAATGGACGATTAAGGGAGGTTATGAACTAGATGATATTCTCGCCTCAGAAAACCCGGTATTGCTTAAAATCAAGTTCAAGTGAGTTATTTATAAACGTCAGTAGAAACACCCTCCACCAGCCATAACGGCTTGTCATTTGTTTTGAAGGTGATTTTGCCATTGACTTCTGCGGTAAGCTCAATAGGTTCCAACAGCATTTCGTTATCCCAATCTCCAAAAAAACCCTCTGACCTGAAAAAAGTATTGGGGGCCACAGGATGAATTCCAAAATGGTGGCCAATACTCACCCACTTTTCATATTTACCAGAAGTCACATAAGTCCATTTCTGCTGGTTGGCGAACAAAACGCCATCAATCTCACGCGAAAAATCACGCACAATATCCAAAGCAGCTGTTTGATAGATATCGGCCAAAAGATTCACCGCTGGATAGTGATGATCGAGCAAATAAATAAAAGCGCAAGCCAACAAATCCTTCTCTTCAAAGCCTAAAAGCTGAACAGGAGATTGATCGACCAATTTGGGTTTTAGCTCTTTTAAAGAACTCAAATGAGCAACAACTACATCTATCTTTATCCCCCATTTTAGTACTTCATCCAAAGCATTTTCAGTAATAATTACCGTTGGGCTCCACTCCAGCAATTGATCAACTTCATCTAAAGAAAGGGCGCTGGCATTATCAATCAGCAAAGCGGGTTCTTGTTCGTCTCTAACAATGTGATGAGAAGACATAGTTAATGTTTGGATTTGAAGTAGAAATGTACTGATAAACCTTCTGGTTCCATCGGCAATAAAAAACCCTCCAAAAGAATTTCCTTCGGAGGGTCATAAAATTCTGTTTCGAAAAACTTATACCACTTTGGCTTGCTGAGGAACCATAATGCCTTCGGCTTTCACAATTTCGCTCCAAACCAAAGCGCTTGAACCTAAAATTGCAGCGTTCTTATCCATTAAAGAAGATAAACGGATATCGATTTTACCTTTCAATCCTGGATATAAGTATTCGTTAAAATATTTTCTTGTGGCTTCGATTAAAATATCGCCAGCTTTTGCCAATCCACCGAATAAGAAGATTGCTTTAGGACTGGTAATAGCTGCAGCATCGGCCAACTTCAAGCCTAAAATATCTGAAGTATAATCGTAAGCTTCTAATGCAATCGGATCGCCTTCAAGCGCCATTTGCGTAATGGTTTTTGAAGTAAGATGACGATAATCGAAGTCTCTTAAAGGTGTTTCTACTTTGTTAGTAGCCATCAACTTAAATACAGTTCTTACAATGCCTGAAGCAGAAGCGTAAGTTTCCAAACAACCTCTTTTACCACAGTTACATTCTCTACCATCAGGATATACGTTGGCGTGGCCTAATTCGCCCGCCAAACCATCGTGACCGTAAATCAATTTTCCTCTGGTAACAAAACCGCTGCCTAAACCTGTACCTAAAGTGATTACAATAAAATCGTTCAAGTCTTTAGCGCCTCCAAAAACCTTTTCACCAATTGCAGCGGCATTGGCATCGTTGGTAAGTACCATCGGTAAATCGAAGTATTCCTGAAACATATCCACAAAAGGGATGATGCCTTTCCAGCTTAAATTAGGAGCGTGCTCAATAGTACCTTTATAGTAGTTACCGTTTGGCGCACCAATTCCTACTCCTTTAATTTCGAATGGCTCTTTAACTGTGTCGAGCTTAGCGTAAATAGCCTTGCTGAGCGCATCCATAAAGGATTTGATTTCGTCATGTCCTGATGTGGGCATGGTACCCTCCATCAAAATATTGCCTTGAACATCAGTTAAACCATATTTGGTATTTGTTCCTCCAATGTCAATTCCAAGCGCAGTTTCCTTCATAGTATATTAAGCCATGGTGGCTGTTCTTTTAAGTAAATCAAAGATAGGCACTTAAGGTTTTATTCCTTGCACCTTTGCCGCTTCTTGATTGCAAAAAACCAGAAAAGCGGACATAATATGGACATATTAAATAGTAGAAACTTAATAGTAAGGAAATAATTCGGCAACCGTTTGCACAGCAAAACTCGAATACAATAACCGTATTTTTTACGCCAAAAAACCTATTTCAGAATCCAATCCATTCACATTGTTTTTCGGCCACTGACATATTTCAGAGGAGCTTAGCTTGCGGCTGACGAAGGGTAAAACAACAAAAAAATCACCCGCTTACACAGGTGATTTTCAAAAACTTGATAAATGGTTTTCTCTAGAATTTCAAGCCCAATGAGAGCAAGAAATTAGTACCGGCCTGTGGGTATAGATAATTCTCCCTTACCTCGTAATCTTGGCCACCAAAATAACCAAAAGTATATCCGTTCAACTCGTACATTGTATTGAATACATTGTTCACCAAAAGGTTGATGTTGAGCTCTTTTATGAATTTGGGTTTGAGAATGTAATTAATTCTGAAGTCGTTCACAAAGAAGGCATCGATTTTTCTATTCTCGTTAGACGTGTTGTCCAAAAACTGATCGCCCACGTATTTCGAAAGCCATGTAAACGAAAGTGATTGAATTGGCGAGTAACTCAACTGACCACCGGCAACTACATTCGGTGAGAATGAAATATCGGTATCTGAAAAATCATTTCTTACTTCGTTGTATTCGTCAAAATTGGTTCCATAGTCGTACAGAACTTCTTCGAAGTTTTTGATTTTATTTTTGCTCACCGTTAGGTTGGCGCTCAAGTCCAATCCCTTTGCCAAGGGCATTCCTGCCTGAATTTCGATACCTGCTCTGTAACTCTTATCAGCATTGGTTCTGATGTTCGAACCTACATCATTCACTTCACCAGTAAGTACCAATTGGTTTTTGTAGTTCATGAAATATCCGTTCACTTCAAAAGCAAAATCGGAAGAAGCCATTCTATAACCGACTTCAAAATCATCCATTCTTTCTGACTTTGGCTCAACTCCATCAATGGCGTCCACAATATCGGCACGGTTTGGCTCTTTGTTTCCTCTTGCAAACGAAGCATAAACATTCGCATTTGGGTTTAAAGTTAAAGTCGCTCCAAATTTCGGGTTGAAGAAATTGTAAGTTTGGCTAAAGTCGATTGCTCTTAAATCGTTATCGGTTCCAAGGCCTGCGTAGTCTACAGTTCTATACTGCAAGTCCCCGAAAAGATTGATGTTATCGGCCACTTGGTAATTAACCTTTCCATATACATTGAAATCATTTTTTTGAGAATGGCTTTCATACCATCTGTAGCGGATGTCGCTGTTGCTGGCATATTGTGCCCAAATGATTTCGCCATAATGCTCACCTTTGTATTCATTGTAAGCACCTCCCAAATTGGCTTGCACTTTTGCCGCTTCGTAGTTTAAACCATAGGTAATTCCGTAGAAATCATTATCCAACCACCTTCTGCGGATCAAATCCGTGGAAGAAATGGTTTCGCTTCCAATCTGAACATCGTTCAAACCATAATCGGCTAAATCTTCACCTTCTTTATATTCTTCATAATAGCCAGCTCCTTTGGTGTAGTGCAAAGAAGTATTGAAACTCCAAGCCTCATCAATTTGGTGTGAAAGATGCGCTTGATAGTGATCTTGACCATAATTATCCACTTGATTGTCGTGCTGATAGTAATTGAAAGTTCTACCAGAATTCAGCAGGTTGGCGGCCTGTTCTGCGGTATAACCATTATTGGCGATTACCTCATTCATGCCATCCACATCATTATTCAATCTTGCTTCTGGCGTTCCCCACCAGCTTTGGTAGGTTTTTTCATGACCCGCAAAAGTGATCAGTTTCAAAATGGTTTTCTTACCATAGTAACCACCTGATAAATAGTAAGATTGCAAGTCTGAAGAGGCTCTATCGATATAGCCATCTGAGGTGATTTTTGAGAGTCTTCCTTCAAAAGCAAAATTGCTATCTAAAAGTCCCGTGGTATAAACCGCGTTATACTTTTGGGTGTTGAAAGAACCATAAGAAGTGTTTACTCTAGCGCCTGCTTCTTGATTCAAGCTATTGGTTAAAATATTGATTGAACCACCAAAAGCTCCTGCACCATTGGTTGAAGTTCCTACACCACGCTGAATCTGAATGTTGTCTGTGCTGGTTGAAATATCGGGCATATTCACCCAAAAAGTACCTTGTGATTCGGAATCGTTAATGGGCACACCGTTGATGGTTACGTTGATTCGGGCAGGATCACTGCCTCTGATTCTGATTCCGGTGTAACCTACGCCTGCTCCAGCATCGGAAGTTACCACAACAGAAGGTGTCCAGTTCAAAAGAAAAGGCAAATCCTGACCTAGATTCTGCTTTTCGATGTCTTCTTTCGAAACCTCATTGTAGGTGGTCGGTGTTTTTTCATCGGCTCGAGTTCCAGTTACTACAACTTCTTCCAAGCTCACTAAATCGCTTTTCAGCTTTAAAATCACTTCGGTATCGCGATTTACGCTTACGGATTGAGATAGCGTTTTGTAACCCACCATGGTTACATTCAAAGTATAACTTCCTGAAGTCACATTTCGCAAAACGAAATTTCCTTGTTCATCGGTTGATGTTCCTTTTCCCGATGAACCAATCATAACATTGGCTCCGTAAATGGCCGCTCCGTTGGCGTTATCCACTACTTTACCATTGATGGTGTATTGCGCGAACACACCAGTTGCTGTTAGCCACATAGCCAACATCAAAACTACTCTTTGCATTTTTAATAATTAAAATGGTTCACAAATGGGAAACCAAGGGGCAGTTTCCCTTTTCCATGTTTACCATACCTTCCCTGCGCCAGCATTATCTGTATCAGGTTCAATGGGTATAATCTCAGCCCGTTATTATAAGGCACCCCTTTATTTTCGGCAAAGGTAGAAGAGAAATCAGTTATAGCAAAGTTCCTATAACTTTCTTGGCTTGGTTCAGCCGCTCTTCCTCTGCTCCTTTCACTATTAAAAATGGCTGGTTATCCCTGATTAACAACTCTTTATAGATATTGAAAAAATAAGCTCTATCGTCTGGATTTTCCCTTAAAGGATCTTCCTCATAAGGAATATCATAGTCGGTAAGAATAAATAAATCGAAGTATTGGGTAGCTAGCCTGCTGAGAATCCAAGGATCACATTCTCCGTATTTGTGTTCGCTCCACACCTTCATTACGTACATGTCCGTATCGCAGAAGAAGATGTTTTTCGCCTGCGCCTTCCTTTCGTTTTTTAAGGCAATTTGCCCTTTGGCGATTTGAAGGAGGTCGGCCTGATTATAAGGCCTGTCTAATTTTGAAAGATACTCGCGGGCGTATTCTTCGGCCCAAACGGTATTATAATATGCTGCTAATGACTTAGTGAGTGTAGTTTTCCCTGAGCTTTCAGGGCCAATAACCGCTATTTTAATCATAGCGATACCTCCTTTTGCTTCAACATGGTTTTTCTCCAGGCCAAATATCCGGCAATGGCCATTCCGATATAGATGAAATATAAAAATGAGTAAAAGTATAACTCCTTATAAAAGTAAATTCCAGCGGCAAGCACGTCTACGGCAAACCAATAGTACCAGTTATCGATTTGCTTTCTGGCTGTGAGCCACATGCCGGTAACACTCAAAATTGAAGTAGTGCTGTCCCAATAAGGCAGTGAAGCAGGTTCTACTCCTGGAAACCAACTGGGCAATTGAATTAAAAAGCGGGCAAAAACAAACACGCCTGCTGCTGTAAGCAGAAATACGATCAGATTACTTTTTAGTGAAAGCTCCGTAACGGGCACAGCCTCTTCCTCGGTGTCCTTCCCTTTAACCCAGTAATACCAACCGTAAACATTGAGCACGAAGTAAAAAATGTGCAAAAGGAAATCTCCGTATAGTCGAGCTTCCCAAAAAACCACAAACGACACTATTACATAGGCAATCCCAAACGGCCAGGTCCAGATGTTCTCCTTTATCAAAAAAGCAACGGAAAGAATTCCAAAAATCAGCGCTAAAAGCCCTAAAAGGTCGAATTGCTGAACAGTAGAAACAATGTCCTGCCAGATGTCGTTGAGGTGCATGACTCCAAAGATATAATTTTGTGGTATATTTCGTTGATTCAATTTAGGCGAATGGAAATGTTGAAAGCAATACTCATGTTACTCGTAGTTTTAGTGGTTTTTCCTCTGGCTTTAAAAGGTCAGGAGAACGAATTCAATAAAGAAACGGAGAGTGTTTCGCCTTATGTAGAAAAAATTCTGAATGGCCCAATCAACAAAGAAGGCCTTAAGAAAATGCCTTACAAACTCTGGTACAACACCAATTACAAAACCTATAGAATTGACTTCGAAACACTTAAAGACATTAAGCGAAGAAAACTCAAAGACCTAAAAGTTTTGGCCTTTATGGGCACTTGGTGTCACGATAGCAACCGCGAAATACCAAGACTAATGCGAGTTATGGACGAACTTGATGCCGGGACACAGTTGGAGCTTTACGCTGTTGACGTTGACAAAACCAGCATCAATGGAAAAGAAAAGCCCTACGACATACAAAAAACGCCTACGATCATTTTCTATTTGAATGGTGAAGAAGTGGCTCGTATTCTTGAAGAGCCAGAAGGTTCGTTCGAAGAAGAATTAGCGAAAATCTTACACTAAAGTCTGCTTTCTTTTCTTTTACAGTTACCATTGGCCAAGCTTCAAACTGACAGCCTGACTTTGACCTATTCTATGTGAATTCTATATGCTAAAAAACCAAAGCCACCTCTTCAACCTACCCAACGACATTACCTACTTAAACTGTAGCTACATGTCGCCTATGCTGAAAACTGTAGCCGAAGTAGGCGTGAGAGCCATTTACGGTAAAGAAGACCCAACCGTAATTAAGCCAACCGATTTTTTTGATAGCACAAAAAAGCTAAGAGAAGAATTCGCCAAACTGCTGAACATCAAGCAAGAAAACCACTGCGTAATTGTTCCTTCGGTTTCTTACGGAATGGCAACCGTAGCTAAAAACCTAAAAGCCGGCAAAGGCGACAACATCGTACTAGCCGATGAACAATTTCCCAGTAACATGTATGCTTGGCGCGAACTTCAGAAAGAAAAAGGCATTGAACTGAAGTTGGTTGCGGCCCCTCAAGTAAAAGTAAACCGAGGAAAAACCTGGAATGAACGCTTATTAGAAACCATCGATAACCAAACCAAAATGGTAGCGATTGGCCATGTTCACTGGGCTGACGGCACCAAATTCGATTTGGCTAGGATACGAAAAAGAACCCGCGAAGTGGGTGCAATATTGGTAATCGATGGCACACAATCCATTGGAGCGCTCCCTTTCGATGTTCAAGAGTATCAGCCAGATGCCGTTGTGGTTTCTGGCTACAAATGGCTTATGGGGCCTTATGCTTTAGGTATGGCCTATTTTGGAGAATATTTTCAACAAGGCAGCCCCATCGAAAACAATTGGATGAACCGCCTGAACAGCGAAGATTTTACCAACCTTATCAATTATCAAGATGAATACCAGCCTGGCGCTATTCGCTTTGAAATGGGTGAAAGTGCAAACTTTGTATTGACCCCAATGTTGACGCAAGCCATTGCCCAAGTGAATGAATGGAAGCCTGAGAATATTCAAGCCTACTGCAAATCTATTTCGGCTGATGCTCAGCGAACTTTAGTGAATGCGGGCTTCAGCATTGAAGACAGCGAATACAGAGGTGAGCATCTTTTTGGCGTTAGACTTCCAGAACAAATGGACATGGAAGAAGTTAAAAAGCGATTTGCTGAAAGAAGAATTTATGTTTCCATTCGCGGTAATTCGATTCGCGTGGCACCTCATTTATACAACACTACCGAAGATTTAAATCGATTTTTAGAAGCTGTGGGTTTATAAGCACCCACAGTTTTCTTCAACAAAATGGATTAGGAGCTTCAAAAACTCGGTTTTCTGTTCAAAAGAAAATAATATTCAATTCAAGCTTTTTTGAATGCTACGATATCCGTAATTTTGTCCGGCAAATAAAACCAGTATTTATTTGCTATGCCCCTCGATACAGACAAATTCCTTTTTGAAGCACTAACCTACGATGACGTTCTGTTGCTTCCTGCCTATTCAGATGTTTTACCTCGCGATACCAGCACAAAAACGCAGTTAACGCGAAACATCACCTTAAATATTCCTTTGGTTTCTGCGGCTATGGATACCGTAACAGAAGCTGATTTAGCAATTGCAATGGCGCTTGAAGGTGGCCTTGGCTTTATTCATAAAAACATGAAGGCCGAAGACCAAGCCCAGCAAGTGCGTAAAGTAAAGCGTTCGCAAAGCGGAATGATCCTCGATCCGATTACTTTGAACGTTGAAAGCACAGCAAGAGACGCTGAGAAAATCATGCGCGAAAACAAAATTGGCGGTATCCCTGTAGTGGATAACGACCAAAATTTTGTGGGTATCGTTACCAACCGCGACATGCGCTTTATCAAAAACATGAGCAAACCTGTTCGCGAAATCATGACCAAAGAAAACTTGGTTACTGCGAAAATGGGGATTGGGCTTGATGAAGCTGAAGACATTCTTCAAGAACACAAAATCGAAAAACTCCCTATTGTTGACGAAAACGGAAAACTGAGCGGGCTAATCACTTATAAGGATATTCTAAAAAACAGAGACAGACCTAATGCATGTAAAGATTCTTACGGAAGACTAAGAGTTGGGGCAGCTGTGGGTGTTACACCAGATATTCTTGATAGAATTGAGCTTTTGAAAAATGCTGGGGTCGATGTAATCAGCATCGATACTGCCCATGGTCACTCAAAAGGGGTTATCGATATGGCCAGAAAAGTAAAAGCGGCTTATCCTGAATTGGACCTAATCGTAGGAAATGTGGCTACTGGTGCTGCTGCCAAAGCTTTGGTTGATGCAGGAGCAGACGCCATAAAAGTTGGAGTAGGCCCAGGTTCTATTTGTACCACCAGAATCATCGCTGGTGTAGGAATGCCTCAGCTTTCAGCGGTTTACGAATCGGCAAAAGCCATTCAAGGATCAGGCGTTCCAGTAATTGCCGATGGCGGAATTCGTTATTCTGGTGATGTTGTGAAGGCTATTGCAGCGGGTGCAAACACCATTATGATTGGTTCTCTTTTGGCAGGAACAGAAGAAGCTCCGGGCGAAGTGATTCTTTACGAAGGAAGAAAATTCAAGTCTTACCGAGGCATGGGTTCTGTAGAAGCTATGGAAGACGGTTCTAAAGATCGTTACTTCCAAGATGCTGAAGACGACATCAAAAAGCTTGTTCCAGAAGGTATTGTAGGCCGAGTGCCTTACAAAGGTTTGGTGCAAGAAGTGCTTTACCAGATTACTGGTGGGCTTAAAGCTGGAATGGGTTATTGCGGAGCGGCTACCATCGAAGATTTAAAACAAGCTCAGTTTGTTAAAATCACGGGAGCCGGAGTAAGCGAAAGCCACCCTCACGATATCTTCATTACCCGTGAAGCCCCTAACTATAGCAGAAGATAATTTCAGAAAACATATCAGTATTAAGAAAACCACCTCTTTGGGTGGTTTTTTTATTACCCTAAAACCAAGCTTCCACTGCCGAGGGATTTCTTCCGCTCCCTTAAAACCTTTCCTTTTGGCCACTTCAGCCTCGTAATTTTGATTCAGTTAAAAGAAAAGGAAATGAAAAAATTCAAAACAACACTCTTGCTCTTGGTCATGAGCATAACCACCTTTCAACTTCAAGCGCAAAAGCCAGGCTTAGCGGTTCGCGTTGAAGGCAAAGGCCAACCCATTGTATTAATTCCTGGCCTTACTTGTTCGGGCGAAGTATGGGATTCTTCTATTTCAGCAATGGAAAAAGGATATGAGTATCATATCATAACGCTTCCTGGTTTTGCCGGCAATGCTCCAATTGCCAATCATGAAGGTAAGTTTCTCGAAAAAATGGGCGATGAAGTAATTGATTACATCAAAGCGAAAAAGCTGAAAAAACCAGTAATTATTGGCCACAGTTTGGGAGGGTTTTTAGCGTTGAACATTGCCATTAAAGAACCTGATTTGGCTTCTAAATTGGTTATTGTAGATGCACTCCCGTTTATGGCTGGTGTTCAAATGCTTGGTATGTCGGCCGAAGCTATTGAAGGCATGGCCAGCAATATTAAGCAGCAAATGATAGCCGCGGAAAGCCAACCTATTGAAAACAGAAAGGCCTTTCAAAGAATGAATTTGAAAAGCTTGATCCTTGATTCTGCACAAATTGAAATCGCCACCCAATGGAGCATTGACAGCGATCAGGAAACGGTCGGTCAGGCCATGTATGAATTGTTTACGCTCGACATTCGTTCAGAACTCAATCAAATAAAAATCCCAGTTCTGGTTTTAGGCGCTTATGTTGCTTACAAACCTTATGGCTCTACCCGCGAAAGCGTTTTGAAAGCGTACTCCGATCAGTATGCAAACCTTAAAGGTGCGATTGTAGACCTTACGGACAAAGGGCAACATTTTATCATGTGGGATGATCCTGACTTTTTTCAAGCATGGCTTAAAAAGTTCTTATAATATTGGGCTGAGAAGCAACAGGAAATAAAAGACACAAAACTTAACAGGGAATTGAGCGGCATTTAGTCTCTTCAATTCCCTCCAATGCTACTGTTTTATGAAGAAGTCGGTGATTTACTGGATTTGCCAAATTGGAGGCTGGATGCTCTACATTCTTTTTAGTTTTGCCATGCTCTACATTTTCAGTGGCAACACATCCATTACCCTTGGACTTATCATTCTTCAATTCACCATTGGTATTACCATGGGCGTTTTCTCTCATGTGTTCCGCTGGTACATTAAAAGAAAGCAATGGAATGCTCTATCACTAAAGGAACTTCTGCCCAAGGTTTTGATTGGCATTATCGTCCTCTCCTTTCTTTCTCAAGCTGTTATTCACATTTTAATTTATTGGGTGCTTCCTTTAAAAGGCCTCAATCCGTTTAGCTGGAGTGCATTTTTAGGTTACACGGCCAATATTTCCATCGCTTTTGTTGTCTGGTCTGCCGTCTATTTCTCTTATCACTTTGTTCAGAAAAACAGAAGGTCTGAGATTGAAAAACTGGAACTCAAAGCAGCTTTGCAGGAAGCAGAACTTTCAATTCTGAAAAACCAAGTGAACCCTCATTTTTTGTTCAATACACTAAACAATATCCGTTCGCTGATACTTTCAGACCCCGACAAAGCAAGAAATATGGTGACGCATATTTCGGACTTATTGCGCTATTCCATCAGCTTCAATGCTTCTGAAAAAGTGACTTTAAAGGAAGAGTTGGAAATTGTAAAAGACTATTTACAGCTAGAATCCATTCAGTTTAACGAGCGTTTACGCTACAGTTTCCATATCGACCCGAAAAGTTTGGCGGTACAAATTCCACCTATGGCTATTCAATTGCTAGTGGAAAATGCAATCAAACATGGGATTGCACATTTAAGTCAAGGTGGTAAAATTGAGATTTCTTCAAAAGCAGAAACAAACCACATTTTGGTTGAAGTTTGCAACGATGGACAATTGAAAGCAAGCGCGAAACAATCGGGGATTGGCCTTAAAAACTTGGTAGATAGAATGAAAATTTTGTTTGGTCAATTTGCCGAGCTTATGATTGAGAACAGTTCTGAAAATACAGTTACCGCTTCACTTAAAATTCCTAGAGCATGAAAGCCCTTATTATTGATGATTCAGATTTAGCCCGACAAGAGCTAAAGCATTTATTGAAAAACCGCGATGATGTGCAGGTGATTGGTGAAGCACACAATGCCGATATCGCCATAGAAAAAGTGTTGGACTTAAAGCCCGACCTGCTTTTTCTTGACATTCAGATGCCGGGGAAAGATGGTTTTGAGTTGCTTCAAGAATTAGAAGATGCTCCAGAAGTGATTTTCACAACGGCTTACGATCATTACGCCATGAAAGCCTTTGATCATAATGCGCTTGATTACCTGCAAAAACCGATAAAAGAAGATCGTTTGGCTTTGGCTTTAGAAAAAGCGGCTGAGAAAATCAGGAAAAGAAATCTTCAAGAAAAGGACAAAAACATACTCGGGCTCAATCATCAAGTTTTTGTTAAAGATGGAGAAGCATGTTGGTTCGTGAGCTTGTCCGACATCCGTTTGCTGGAAATTATGGGGAGTTACACACGAATCTATTTCAAAGATCAACAGCCCATGATTCCACGGTCGCTCAATTATATGGAAAGCCGACTAGATCCAGAAGTTTTCTTCAGAGCAAACCGTCAACAGATTATCAACTTGAAATATGTAGAAAGAATAGAACCGTGGTTTAGTGGAACCTTAAAAGTTTATTTAAAGGACCGCTCCGAAATAGAAGTCTCAAGAAGGCAGAGCATTAAATTTAGAGAAGTGATGAGCTTTTGATGATAATAAAAGACTTTTTCAATCATACCCAATTACGAAAATCTCCCTATTTACCTTATTATTTAAACAAAAACCGACCTTTTCAGTTGAGCCAAATCATCAAAAAAACAGGCGATTTTATTCAAAAAAGCTTTAAAAAATAAACCACGCAAGTCACTGAAAATCAAAAAGTAATACATTCTTTACTTATAAATTTCTTTCTTTTTTAAGAAAAAGATGGTCATGCTAAATCTCTTTTACCGAATGCCTTCGTAGGTATGGGGGAAATCAAGAAAAAGAGGAGAGCGCTCAATTCCATATCAACCCTTGATACCAAGTCGACCAAAAGAGTTCTAGCCACACACGGCCATTAGTATTCTTTTCTAGCACTATTGGATTTAACACAATTACACCTGTCGGCCCAAGGCTGACCCTAAACTTTATTGTCAAAAAAATTAGACCATTATGAAACGGAAAATTCTATTTACTCTCTGTAGTGTAGCGTTGATTGCATCAATCTATCTATTCGCTGCAGACCATATCGATGCTCCCGGAGTAGCGAGTACATCTTCGGATATTACAGATTATTATGCTTTTCAAAGCCCTGAAACCAGCTCTAACATTGTTTTTGTGGCTAACCTTCAAGGTTTACTTTCCCCAAATGCGACCGCTTCTGCCAGTTTCGATAGCGATGTAATGGTAGAATTCAACATTGACACCAATGGCGATGCAGTGGAAGACTTGGTAATTCAATGCGTTTTCGAAGACGGAAAAGTTATGGCTTACGGCCCTGTGGCGCCTACTCAAACTGGTGCGATGAGTACTTTGGTTTCTTCTGCCAGCATGATTTCAGCTGATATTTCAAGCTATGGTTCGTCAGCCTCTATCGGTTCTCAAAACGGAATGAAACTGTTTGCTGGCCCAAGAGACGATCCATTCTTCATGGATTTTGCCCAATACGGTGAAATCATTGGTGGAAATGCTTCCAGCTTCAACGATCCAGGTTCAGATACTTTTGCGGGTACTAATGTAATGTCGGTGGTAGTTGAAGTGCCAAAATCAATGATTGGAGGTTCAGGAACCATCAACACTTGGGTAACCAGCAATAGAAAGCAGTAAGATCGTAAACCTTAAAATTGAAAAAGATGAAAAAGACATATTTAAATAAATTCTGGGCTATTGCAGCCATATGCACACTTTCTATTTTCTCTTTTGCTTGTAGCAATGACGATGATGGAGACATGGAACCAGACGAACCTGTAATGTATAGCCAAGAGGACCAAATGGGCCGACCAGCCATTAACACGGTTTTTGTTGATGCTTCTATGAAAGACCAATTCAACGTGACGCCACCTTCAATGCAAAGCAGCAGTTTTCAATCGTCATTCCAGACTAAATTGATGGCCTTGAATCCAAATTATTCTACCAACCTATTGGGCTTAGATGCCGCAACATTTACTGGCGTTTTAGCAACAGATGTACTTTCGGTTTCTCTTGATGGAACAACAACTTTCTATGATGGAACGAATGTACTTACAGGTAGAGCTTTGGCGGATGATGTAATCGATGTTGAGCTTATTTTGATCTTTGGCGGATCTGACGCAACGGCAAATCCGGGCTTAACTAGCGACAATGTAAGTGCTAATGACAAAACATTCTTGAGCACTTTCCCATACTTAGCCACTCCTTGGTAAGTCAAATAAATCTCAGGTTCGGGGAAATTCTCCGAACCTAAATTCTTCCCTCGAACCATAAAACCCAAAGCCATGAAATACTTACTTCTAAGTTTTCTAGTCTGCATTTTGGCTTCTTGCCAAAACCAATCGGAAAAGACAGCCATTGCCACGGCCATAGATTACGATCAATATTTACAGTCCAGTTCTACCCAAAAATCTATTGAAACCGTTGATCAAGACATTCAATTCTGGACCAAAAAATTAACCAGCAACCCAAGAAATTTCACCTACATCAGTAAGCTCGCAGGCTTATATAGCAAGAAATTCAGGCTAGACAGCGATGTAAACCACATTTATACTTCCGACAGCCTGTTCCAAACAGCCGCAGAAATTAACCCTTTCAGTAATGCGGGACTTTATCAGGCTTTAAGTGCCAATTTAATTACCAAACATGAATTTGCAGACGCTAAAAACTACGCTGAACTAGCTCTAAAAGAAGGCGATAAAAAAACTGCTTCATACTATTTGCTTTTTGACGCTTTAATGGAATTGGGCGAATACGATAGGGCAGAATCTATCCTTAAGATTCAAAAACATAAAAACGCCTTCGATTATAAAATCCGAGCCTCAAAAATGGCTGATAGAAAAGGAGACTTGGATCAGGCCATTGTTCTTATGGAAGAAGCCAAGGAAATGGTGAAATCCAACCCTACGCTTTTGGCCTGGAGCGAGTCAAATTTGGCTGATATGTACGGTCATGCAGGTAGAGTTCAAGACAGTTATAATGCTTATTTGGATGTTTTAGCCAAAAACCCTGAGCATTATCATTCACTTCAAGGTATAGCTTGGATTGCCTTTGCACATGATCATAACACTACGGAAGCCAAGCGAATTCTTCAATACATTCAACAGCAAAACAACGATCCGCAAGCGACCTTGATGTTGGCAGAAATTGCTGATTTTGAAAACAATACGATTGAAGCAGAAGACTTAAAGAACGCTTATTACGCCAAAGTTTCTTCTCCAGAATACTTAGGCATGTACAACAAGTACATTATTTTACTAGAAGCAGAAGATTTGGAAAAAGCTGCTTTGGCTGTAAACCATGCCGATGCGGAACAAAAGAAGCGCCCAACGCCAGAAATGTATGATCTTTTAGCATGGTCTTATTTACAAAATGGAGAACATAAAAAAGCTTTGGAAGTAGCAGAACAGCACGTTGTCCATAAAACTTCTGAACCAGATGTACTTTATCACTTGGGTGTGATTTACAAAATGAACAATTTTGAAGCGGAAGGAAATAAGTACCTAAAAGAAGCTCTTGAAAGCTCGTTTGAATTGGGTCCTTTAACAACTGCCAAAATTCAGGCATCACTTTAATTTAAGAATTTGAAAAAGCCCATAGCCATAACACTTCTTATTACCTACTCGGTAATTCTGTTTGGCTATGGTTTTGCTTTTTTGGGCCACAGAATTCTCCATGCGCTGAACAATCCTTTTCATCATCATGGAGAAACTGTTGAGGAGCACGAACATTCTTCTCATGAACACGAACACCCTTACGACACGAAGGAATCGAACCATCACAATTTTGATGACCTTATTTACAAACAGTCAGAACACTCTGCACACTTAAGCACTCACCACGAAGAAGAAGAGCATGAGCATGAACACTCTATTAGAAAATCACTTTCTCACGATATCGATGACCACTCCATTGCCTTAGGTAATTTAAAAGAAAATCAAAACGATTTATCCGGTTCCGAAGAAAGTCAATTTCTATTCACTTTCGTTTATTATTTGCCTTTTCCCCAGCAGCAAGAAGCTTTAATAGAGCCCTTTATTCAAAGGCATAATTCCTTTTATCAGGATCTATATCAAAGTCAGAACTTTCCTCCTCACACTCCCCCACCATTGGTTTAGTTACCCATTCAAACAGAGGCACAAAGTGTATACTAAGCACCCAATCTGCCTCACTCAAAAGACCAAAAATCAAAGGACGCCATGTTGTTTATCATTATTGGCCTTAGTCCTCTATGTATTATTCGGGCATAAAGCCTTCACAGCATTAAAATCTGCTGAACAGGTAAACTATGTCCAATCGAAAAACTAAACCTATAAAATGAAATATACTTTTATGGCAGCACTGCTATGCCTTTTGGTTCATGGCAAGTTGCTGGCGCAAACAGGAGAAATATACGGCACTGTGATTGACAAGGAAACCAGCCAACCTTTGGCAGGAACCAACATTCTTGTGGAAAAAACAGGTGACGGGGTAGCCGCGAATGCTTTCGGAAAGTTCACGATCAAAGACTTACCCGCAGGCAAATACGAACTCAAAATCAGTTTCGTAGGCTTTGAAAAGCTGAACCAGATTGTAGAAGTAAAAGCTGGAGAAAAAACGAGTATCGATGTTCAATTAGCTCCCGATGCTTTATCACTGGGCGATGTGGAAATTACCCAAAGTTTGGCTCAGAATGCCTCAACCATTTCGGCACTAGACATACAATTGCGACCTATTACAACCTCTCAGGATGTATTGAGAATTGTACCAGGTTTATTTATTGCCCAACATGCTGGAGGCGGAAAGGCAGAACAAATCTTTTTACGTGGTTTTGATATCGACCACGGAACAGACATCGCACTCACAGTTGATGGAATGCCCGTGAATATGGTTTCGCATGCTCACGGCCAGGGCTATTCCGATTTACACTTTGTGATTCCTGAAACGATTGAACGAGTAGCCTTCGATAAAGGCCCATACTACGCTTCAAAAGGCAATTTGAATACGGCAGGCTTTGCTGATTTTCAAACCAAAAAAACCTTGGGAAGCAATATGTTTAAGTTAGAAGGTGGGCAATTCGGTACCATGCGAACCGTAGGCATGTTCAACTTACTGAAATCGGAAAAAGTAAATGACCCGAGCCTTTATTTAGCAACAGAATATTTTAGAACTGAAGGCTTTTTCGACAGCCCTCAGCATTTTAACCGATTCAATGCCTTGCTAAAATTTCATCAACGCATTTCCGATGATCAAACCCTGGAAATATCAGCTTCAAACTTTACCAGCAGCTGGAATGCTTCAGGGCAAATTCCTGAAAGAGCGGTAGAAAGCGGTCAAATTTCTAGATTTGGATCCATTGACAATACCGAAGGAGGCGAAACCGGCAGAAGCAATTTAAACATGAACCTAACTTCTGATTTGCCTGATGGCGGGGTGGTTCAGAATCAAGTATACTATTCGAAATACGATTTCAAATTGATTTCAAATTTCACCTTTTTCTTGAATGACCCTGTAAACGGTGACCAGATTACCCAATCAGAAAACCGTAAAATATACGGAACCAATAACCGCTATTGGAACAACTGGAATTTGTTCGGCTTAAATGCTAACACTGAATTTGGAGCTGGTTTCCGATTCGATAAAGTGGACGACATTCGTCTTTCCAGAACCTATCAGCGAGAAACTGTTCTTTCAGACATGGCAAGAGGAAATATTCAAGAAACCAACATGTTTGTGTATGGTGAAGAAGAGGTGAATTTCACTTCGAAAATATCACTCACAGGAGGTTTACGTTACGATTATTTCACCTTCGATTACGAAAATCTGCTCTCTGCTCAATACGATAGAAAAGTTGAAAACAAAGGGATTTTAACACCTAAGTTTAAGCTGAGCTACCAAGCAGCCAATCGCCTTAATTTTTATGTGAAATCGGGAATTGGTTACCATTCGAACGACACACGCGTTGTTGTGGCTCAAAATGGAAAACAAATTTTGCCAAAAGCCTATGGCGTAGATTTGGGAACGCTTTGGAAACCCACTGAGCAATTCTTGGTAAATCTAGCATTTTGGAGACTCGATCTCGATCAGGAATTTGTTTATGTTGGTGATGAAGGTATCGTAGAAGCTGGCGGCAAAACGCAACGCGAAGGTGTTGACTTGACCATGAGATACCAACTAACTCCATGGCTCTACGCCAATGTTGATTTGAATTATACGCATCCGCGTTCAATCGAAGAAGCTGAAGGCCAAAATTACATTCCTTTAGCCCCTACTTTTACAAGCGTTGGTGGTTTAAGCTTCGATAACAACAAAGGCTTTAGAGGTAGTTTGCGATACAGATATTTGGACGACAGACCTGCAAATGAAGATAATAGCGTTGTAGCTGAAGGTTATTTCATTATGGATGCGCTGGTAAACTACGCAGTTGGTGCTTTCGACTTCGGAATTTCTGTGCAGAATGTACTGGACACCGATTGGAAAGAAGCTCAGTTCGATACTGAATCACGATTGAAAAACGAAGCCCAACCTGTAAGTGAAATTCATTTCACACCAGGTACCCCTTTTCAAGCCAAAGTTTCTGTAGCCGTTAAATTCTAACTTTAAAAAGCCGTTTCAATTGCTCATTTAGGCATTGAAACGGCTTTCATTATCTATAATCATCCGCTTAGTTTTCGGTAATCTGGTCTTTCAGTTCTTCAGCTTTTCTTAAATGGTTTTCCACCATAGCTAAATTTCTTTGGGCATAAGCCTTTAAATCGGGATTCGAAAATTCAGTTGCTTTGGTAAATGCACGCACATCGCGCTTATGATCGATGATCATCATTTTGATAAATCTTTGATCGAACTCCCCTACACTTTCTTCCTTTAGTTTCTGAAGAGCGTCAAGTTTATCTTCTGAAATTGCTGTTGGCAATTGAATATCATGTGCCGAAGCCAATTCTTGAAGTCCATCTAAAAGAAACTTCTGATCCATTACCATAAACTCCGCATACTCCCGAACTTCAGCGTTTTCGGAACGCTCCAAAGCCGTTACAGCTTCGGCCATGTCCATCATTCTTGCATCGGCTGCTTCTCTCAAAAAGCGAACCTCATCATTCGTCAAAGTAGAAGTGCTTTGAGACACCGCTACAAAACTCAGCAGAAGGGTAAATAGACCCGCCAAACTCGGTGCAAGCCATTTAGTTTTGAAATTTTTCATGGCTCATGGATTTAGGATTTCTTTTTGCCAGCTACAAGCACCACAGCTCCCAATACTGCCAAAACACCACCAGTGATAGGCGACCAATAAATAGGGTTATTCTCCTTTTTGTTCACCTCTACCACGCCAAGATCAACCACTTCTTCTTTGGTAACCAAGTTGATACCTGTGAAAATGGTCATTAAAATTCCGACTACGAGTAATATTGTTCCTAAGATTTTCATTGCTTTCCAATTTTGTGATAAAAGCAAAAGAACAATTAATGAACCAAGGACTTAAAAGCCATTTAACCGCGTTTTAAGACGATAATCGTGTGGAGATTTTTACTCACTTGGGGCTATAAATCAAAAAAGGCACTTAAAGCGGCCTGTAATTTCTTCCTTAAAATAAGGCTTAAACTCCTCCTGCAACCTGCATTTGATCCAAGGTTGGATCAACACTACCTCCACGAGGTTCAATGGTTACAGCAAACATAGATGCATTGGCTACATCTTTCATTTTCAGCAGGCCATCTTCTATGCCATCGAACACACCCATATCCACAGGTTTTCCGTCTACAATGGCCCACAATTGATATTGCTGCTCTTCACTAAGCGATCTTAGATCTTGAATGTTCAGATAAGCTTCTTGGGTTTGGGCATTCCAATAAACGCTGGCCGATTGATCGTCACCATCTTGAACTGGCGCCATATTTACGCGCTTAAAGTCTGCGTTGGTAATCACATCAACATCTGCTGTCAATTGATCTAAGCGTTGATTCACTTGATTATACTGTTGCGCCATCTGCTGATTTTGCGCCTGCAGTTGAGCAAATGCTTGGCTAGAATCTACCCATCTGCTACGATAATCATAAGCTAAATAGGAAGCTACAAGCGCAATTGTAACAGATGCTGCTACTAAGAATTTCCAAACGCCTTCACTACGTGGTTTCATTTGAACCACAGGAGTTTCTTTAGGATCAGGCTTAGCTGCTATGGGTTCAAGCCTGTCTTCAACCTCAATGCTGGCCATAATGCTAGCTTTCAAATCGGTGGGAGGTTGAACACTGGTAGACATAGCGATTCCCTCGAGGCTTCTCTCAATCGCGTCAAGTTCTTCACGCAATTCAGGATGTTTAGCCACGAGCGCCTCAACCTCTGCAATCTCTTGCGGAGAGAAGTCCCGAAGATGTATTCTTCGAGTATTCCGGACGCTATGTATTCTCTAATATCCAATTTTACAATTGCACTTTATTCCTCAAGTGCTTTAAAGCCGACCGTAGTCGAGACTTTACAGTACCCAAGGGTATATCATACTCCTCTGCAATTTCAGAGTGAGTAAATCCTTCAAAATAAATTTTCAGTAGTATAAACCGCTGCTCCTCAACGAGGTCGTTCATCAATTCCTTGACCCCAATTCCGTCTACGCTAGATTCAGTGTTTTTCTGTCGGTCGATGCTATATACGTAGTCATCAATCGAATCGGTTTTAGCACTTCGCTTAATTTCTTTCGACCTCATTTTATCGATCGAAGCATTGCGGGTTAGGTTGAGCATCCAGGTAAAAAGTCGCCCTTTTTGGGCACTGTACATCTCAATCTTATTCCAGATTTTTAAAAAAACATCTTGAATAACTTCGCGGGTAATGTCTTCATCTTGAACAATCCGCTGTGCAGCCCCATATAAAGCACCGCTATACTTATCATATAAGTAAGAAAGGGCATCTCTATCCTTGCTTCTTAAGCGAAGGATTAGCTCTTCTTCATTTATATGTGGTGGTACCGGTGCTATTGGTTAATTAGGTTAAACTACAGTTATATGCTAAAATATAAATAAAAACGGGCTTCACTAGTGAAGCCCGTTAATTTTTTAAAGGTGAATTACTTCATCGTATGCTGCGGCTGTCGCTTCCATGACGGCCTCAGACATGGTTGGGTGAGGGTGAACTGTTTTAATGATTTCATGCCCAGTAGTTTCTAGTTTTCTAGCAGCAACTACTTCTGCAATCATTTCAGTTACGTTGGCTCCAATCATGTGAGCGCCTAACCATTCGCCATATTTGGCATCGAATATTACTTTGATAAAGCCATCGCTAGCTCCAGCAGCTTTTGCTTTTCCTGAAGCAGAGAATGGGAATTTACCTACTTTAATTTCGTAACCAGCTTCTTTAGCAGCCTTTTCAGTATAACCTACAGAAGCGATTTCTGGCTGGCAGTAAGTACAGCCAGGAATGTTGTTATAATCTAAAGCCTCTGGATTGTGGCCTGTGATTTTCTCAACACAAATAATTCCCTCGGCAGAAGCTACGTGAGCCAAAGCAGGACCGTGAACGATATCGCCAATGGCATAAACACCATCTACATTAGTTTTGTAGAAATCGTCTACAACCACTTTGCCCTTCTCGGTTTTCACTTTAAGGTCTTCCAAACCGATGCCTTCTAAGTTGGTAGAAACACCTACTGCTGAAAGCACAACTTCAGCATCTAGTTGCTCTTCGCCCTTCTTAGTTTTAACGTTTACTTTACAGGTTTTTCCTTTTGTATCAACAGAAGTTACTTCAGCGTTAGTCATGATTTTCATGCCTGCTTTTTTGTAAGATCTTTCAAGTTGTTTTGAAACCTCTTCGTCTTCTACAGGAACAATTCTGTCCATGTATTCCACGATGGTTACTTCGGTTCCAATTGAATTGTAGAAGTAAGCAAACTCAACTCCAATGGCTCCAGAACCTACAATCACCATAGATTTAGGTTGTTTTTCAAGCGACATAGCTTGTCTGTAACCAATGATTTTTTTGCCGTCAATTGGTAGGTTAGGCAATTCTCTTGAACGGCCTCCTGTAGCTAAAATAATATGATCGGCAGAGTAGTCAGTTTTTTTACCGTCTTCAGCAGTAACTTCTACTTTTTTACCTGCTTTGAGTTTACCAAAACCGGCAATATGATCGATTTTATTCTTCTTGAATAAGAATTGAATGCCTTTGCTCATTCCGTTTGCAACGTCACGGCTTCTTTTCACCATTCCGTCAAAATCGGCAGAAGCGCCTTCAATCTTAATTCCGTAATCCTGCGCATGCTGAACATACTCATATACCTGAGCACTTTTAAGAAGGGCTTTGGTTGGGATACATCCCCAGTTTAAGCAAATTCCTCCCAATTCTGAGCGCTCTACAACGCCAACCCTAAGTCCTAATTGAGAAGCTCTGATTGCCGCCACATATCCACCGGGTCCACTTCCTACTACTATTAAATCATATTTGGTAGCCATATTTTATGAGGTTTTTCTGTTCAATGCGGCAAAGTTAAGCCAATTAGTGGCAAAAAAAATAGCTGAATTGGAGGTATTAATCCTTTTCGTTTTCTTTGAATCAAGATTGAAAATTTACTCTGTACGTTGAGCTTTACATCGTACCGATTTAATTGTTAAAAAGAAATATGGGTTTATTAGATGGAAAAACCGCACTGGTTACCGGTGCATCAAAAGGAATCGGCAAGGCCATTGCTACCCGATTTGCTCAAGAAGGCGCTAATGTGGCCTTTACCTACTTATCGAGTGTAGAAAAAGGACAAGCTTTAGAAAGCGAATTGGCAGCATTTGGTATTAAAGCCAAGGGTTTCCGTTCAAATGCAGCTGACTTTGCGGCAGCCGAAGAACTAGTGAACAACGTGGTGGCCGAATTTGGCAGCCTTGATATATTGGTAAACAATGCCGGCATTACCCGCGACAACCTTATTATGAGAATGAATGAGGAAATGTGGGACGAGGTAATGAATGTAAACCTAAAATCTTGTTTCAATACCGTTAAAGCCGCTACCCGTACTTTAATGAAGCAGCGCTCTGGCTCTATCATCAACATTACTTCAGTAGTAGGTGTAAAAGGAAATGCCGGACAAGCCAACTATGCAGCTTCTAAGGCAGGTATTATTGGATTCACCAAATCCATTGCTCTAGAATTAGGCTCAAGAGGAATTCGCTCAAACGCTGTAGCTCCTGGCTTTATTGAAACTGAAATGACCGATGCTCTTGACGAAAAAACTGTTCAAGGCTGGCGAGATGCAATTCCATTGAAAAGAGGTGGTGCCCCTGAAGATGTTGCCAATGTTTGTGTATTCTTAGGAAGCGACATGTCGGCTTACGTTACTGGCCAAACACTACAGGTAGATGGCGGAATGCTAACCTGATGATTTTTTTGGTTAGCGTCTTTTCATTTTTTTGCCTCGAGAATTACTTTACATCATTATTCTCGCGTTGAAATAAAGACGCTAACCATTTAAAGGACTCCACGTTAGCAATGGAGTTTAAAAAGCAGACTTTGCTCTTTAAATGGCGAAGCAAACCCTAAACTACAGCCCTTTTGATAATTTCGAGCTTACTTCTTAAAACAGATGCGCCAAGTTGGTTCATTTTGTTCTGCTTGATAGCGGGCGGAGTTTATGCTTATTTATTGTACTCAAAAAAAACACCTTGGAGTAAGAACACTAATCGGCTTTTGGCTGTGCTCAGGTTCATTCTGGTTTCTGTGCTTTGTTTTTTGCTTTTAGGCCCTCTTTTAAACCAGGTTACCTTTTTTGATGAAAAGCCTGTTGTGGTATTGGCTGTCGATAATTCCGCTTCGATTCCCGCCACTTACGACTCCAGCAATTTTGAGCAAATCAAATTGCAGTTTGCACAAACTTCAAGAAGCCTAGAAAATGAAGGCTATGAAGTGAGGCTTCGAAACTTAGAAGGCTATTTGGACAACACTGACGAATTGAATTTCAACCTAAAGGCCACAAATCTGGAATCTATGTTGAAAGACATAAGTCGAGATTATGAGCAGCAAAACTTGGCAGGAGTTCTATTAGCCAGCGATGGCATTCATAATTATGGCCTTTCTCCGCAATTTGCCCAATTCAATTTCCCGATTGTTACCGTTGGCATGGGCGATACAATTCCAGCTCAGGATTTGAGCTTAAAAAGCATCAACTACAACAAGATTGTTTACGAAAGCAATCGCTTTCCACTTGTGGCAGAAGTTTTCAACAATGGCTATGTAGGCGAAAAAATAACCGTTCAGGTTCTGAAAAATGGAAATGTACTTCAAGAGCAGAGCTTCACCCTAAAAGGTGATGAGCAAATTAATTCGGTTGAATTTATTCTTGATGCGAATGAAGTCGGAATCGAAACCTATCAGGTTAGAGTTGTGGGAATGGAAGGCGAAAATTCGATTCAGAACAATACGCGCCAAGCTTTTCTGGAAGTGGTTGACAGCAAGCAAAGAATTTTGATCGCTGCAAGAGCTCCTCATCCCGATATCAAAGCATTAAAAAGTGTGATTGATAAAAATGAAGGCACGGAAACCGTGGTTTACATCGATGGCGTTGCAAAAGAAATTCCCGAAGGCCCATTCGATCTTATTGTATTGCACCAATTGCCAACATTCGATGATTTACCGGACTGGCTGGATAGTTGGACAAAAAACACCAATACATTTTTCATTACAGGAAGCAGCAGCTTAAGCATGATAAACGAAGCTAACCCTGTTATCATCTATAATAATGCTGGCCAATCGGACAATGTAGGGCCGAATTTCAATCCAAATTTCGAGCTCTTCGAAATGGATGAAAGCTTAATAAGGCGGATGGTAGATTACCCACCTATTGCAGCTCCTTACGGTCAGTTCGAATTCAAAACACAAGCCACCGTTTTACTTTATCAACGTATCGGTTCTGCCACTACGAACCGTCCGTTGCTGAGCATTTATAATGGTGACGATCAAAAATCTGCTGTTTTCTCAGGTGCTGGATTTTGGAAATGGGGACTTCAAGAATTTGGGCTTTACAACGACAGAAAAATGTTTGAAGGCCTATTTGGAAAGCTAATTCAATATTTGGCCACCAAAGATGATAAAAGAAACTTTCGTGTAAACACAAGTCAAAATCGCTATTTCGACAATGAGCAGATAGAGTTTGAAACCGAGATTTACAATGAGCTTTTCGAAAAAGTTTACGATTACAATGTAGACTTGAGCATTACAAATGCCGAAGGCCAAACACAAAATTTCAACTATGTAAATGGTGCAGGCAACACCTTTAAGGTTTCTGGCTTAGAAGCTGGAATATACACTTTTGAGGCTTCGGCTACTGTCAACGGGAAAAGAGAAAAAGCTGAAGGCACATTTTCAGTAGAAAAACTGGATTTGGAAAATATTAACCTCACAGCCAATCATCAGCTATTAAGAAACATTTCTAAAAATTCAGGAGGTGAATTTTTCCTTTGGGAAAACCTGAACAATGCAGAAGCCTACTTCGCAAATATGAACGCCAAACCCATCACCCGTTCTGACGAAAAGCTTCAGTCCATCATTAATAACCCATGGTTGTTGTTATTCCTACTTGCCCTAGTTTCAACCGAATGGTTTATTAGAAAATACAACGGTAGCTATTAATTCAGGAAAAGAAGGCCGTTCTCTTCTTCGGAAAAGCCACTCCTTTCTTTTTACTTATTTTTTGAAGAATTAATCTTATTGAAAACTAAAAATTTGGTTAAAAACCGTGCATTAAACTAATGGATTAGTTTAATTGTAGCTATGAAAGCTCAAACCCTAATTTTTTCACTCCTTGCCTTAGCATTTATTTCTGCTTGTTCCATGGAAGCTACTCAAGAAGAGGCGGATATGTTCTATCAGGCTGGTGACTTTAAAGCCGCTGCTGCTAGTTATGATCGCGTAATAAAACTTGAACCAGACAATGCCATTGCACTTTACAATAGAGGAAGGGCAAAGCAGGAAATGGAAGATTATCAAGGTGCGTATGATGATTTCACAAAAATGATTCGCCTTCATAAAAATGACAATCTGGCAAGACTCGCTCGTGCTAAGTGTTCTTTTGAGCTTCAGGATTATAAGGGGGTTGTTATTGACATGAATGCCTTGATTTATGCAGAGCCCAATAACTTTGAGGCTTTGGACATTAGAGGAAGGGCTTATGTAAAGTTAGGTGAAAACGCGAAGGCTATTGATGACCTCACTCTGGTTTTAAGAAAAGAACCCGATAACGTACAGGCTTTAATCAGCAGAGGAGCAGCTTTTGCAAGAGGCGGTGCTCTTTATAGTTCGATGGATGATTTTGATAAAGCAATTTCTTTAGCACCCCAATTGGCCGTTCCATATTTCAACAAGGGTGCGATATACTTCAATTATGAACATTGGGATGCCGCAATGGAATGTTTCGATAAAGCCGTTAAACTGGATCCCGATTATGCTGAAGCCATTACTAGAAGAGGCATCACCAAATTGAACTCCCCAAAATACACATTAGGAGATGCTTGTGAGGATTTTAAAACTGCGAAAAAATTAGACGATGAAATGGCTGCCGAATACATAAAAGAGTTTTGTAAATAATAGCTTATTCTGTTGCTTAAGGTGATTAACCAGAAGCGCTATGTTTAAAAAATTACTTAAAGTTGGCAGTGCCAATGCCTCCACAAGCTTTGGCCTTTTAGTACTACGAGTTGGAATCGGCCTTACCATGTTAATGCATGGCTACCCTAAGTTTCAAAAGCTTATGGCGGGTAACTTAGAATTCGGGGACCCAATCGGTTTAGGGCCTGAAATCTCTTTCATTCTTGTTGTTTTGGCCGAATTTCTCTGCTCAGTGCTACTCATTTTGGGCCTAATAAGCCGTTATGCTCTGATTACTCTGATTATTAATATGGCGGTGATCGTATTTGTAGCTCATGGAGCCGATCCTGTAAGCAAAAAAGAAGTGGCTGTAATGTACCTGATTGCTTATGTAGCGCTATTGATTACCGGTCCAGGCAAATATTCAATCGATAAAAAACTATTCGGTTAAGTAAGCTTTTGCTTAGCCCGAGTTGACTCGACATCAATTCAAATTTATTCTCTCTTTGAGCTTTGCGAAGGAATTAGTTTTTCGGAATTAAATCCTTCGCACACTCAGGGAAAAGCCTCGCTACTTGGCAAAAAATTGATCGGGAATATGGCCTGAGTTTTTTACTTCTCCCATCACAAACATGCTTTGTACATTGCCAATGTTATCCAAACCGGCCAGCTTAATCGAAATAAAAGCTCGGTATTCAGGCATATCACGCACCAAAACTTTCAATAAATAATCGAAAGTGCCCCCAACGTGGTAGCATTCCAAAACCTCATCTAATTCTTGAACCTCCTTCTCGAATTGTTCTATATAAGCCTGCTCATGATTCTTTAAAGAGACACAACAAAAAGCCTCCATATTGGCGCCAATCTTTTCCTTATTTACTTCGATCAAATAGCGCTTGATAAAACCATTTTTCTCCAATTTTTTAATCCGCTCATGAACAGGAGTTATTGTTAAATCAAGTTCCGAAGCAATCTCTTTGGTTGTTCGCTTTGCATCCTTCTGAAGCAATTTTAGTATGGTAGCGTCTATTTGATCAATTTCCATGGCAGTATTTTTTTCCTCTAAAACCCTTACGGCAAAAGAAGATCAGAAGTTTTTTCTATAAAATTTCTTTAATCAGGTTTGTTTTCCACAGACGGTTATTTCAAAAGAATAGAGAGAAATCTCAACTAACTTATGAAGAAAAAAACACCATGGATTTAGCACATTTTCGACCCGAAAGCCTGATGATGTCACACGGCTATAAACCCGAACTTTCCGAAGGCGCCATCAAATGCCCCATTTTTCAGACCAGCACTTTTGTGTTTAAAACTGCCGAAGACGGTAAAGCATTTTTCGAGGTGGCTTATGGCTTGCGCGAAAAACAAGAATCGGAAGAATTAGGTCTTATCTACAGCAGACTGAACAACCCTGATCTGGAAATTCTTGAAAATAGACTCACCCTTTGGGATGGAGCCGAAGACTGCGCTGTTTTTGAAAGCGGCATGTCTGCTATAACAACCGTGCTTTTAGAATTTCTAAATCCTAGCGACACCTTATTATACAGCCAACCCGTTTATGGCGGAACTAGCCATTTTATTGAACAGATTATTACTCGCTTTGGCATTAATATTATTGCTTTCGATGCTCATGATAGCGAAGAAGACATTCTGGATAGAATTAAGGAGAAAGGCGATGTAAAGCTCTCTATGATCTATGTAGAAACCCCTGCCAACCCAACCAATGCGCTTATCGATTTACAGATGTGTAAACGATTAGCTAATCAATTTTCTACCCAAGAAAAGCAGACATTAGTAGCTGTGGACAATACTTATATGGGGCCGCTCTGGCAACATCCGCTTAAACATGGTGCTGATTTAGTATTGTATTCGGCCACTAAATACATTGGAGGCCATAGTGATGTTATTGCTGGGGCTTGCTTAGGTTCCAAAAGCTTAATGACTCGCGTAAAAGGAATGCGCACCTTCCTTGGCAATATGGCTGGCCCGTGGACAGGCTGGCTTTTGATGAGAAGCTTGGAAACTCTGAAAGCCAGAATGAACGTTCAGGAACAGAATGCTAAAAAGGTAGCTGAATTTCTGAGAAACCACGAAAAAGTTGAGCAGGTTTACTACTTGGGAATGTTAGAAGATGCTGAGCAGCAACGCATTTTTGACCAACAATGCGAAGGAACCGGAGCGATGGTGTCTTTCGATATTAAAGGAGGCGAAGCAGAAGCTTTCCAATTCTTAAATCGCCTCAAACTTATGAAACTAGCCGTAAGCTTAGGCAGCACTGAATCTTTGGCAGAACATCCGGCAAGCATGACGCACGCTGGTGTTCCATTAGAAGACAGGTTGAAATACAATATTAAACCTAGTCTGATTCGCCTTTCCATTGGTGTGGAACACGAAAAGGATATCATTTGGGACGTTTCCCAAGCTTTAGATCAGGTTTCTTCCGGAAAATAAAATCAAAATCACTCATCCTTATTACCGCAAAAGGGTGAGTGATTTCAATGATTCTCCAAGCCTTTAATCCATTGAAGAAGCAAATCAGGCCATTGCTCTAAAGAAGAATTGCCCGTACCCAAACCAAAACCATGTCCTCCATGAGGAAAAATATGCATTTCTACTTCTACACCATTTTTTCGGCAAGCCTCATAAAAAGCCAAACTGTTTTCTACTTTCACCACATCATCGTCAGTGGCGTGCAATAAAAACGTAGGAGGGGTTTCTCTATTTACCTGAAGCTCATTTGAGAATAAATCGGTGAGTTCTTTACTAGGCGATTTCCCAATCAAATTATCGTGAGAGCCCATATGGGTGAGTTTCGTTTGCATAGAAATTACCGGATACATTAACATCAGAAAATCAGGCTTGGCACTCTCCTTTTCAACTTCATCCTTCATAAATGGGATTTTATGATCATAATGTGTCCCCAGCGTAGAAGCCAAATGGCCACCAGCCGAAAATCCCATCACACCAATGCTGCTTTTATTCACCTTCCATTCTTCAGCACGAGACCGAATTATGCGCAAAGCTCGCTGAGCATCTTGCAAAGGAACCCATTCCTTATTTTTTACGGATTCGGAAAGTGGAACTCGATACTTCAAAACAAAGGCCGCAATTCCCTGCGAATTGAGCCATTTGGCCAAATCGGTTCCTTCCCAATCGTAAGCAACGCCCGCGTAACCACCTCCAGGAAAAATCAGCACTGCCGCTCCAGTTCGTTTTCTTATCGGAGGAAGAAAAACCTCCAATTCAGGAGTTTGAATTCGTTCAATCCAAATGATATCATTATTTGTGACCTTTTCCCTTTCATCCAACTCCACTCGGTTGGGAATTTGATCAGGCCAAATCGGGATTTTGGTTTGGGCTTTTGCAGTCATTGCACAGAAAAGCAGGACTAGCGAAAGAAGCGTAAGTAATCTTTTGTTTTCCATAGGAAGCGTAAAAAATGTTCATTTCAAGTTAAAGCTTTTGGCCTTAGTTCAGCATTAAGCGGCAAGAAGATTTCCATCCACTGATAAATTCATATAGGGTAAATTATTTATGAAATGTTACTAAAATAGAAATAAGAAGAAACGCCTTTGGCAATCATTTTTCAAACCTTCTTATTCTTTTGAATCCACAACTGTTAAAGTTTAAATTTGCACCATGCAGAACGATCCGGAGTTGAATGGTAAATATTTGGGTACAATTACCCAAGATTTTGTAGCGGTATCAGAAACCTTAAAAGAAGCCGCCTATCAGGTGAAAAAACGTGGGTTTTCTGAGTATCCAATTTTCCCAATCTCTAAAGTAGAAATCTCTATCGGCCAACTTTTGATTGAAAGAAAAGAGCTGAATACCAACTGGAACTACTACATCACTTACCTCGATGAATTTTTGCAGCGCAAATTAATCGATAGCGAAGAGGCCTTTAAAGCTGCATTCAAAGACCCTGATGAGTTCTGCTGTTTGTTTGTGGTAGATCACGATTTCACAAATTTCCTGTTTATACCCTACCCGGAAGAACAATAACCAATCGTAAAATTCTTCGTTTTCTCTTCTAAATATTAAATCAAGTAGGCTTATATTCACTTATGGGAGAAATTGCGGAAGAGAACATTGCTATAGTAAGGGGCTTACTGATGAAGCTGGCCGACATGAAAGAAGGCCTGCATTGGCGAATCAACAACACCTATAGCAATGGTATCGATAACACCGTTCTCGAAATCCTGATTTTTGAAAGTAAGGCACAAACAGGGCGCATTGCCTTTCAGCTTGAAGATGGCCACGTAATCAATTACCGTTATAAAGAATTTGAAAAGCAGCTTCCTGCTCAAATCATGGACATTCTTTTAGATGTAATTGGTTTTGAAATGACTGAAGCCTAAAGCTCAGTTTCTTTACTTAAAAGCGCATCAAAAGCGGCCATAAGCAATTTTGTTTTCTCCCCTACTTTTCCATTTCCAATTATATGCTCATCTAGCTTTACCAGAGGCATCACCTTTTTATTAGTGCTGGTAATAAAAGCCTCATCGGCATGCAATAGCTCTTGCAATTTCATAGGTCTCACTTCGGTTTCCAGCCCCATTTCACCAGCCAGTTGAAGCACTTTCTTTCGTGATATGCCTGGCAAAACTCCATCGTGATTGGTGATAAGCTTATCTGATGAAATTAAGAAAATGTTGCTTCGAGAAACTTCACTGATGAATTCGCCATCGTGATAGAGCACATCTGTATGGCCATTTTTTTGCCATTGAGGCTGTAAACGAACAGCAGTGGCATATCCAAGCGTTTTGGCCTCGGGCATTTCTCTGGTGAACTGATAGGTCATCAAACTAATACCGTCAGAATAACATTGTGCTGGAGCCTCAGATGTTGACGTGTTGATGATGGCAAAATTCGGTTTTCCGGGGGTAAAACCATCCTCAGAATCTCCTCCCGTTAAAAGCAATTTTACACCTGATAGCGCAAAGTTATTATGCTTTAAAATCTGCAGAATAGCCGATTCAATTTCAGTCCGGGAAAAAGGAATTTCAATCCCTACTGTTCGAGCTGAATTCTCAAATCTGTCGAGGTGATCTTTTAAAAAAGCAGGAACCCCGTGATATGCTTTAAAGTAATCGAAAATGCCGTAGCCTCTCAACAAACCGACATCTTTCACTGAAAAACTAATGGCTTCAGTAGCTACAAATTGGCCATTGAAAAATTGTATGGGCTCCATTCTGAATTGATATGCTGTAAAGATGCTAATAAATCGCTGATGCTGTTTAAAGAAAAGTTGAAAGCCACTATTTTCTGTTTTCAAAAACAGATAGATTAGATTTTCTTTCGAAGAAGATTACCGCTGATTGAGATTCTACAATGCCAAAAGAGTACTATCAAATATTAGGGATTGATGAAAGCGCCAGCCAAGAGCAGATAAAAAAAGCTTACAGGCAAAAAGCGCTTTTGCTACATCCAGATGTGAATCCTAGCGAAGATGCACTTTTGGAGTTTCAATTGCTTTCCGAAGCTTACGAAGTGTTGAGCGATCCTATCGCAAGAATGAATTATGACAGTGATGAAGTTTTTGTTCCTCTTCCTGATGAAACCGTTTACGAAACGCCTCAACAGCATTACAGTCAAGAATACTCTGATTATGAATATCAGGAGCCACTTGATTACAATCAATTTAGAACAGGCACAACTTTCTTTGGGGCTCTCATTTTGATATTCACCCTAAGTTTTCTTCTCGATTTCTTTTCTCACAATATTTATGAACACGAAAAAATCGAAGGAATACGGTGGCAAAAAGCCAACAAAGAGACTCCCCAAAATGCTAAAATGTTGGTAAAAACTACGCATTTAAACTTCACTATTACCAACAACTCCGATTGGATAACAAGCCATCAGTTTATTGATGTTAAGCAGAGCTGGATTTACAAAAACACTTATATCAAATCGGCTAAAGCGAAGACATTCATTCGCGTAAGCGGAATTACGCCACTTATGTATGGCCTTGCTTTTGTTACTGCACTTTTGGCTTTAGGCGCCATTTTTTTGAAAGAGCGCCCAGAAAGAAAGTTCAATTGCGCCTTAATTGGTGCATTTTTAAGTATTCTATTAATCTTAATTGTGAAATTTGCCTAACCTTTCATGTGGTTCCAACCTTGAGCTTTAAGCTCGACCACATTGTTTTGTTTGGTGACAAACGTATTACCCTTGCTCAATGCCTGAGTATGGCCAATAAAATGAATATCCTCGTGCTTTTCTAACTTCTCGAAGTCTTCTTGTTTTATGGTGAAAAGCAATTCATAATCTTCACCCCCATTCAAAACACAGGTAATTGGGTCTAAATTGAATTCAACAGCAGTTTCGTAAGTCTGTCTGTCGATAGGTAATTTGTCTTCATAAATTTGAATACCAACCCCCGAGTTCTTGCTCAGGTGCAAGCATTCTGAGGCCAACCCATCCGAAATATCGATCATGGAAGTTGGCACCACTCCAAACTCGGCCAATTCGTGAATAATATCCATTCGAGCGATAGGTTTCAGCTGGCGCTGAACCAAATACTGATAATCGTCCAATTTGGGTTGGGCATTTGGGTTTGCCAGAAAAACCTGCTTTTCTCTTTCTAAAACCTGAAGTCCTACAAAAGCAGCTCCTAAATCACCCGTAACGCAAAGAATATCTCCTTCTTTTGCTCCTTTTCTATGGCTTACATTTTCTTTCGCCACTGTTCCATAAATAGAAACAGAAATAACCAAGCCACTATGAGATGTGGTGGTATCACCACCTACAATATCCACCTGAAAAGCCTTGGCAGCGGCTTTCATTCCCGCATAAAGTGCTTCCACAGCTTCTACAGAAAAACGATTACTCAAGCCTAAAGAAACCGTAACCTGTTCAGGACGGCCATTCATGGCTGCAATATCGCTTACGTTTACAGAAATGGCTTTATAGCCCAAATGCTGAAGAGGCACGTATGACAAATCGAAATGCACTCCTTCCATCAACATATCAGCAGCCAAAAGGCCATAATTCTCGCCATTTTTCATCACGGCAGCATCATCGCCAATACCAGTTATGGTAGATTCATTTTGATGTTCTATGCCTTCAGCAAGCTTTTCGATCAAGCCAAATTCTCCCAATTCCGATAATTCTGTTCTCTTTTCTGACATATGCTTTTGCTCAATAAGCTGCAAAGATAAGCTTTCGGTTTTGAAGTTCTAAGCCGAATAGGTTCGGATGAATTTGGCTTTTATTTCTTTAAATTGGAATCAGTATAACAGTCGAAACAATGAATCTTCTTGCTGTAAATGGGCAAAGGAATGCCTACCAACAAAAGAATCCCAACAAACCACGAACCTGCCCTCTTTTCAATCGAAATATTATCTGAACCACAGTTTGGGCAAACTTGTGCCCCTTCTTCATTCGTTTCTGCCTTATAATGCGCTCTTGTATTTTCAGCCACTTCGGCCGAAACCAATCCAAATTCCTCTAAAATAGGCAATGACTGTTCAATAAAGGATTCTGGGATCTGAAGTTGAACACCGCCAATGGCATTGGAAAGAAAGTTATCGGACTGAATAGTCAGTTCATTTTTTAGGAAACAGGGTATTTCCTCGGCCTCCAACCGACTTTTAACCACATACGCCTCTTGGGGATAAGTGAAAACAGCCACAGTTATGAACTTTGGCATTGATTTAATTTAGAAAGGAAATCTAGGCTTTATTGAAATCATTTTGAGCTACTTCACTTCCTGACAAAGCTCAACCAATACTCCATTGGTAGTTTTAGGATGAAGGAAACAAACGAGTTTGTTATCGGCTCCTTTTTTGGGTACTTCATTCAAAACGGTAAATCCTTCTGCCTTTAATCTTTTAATTTCCGCTTCAATATCTTCCACATCAAAAGCAATGTGGTGAATGCCTTCTCCCTTTTTCTCAATAAATTTTGCAATGGGGCTATCTGGATTGGTAGCTTCCAACAGTTCAATTTTATTTGGGCCTACCTGAAAAAAAGAGGTTTTCACGCCTTCAGACAAAACCTCTTCTATCTTATAATGAGCTTCGCCAAAAAGCTTCTCAAAAAGGTCATTTGAATTATTTAAATCCTTAACAGCGATGCCGATGTGTTCAATCTTGCGCATAGATTAATGAATGATTAACTATCTTTGTAAATTAAGCGGAAACTTTATGGGCAAAGGCCCTGTTTCCTAACCAATCCCAAATTATCGTATTTGGGTAGTATAAAAAAATTATGAGTATGACCGGTACCGGAACCGACATCCATGTTGAAAGTGTAAAGCTTCAAAGAAAAATAGAAAGCTACTTGAGCATTAAGGGCAGTGAGTTGAGTTTTGAATTTCAACAAAACGAAGGCAAAACCAAGCTCGACCTAATCACCATTAACCCAAGGCACAATCAGTCGTTTCTTTTTCATTCTGAAATAGGAATAGACAAGTTGGATGCGCTAAGGAAAATGATGGAATATGTAAGATCGTACAAAGACAAGTACCAATCTTACACCATTCAGTGGATTGCCAAGGGCGAAAATGAACTTCACACTTCGTATTTCCGGGCTGGTAATATGTATGATGCCCTCGATAAGCTTTATTATGGTAGGGACATCAACACCATTACTGTATTTAGTGTAGTACTTAATCCTGTGGCATAATGATAACTGTAACAGATTCAGCAAAAGAAAAAATATATGAGCTTCGTGCCAAAGAAGGCAAAACTAACGACCACAACATTAGAGTGGCCGTTCAAGGTGGAGGCTGTTCTGGCTTGATGTACGATCTTGATTTTGATTCTGAAATCAAGGAAAAAGACGAAATCTTTGAAGATAAAGGCATTAAAATTTTAGTAGACAGAAAAAGCTTGCTTTATCTATTGGGCACCACTCTTGATTTTTCGGACGGGCTTAATGGAAAAGGCTTTCAGTTTATTAACCCGAATGCTTCGCGAACCTGCGGATGCGGAGAAAGCTTCTCTGTTTAAGAAGAAATATTAGAAACAAACAGGGACTGTCCTGAAGTTTAGCATTCATTGAGAAGTAAATTCAAAATGATGGAATCTAAATTTTGGGACAGTCCTTTTTTGTGCTTATAGTAAATCGGCAGGAACTGGATAATCCGGACCCTGCACATCTTGCCAATTGTACACGGCAGGAATTGGCGAACAATGATGATCCGTTATTTCTTGCATCAAAGTTTCTATGCTTTGTTCTTCTTCAGCCTTAAAAAACGCCTTCTCCTCTTCTGAGAAAATATCATTCTCATCATATTCCAGGATTTTGCCCATCCAAAGTCTACGTAACTCAATCCAGCGCTCATCTTGCTTGGCATCTTCTTTTACGGCTTCGTAAGGCCTTACTTCAATATATATAGTTCTCCTAGCCCCTGGCGAACGCTTAGGTTCTGAACTGTGCAGCACCATCATTTCTTGAACCATTACATTGCCCGCCTTTGCAGGAACCTGTACCACATTTGGAGGATTCCAACCGAACTTTCGCTCAACTTCATCAATATTTTGCAACTCATGCTGAGTGCCTGGCACGTAACGTAGGCAGCCATCGTTGAGGTCGGCATTATCTAAATAAACACCTATGTTTAAATAATTGTGAGCAGGATCGTTTGGCGCCCCTTGATGCCATTTAATTACAGGATGTGGATGTTGATGCTTGAAGAGCAAATCCGCTTGCAAAATGATTGCAGTGGGTCCACAAAGTGTTCTGATCAACTTTAGCACTGAAGGAGAAGCCAGAAGTCGATTTAAATCTTCCGTATACTTAAAATGAAGATCATCGTAGCGCATCAATCTTGGCCCTACGGCATCTTCCACCACACAAGCTCCATGTAACTGTACATCTTTATGATAGGCAGACATGGCATCTTCTTCTATTTCTTCGGCAATCTGCTGCAATCTTGACAGCATTTCAGGCGCCAATGATTCTGGCCATAACAGGTAGCCATTCTTGTCAAAAAATTCTTTACTCATCTAAAAAAACTTGGAAAAAGTGAATGCCTCAAGCTACAAATTCAAAACAAATTACGCTTGAAAAAAATAGATAAAAGGCTCTATAAGATTTCTACAAATAAGGAGCGGAATTTATAATTCCATAAAAAAGGACAGTTCTGCTGAACTGTCCTTTCAATATTATTTTAACCAAAAACTTATATCAATAAGCTCTGATCTCTTTTCCTTCCATAAAGTTCATAAAGGCCTTATTCACTACTCTATTTCCACCAGGAGTTGGGTAATCGCCAGTGAAGTACCAATCACCTAAGTTTCCAGGACATGCTTTGTGAAGATTATCTACTGTTTGGTAAACTACCTCCAACTCCGCTTTCATTTCCTTAGGACGAACAATCTCAGCGATTTTGGCTGAAATTTCATCATCTGTAAACTGGTCGTAAACTTCTTTTAAGTAGTTCTGTTGGTCTTTAGAACCAAAGTTGGCCAAAGCCTTGTGATAGGCAGTTTCCAGCTCTTCATTGTCTTCACCATACTTTTCTTTAAGCAATGCGAGCATAGCTCTAAAGGCCACAAACTCCTTCACTTTAGACATATCGATACCGTAGCAATCGGGGTAACGAATCTGAGGTGCAGAAGAAACAATTACAATTTTCTTAGGCTCCAAAGTGTCGAGCATCTTCAAAATACTCTTCTCTAAAGTTGTTCCTCTTACAATAGAATCATCGATAACGACAAGCGTGTCTACACCTTTTCGAATTACTTCATAAGTAGTGTCGTAAACGCTGGCCACAAGTTCATCGCGACTTTGATCATCGGCAATAAAGGTTCTAAGTTTAGCATCCTTTATTACCAATTTTTCTACCCGAGGTTGAAAACTCAAAAGCTCCTCAACATCATCGATATGAGGTTTTCCATCGATAATGATATCCTTTCTCTTCTGCAAAAGGTAATCATCCAAGCCCTGCATCATTCCTAAGAATGAAATTTCAGCGGTGTTTGGAATGTATGAGAAAACCGTGTTTTTAAGATCGAAATTAACTGCTTTCAGAATTTGAGGAATAAGCAGTTTTCCGAGTTCCTTTCTTTCCTGATAAATCTCTGGATCTGTACCTTTTGAGAAATAAATACGCTCGAAAGAACATGCTTTCAACTCACGTTTTTTCATAATTGGAACTTCGTCCCACTCTGCATTTTTATGCACAATCAGGGCGTGACCTGGCTCAATTTCGGTAATATCAGAATAATTAACATTGAAAGCCGCTTTGATAGCTTGTTTTTCCGAAGCTACAACAATGAATTCCTCATCAATGTACTTAAAGGCTGGTCGGATTCCATTTGGGTCGCGAACCACAAAGGAAGCTCCATGGCCCAACATACCCACCATAGCATACCCACCGTCAAAATCTTTGAAAGAACGCTTCAGTACGCGCTGAAGATTCATTTCATTTTCAATGATATCGGTGATTTCTGCGTTTGATTTTTTCTTTTTGTATTTATCGAAAACGCGTTGGTTTTCTTCATCAATAAAGTGGCCGATCTTTTCCATCACGGTCACCGTATCTGTTTTTTCTTTCGGATGCTGGCCTAGACCTAACAGAAGATCAAAAAGCTGATCGACATTGGTCATGTTAAAGTTTCCGGCCATTACAAGGTTTCGGCTTCTCCAGTTATTTTGCCTTAAGAAGGGATGGCAACTTTCAATACTGTTTTTGCCGTGAGTACCATAACGCAAGTGCCCCATCCACACTTCGCCAGTAAAACCCATATTATCCTTCAGCCATTGGGCATCTTTTGGATTATATCCCGGTTTCTTTTTAGCCTTTTCAAACTTCTTCCCGATTTTATCGAAAATGTCGTTTATAGGTTGGGGTTTTATGGTTCTGTAGCGGCTGATGTACCTGATACCCGGATCGACCCCGATTTTGATGTTTGCCACTCCAACCCCGTCTTGACCGCGGTTAGCCTGTTTTTGCATCATCACGTAGAGCCTATTTACCGCGTAAGTAGCCGAACCATACTTATCGATATAGTACTGTAGTGGTTTTCGAAGGCGGATCATTGCAATCCCGCACTCGTGTTTAATCTGCTCGCTCATTTATTCGCCTCAAAAGACAAAGTTAATACTATTCAAAATGTTCAACAACCAATCTGATTTAAAGAACCAGAGTAACACGGGAATAGTAATAATAGTGCCATATATTTTATCTATACGATATCCCTTTGGAGTTCCGATTTCATTAATCGGATTTTTAAAGAACATATAAAAAGGCACTTTCAAATAATAGAAAAGCGCCACAACAGTATTGAGAAGGCCAATAATGAATACCCACAACAGAATTGAAGATCCATTGAACTGGTAAGTTTCCCACAAAGCGGAAAACACAAACAGCTTGGCATTGAAACCCGCAGTAGGTGGAAGTCCAGTAAGGGAAATCATCACAATAATGGCCAATACTCCGAAATAGGGCAGTTTCTGTCCCATTCCTCTGAAATTATCTAGAGAAGCATCTCCTTCTTTTCCTTCAAAAATTTGAACAAGAAGAAAAGCAAGGAAATTCATGAACAGGTAAACCGCAGCATAAAACATGGCCGCTTTTTCGCCACTTTCCGAATATGCCAAAACACCAGCCAATAGAAATCCGGCATGTGCAATGGAAGAATAGGCCAGCATTCTTTTAACATCTTTTTGCCAAAGGGCAGAAAAATTACCTACCGTCATGCTCGCAATAGCGGTCACACCTAGCCAAAGCTGCCAATCGAGCAGATTTACATCCAACTGACCGACAAAACGAAAGATAAGTGTAAGCGCAGCCAATTTGGGTATAGTAGAGAAAACGGCAACAACAGGAGTTGGAGAAGCTTGATAAACATCGGGCGACCAAATATGAAAAGGAAATGCGCCCAATTTGAAAAGAAACCCTCCAAGCGTCATAATCAAAGCCAATGACAAAGGTAGAATCGCCACCTGCGAAATACCATTGATAAAGGTTTCTGAGCTATAATCCAGCGTTCCGGTAAAACCATAAAGCCAGCTCATGCCATAAAGCATAACGGCCGAAGCCACCGCCCCGAACAGCAAATATTTAATAGCAGCTTCTGAATTTCGTTTGGTTTTGAAAATACCCGTAAGCAAATAAGAAGAAATAGAAACCACTTCCACAGCCACATAAACCATAAGAAGATTGCTGGCCATAGTCATTAAAAAAGCTCCTAACATTAGGCCAAGAAGCATCAAAAGTGGTTCGCTACTTTTAAAGAACTTATGTCGGTTAGGCGACCGTTGCATGAGCAACAAGGACAACAAACCTCCTGAAGCAATCAATATTTTGAAGAACGATGAACCTCTATCGGACTGCACGAGGCCATTCATCAGTTTTTGAGGAAACAAAACAGATTCCCATCCTGCAAGCAATACAACCAAAGTAAAAGCCAGGCCAACAAAAGCAATGGCAGCAATACCGACACTTTTCTTTTCCTTAAAAAGTAAATCGAAAAGCAGGAGTAAAATGGCCGTAATCACCAAAATGAACTCTGGTGCTAAACCCACCAAATCAGCAGATAGTTGAGCAATTTTATCCTTGAGCTCCAAAACCATATTTGACTGCATCAATGGAATCATTCAACCGCCTGACTTAAAAGTTGAGTAAAACCTTCGACAGAATTATTGATCAGGTCGAGAATGGTAGCTGGATAAATTCCGAACCAAAGAATCAAAATAATGAGCGGAATGAACATCAAATATTCTCTGGCATTCAAGTCTGAAAGACTTTCTTTCCAAGCTCTTTCTTTTACCCAAAACTTGCCAAAGAACATTCTTTGCAAAGTCCAGAGGTAATAACCAGCTCCTAAAACCAAACCTAAAGTGGAAACAACTGCCATCCAGTATGGAATGGCTCCAATTACGCTTGAAGACTTGAAGGCACCTATAAACACCATCAGTTCAGCTATAAAGCCCGAGAACCCCGGCAAGCCTAAAGACGCAAAAAATGCGATGGTCACAATCACCGTGTATTTTGGCATCTGCTTAGCCAAGCCACCATAATTTTCAATCATTCTATCGTGAGTTCTATCGTAAATCACACCAGCCACTAAAAAGAGCATGCTTGAAATCAAACCGTGAGAGAACATCTGGTAAATCGCTCCGGTTACGCCTTCCACCGTCATGGCGGCCAAACCAAGCAGCACAAAACCCATGTGCGAAACTGAGCTATAGGCAATCAATTTCTTCAAATCCTTTTGAGCAAGCGCATTCATAGCTCCGTAAATGATAGACAGCATTCCGAAGAAACCAATGAGCCACGAATAATGATAGGCACTATCGGGGAAGAAACTGAATGCGGTTCTAATCATTCCATAACCACCAATTTTCAGAAGAATACCTGCCAAAACCACAGAAATTGGAGTGGGCGCTTCTACGTGAGCATCGGGTAACCATGTATGAAATGGAAAAGCAGGAAGTTTTATAGCAAAACCAACCAACAAAGCCAGAAAAGCCATCCATCGGGCGGACTGACCAAAGATTTCCCCGAAACTATTTCTTCCCAAAAATGAATCTGGCAAATAATTCTGCTGATCGGCCATGCCAATCATATTAAAGGATTTTACGATTTGATCTTCAGGAATATCTCCTCTTTGCACTTGAGCCTGAATTTGCTCGATTACGCCAGTGCTAGCTTCCGAAGCATTTTCAATAATTCCAGCTTCAAGCCCAACCTTCACCGGATCATAAACCGAATTGTAAAGCCCAATCATCACGATGAGGATTAAAATGGAGCCTACAAGCGTGTAAAGGAAGAATTTGATAGCGGCATATTCTCTTCTCGGCCCTCCCCAAATTCCAATAAGGAAATACATAGGCAGAAGCATAAACTCGAAAAAGAGATAAAAAAGGAAGAAATCTAGCGCCACAAAACAGCCAAAAATTGAAGTGGTAAGCAGCAAATACAAACTGAAATAGCCCTTGCGCTTCCTTTCTACATTCCATGAAGATATGGCTCCAATGAACATTACGATAGCCGCCAAAAGCAGCATGGTAATATTAAGCCCATCGGCCCCAACAAAATAGTCGACTGAAAATTTACCCAGAGAACCTAATTCAACACTGAACCATTCGGCTTTTTGAACCCATTGCAATTGTGCTTCGCTATTGGTTAGTCCTTCTACATTGGAATCGAAGTGGACAACCGCCATAAGCGAAAAAAGCAAAGTAGCTGCAGTTGCCGCCAACGTAACCCAGCGGTAAATATGCGCTTTGGTTTGCGGTAAAAGCAGAATAATTAACACCCCAATCAGAGGCGTAAAAATGATGTATGTTAAAAGGTTCTCTCCCATTACTTCAGAATATGAGCCATAGAAGCATTAGCACCAAAAAAGCCAATGCAGCCATTATATATACCTGAACATTGCCCGACTGCACCGAACGGGTAAGTTGCCCTACCCGACCACTTGTATAGGCGGTCAAATGTACGAATCCATCGATTATATTTCTGTCGAACCAAGCGATGATGTGTGCAAACACCACTTGAAAACGAGCCATAAAATTCACAAAACCATCCACCACGGTTCTATCGAACCAAGCCATATATTTTGCCTTAACTAAAATCGCTTTCAGAATCACCTTTTCATAAAGTTCATTCTGATACCAATGGTAAAATGACAGCTGCCTCAAGCCACTTACAGGCTCTCTTTTCTCGGCAAATGTAGCTGAAAACTTTGCTCCTGGCTTATAAAACACATAAGCCGTAATGAGGCCAGCTAAAGCCAAACCAATCGAAATCAAAGTGACAGGCAGATGCAAATGCTCGAAATAAATGTGAGGCAAATCGGCCAAATTAAAAGCGGCATACGATTGAGGCACTAAGAAAATGGGCGACTGAATGGCTTTGTTAAACCATGTTTCTTCGGCTACCATGGTAAAACCGAAAACCAAACTCAAAGCCCCAATTCCCAAAATGATTACAGGAATTTTCAGATAGAAATTTCCATCCTTCAAAGTTCTTAGCGAAGCTGGTTTTTCAACCAATTTTGGCAAACGGAAATCGCCCGTAAACACTAAGAAAATCATTCTGAAAGTGTAAAAAGCCGTAAGCAGAACCGTAGCAAAAGCTAAAAGTTCTATAAAGTAGAATCCTCCGCCTTTTTCATCGATCCAAACCGCTGTATTCAACAGAATAGCATCTTTTGAGAGGAAACCTGAAAAGCCAGGAAGACCAGCCAAAGCCAATGCGCAAAGTAAAAAACAAGTGAAAGTTACGGGCATAAACCTTCTCAAGCCGCCCATCACACGCATGTCCTGAGGATCGAACTTCACATTTTCATTTTCTAAATGATGAAGCTGATGAATAATCACTCCTGCACTCAAGAAAAGCCCTGCTTTAAATAGCGCATGCGTTACCAAATGGAATAAGCCGGCAGAATAAGCTCCAACGCCCATGGCCAAAACCATATAGCCCAACTGCGAAATAGTACTATATGCCAAAACCTTTTTGATATCGAATTGAGATAGCGCAGCAACGGCAGCCATAAACGCAGTAACTGCTCCCACAACGGCCACAACCTCTAAAGCTTGAGCATCTAAAATCACGAAGATTCTAGAAATCATAAAAACACCCGCAGCCACCATAGTTGCCGCGTGAATTAAGGCTGAAACTGGAGTTGGGCCTTCCATGGCATCGGGAAGCCAAACTTGCAATGGAAACTGAGCAGACTTACCTACAGCACCACAGAAAAGAGCGATGCCTGCTGCGCTAAGCCACCTCCCATCAAGGCTGTTTCTTACCAATTCGCCATTTCGCATAAACTCTACAATCCAGTTACCGTCTTCAATTTCGCTAAGCATGGTAAGCGATTTGATGCCTTCCAAATCGAAAGTTTGAAACTGAGCGTAAAGAATCATCAAGCCCGTTAAAAAGCCCAAATCCCCGATTCTGTTCATGATAAAGGCCTTGTTTGCCGCCAACGAAGCGGATTTCTTTTCGAACCAAAAACCAATGAGAAGGAAGGATGACAGCCCAACCAATTCCCAGAAAATGAAAATGAAGAGCAAGTCGTAGAAAAGAACGATGCCCAACATGGAGAATGTAAATAGGCCTAGCAGCCCAAAATATCGAGCCTTCTGCTTATCGTGACGCATGTATTCAATAGAGAAGAAATGCACCAAAAGCGAAATAAAATTCACAATCACCAGCATAATCAACGCCATATGATCGAGCATAAAAGCGTATGTGAGCTGTGTACTTCCTATTGAAAACCATGCTCCGCGCAGCGTAGAGACAGGTTCATTCCATTGTTGAATAGCCAGAAAAACTGCCAAAACAGTGTTTATGGCTAACAAAGTCGTAGCCCAAAACGGAGCTCTATTTTTAAGAAAGGTAGAAGTAAAAAACGAAAAAATTGGAAGCGCCAATAGCATGACAATCCAATAAATGGAGGCATTGAAATCCGTAACGGCAACGATATCGTTAAACTCCATCATCCTTTTAAATCGTTGATTTTGTTCAAGTCGGCAGTTTGATAATGCTGATAAACTTTAACCACAATGGCCAAACCTACCGCTGCCTCTGCCGCAGCTACAGTGATGACAAAAAGAGAGAATATTTGACCTTGAAGCTGAAACACATCAAAACTGCTGAAAGCAATTAAATTGAGGTTCGCTGCATTCAACATCAGCTCTACGCCAATAAGAACCGCTATGGCGTTTTTGCGTGTAATCACTACGGTAACACCAATGCAGAACAAAGCCGCCCCCAAAAGCAACAGCGTATTAAGCGGCATCCTCAACCTCCTCTCTTGTATTTCCTGCAATACGAACCGCTCCAATCAGCGCTATCAATAGCAAAATACCGATAACCTCAAAAGCCAGCACATAGTCCGTCATTACTTTTAAACCTAAATTCTTTACGCTAGAAGGAGCCGTTTCGGAAGCTTGTTGAATCCAGTTCATGCCTTCAAAATCGGTCATAGAAATTGCCTTCGCCAAAATATAGAAAAGCCCAACAGCCACTAAAATCCCAAAAAACTTATTGTAAACTTCGGTTTCTACTTTGGTAGATTTCAGCCTATTGGTCAACATTATTCCGAAGACGATAAGAATCAAAATTCCCCCAACATACACCAGCACTTGAGTAATGGCTACAAACTCAGCTCCTAGAAAAACAAAAATGCCTGCCAAGCCTAGAAATGTAACGATTAGCGCAAATGCCGAATACAAAATATTTTTCGACAAGAGTATAAACAAGGCCGAAAGCCCTGTTAAAGCCAAGAAAACATAGAAAACAATCGTGGTGATCTCCATGCTTATTCCTCCCTACCTTCTTGATTTTCCTCATCCGATTTTCTAGGCTGGACTTTTGGCCTCATAGGTATTTTAGGTCGAGCTGGCTTTGGCGTTTCCTGCTCTTCCTCGCTTTTCTTCACTTGAATTTTAGGCCGAATAACTGGCCTCGGTTTAGCCTTGGGCTCATTATCCACAAACTCAGCTTTTTGTTCTGTTGGAATTTTGGGCTTCATCGGGATTTTAGGCCTTGCAGGTTTTGGAGTATCCGAGCTTTCTTCAGCTTTTGGCTCATCCGCTTTTTTAACCTGAATCTTAGGTCTCATCACAGGCCTTGGTTTAGGCTTAGCTTCTTCACTAGGTTGTTCCGATTTTGGCGCAGAAGGAATCCGTGGTTTCATCGGAACCTTTGGACGAGCAGGTTTAGCTGCTTCAGGCTTTTGTTCTGTGCTTTCTTCTGATTTAGGTTGAATTTTAGGCTTCATCGCCATTTTAGGCCGAACAGGCTTTGCTCCTTCTTCTGAAGTTTCGGAAGAAGTTTTTGGTTTCGCCATAGGTCGAGGCCTAAAGGCAGGTTTTGCAGAAGGCCTTTTCGGCTCTTCACTGGGGCTAGAAGTTTGCTCAGCTTGCCTTTCTTTCAAAGCTGCCGCAATAGCTTTTTCTTCCTCTTTCTTTTTATTGAATTCTTCCAGTTCTTGCTTCTTCTCCAAAATCTCCAAGGGAGTCATTTCAGCAAAAGCAAAATTATGCTCTTCAAAATCGAAAGCGCTAAAATCGAATTCCTTGGTCATGGTAAGGCATTCCGTAGGGCAAACCGTAGTACATAAACCGCAGAAGCAGCATTTAGCCATATCGATGTTGAACTTGGCCGCGTAGATTCGTTTTGACGTTCCATCGGAAGTTTTTCCAATTTCTTCCACAGCTCTAACCGGCTCAATGTCTATACAATTTACCGGGCAAACCTTGGCGCATTTGTCGCACACAATGCAATCATCAATTTCATTGTGGAGCTTATAACGGCCGTTATCAGGCACCGGAATAGATTCTTTCGGATACTGAGTGGTGAAAATCGCATTTTGCTTCTCAAAGTAATTTTCTTCATCCACATACAAAGGATCGCGCTGAGTAGTCGCGTCCTTCATGTGCTCAAAAGTCACTTTAAGGCCTTCTTTTAAGGTTTTAGTAGCTGTGGCGATATTTTTCCAGTAGTTACTCATATCATCAGCAATCTCCACAATGCGCTTAGCAATACCAAAATTATAGCAGCAGGAGTAAGGTACTTCCAGCTTAGATTCATCAGTTGGTCAAGGCGTAAACGTGGGTATGTCCAACGAATCCACATTTGGACTGCCACCGTAAACAAGGCTTTGGATATTAACCAGAAACCTCCCCATAAATGCCCCGACCAAGCTCCTGGCGTTCCACTAGTCCAATCTGCCAAGGCTACCGGCCCAATGTTGGGAAGAGGAGTGTTCCATCCGCCTAAGAAAAGAATAGCACCGAGGAAAGAAACCAGAAGCATGATTCCGTATTCTGAAAGCATGATCATGGCCCAACGAAAACCAGAATATTCTGTATGAAAGCCTGCCACAAGTTCCGATTCGGCAATAGGAATATCGAAAGGAGCGCGATTCGCTTCCGCCAAAGACGCGATAAAGAATATCAAGTAAGCAATGAAGAAAATTGGCACTCTGAAAATATTCCAGGTCAAAAAGCCTCCAACTTCAGTAATATTGATTCCCAAGGCCTTAATACCGAAAAGGTAGTTTTGAGCTTCCGGATCTACTTCATTGATGAATATGCCTTGTTGAAAAACAATTTCTTGAAGGTTTAAAGATTGTGAAACCATAATCACGCAAACCACGGTGAGCCCCAAAGGAATTTCATAAGAAATGATTTGGGCTACCGAACGCATAGCTCCCAGAATGGCGTATTTACTATTTGACCCCCAACCAGCCATGAGAATCCCAACCACATCCAAAGAAACGATGGCTAGCAAATAGAAAATCCCGGTTTCAATGGCAGAACCTCCAAAGCCAGGTGTAACAGGCAACACAGCAAAACCCGCTAAAACCGCAGTAAAAATAATAAGAGGCGCAGGTTTGAATAATTTTTTGTCGGCCGCTAAAGGAACAATGTCTTCCTTTTGCAACAGCTTCATTAAATCGGCTATGGTTTGCAGCAAGCCATAAGGCCCCGTTTCCATTGGCCCATATCTATCCTGAATAAAAGCAGAGATTTTTCTTTCGGCATAAACTGCGAAAATAGTGTAGATGAGTACGAAATTTAAAAAGAATAGAAATGCGTACACGCTGCGTTAAGCCGTTGTTTGATGCAAAGAAAGCATATAATTTGTTAACAAATACCTTAAAGTCTACAAGATTTGTAGGATAATAATCTTTAGCACCCCGTTAGGTGTTTTAAGGCACAACTTATTCCCACAAAATATGTTTCTGAAGCTTGATTTCTTCTTGAAAGAAAAGTTCGGCAGCAGCCTGAAATGAAGGGGTAAAATCTGAAACCAAGAACTTGTTTTTCGCTTCTCTTTTTTCAGAAAGCAATTCATTTTCAAGAAGCAATTCCTTTAAAGCCGCAGCCACTATAGAAGAAGAGTTGATTACTTCAATCTGGTTTTTGAAAAAAGCGGCAACCTGCTTTTTGATCAAAGGATAATGCGTGCAGCCTAAAATCAACGCCTCAATTCCTTCAAGTTCTTCTCGCACTAAATACTGCTCAATGATTTGCTCAGAGATTTCGTTTTTATAAAATCCTTCTTCTATCATAGGCACAAGCAGCGGTGTAGCCAACGCGCCAAGTTCAATTGTTGGATTTTTGGCCTTTATTTTTTCAGAATAAACCCCAGAACCCACAGTTTGCTTTGTCCCGATCAGTCCGATTGTAGTGTCGTTATACTTTTCGCCTACATATTCCACCACAGGATCGATTACATTCAAGACTTTGGCCTTGCTGCCCACATAGGCTTTTACAAGCTCATAAGCGGCCGCAGAAGCCGAATTGCAAGCAATAAGAATGACTTTGCAGCCCTGCTGAAGTAAAACATCACAAATCTTTACCGAATAAGCCTGAATGGTGGCCGCAGACTTATCGCCATAAGGCAAGTGCGCGCTATCGCCAAAATAAACGAGCTGCTCTTCTGGCAAAAGGTTTTTAACGGCATGAGCAACGGTAAGGCCTCCCATTCCACTATCGAAAATCCCGATGGGCTGTGTGTTCATCATAGAAAGATTGCGAAGGTATTTTAAAGCTGCAAATTGTAAACGATGCAAACCCAGAAAATTTCACGGCATTCTAAAGAACTGGTGATTCAAATTATTTTTTGGCCTGCCGTTAAATAATGTGAAAGGTGCGGTTGCTCAAACATTGAACTCTATCTTGCAGCTATGCCAAACCCAAAAATTGTAAATGTTTTGAAAAAAAGTTTTAGAGGGAACGGCAATAAAAAAGCCCCGGAAAGTCCGAGGCTTCAAGGAAGTGATCTGGCTGGGGTTCGAACCCAGGACCCTAACATTAAAAGTGTTATGCTCTACCAGCTGAGCTACCAGATCAATAAGTTTTTCTTGGTTGATTAAGGTCGTTTTCCTTAATTGCGAGTGCAAAGGTAAGAGGTAATTAATTAAATGCAAAGCTCTAGATTCAAATTTCTCACATTCATTTTAATTTGTTTATTCGTTTCTTTTCAAAACGTTAATGCACAGGAAGTTACGAAAGAACTAAAAAAAGCTGATTCTTTATTTCAGCAAAAGAAATACACACAGTCGTTGCCGATTTATGAAAAAATCATGCGTCAACATGAGGAGGCTTCGCCTGCTATGCTGCTAAAAATGGCATTTGTTTATGAAAGCACGGGCGATTTAGGCAACGCGCTTTTCACATTAAACAACTATTACAAGCTCACTTCAGACAAAAGAGTGCTTACCAAAATGAACGAAATGGCCGAAGCCAATAGGCTTGAAGGCTACTCCACCAATGACTATGATCTTTTTCTAAAGTTCTTTGATGAGAACCGTAACTATTTTGTGCTTGTCACTTTAGCGCTTGGCATTTTGATTTTGGCCATGATTTTAAAACGCAAAAAGAAATTGAATGAAAGATCTGCAGGCTTGAGCCTTGGCTTGGTAGCTGTTCTTCTTTTGGCGGTTTATCTTATCAACTTTTCTGGATTGCCTCAAAAAGCGATCATTTCTTCAGCGAATGCCTATTTGATGAAAGGCCCATCGGCTGGCGCAGATCTACTTGAAGTTACTGGCGAGGGCCACAAAGTGGAAGTAGTTGGACACAAGGATATTTGGGTAGAAATCAAATGGAAGTCTGAAAGAGCATACATCAGAGAAAACAACTTGAAGATTCTTCCTTAAGAAAATCAACCTTGAGCAGGTTTTACAATGCTGAAACCTGCTTCATTCTTCTACAGACTACCGATCGACTTCACCCAAAACGATATCGATAGAGCCTATTACAGCAATCAAATCGGCAATGAGGCCACCTCGGGCTAATTCATTGATGATGGAAAGGTTCACAAAGCTGGCACCTCTTGCTTTACAGCGAAAAGGAATATCGGAACGACCATCCGCACGGAAAAAGAATCCGGTTTCGCCTTTAGGGTTTTCTGCCCGCACATATAAATCCTGAGCTTTAGGTCTTATCTTTTTGGGAGCCAACGCCCTAGGATCAAAGTCACGCGTTCTTTTGTGTTCACCCGTGAGCTTCTCCAAACACTGGTCAATTATTTTGACAAACTCGTAGCATTCCTTCATCCGAACCCAAGTTCTGTCCCAGCAATCGCCCAAAGTGCCCATCTCTCCTTTCCCTACTGGAATCTCGAAATCTATTTCAGGATAAACGGAATAGCCATCCACTCTTCTGAGGTCATACTTCAAGCCCGAACCACGAAGCATTGGGCCTGTTATACCGTAGTTTATCGCCAAATCGGCAGGCAAAACCCCAACATTTGCGGTTCTGTCTACAAAGATTTTATTCTCGATTACTACGCGCTCCATCTCGTCCAATTTAGGCTTTAGATACGCAGTAAATTCTTTACAGCGTCCTTCAAAACCCACGGGCAAGTCGTAGAACAAGCCTCCAATCCAAATGTAATTGTAAAGCATGCGAGCGCCAGAAGCCCATTCCAACAAGCGAACAATGTGCTCTCTATCACGGGTCATCCAGAAAAATGCGGTTACGGCACCAATGTCCATTCCGTAAGAACCAATGGCAATAAAATGTGACGCCAAACGGTTTAATTCCGCAACTAAAACCCTAATGTATTCTACCCTTTTGGGAATAACTTCTTCCATACCCAACATTCGCTCTACGCCCATAGCATAAGCATGTTCGGTATTCATTGCCGCCAAATAATCCATACGATCCACAAAAGGAATCACCTGGTTGTAAGGCAGATTTTCCGCATGTTTTTCGAAGCAACGATGTAAATAACCTAAGTGCGGAACAACTTCAATAATTTCTTCGCCCTTAGCCAACACCTCCAACCTTAGCACTCCGTGTGTTGAAGGGTGCTGCGGACCAATGTTAATGATCATTTCCTCTCGCCTGAGGTCTTGCTCCTTAAACTTCTGAGGTTCTGATTTTCTAAGGTTTTCCTTATCAAATATGTATTGAACTTGGTTGGCCACTAGTATTTTACTTTTATGCCTCTGTAATATTCTTGTTGCTCATAATCCTTTCTAAGAGGAAAGCCTTGCCAATCGGCTGGCATTAAAATCCTTCTTAAATCAGGATGATTTTTGATATGAATACCATACATATCGAACACTTCGCGCTCTTGCCAATCAGCCGTTTTCCATAGTGAGGAAAGGGATTCGACTTCGGGTTTTTCTCTATTCAACTCAATTTTCACCATTAAATGATGACCGAAAGGGATGGAATAAAGATTATAAATCATCTCCATAGTGTTTGCTTCAGGCCCATTATCGAGGCCCGTAACACAAGAAAGAGAATCGAAGTACAACTGAGGGTCTGCCTGAAGAAAAGCCATCAGTTCTAGCAGATTTTCATCGGCCACCATAATGGCTTTAGGCGAAGCTTTTTCATCCGTTTTCAGAATGATTTCTTCTCCCAAATTTTCGTTTATAAGGGAAATTATTTCTTCAAAAGTCATACTTCTTGCCCTTTCTGCTCCAAGAGCTTTTCAATTGCAGTTGGCGCCACAATGGTTTCCTGCCTTATTTTTTCGCGAAGCTTTAGCAAACCACCAATAAGCGCTTCGGGACGAGGAGGACAACCCGGAACGTAAACGTCTACAGGCACAATCCTATCTACGCCTTTTACCACATGGTAACCATGTTCCCAATAAGGGCCTCCACAATTTGAGCATGACCCCATTGAAACCACATAACGAGGCTCGGCCATTTGCTCGTAAAGCCTTCTCACGCGGTCGGCCATTTTAAAGGTGACCGTTCCCGCCACGATCATCACATCCGTTTGGCGCGGACTGGCAAAAGGCACGATCCCAAAACGATCCAAATCATAGGGATTAGATTGCGCGCCCATAAATTCAATGGCACAACAGGCCGTTCCAAAGGCTAAAGGCCACATGGACGAAAGCCTAGCCCAATTGATAAGGTCTTCCAATTTGGCGACAATGATGCCACCTTTTCCCAATTGTTGATCTAATAAGCCCACTACTTGAATTGTTTATATGCGTCTTCAGGAATTGGTGATTTAAACGCTGAAGTTTTATTGATGGGTTTTACCCAATCCAAATACCCCTTTCTCCATGCGTAGGCCAAACCAAGGGCCAGCACAAAAATGAAAACGAACATTTCTGATATGGCAAACCATGCCCAAGCGGAATCTGTTCCTTCAATCAATTCCTTATCGCCAAAAATAACAGCCCAGGGAAATAGATAAATGATTTCTACTTCGAAAAGAAGAAAGATAAGCGCGACAATATAGAATTTGATATTGAATTGCCCCCAAGCCGAACCAATGGTTTCTTCACCCGATTCGTAAGTTGTCAATTTCTCGTAATTGGGCCTGTTTGGCCGAATCAATTTAGCAGCTGTCAACCCGATGGTAACGAAAATGCCAGCCCCTAAAAGGAAAATCAAAATTGTAGCAAATTCACTAAGATTTGGCTCTATCATAAGCATTTAAAACTTCAGCGGATCGATATGCTGAAAGTGGCCATTCATCTGGATGCGTTCTTTGGCCTTTTCCATTTCGCGAACAATCGGAATCGCTCTTTCCATATGATTGATCATATATTCGAACCTTTCCGATTGCTTCACCATTTGAAGCATATCGTATTCCTGCTCCAAAGATAGTCCCAATTTATGAGCCAACTCAAATTCTTGTGTTAATTGAGCGACATGAAGTTTATCTTCCATTTTAAGAATTTCAACCAACAGAGTGGCCAGTTGCTTAAGGTACATCCAACGAACAGGATCGCCATCTTCAACATTTTCGATAAAGCTTACTTTTCCACCTGAATATAGCTTGCCTTCAACCTTCTCTTGAAAAGTGATCAGCTCAAAAACTCTTTGGCACCTTACGCTGATGTCCATCTCCCCGTTCTCGTAAGTCTTCACCAGTTTTTCAACTTTTACTTCAGAGCCAAACTCCATTATTCCATCATTGAAAACAGGAATTCCAAAACTTGCTCCACTCGCTAGGCATTCATTGATAAGTTGCTTATAACGGGGTTCGAAAATATGAAGATTGAGTTTTTCGTTTGGGAAAACGACAAGTTTGAGCGGAAAAAAAGGAAGAAATTCCTCCATAGGCATTCTGAATGGTTCTAAAAAAGAAAAGCCCCTTTCGGGGCTTTTTGTTTACATGTTTTTCACAATCTCTTCTCCGAATTCAGAGCATTTGAGGAGCGTTGCTCCATCCATTAAACGTTCGAAATCGTAGGTTACTCTTTTAGAAGCAATTGACGCCTCAAGTCCTTTGTAAATCAAATCGGCAGCTTCTTGCCAGCCCATGTATTCTAACATCATGGCACCAGAAAGAATCACTGAACCTGGATTCACTTTATCTTGACCCGCGTATTTTGGAGCCGTTCCATGAGTAGCTTCAAAAATAGCGTTTCCACTTATGTAGTTGATGTTTGCACCTGGCGCAATTCCGATACCACCAACAATGGCAGCCAATGCATCAGAAACATAATCGCCATTCAAGTTCAAAGTAGCAATTACTGAATACTCAGCTGGTCTCAACAAAATCTGCTGCAAGAAAGCGTCTGCAATCACATCTTTGATAATTACTTTATGACCGTCTTTCTCGATGATTTGCCATGGGCCACCTTCGTAATCTTGAGCGCCATATTCGTTTTTCGCCAACTCATATCCCCAAGACTTGAATGCACCTTCGGTGAATTTCATGATGTTACCTTTGTGAACCAAAGTAACTGAATCTCTTTTCTGAGCAAAAGCGTAGTCAATCGCGCTCTTCACTAATCTATGGGTTCCTTCTTCAGAAACCGGCTTAATACCGTAACCTGCAGTGTCAGGGAATCTTACTTTTTTGAATAACGCTGGGAAGTTTTCCTTCAACAGGGAAGCAAACTTATTTGCATCTTCAGTACCTTGTTGGAACTCGATACCCGCATAAATATCTTCAGTGTTTTCTCTGAAAATCACCATGTCGCACAAACCTGGTTCTTTTACCGGAGAAGGAGTTCCGTCAAACCATCTTACTGGTCGCACGCAAGCGTAAAGATCTAATTCTTGACGCAAAGCCACATTTAACGAACGAATTCCACCACCCACTGGCGTGGTTAATGGCCCTTTAATACCCACCAAGTATTCTCTAAAAGCATCAAGAGTTGCGGCTGGCATCCATTCACCGGTTTCGTTGAATGCTTTTTCTCCAGCTAAAACTTCTTTCCAAACTATATTTTTTGAGCCATTGTAAGCTTTTGCTACGGCACTATCTAATACATTTTTTGCAGCTGGCCAGATGTCAACACCCGTTCCATCACCCTCGATAAAAGGAATGGTTGGGTTATCAGGCACGTTTAAAACTCCGTTGCTAATGGTTATTTTTTGTTCGCTCATTTCAGTTAACGGTTATTTATGAGTGTATAAAATTTTATGCCCTAAGGTAAGGATTTTATCCCGCCCAAAAGTTCCTTTACGGCCTAGGAGAAGACCACAAAAGCGGGGCAATTATAAAAAAAATAGGTCAATCTGCTAGTAACTTTCCTTTTCGTTAGGGAAATCTTTATCCTTCACATCCTTCACATAGTTGCTAACAGCCTCTTTTATAGTCGTTCCGACATCGGCATATTGCCTTAGAAAACGAGGTTTAAATTCTGTAGTGAGGCCCAACATATCGTGAATTACCAGCACTTGCCCATCTACATATGGGCCAGCTCCGATACCTATGATAGGAATGTTCACTTCTTCAGAAACTCTTTTGGCCAATTGCGCAGGTATTTTCTCCAAAACAATGGCGAAACATCCGCATTCTTCCAAAAGCTTGGCATCGCTAATCAACTTTTCAGCTTCTTCTTCTTCCTTAGCCCGAACAGCGTAAGTTCCAAATTTGTAAATGGATTGAGGCGTAAGCCCCAAATGCCCCATTACTGGAACACCCGCACTCAAAACGCGTGTAATGGATTCTTTGATTTCAGCACCACCTTCCATTTTCACGCTGTGTGCACCCGATTCCTTCATAATTCGAATGGCTGAACGAAGCGCTTCGGAACTGTTGCCCTGGTAAGAACCAAAAGGAATATCTACCACCACAAAGGCTCTTTTCACCGCTCTGATGACTGAACTCGCATGATAAATCATTTGATCCAGCGTAATAGGCAAAGTGGTTTCGTGGCCAGCCATTACATTAGAAGCAGAGTCGCCTACAAGAATAATGTCGACACCCGCCTCATCTACCAAAGATGCCATGGAATAATCGTAAGAGGTAAGCATGGAAATCTTCTCCCCTCTATCCTTCATGGCTTGAATTTGATGCGTGGTAACCTTTTTTATTTCAGATTTATGAATAGACATATCTATAAAATTAAAGGGGTAAATATAGCTATTTACCCCTTCTTGTTATCGTAAAGTCTTATTGACAGTTATTTTTGGTTGTACAAATGTACATCAGTTTGAGGATAAGGAATAGAAATTCCTTGGTTATCGAACTCTTTCTTCACCCTTTCTATCATATCCCAGTTTACAGGCCAGTAATCCGAAGAATTCACCCAAGCCCTAACGGTGATGTCTACACTGCTATCGCCCAAATTACCTACTCTTACAAAAGGCGCTGGATCTTTCAAAAAACGCTCGTCCTCTTCTATTATTTTCAGAATAATGCTTTTCGCCTTTTCAAAATCGTCATCATAACCAATTCCGAAAACCTTATCCCATCTTCGGGTAGATTCCATGGAATAGTTTTTAATGACAGCGCTCGCCACTTTTCCATTAGGCAGAAAAATGGTAATGTGGTCTGGGGTTTTCAACATGGTATTGATAATGGAAACACCCGTTACAGTACCGCCAGTACCGTCAATATCTACATAATCACCGGCTTTAAACGGCTTTAAAGTGAGAATTAAAATACCACCTGCAAAGTTACTTAAACTGCCCTGAAGCGCTAAACCTATGGCTAAACCTGCAGCACCCAAAACAGCTACTAAACCGGTTGGCTGAATACCCACAATGCCCGCACAGGCTACTATTAATATGGCAACTAATACAAATTTTGTGACGCCTCTTAGGGTAGGAATAATGGTAGGATCGACTCCTCTTTTCGATAAAGTTTTAGTTATGGTTTTAACTAAAAACTTGATTACCCACATTCCCACTATGAGAACTAAAACGGCTCCAATCACTTTTAAGCCATAGTCCACCAGTAAACGCCACAATTGTTCTTTAAGACCCTCTAAGGTTTCTTCGTTCATTTTTTAAGGTTCTGTTTGATTAAAATTTCGTCAATATAAGTAAGCCGCGTAGTCTTCTTCAGACAAGTTAACCTCTATATGTTCCTGAATGGTTGTTGCTAATTCTAGCCCTTTGTAATCTACTGAAATAGGAAAACGCTTATGACTTCGGTTTACCAATACGGCAGTTTGAATTTTCTGAACTCCTTTTTTAAGAAAAGGGTAAAGGGTATATATCATAGTGCGGCCAGAATTTAGAACATCATCGACAAGAATAAGGGTAACTTGGTCGGATGCCTGAGGGAAGTCCGTGAACTCCACTTGAGGCTGAACGGGAGAATCCTTTTCCACATTCAGCTTAACCACATGAACTCGAATACCCGAGATTTGTTCGAGTTCTGTTTTTAGTTTTTCAGAAATTTTAAGCCCGTTAGCAGCCACTCCCGCTAGGATAATTTCTTCGCGGTCGTGGTTTTGCTCATAAATTTCGTAGGCCATTCTACGGATTTTTTGATCGATTTGGGCGCGATCGAGAATCCTCTTTTTTTCTTTTGGCATATATGATATTAGGCGTTAGCCTTTGGAATTGGCATTACTTTACTATCCTTAAAAGTAGAAAGTATCACCATGGACTGCAAGTTGTCCACCACAGATATATCACTTACACGCTCCAACATTAGTTTTTGGTAAGAGGCGATATCGGCCGCAATAATTTTAAGAATGAAATCACCAGAACCTGTAATGTGGTGGCACTCAATTACTTCATCAATTTTTTCAATTTCCGCTAAGAAAATATCGATGTTGCCTCTGTTATGACCCTTAAGGGTTACATACACAAAAGTACTTACGCCTAAACCAATTTTATCATTGTCGAGCTTTGCATGGTAGCTCTTGATAATGCCTGATGTTTCAAGCTTTTTCACTCTTTCTAAGGTTGGTGCTGGCGACAGACCAATTTCCTTAGACAATTGCGCATTAGTGATTTTCGCATTCGATTGCAAAATTTCTAAAATCTTGCGATCTATCTTGTCCAACTTAATACTTAAACTCATTTTTCCACTCTTTGCAAAATAATATTTTGTTAAAATAGTCAATTAAAGAATAACTATAATGTTACTCTCAGAATACCTTTATGATTAGGTCTTCTTGCGTATCTCCCTTTGTAACTCTCTTGCTTGCTTGTTTGCATCGTCCTTTCTGCGAGTTTCATCTCTGATCTTATCCAGCATAGGAGATGCTTCCTCGTATCGGCCAACATCTACATAGTGTTGCGCCAGCGAAAGCAAGGAATAGATGTAGTAACCCGATTCCTTCATATCCAAAGCATTAGAATAGGCGATGGTTTTCAGATAATAAGGCTCTGCAGCATTCCAGTCGTTTCTACTTTTATTGATAGACGCCAAAAAGAAATTGGCATATCTTCCACTCATTTCTTCATAGCCCGCTCTTCCCGATTCTATTCTTGAGATAATTTCTAAAGAAACCTTTTCAGCTTTTGAAAACTGGCCAGCTGTATACAACATTCTGGCATAAAACCGATGAAAATAGGGGTTGTTTGGGTACTTCTCATAAATGAATTCAGCCCATCGTAAAGCCTCAAAAGTTTGATTGAGCTCAAAAGCCTTTATTCTCATCAAGAAATAAATGGCCTCCATACGGGTATAGAATGCATTCGATGCGACTTCTTCCATTTGTTTTACGCCAAGCTCTTTATCTCCTTTTTGAAAGAACATAAGCACAGGCCTAAGCAGTGGATATTCTTCCCTAATCCATACAGAATAGTAGTTGAATAGCGCGTCTCCAAACAGTATTTCAGGGCTAAAACTTTCGTTACCCTGCGTTTTTTCTAAATATTTTAAAGCAAGTCGCCCTGCGTTGGTTGCTCTTCCCCAGTTGTGTTTTTCGGAATGGTAACGGCCTTGAAAACCATATGAACCTGCCAAAAAGAAATTAGCCTCTATATTGTCTTCATCTTCTTTTACCATCGCTTCTGCTTTTACAATGGCGGTGTCCATATAAGCCAGAAACTCCTCTCCCAAAGGGCCTTCCTTTTCTAGGTTTGGCATCATTTGCCACCAAGTGCTGATACCATAAAGAAAATAGCCAAGGGGATGTTCGGGATAGTTGTACTTAATCCAATCAAAGGCTACTTCGGCCTGATGGAAATTGAAGTTGTACATGGAATCAATCGCTTGAGTAATTTCAAGCTGTAAATTCATGTTGAGCAATAAATACTTAGCCGTATCATTCTCCACCTTCCTCTTATCCACCTGCGCCTGAGCTCCGAAACAAGAAAGCACCAAGCTTGCCACAATTATGCCTTTAAGTATTCTTTTCACACCCATTTAACTTCTATGGTACGCAACGGCCGTGCAAAAGTACTGCCACACAGCTGATTCCCAATACGCTTATCTATTTTTATTATTGCATAAACACATTAATCGTAGTTTTGCTTAAAATGATTGAGAATGCCTAGAGAACTTAGCCCTTTAGAAATCAGAGTAAGAGAGTATGCCTCTATTAATAAAACTGCTCTTTTTCTGCTCATCTGCATTGTCGCGCTATTGCTACAGTTCATCAGCCAAACCTTTATTATTAATGAAATCCCCGCTTTCCAGTTTATGGAAGGCTCTCAATTGCTGATTTTCAAGATTATATCCAACCTAAGCTACCTTGGCATTCCGCTTTACTACGGCTTTAAAATCACTTTAGTTGGCTTTATTTTGTGGACGGGCTGCTTTTTATGGGGCTACAAAGTTACCTTCAAGCAATGTTGGCATGTCGCCTTATTTGCCGAACTAATTTTCTTTATCCCGACCGTTATAAAACTGCTTTGGTTTCTTTTTGTTGACACCAATCCAACCTACTGGGATGTAAAAGCATTTTACCCGCTTTCCTACATGAACCTTTTTAACCACCAAAATGTGGCCGAAAAATACTGGTATGTAAACACGCAGCTGAATCTTTTTGAAGTAGGCTATTGGATTTTACTCTGCTTTGGAATCGACTTTGCCGCTCGCAAAAAGAAGTCAGTAGCCAATGCAATTGTGTTTACCACATACGTTCCGCTGTTCTTCTTTTGGCTTTGGTTCTATTTAGGAGTTTCAGACTGATAGAGAGAAGTTTCGGGCAAAGCCCAATTCTAAAAATCCGCATTTCGGCAGGGGTAAAACGATTAATAAAAATTAACCCTTCTTGAATCGAAAATTTACTAATTTCACGCCCTGCGAATAAGTTTTTAATTGCTTTAGTGTGTCATTACGCGCCCTTGTAACCTCAAGTAGAGCCCTATTTCACGCTTCATAAAAATGTTGAAATGACAGATTTTAAGAAAATCAACAATCTCACCGGATGGATAATTTTTTTCGTTTCGCTGATTGTCTATGTACTCACAGTAGAACGAACCGCCAGTTTCTGGGATTCAGGTGAATTTATTGCCATTGCCTACAAACTTGAGGTATCTCACCCTCCGGGGGCTCCGCTTTACATGCTCATAGGCCGCCTTTTCTCCTTTTTTGCTTTTGGCGATGTAACCAAAGTGGCTTACTGGATTAACATGGTGAGTGTATTTTCCAGTGCTTTTGCGATCCTTTTCTTATTCTGGACCATCGTAATGTTGGGCAGAAAACTTATTGATGCTGAATTAGGCAAAGAAACTGATATTCAAAAATGGCTTCTTTTAGGAGCAGGAGCCGTTGGAGCCTTAAGTTTTGCTTTTACCGATTCCTTCTGGTTTTCTGCGGAAGAAGGCGAAGTTTACGGTATGTCATCCTTCTTTACTGCATTCGTGTTTTGGGCCATGCTCAAATGGGAATTAGTAAAAGATGAAAGCACAGCTAATAAATGGATTGTATTGATTTTCTATATGTTAGGTCTTTCTATTGGTGCCCACCTTTTGGGACTTGTAGCTTTGCCAGCATTAGGCTTAATCTATTATTTCAAAAAATACCCTAACCCAACCTGGAAAGGCGGTTTTGGCGCTATGGGCGTTTCCCTTTTCTTGATTTGGGTAATTAACTCATTCATCATTCCTGGTTTACCAAGTATTGCAGGCGCCTTCGAAATCACATTTGTGAACACCCTTGGCTTACCGTTTGGTTCAGGAGCGTTATTCTTAGTTGCCATCATTATTACGGCTATTGTTTTTGGCCTAAAATGGACTCGCAAGAAAGAATGGGTTACGGTGAACACCATTATGTTGGGACTCACTTTTGTTTTGATTGGCTACTCTTGTTATGCTGTAATTTTGATCAGATCGAAGGAAAACCCGCCTATCGACCAAAACAACCCTGAAAACGTGATGACCTTTATCTCTTATCTAAAAAGAGAGCAATATGGTAGCCGTCCGTTGTTGTATGGTCAATATTTTAACGCACCGCAGCCAGAAACTAAACAAGGAGCTCCTGTTTACTATAAAGCTGACGATGAATACAGAATTTCTGACTATAAAATAGAGACTGAATACGACCCTGCTTGGAAAACTTTCTTGCCTAGGATGTACAGTTCTCAGCCAGCACACAAGCAAAAATACATGGCTATTACAGGATTAAGAGAAGGTGAAAAACCAACCTTCTTAGACAATATGGCCTTTATGTTCTCTCATCAAATTGGGCATATGTACATGCGTTATTTCATGTTCAATTTTGCAGGTAGGGAAAGTGATATTCAGGATGCCGATTGGTTAAGGCCTTGGGAAGGCAATAAGGATGTTCCTGACTTCATCAAAAACAACAAGTCAAGAAACCAGTATTTTGCCATTCCGCTAATTCTAGGAATAATCGGTTTCTTCTTCCAATTCAACCGAGACCCTAAGCGATTTTTGGCCACGTTGATGTTCTTTATTTTGACAGGTTTGGCCTTGGTGATTTACCTTAACTCGCCTCCGGTAGAACCAAGGGAAAGAGATTACATTTATGCCGGTTCTTACTATGTGTTTGCCATTTGGATTGGTTTTGCTGTGCTCGCCATAGGCCGTGCGCTTATCAATAGAGGAAAAGCCTTAGTTGCCGCAGCCATTGCCGTTTGCATGATTTCACCTGTAATTCTTATTGCCGAAAACTGGGACGATCACGATAGAAAGAACAGATATTTCTCTGTTGATTCTGCAAGAAATTTCTTGGCTTCATGTGCGCCAAACGCCATTCTGTTTACGGGAGGTGACAACGATACTTTTCCTCTTTGGTATGTACAAGAAGTTGAAGGCTTTAGAACTGATGTAAGAGTAATCGTACTCAGTTATTACAATACGGACTGGTATGTAGATCAAACCAAAATGAAAATGAACAACTCTGAGCCGTTCCCTTATACTTTGGACATTGAAAACTACCGCCAAGGCACAAACGACTATTTGTATGTTCAAGAAAGGCCTCAGTTCAAAAACAGAGCCATTGGGCTGAAAGATTTCATCAACTTGATTGATAAAAACTACGAAGGCTTAAAAATGACTTTGGGAAGCGGAAGCACTATTAATACCGTGCCTGCCAGATCGTTGATGCTAAAAGTAGATACTGCCAAAGTAAATCAAATGGGCATTGTTCCGGCTGAACTTAAAAAGTTCGAAACTGACGAAATGTACTTTACATTCAATCAGGGCGAAAACTTCTTGGAGAAAGGCCATTTGATGATGCTCGACCTTATTGCGACAAACAATTGGGAGCGTCCAATCTACTTCAATTACACTTCTGTGAATTCTGTACCATTTAATGTTGATCCTTATTTGGTTCAAGAAGGAATGGCTTACAGACTTCTTCCTGTAAGAAAACCATCGGACAGAAGAGAATTGGTGAACACCGATTTGATGTATGACAACGTGATGAACAAATTCCAGTTCAGAGGCTTAGACGATCCTAAAGCCAACTTGAACGCTGATTACAGAGGCTTTGTTCAGAACACAAGATCAATGTTCACAACCTTATCTGAAGGCTTAATGGTGGAAGGCGACTCTACTAAAGCTGTTGAGGTTTTGGATTATGCTGAAAAAGTAATGCCTAAAGAATCTTTGCCATACGACATTGCCTCAGTAAGTTTTGTTCAGGCGTATATGGAGCTGGGCAAAGAAGAAAAAGCCATCGAAATGGGAATGGAAATAGCCAAAATGTTTGACGAAATGGCTACTTACCAGCAGAAGAAAGGTCGTTACGATTATGAATTCAGAAAATACTTGAACGGGCTTCAGTATTTACAATCCATCTTCCAACAGTCTGGACACGCAGAACAAGCCAATGCCGTTAGGGAAATGCTTAATGGCCAAAGCATTCTGCTTGAAATGGACAGAAGTAATTTCTAAGAAAATAAAATAGAAGGCTTATTTCTCGACCACGAGAAATAAGTCTAAAGCAGAATCTGCAGCATCAGTCAGGAGGTAATCTTCCTGACTGATTTCGTTTACAAGCCCTTCATTTGATTGATTCAGTTTATTCCGATTCACTCTATTAAGAATGTCGTAAGGGATTCTAAGCAATGGAGCAGGCAATCTGTACTGAAGATTGAAGATGTCGAAACGCGTGATGCGCTCTACCGACTTTTTGTTCTCCTCATAATAAGCCATTACTTTTTCGTTTCCTGAAACACCCTTCATTTCTACTTTCGGAAAAATTGAAGAAGCCAAATCCGTAAGTTCTTGTGCAGTATATTCTCGCACATGCCAAGGATTCCGGGTAAGCGTCTTTTTAATATTCGGAGTGGTAAGAATCGCCTTTCCTCCAGGCTTCAAAACCCTGTGGATTTCTTCCAGAAAAGCCTTGTCCTTTTTCACGTGTTCAATAACCTGAAAAGAAACTATGGTATCGAAACTGTTATCGGCTAAACCAGAAAAAGGAGGAAAAACAGCTTGTCGGAAGTCCACATTCGGATATTTCCCCTTCAGTTCATCAATTACTGACTGAATTTTATCGAGCGCAACATAGCTACTGGCTAGCGGTGAAAGCAGCTCTACTCCTCGGCCTTCGCCACAGCCCAATTCTAACAATTCGCCCTTTATGTAAGGAATTGCCAAATAATAGGCCCTCAGCAAACGCTGGTGAATTGGATTGTCAGATGCTAGTTTATCCGAAGCTATTTCAGTAGTATAGGTAGCCATGCTCAAATTTTGGTCAAAAATAAACCATTTCATTTAGAATGAACCCAAAAGCGAAGCATTCAAATACAATTTGATTACATTTGAACACGTGTATTACGGTATGAAAAGGCTCTTCATCATTTCCATTCTTGTACTCAGCGCTCATTGGCTGAACGGGCAAAGCAGAATGAGCTCTGCCGACATTAGTTTTTTATACAATCAGAACAACGAATTCCTTATTGATTGGCGTGTTGCCCAACAAGAAAATGAGGTAATGGTTTTTGTAAGATTTTTGCTGAATAGCGGAAACGTAAAAATCGGTGATTATGATATTCGCTACGATTTGCGCAGCAGCTACATTGACGAAAAACACCTTGACGCGAGCGGACGATTAGATTCTGCTCACCTGATTGGCTCGGGTTTTAGAGAGTTCATCTATGCTTTCAAGTTCAACAAAGAGCCCGACCAAAATTTGGTGGTTCTGGATATTACGAATGTAACCCGCGACAAAAAATTCATGGTCGACATTCCTATCACGGTAAAGGAAGGAATGCAAAATCAGCCATTTCTACTTTTTGAAGAAAAGAGAAACATCCCCTTCTTCTCTCACTTTGTAAGCATCGATCAATCGGTGCGCATTGTAAATGTTTTCGGTCAAGAAGGAAAATATGAGATTCAAGGAGTTCAAAATAACAAAGCTGTAGCGCCTCCTCCATACTATGAGGGCGAATTGCCAACTCCTACCCAAATTCCAATTGACACCTTATATGGTGCCACTGAAAATCAATTGTTCCATTTTTCCACTCCCGGCTTCTACATGATTAACGAAGCATCGGCTCCTGAGAACCAAATGGGAATACTTGTTACGGATCAGTTTTACCCTTTCTTTGGCCAATATCAGGAATTAATTCAGCCATTGATTTTTGTAAGCACCACCAGTGAGTTCGACATGCTTCGAGAAGCCACCGACATTCGCGATGCTTTCGAAGGTTTTGTGCTGAATAAAGTTTCTACAGGAGGAAAATCGGCAGAAGATTTTGTCAAATATTATTTCCGAAGGGTAAGAAAAGCAGCTCATTTCTTTACTTCTGACAAAGAAGGATGGAAAACCGACCGCGGAATGGTTTACATGATTTATGGAGATCCGCTTCAGGTTTTCAGAAATGAAAATACGGAACTTTGGGTGTACCCTTCGCCAAACGGAGGCCGAACTCGATTCATTTTCGACTTAGCACCTTCGAAAGGAAACCTGCTGGAATTTAAATTGATTAGAGGAAGCCGCTACCGAGATGCATGGATGGAAGCTGTATCGGATTGGCGCAGTGGAAAGATTATTGAAGAATGAAAACTCAGTTTAAAGAAGATTTTATTTATGGCAGTAGAGCCATAATTGAAGCCATTAACGCGGGCAAAGAAATTGACAAGCTTCTATTGCAAAAGGACGTCCGAAACGACCTTTCTGCCGAACTTGTAGCTGCTGCCAGAGACTTTAAAATCCCGATTCAGAAGGTTCCTGTCGAAAAACTAAATAGACTTACCAGAAAAAATCACCAAGGCGCGATTGCTTTTATTTCTTCTGTAGTTTACGCTTCATTAGATAATATCATTTCCGAAGCTTATCAAAAAGGAGAAACTCCACTCTTGATCGTTCTGGATAGAATTACTGACGTAAGAAATTTCGGAGCCATTGCCAGAACCGCTGAATGCGTAGGTGCTCATGGCATAGTTATCCCTTCTCGCGGAAGTGCTCAAATTGGCAGTGATGCCATGAAAACTTCTGCTGGCGCATTGAACTACATTCCGGTTTGCCGAGCTGAAAACCTAAAAATCACGTTGAAGGAAATTCGCGACAATGGCATTACAGTTATCGCCTGTACAGAAAAAGCAGATGATTTGATTTTCGATAAAGATCTTACGGCTCCTGTAGCTTTACTAATGGGTTCTGAAGAAGATGGTATTTCACCTGAATACCTAAAACTCTCTGATCAAACCTGCAAACTACCTATCAAAGGAAATATTAAGTCGCTAAATGTTTCTGTAGCAACCTCGGTTATTCTTTATGAAGTGGTAAGACAAAGAGGCTAAATTACATCCGAACTGAGGCTTCAGCTCGGATGTAGCTTTCATTTCCTAAGAGAAGTGCTCCCCCTTAGATTTTGCATCACTTAAAAACTCGCGGAATTTCTTTTCAGCGTCTTTTTTACAAATCAGCACCACATTGTCCGATTTAGTAATTAAGTAGCCATCTAAATCTTGAGCGACAATCAGAGTATCGGCTGGTCCTTTTACGTAGCAATCTTTGGAATTGTAAAGCAACGCATTTCCATCTACCACATTATTATTGGCATCTTTCTCCTGAATTTCATGAAGCGAGTCCCAGCTTCCTAAATCTGACCAATCGAATTTGCCTTTCACCATATAAACATTGTCGGCCTTTTCCATAATGCCGTAGTCGATGGATATATTTTTACACTGCGTGTAGGCTTCATCAATAAAGTCCTGCTCTTTTTCCGTGTAGTAACTCTCACTGCCTTCATCAAAAATAACGGCCATATCCATTAAGTGCGTTTTGAAAGCTTCTGTAATGGCTTCTATCGACCAGACAAAAATCCCCGCATTCCAAACGAAGTCACCACTTTCCACAAATTTCTGAGCGAGCTCGAGCTCTGGTTTTTCAGTGAAAGTTTTCACCTTCTTTACCTTCTTTAAAGGGCTAGAATGGTATTGGATATAACCATAACCAGTTTCTGGTCGGGTAGGCACAATTCCGATCGTGATTAGCTTATCGGAACCTTTAGCGGCTTTTAAAGCCGTAGTAATATTTTCAACAAAAACGTTCTCTTTAAAAACCACATGATCAGAAGGTGCAACAATCATTAAGCCTTTTGGGTCCTTCTGCTTTATTTTAAAAGCCGGATAAGCCACCGCAGCAGCCGTATTTCTACCAACAGGTTCTAAAAGAATTTGATCATCACTCAATTCTGGAAGCTGGTGCTTCACTAAATCATTATATCGAGCATTGGTAACTATGTAGAAATTTTCCTTGGGGCAAACCGCTAAAAAGCGATCATATGTCATTTGGAGTAGAGAACGGCCAGTGCCAAGCACGTCTAAAAATTGTTTGGGTTTGGAGGCTCTGCTATAAGGCCAGAAGCGGCTTCCAATCCCACCAGCCATAATTACTACATAGTTATGTTCCATAGTTACACTATTCCTTCATTGATAAGATCTTGAATATGAATAAAGCCTACGATTTCTTCTCCATCCAAAACAACCAAATGGTTGATCGAAAATTTCCTCATTTGGTTCATTGCCCTTAACGCAAACTCTCCTTTTTTGATCGTCTTTGGATTTTTAGTCATCACCTCTCCTACTAACCTACCTTCAAAAGTCATGTCTTTTTCCAACATTCTACGAATGTCTCCATCAGTAAAAATACCGGTTAGCTTTCCTTGGTCGTTGACAACTGCCGTAGCACCTAATCGCTTCTTTGAAATTACGAGCAAACTCTCTTTCACCAAATCATTTTCTTTAACAACGGGCAATTCGTTCTTTGGATAAATATCATCCACCTTCAAATAAAGCTGTTTACCTAAAGAACCTCCCGGATGATATTTTGCAAAATCATCGCTGGTGAAGCCTCTCGCCTCCAAAAGGCTTACTGCGAGTGCATCGCCAAGCGCCATATGGGCAGTGGTGCTAGTTGTTGGAGCTAAATTATTAGGGTCTGCCTCCTCATCAATAGTGGCGTTCAGTATAAAATCCGATTGCTTTGCTAAAAAAGAATCCACATTGCTTACCAAGGCAATCAGTTTGGCACCGGTTCTTTTTATCAATGGAACCAGCACTTTAATTTCGGGTGTATTACCACTTTTGGAAATGCAGATTACCGCATCATCTGGCTGAATCATGCCTAAATCGCCATGAATTGCATCGGCAGCATGCATAAAAAGGGCTGGTGTTCCTGTAGAATTCAGCGTAGCCACAATCTTATTGGCCACAATACCGCTTTTTCCTACACCCGTAATTACCACTCGTCCCTTCAGGTTAAGAATATGCAGAGCAACCTCCTCAAAACCTTGGTCGATTAAATCCGAAATTTGCCTTATAGCCTCCGCTTCTTTCAGCAGTGTATTTTTGGCTGTGATTTGAATATTTTTTGCTAATTTCAACTTAATAGCGCTTGAAATTTTACAACTCAAAGATAACGATTCGTAGAGACGTTTTTTAAAACCCATTAGATTTATAGGTAGTGTGCAGGAATTAAGGAAAAAATTAAAAGAGGTTTTTGGTTACGATGCGTTCAGGGGCAACCAAGAGCTCATCATTAAAAACATTTTGGCAGGGCGAAATACGTTCGTGATCATGCCAACAGGAGCGGGAAAATCAATGTGTTACCAATTACCGGCCATCGTAAGGCCCGGTACTGCGATAGTTATTTCACCTCTGATTGCCTTGATGAAAAATCAGGTAGACCAGATGAATGCCGTTGGCATCAATGCCCGGTTCTTGAATTCAACGCTTTCGAGAACCGAAGTGAACAAACTGAAAAAGGCCACTTTGGAAGGTGAAGTCAAACTTCTCTACGTAGCGCCAGAATCGCTTACCAAAGAAGAAAACGTAGAATTTCTGAAGCAGGCCAACATTTCATTTGCGGCTATTGACGAAGCTCACTGTATTTCCGAGTGGGGTCACGATTTTAGGCCAGAATATAGGCGGATCAAAAATATTATCGATCAGCTGGGCGATCTGCCCATTATCGCGCTAACCGCTACCGCCACACCAAAAGTGCAATTGGATATTCAGCGTAACCTCCAAATGGAAAGCGCTGATGTTTTCAAGTCTTCCTTCAATCGTGAAAATTTATATTACGAAGTAAGACCTAAAAAGTCCATCAAAAAGCAGTTGATCAAATTTCTGAGAGAGAACAAAGGAAAATCAGGCATTATCTACTGCTTAAGTCGTAAGAAGGTAGAAGAAATTGCCAACTTCCTTCAAGTAAACGGCATTAAGGCTCGCCCTTATCACGCTGGTTTCGACCCTGATATTCGCATGAAAAATCAGGATGACTTTTTGAATGAAGAAGTAGACGTAATCGTGGCCACAATTGCCTTCGGAATGGGAATTGACAAGCCCGATGTTCGTTTCGTGATTCACTACGATGTGCCTAAATCTTTGGAGGGCTATTATCAAGAAACCGGAAGAGCTGGCCGTGATGGCTTAGAAGGGCAATGCATCATGTTCTACAGCTACTCGGATATTCTGAAGCTCGAAAAATTCAACAAAGACAAACCCGTTACCGAAAAAGAAAACGCAAAAATCCTTTTGGATGAAATGAGTTTTTATGCTGAATCTGCTGTTTGTAGACGCAAGCAACTCTTACACTATTTCGGGGAAGAATACACCGCAACGGAATGCCGTGAAAATGGCATGTGCGATAACTGTCGCTACGAAAGAGAAGAATATGAAGGGCAAGATTTAGTAAAAATAGCCATTCAAGCAGTAAAGGAAACTGAAGAAAGATTCGGTTTAAATCACTTGGTAAATGTGATTCGCGGTAGCCAAAATCAATACGTTAAAAGCTACAAACACGATGAACTTAGCGTATTTGGAATTGGTAAAGATGATGATGAACACTTCTGGAAGTCTATCATCCGTCAAACCCTGCTAAACGAATTCATTGCCAAAGACATTGAGAACATTGGGCTTCTCAAATTAACAGACAAGGGAAGACTTTTCTTAGAAAATCCTTACTCTGTTAAACTCACCAAGGATCACGATTTTAGCGATGTAGACGAAGATGATGACGCAAGCAATGAGCCATCACCAGCGCAAGCCGCAGGTCAATCTTTCGATGCCGTATTGTTCGATCTTCTAAAAGCTGAACAAAGAAAAGTCGCCAAACAACATAATTTACCACCATACGCCATTGTTCAAGAGCCTTCTTTACAAGAAATGGCCACCACTTACCCTACCACAAAAGAGGCTTTGGCCAACGTAAATGGCATTGGAATGGGCAAGGTGAACAAATTCGGAGCTCCATTTCTAAAAATCATCAATAAGTATGTTGAAGACAACGATATCGACATTGAAGATGTGGTGGTAATCAAATCTGCAGGGTCAAAATCCAAGAACAAGATTTACATCATTCAGCAAATCGATAGAAAAATTGATTTAGAAGAAGTAGCCGAAGTGAAAGGATGGAGTATGGAAGAACTGATTGACGAAATGGAAATCATCTGTTTTTCAGGCACCAAGCTAAACCTCGATTACTACCTAGAGCAAATCATGGACGAAGATCGTGAGGATGAGCTGATGGATTACTTCATGAATGCCGATACGGACAATATTGAAGTGGCTTTAGATGAATTTGAAGATGAAGATGTAACGGAAGAAGACTTGCGACTGATTAGAATAAAATTCCATTCGGAACACGCAAATTAACTACCTTTACCGCTTTACAAAATTCTAGCTTCATGAACATTCTTGTGTTGGGCAGTGGAGGAAGAGAACATGCTTTCGCCTGGAAAATTGCTCAAAGTCAACAGTGCAAAAAATTATTTATTGGCCCTGGAAATGCCGGAACATCAACTTTAGGTGAAAACGTGAACCTAAACGTAACGGACTTCCCTTCTATCGGTCAATTTGTGATAGATAATCAAATCGATTTGGTGGTAGTTGGGCCTGAAGATCCTTTGGTAAAAGGCATTCGCGACTACTTTGCTAAAGACGATAAGCTGAAGCACATTTTAATGGTTGGCCCATCCGCTGACGGTGCTCAGCTAGAGGGCAGCAAGGATTTCTCCAAGCAATTTATGGCTAAGTATGGCGTGCCTACCGCAAAGTCTAAAACCTTTACGATGGACACCCTGGAAGAAGGTTTGAATTATGTTTCGAGCCATCCAAACCCAGTTGTGCTAAAAGCCGATGGCCTTGCCGCTGGAAAAGGGGTTATTATTGCTGAAACCAATGAACACGCCAGAGAAACTTTAAAAGAAATGTTGGTTGATGCTAAATTTGGTGAAGCATCGAGCCGCGTTGTCGTTGAGCAGTTTCTAACTGGAATAGAATTGTCAGTGTTTGTTTTGACCGATGGCACCAACTATAAAGTTCTACCCGAAGCAAAAGATTATAAGCGTATTGGCGAGCAAGACAGCGGCCTGAATACTGGCGGTATGGGAGCAGTTTCTCCAGTTCCATTTGCCACGCCTGAGTTTCTTTCAAAAGTTGATGAGCGCGTAATCAAACCTACAATTGAAGGTTTGAAGCAAGAAGGTATCGATTACAAAGGCTTTATTTTCATTGGCTTGATGAATATGGATGGCGAGCCTTATGTTATTGAATATAACGTTAGAATGGGCGACCCTGAAACTCAATCTGTGCTTGCACGTATTGATTCAGATTTGATAGATCTTTTAGCAGGTTGCGCCAATGGAACACTTGGCGAAAAAGACTTTAAGGTAAGCGATCAAGCAGCCACTACCGTAGTAATGGTTTCAGGCGGATACCCTGGCAGCTATGCCAAAGGAAATCTAATTTCTGGCATTGAAAACGTTAACGAAGCAGTGGTTTTCCACGCAGGAACTAAGCCAGGCTCCAATGGAGAAGTTCTTTCCAACGGAGGTAGAGTACTGGGAATCACCGGATTAGGCGATTCAGTGGAAAAAGCGCTTGAAAATGCTTATAATGGAGTGAACAAAATTGAATGGCAAGATGAATATCACAGAAAAGATATAGGCCAGGATATTTTGCGATTAATTAATCAATAGACAAAACGGCCGAAAGGCCATATTTATATGAGCTGTAGTTGTGGCGTAAGTGTCGATGGGGCAGTCTCGGGCTGTAATAATAACGGAGGCTGTGCAACAGGCGGTTGCAACAAAATGAATGTTTTCGATTGGCTTTCCAACATGGATATTCCAGTGGTTGACACTTTCGATATTTTAGAAGTACGTTTCAAAAACGGAAGAAAAGAATTCTTCAGAAATTCTGAAAAGCTTGATCTCGTTACTGGAGAAGCTGTGATTGTGGATGTACCAAGTGGGCATCACTTAGGTTACGTTTCCATGCAAGGAGAGTTGGTGCGTCTTCAAATGCAAAAGAAGAAAATCGCCAACAACGAAGAGATACGTCAAGTTTATAGAAAAGCTACACTCAAAGATTTAGAAAAATACGATAGCGTTCGCAAACGCGAAATGCCTACCTTATTCCGTACACGCCAGATTATTCAAGATCAAAAGCTGAACATGAAGCTTACGGATGTTGAATATCAAGCGGACAATACCAAAGCCACCTTCTACTATTCTGCCGATGATCGAGTGGATTTTCGTGAACTGATCAAAGTATTAGCAAGCGAGTTCAAAATCAGGGTAGAAATGAGGCAAATCAGCCTTAGACAGGAAGCTGGCAGATTGGGCGGAATCGGTTCTTGTGGACGCGAACTTTGCTGTTCTACCTGGCTTAGCGACTTCAAAAGCGTTAGTACATCCGCAGCCCGCTATCAAAATCTGAGTTTGAACCCTAGCAAGCTTTCAGGCCAATGTGGCCGTTTGAAATGTTGCTTAAACTACGAACTCGAAACCTACATGGAAGCTCTGGAGGATATTCCAGAAGTAACCAAACTGAAAACTAAGGCCGGAGAAGCAAGACTTCAAAAAACCGATATTTTCAGAAAAATAATGTGGTTTGGGTTCGATAGTGAAAATACTTGGCACCCCGTTACTACGGAAAGAGCTGCTGAAATTAAAGCCATGAACGACCGTGGCGAAATTCCTGATTCCTTCACCACAGACACCGTTGAACTGCCTGACCTTAAAGATGGCGGCATCAACAGAGACTTGGAGAAAATGGACGAGAAGTTCAAGAAGAAGTCGCAAAAACAAGCTCAGAACAAAAAGAGAAGAAAGCCAAAACCGAAAGGAAAACCAGGCCAACAACCTCAGGCAAATACTCAAAAGGCACCCCCTAACCAAGAACCAGGTAAAGGGTCAAATCCAAACAGAGGGCAAAAGAGCCGCGGCAGAAGGAATAATAATAGAAGGAACAACGACAATCCAAACCGCAATCCAAAACCATGAAACTAAAATATAGTGCATGTGCTTTGTTGGGTTTAATGTTACTTTTCAATGCTTGTGATCGAAACAAAGTCTATGAAGATTTTCATGACTTTGACGAAGGCGTTTGGAACATGGACAGCATTCCGAGTTTTGAATTCGAAGTAAAGGAAACTACTCCTAAAAAGGTTTTGATCAATGTGCGGAACACCATCGAGTTCCGCTACAGAAATCTTTATCTGACCTATTATTTAACCGATAGTCTGGATAATGAACTGAAATCAGAACTGGTAAACGTCCAACTTTTCGATGCCATTACTGGCAAACCTCTGGGCGAAGGTAACAGCGTTTTTCAGCATGAAGTACAAATCCTACCCAAGTATAGTTTTCCATATACAGGCAAATTCAAATTGAAAATTGCTCAGTATATGCGAGAAGCAGACCTGAAAGATGTTCCTTCGGTAGGACTTAGAATTGAGCAACTAGATAAGTAATCCACGACTAATTATCTTGAGTTGATTCGACTAAACGACCAATGCGCTCTTTTATTTGGTGAATATTTTGCCAATAAGTTCTGCTGTGTACAAATCGATATTTCCATTCTTTCGAATCTAAAAGAAATGGTTTGTACACATAACTATCTTTAATTGTGGAGCTTTCATAAAACCGATTATCATCGGTAAGCAGCAAGGCTTTATACTTTCCACGATATTTTAAAGCTAAGTCTGCAAAAGGCAACTCCTCGGAAAACTTAATGCTGAATTCCTTTTCCATGGCCAAAAGCTTATTCTTCAAATACCAATCTTGGCTAAATTGCTGAGTAACTGAAATTGAAGGTGAATACGATCCTTCCGAAACTTCTTGAGCATATTTCAAATAGGCTTTCAACAACTTCGGCCCTTCGTTTTTCACGTTGGTTACGTTCAATTCTTCAGGCATTAATGAAGTCACCACAATCACCTTCTCTCTTGATCGGGTAATGGCCACGTTGAGTTTATTTTCTCCGCCTGCTGCATTTAAACTTCCGAATTGAAGATTCAATTTGCCTTTTTGATCGCGACCATAAGCGGTTGAAAAGATGACAATATCACGCTCATCGCCCTGAACGTTTTCAATATTCTTAACAAACAACCCATTAATTTCAAGCCCTTGCTCTTCTAATTTATCTTGGATTAAAGCTTGTTGAGAAGCGTTGAAGGTGACGATGCCCAAAGATTTTGAATCATCTTTTTTCTGAAGATTTTTCACCACTTCAATTACTTTTTCAGCCTCAACTTCATTCGACTGTTGATGCCAGACCCCTTCCGTTTTAATAAATTCTATGGCAGGTATTGAGTCATTGATATGATTGAAATGGGGAAGCATCTGAAGCTTTCCTTTATAGAAATACTGATTCGAAAAATCAATTAACGAAAGCGACTGGCTTCTATAATGCCCTTGAAGTTGTACTTTCATTAAATAATTATCGGCCAACTCTAAAAGAGATTCCACTTCAAGTGCGACATCTTCTTCCTCTTCTTCCCACTTGACACGATACAAATCATTTGGTTTCAGCTGTTGGCTATCGCCTGTAATTACCAACTGCTTTCCGCGATAAATGGCTGGCAAACCCTTCTCTGCAAAACACTGACTTGCTTCATCAAAAATCACCAAATCAAAAAGGCTTTCCATAGGGAAAATTGCCGAAACAGATTCTGGTGAAGCCATCCAACAAGGCACCAGATTGAAGAGTTCGTCATAAAACTGAGCTACGAGCTTTCTGAGTGGCCAAATTCTGCGTTTTTTATTCACCTGATGTTGCAAGTCACGGTAAGTCACCATATTATTCAGGCGATTATATTCAGCAGGTTCGTAAGTTTTCTCTCTGGCTTTTTGCAGCAAAATTTGAGCGCTAGAATCCAATTTATCCTGTTCTGCCTGTTGCAAGTCATCTATCATTTGCTCAAACTTGAGCGTAGAAACCGTTCGCAAAATCGGATACTTGCTTTCAATATGATCTATCCAGGCCAAACGAAGGCTATTGTCAAAAACCTCGATAAACTGCTCTGGGGTTTTCGTACCATTTTCCTCAAGCTTTTCTACCACAGAAAGCTGAGCTTTGGTGAATGAACTTTTGATTTGATCTAGTTCGCAAATCGAATCGAAATCACGTTTCAATGCGCGTTTCATTTGAGCTAATTCATCAGGAGAAAGAAGAAGCGCATCGATTTGCCTTGGCAAAATATATTCGTTCCACTGCAATCTCTTCTTCGGCAGTTCCTTGAGCGTGGCGATGATATCTTTTATGCGTGTTCGGAGCTCCTTTGCTGAAAGCTTCTTTACAGGAAAATACTCTTTGAAGTTTGCGAACGAAGCAAAAATGAGCTTTGCCCTAAGAGCGGTTTCCATTTTCTCGAACCACAAATTAATTTCTTGCTTGTTTAAAGAATCAGGAACGCTTTCAATCCAATTAGCTTCCTCCGTTTTGCTTAACTGATGCTGTAAATTCAAGCGATTATCGATTCTCTGATCCAAAATCTCGAAATCAGCCTTATTATCTTCTAAATTATTAGCCACTAGAATACGGGCCAAACGCAGTTTTTCCTTAGAGAATTTCCACTTTAATGATTCAATAAAAGACTTACGAGCACTTGATCTGGCTTTGAGCAAACGCTGAACTTCTGGTATTTCTTGAATGGTCAGGGTCTTTTCAATTCCGGGGCCTTCAAAACATTTATTAATAAGGCTTTTATTGTTTTGAAGCCATAGCACATCGCCATCTTTATTCTGAAGACCGATCATCGGTTTTAGCAAACCATAAATTTCTTCGTTTTTCAGTAGGCCATTGAAATCACGAAGCTTATCCAAATTTTCAGCAATGGTGCGGCAAGTGTCATAGTCTACGTCCTCTTCAATAATTTCACAAACTGCCTTTTCTAAACGTTTGGCTTCTTTCGGAATTTCTTCCAGAAAATCGAGCATTTTCTTCAAGTCTTGGATCTTAAAGCCAGAAAAACTTACTCTTTCGGCCCAAGGATAGCCTTCAGCATTAAATTTTAAAGCATACTGAAAATAGCGGTTCATTCCCTTCTGAAAATTTCCGCTCCTAAAATCGAGTTCTGTATACTCCTGAACTAATGTGATGGCTTCAGCTTCAGGGTCGGAAGTGAGATAAAGTTCCTTCACCGACAAGCCACATTCCTGATCATCAAAGAGCGCAGTTTTATATTCTTCCAGTTCATCGGTAAGATCATCGATGGTACGACTGGCTTGCTTAAAGGCTCTGTCTAATTGAATAGCATCAAGGTTCGTGTTGTTTCTTTTATACTCCGAAAGTCGTTCAATCTGATTGGCAATTTTCTCGTAAATCGCCTTTCTATCATTCTTGAAATCATGCACCAAGGCCACAAAATCCGTGAAGTCCTTATCTTCCAATCGCTGATATACAACATCCAAAGCGGCCCGTTTCTGACTTACCAAAAGAACCTTTTTGCCGCGCGCCATATAGTCGGCAATCAGATTACAAATAAGCTGGGATTTGCCAGTGCCTGGAGGGCCTTGAACCACCAAAGAATTTCCCTTTTTGACGGCTTTGATAGCATTTTCTTGAAAAACATCTTTGCGATAGGGGGTAAAAGTCTCTTCTTCTTTCACCTTATCGAGAAAATATCGGTAAGCATCGAAGTCGGCACCAAAACTGTGCTGATCCGATAGGTTTTTCTGGGCAAAAAAGGCTTCGAGATTATCAACTTTTAAATGCTCCATCATGAAGTCATAATCGGGCATTAAATAGGAATCGGCCTGAGGGAAAATCCCTAAAACTGCTTCAGAAACAAGTTGGAGTTTTCCTGCTTCATATTCCTTTTCAAAACCTGGTTTCGCCCATTCCGAAAAACGATTTAGCTTATCGGCATATATTTCGCTCCCAAAACGAATACTTAAATTGCTATCGTTAAGCAATTCATAAAGACCCGTTCTAAAAGCGGTGCTGTCTTTGGTTAGATCATCAAAAGCCTGATCGAACAATTCTTCATCAAGCTTAATTTGATTATAGTGCGCATAGGCCAGCAAAAAACTCTTATTAAAACTGATGTTGACATCGGTTCTCGGCTTTAGAAGCCACTGATTATCCTCCATTTCCAGCTGAACTGGAAAAAAAACTAGCGGAGCCCTAACAATTGAGCCATCGTTAAATTGACCATGTACAAAAGGCCAACCCACATATAAATCTTTACCCCCACTTTCTTCGAAAAGGAATTGCTCCCTTCTTTTGATTTTCCTCAATCGATTGGCCAACTGATTGGAGCGAGCATCGCGGCTGTCAGAATTCGGGATCAGTTTAATTTTCGATTTCTGAACAATCACATCTTCCATAATTCTGAAAGAAGGATTCAGATCCATATAATCGAAATCGTTAAGGTCGATAAACTGATCTGTCAGCAAACGGAGCAAAACCAAAGAGCGATTATTTGCCGAAAGATTAGTTAACCGCCTAAGGTAGCTCTGAAGAATGTGTTGCATGACTGAATTTAAACATTATCGAGTTTTAGCAATAACAACTGATAAATAATTGACTTATTTATCACCCACTTTGTAGAAGAGAAAAATTATTGAAATGTTCGAAATTATTGTGGGGCTATAAAAAAGATGCCGAAATAAATTCGGCACTATTAATCTTTAAGAAGGGGAATTTTTAAAACTCAGAAAATTACTGCTTATAAACTTTGCCGTCCTTCATTACAAATTTAACGTCTGTCATGGTATTGATATCTTTGGTAGGGTCGCCATCTACGGCAACCAAATCAGCCATTTTACCTGGCTCTACTGAACCATACAAATCGTCTATTCTAAGAAGTTGAGCAGCAACCATGGTGGCTGCTTTTATAGTTTCCATGGCGGGCATTCCAGCTTCCACCATATATACAAACTCTTTTCCGTTTTCACCGTGAGGGAAAACTCCGGCATCGGTACCGAATGCAATTTTAACGCCCTTTTTATAAGCCTTACTAAAAGTTTCGCTCAGTTTTGGGCCTACTTCCAAAGCCTTTGGAACGACAACAGGAGGAAAGAATCCTGGTATTTTTGCTTTATCTACTACAAACTTTCCTGCTGAAATTGTAGGCACATAATAAGTGCCCTTTTTTATCATCAAGTTCATGGTTTCTTCACTCATAAAAGTACCATGCTCAATAGAGGTAATACCTGCTTCAACTGCTCTTCTCATTCCCTCATCACCGTGCGCATGAGCTGCGGAAACCATTCCGTATTCATTGGCCGTTTCGATAACACCTTTCAATTCATCCATTTTGAATTGTGGCCCTTGACCATCTTTAGCTACTGAAAGCACTCCACCCGTAGCCGTAATTTTAATTACATCTGCTCCATTTTTATAGCGCTGGCGAACAGCTTTTCTCGCATCTTCCTCACTATTGATTACCCCATCTTTTGGCCCTGGATCGCCCATTAGATCGTAACGAGCTCCATTGGTTGGGTCGCCATGACCGCCAGTAGTTGAAATGATTTTTTCGGCAGTATAAATTCTTGGCCCTACTACTTTTCCTGCATTAATCGCCTTCTTTAAAGCCACGTTCACTCCGCTTCCTCCTAAATCACGAACGGTTGTGAACCCTGCCATTAAAGTTCTTTCCGCATACATTTGGGCGTTGTATGCAATATCAGCTTCGTTTAATATATATTCTTCTAATTGGGAAGAAGGACTACTTTGCGATTCAATATGAACATGCATGTCCATAAAGCCCGGCATAAGCGTTTTATTTTTTAAATCGATGACCTTATCGTCTTTGCTTGCCTTGGTAAAACCATTTTCAACTGCTGTAATTTTATTTCCTTCAATAATAACAGACACATTGCTTTTCACTTGATCGGATTTCCCATCAATGAGTTTTCCAGCATGAATAATAGTTTTTTGGCTATATGCCGAAACTGCTACAACCAAAAGAGCAGCCATTGAAAGTAGTTTTCTCATGATTTGAATAAGGTTTGGAAGGTAATATAAGCAATATATTTCCGGCCGCTCAAGCTTATTTGTTCAAACACTACTTAGGAATAAGCCGAACCAAATATTGGTCGTTTTCATCTCTTTCTAAAAAATAAACGAACCAGCCAGCCTCATCGGCAATATCATCTAAACTCTTTTCATCCAGATATACCCAATTGAACCAATCTCCCTTTTTGCCCTCATATTCATACTGATAGCTCACCTCTCCATAGTATTTATCTTGAGGCAAAGCTTCGCCTTCATATAAATACCGAATGTCTGAAGTATCAAAAATCAATTGACCTTCAGGCTTCAATAAAGTTTTGGCGTGATCGAGAAAAAGTTTGAAACGGTCCAGCGTACCAATCATACCAATGCCATTCATCAGCAATAAAATGGTATCGAACTTACCTTTATTGAACTGGAAATAATCGGCACAAATGGCGTTCTCAATGCCGTCTTTCTTCATTAAGTCAACTGCCAGTTGAGAGGTATCGATGGCGGTAACGTTCTTATGCATTTGCTGAAGAACCAAGGCATGGCAACCAGTTCCTGCTCCAACGTCTAAAATATCACCATCGGCAATTGAAAGCGCCATTTGCTCCATTTTGGGCATTTCATCATAGCTTCTGAAAAAATACCATACGGGCATTTCTTCAGGTTCGCCATAAGAATTATGAAGCAATAAAGATTGGCCTTCATTTCCATTGTGAAAATCCAGCAAAGCCTGACCGTATACGTCCATTTCACAAAATTACATGATAATCTCAAATAAGGGCATCGTGGATTTTAGCAAATCATATTTCAAAAACAGAACTTTAAAGAACTGAAGAAAGAATAACAGCCTTCAATCAAAACAATATTCTTCACAATTGAGATACAACAAAACAAACCAAGAAAGTGGAGCATGAAAAATGGCGGATTGCGCAACCGTTTACACGAAATATAGGCAGTGTAAATAATAAAAATACGTAAGTAGTTTAACAATCCACACTTTTGTATGTTCAAACAAGGGGAAACAGAAGAGAGTTGAAGTTCAGTAAGTTAGCAATTACAGGCGTACTTGCATTGGGTATGTTGAAAGCAAATGCCCAGCAAGAAAGAAAATCATTCGAGGCGGTTAGGTCGACAGAAAAAATCGCAGTTGATGGTGTAATGGATGAAGATATTTGGTGTCAAACTCCCGTTTTAACCGACTTCGTTCAAAATAATCCCGATCCAGGAGAGCCTGCAAGCCACAAAACAGAAGTGCGAATGCTGTATGATGATGACGCCATCTACATTTACGTACAACTTTACGACAAACAAGAAAATATTTTCAACCTGCTTACCAACCGAGACAACATCGGAAATTCTGATTATTTCGGGGTGAGTTTCGATCCATATAATGCCGGACTTAATGGAGTTGGGCTATTTGTTACCGTGGCTGGCGTTCAATACGATACGCGCTATTCTAACGGAGGTAATGAGGAAGTTTACAGAAACGATGAGTTATGGAATGCCGTGTGGCTTTCGGCCACGGAAGTAACTGAAGAATACTGGGCGGTTGAAATGAAGATTCCATATGCCGTTTTGCGTTTCAATTCGAAAGAAGTTCAGAACTGGGGAATCAACTTTACGCGCCAAAACAGTGGTTTGAATGAAACTTCTTACTGGAATGCCATTGATCCTCAAATCAGTGGATTCTTGAATCAGGCAGGAGAAGTAACGAATATCAAGAATATTGAGGCGCCAATGCGCTTGTTCTTCTACCCTTATGTTTCTACCGTAATGAATCGTTCTACCGAAACAGGTTTTACCGAACCCCAGTTGAATGGTGGAATGGACATCAAATACGGAATCAATGATGCTTTTACGCTCGACATGACATTGATTCCAGATTTTAGCGGTGTTCGCTCCGATAATCAAGTGCTCAACTTGAGCCCTTTTGAAGTTCGATTTGATGAAAACAGACAGTTTTTCACCGAGGGCGTTGAGCTTTTTAATAAAGCTGGGCTTTTCTATTCACGAAGAATCGGATCGACCTTCGGACATAAAAGCAGAAGCTTGACGGAAGAAGAGGAAGTGGTGAGTTCGCCAGTAGCCGCACAATTGTTAAACGCGACTAAAGTTACAGGCAGAACGAATTCAGGTTTGGGCATCGGTATTTTCAATGCTGTAACGGATAAGAACTATATCAAAATAAGAAATATTGAAAGTGGTGAAGAATCGGAGATCGAAGGTGATCCATTAACCAATTTCAACGTATTGGTGCTTGACCAAAATTTGAAAAACAATTCCAGCGTAACACTAACCAATTCAAATGTTACACGAGGAGGAGAAGCCGATGACGCCAACGTAACTGGTTTAAACTTCACCTTTTTTGACAGCAACAGGAACTGGAGAGTTCGTGGTTTCGGAGGTTATAGCAGAATTGCTTCCTTTTCTGAAGGTGCCAAATCCGTAAAAAATGGATATAAATACAGCATAGGCGTTCGGAAAAACAGAGGTCAAGTTCAATATGGAATTGACAGAAATGTGGAAGCCGACACCTGGGATATTAACGATTTGGGCTATTTGAGGCAGTCGAACCAGATAGAACATAGTGCGGATATTTCTTACAATCAATTTAACCCAATTGGAATCTTCAACAATTACCGTTTCAGACTTCGACTTGGTCATGAGCAACTCTACGAACCCAAATCTTTTTCAAGCTGGGATTATAATGTGAATTTCAATGCTCAATTGAAAAGCTTCTGGTGGTTTAGTACGGATTATAGCAGCACGCCAGACTATTCTAATGACTTTTTTGAGTCGCGCGTTTCTGGCTACGTTTTCGAAAGACCATGGAGCCACTCCATACGCTTTACCTTGGATACTGATAGCAGAAAACAATTGAAGTTTGGAGCAAGCGCTAGGTTTTGGAACCGACCAGATTGGGATCAAACAGACAAATTCTTCAACTTTTCTACCCGTTTAAGATTGGGAGATCGTGCGGAAATCAGCCACAGATTAGAAGCAAGCTTAAGAGAAAATGAAAGAGGCTATGCTAGAAGGCTTTATGATGAAAATGACGAATTAGATGCTGTTATTTTTGGAGAAAGGGCTGTTAACAACATTACCAACACCTTCAATTCGCGTTATATTTTCACAAACAGAATGGGAATAACGCTCAGGGTAAGACATTACTGGAGCCGTGTAGACTACCACAAATTCTACGAACTTACGGAAGAAGATCAATTGGTAGATACTGAATACGATGGTGTTAACCCTGATTCAGGCGAGTTGCAGGACAATAAAAACTTCAACACTTTCAATGTAGACATGGAATATAACTGGCAGTTTGCGCCAGGTTCTGAAGTTCGAGCCATTTGGAAAAGAAGCATTGGCACCAGCGATAGCGTTACCGATCTACGCTTTTTAGATAATTTCAATAATACTTGGAATGCCCCAAATGTGGATTCAATCACCATTAGGCTGGTTTATTTCATCGATTATCTGAACATTAAAAATCTGTTTACAAAAGGCTAATTGAAATTTTGGGCTTGAGTAGTTACCTTTCTTGCTAAAGCAGAAAAACCATTAACTACCTCGCCCATTTATACCTTTCAGGCCCTAACACCAAAATTGCCATTGGCAACTTCTTAGGCGATTTCATTAAAGGAAATCAATACGAATTGTATGAAACAGAAATTGGCAAAGGCGTAATTCTGCATCGGGAAATCGATCGGTTTACGGATAGTCACGAGATTGTTCTTCAAAGCAAAAAACGCCTTTCTGAAAAATACCGACATTATTCAGGTGTAATTGTCGATATGTTTTACGACCACTTTCTGGCTCATAATTTTCAAGAATTTCATCAAGAAGATTTAAAAGCATTTTCTGAAAGGCATTTTGAAGAATTATTGAAATTTCAACCTCAAATGCCGCCAAAAGCCCAACATATGTTGCCTTATATGGTTGAAAATAATTGGCTGATGGGTTATGCTCAACTAAAAGGAATTCACAGAGCGTTAACCGGCATGTCGAGGCGAACTAAATTTGATTCGAAAATGGATGAAGCGGTTCAGGATTTAACTAGGCACTACGAAGAATTTGAGCAGGAATTCCGAGCCTTTTTCCCCGACATTGTAAACCATATTAGTGAATTCAGAGAAGATTTGATTAATTCGTAGCCCCATGATAATTTCAAGGCCTAAGCGTCAAACCATCTTTTCCCTTACAGTTTTTACAGTAATTTCTGTGCTGGGAGCTCTCTATTTTATGCGCCAAGTATTGGCCGATCCAAACGGATTTTGGCGAATTGTAGCACTGGTTTTTCTAGCCATTATTAGTTCTGTTTTGCTTTATAAACTGATTTTCAATTATAAAGTGATCAAAATCAGTCACGACAAAATTCATGTGTATTACCCTTTTCGATTTTTCAAATCGGTTCAAGATGTTTCTGAATTGGGCGCATGGCAACAAACTGTGATCAAAACCAATAAAACTGAATACAAGGAGTTGAAGCTGGTTTTTAACAACAAAGGCTATGTTAAAATCGCTAATCAAGAAAACAGCGATTACGACAAAGTTTATAAATACGTTAAGCGAAAAGCTGCTAAAAAAGAAGTGAAAGAATAATGTTGAAAAACGCCCTTTATGTAGCCATAGGCGGAGCTTTGGGTAGCGCACTGCGCTACTTAATTCAGGCATCGCTTCATACAAAGTACCCGGCAATGTTTCCTTATGGAACCTTTGTGGTGAACGTTTTGGGCTGTTTCATCATCGGGATTTTAATGGGGCTTCTAGGACAAAATAAACTGGTTCCTCCCCAACTGGCTATGATGTTAATTGGTGGTTTTTGCGGTGGCTTTACTACTTTTTCGACCTTTGCTTACGAAAGCAATACACTTCTTCTGGAAGACAAGCCCTTTCAAGCTATTCTCTATATTGGTTTGAGCGTAGTTGCAGGCATGACAGTAGCCTATTTGGGTTTCAAATTAGGAAGAGGGTAAGCCCAAAGCCTACCCTCAGATATTTTTAATGACTCCAATCGTAAGTATCAAGCTTTTCTAAACAAGCAATCAGCAAATCAATAGAGGCTTGGATATCATTTTTGTTAGCCATTTCTATTACCTGGTGCAAGTGGCGAGTAGGAATTGAAACGGCTCCTGAAATCGCTCCGTTTTTACCCATACGCTGAACACCTGCCGTATCAGTACCGCCCGCAGTTAGAATTTCAGGTTGCCACATAATGCTTTCTTCAGTTGCCGTTTTCTTCATAAAACTCACCATTCTATAATCACAAATGGTAGAAGCATCCATGATCTTAATCGCGGTTCCTTTGCCCAATTCGGTAACTCTTTCGTGAGGCTGAGCACCGGGCAAATCAAACGCAATGGTTGTATCCAAGCCAAAACCGAAATCAGGATTGATGGTGTGAGCTGAAACATTGGCACCTCTTAATCCCACTTCTTCTTGCACAGTAAACACACCATAAACGTCATATGGATTGTTTTTCAGGTTTCTCAAAGCTTCTATTAAAATGAAAACCGAAACTCTATTGTCTATGGATTTACAGTTTACGCATTCGCCCATTTCAATTAATTCGCGTTCTCTGGTAATTGGGTCTCCTATAGAAACCACCTTTTCAACTTCATCCTTCGACATACCCAAATCGATGAAATAATCTGAAGTTTTGGCTACTTTCTGGCGCTCTTCGGCCGACATAACATGGATTGGCTTACTGCCCATTACACCAATTACATCTTCTTTACCATGAATAATTACACGCTGTGCCGTGAGTGTTTTTGGGTCAAAACCGCCTAAAGTATGGAAGCGAACAAAGCCACCTTCATCAATGTGAGTTACAATGAAACCAATTTCGTCCATATGAGCGGCCACCATGGCCTTTTTCCCCTCAGGGTTGTTCACGCCTTTTTTAACAGCGATCACGTTGCCCATATTATCTACCGAAATTTCGTCTACCAAAGGAGTAACTTCTTCAATCACCATGTCACGAACTCTCTTTTCGAAACCTGGAGCTCCAGCAACTTCACAAATACGTTTTAATAGGGATACATTGATGCTCATATGATTAGTTTTTAAATGAAAATGAATTTACCCATTGAGGTAAGGAAATGCTAAAATAAGCCGATTCTAGGACAAGAAAATACAGAAGTAGATTTAAAGATCTTCGGCAATGGTAAAAACCACGGTTAGCGAATAAGCAGCTGGGGTGTAAGCAATGGTGGGTGTAAGTTTGTAATCGATGCGAAAGCGATGGGTAAAGGCATTATTACGAGAATCTCCAGGAGCGTTTGTTCCCATTCCGCTGTTGGTTAAAGGATCGTCCGCGCCACTTCCTATGATATAAACTGGGTTAGAATGATCTTGTAAAGGAAAAAATGAGGTTTGTTGAGAAGTTCCTCCAGGGCTTGTTGCCCGAAGTTCAAGGATAGAAATAGGCACAACATTAGTGCCTCCGCTGGAATATGCATTTAGCAAATCCCACTGGCCAGGGGTTGTAGTTTGAGCCCCAACGTATAAATCCCATTCTACAGAAGATTCAACCGTAAATTCAGTGGCTCCGGCCAATACTACACCATTATTATACTGCTTTATGGTGTTAAACGTAAAATTGAGGTTGGTCCCACGCGTGATAGTAATATCAAGGGTTTGAGACCACAAAGAGGTGCTAAGGGTGACCAGAAGTATAAAGCAAAAGCCTCTTAACATACAATTTTTCGCTAGATATATCAAAAGAGGTAGCAATATGCTACCTCTTTTACCAATCAACATAAATCGAACTAACTTATTTACTACGTCTTAGTAAATAATGATTTTTCTTATAAATCTTCTGCTAATGTGTAAATAACATTCAAGCCATAGTAACCAGCTTGGTACTCAGCAGTAAGAGTTGGAATAATTCTGTAGTCTACTCTGAAGAAGTGAGAATCAGGAGTAGTCAAGTAGCTACCTGCAGCAATACCATCACCAGCAGCAACAGTACCAACGATATCCAAACGAGTATCAGTTAAAGCAGTGAAGTTAGTAAGTGCAGAAGAACCAGCACCATCGATAACTCTAAGCTCTAACAAAGTAGAAGGAACAGTTGAAGTACCAGCGCTAGAGAAAGCTTGAAGCTGAGCCCAGTTAGAAGTTTCAGCTTGAACATAAAGATCCCAAGGCACAGTAGACTCAACTCTCAATTCAGTTACGTTAGGCTTAATAATACCATTTACGTAGTTAGGAATGGTGTTGAAAGTGAATTCTACGTTAGAATCAGTAGCTAAAGTAAGGTCAAGCACACCTTGAAGATCCATAGCTACATAAACGAATTCATTGTCGTCCGGAAGGACTTGAGCATTGGCTTGTGAAGCGAATGCAAAAGAAAGAACTGCCATTACAGCAAGCGCTCTCAGTTGGAACACTTTTCTCATTTGTCTTAAAATGTTTAGGTTAAAAGTTTGTCACGTGAATATATATATTTATAATCATATATAAAATCATTCACATGAAATTAATACTGGTTTTTCTAAAATTTTATGGGATTAGAATCCATTAAATCGATTTCGTGGCGAATGTTCTACAGTGATATAAATCATTTTCCTTTTTCTGGTATTGTAATTTCGATTTCGGCTGCAGCCATTTCATCCCTACTGCCATAATCCATCACACCAAGCACTGAATATCGGCCTGGCGCCAAATTATTTGGAAGTGTAAACCGAACATCTCGGTTACTGGCAGGAAGAACTGTGAAATTCTGAGCTTCTAATCGTAAAGTCTCTCCATTGGAAAGATTGGTAAGTTCAACATAAGAGTTACACCTCAGAAAGGTTTCGCCTACATTACGAAGCTCCAGATTGAGTTCGTTGTTTTCAAAAGAAAAATCAACCACTTCACCTCTGGAAACACTTGCATTTGGAGGCGTTTGAAATACATAAACTCCAAAACGGTATGCCTGATTTAGGTTTACCACAAGTCCATCATTCCCCTTTTGTTGGGCCTTTTTCTCCTCAGCAATTCTAATATATGCCACCGACCAGCGGGCCATAAATGCCGAAGAGTCTTGAGGAACATCCATCACCAGAATTACTTCTTGCTGTTCGCCCGGAGCTAATTCAAAGTAAGCAGGGTCGGCACTGAGCCACGAAGCACAAGATCTTTCCATTTCTCCTTGTTGAAGAAATTTACTTTTTCCGGCCCTGGTGGCATCAAAATCTCCAAAGTCTACCTGAAAAGCGTGGGTTTCGTTTGAATTGTTGGCTACAGTCACCTTTCCCCTTTGGCTTCCCCCTGGCGCAACCTTAAAGTTTAACCGGGTTGGCGAAGTAGAAATTTTTTGAGCATAGCCATCCAAAGCGGATAACAGCAGCAAGCCTATGCATGCTCCTCTCATTATTGCTTTGACGTAGTCAAGTCTAAGTTCAACTTTCATTTTAGTATATTGATTGGTTTTATTCTTTATTATCGAATTTCTTAATATTCAGTGATCTGGACTTTTCAATCAAATAGAAAGTCACCTGATAATTCACTTTAGAATTATTGATATTTATGGTATAGCTGTTTTGAGCAAACTGAAACTGCTTGTCGACAGCCTGTTCGTTTACCCGAACCGTGTACAATCCATAAGGCACATACAAATAGAATTTTCCGTTCTGATCTGTTAGGCTAGAAAATGTACCTCCACGCCCATCATTCATTGTAACTCTGATTCCGCTCAAGTCCATTCCTTCTTCAGAAAGGGCAGAATATTGCGCCTGCTGCAACAGAATATTTCCGCTTACTTGCACACCCTTTTTCAGAGGCACAAATACAGTTTTATCACTATCGAGCAACGCAGATTGGGCATCTCCTTTGAACCAGCCTTCTTCATTTGTAATCAAGTTCGACTGAATTTTGTATTCGCCCTGAGCCAAATTTTTGAAGATTACGCTTCCATCTTCATTCGTCATTAAGGTCGCATCTTGAACCGTAATGAGTGCATTAGGCACAAAATCTTCACCTTCATCCCTCACATTGTTTCCGTTCAAATCCTTAAAAACCACCACTTCTAACTCGTGCACCTTGCTACCAGGCCGCTTAATATTGAAGGTCTTTTTTATGCTAAAGCGAAGCATAAACTTGGTTTGGGAATACGTGTTGTACACTCCATTTTCAGTCGGGTTGGCCGTTACCAAAGGACTTTCGCCCTGATTTATGCTGAACATTTCTGTGGTAATGGCATACTGAAATCCACTCTTTGAAAAATAAGTTAAAACGGGACTGAAGTTGGTTCTCACCCTCGCCAAAACCGATTCATAATTGAGGTTAATCATAGGGCGAACGGTCATATTCAACTTACTGAAGTTGAGCGTAGCGTAAGCAGAAAAAAACAAGCTCTGGGGAGTAATGCCGTCTTCCACAACCCTTAAATTATCGAGCACATTATATGGGCCATAATAATAGCGAGCCGTGGCATTTAGGTTTTTGTAGCGCAGCGTGTTTTCCCATCGCGCCACCAAATATGGATCAATATTATAGTCCAGCGCTTTGGTAAAACCTGCATAAAAACGGCTGAAAATCTTTACATCGGTACTCTGGTTCGAACTGAAAAGCAGCCCGCCTCCCGCAGTAAAAGCTCTCAATCCGAGTACTTCATCATCGTGAATTCTTGGATAGAACACATAATTACCCGATTCAGTATTCAAACCATATTGAAGTTCGTAGTAATTACGCTTGTACTTCCTCACAGTGAAAAGTTGCCCTTTGCTGTAAATTTCAGGGCTTCTCTCGTTCACATTTACCCGAACGCCCAAATATTGCCCATCCTTATGCGGGTATCGAGCATTCAAAGTTAAAGAAGAGGTTCCTCTGTATTGCGACAAGTAATTAGGGCTATTCATCCGAACTTGAGAAGCAATATTTACCCCTAGAATTTTTGCGCTATACTTAGCACCAACACCAAAACCAGTGGTAGAAAACGGATTTGTACTTTGCGTGTGTCGCTCAATGCTATAGCCCGCATTCACCCTTAGTAGCTGGTTACCGGGAAGCTTAAGGTTGGCATCTGAAGTCACCAGATTTCCATGAATATCATTGAATTCATCATGCCTATCAACCGCTTCCAGCTCCAATTGAAGAGCCTTCTTATTGGTATAGCTCACGCGAGCCCCCAAATTGGTGAGCTGCATGTTGAGGTTGGCATTTTGCTGTCTGGTAACATAAATTCCGCCTACTTTTATTTTACCAAAACTGTAACTTCCCTTTACTCCTGTTCCATTTAGTAGAAGCTCCATGTTGTCTCCAATATTTCCGATCGAAGCCTGGTATTTAGGCGTATTGTACTGCAAAAAGCGATAAGAGCTGAGAAACTGAGTTCCTACCAAAGGGCTACTCGAAATGATAGTTTGGTAGTAATAGCGGAGGTTTCGAGCTTCTGAAAATTCCACATCTCCCGAAAGGTCTAAACTGAAATTGGTAAACTGAGACAATAAATTATACGAATTGAACTGCAAATTTATCGGGATTGAGGCCGTACCCTCCTTGTTCTCTATGTCCTTTACACTTCCAATTCGGAGCAAATTGACCGTCCCTCCAGAGACGTTGGATTTAGGTGAATTATCACGAACCTGAACTTGGACTTTATAATTTGCCTCGGCAATCTCACGATCAACCATAGGCTTGCTGTTAAAGAAGTTGTTCTCCTTCTCATCTTCCCCATATCGAGCAAAAATGCGGATTGTAGTATCGGCCCCAACAGGCATATGCAATGAAAAGGCATTTTCGGCAAAAGCATTTCCTTGCCTATCTATCACCTTAATCTTTGGACTAGGCAAAAACACCACGTAAAGATCTTCGGCAGAATTACCTTGATTCGTGAAGTTCACCCTAAAACTTGTGGTATCACCTTCAGCGGGGAAATACACTGAATTCTCTAAAACCGTAGCCCTCCATCGTGAAACTCTTGAGACTTCAAGCCCCCAAGGAGTACTAGCCAGCGGAATGTTTTGAGTAGATACAGCAGAAGCATTGACAAAATAAGAAACATTGCCTTCGGCATTCTTATCAGGTAAAATTCTAACTGGAATGAAAGATGAATCGCCCGCGGCAACTTCAAAAACAGTCTCCCTGTCCAAAAGGCTTGTCCAGCCAGCAGGAGAAGAAATATCTAAGGTATAAGAAATTTTGCGTCTGGTGTTGTTATTAACCTTGAGCACATTGGACGCAACTTGACTAACCGATCCGGAGGTGGTCGGTTTAACAAAGGAAATGGTAAAACCATTTTCCGGTTGATTGCTTTGCCCCATGGTTGGTGAGCCATAGGAAAACAACAACAAACAAATCACAGCAATAGGGAGAAAACTCCCAAATCTGAGATAGCAGTTGGCCACGGTGTTTCTTAGGTGTTAGGTAACGCCCAAAGATAGAAAACTTAACCTTATATACTATAGCTTAAGGACTTACCTTTTTTAAAAAGAAATTTGAATACCGTGCAAAATTGAAATAATCGTATTTGAAACGCTTTTTTATATATTTCAATCAATAAAATTTATTTTATAATGAATAATGATATTTCAACATGCTATATAACAACATCTATTTAACCTGCTGAAGGATTGCTTTTATCACCACTAATTCTCTGGAAAAACAAAAAGCCTAAGCATTGCTGCTCAGGCTTTTTAATCGATGTGCGCACGAGAAGAGTTGAACTTCCACGCAAATTAATGCACCACCCCCTCAAGATGGCGTGTCTACCAATTCCACCACGTGCGCATGGTTTTTTCTTGGGTTGGCAAAAGTAGACAAGTTTTAAATGATTTCAAACAGACTATACACCATTTGAACCTCGCCTTTTTGTAAATCGGAAGGTTCTTTTCTACTTTTAAATTCATTAAAACGAATTCATGAATCAGGTTAATCGTAATGCGCTTGTCGGCTTTATTTTCATTGCCTTAGGTACCCTTTTCTTATTGGACAACCTCGATATCATTTCGTGGCATGTACGACACTACCTTTTCCAATGGGAAAACATACTGATACTCATTGGGGCGGTTTTAGTTATAAAGAAGGAAAATGTAAAAGCTGGCGGCATACTTATGGGTATCGGTATTTTGCTGAGCCTCGATGACTGGTTCCGACTAGATATTAATATTTTTGACCTCTGGCCTATAGCGCTCGTTTTAATCGGGTTTGCAATCATTTCGCGCAGCAAGGGTGATCAAAACACAGAATACAGCGAAAGAAGTTCTGGCTATTTTGATGCGGACAAGGTAGATGACACCGCAATTTTCGGAGGCGGAGATAAGGTTATCAACAGCATGGCCTTTAAAGGCGGTATGTTGACGGCCATTTTTGGAGGATCCAATATAGACTTAACACAATCGAAACTGGCCGAAGGTCGCCATGTGATTGAAGTACTCTATATTTTTGGAGGCTCTAAAATTCGCGTTCCTCAAGACTGGAAAGTTCATGTTCACGTGACAGGGATTTTTGGTGGAATGGCCGATAAACGAACCATGATAGACACGAATCCAGATAGCTCTAGAGAACTCTATGTGAAAGGAACAGCTATTTTTGGCGGAGCCGAAATCACCAACTAAAGCCCGATCGATATGAAAAAGATTCTAGCTCTGATTCTCTTTATTTCCGTACATTTTGTTTCTGCCCAAGATAGAATTACCGGAAAACCGTTTGCCACGCGTTCGGAAGTAATTGCTCAGCACGGTATGGCTGCCACAAGCCAGCCTTTGGCTACTCAAGTGGCCTTGGACATTCTGAAAGACGGAGGCAATGCTATTGATGCGGCCATTGCGGCAAATGCGACATTAGGCCTCGTAGAGCCAACTGGAAATGGAGTTGGAGGCGATTTGTTTGCTATTATTTGGGATGCCAAAACCCAGAAATTGTATGGCCTTAATGCCAGTGGCCGCTCGCCATACAACCTTTCTTTAGAGTATTTCAAAAAGAACGGATATGAAAGCATTCCTGCTTATGGCCCATTACCAGTTTCTGTGCCAGGAGCAGTTGATGGTTGGTTTCAAATGCATGAACGATTCGGTTCAAAACCGATGAAAGAAATTCTTCAACCCGCCATTGATTATGCTCGAAACGGATTTCCGGTTAGCGAATTGATTGCTTGGTATATGGAACAAGGTGCTAAAAACCTTGATAAATTCCCGGGCTTTAAAGAAACGTACATGCCCAACGGGCATACGCCAAGAAAGGGAGAAGTTTTTAAAAATCCAGGCCTGGCCAATACGCTTGAAAAAATTGCCAAAGGTGGCCGCGATGCATTTTACAAAGGCCCTGTGGCCAAAACCATTGCCGATTATATTCAGCAGTTGGGAGGCTTTCTTTCCGAAAGAGATTTAGCCGAACATACTTCTGAATGGGTAGAACCTGTTTCGGTAAACTACAGAGGTTATGATGTTTGGGAGCTTCCTCCAAATGGGCAAGGTATTGCGGCTTTGCAAATGCTGAATATTTTGGAAGGTTACGACATTCAATCTATGGGTTTCGGCAGCAAAGAATACATTCACACTTTTACGGAAGCAAAAAAACTGGCCTTTGAGGATCGTTCGAAATTCTATGCCGACCAAGATTTTTACAAAACCCCGATCGATTGGCTTATTTCTGATGAATATGCAGAAGAAAGAAGAGCGCTCATCAATCCTGAAAAAGCAGCCAATTCTTTCCCGGCAGGAAAACTGAAAGATGGCGACACCATCTACATGACCGTTGCAGACAATCAAGGCAATATGGTTTCTTTGATTCAAAGCAATTACAGAGGAATGGGCTCAGGAATGACTCCTCCCGGCTTAGGTTTCATTCTTCAAGATAGAGGCGAACTCTTTTCACTTACCGAAGGCCATGCCAATGTTTATGCTCCTCACAAACGGCCATTTCACACCATTATCCCAGCTTTTATTACAAAAGATGGCAAACCATGGGTAAGTTTTGGATTGATGGGCGGAGCTACCCAACCACAAGGCCACGTTCAAATTGTGGTAAACCTTATTGATTTTGGAATGAACCTACAAGAAGCTGGTGATGCACCAAGAATTCTTCATACAGGTTCTTCACAGCCTACAGATGAACAAATGAAAGATGGAGGAACACTTCAATTGGAAAGCGGAATCGATTATGAAGTGATTCGCGAACTGATTAAAATGGGCCACAAAATCTCATGGAATGTAGGCAGCTATGGAGGTTATCAAGCTATTATGTGGGATGCTATTAATAAAGTTTATTTGGGTGCTTCGGAATCCAGAAAAGATGGCCAAGCCGCTGGGTATTAATCATTCCACCCTTGATTATTGAATCACAATACTCTATTTCTTGATAGAGAACTGTCCAGATAAGTCATTCTGAACTTATTTCAGAATGCTTTTCTCTAGAATTAAAACCATTCCTATGAGGGTTCGCAGAAATAATAAATAACCCTCCAAAAATGGATTCAATCTTTGGAGGGTTAATTTTAAGATCAATCTTCTTTGGCTAAAACTTCATCTAGATGATCTAAAGCCATAGTGAAGCCCTCTTTAAAGCCCATTTCTATAATCATTTCAAGGTCAGATAGCTTTTCATGCTTGATTTTTACCAAAACAGTAGTCACTCCGTCAGTTTCGTTGAAATCCACATTCCATTTTGAGCGCGGAAAATCTGCATTGATGTTCCCGTTCTGATCGCAAAAGGCATCGTAATGCTTAAAGTTTGATTTCGCAGAAATAGAGGTGTAATCAGCAATAGCCCAGTGCTCTTCTCCTGCTGGCCCTTGCATTGCGTACAATCTTCTGCCTCCTTCTTTAAAATCCATATTCTTGGTTTTCGACTTCCATGGTCTTGGAGCCCACCATAAATCCAATATTTCAGGTTGAGTCCAAGCGGCCCAAACCTTATCCTTATCGGCAGCGAATTCGCGCTTTACTATGACCGTACTGTTTTCTTTGTCGACAGAAAAATCCATCAATAGACTAGTTTTCATTTTCATTTCTTTTTAGCGTTGACAATACTTGATCGAGCTGATCAAATCGGTCTTCCCATTGACGCCTGAACTGGGCCAACCACTGATCTATCTCTTTCATTTTCTCCATTTTTAACTGGTAAAAAATCTCTCTCCCCACCTTCTGCTGTTCAATCACATCGCATTCCCTTAAAATTTTAATGTGTTTGGAAACAGCCTGTCTTGTGGTGTCGAATTGTTCAGCCAATGCATTAGGTGTCATAGCATGAGCAGCAATGAGTACCAAAATTGCCCTACGCGTTGGGTCTGCAATAGCTTGAAAAATATCTCTTTTCATATGAAGTTTAGATTTTAAGCAACCAATCAGTTGCAAATATATGCAACCATTCCGTTTCTCAAAAGGAATAGGCGAATAGTTTGAAAGAATTTCAGCTTCACCATTATATATTACCATGAAACCTTTGTAATTTATTGACTTTTAAAACATGTAGGTCATTTTTATGGAGGCCATAATTTACATGCCCGGTTTGGGCTCAAGTTTCACAGATCAATCCATTAATGCGTTTGCTCATCGATATGTTAAGGCAATCGACATTAACGACCCGAATGAAAAAAAGCGCTTCAGCATCAAGATTCGGGAAGAACCATTTGGTATTGATGGCTCTTTAAAAACACAAGTAGCTGCCGTTTACGAGGAACTAAATCAAGAAAGTCGACATATCATCGACATCTACGAGTTCAGCTATGTGGAACAACTCACCGAAAATTTTCGGAAGAAGAATCTCATTTACAAAAGCTTTCTGCTCTTTCTAATTCTTATGCTCAACGGGCCAAAAGTAGCCTACCATACCATAAGAAGGCTATTCAATAAAAGAGGAGGAATTTCGGAGGGAAGTTCAGGCCAGTTTATGTATGCTGCCTTTATCCTCTTTCTATTGGCATTATTCGGAGTTTTTTTGGTGGCTTCCTTCCCCGTTGCCATTGGCGACATGGTTGATCTTAAACAGCTTCCCGATTTCAACCATTTCCTTGAAAATTATTGGCTGGGCGAAAAAATAGAAGCGGCTTATGCTTTTATGAAAGGCAAGGCAGAATACCTCATCGGCTTCTTTGCCTTGTTCTATTTGGTGATGCCAGACTTTAAGCTTTTCGTTACTGAAATGGCCACTGAATTCGTCTGTATGATCTTATACTTCAGCGTAGCTAAAAACAGGCTGAACCTAACAGGGAAATTCGAAGAGCTTTTAGAAAAGGTGGCCGAAGACGACAACAACTACGAGCAAGTGACTGTGACGGCTTACAGTTTTGGAACCATGATAGCACTAGACACCATATTTCCTATGACGGGCGCTACCAGCTTTCGCGTTGCCGATAAATTGACCACGCTGGTGACCATTGGCTGCCCATTTGACTTTGTGAGACTTTATTGGAAAAGCTACTTTGCAGACAGAGAGTACAAGTCATCCACCATAAAACAGTGGTATAATGTGTATTCCACCACTGATATTCTTTCCTCCAATTTCAGAAAAGACAACAAAGAGGGAAGTGCAGAAAGATCGGTTACCGACAACGCCATTATTCCAATAAATCTTCCTTTTAATGTGCTTCCCAAAAAGCGATTTAACCCTATTGGTTTTATCATGCTTTCCGGCATAAAGGCACACAGCATGTATTGGGAAGATCAATTAAACAGTTCCAGTTGCCTTACCACATTGGTGGCAAAACGCATGGAAAACGAAATACCAAAACCATAATTTCTTTATCAAAACATAAGAACCATGTCTCTCAACAACACCATTATTCTTTCGGAAGACAATGCTGATGAAGCCAAATCGGCTTTCGATGCAGCTCTACAAAATGACAAGATTACCATATTGATTTATGGTAACTCAGAAAAAGCTCAGCAAGCTGCCGCTATTGCCGATCAATTGGCGGCAATACCTACAGCTGGCTTTAACCGACAAGTAATTTGGATTAAGAACAATACGCAATGGGCTAATCTGAAGAGCTCTGTTGGTAACGGAACCATTCAGGTGAGCTCCATTATTCCTGATCAATTGATTTGCACCAGTCTAACCCTTTCGAATAAAGCTGAATTCTGTGTAGAGATTTCTAAAGTACCGGACAACTTCGTACTTACACTCGCCTTTACTCAAGCCAGCAAAGCCTAAAACCATGAAAAAGTTAATATTCTCAATAGCATTTGGCCTTTTGCTTACTATTGGTTTGAAGGCTCAAGTTATCAAAGTCAAGGAGCTTAATACCAAAAACGACCTGATCGAAATTACGAAGCCTTACATTGTCGACATCAATTCTATGCTAAACATTAGCATTAACAAGTCTGCTCTGCTCGATTCCATGGCTACAAGTTTAGGAGACCATGAATATCCAAGCGAAATGCTAAAAGCCATAAACTATGCTCTTCGCCTACAGCAGAAAACCTTAAATAGCGTTATTGCAACGGGAACAAGGAATGAAAGGCTAAAGGCCCTAGACAATTTCCGAGAGGGAATGTCAGGAATACTCATGTACTTTTACGAACATCAAGAAGAACTTTCTGGCACTCCACTGTATGAAGACTTAAATGCCAAATTAGCAGCTAATGTTGTGGCCTCAGAAGGCTACAAGCCCTTTTTCGAAACTCTGAATAGTTACTATAAACAGATCACTCAACAATACAGCGATATTGTCAGCAGCAGTTCAGCCCGTTTCAAACTTGGCGGTTGGTTAAACACATCTAAGGGGCCAAAACAATTCCACATAGACGGTTTCGACAGCATTACCAGCACTGGTATTGTTCAAGTGCCAAGGTTCATTACTTCCATTCCAGCCAGCGAAGCCGCGGCATTTAACGAAGCCAGACAATTGGCAGATTCACTGAGAAATAATGCTGATGCTCTTTTAACTCAAATGAAAAGCCGAGCGGAATCTTCCTTGGATCAATTGGAAGAAAAAATTGACGACATCCTAAAATCCGGCATTACGAGTTTTGAATCCAGAGTGGATAGCTTATCTGCTTCTTTAAAACAGCCGTTTGCTCAGCCTGTAAGCGCTTTCAAACAATCTCTCAATGATTTTAAGGCAGATTTAATCAGGCTGTCAGCCAACGTTAAAACCTTGTCTTTCAAAAATGCATTGATCACAGCCCAAGAAACACAATCGTTAATAACCCAGGCTGAAAGCTTGAAAACTCAAGCTGAAAATCTATACCAGCTACTCAATTCACAAATAGCCCGAGTCCCTTCTATTGCTCAAAATTTAAAAACTGGCTTAACAGCCGACATTACAAATGTAATTACCGAATTGAAAGACGTGGGAGAAGGCTATTTAACAGAACTTCAAACCACTTTGAAAACCTTTGATGAGGGCTCAATAGCTGATCTGAAAGAAACCGCGACCAACTTTACTTCGAACACTTATTCCCTTTCTTTCAAAAGCATTCCATCTGAAGTGGATTTGGACCTAAGAACCATTGGAGAAAGAGAACCTGGAGATCAAATTTACTTTAAAGCGGTTATCCTAAACGATAGCACGGGCGAAGCTTTCAACAAAACTCTATTTTGGAAAAAATACACCATGTTTCATGTGGGCATTTATAATTCCATTCGAGCTTCCGTAATTTTTGCGAATAAAGTCAATGGAGATTTTGCCAATACCTCCAATGACTTTCAGTTGGCTCCATCTTACAGCGTTCTTTTCAAAGTGGGAACAAGAAAAGGAATGTTCTATAACAAATACTTGACTCCCGCCCTTGGTGTAAATGTTTCGACCTTGGATTTCAACAATGATAATACGCCTGAAATAGGCATAGGACTTACAGCAGCCTTCTTTAAGGATTATGTACAAATTGGATATGGAAGAAATATGGCCAGCGATGACAATTTTTGGATGTTCGGCTTAAGGCTTCCTCTATTTGGCTGGGCAACAGGCGTAGAAACCTCCACAGCTTCATCTTCCACCGCCATTACAAATTAACAAATTGGCCTCTGCTCAATTTGATCTGTAATTGAGTAGAGGCCATTCCATTTACTTCTTCAGCTCACCGTAATCCACAACCATACGGCTCATCAGCTTAATACCTGTTAGCATTCCGGTATCATCCACATAAAAATCTGGGGTATGGTGAGGCGCCTGTGTCAATACGTCTTTCCCCTTGGGAGAACCCCCAATAAAGAAGTACAAGCCGGGAATTTCTTCTTGAAAGAAAGAAAAATCCTCAGCTCCGGTTATGGCATCCATATTCGGATTAACATTTTCAGCTCCTGCCACATCCACAAAGGTTTTACCCATCAAAGCCGTCAATTCAGGGTCGTTATAAGTGATAGGGTACCCCTTATCAATAGTTAGTTTGGCGTAAGCTTCATTCGCTTCAGCAGTATTTTTTACTATTGTATGGAAACGCTCAAAAAGTCGGGTTCTCATATCGGCATCCAATGTGCGAATGGTGCCCACCAAGTTTACCTCTTCAGGAATGATATTGCTGCGAACTCCACCTTCAATTTTACCGAACGAAAGAACTGCTGCTTGAGTGGTTAACGGCATACTTCTGCTAACAATAGTCTGCGCATTATTAATAATTTGAGCCGCAGTTACAATCGGATCGATGCCCGTCCACGGAGTGGAACCGTGCGTTTGCTTGCCCTTAATATTGATTTCGAAACTATTTACGGCAGCCATAATGCCTTGCGGACGGTAAAGCACTTTACCCACTTCGGTTTGTGCATTGATATGAAGGCCAAAAATTACATCAACACCTTCAAGTACACCTTCTTTCACCATAAGTTCAGCACCTCCTTCTTCTCCAGCCGGAGCGCCTTCTTCCGCTGGCTGAAAAATGAATTTTACTGTTCCTTTTAGATCATCTTTCACTTGAGAGAGCACTTCGGCTACTCCCATAAGAATTGCAATGTGCGTATCGTGACCGCAAGCGTGCATTACAGAAACTTCTTCACCATTATATTCACCTTTAGCTTTCGAAGCCCACGGCAGGTCTACCCTTTCTTGAACAGGAAGGCCATCAATATCTGCTCTTAAACCAATCACAGGCCCCGGTTTTCCTCCTTTTAACGTACCCACCACACCAGTTTTGGCAACTCCTTCTTCCACTTCCATACCTAAGCTCTTAAGGTGTTCGGCTATGTAAGCAGCTGTTTTATATTCTCTGTTGGAAAGTTCTGGATTTTGGTGAATGTGATGTCTCCACTCAATCACTTTATCCTCCACTTTTACCGAAAGCTCCAATACCTTTTCTTTCAAGGATGGCTTAGGGTCGGTTTTAAAAGTAAAGGAAGATAGGGACGCAAAGGCTGTGACCAATGCAAATGATAGTAAGATTCTCTTCATTTTCTGGTTAGTTAAGCCATCTAATTAACGGAATGCTGAGCAAAATTGAAAGCCGAAAAAACGCAGATTGAATCAGCAGTTAACTCTCTCTTTTTCATTAAGTTCTGAAATCGATAATCAGTATTGACAATTTCATTTTCCCATCTATATTCGCGCAAATTTTTAAAATGAAAACATTCATCATTCTTATTTTATTGATTGGTTCTTTTCAGCTTATACAAGCACAAGACAAGCCCAATCTGGTTTTTCACAATGGCAAACTAAAGGATGCCCAAAACCCAATTTCGATGAAAGAAGCCATGAAATTGATGGAAAACTATCCTGAAGCATATGCGCATATGAAAAAGGCACGCACCAACTCTACTTTTGCCGGAATTTTCGCGGGTGTTGGAGGGTACTTTATTGGATATCCGCTTGGCCAATCCATTGCGGGCGGAGACGCCAATTGGGGAATGGCAGGTATTGGCGCAGGCTTTATACTTGTTGCCTTGCCCTTTAATTCGGCCATGAAAAAGAATATCAACATGGCGATTGACCTTTACAACAAAGATGATTACAAAGCACTTAACAGTAATGTGCAATTAAACATTGGCTTGCTTGAAAATGGTATCGGTTTGAGGGTTAGCTTCTAGGCTCTCGAAAACATAAGAAACAAAAAAATCGCTCGGCAAAACCGAGCGATTTCTATTTACACTTAAATCTCTTAAACCTTATTCTGCAGCTCGTAATTTAGCGCTGTATTCCTTCACCGTTTTGATAAATACTTTCACCTTTTCAGGGTCTATATCTGGGTAAACACCGTGGCCAAGATTGGCGATATGACGCGTATTGCCAAATTCATCCAGCATCTTTTTGGTGGCTCTTTCAACTTCAGCATCAGGAGCATAAAGTGCGCAAGGATCTAGATTTCCTTGAAGCGTTTTGTTTTCGCCAATTAATCTGCGCGAATTCTGAATATCCATACTCCAATCCAAACCGATTGTTTCGCAATTCAAATGCCTCATTTCTGAGCGAGCAAAGAAAGCGCCTTTGCTGAAGACCGTTACCGGAACTTCGGTAATGGCATCACAGATTTGAGCAATGTATTTCATTGAAAATCTGTTGTATTGCTCAGGCCCGAGAATACCGGCCCATGAATCGAAAACCTGTACCAAATCGGCACCGGCTTCAATCTGAGCTTTCAAATATTCAATGGTTGAATCGGTAATCAACTGCAATAATTGATCGGCCATAAGCGGATCGTTATACAGCATTCTACGCGCTTTCGAGAAGGTTTTACTTCCGTGACCTTCAATCATATAACAGAAAATGGTCCAAGGAGCGCCCGCAAAACCAATGAGCGGAACCCTACCATTCAGTTCTTTCTTCGTGATTTTAATGGCTTCCAAAACATAGCCCAAATCACTTTTGGCATCGGCCTTTTTAAGTGACTTTAAATCTTCATGAGAAGCAATGGTTTTAGGGAACCAAGGCCCTTTTTTCTCAACCATTTCATAAGGCAAGCCCATAGCTTCTGGAATTACCAGAATGTCGGAAAAGATAATGGCCGCATCCACGCCCAAAATATCTACAGGTTGAATGGTTACTTCAGCAGCCAATTCAGGGGTTTGAGCCAATTCAATAAATCCGCTCAACTTATTTCTTACCGCTCTGTATTCAGGAAGAATTCTTCCGGCCTGACGCATCAGCCAAACTGGAGTTCTTTCAACTTTCTCTCCCTTGGCCGCTCGGATCAATAGATCGTTCTGTAATTCCATGCGGCAAAGATAGGAATTGTTTCTACTCGTATAACCGTACTTTGCGAATCTTAATCTGCTGGTATTGCCCTTCCATTTTCACGAAGTTCTGATGCTTTTTAGTGTACCAAAATCTGGTAGGTTGTGTTCCGCCATAATCTGTAAAAACAATCCAACATTCCATTTCTTCACCGTTGGCCAGCTTTAGTTTTTCGCTGCCAATCACCTCCAAAGTATAAAATGCTGGCGGAGCTTGTCCTCCAGGATGATAAAAATTCATCACAACTTTTCTTCCCAAACCCATTGGTATCAGAGAATAAGTTTCCAAATCAATCTCCCAATTGTAGGTTGGCTCTGAAAGCGAAAGCTCAAAATCCTTTTGCTTGTTTTCTGAAACGGAGTCCAAACCAACAATTCGGGTTTCCGAAAAAAGAAAAGCTTCTTTTCCTTGAGCCTTTGTTTCACGAATATGCTGAACCGGCTTCATGGTGTAAGGCTCACAGTAATATTCAAACCTACCCGACCATTGCTCATTGGGCGAATTCCACTCGTGAGTTATCTTCACCAATTCTTTCCCTTCCACCTCAACCAGTTCTGTGGTTTTCTTCTTAATGGAAGCATTCAACTTTCCATTTGCGGTATTGTAAACCAAATCGGTAACGGTTCCTAGCTCCAAATTCTTGAAGTTTTTAAACCGATGTCCCACCCTAATTGTATCGACTTTTTGGGCTCTTGCCACCATGGTTAGCACCATGATTAAAATTATAATTGCTGACCTTTTCATGATTCGAATGAAGCATGAAGAATTATTCTCCGAAGAAAAATTAGACGAGATTCAGTACTTAATCGTCAAGTTCAGACAGTCACCAGAAGCATAAGAGATGTCGATTAAAAGTGGCCAAACGTAGAAGTTTGAATCTCATTAATCTGAGATTGCGTTAATTGCAAGCAATGAAATGGGCCGATAAGCGAAATACTATCCTTCTGCATTCCTCTTTTTGGGTACTTTTCCTGCTTTTTAAAATCTTCGATTACGCCAACGACATCCCAACCGAGCAAGCCATTAAACTAGTGGTTTGTCAACATGTATTCAGCATAATTGGCGCCTATGCCCATTATTTCCTGTTGTTGCCTCTTCTTTTAGAAAGAAAAAAACTGGCGGTTTACATTATTGGTCTCATCGCAGTTTTTGCGATTTGTATCATCGGCAGAGGTTGGTTAGAATCTCAATTTATCAGCGGCATTTTTCAAACCAATTATTACAATCAATGGACTTTCGCACGAGTTGCCAGCATGATTTGGGGTTTGGCTTCATTTATTGTATTCATATCGCTTATCAAGTTCACTCTTGATCGGTTTGTGCTAGAAAGCCAGAAAAAAGAACTGGAAAACGAAAAGTTAACCGCTGAACTCAACTATTTAAAAGCGCAAATCAATCCGCATTTCTTGTTTAATACGCTGCATAACCTCAATTATTTGAGTCAAATCAAGAGCGATCAAGCCACAGAAGTAATCGTGAAGCTATCGAACATTATGCGTTATATGATTTACGACTTGAACAAACCAACCGTTCCGCTCGCCAAGGAAATCAGCTACATTCAAGATTATCTGGATTTGGAGGGCATCAGACTCAACAACGGTTTCGACCTCGATTTCAACATCACTGAAGTAAATCTACAAACCGAAATCGCTCCCCTGATTCTCATTCCGTTTGTCGAAAATGCATTTAAACACGGCATCAGCGATCATCAAACGGTAAATTGGATTCGTATTTCACTCAAATCCCTTAATGAATCCCTCGAATTGAACGTTGAGAATTCTTTGAAAAAGAAACATCTTTCAAATGAAGAGGCTTCGGGGTTTGGGCTCGAAAACCTGAAAAAGCGTTTGGCTCTTAGTTATCCCAAAAAGTACAAGCTCAGTGTATCGCAATCGCCTGAAAAATTTTCTGTTCATTTAATTTTAGAACTCAAATGAACCTCACTTGCCTGATTATAGATGACGAACCCTTTGCCAGAAAACTACTTCTAGAATATTGTAGCCGAATATCGAACCTGAAGGTTTTAGGCGATTTTGCAAGCGGCATCGATGCTCTTCCTTTTTTGAATGTTCAACAGGTAGATTTCATTTTTTTGGACATTAAAATGCCCGGCATCAGTGGCATTGACATGCTGAATAGCCTGAGAAATCCGCCCAAAGTTATTTTCACCACAGCTTTTGCCGAATATGCGATTGACGGTTTTGAACTCGATGCGATAGATTATCTCTTAAAGCCCTTTGACTTCCCAAGGTTTTTAAAAGCCGTGAATAAAGTTCAAAACACTATTCAACCTCAAACAAGCCAAACAACGCAAGAAGAATCCAAAGCCTTCATTTTTGTGAAAGATGGCCGAGAATTGGTGAAACTTCAACTCAATGAAATTCTATACATTAAAGGCCAAAAGGATTACGTCATGTTTATGATGAAGGATAGGAAAGTGATGAGCTTAATGAACCTTCGCGATCTTGAAGCCCAACTGAGCAAAGAGGAGTTTGTCAGAATTCATCAATCGTTTATTATCAATACGGCCTTTATTTCGTCCGTTTCCAACGACAAAGTGAAACTAGGAAACGAATACCTTCCCATTAGCCAAAGCTATAGGCTCGCTTTCCGAAGCTTTCTCGAAAGATTTTAGTAAGTTCCCACCGTTAGAATTGAATATAAATTCAGGAGATTGCTCAAGCATTTCAAACGTTTGCGCAAAATCCTTTAGCTTTGCAAAAAACTAGTGAAATGAGCTTTCTTTTCGAGGATTTTAAGGGTTGGAAGGCCTATTGTGAGCAGCGTGAAATACCGCTCTTTCAGGCTGTGGTTGAATATGAAGTTCAACAAAAACAAAGAAGCGAAGATTTGATTTGGTCGGGGTTGGAAAACGCCTACCAAGTAATGAAAGAAGCCGTGCAAACGGGACTTTCGGAAGACATGACTTCACGTTCAGGAATGATTAATAATGGAGCCAAAAAAGTTTTTAATCATCCTGTAACCGTTCTTTCCAAAGAATTTCAAACCCTCATTTCAAGGGCTCTTGCGGCCAAAGAAGTAAATTCTTGCATGGGCCGTGTTGTCGCTGCCCCAACAGCAGGTGCATCGGGCATTATTCCTGGTGTATTGGTTACTTTTCAGGAATTGCACGATGTGCCCGACAGAAAAATTCATGAGGCGCTGCTAGTAAGTGCCGGCATTGCATTGATTATGGAAAAGCGAGCTTCTATTGCAGGAGCCGTTGGAGGCTGCCAAGCCGAAACTGGAAGTGCTGCGGCCATGGCCAGCGGAGCCATTGTATATTGTTTAGGAGGTTCAATCGATCAGGTTTTTAATGCGGTTGCCATTACCATTCAGTGCATGCTAGGTTTGATTTGTGACCCCGTTGCTGGATTGGTAGAAGTGCCTTGTGTAGTAAGAAACGCGAGTGCTGCGGCCATTGCCAATAGCTCGGCACAAATCGCTTTAGCGAACGTAAACGCTGTAATTCCTGTGGATGAATGCGTAGAAGCTATGGGCGAAGTAGGCCAAAGTATGGAAACCCGCTATAAAGAAACTGCATTGGGCGGATTGGCAGCAACTGCCACTGGCCAAGCCATTTCTAAAAGAGTACTTATTCAGGATATCGAGATGCTTCCCGATGAGGAATAGGATAGCCTTAAATTTCTAGTTGATCAGACCCAAATCGATAAGCCAGTCTACGGAATAAGTCCAGATTGTAGCCCAAAAAAGCCCGAAAAGAAACATATACAGAAAAACCTGTTTCCGCGGTGCTCCAACTGTAGAAACCAGCAAAGAACCTCCAATTGGAGACAGAATTAAAGGCGTTAAAAAACAAGTGCCTAAAATTCCGTATTTGGTCCAAACGCGCACCATTCGCCTGCTTTGAGGGCTGAATTTTTTCTGCTTTTTGATGAAAAGAGGAATGACGTTCTTTTTAATTTTCTCTCCAAGAAAAGTAAAAAGCGTAACGCTTGTCATCAAACCTGCTACGGTTATGGCGATAATTTCCCAAGGCTGCATGCCTGCTGCTGGCCCCATTAATGGCGGAAAAATGGATTTTACACAAGCCAACAAGTAGATACCTAAATAGGTAAGAATCTTCTCCAACATCACTTCAACAAGAAATAGATATATGCAACGTAAACCACCAACAGAATGATACCTGAAGGCGTTCCCAATCTTTTACGGAAAATCATAAGAGGAAGGATGAGTAACGTGATGCCAATCATCCAAGGGAAGTCAGTATGCAAAATATCTCCATTTACCTGAAGCGGTTTTATAATAGAGGTGATTCCTATGATAGAAAAAATATTGAAAATGTTAGAGCCCAAAAGATTCCCCAAAGCCAAATCAGTTTCGCCTTTTCTAGCGGCAATCACAGAAGTGAATAATTCAGGAAGGCTTGTGCCTAATGCCAAAACTGTCAATCCAATAATGCGCTGAGAAACGCCCAGTTCTTCGGCTATAGAACCCGCTCCACCAATAAACCAATCGGCTCCAAAATAGAGACAAAGAATACCTAAAAACACCTGAAGACCATCTTTAGTCATATTCCAGCGTGAATTTTTGTCATCAGGTTCGTCTACATCGAATTTGCCTTTTTCCTTCCGCGTAGCGTAAATCAGCACTCCCAAATACAAGAGTAACATCACCACTAGAATGACACCTTCCAACTGAGTGATGATGCTATCCCAAGCGAAGAAATAAAGTAAAGCAGAAGCGAATAATGTGACAGGCCAATCGCGCCTAGCGCTATCTTTTTTAATAGGAATAAAGCCCATCAAAGCGGCCGCACCCAAAACCAAAGTAAGGTTCGAAATATTGGAGCCTACAACATTGCCCAAAGCAAAATCAGGAGCGTTTTTTAAAGCTGCGTTTAAACTCACCAATAATTCTGGAGCGGAAGTTCCGAAAGCCACCACAGTTAAACCCACCACCAAAGAACTCACATTGAAACGTAAAGCCAGTTTCGAAGCCCCTTTAACGAGCACCTCTCCTCCCAAAATCAACGTCACAAGACCAACAACAAGAATAAGGATATCCAGAAGCATGTATTAAAGTTTTGACCCAAAAGAAAGGTCTCCCGCATCGCCCAAACCAGGAACGATATACGCTTTATCGTTTAATTTTTCATCGATTGCCCAAGTCCATAGCTGACAGTTGGGCGAAGTGTTTTGTTGCACGTATTCAACGCCTTCAGGAGCAGCAATTACACTGGCCAAATGAATAGATGAAGGTTTTCCCTTCTTCAAAATTTCATTTAAAGCCATTACTAACGACTGACCGGTAGCCAACATCGGATCTGCCATAATCAACACCTTTCCGTCTAACTCCGGACCGGCCGCATAGTTTAACTCCACTTCAATATTTTCACCTTCTTCTTTTCGCCAAGCCCCAATAAAACCAACTTCAGCCTTATCGAAAACCTCTAAAAAACCATTGGTAAAAGGAAGAGAGGCCCGAAGCACAGAAACAATAACAATATCCTTGGCGGGTACTTTTTCAACGGTTTTAGCCAAAGGTGTTTGAACTTCTTTAGCAGAAAACTGAAGCGTTTTGCTAAGCTCATACGCCATTAGGCAGCCCAAACGTTTAAGGTTTGTTCTAAACCGCAATCTATCCGACTGAATGGCCACATCGCGCAATTCAGCCAAATATTGATTCCCGATACTGTTTGTTTGATTAAGTACAATCATTCTCCCAAGCAATTGTCGGCAAAGTTAATGGAAACATTCTCTCCTTATTTGTTTAATGGGTAAAAGGTGAAATAGCCTGACAATCTTAGGCAAAGCAAAAAGACAAGCGTATTTTTGGCCAAATTCAATCAGAAAATGGATTTCGAACTACTGAAAAAACTCTGTCAAATTCATGCGCCATCGGGTAACGAAGTGGCCATGAAGGACTTTCTTCTCTCATATATCAAAAAACATTCGGCAAACTGGAGTGCAAAACCTGAAATTATCGAAGGCGATCAATTTCAAGATTCATTTATGCTCAAGTTTGGAGAACCCAAAACTGCCATTTTCGCTCATATGGACAGCATTGGTTTTACGGTTCGGTACCAAAACCAACTTGTTCCTATTGGTGGGCCAAAAGCCGAAGATGGTTATAGATTAGTTGGAGAAGATAGTCTCGGCCTTATTGAATGTGAATTGCAAGAAGACGATGGCAATCTATATTACAAGTTTCCTCGAGGTATCGATAGAGGCACAGAACTGGTTTTTAAATGTGATTTTAGAGAAGACGAAGAGTATGTTCAATCGTGTTATTTAGATAACCGACTTGGGGTTTTCAATGCGCTGAAAGTGGCCGAAACGCTCGAAAATGGAGTAATCGCATTTTCTTGTTGGGAAGAACATGGTGGTGGAGCCGTCCCTTATTTAGCAAAATTTATGTTCGAAGAATGGGGCGTTAAACAAGCACTTATTAGCGATATAACTTGGGTAACTGAAGGTGTAAGCCATGGACAAGGTGTAGCCATTTCCATGCGCGATAGAAATATTCCGCGCAGAAGTTTCGTTCAAAAAATCATTGGTATTGCTGAAGAATCTGGCATCGACTATCAACTGGAGGTAGAAGGCGCAGGCTCTAGTGATGGCCGTGAACTTCAGGTTTCACCCTACCCTTTTGATTGGTGTTTTGTTGGCGCGCCTGAAGATAACGTGCATAGCCCCGATGAAATCGTACATAAACACGACATCGATTCCATGATTGCTTTGTACAAAGTGCTCATGAAAAAGCTTTGAATTAAAAAATCTCAATCCCATTAATCTTATTTTGGCTACCATACAATATCTTATAATTACCTTTTATTGTATTAGTTATATAATGCAATTCTCCTATAATATTATAATCTATTGGCGTAATTTGATCGGCTGAAAAAAAACCATATAGCTGTGAGTTTTCATAATTATATCGTTCTTTCTGTCTTGTAGCATATAGTATAAGATATTTTCTGGCCTCATCTTCTGCTGAAAGGATAAGATTATCAAAGCATACTCCACATGAATTTTCATCAAAAACGAACACTACAGAAGGCTCCATATCCTTTAATAATTGTTCGTCAATAAAAGAGTCAAGCTTTGAATACTTGCCCCTACCACAAGAACATATTAGGGATGTAATAAAAACAATAATAATAACACGACTGAACATCACCATATTATGTTGTATTTTAATAAATATTTTTCTTCAAAATCTTGATTTACAAACTCTACCCAAATGGAATTTGCATCATATATTGTCGCATCAAAATGACCCTGGCTAAAGGTCAAAAATTTCTCCTCCTTAGTTCTTAGGTTTTTTAAGATGATATTTTGAACGTATCCATAATCTAGAGAACTGCGTATTCCAATATTTTTCCTTTGAGGTAGTGGATAGCCTCCTTCAGGAAAAACCTCAGGAAACTGAACCATTAAAATACTATCCTTAAAGTCAATATTTTTAAGATTTATATTTTCTCTAAGCAGCCTCGTGTTTATCAATGTTCTTTCAAAGAAATCCCCAGGATTTCTATCTATATCAGTCGTAAAGTATGGCTTTTGTAAATCTTCCAGCATTTTAATTGGAATTCTGCCTACCTCTTTGAATACCCGATCATAAACAATAATTTCATTAGAGAAGGAATAGCAGACAAAAAATAAACCTTCATGATATGAAAAAAATGGCATCGAAAATTCAGAGAAAAACAAGCCTGACTCAAGCGATTTCTTTATTTGGCTCTGTTCTTTATAAGGCAAGTGCCTCTGTGTTTTCAACACTTTCATGCTTTCAGTATCAATCTCAAATTGAATTATTCCATACTCATTTTCTAATAGTCGTCTAGTCTTTGAGGCATACAAGCTACTCCAATAGACCATCGTTAGAAGAATTTTATTCGATGAAACTTCCTCAATGTAAACGGAAGAATAAGGAGACAATGAAATATCCGTCTCAATTCGTGAAAGGTCCAGCCTATTTTTAAAGTCTCCTTCTGAAGAGAATATCAGTAGATTATAGGCCGGCCCAGTCCCCATTATGTAAATCTTACCTGATTCTCCAATTTGAGCCTTTGCGAATTTAGAACTCCCCAACAGTTCTAACCCATCTCCCTTTTGAGTAATTTTTCTTACAGGTGTCCCGAGCGTATCCAAAAGGAAAAGATTTAGGTTTGGCATCTCATACGCTAATACCTTATTATCATATATGGCCTTTGTATATGGTGTAATATGGTAATAGTGAACAGAATCAAAAAGAGGAATACTATCCTGAATTCTCACAAAAGCCTTAGTCTTTTCTAAATTCAGGTTAAAATCAAAGTCAAGTCGAGTATGAGTTGTTTTTTCTCCTCCGCAACTCACGGCAAGAAGTAAAACAAAAAAAATTACTAAAAATTTTAAATGTGTATTCATTGAAAAAAACCCTCCAATATCCAAAGTATACTAGAGGGATTCGCTTAATTTTTTAAGATTATTATTCTGGTGTAATAATTATTGTATAGCAATCCCTTGGATCCCAATCACAATCTGGAAATTTCTCTCCATTAATTATTATTTCGATATAAGTAGACCATCCCTCTGTAGGTTCTTGAGCCTCAACCCGATCAAAAGTCAACACCGATAACCCCAACAAAGCTACGGCAATAAAAACGTACTTTATTTTTTTCATAAGTATAATATTTTAGTTATTTATAATAATACCACTTAAATTTAAATAAGTATTTTACAAATAATAATTATTTCAATTTATATTTTTATAAAATTAGCATATGTACCTCGAGATACCATCATTATTTTTCGGCAGCATATTTAATTTTCTAAATATTTAAGGTTGTTTCCTTAATAGGAACCGGAAAAACGAGAACCTCTCTAGGGACATCATTTAGATAAAAAAAAATTACACAATTCATTCAAGCCGAATAAATGTTATATAAAATCAACCGCTCTCATTTGTTAATTTACCCCCACAAGTAACTCATGATTTTCTATCTTTGTCACCTATGAATCACAATGAAACTGAAGTGCGCATACATGACAAAAGCTTCTTCATATACATAACTTCTAAACAAATTCAAGAGAAAGTCAATGAAATTGCTCAGCAAATAGACATTGAATATAAAGACAAAAACCCACTTTTGATTGGCATTTTGAATGGATCATTCATGTTTGCCAGCGACTTGATGAAGGAGATTTCTATTCCATGTGAAATCACTTTTATCAGAATGTCATCTTACAAAGGCGTTAGAAGTTCTGGAGCTGTTAAGCAGGTTTTAGGGCTTCAAGAAAATGTTTTCGGCCGCCATGTAATTCTAATTGAAGACATTGTAGATTCAGGCCTCACCATGGAACAAGTAATTGCTTTCTTTCAAGAAAGAGGCCCTAAATCGCTTAAGATAGCAACGCTTTTGGTGAAACCAGAAAAGGTTGAAACCGACATAAATCTTGACTTCGTAGGCTTCGAAATTCCCGAAAAGTTTGTGGTAGGTTATGGCCTAGACTATGATGCCCACGGGCGAAATCTCAAAGATATTTATCAATTGAAGGGCGAGTAAAATTTCCTTCACTATATTTGAACCCTCAAAATCCGATCTAGCGAATGGTAAACATAGTTCTATTTGGCCCTCCGGGTGCCGGAAAAGGCACTCAAAGCGAAAGAATAATCGATAAATTCGGGCTGAAACACATCTCTACAGGAGACTTATTTAGAAAGCACCTGGGAGAAGGCACTGACCTTGGAAAAAAGGCACAGTCGTTTATGGACAACGGCAAGCTTGTTCCAGATGAAGTGGTGATTGGCATGGTTGAGGACTTCCTAAATGCCAACTCAGAGGCCAAAGGCTTTATTTTTGATGGTTTTCCAAGAACCGTTGCTCAAGCAGAAGCTTTAGACGAGCTTTTGAGTAAGCACAACACAAGCATTGCCTGTATGATTATGCTTGATGTTCCTCAAGAGGAACTTAAAAAACGTTTATTGGAAAGAGGCAAAACTTCCGGTAGAGCCGATGACCAAAACGAAGAAAAAATCAACGTAAGAATTCAGGAGTACTTAGATAAAACCTTACCAGTAGCTGCGTTTTACGAAAAGCAAAACAAAGCTTGCAAAATTAATGGCGTAGGTTCGATTGATGGCATTTTTGAGCAAATCTCTGCTTCAATAGAGCCACATCACAACTAAGCCTTTCAGAAAAAATATTAATTTGGAGAAGATCGGTGTATGTCGGTCTTCTTTTTTATTTTCATAAGCTGCAATTATGGGCAATTCCAACTTTATCGACCATGTTAGAATTTATTGCCGTTCGGGCAATGGAGGTTCTGGTGCTGTGCATTTCAGAAGAGAAAAACACGTTCCTAAAGGAGGGCCTGATGGTGGCGATGGCGGCAGAGGAGGCCATATCATTCTTCGCGGCAACAAACAGATGTGGACATTACTCCACCTCAGATATCAGAAACACGTTTTTGCCGAGAACGGAGAAGGAGGTAGCGGCCATGGAAGTACTGGAGCCGATGGAAAGGACATCATCCTCGATGTGCCTCTTGGAACCGTAGCCAAGATTTCCGAACCTGAAGAACAATATCTGTTCGAGATAACTGAAGATGGTCAAGAAGTGGTTTTGATGCCCGGAGGCCGCGGAGGTTTAGGAAATACACATTTCAAAACATCCACTAATCAGACTCCTCGATTTGCCCAGCCCGGTGAACCTGGAAAAGAAGAACTGATTGTTCTTGAGTTGAAATTGTTGGCCGATGTTGGACTGGTAGGTTTCCCAAATGCGGGTAAATCAACCTTGCTTTCGGTGATTTCGGCAGCTAAACCTGAAATAGCAGATTACCCTTTTACCACTTTAGTGCCTAATTTGGGCGTGGTTCCTTACAGAGACCACCGCTCTTTTGTAGTAGCCGACATTCCCGGTATTATAGAAGGTGCTTCGGAAGGAAAAGGCCTTGGATTGCGTTTTTTAAGGCATATTGAGCGAAATTCCCTGCTTCTTTTCTTAGTTCCTGCCGATGCGGATGACATTGCTAAAGAATACGATATTTTGCTAGTAGAGCTTACCAAATACAATCCTGAATTATTGGACAAGCAACGGGTGCTGGCCATTTCAAAATGCGATATGTTGGATGAAGAAATGATGGAAGAAATGAAAACAATGCTTCCCCAAAGCTTGCCAACACTTTTCATTTCTTCAGTAGCTCAAATGGGCCTTCAAGAATTGAAAGATTTACTCTGGAAAAAGCTGACTCAAAACGAGTTAATATAAACCACAAAGATTAAGTCTTCTTATCAAGGATAATTTTCTATATATAAAGAACATATTTATGTGTTTTTTATATTTTTTGACATAAGTTATTTATTACTTTTAAGCCTATATTTTTTATTTAAACAAGAAGTTCATGCGTAAATCAATTGCTCTTAGTCTAATTATTTCATTTGTGTTTCTATCTAGTTGTGCATCCATAATTCATGGAGCATATCAGGATGTCACTTTTTCAAGCAGTCCCTCTGGAGCTAAAATTTTTGTTGATGGAGTAAATCTAGGAACTACCCCTAAAACTGTAGAATTAAGAAGAAAAGGGTACCGAAAAGATGACTTAGTGAAGAAGAAGGAGTATCAAGTCAAAATCGAGATGCCTGGTTATTTCCCATATGAAGTATCAATTAAAAGGGAAATGGATACATGGTTCTTAGGTAACATAATATTCGGAGGCATCATTGGTATTATCATTGACGCAGCCAACGGAGCAATGTATAAGCTTACTCCTGACCAAATAATAGCTCAAATGGCAAAGGATAATCAACAAGCTAAATTAAGTAGTGACGATGATGCCCTAAGTATCTTTGTAACACTTGAAGTAGACCCATCGTGGGAGAAAATTGGTCAACTACAAGTAAAATAGACTTAAAAAAAAATCAAATAAAAAGCCGCTAAAAGCGGCTTTTTTTTGTCATATATTTTGACATTCGGCCATAATTATCCTTTGAACTCATGTCAGATTGACACAGAATTTGGCTTGGCAATATAATTGCAGCCTCGCGCATGTTTTTATGCAATGAATAAGGCGCAAGTCGCACCCATTCAGTAAACATATTTTACACCGATGAAGAGTAAAAACGAAACGTTGGAAAAGGAAGAAGAAAAAAAAGCAGCTGAATCAGTAGAAAACACTGAGAATCAGGAGCAAAACGAAGAGCAAAAACAGGAAGAAACTGTAGAAGAAGCTCCAGAATTATCGGCTGAAGAAAAACTTGAAATAGAATTGGCAGAAGCCAAAGACAAGTATTTAAGGCTATATTCTGAGTTTGAAAACTTTAGAAGAAGAAATGCCAAAGAAAGAGGCGAATTGATCAAAACGGCTTCGGAAGGTCTTATGAAAGACTTAATCCCAACGGTTGATGATTTTGAAAGAGCCCAACAAGCCAATGAAAAGCAAACCGATGTGGATTCTATTAAAGAAGGCTTTAAGCTAATCCACAACAAACTTTTCAAGACTTTAGAGACCAAAGGTTTGAAAGTAATGAAAACAGAAAAAGGTGATGATTTTGATGCAGACTTGCACGAAGCCGTTACTCAATTTCCTGTTGAAGACGAAAAACTGAAAGGTAAAATTATTGATACAGTAGAGAAAGGATACTTCCTTGGAGAAAAGGTAATCCGATTCGCAAAAGTGGTGATAGGAGCATAAAATGGCAAAAAGAGACTACTACGACATATTAGGGGTAAGTAAATCGGCAACAGCAGATGAGCTCAAAAAAGCTTATAGAAAGCTTGCTATTAAATATCACCCCGATAAAAACCCTGACAATCCAGAAGCTGAAGATAAGTTTAAAGAAGCAGCCGAGGCTTATGAAGTATTGAGCAACGCTGAAAAGAAAGCTCAATACGATCGTTTCGGTCATGATGGCATGCGCGGTGGCTTTGGCGGACAAGGTGGCGGCATGAACATGGATGACATCTTCTCTCAATTTGGAGACATCTTTGGTGGTGGCGGTAGTCCATTCGAAAGCTTCTTTGGAGGCGGTGGCCGTAGCACCCGTCAGCGTAAAGGAAGCAACCTAAGAATTAAGCTTAAGCTTACCTTAGACGAAATTGCCAATGGTGTTGAGAAGAAGATTAAAGTAAATCGACTGATCAATGCCGAAGGAGTTACCTTTAAAACTTGCCCAACTTGTGGCGGTTCTGGCCAACAGAAGAAAGTGGTAAATACTATGCTGGGTCAAATGGTTTCTGCCAGTACTTGTAGCACTTGTCATGGTAGCGGAAAAATCATTGACCACAGACCAACAGGCGTAGACAGCACTGGCTTGGAAATGAAAGAGGAAATTATTCCAATTAAAATTCCTGCAGGTGTGGCCGAAGGCATGCAACTTTCAATGACGGGCAAAGGTAATATGGCTCCTGGCGGAGGCATTGCTGGTGACCTATTGATTGTAATTGAAGAAAAGGAACACGATGAACTAAAGCGCGATGGCAACAACGTGGTTTACGATTTGTACATCGGCTTTACCGATGCCGCATTAGGCACTAGTATTGAGGTACCAACCATTGAAGGGAAAGTTCGCATTAAAATAGACCCAGGAACTCAAAGCGGAAAAATTCTTCGCTTGAGAGGAAAAGGAATTAAGGATTTGAACGGTTACGGAAAAGGTGATCAGCTGATTCACGTCAATGTTTGGACACCTAAAAAGCTAAGCGCTGAAGAAAAGCAAATGCTTGAAAAACTGAGTCAATCAGAAAACTTTCAGCCGAAACCCGATAAGAACGACAAAGGATTCTTCGAAAAAGTTAGAGAATTCTTTTAACATTCTATAAAACTTAAACTAAAGGCCTCAAGAGTTAAATACTGCTTTTGAGGCCTTTTTTATTAGCTGAGGCCACTTTTTTAAATAATGAAACCCTATTTCCTGTTCAACGTATTCTAGTTCATGCTTAGGGTATTTTTACTGGCAATCATGTGTATGGGGATTGCGGGGTTGGATGTGAAGGGACAGAAGAAAGACCATTTTTCAGTGAAAAATGATGTCTCCTGTGAAAAGATACACTTCTTTTTAAAAGCCAGCTCAGGAACATGCGAAATACGAACCAGAAATGGTGAAACGCCTATTAACATAATGGGCGTAAGTGAAGAAGAATATGTAACCCCCGAATTTGGCCAACAACAACAAGGCGAAGTACTAAACGCCTGGCTTAATTTAAACGAAAGCGGAAAAGAGGGTTTTTCAAGCAAACTTTCAAAGATTTTCGCCAGAAAATCGACCGATGGAAAAAACTACTGGAGCATTTATTTCACCGACTACAAACCCTACGATTTAGACCTAAACTACGGTGTAGGAAAAGCCTATGTAGACCTTTCTGACATTGCTGTCGAAAAATTGAAAATAACTTCGGGCAACGCCCACGTAAAAGTAGGTTATCATTCTAAAATGAAGAACAAGGCAGAAATGGACACTTTTCTCGTGAATGTAGATTTAGGAGATGTGGAAATTGATCGCCTAAATATGGCCAGGGCAAAAACTGTTTTGGCTGAAGTAGGTTTCGGTACGGTGACTATGAATTTTGAAGAACTTCCTGAAACATCGAGCGAAATATGGGCACGTGTGGGAGCTGGAAATTTAACGGTTAATTTACCGATGGAATCCATTCCTATGATGATCAGGATTAAGGACACTTCTTACAGAAAAGTGAAAATGCCAGACAATTTTGTGCCCATCAGAAGCAACGTGTACGTAAGCCCTTCATATAATGAAGATTCCCCAAATCTATTAGTATTCAACATAGACCTTTCAATGGGCAGCGTTATTTTTGCCCAGAATTAATTTACCAAGTGGTTTAAATTCCGAAAAGCCGTAGCATTACCCGCTCAGCAGAATCTAAGGTTTCTTCCAAAAAGGTTTCTCAATATTTGATTACATTTAAAAGTATCACACACTTTTATCAAACTTAGTAATCACTCAAACCTCAGTATTTTGAATATCCTAGAAGCCAACAATGTATCTAAGAGCTATGCCCAGCATAGAGCTTTGAACAATGTGAGCATAAACATTCCGAAGCAATCCATTTTCGGTCTTCTTGGCCCAAATGGAGCGGGTAAAACCACATTGATCAGAATCATCAACCAAATTATTATGGCTGATGAAGGAGAAATCGTAATTAACGGAGAAAAGTTAGATCCAAAGCACATCCAGATTATCGGTTATTTACCGGAAGAAAGAGGGCTTTATAAGAAAATGAAGGTGGGCGAACAGCTGATGTTCTTGGCTCAACTGAAAGGCCTTAGTTCTGGTGAAGCTCGCGAAAGAGTTAAAAAATGGCTTTCGAAGCTTGGCCTTACGGAATGGGCAGGCAAAAAGGTTGAAGACCTTTCTAAAGGAATGGCTCAAAAAATCCAGTTCATTGCTACGGTTCTTCACGAACCTAAACTTCTGATTTTGGATGAACCTTTTTCTGGTTTCGACCCCGTTAATGCCAATTTGATCAAAGACGAAATTTTTGAACTTCGCGAAAAAGGTGCTACCGTTATTTTTTCAACCCACCGAATGGAATCTGTTGAACAACTTTGCGAGCACATCGCTATGATCAACAAGTCGGAAAAAATTCTGGACGGCACCAAAAAGGAAATCAAAGACTCCTTTAAATCGAATAAATATACGGTTCAGTACAAAGGAGAATTTTCAGATTTAGACCCCTCCTATTCACTTTTAGAAAACCGCATTTTGGAAGATAATCTTTTCGAGGCCATCATTCAATCTCCTAGTGGAAACAACCCTAACGACCTTTTGCGTCAATTGATCAATAAAACCGAGGTTCATTCATTTATGGAGGTTATTCCTTCTGTAAATGACATTTTTATTCAAATCGTGGAAGGAGGTAAAAAATCATGAAACAGATATTTCTAATTCTAAAAAGAGAATACACTACCCGAGTTAAGAAAAAGTCGTTTTTATTGGCTACCATTCTAACTCCACTTTTATTCCCAACCATTGTTTTCGGAATCATTTACCTTTCTACAAGAGACGGTGATTCTGGGCCAAAAGAAGTCTTTGTTTTAGACGAAAGCGGATATTTTCAAAATGAATTCAACGATGCGGATTATACATACAATTATGTAGATGGCACTTTAGAAGAGGCCAAAACCCAATTTCAAGAAGAAGGGGCTTACGGCTTAATGTATATTCCAAAAATTGATTTGGACGACACATCAAAAACCTTCTACGATGATTTCGCTTTCTATTCCAAAACCAACCCAGGCATGCAAATCATGCAAGGCTTTTCAAGCGACATTAGAAAAACACTGGAGAGAATTAAGTTAGACCGATCTGGTTTAGACCCTGCCGTGATCAATTCACTTAAAGTTTCTGTCGATCTGGATTCTTACAATGTAACTGAATCTGGCGAGGCTAAAAAAAGCAACTCAGGCTTAAGCTACGGGGTTGGCTACCTTTTCGGCTTCTTGATTTACATCTTCATTTTTGTTTACGGAAGCCAGATTATGCAATCCGTACTGGATGAAAAAACAAGTAGAATTGTTGAAGTGATTGTTTCTTCGGTTCGTCCATTCCAATTGATGATGGGTAAAATCTTAGGCGTTGGGAGCGTTGGTTTAACTCAGCTTTTAATTTGGGTTTCATTAGTCACTTTGCTTTCCACGGTTGGATTTTCAGTAATTGGTGGCGGAGTTGAAATGGGACAAACTGCCGACTTAAGCCAATCTCAAGAAGTAGCAGCTGAAGTGCAAAATGCGCTTAGCTCTATTCCAATTACCCAAATTGTACTTTGTTTTCTATTCTACTTTGTAGGCGCTTATTTACTCTATTCAGCATTGTACGCTGCGGTGGGTTCAGCTGTAGACAATCTACAAGATGCCCAACAATTTATGTTCCCAATCATTGTTCCTTTGATTGCGGCTATTGTTGCGCTAAACGTAGTATTGCAAGACCCGAACAGCACCATGGCCGTAACGCTATCCATGATACCATTTACTTCTCCTATTATTATGATGGGGCGTTTGCCATTTGGTGTACCAACCATCGAATTGATTGCCTCAATGGTGCTTCTAGTTTTAGGATTTATAGGTACCACATGGGTAGCGGGAAGAATTTACAGAGTAGGTATTTTAATGCATGGCGTGAAAGTGAACTGGAAAACCATTAGCAAGTGGTTTACAATGAAGATTTAAGACACACCTTACCAATATCAAAACATCAAAGGCCAGGTTTTTACTTGGCCTTTCTTTTTGCCTTCCGTAATACCAGTTCACTAAAAAAATGAGAAATTGCGACCCAAATAGAAATGGAAATTTAGAATATGTACTGGGAAAGCTATTCGCACAAAAAAATTAAAGACACCGTATTCAAAGCACTCAAACAAAACCTTGATTATAGAGAAAAACCTGTTCTAGGTTTACCTGCCTCTTACCTTGATACCGAGGTTTTCTATGATGATGCGCCATTCTTAAAAGATGCGCCATTCCTAAGTGCCTTAATTGCCAACCCAAACCACATCGGCTGCCACACGCTTAATGAATCGGAAGCTGCATTTCAAGGAACACATAAAATCGAAAAAGAACTGATCGACCTCTGTGCTCAGCAAATTTTTGAAGGAGGAAAAGACGATTTTGACGGTTATGTAGCTTCAGGCGGAACTGAAGCTAATATTCAAGCCATCTGGATTTTGAAGCGCTATTTCGAAGTAGAATTCAACGCCAAACCAGAAGAAATTGGAGTGATCTATTCTAAAGACGCTCATTATTCAATGCCAAAGGCTTCGAAACTATTGAGTTTAAAAGCGTTTGTCACCCAGGTAGACGATAGCACAAGAAGAGTAACAAAAGAAAGCCTTTCGGAAAATATAGAAAAGGCGAAGGAAGAAGGCGTAAAACACTTTATCGCTATTATGAACATGTCAACCACAATGTTTGGCTCTGTAGATGACATTGTTGAAATAACAGGTTGGCTTGATGAATTAAAGGTAGATTACATGGTTCATGTCGATGGTGCTTTTGGAGGCTACATCTACCCTTTCACCACTTCGAATCTCGACTATACTTTTCAAAACCCGAAAATCAATTCCTTCACCTTGGATGGACACAAAATGCTTCAATCTCCATATGGAACGGGCATCTATCTAACCCGAAAAGGATTTATGGAATACGCCCTTACGGAAGAGGCAAACTATGTTAAGGGAAAAGATTACACATTAATCGGAAGTAGATCTGGCGCAAACGCTATTGCGGTTTGGATGATTATGCGCACTTATGGTTCAGATGGCTGGAAAGCCAAAATTCAAAGACTTATGGCAAAAACCGATCGTCTTTGCAGCAACCTTAGCGAAAGAGGCATTGAGTACTTCAGAAACCCAGAAATGAACATCATTACCATTCGAGCTAAATATGTATCACCCGAACTAGCGCATAAATATTTGCTAGTGCCAGATGCCCATGGCAATAATGTGAAGTGGTGGAAAATTGTGGTGATGGACCACGTAACCCAAGGTCTAATAGATAGCTTTTTAAACGATTTGGATGCTGAACTTCAATAGTAATTATAGCTACTAAACATCCGAATATCATATGCATCACCACTTAAAATCTACCATATAATATTCTGTCATTTTTATAAAACACAAGCCAAAACAACCATCCTATCCATTTAAACTCGTTATTTACTGTTTGTCAAGATTTTCTCGAGGTATAGTTTTTTTTAACTATTCTTAAATCAAATTGCAAGTAGCAAAACTTAATCAAACCGAATTATTAACTCAACTTTTTAAAAATGATATCAAGGTATCTATTACTTTTTTCAATATCATTTATTTTCTTGTTCCAAACTCAAATGGAAGCACAAGTTCTATTTGGTAGAGTAATAGGTAAAGAAAGTAAAAAGGCTGTGCCTTATGCAAGTATAAAGCTTATCGGCTCTAAATATTTAAATAAACAAGTTGGGGTTTCGGCAGATGAAAATGGACTTTTCTCTCTGGCGGTAGCCAATTTCCCTGTTCAAATTGAGGTCTCTTCCGTTGGTTTTAAGCCTAAACAGTTAGAGGTTTTAAAGCTATCAGACAATTTAATAATAGAACTTGAATCTGGATCCACTCTTCTAGAGGATGTAATAATTTCAGGAGAAAAAATATCTCAAGAAGAGCTTCGCTCCCCTATACAAATTGAGAAGCTATCCATGAAGGAGTTAAAAAATACTGCTTCTTTTAATTTTTATGATGCCGTTACAAATCTCAAAGGCGTTGATGTAGCAACCCAAAGCATTATCATTAACACAGTGAATACTAGAGGATTTAACTCTAATACTAACTTAAGGTTTCGTCAATTTACTGATGGCATAGATAGTCAGGCACCAGGCTTAGGTTTTTCTTTAGGGAACATTGTTGGGCCAAGTAATCTCGATGTAGAATCCTTAGAACTTATACCTGGCCCAACAACATCAAAATATGGAAACGGGGCATTCAACGGAGTTCTGGATATGAAGTCGAAAAACCCATTTGATTATCAAGGCTTGAGTTTCGAAGTTAAAGGTGCATCCTTAGGAACAGATGAGTATGATTCGCAATTCATTAGTATAGGTAATGACTTTATAAAAGAAGGAGCCCTTAGATTTGCGACAGCATACAAAGACAAAATTGGTTTTAAAATAAATGGCTCTTTCCTTTCTGGGGTTGATTTTAAAGCAGTCAACTATGACAACATTGGTCCTGGTGCAGCATTTGAAAACACTACAAATTCCGATAACCAAGGTATCAATGGAGTTAATATATATGGAGATGATAGAGTTGCCTATATGGTTGTCCCTCTTCGAGTTTCAAATCCTAATGGTGATGGAATTTTTAATATATCCCCAAGAGATACTGCTTTTGCTGTAACAAGAAAAGGCTATAAAGAAGAAGACCTAGTGAATTATAATGCAGAAAACATAAAATTAAATGGTGCTCTGCATTTTAGATTTAATGATAATTCAGAACTATCCCTTGCATCATTTTATGGTAAGGCATCAACTATGATTACTGGAGATGACAGGATAGCACTGAGAGACTTCTCTATACAACAGCATAAAATCGAATTAAATATTAAATCATTTAATGTTAGAGCTTACACTACGATGCAAGATGCTGGAAACACCTATAATGTGGGAAGATTAGCTGAATCATTAATTCAAACCGCCAAACCTGATGCCATATGGTACAACCAATATGAAAGGTTATACAGAGGAGGAAGAGGAGGTTTTCAGACAGCGAGGAGAATAGCAGACACTGGATTTCCAGGAAACTATTTAGCTCGATTTGAGCCAGAAACAGAAAGATTCGATTCGCTAAGGTCAAAGATAATCACCTCAATAGATCCTGGTTTTGGTGCCAAGATTTTCGATAAATCAAAAATTTATCACCTAGAAGCAAATACGAAAATCAAGAAGTGGGGCGACTTCTTCTCAGATTTTGAGGTTGGCATGAGTGCCAGATTGTATGACCCCGAATCTGCGGGGACAATATTTACCGATAGTACTGGGAATAATGTAACTAACTTTGAAATTGGAGCATTTGCTGAGGCCAGCCATAAAATAGATGATAAAACAGAAGCCACAGCATCGTTAAGAATTGACAAAAACGAAAATTTCAACATCATATCAAGCCAACGGATATCAGCGGTCAGACAAATCAAGAATAATACTTTTTTAAGAGGCTCATTACAAAGAGGGCAAAGGTTACCTAACATAAGAGAGCAATTTTTTAACCAAAACCTTGGGGACTTAACCATAGTCGGGGGGTTACCTCAAGTTGTCGGGGCTTACGACCTAAACAATAACGCCATTTTGCAGAGTTCAGTAGAAGCTTACAATGAAGCTATAAGCAATGAAGTAAACAGAATTTTAGCTCAACCTGATGCAACTGTTAATGTTGAAAATTTGAGATTAAGATACCTAAATATCATTCAAGACGGAGTAATTGGCTCAAATCAGCTGAAAGGAATCAAACCTGAAACTATTACGAGTTTAGAATTCGGTTTCCGCAGTTTAATTGAAGAAAAACGCCTAATAGAAGCAATCCTATATATCAACCACTATCAAGACTTTATAGGTGTAACAAGAGTAATTAAACCTCGTACAAGCCCTACGATAGATTTACTTTTAGCAGCAGAGCAGGCCAATAACCCAGGAGCAAGTGACCAATATTATATATCCGATAATTCAACAAAACCAATTATTACGCAAGGCTTGGAATTAGTTTATGATGTTACGAGTGATGGAGGAACAAATTTCGCTATCAATATGACATTTGCTAATATCATTCAAAAATCAAACGATTCACTCACTCCTGGTTTCAACACTCCTCCTTTCAAACTTAACATGAGTTTAGGCCATAGCGATATAGCCCCTAATTTTGGAGCCAAATTATCGTGGAGATACCGCTCAAAATATGACTGGGAGAGTAATTTTGTTGATGGTGAAATTCCAAGCTATAACACCTTTGATTTCCAATTTACCTATAGGATACCTTCAATCAATACTGCAATACGTCTCGGAGGAAACAATGTGTTGAATCAAGCTCAATTCAATGCATTTGGAGGCCCTGAAATAACCTCATTCTACTACATATCGCTCACCTTTGATCCTTTTTAAATCATGCGAAATCAATACATAAAATCTTTTATAGGTATAAATCGCTCAATTTTATTTTTTGGAGTTTTTTTAACCATTTGGAGCTGTCAATATGAGTTTCCTGAGAAACCAAAAGATATAAAAGATGACTTAGGCGAAATTGACTTTAATAATCCAGTTTTTTTAGGAGGAACCCAATTTAGTGGAGTTAGTAATGGTGCGATATCAACATCTTCAAGTTCTAGCTCCATTCCTCAAATTCTACTAAATAAAATTCATGGTTTAGAATCTTCCAGTTCTTATCCATCACCTGCTGTGAGCTCTGAAAATGGTTTCAATATATACGAAAATTCAAGTTTTAATTCAAGCGTTGGTCAATACCGATTAATATATCCTTCATTAGATACTGGAGACTTCACAACAGTTCTAACAGAGGGAGATCCTTTTCAATATATTAACCCAAATGGGACACTTAGTAATTTTTCTTTCCCTCAAACACAAATATTGGATTTCACTGAATCCAACAGAATTCAAAATCCATATTTACAAGCTTTCTATTCTAGCCTTAGTCAAAGCATTCTTAAAAGTATAGAGGAAATGTCTCCCTCCTTTTTTCTCTTAAATCTAGGCTATGAAGACATATTAGCATACGCATCCAATGGGGCTGAAGGTCAAAGCAATGTTTCTAATCCCGAAACACATTCATTCGGTGATTTGATCAGTGAAGAATTGTTTGAACAGAAGCTAACCGAAACAGTTGAAGGATTGTTAGCTTCCAATCCAAACGCAAAAGGATTGTTGATGAATATACCTGATTTCTTGAAATTCCCATTTTTCACTGAAGTTAAATTTGATATTACTCCTTATATCCAAGGAACTCCATTATATAATCTAACTGTACAGGCTGCTGCCCAATATAATACCCAGCTCGATAATTATTATCAGCAAAACCCCAACATACCATATTGGGAAAGAAGACCCTATCTGGACTTTGCTTCGGATAGAGCCTTCAATTGGGGCATAATTGTAACAGACAAAGATTTGGATGAAGCATATGGTTATACAGGGGAACCATTACCTAAAATACGCCATGCACACAGAAAAGATCTTATTTTTCTCCCTCTGGAAACAGTCCTAAATAAATCGAAAGGACATTTTTACACCAATGCATTAACCGAGAAAGAATACTTAAAAGAAGTAGAAGCTCAATTGATTTCTTCCAAGATAAACTCTTTCAATCAAATCATAGAATCTGTTTCCTCTCGCTATAATGGACGGATATCAGTAGTTGATATGTTTTCCTATTTTCAACAGATGTATGAAGGCTTTGATCCATTCCTTAACAGAAGGGCAGATGGAAAAGAAATTAATGGGGTCTTATTTTATCCTGGAATAGAGAAATTTGGGATTTTCTCAGCTGACGGACTTAACCTTAACCCCAGAGGAAATGCTCTAATTGTAAATTTGATCATTGAGGAGCTCAACAATTCATTTGGAGCAGAAATACAGCCAGTAGACCCAAATTCATTTCAAGGAACCCACATCTATCCATTTGATCAATAGCAAAAAGTAATTATAACTAGTTCGCAATTTTCAGCAACAAGAAGAACTGAACATATTGGTTCTTCTTGTTGCTTTGATCTAAGATTGGGTCGTAGTCCGAAATATTGGTGAAAGCTTTGTTATAGCGAAGGCCCAAATCCATAAAAAAATCGACCGAGTAGCTAATGCCCAAAGTTCCGGAAAACTCCCAATCATTACTGTAAGCACCTCCGATATTTACCCTATTTCCTTCGCTTGTGTGATTATATGCTTTTGAAAGGCGTAAAATCTCCGGCCCTGCGCTAATTTTTACTCTATTGTTCAAAAAATAATCGAACAAAATTGGGCCGCCCCAATAGTTGAATTTATAATCCAAATCAGCGTTGTCAATTTCGGCTCCTTTTAAGGTATAGCCCGGTTCAATGGACATTCCCACCCCTTTAGCCAGTGGAAAACTCAAAACTCCCGACACGCTGAATCCTTTAATGGTTTGCAATTCATAGTTGCCTTCTCCCTGCTTTGAATTCATTGAAGATAGATTGAACCCTCCCTTTATGGCAAAATAGACACCATCTACATTTTGAGAAAAACCATTATGCTGAGCAACCAAGAATAAAATTGCTATTCCTAAAAATCGAAGCTTCATGTTTTGTCTGTAAAAAGTGAAATTAAAATTAGAAAGATATCTTAAATAAAAAGCTTTTACCTTACTTTTTAACTTAAAAATCACATTCTAATGATAAAACTCTTACAGATTTAATACTTGATAAAAATGAGTTTGTCTCTTGAAAAGCTAATGTCATAGTTGTTTATACATTCATTTCAATAATTTTCGTTACTTCCCAGTATGCAAAATCCGTTCAAGGGTTCATTAAACATCGACTTCTACAATAACCAGTCTACTATTAAATACATCATTTTAATAGTAGCTGTAGTAATTGGCATTGGGTCAATTATTTACACGTCTCAACTGGTAAAAGTCTTGAAACAGAGAGAGCGTGACAACATCAGTCTTTGGGCCAAGGCGGTTGAATTTTCCACAATAGATGAAGGCCCCAGCTTAACCTTTATTGCGAACAACATTATTCGCCCCGACAACTCACTTCCTGTAATCATATTGGATTCAGCTACCCAAAACATCATGGCTCAGCGGAATGTGGAGCCCAACGATTCATCATTAGATGCCGAAGACGACCCCAATATTCAGAGAACGCTGAATAAAATGAAAAGCGAAAACGAGCCCATTCCGATTGTTATGCGCGATGGCCCGAATGGAAGCATCTCTAGCGTTCAGTATGTGTATTACAGAAATTCGAGATTACTGAGGCAGCTTAGCGCCTATCCTTATATTCAATTGTCGGTAATTGCCATTTTTGGCTTCATTGCCTATTTAGCTTTCAGTTATTCAAGAAAAGCGGAGCAAAACAGGGTTTGGGTAGGCTTGGCTAAAGAAACGGCTCATCAATTGGGCACTCCTCTTTCTTCACTTATGGCTTGGGTAGAATACTTAAAAAGTATGCCCCAGATGGAAGGTAAAGAAGATATTATTGTAGAACTGGACAAGGATGTTCATCGCTTGGAAATGATCACTTCCAGATTTTCCAACATAGGTTCTTCTCCTATACTTAAGGATGAAAACCTGCTAAATGCCATTGAAAATACCATCAACTACTTGAAACCTCGAGTTTCGTCCAAAGTCAGTTTTCATATCGATGCTGATGCACCACATCTGACCGCAAAGATGAACCGCCCTCTTTTCGAATGGGTTGTTGAAAACATTGTAAAAAATGGAGTGGATGCCATGAGTGGCATTGGGAAAATCACCATCACCATAGGGCAAGAATCAGAAAATGCGGTATTTATCGACATTCAAGATAATGGCAAAGGAATAGCCAAAGGCAAAATTAAAGAAGTGTTTAAACCTGGTTTTACTACCAAAAAAAGAGGCTGGGGTTTAGGCCTTACTTTGGTAAAACGCATTGTAGAAAATTACCATCTCGGACGTATTTTCGTCAAATCATCTCAGACTGATGTGGGAACTACTTTCAGAATTATTCTTCAAAGCTAAAACCAGAAACCATCACTCCGTCAAGGTTTTAACACGAAATACTGCGAAAAACGAATCACTTTTGGAGTAGCAAACTTTCGGGGTCTCATTTTCTTTACAACCCTTTGGTTTAATCGATATTAGACCTACCTTTGCACCCAGAAAAGTAAACCCCATTTTTCCTATCTTAGATAAACAATAACGAATGGCAAATATTGGAAAGATCACCCAGGTAATTGGGCCTGTAGTGGATGTAAGCTTTGATGCCGCTGGAGCGAAATTACCAAACATCCTTGATGCTTTGGAAGTAACCAAAGAAAATGGTCAGGTAGTAGTGCTGGAGTGTCAGCAACACCTAGGTGAAGACAGAGTAAGAACCATCGCGATGGACTCTTCTGAAGGTCTTACCAGAGGAATGGACGTTGTAGACACTGGATCTGCAATCTCAGTTCCTATCGGTGAAGATATTAAAGGTCGTTTGTTCAACGTAGTAGGTCAAGCTATCGATGGTATCGATCAGCCAAAAGGAGAAAAAACTCTTCCTATCCACAGACCAGCTCCTAAGTTCGAAGATCTTTCCACTTCAACTGAAGTTCTTTTCACAGGTATCAAAGTAATCGACCTTATCGAGCCTTATGCAAAAGGTGGTAAAATTGGTTTGTTCGGTGGTGCCGGTGTAGGTAAAACTGTATTGATCCAAGAGTTGATCAACAACATTGCAAAAGGACACGGAGGTCTTTCTGTATTTGCAGGTGTTGGAGAGAGAACAAGAGAAGGAAACGACTTGCTTCGTGAGATGATTGAATCTGGCATCGTTAGTTACGGTGATGATTTTATGCATTCTATGGAAGAAGGCGGATGGGATCTTTCTAAAGTAGACAAAGAAAAATTAGCTGAATCTAAAGCTACCTTCGTATTCGGTCAGATGAACGAGCCTCCAGGTGCGAGAGCAAGAGTGGCCCTTTCTGGTCTTACTATCGCTGAATACTTCCGTGATGGTGATGGCGAAGGTCAAGGAAGAGATATCCTCTTCTTTATCGATAATATTTTCCGTTTCACTCAAGCAGGTTCTGAAGTATCGGCCCTTCTAGGTCGTATGCCTTCTGCGGTAGGTTACCAACCAACCCTTGCTACTGAAATGGGTGCCATGCAAGAAAGAATTACTTCTACTAAGAATGGTTCGATTACTTCTGTACAGGCCGTTTACGTTCCTGCGGATGACTTGACTGACCCTGCTCCTGCAACTACTTTCGCTCACTTGGATGCTACTACCGTACTTTCAAGAAAGATTGCTGAGCTAGGTATCTATCCTGCGGTAGATCCATTGGATTCTACTTCAAGAATTTTGACTGCTGAAATCCTTGGTGATGAGCATTATGACTGTGCTCAAAGAGTAAAAGAAACGCTTCAGCGTTACAAAGAACTTCAAGATATCATCGCTATCCTTGGTATGGACGAATTGTCTGACGAAGATAAATTGGTTGTATCAAGAGCAAGACGTGTACAAAGATTCCTTTCTCAGCCATTCCACGTTGCTGAGCAATTTACAGGTTTGAAAGGTGTTCTTGTAGACATTAAAGATACCATCAGAGGTTTCAACGAAATTCTTGATGGTAAGCATGACGACCTTCCTGAAGCTGCATTCAACTTGGTAGGAACCATTGAAGAAGCTAGAGCGAAAGGTGAGAAACTATTGGCAGAAGCCACTAAATAAGAATGTCTATGCTACTAGAAATAGTAACACCAGATAAAAAAGTCTTCGAAGGCGAAGTGAGTTCTGTCACGTTTCCAGGAGCAAAAGGCGAGTTTCAGGTTTTAACAAACCACGCCCCAATGATCAGTGCCCTTGGCAGAGGAAAAGTGAGCATTATGGCTTCTGGTAAAAAAGAAGAATTGCTTATTGATGGCGGAGTTGTTGAAATTTTGAACAACAACGTAGTCGTATTAGCCGAGTTGGTTATTGAAGAATAGACTCTATTAACTGTATTATATAAAGCCTTTCTGAGCAATCAGAAAGGCTTTTTTGTTTTTGCGTGTTCAGAATTAATCCTAGATTTGGCGAAACACTTTTTAATATGTCGGTTACTTTTCCATTTGGACTACCTCAAAATCCCCACTTCGCAGAATTCATTTACTATAGCGACCTTTTTCTTTCACACGAAGTAAACCGAGTTCGATCTTTATGGGACACACATGAAACGCAAGAGGCGAAATTAAGTGCCGGGCAAGAAGCCACTGAGGACAAGGATTTACGCAGATCTAAAGTGACATTTATTGCTCCTGACGACCAAAACCAATGGATTTACCAGAAGCTAGCCAGCGTAGCCATTCAAAGCAACAACGAGCGCTACGGCTTCGATATTCATGGCTTTCACCACGGTTTGCAATTAGCGCGTTATGGCGAAGGAGATTTTTTTGATTGGCACCTTGATTTTGGACCCGGCCAAACTTCTAACCGGAAACTGAGCATTTCGGTACAACTTTCGGATTCTGATGAATATGAAGGCGGAGATCTTCAGTTTATGATCAATCAGAAAATCGTAAACGCTCCAAGAGCTAAAGGTACCATAGTGGTGTTCCCTTCATTCATCATTCACAGAGTAACACCAATTACAAAAGGTGAGCGCCAATCCATTGTGGGCTGGTTAGCTGGACCTCCTTACAGATAAACTACGATTTGTCAGAAGTTAATTTCCTTCACTTAACCTCTGTAAGCTCAATATTTACGCTTCCGTAAAGCCAATGATCTTGAGCCACAACGGCCCCAGACTCCAAGGTAAGGTAGTTTTCCCATGTAAACTCCATTCCGCCTAATGGCAAAATGGAAACCCACATTTTAACTGAAGTAGGACGGCCAAATTCGTCCAAAAACCAGACATAGCTATCGCCTGGCGTTGAACCACCTTGCGTGTAAGTCACCATTAAACCTTCTCTCCCATCACCAAGTGTAACTAGCTTTCTTTCAGTACCAGGATCAAAAGCTTTGAAGGGAGCACAGAGCCAAAAACTATCGTTATTAAAAAAGTCCCAAGCTTTTTTAATCAAGTCGGCAGGTTCTTCCTTTAAATGATTCGGAGCTTGAAGAATTTCACCTGATGCCGTTTCTGGATTCAATTCAATTTCGATCTGATCCCAACGCACATTCACCTTGTTCTGTACTCGATCCCAATCGTAATGATGAATGCCCTTAAATGTCCAAGAAACGGTTTCTGTAGTATCCCAAGCAGCTTTATTTAGCGACTCCATCATTTTAAGAGCCATTTCATCTGCTTTGGCACCAGCTTGCCCCTCAGGCTTCGATTCATTTTTAATCAAATAGAAAATGAACAAAAAGGCGATTAAAGCAATCAAGCCAATAGACAATATGCGAAACAGCTTTTTCATATTTTAGGGTTATGGTTTAAGGCAAATCTGAAATTGAAAACGGATTGAAACGTTACATTGCCCTTCTTCCTTATAAATTTACAGTATGGCGAAAGATCACACTAATTTTTTTAACGATGTATATGAGGTTGCGCGTTTAATTCCTGAAGGAAGGGTTACTTCATACGGAGCGATTGCTACCTACTTGGGCACCAAAGGCAGTTCCAGAATGGTGGGCTGGGCTATGAGCGCAGCGCATGGGAAAGCAAACGTGCCTGCACACAGAGTGGTTAATCGGGCGGGCATTTTAACCGGTAAAAATCATTTTGAAACGCCCACCATCATGCAAGAACGTTTGGAAGCCGAAGGAGTAAAAGTGGTAGATGATAAAATTCAGGATTTCAAAAATGTTTTCTGGAACCCCGTGGACGAACTCGGATTGTAAAAGATTAAAATCCTCTACTTTTGCCAAAGATTTTGATTGAATGATCAGGAAAAAACCGACACGAATAAACCGCCCCTTAGATCAGGTGAAAGAAGAAGGTAGAAAACGCGTATTCTTCATCTTGAAAATCTTATTGCTGATTTCCATACTAACATGGAAAGATCAGTTTGGAGGCAGTTACGAAAGATTTAACAGCGCCTACGGCCATATTTTACCAGCCATTTTAAACTATGTCACGGGTATTCTTATTATCTCCTTCGGAAGGCTTTCACTGGTATATCTTTACCTTAAAAGAAGACACAAAGAAGACGATTTCAAGGATAATTTTATTCTAGGCATCAACAGAATTGCTTCCATTCTTTCGGTAGTTGTTCTACTCATTTCCGTATTGGTTTATTTCGATATAGAAGCCAAAGAATTTCTTACCTCACTGAGTATTGTAGCTGCCGCAATCGCCATCATTTCCAAGGACTACATCGTGAATATGATCAATGGATTGATTCTGATGTTCTCTAACCAGCTCTCGCTAAACGACTACATTAAGATCGATGAATTTGCGGGCAGAATTCTGGACATCAACTTGATGAATATCATTTTATTGAGCGATGAAGACGAGATAATTTACGTTCCGAATACTTTGGCCATCAATGCCAGTGTGATTAACAGCACCAAGAAGAACTTTAAAAAATTAAGCTTCGACTTTGAGCTTTCTCCCGAAACATTGGGCAACCCCGATAGTTTGGAAGATTATATTGTTGAAGCACTAAAAGCCCAATTCAAAAATATCAACCTGGAGAAATTCAATTTGAAAGTAGCTGATATTAAGAAAGATACCGTAAGCTTAAAACTTTATATAACGCTGGACAAGAAGGACAAAGACCTTGAAAAACCAGTGAGAAGATTCATCAACAAAACAATTTTGAACTACGCTGCTGAAAACAAAAAATAGCAGTCAATTTTTATTCAATGGAAGCACTACTTACATCGCAGGGACTTATCGCCCTTTTAACCCTCGCTTTTTTAGAGATTATTCTGGGCGTGGACAACATCATTTTCATTTCTATCATTTCAAACCGATTGCCTGCCAACCAGCAGAAAAAAGCCAGAAACACAGGGCTTGCTTTGGCTTTGGTTATGCGAATTGGCCTTTTGTTGGGAATTAGTTGGATCATCGGTTTCACTGAACCGCTATTCACTTTACTAGATCATGGGGTAAGCATTAAAGACCTGATTCTAATTGTAGGTGGTTTGTTCCTAATTGGCAAAAGCACCACGGAAATCCATCATACTTTAGAAGGTGATGAACAACATGAATCAAAAAACAAGGCCACCACTATTGGCAAAGTAATACTTCAAATTGTAGCGCTCGATGTTGTATTCTCTTTCGATTCAATTCTTACCGCGCTAGGGCTTACTGAAGAAATTCTGATTATGATTATTGCGGTAACACTGGCCATGTTTGTAATGATGACCTTCGCTGGCAAAATCAGTGCTTTTATCAACAAGCACCCTTCTTTGCAAATGCTCGCAATGTCCTTCCTGATTCTGATTGGGTTTATGCTTGTACTAGAAGGCATTGGCCACCATATTGAAAAAGGATATATCTACTTTGCCGTGTTCTTCTCTCTAACTGTTGAGATTCTAAACATGAGAAAAAGAAAGAACGATATGGCTGTTAAACTCAGAAAACGTATTGTGGGAGACAAGTAATTAATCTTGCTCAATTCTCCCTTTCAAATCTTCGGTAAAGGCTGTTTTATCATCTATATAAATGGCCAGTACCGAAGATTTTTTTCTTTCAGAAATTCTTAGCTTAAATGAGCCATTGATAAAACCCTCATGCCTTTCTTATCCTGAGCATAGCGAAGGAACTAGTTTCAACAAAGAGTCCCTTCGTATCCTCAGGGAAGAAAGTTTCCTTAAAACTCAATTCAGCCCTTCCATTTAGCAATGGCCAGCATACCCACAAAAGTTAGAGCTCCATTCAAAATCAGAATAAAGAAGCCGAACTGAAACCCGTTGAACCAAACGGCTGCATTAGCATCGATAATGTATGAGATGAGCGGAGAGAGCAAACAAAGCGGCAAAACCAATTTATCGCGCACCTGAAGCTTGGTTAAAAGGCCGAACGAAAATAAGCCCAGCAAAGGCCCATATGTATAACCAGCAGCAGTGAAAATGGAGTTGATAACGCTGTCGTCATTTATGGCATTAAAGACTAGAATTACCAAAAATAGCAGTATGGAAAAACCGACATGCACTTTCAGGCGAATAGGTTTCTTTTCTGGCTCAGCTCTTTTTTCGAAGTTCAGAAAATCGACACAAAAAGCCGTTGTAAGAGCAGTTAAGGCAGAATCAGCACTTGAATAAGCTGCAGCAACAATGCCCAATAAGAACACCACCCCTGCGAAAGTGCTTAAATGATCAAGTGCTATTAATGGGTAAAGATTATCGGTTTTAGCAGGGATTTCAATACCGTTTTGGCCTGCATACAAATAGAGCAAAGCACCCAAACCAAGAAAAAGCAAATTAGCAATGACCAAAACTACACTGAACCAGAATACATTTTTCTGAGCATCGCCCAAACTGCGGCAGGTCAGGTTCTTTTGCATCATATCTTGATCCAGGCCTGTCATTACAATGGCAATAAAAGCACCCGAAATAAACTGTTTGAAAAAGTCCTTTTTATTGTTCCAATCGAAGAAGAAAATCTGTGAGTAATCGCTCTCTCGAATTTGGCCAATAGCATCACCAAAGCCAATACCCATTTCTTTGGTAATCAAATAAATGGTAACCACCACAGCAGTTAGCATAAAGAACGTTTGAAGCGTGTCAGTCCAAACAATGGTTTTAATGCCTCCTTTGAATGTATAAACCCAAATCAGCGCAATGGTAATTAATACTGAAACCCAAAAAGGAATTCCGAAGCTATCGAAAAGGGCAAACTGAAGTACACCTGCTACCAAAAACAATCTGAAAGCCGCGCCTACAGTTCGCGAAAGCAAAAAGAAAAGCGAGCCCGTTTTGTAAGACCAAAACCCGAATCTTTCTTCCAAATAGCCATAAATGGAAACCAAATTCAGGCGGTAATACAAAGGCATAAGCACAGTGGCGATAACAACATAACCCACCAAATAGCCCAAAACTACCTGAAAGTAAGAGAAAGAGCCTGCGCCCACCGCACCAGGAACAGAAATGAAAGTGACACCCGAAAGCGAAGCGCCTATCATTCCGAAAGCCACTAAATACCAAGGCGATTGCTTATTGGCCGTAAAAAAGGTTGCAGAATCAGCCTTTTTAGAGGTAATTCTGGCAATAATGATCAACAGTAAAAAGTATCCGCCAATAATGGCAGCAACTAAACTTGGGCTCATGTAGTGTAGGTTTTAACTCGAATATCTCCTTAGGTTGATTGGTAAACAAGACTTTCCTAAAAAGATTACAAACTTAGTTAAGATAAGTGCTTTGTTTCATTTTGACTGCGCAACTTGACATAACCCCATGAATATCAGACAAAAATAATTTACCACAAATAAATTCAGGGAACCTTCTAAAGTATAGAATGTTTACTGAGCAAACGAATTTTCGTACATTTGAAAAAATTTCGAGATATGAATTTTAACTATCAAGAAGAAGAGTTAGTCGAGGTGCTCGACAAAACAACTGATGAGGAGTTATGCGATTTGGTAGTATTCAATGATGATGTCAATACTTTTGAGCACGTAATTAACGTGCTTATGAAAGTTTGCAAACACACTGTAGAACAAGCCGAACAATGTACATACCTTATTCATTTTAAAGGAAAATGCACGGTTAAGCATGGTTCTTTTATTGAATTAAAACCTATGTGCGAAAGCATTCTTTCTGCCGGCATTACTGCTACCGTTCTATAAATTATCTAGCCTTAATTCTTCGATTTACATTTGAACTTCCCTCCTAAAATTGTTGAAAACGCAATAGAGGAAATCTCCAAACTACCGGGCATAGGCAAAAAAACCGCCCTTAGATTGGTGCTCCATCTGCTAAAACAAGAACCGATTAATACCACACACTTAACCAATTCCCTAAACGAATTGAGGGAAGGCGTAAAGTATTGTAGCACCTGCCACATTATTTCCGACACTACGGATTGTACCTGCAAAACCATTAAGCGCGATTTGACCACAATTTGCGTGGTTACAGATACGCCCGATGTAATTGCGGTAGAAAACACCGCCCAATATCGTGGCCTTTACCATGTTTTGGGAGGCGTTATTTCACCTATTGAAGGCATTGGCCCAGCCGATATTCACATTGATTCGCTGATAGCGCGAGTAAAAAACAGCGAACCTAGAATTGAAGAGGTGATTTTGGCCTTAAGCCCTACCATGGAAGGTGACACTACGGCCTTTTACATTACCAAAAAACTTAAGGAGTTTGACGTAAAAATCACTTCGATTGCCCGTGGTATTCCTATGGGCGGTGAGTTAGAATACACAGATGAAATTACTTTGGGCCGAAGCATTATGACCCGTTCGGAGTATAAATAGATTTTTCTTTCCTTTTATTCCTATTTTGCCATGAAATGAGGAAAAAGTTAAGACTAATCATTGAAGACAATACAACAAAGCAAGGAAGGCTCTTTGACTATTTTGTTCAAGGCTTAATCTTGCTTTCTCTGATTTCCTTTTCAATTGAAACCTTACCAAATAATTCGAATGAGTTAAAGAAGGTGCTTTCTTTTATAGAAATCAGTTGTGTAATGATCTTCTCTTGCGAATATCTGCTTAGGGTTTATGTAGCTGAAAAACCACTCAAATACATATTTAGCTTTTATGGAATAATTGATCTTTTCTCCATTTTACCATTCTATTTAAATAGAACGATAGACTTAAGAGCGTTAAGGTCTTTCCGTATCCTACGAATATTCCGAACCCTAAAACTCATCCGTTATAACAGAGCCCTTCACAGATTTCATATTGCAGCAAGAATCGTTAAAGAAGAGATGATTTTGTTTTTCATAGTTACTTGCATTCTCATATTCCTATCGGCTTCAGGCATTTACTTCTTTGAGAACGCGGAACAACCCGAAACATTCAGTTCTGTTTTTCACAGCCTTTGGTGGGCAATTGTAACCCTAACTACGGTTGGTTATGGTGATTCAATTCCAGTTACTATGGGAGGTAGAATCTTTACGTCCTTTGTGTTGATAATAGGAATCGGAATTGTCACAGTTCCTGCCGGGCTAATCGCCACAGCTTTAACCAAAGCAAGAATTATTGAAGAAGAGGAGATACAAAAAGAGTATGATTAAAAAAAAGGACGACACTTGATCAGAATGTCGTCCTTTGTTGATCTATTGCTACGGCTAATGCCTAATTGGTTTCTAAAACGCCAGCTGCATAAAATCGCTGAATATTCAGGGCTGAAAGTAGAATCTCCAAATGATCTAATGCGTCTGCTATGGTTCTTTTGGTTTCGTAATCCCGTTCTTCCGCTACCAACTGGTCTACTTCTTTGTAAACCTTATCGATTCTTCTTTTCAAAAGATCGATCATCTCCAAATCACTATACTTCAAAAACTTCATTTGAAAATAGATGAATACCGGAGCCCATTGTTTGCCGTGTAGTAATTCAATCTCCTTGCTCGAAGCACCAATCCCTTTGAAAAGAAGAGATTTAGTTGCTGCCAAATTACTTTCGTGAATTGCGAAGTAATCTTTCGCATCTTCCGAAAGGCACATATCGTGCATAAAGTGAGCAATTTTAGCCGTGTTAGCGATCTTTAAGATTACGGCCTTCATTCTTTGGTGATTCGATTCTACAGTTTTCATAGCGTTTTGGATTTGCACATATAAATGTGATAATCGTGCCAAAACAGAAAAACATGCGAAAACACTACAGAAAAGGCATTTACTCTGCTAAAGCTTTATGCCAATGCAGGGTAATTTTTTCTACAAATGAGAATTTTTGGGTCGAATTGAAAGAACACTTTTCGCTTCGTCAACATTCCTTTCAGTTGTTGGTACTACATTCTATAAATCCCTACTTTTGCCCCGTATATAAAGAACATGTCTACAATGGTATCTGATCGAGTGAAAAACATGGCCGAGTCGGCCACGCTTGCCATGGCCGCTAAAGCCAGAGAGTATAAAGAGCAAGGCATTAATGTAATTAGCCTAAGCTTAGGAGAACCCGATTTCAAAACCCCTCAACACATTCAAGATGGCGCCAAGGCCGCTATTGACGAAGGCAAATACTTTGCTTATCCGCCAGTAAACGGTTATGCCGACTTGAGACAAGCCATTGTTAAAAAGTTTAAGGAAGAAAACGGACTTAACTATACTGCCGATCAGATTGTGGTTTCTAACGGAGCTAAGCAATCTATTGCCAATATCTTCTTAGCCCTTTTGAACGAAGGTGACGAAGTAGTGGTATTTTCTCCATTCTGGGTAAGCTACTCTGCCTTGATCGAATTGGCGGGCGGTGTACCTGTTTACATCAAAGGAGGCATTGAATCAGACTTTAAAGTAACTGCAGATCAGCTTGAAGCTGCTATCACGCCAAAAACCAAAGCGGTTATTTTCTCTTCTCCTTGTAACCCTACAGGTTCTGTTTTTACTAAAGTAGAACTAGAAGCCATTTCTAAAGTGGTTTTAAAGCACGAAAACCTTGTGGTTATTGCCGATGAAATTTACGAGCACATTAACTACACCGGAGCTCACGCCAGCATTGGTGCTATTGATGGCATGCTGGAAAGAACCGTTACCGTAAACGGAATGGCCAAAGGTTTCGCCATGACGGGCTGGAGAGTTGGTTATATTGGCGCTCCAACTTGGATCGCCAAAGCCTGTAATAAAATTCAGGGTCAGTTAACTTCTGCCAACTGTAGCATTGCCCAAAGAGCCGCTTTAGTAGCTTTAACCACCGATCTTGGCCCAACTCAAGAAATGGCCAAAGAATATTTAAGAAGAAGGGATTTGGTGAAAGAACTTTTAGACGAAGTTCCTGGCTTTAAAACCAACCTACCAACCGGAGCTTTCTACTTCTTCCCCGATGTAAGTGAATTATTCGGTAAATCTGATGGTTCTACCACCGTCAAAGATGCCAACGACCTAAGCATGTATATTCTAGAAAATGCCCATGTTTCTGTTGTAACCGGAGATGCTTTTGGCGATGAAAACTGCATAAGACTGTCTTACGCAGCTTCTGAAGCCGATCTTCGCGAAGCCATCAAAAGAATTAAAGAAGCAGTATCAAAATTGAAATAATGTCGCATACCAACGTCAACGATCTTTTCGAAGCATTTTCTAAACTCAAAGTACTGGTTATTGGAGATGTAATGGTCGATTCTTATGTATGGGGAAAAGTTTCTCGCATTTCGCCAGAAGCGCCCGTACCCGTAGTTTTAGCCGAAAGAAAAGAGAAGAGACTTGGTGGCGCTGCCAATGTAGCACTCAATGTACAGTCGTTGGGTGCTACACCTATACCTTGTGCCATTGTGGGCGAAGACCTTGATGGCGAATTCTTTTTATCTCGATTAGAAGACAAAGGCATTCCTAGCAAAGGAGTGATTACCAGCGCTGAAAGAGAAACCACCGTAAAAGAGAGAATTCTTGCAGGTTCTCACCAAATGCTCCGCGTAGATACCGAAACGGATCGTGATTTAAGCGAACTCGAACAAAAGTCACTTCTTCAGCATATCAAAAACCTATTGCCTGAGTGCGATGTGGTGATTTTTGAAGACTATGACAAAGGAGTTATCAACCCAACCATTATTTCAGAAACCATAAGCGAGGCCAACCGTTTGGGCATTCCCACGGTAGTGGATCCCAAAAAGCGCAACTTTATGGATTATAAAGGCGCCACACTCTTCAAACCTAATTTGAAAGAGCTTCGCGAAGGTTTGGGAATAGCAGTTGACCCCAAAGATCTGAACTCCATCCGCGAAGCTGTAAAACTGCTTCAGGAAAAACTGAATGTAAAAATGGTGATGGTAACGCTTTCAGAACATGGCGTTTTCATTAAAGACAACGGAGACACTCACCTTATTCCAGCACATGTGCGTCAAATTTCAGATGTTTCCGGAGCTGGTGACACTGTAATCAGCGTAATGGCCTGTGCCTTGGCTTCTGGTTTATCGGCTAGTACATCTGCGGCTATCGCAAATTTAGCAGGTGGTTTGGTTTGCGAATATGTTGGCGTTGTGCCTATCAATAAAGAGGATTTAGCCGAAGAAATCGAAGACAACGAAATTCTGAGCTAATGCCTTTCATTAATCTCGAACATGTAGAAGCAAAGGAAATTGTGCCAGGTTTTACCGCCAGAATGGTGCATTCCGAAAACATGACCTTGGCTTATTGGGACATTAAAGCGGGCAGTGTATTGCCTGAACATTCACATCCTCACGAACAAGTTGCTGCGCAGGTAATCAGCGGGGAATTTGAACTTACCCTTGAAGGAGAAACCAAGCTGATGAAAGCAGGCGATATAGCCGTTATTCCTTCCAACGCCATCCATTCAGGCCGAGCCATTACCGACTGCCAACTGCTCGATGTTTTTAGCCCTGTAAGGGAAGATTATAGGTGAGGGAAAGGATTTCTTAGATTTGATTTCCACTTTAAAAGTCTATAGAAATGCCAAACCTCCTCCGCTACTCCGGTAAAGACATTCAGGATATAGACTTTGATTTTTGGCTCGAACAAAAAGCTGAAATACTTAGGCCACTTGCTGCTCAATGGATGGAAGCAATTAAAAACGTTGGTCCCGAAGTAGAGACCATTATTCACGACAATTACCCTATTGGCTGCATTGAGGACGCACCTTTCGCCTATGTGAATGCCTTCACATCGCATGTAAATGTTGGTTTTTTCTATGGAGCTTATCTACCCGACCCTTCAGGAATATTAGAAGGCACAGGAAAACATATGCGCCATGTAAAGCTTAGACCTGGTACTGAGCATAATGAGAAAGCTATTTCTACTTTGATAATGGCAGCTTACAAAGACATAAGGAATAGGCTGAACTATTAATCAAACCATACCTTCTTCCACAAACTCCTTCCCTTTTTCTCATTTTTTTGAGGTGGGACAATAATATCGTTGGTTTGTAGAGTAAATCTGATTCACAAAAGAAATGAAGGTCAAACCATTCACCTTTGCAACTCATACACTGATATGGATATTACTTCTGGTAATTCCATACGTTTCTACCGATCAGGTTTATAGCGCATTGGATGCTTCCTCTGACAAAAGGTACTTGCTGCTCTGCCTAGCCCTAAGCTCAATTCTGATCATTGTCTTTTACTTCAACTATCTATTTCTAATTCCAAAGTACCTCCTCACCAAAAGGTATTGGCTTTACTTTGTATTATTATTCCTAGTGATTGTTGCCGTTTTTCTGATTTCTGGAATGATTTTCTTCTCTCCCGATTTCAAATCAGAAACAGTGCCCGAAACGGAGAAGATCTTTCCGGTAATTATCGTCAACTCCTTTCTATTATGGCTGCTTTCCATAGTGTCGTCTATCTTGTGGACAGGTTATAACAGACTGAAGCAAACCGAAAGTGAGAAGCTTTCAGCTCAAATTGCCTCGCTCAAATCACAAATCAATCCACATTTCCTGTTCAACACCCTAAATAACATTTATGCCACTGCCATAGATAGCTCACCAAAAACAGCCGACATGGTAGACAAGCTCTCTGAGATGATGCGCTATTCCATGAAAAACTCTCAGCAAGACTTTGTGCTTCTTGAAGATGAAATAAACTATGTAAGCAATTTCATCGAGCTGCAGAAAATGAGGTTAGACCGAAGTGTTAAACTAGAATTCAATAGCCCGGAAAGCATACCTTCCTTGCGAATTGCACCTATGCTGATAATACCATTTGTTGAGAATGCTTTCAAGCACGGTGTCAATTCTGAACAGAAAAGTCATATTAAAATTGAAATCTCGATGGAAAAGGAGCAGTTTCAACTGAATGTCACCAACAATAAAGTTGATGTTCAAAGGGATATCTCTGAGAGCAGCGGTTTGGGTATTGAAAACACAAAACACCGGTTAAATCTGAGTTACCCATCAAAGCATCTTCTGGTAATTAACGACAGAGAAAAGACGTTTTCAGTCTCACTACATATCAACCTACAATGATGAATGCCATTGCCATAGACGATGAACCTTTAGCACTTTCTGTGATTCTATCCTTGTGCGAGAAAAGCGATAGCGTTAGTCTCATCAAAACCTTTACCCAGCCAAGTGAGGCACTAAAGCATTTGAAGAAATTTCCAGTAGACCTTATTTTCTGTGACATTCAGATGCCAGCAATGACGGGCATTCACCTGGTCAAATCAATGCAGCAAAACACCATGGTAATTTTTACCACAGCCTTTAGCGAATATGCGGTTGTTAGCTATGAACTAAATGCTATCGACTATTTGCTAAAACCTATTAATCAAAAGCGGTTTTCAAAAGCCATTGCTAAGGCCAAGGAATACTTCGACCATATTCATCAGAAAGACAATAGTGAAGAAAAAAGCATTTTCGTTCGTGCAGACTTCAGTTTAGTCAAGATTCCTCTGGACGACATACTTTATATAGAGGGGCTGGCAGACTACCTGAAAATTCACATCAAAGACCGAAAACCTGTTGTGGCCAGAATGTCCATGAAGTCAATGATGCAGAAACTACCTGAAACAGACTTCATAAGAATACACAGAAGCTTCATTTTACCTTTCAAAAGCATTGAAGCTGTTAGAGGAACCACCATCAGTATTGGAGAAAATGAGTTCCCAATTGGAAAGACATACATCAAAGACTTTTTTGCTCGATATTCTTCTTGATCGGTCTTCAACATAAGCCTGATTATAACTCATCTTAAGCCAGAACTCGTCCTTCTTCGCTCAATCCTAGCCCTTCTTCTCAAAAAATTTGTGGGCACTCCTGTTTGCTACACTTTCGTGAAGTCAAAAACAAAATTTCACAAATGCAGAGTGAGTCGAAATGTCACTCTGCAACAATTCACGAGTATGTATAGGAAATCATCAATAATCGCCCTACTGCTTCTTTTGGGAACTCAGCTTATTCTGGCTCAACAGAAGCACACCATCAGTGGCACAATCAAAGACAAGGAAACAGGTGAAACCATGATTGGTGTAACCATTTATCCTCTAGAACTTTCTGGAGTTGGAGCAATATGCAATGAGTATGGCTTTTATTCTCTGACCTTACCTCAGGGAGAATACCACATTGTTTACACATTCATTGGATACAAAACCGATACGGTTCTGGTAAACCTTAACGCAAATGTGAAATTAGATCGAGCTCTATCCGAAGAGGTTTTAGAGATGCAAGAGGTTGTAGTTACAGCAGAACGGGAGGACGACAACATTACCAAAGCCGAAATTGGCGTGGAAAAGCTGGATGTAAAGGAGGTGGCCAAACTGCCTGTCATCTTTGGCGAGAAAGACGTGCTTAAGACTATACAATTGTTGCCTGGTGTGAAATCGGCCGGTGAAGGAAGTAGTGGCTTCTTTGTGCGAGGTGGTTCAACAGATCAGAACCTGATCTTGTTGGACGAAGCACCGATATATAATGCCTCCCATCTTCTGGGCTTCTTTTCAACCTTTAACAGCGATGCCCTGAAAGATGTGACCATCATTAAAGGGAACAGTCCTGCACAATACGGAGGAAGACTATCGTCTGTACTGGATGTTAAAATGAAAGAAGGCAATAACCAGAGATACACTCTTTCTGGCGGAATTGGTCTTATAAGCAGTAAACTCAGCCTCGAAGGACCAATTGTAAAAGACAAAGGTTCATTCATAGTCTCAGGTAGGCGTACTTATGCTGACCTATTTCTAAAACTCACAGACGACTTTAAGGATAACTCATTGTATTTCTATGATTACAATGTGAAAGCCAACTACCGGATCAATGATAAGAACAAACTCTTTCTTTCCGGGTACTTTGGTAGAGACAAATTGCTAGTTGGTGCCTTTGGTATTGATTGGGGAAACAAAACCGGCACCCTCAGATGGAACAGCTTAATAAGCCCGAAGCTCTTCTCTAATACATCAGTGATTTTCAGCAACTACAGTTATAAACTGGGCATTACTAGTGGAGACAGTTACCTAAATATTAACTCAGAAATTACAGACTGGAACTTCAAGCAAGAGTTTCAATATTTCCCTGACTTTAAAAACTCTATCCGCTTTGGATTCAATAGTATCCACCACAATCTTGTTCCTAATCGGTTTACAGGAAATGTCATTGATGAGCCTCAAAAGAGTGGCAGATACGGTTGGGAAAACGCTGCCTTCATCAATAATACCATGGAGCTAAACCCTAAATTCACTCTTGACTACGGTTTGCGTTTCAGCGCTTACTCCATACTTGGCGGAGACACCTACAATATTTATGATCAAGGTGTTCTTACAAATAGCATAGTGTTAGAATCGGGAGATTTTGGGAAAACCTATTATAACCTTGAGCCTCGAATGCAATTCAATTTCTTGCTCAATCCAACCAGTAGCATAAAAGGTGGCTACGCCCGAAATACACAGCATATGCACTTGTTGAGTAACAGTGGCTTCAATACTCCCACAGATCAATGGATAGGTAATTCCTACAACATTAAACCTGAAATCTCAGATCAAATCAGTTTGGGCTATTTCAGAAACTTCAAGGATAATCAATACCAGTTCAGCGTTGAAACCTATTATAAAAACCTCCAGAACCAGGTAGACTATAAAAACGGGGCTGACATTAATTCTGCACCCGACATTGAAAGTGAGCTGCTTTATGGAAAAGGAAGAGCCTATGGTGTTGAATTATTAATAAAGAAAGCACAAGGCAAATTCACAGGTTGGGTTGGCTACACTCTTTCCAAAACCGAAAGAAAGATTGAAGGTATCAACAACAGCAATTGGTACAATGCCAAGCAAGATCGCACCCATGACCTTTCTGTAGTGACCATGTATGAGCTGTCGGATCGCTGGTCACTCTCAGGTCTTTTTGTTTATAATACCGGTAATGCCGTTACCTTTCCAAGTGGAAAATATGGTATTGGAGACAATACGGTTTTCTACTATGACAAGCGCAACAGCTACCGCGTTCCGGCCTATCACCGCCTTGATTTTGGTGCGACCTACACAAAACCACATAAAAACAAAAGGTTCGAATCTTCGTGGAACTTCAGCATTTACAATGTCTATGGCCGACAAAATGCATTTTCAATTCGGTTTGAAGACGATCCAAGTGATTTGACAAGAACCAGGGCAATGCAGACATCACTCTTTCGCTGGGTTCCTTCAGTTACCTACAATTTCAAATTCTAAGACATTATCATGAAAAAATACATAAGCATCTTTTTGGTCATTTGTTTCTTCACTTCGTGTGAAAAAGAGATCGATCTAGATTTAGACAATGCCGGTTCACAGATTGTGATTGAAGGCAATATTTCTGACCAATCCGGTCCATACAGGGTAAGGATCACTAAAACGGTCGGCTTTTCTGACCCTAACAGCTTCCCTCCTGTTTCTGGTGCTATAGTCACCATTTCTGACAATGAAGGGACAATAGACAACTTAACAGAGACTTCCCCCGGCATTTATGAGACAAGCATTATCTCAGGTAAATCTGGAAACACCTATACCCTAAATGTTAATGTAGAAGGCAAAGAATATTCTGCTGTTTCAACTATGCCAGAAAAGGTCAGTTTAGATACCATTCAATTCGATGAATTCAATGAACCCGGAGAAACAGACACCTACTCCATAGTTCCACTGTTTATCGATCCCGAAGAGTTTGGCAATAACTACCGCTTTTTCTTCACTGCGAATGGCATTGCAGATAAGTCCTTTCAGGTGACTAATGACAATATTGGTAATGGAGGGCTCAACCAGCAACCATTCTTCAGCGATGACCTGAAGTTTTATAAAGGCGATAACATAGAGGTAACTATGCTCTGCATTGATTTAGACACCTACAACTACTATTATACTCTGTCTCAAATTGAAGAGAGCGGTCCAGGCGGTGGGGCAACCCCATCTAATCCACCGAACAATATTACTGGTGGCTCATTGGGTATTTTCTCCGCTTACACAACTGAAACAAAAACCGCGATTATCAGGTGATAACAGACACATCAAGATTAAAAAGTGAAATCAGAAACCAGAAGACAATATTTTAATGTCATCAGGCAACTGCTCATTAAAACCGGAGTTCCAAATTCACAAATATCTCCCAAAACGATGTTAAGGGATGATTTAAAACTAGACAGCAACGACTACTACTTCCTAAAGGTCGATATCGAGGAGCTATTCAATACCCCCATCGATATCGACCTCGTTTTTGAATCGAAAACGATTTCTGACTTGGTAACACTTCTTGTAAATTCAATACCAGAATAATTTTGGTTAAACCATTAATATTCAACCCATTAATTAGAAACCAGCAAAAAATTCACTATCAACCTAAAATATTTTCTTGGCTCGGTTGTCTACCTAATCAAGAGCATAGATTAATGATCGCAAAATGAGAATGAAAGGGTTTATATTTAAATACAGGTTCATCTTCTTTCCACTGTTTGGAGCCATAGCCTTGACCTTATTCGGGTCGGTTATTATGCTGCTGTGGAACTGGCTAATGCCCGAAATTTTTGGCTTAACCACCATCACTTTCTGGCAGGCACTTGGGCTATTCGTATTATCAAGACTCCTTTTTTCGGGCATGGGACCAAAAGGTAAACACAACCACCGTGGAAAATGGGGATCGCATGCCGGGCGTGAAAAGTGGATGAACATGAGCCCAGAAGAACGCAGGGAGTGGTTCAAAAAAAGGAAGTTTGCCGAGTGGCAAAGCCGTATGGAAAATTTCTGTTCCGATTCAGAAACCCACGAAAAAGATGCTCCTCACGGTGAGTAAAACTGAACATAGGGAAAATATTGAAAGACAGATTAAGGAGCATCAGCCCCGAATTCGATCTTTCATTAAAAACAGGGTGCGAACCACCGAAGACGCTGAGGATATAGCGCAGGATGTGTTCTATCAGTTTGTGCAAACCATGGACACTACGCACAATCCGATAGAAAATATTTCGGGCTGGCTGTTTCGTGTGGCACGAAACCTTATCATAAACAAAAACAAGAAAAAGAAAGAAACCAGCCTTCCGATTGATGCTGACGCAGATGAACAAGATGACATTATTTCATCCTTGTTTCCACAGGCCGATGAATCCGAAAGTCCGGTAAATGTATATATCCGCTCACTGATGTGGGAAGAACTGGAAAGAGCACTAACAGAACTTCCCCTTGAGCAACGCGAAATCTTTGAACTGACAGAACTGGAAGGATTGCCTGTAAAAGAGATTTCGGAAGTAACAGGAGTGGCCGTAAACACTTTGCTTTCAAGAAAGCATTATGCGGTAAAATTTCTTCGGAAAAGGCTCCGATCAACTTATGAAGAACTGATAAATCAATAATTCAAAACAACCTTACTCAAAACTATTACTATGATCCACGTTTTTAAAACTTCTGTAATGAGCGAAAATCAGGCTAGTCTCGTGGGCTCATTTTTGAATATTTTGCTGCCTTTGGAAAAATGGAATTTCGATCTGGAAGACTGCGATAAAATACTTCGGGTAGAAGCCGCTGAAATTCCTCCACAAACTGTAATCACCATTCTCAACAGCCAAGGCTTTGATTGTGACGAGCTGCCTTAGAGATGCTTTAATTCTAACCGACAGAACTACAACTTTCCAAAAGCTCTAAACTTTTGGAAAGTTTAATCCCCTTCATTGATCCAAAGTTCTGAACTAGCATTTATACCAAGCATTCAGAGCGAATGTTTAGGAGAAATAACCACTACCACTTCAGATTTTAAAGAGAGCGATTTAAGCGTTCCGCTTTTAGGGAAGTTTTTAGATAAGAAGTAATTTCCAGCAGAGCTTTCCAAAAGTCTAGAACTTTTGGAAAATTTATCATGTCCCTTCCCTCCTACCACTCATGGATTTGCAAGGCAATAAGTGTTGAAATACTATAATTACTTCTAACTTATTTCTCATAATCAACCTTAGTACCATGAAGCCATTTCTTTTTATAGGCACCTGCCTTCTTTTTATCTCCTGCCATTCTCCAAAACAATCCGAAAAACAAGAAACCAGCCAATGGACAAACCTCTTCAATGGTAAAGACCTTTCTGGTTGGGACACTTACGTAGGTCCCAATTACAATCCGGAAACCAAACAATTTGAAGGCGAAAACATGGGCTTAAACAACGACCCAAACCATGTTTTTTCAGTAGTAGAAGAAGATGGAGCTTCTGCCTTACGCATTTCGGGAGAAAATTTTGGAGGTATTTCCACCACTCAAGAATTCAGCAATTTTCACTTGCAGCTTCAATTCAAATGGGGCGAACTTAAATGGCCTCCACGCGAAAACTCAAAGCGCGATAGTGGTGTGCTCTATTTTGCTGTGGGTCCACATGGCGTGGATGCCAATGCTTGGATGCGCTCTCAAGAGTTTCAAATTCAAGAAGGCGACTGTGGCGATTATTGGGGTGTAGCAGGTGGCGCATTTGATATTCCGGTGGTAAAGGATGGTGAAAACTTCATCTACGACCCGAAAGGAGAGAAAATGTATTTCAGCGAAAACAGCGAAAATAACAGACATGTAGTGAAAAGCCCTGATGGAGAAAAGCCGACAGGCGAATGGAATACAGTCGATTTATATTGCTTCAATGGAACTGCCGTGCATATGATCAATGGAAAAGTAGTGATGGTGCTTTACAATTCGCGTCAAATTGAAGGCGAATCATTAGTGCCTCTAACCAAAGGGAAAATTCAAATTCAGTCCGAAGGCGCAGAGGTTTTCTACCGAAACTTAAAAGTTGAAAATATCAGTGAGCTTCCTGAAGGGGTATAAACAATTGCCTGGAACTCAACTTTCTCAAAGTTTAAAACTTTACGAAAGTATATTCATCTAGAACAGAGCTTCACAAATTCCATTCAACATGCATTCGAGATGCTTTTCATTAAATTCACTCCATGAAAAAAGCCCATTACCTACTTTTAATCGTTTCAGCCATCATTGTTTCCTGTAAAGAGAAGAAGAAAGAAACCACCAACGAGACTATAGCAACTTATGCGAACCCGATAGATGTAGAATTTGGAGATCCATATATTCTGAATGACGGAAACGGCACTTACTATATGTATGGCACGGGCGGTGGTGCCGAAGATGGATTTGCAGCCTATTCTTCTACTGACTTGGTTAATTGGAATTTTGAAGGCCAAGTGTACACCGGCAATACAGCAGATTCTTGGAACGAAAAGTGGTTCTGGGCTCCGGAAGTTTACAAACGAAACGGCAAGTATTACATTTTCTTCAGCGCTCAATGGAAAGAAAACCCCACCCATGAAGAAGAAAACTTTATGATTGGCGTAGCGGCATCGGACAAACCCACTGGTCCCTTTACCGATCTTTACGATCGCCCCATTTTCAATCCTGGATACCCCATTATCGATGCCAACGTACTTTTCGATAAAAACGGAAAAACGTACCTGTACTATTCACGCGTTTGCTATAAACATCCTGTAGAAAGCGAAGTGGCAGATTGGGCTCATGAAAAAGGTTTGTATAATGAAATCGAAGAAAGTTGGGTATATGGCGTTGAGCTTAAATCCGATTTTAGTGGAGTAATTGGTGAACCTCAGTTATTGCTGAGACCGCCAGTAAATATGGACGATGAGCAAGCGGAATGGGAAAGTAGATCGGTCACTTCTCAAGAAATCAACAAAAGATGGACGGAAGGCTCTTTTATTTTTGAGCGCAAGGGCACTTACTACATTATGTATTCTGCCAATTATTTTGCTGGTAAAAACTATGCAGTGGGTTACGCCACAGGCGATAATCCGCTGGGCCCATTTACCAAAGCGGCCAACAACCCTGTATTGCAAAAGAATATTGACCAAGGAGGCGATGTAACTGGCACGGGCCATAACATGGTTTTGTTCAATGCCGATAGTTCTAAAATGTACACTGTGTATCATGGCAGAACTACCCAAAGTGGCGATAATAGAGTAGTTTTCATTGATGAAATGCACATTAATGAACAAGGTCAGCTTATCGTAGATGGCCCAACTACAAAATCTCAGCCTCTACCTTTCAAGCCATAAGAAGATACTTTTCATGCCACTTTCCTATGATTTAAAACATGGGAAAGTGGAACTCCAGCGCTTCACACCCTTCTATTTTCTTACCTTTATTCCTGCTATTAAAATCCATTTTTCATGAAAACCATCATCCAATTTTTCTGTCTTGCCTTTCTTTTATCGGCCATTTCTTGTGCTCCAAAAAAGTCAGAAAAGGTAGAGTTCATTATCCTTCAAATGAATGACGTTTATGAAATTGCTCCATTGGAAGGCGGTAAAGTTGCAGGCATGGCACGAGTAGCTACAGTGCGAAAGAATTTGCTGAAGGAAAATCCGAACGTAATCACCACCCTTTCGGGAGATTTTGTGAGCCCTTCTTTAATAGGAACTTTGACTTACCAAGGCGAGAAAATCGCGGGCAAACATATGGTGGAAGTGATGAATGCCCTTGGTGTTGATATTGTAGTGCCTGGCAATCACGAATACGATATTAAGGAAGGAGAATTACTGAAACGCATTGCTGAATCGGAGTTTGACTGGACTACCACCAATGTTTTTCATGTGGTAGATGGAAAAGTAACCGACTGGCAGCAAAACGGAAAGGCTTTTCCAGACCATATCATGAAGACTTTCGATGGCGTTGATGTTGCTTTTTTTGGTAGCACCGTGCCCTTCAACAAAAAGGATTACGTTAGCTATACTGACAAATACGCGTCCGTAAAGCAAGTGTATGAAAAGGTGAAAGATGAAGCCGAAGTATTGGTCGGCATTACGCATTTGGAAGAGGAAATGGACGATTCTTTGGCTACTTATTTTGTGCCAGAACTCGACCTTTTATTAGGTGGCCACGATCATACCAACATGAAATACAACTTTGGCAAAACCATTATGACCAAGGCCGATGCCAACGCAAAAACTGTGTATGTTCATCGCGTGAGTTTTGACAAAGCAACGGACAAAGTCAGCATTAATTCTGAGTTGGTTCATATCGATTACACCATTCAAGAAGACCCTGAAGTGAAAGCTGTCGTAGACAAATGGGTCAACATTTCGAATGAAAGCATGGCGGCCATGGGATACACACCGGATGAAATCGTAATGACAACTTCTGACACTTTGGATGGCCGAGAAAGCAGTATTCGCTATGAACCTACAAACTACCCAATCATGACGGCCGAATCATTTCTATTTGTGGCTCCACAAGCCGATTTAGCTGTTTTTAACTCAGGCTCTATTCGCCTGGATGATCAGCTTACAGGAACCATCACCGAATATGATATTTTGCGCTCCTTCCCTTTTGGTGGTGGCATCGCGCTCGTGGATTTAAAAGGAGATGTGGTTGAAAGAATTCTGGAAACCGGCACCGTAACCAATATTGGGATTGGTGGCTATTTGCAGTTGGCTAATGCAGAAAAGAAAACAGACGGATGGTACATTAAAGGCGTAAAACTTTCACCTAACAAAACTTACAAAATGGCCTTACCTGAATTTGTTATGGGCGGAGGAGAAGCCAACCTTGAGTTCATCAAAAACTACGAAAGCCAAGCCACAAACCCAGAAAGTTTTGGAGACATCAAAAATGATGTCCGAGATATTATTATGGCTTATTTTAGATCGTTGGACTAACAATAGTAGTAAAGTCGAATAGACTGACCTTGATACCTTTCTATTAAATTCTAGTTATTAGTATTTTTGCTGCGATGAAAATACTAGTCATAGAAGACGATCCTACCTTAAATAAAAACATCAATGAGGCACTAACTGCCGAAGGATTTAATGTTGAGAGTGTCTTTGATGGGCTATTAGCTGAAAAATTACTTCACCGAGAAACATTCGATTGTATTGTGATGGACATTAATCTACCTGGAAAAACTGGGTTTGATCTCTCCAAAACATTCCGGTTTTTCAATCTTGACACTCCAATTATTATGCTAACCGCTTTTGACGAATTGGAAGATAAAGTCAGAGGTTTTCAAAATGGAGCAGACGACTACCTTACCAAGCCTTTCTTCATGAGAGAACTTATCATTAGAGTTAATGCATTGATCAAGAGAGCCAAAAACAACAAGTCAGATGCTGGCGAAAATGCTCCCATTATCGCAGGAGACATTACCATTTTCCCTCTACAGAAAAAGGTTCTTCGGCAAGGAAAGGAGATCTCTTTTACACCGAGGGAATTTCAAATACTCAAAATGCTTTGCCAAAACAAAGGGGAGCTTGTTGCCAAAAAGGAACTTATTTCTGAAATATGGGGAAGCTCGTTCGATGCTAACACCAATACTATTGAAGTGTATGTGAATTTTTTACGCAAGAAGCTAGATAAGCCCTTTGGGAAGAATAGCATAAAGACAAAAGTGGGTTATGGCTATTATCTGGATGTAGAATGACTATCCGCAATAAAATATTAATATACTTCTCTAGCACAGTCATTGTGCTGTCTGCCATTTCTTTGATCATCATTTACATTCTATTCTCAGAATACAGAGAAGAACAGTTTCAGCAACTACAAAAAGATAAGGTCAGATATACAATAAAGCTCATTATTGAATACAAACAAATGAGCGAGGAGCTTGCCAGTATTATGGATGAGCTTACAATCCATGACTTTTATGACGAAAAAATGCTGGTATTTGACTCAAAGAAGGACCTTATCTTCTCCAGTATTGATGATCTGCAGATTGAAAGCTATGGACACATTCTCAATGAACTCTCTCCTGCCAAACAGTGGATTGAAACTAAAGAGGGAGAATATGACATAGTTGGGGTTTATCTGGAAAACAATGAAAAAAGCTACTATGCTATTAGCAAGGCCTTTGATGCTGTTGGCTATTCTAAAATGTATTTCCTAAGAAACGTTCTGATCGTACTGTTTACAGCCATTGTTGTTGCAGTAAGCTTTGTGGCACACTTCTTATCTAATAGAATATCAAAACCTCTGACAAAACTGGCCGAAAAACTTGGCACACTGGACCTAAGTGGAGAACTCACTCCTGAGTTAAAACCAGAAACTTCATCTTACGAGCTTGAATTGCTCACTGAAAGGTTCAACCAACTTTCAAGAAGAACCAATGAGGCCTTTGCTTTTCAAAAACACACTATTCAGCACATATCTCATGAGTTGAAAACCCCCATTGCTATACTAGTCTCTGAACTGGAGAAACTAAAAGACTACTCCGATGTAGCCAAAATTAAAACGGAACTAGATCATCAAATCAATAAGGCCAAAGCTTTGGGAGATATAATAAAGGCACTGCTTGAAATTTCTAAAATAGAGTCCGGGCAAAAGATTTACTCCGAGAACATCCGTCTAGATGAACTGATCTTTGATATCATTCAGGAGCTAAATAGCATTCACCCGGATTTCAATTTCGAGGTTAATTACGAACCTGAAGATATAGACGAAAATACGCTGGCCTTAAAAGCTAATAGCATGTTAATCAAACAGGCTTTTCAAAACTTACTTGCCAACTGCATAGCATACTCTGACAACAAAAAAGCCGAAATAAAAATAGACTGCACCAACCCTGAGAAATTAAAAATATCCGTGATCAACTCTGGTAAAACCCTTTCCAAAGAAGAGGCCAAATACCTATTCGATCACTTTTTTAGAGGTGAAAATAGCCGTGGCAAAACCGGGTTCGGCCTAGGTTTGGTTCTTGCTAAAAAGATATTTGCCTTTAGCAATGGTAGTATTTCCTACTCATCCACTCTTCCTAATGAGAATGCCTTCAACATAGTTTTTTCTGCAAGCTAACTGTTTTAAAACCTCTCCAAAAATTAGTAATTAACTGGCTTTCAATGGTTAACACACAATCCATTTAAGCTCAATTTTATTCGCTTTAAGGTTTTCTTAAGATTGTTGCCCTCACTTTTGTGGACTTAGAGAATTACTATGAACCATATAAAGCGCAGCACCCTTTTTTTCAGCCTTTTAATCCTTTCTATATCCACCAAAGCTCAAGACACCTTAAGATTAAGCAGTCAAGAATATGAAGCCATTTTTCTGAAAGAGAACCTATCTCTAATGGCTGAAAAGCTTGAAATACCCCAAGCTGAGGCTCAACTCATTCAAGCCAAACTATGGCCTAACCCAACTATTACCTTAGACCAGGTAAATCTTTGGGCTACACCAGGCCAAACTGGAGGAAATGAGGTAGTTCCTCCTCTCATTGGCGACTTAGGTAGAAACCAACAGTTTGCCTTTGAAATTGAGCAATTGATCATTACAGCAGGCAAACGCAAGAAGCTGATGGATTTGGAGCAAGTCTCAATAGAAAAATCCAAACAATATTTTGAAGACATATTGAGAAACCTCAAACTCGAATTCCGAGGCCAACTCATAAACCTTCAACACTTACAGTTTAGCAAGAACATTTACATCAATCAGTTAAACTCTGTGAGACAACTCACTCTGGCTTATCAAAGACAGGTAGAACTAAGCAACATTGCTAAAGGAGAGCTAATACGTCTTAAAGCCCTTGAGTTAGATATGGCTAAAAACATCAACTCCATTAACACTGAAATTCATAGTGCACAAAAAGAATTAAAGCTTTTAATGCACCTATCTCCAGCTACCTATATTGAAGTTTCACCTGACGGGTATTTCAAAAAAACTGACCATCTAAAACTACTGATGGTCAACGACCTAATTATTGATGCCAAAGAATTTAGGCCCGACTATCAATTGGCAATCCTCGAACAAAGCTATACTAGCAAATTGCTCGATTATGAAGTAGCTCAAAAAACTCCAGACCTTGCCCTAAAGGCATTATATGATAGAAATGGTAGTACCATGCTCAACTTTGTTGGCTTTGGAGTTTCCATATATCTCCCCTTTTTCAACCGTAATCAGGGAAACATTAAGCACGCACAGATTGGAGTAGAGCAATCCGAAATCTTGGCAAAACAAAAAGATGCAACGGTTGAACAAGAAGCTGCATTGGCTTATCAGAACCTACTTAATGCTATTGATTTTATAGAGAGTATCGAACCTAATTATGAGAATTCTCTAGATGAACTTTTAGAAAGTTACACTACCAACTTCACTAACCGCAACATCAGCCTATTGGAATATCTCGACTTCCTTGATGCTTATCTGGAAAACAAGAAAATCATTTTGGAAGCCACAAAAGACCTCAATGAGAAAGCTGAAGAATTGAATTATGCCATTGGCAAAGAAGTGATCAACTAAATCATCAGAAAAAAGAAAATGAAAAATAAGAATCAATTGATTTGGGCACTCTTTATAGTAGCCCTATTGTCTGCTTGTGACAATAACAAAGAGCCACAGAACGATCATATAGTAGCTGACAAATTCTGTTTAGATGACTCCTTCAAAAGTAAAATTTCCCTTGAGCAATCAATTAAAAAACCTGTTACTGAAGGAATTCACCTCACGGGTGCAGTAGAGCCAAATCCTGACAAGGTGATTCATTTCATAAGTCTGGTTGGAGGTATAATTTCTAAAACTTATTTCTCATTAGGCGATAAAGTTAATGAAGGCCAGGTTTTGGCAGAGTTAAAAAGTACAGAGTTAAGCAGTCTGCAGGCCGAACAAAAAAACCTTACCTCTCAGGCCAAAGTAGCTCAAAAGAAATTGGACGCAATACAGGCCATGTATAGCGATGGCATTTCATCTGAGAAAGACCTCATTGAAGCCCAAACCGATTTGGACATTATTGAAGCAGACCTAGAAAAAGTAAGAGCCTATCTGAGTTTTTTCAGTGCAAGTGAAGAAAAGGGTGTTTTCCAAATTAAAGCCCCCGCCTCGGGTATAATAACTGAAAAATCAATCACGGCAGGGAGCCAAATTTCAGCAGAGGGCGAATCATTATTCACCATTTCAGACCTGAGCCAGGTATGGGTTATGGTGAACATTTATGCCTCCAATGTAACCAGCATAAAAGAGAATATGCCTGTTGAAATTAAAACACTCTCCTATCCTGATGAAACCTTTAAGGGCAGCATTACCGCCATTTCACAAGTATATGACGATGAAGCAAGAGTGCTAAAGGCAAGGGTGGTATTACCCAATGACAACATTAAACTAAAACCGGGCATGCTAGTAGATGTCATGGCTTCGAAAGAAAGCAACACAGAAGCAGTAAGCATATCCACAGAATCTATTGTATTCGACAATAACCAGAACTTTGTGATTGCATATACTTCCGACTGTGATCTGACCATAAAGAAAGTTGAAATACTCACTAAAAATTCAGGACTCACTTTTATTGCTTCTGGACTACAAGAGGGTGAAAAAATCTTGAGCAAAAACCAGCTTCTCATCTACGAACAACTTAAAAACTTTCAGAACTAAAAACTATGCAGAAGTTTGTACAAAACGTAGTTGCCTTCTCCCTCAAAAATCACATCATTGTTTTTTTCCTGACGGCATTATTGCTTGTGGTGGGAATAATCAGCTACATCAATACTCCCATTGAAGCCTTCCCAGATGTAACCAACACACGAGCCCGAATCATAACCCAGTGGCCCGGAAGAAGTGCTGAAGAGGTAGAAAAGTTTGTTACCCTGCCTATAATGAAGCAAATGAACACAATACCTAGAAAAGCTCAGGTGCGTTCAATTTCTCTTTTCGGACTTTCAGTGGTTACGGTAATCTTTGAAGATGAAGTAGAAGACTTTTACGCTCAACAATATGCTGCCAATCGCTTGCAAGGAGTTGACTTGCCTGATGGTGCAGATGCCGGAATAGACCCACCTTACGGGGCTACTGGAGAGATTTTTAGGTATGTTCTTAAAAGTAAACGACCAATTAAGGAACTCACCTCCCTTCATGATTGGGTAATAGAAAGAGAGCTAGTTTCAGTTCCTGGAGTTGCCGATGTAGTGAGCTTTGGAGGAGAAGAAAAAACCTACGAAATCAAAATTAACCCAACAGAGCTTGCCAACTATGACCTATCACCTTTAGAGGTCTATGAAGCTGTTTCTAAAAGCAACATCAATGTAGGAGGAGATGTAATTGAAAAGGGCAGTCAGGCTTATGTTGTTCGGGGAGTTGGCTTGCTCGAAAGCATAGAAGACATTGAAAACATTCTGATCGAGGTAAGAGGCACAACTCCTATTCTTGTAAAGCACGTGGCTGAGGTTCAGGTATCGGCCAAGCCACGACTTGGAGTAGTGGGTCTGCAAGATGAGGATGACCTGGTAGAAGGTATTGTAATTATGCTAAGGGGAGAAAACCCCGGTGATGTGATCACAAGATTGAAAGAAAAAATTGCTGACCTAAATGATCGGGTTCTACCCAAAGATGTAAAAATAGAACCTTTCATTGACCGTACTGAACTAGTTGATGCCACTATTCACACCGTGAGCAAAAACATTGTAGAAGGAGTTCTATTAGTTTCAATCATTGTCTTCATTTTTCTTTTCAATTGGAGAACAACTGTAATTGTAGCTTCCGTAATTCCTCTTTCCTTTCTTTTTGCCATTGTATGCCTTCGCATTCAGGGTTTACCAGCCAACCTCATTTCAATGGGTGCCATTGATTTTGGTTTATTGCTTGAAGGAACCCTGGTAATTGTGGAAACCGTCTTTGTCTCAATGGAAAAGAAGGCGCATCATTTAGGCATGGATCGTTTCAATCGAATTGGAAAAATGGGATTAATTAAACGAAGTACCGGAAGCGTTGCTGGTTACATAGTGTTTGCCCAAATTATTCTCATTGTAGCACTTCTACCAATTTTCTCCTTTCAAAAAGTAGAAGGAAAAATGTTCTCTCCACTAGCCTTTACCCTTGGTTATGCTTTGGTAGGCTCACTACTTTTAAGCATTACCTATGTACCTGCCATGTGCAAGGTTATGCTCAGAAAGAATATTCAGGAAAAGGAGAATATGATATCCAGATTCTTCAGAAAAGGGCTTTTCAATTTATTCTTATGGAGTAATAAAAGTAGAAAAGCAACAGTAGTTGGCTTCGGAATCATTCTTGCTATTTGCACGGTGAGCTTTATGTTCTATGGATCAGAGTTTATTCCAAAACTCAACGAAGGTGCTATTTATGTAAGAGCAACCCTCCCCAACAGTGTAAATATTGAAGAGTCGAACAGGCTAGCTAAAGAAATGAAAACTAAGCTTCGTGAATTTGAAGAAGTAAAGTTCGTACTCAATCAAGTTGGCCGACCGAATGACGGCACCGACCCTACCGGTTTCTTTAACATTGAATTTCATATTCAGCTCCACCCAGATAAAGAATGGGAAAGAAATATAAATAAGGATGAGCTAATAGAAGAGATGCGACAGTCATTACAAGCATACCCTGGAATTGTTTTTGGTTTTAGCCAGCCTATTCAAGACAATGTGGAGGAATATGTGGCAGGAGTAAAAAGCTCTTTGGTGGTTAAAATCTTCGGTGAAAACCTGTTCGAGTTAGAAAACTATGCTGATCAAGTGGCCAATAGTATTCGGAATGTAGAAGGTATTGAAGACTTGAACGTTTACCGAAATATTGGCTTACCAGAACTACGAATTCAATTACACGACAGCAAAATGGCGCGCTATTCGGTAGATGTTGCCGATGCTCAAGCCGTGATTGAAATGGCCATTGGAGGAAGAGCCGCAACGAAGTTTTATGAAAACGAACGGATTTTCGATGTGAGACTAAGGTTTGCCAAAGAATATAGAGATGATGAAGTTAAGATTGGAGAAATTCTTATCCCTGCCAAAAATGGCAAGAAAATTCCACTAAGAGAGATTTCAACCATTAGCTATATAACTGGACCAACCTTCATTTATAGAGAAGGCAGCAGCAGATACATTGCAGTAGGTTTTAGTATTGAAGGGCGAGATTTAGGCAGCACTATTGCCGAAGCCAAAGCTAAGGTAGAACAAGAAGTGAAATTACCTCAAGCAAATAAAATGGAATGGGCTGGCGAGTTCGAAAGTAAAGAAAGAGCGAGTAAGCAATTGGCTGTAATCGTGCCTGCCGTGCTGTTGTTGATACTCTTCCTATTATATTTCAACTTTGGCACCATCAAAGATACTTTGATTGCCACCAGCACCATCCCATATGCTTTCATGGGTGGGTTTATTTCCCTCTGGGCAACACAAACCATTTTTGGTATATCAGCAGGTATTGGATTTATTATTTTATTTGGTGTAAACACGATCAATGGTATCATCCTTATAGCAGTAATGAAGGAAAATATGAGAAGAATGCCCCTGCGCGAAGCTGTTTCCAATGGGGTTTACAGTAGAATTCGGCCGATTGTGATGATCGCACTTATGGGATCAATGGGCTTGTTGCCTGCGGCACTTTCAACAGGGATGGGCTCAGAAATTCAAAAACCTCTAGCCATTATGATTGTAGGTGGTTTACTGATTTGTATGGTTCTCTCATTAACCGTTTTGCCTCAGGTATTTTATCTTGCTTATAGAAAAGAGCAACACAGAAAATGAAAATAAAAATTGATGGCTTTGTATTGGCCATAATCGCTACCGTTTTAATGGCTTATATTTTCCCCCAATGGGGAAGTAGCCAAAGCCAAGTTCCGTTGGGTTTGATCGGTAGCATTGGCGTTTCGCTAATCTTCTTTTTCTATGGATTAAAACTCAGCCCTGATAAAATCAGAAACGGACTCAGAAACTGGAGGCTGCATTGTTTAGTGCAGCTTTCAACATTTGTGCTTTTTCCTTTGATCGTATTGGCTGTTCATCCATTGATTGGTGAAGAAGGCCAAACACTTTGGCTTTCCTTTTTATTTCTGGCCGCTTTACCCTCCACCGTTTCTTCATCCGTGGTTATGGTTTCTATCGCCAAAGGAAATATTCCAGCCGCCATTTTCAACGCCAGTATTTCAGGGCTAATAGGAATTGTTGTCACTCCTCTTTGGATGGGCCTTTTCTTAACCAATACAGCGAGCGATTTTAGCTTGGGCAGCATTTACCTAAAACTGATTACTGAAATCCTTATTCCGGTAATTCTAGGCATTATGCTCCAGCGTTTCTTGGGGAAATATGTTCAGCAATACAGCCGCTATTTAACCCTCTTCGATAAGTCCATTATTCTACTGATTATCTATAAAAGCTTTGCTGAATCGTTTAGCGAAAAGGTGTTTAGTTCGGTAAATCTACTGGACCTGTTTATTATCGCTTCTGCGGTAATCGCACTTTTTATGATCGCCTATTTCCTCACTGGTTTTATGGCAAAAAAACTCGGCTTCAATTCGGAAGATAGTATCACAGCACAATTCTGTGGAACGAAGAAATCACTTGTACATGGCACCGTTTTCTCCAAAATTCTTTTCCCCGCCACTATGCCAACTGGCCTAATTTTACTTCCATTGATGCTATTCCATGCAATGCAAATCTTTATAATCAGCGTAATAGCCACTAAGCTGGCGAAGAGAGAAACAAGCTAAAACCGAGTTTTTCGTTCCCCAACTTCCATGTTTAGGTATGATTTGTAGCTTTGTTCAAACGGATCAAATTACGATCGTAGCCTATGGATTTATACAATATTATTGAGCCTCAAGTCGAGGCTGTTCCCATCATTATCAGCTCGCCTCACTCGGGCACTTTTTTTCCTGCGGAAGTTGCCGCACAGCTGAAATCAGAATACACCGACAAACCTGATGATACAGATTGGTTTATCGACAAGCTCTATGATTTTGCTCCTGCCATGGGCATAACCATGATTACTGCCAATTACAATCGTTGGGTAATCGACCTTAATCGCGACCCAAATAGTCAACCTTTGTATAATGATGGCCGCGTAATTACTGGGTTGGTGCCAACCACTAATTTCAATGGAGAAGCATTGTATAAAGAAGAGGAACCAGATCACGAAGAAATCGAAAGAAGGCTTGAACATTACTATTTGCCATATCATCAAAAGATTGAAGAACTTATAACTTCTACCAAAAATAAGTTTGGAAGAGTACTGTTATTCGATGCCCATTCTATCAGAAAAGTGGTGCCGGGAATAAGAAAAGAGGCTTTCCCCGATTTGATTTTAGGAGACAATGACGAAACTTCAGCAAGTTCAAATATTATTGAAACAGCCTATTCCGCTTTGGGCAAGGGAAATTATGATCTTCAACACAATCACCCTTTTAAAGGAGGCTACATTACACGTTCCTTTGGAAAGCCAGAAGAGAACGTTCATGCCCTTCAACTCGAAATGGCGAAAACAAATTACATGAACGACTCAGAAACGGAATATGACGAAACTCGTGCGAATCAAATCAGAGCCGTTCTGCAAAATCTATTTCAAGAATTAATTAAAGCACTCTAGGCATGGCAAAAGCATTCAAATTCAAAGCCCTGTTAACCAATGAAGGTTGGCTGGAAAATGCGTTGGTCGAAGTTGATTCAGAGGGAAACATTGAATCTATTGGAATTGCATCTACGAGTAACTTGAATGCCGAATGGGTGGAAGGTTATGCCTTGCCTGGCTTTCAAAATGCGCATTCACATGCGTTTCAATATGCTATGGCGGGTTTGGCCGAATTGCATGAGGGCGCTGGTGTTCCTGATGATTTCTGGAGCTGGCGTTCGGCCATGTACGATTTGGCATTGCAAGTTGGGCCAGAACAACTCGAAAATATTGCGGCCATGCTTTATGCTGAAATGGCAAGGCATGGTTATACGGCAGTAGCGGAATTCCACTATGTTCATCATGATCAAAATGGGCAGCCTTATAACAACTTGGCAGAGCTTGGCGAAAGACTGATAGCTGCGGCTGAAAAGGCTGGCATTCAAATTACTTTGGTGCCCATGTTCTACCAAAAGGGGGGATTTGGTAAACCTGCAGAAACGAAACAAAGGCGTTTTATTTCTTCAACCATTAATGATTATTACAAACTTTTAGAAAGTAGCGAAAAGGCGATCAAAAACTACAAGCAAGCGAATTTAGGCCAAGGAATTCATTCCTTAAGGGCGGTTGATCCAGAAGATGTCATCAAGGTTTGTCAAGATTTCAGAGATGATAAACCCTTTCATTTTCATGTTTCCGAACAATTGAAAGAAATTGAGGATTGTCTGGCCTTTCATGGTAAACGACCTGTGGAATGGCTGCTGGAAAATGCAGAGGTGAATGAACATTATCACTTGGTTCATGCCACACATTTAAGCGATAGCGAGGTAAAAGGAATTGCAAACGTAAACGCAAATGTAGTGCTGTGCCCTACTACGGAAGGCAATCTTGGCGATGGTTTGTTTAGGTTCAAAGATTATCAATCTTTCAATGGCTCATGGAGTATTGGTACCGACAGCCATGTAAGTTTAAATCCTTTGGAAGAACTGCGATTACTCGATTACGGCCAGCGTTTGACTTCGCATAAAAGAACCACCTTCTTTGAGCCAGAAAAAGGGAATAGTGGCTTTAACGCCATTGAAATGGCTTTGCAAGCTGGAAGAAAAGCCATGGGCAAATCCAGTAAAAACTTCTTTGAAGTAGGCCAATCATTTGATGCCATTGTGGTCGATGCAAAAGCTCCGTTATTGGCTTGTTCTGCTACAAAACATTTGTGCAACACCATAGTGTACTGCACGGATGCATCGCAAATGCTAGGCACCATTGTAAACGGAAACTGGATAGTAAAAGAAGGAAACCATCATCGGAAAGAGCAGATCACACATGACTTTGTAAAAACGATGAAAGAACTTCAGTCGAGACTTTGACTTAAAATTATAGCTTTAGGAAAGTTTAGAGCTTTTCTAAAGCTATTGCCACCAGAAACATCCGTAAGAATTACGTTTAAACTTACTTATTCGAAAAAGTATTTTTAACTTCTACCTAATTCTGTTCGGCTCAGCCCAACAACTTTTTAAACACCTACGGATTATGGATTCAAAATATGCTCAAAAGCTATTTCTATTGGCTTTTACTCTGTTTATCTCAACCTTTTCATTTGCTCAGAATTTAACTCAAGCCGTTCCTGAAGAAGTAGGAATGTCTTCTGAAAGGTTGAAGTTTTTGACCCAAACCTTTCAGCAATATGTAGATCAGAACAAGGTATCTGGTTCAGTAGTGCTTTTAGCTCGAAAAGGGAAAATCGCCTATTTCAATGCTTTTGGAAAAAGTGATTTAGAGAAAAATCAAGCGATGGAAAAAACTTCCATCTTCCGTATAGCTTCCCAAACCAAAGCCATTGTAAGCGTGGGCATAATGATGCTTCAAGAAGAAGGTAAACTTCTGATTACCGACCCCGTAGGCAAATACATTCCAGAATTCTATGAAACCACGGTAGCCGAACCGACCAAAGACGGCAAATATAAAATCGTAAAAGCCAAAAGGCCCATCACCATTCGCGACTTACTTACGCATACTTCGGGTGTCGGATATGGAGAAGGCTTGGGAAGCGATAAGTGGAAAGAGGCGGGCATTCAAGGCTGGTATTTCGCAAACAGAGAAGAACCTATTTTAGAAACCGTAAAGCGAATTGCTAAGCTTCCTTTTGAAGCCCAGCCGGGCGAACGATTTGTTTATGGTTACAGCACAGACATTTTAGGTGCACTGATTGGTGTGGTTTCTGGCCAATCGCTTGACGAATACTTGCACAGCAAGATTCTAGATCCATTGGGCATGAGTGACACACACTTTTATCTGCCAGAAGGCAAAAGAAACCGACTTACAACTGTTTATTCTCCAGAAGGCAATAGCCTTAAAAAAGCACCAAGTGTAGGCGGAATGGTCGATCAAGGTCAATATATCGATGGACCAAGAACGAGCTTTTCTGGCGGTGCTGGCTTATTGAGCACTGCGGAAGACTACGCGAAATTTCTTCAAATGATGCTGAATAAGGGAAGTTACAATGGCCATCGCATTTTATCGCCAAAAACCGTTGAGCTGATGACTGTAAACCATCTTGAGCAAGCCACATTTCCTTGGGTTCCTGGCACTGGTTTTGGTTTAGGGTTTTCCGTAGTAAAAGATTTTGGCGCGCGTGGAATTCCAGGTTCTAATGGTGAATATGGCTGGGGTGGAGCTTACCACAGCACATATTGGGTCGACCCAGAAGAAGATTTGGTAGTCGTCTATTTCACTCAGCTAATCCCTGATGGTGGTTTAGACGACCACAACAAATTAAGAACCTTGATTTACCAAGCCATTATGAACTAATGGCTCAAAGTGCTTAAAACAGATTTGTTTGACTGTCTTGCTGGTTTGGAACGTGTAAATTATAACCTAGCTCATTGTTCAACCTTTTTATAAAATAGGCAGAAAGTAACGGTGATGCTTGTTCAAGATTCTGGTGAACAAAAAAGTAGATGTCTTCCAGTCCACCGATTTCAATCCAGCTTTTGATTCGGTCAAACCAATCGTCCAGTCGGGCATAATCACTTTCATGATTGGCACCAACATAGCGGATAAAAGCTTTAGGAGTGGTCAAACGCATGTGGAGCAAGTCGCGTCTGCCAGCAGTATCGGTGATAATATTGGTGGCATTATTTTCTTCTAATAACGTATAAAATTTGCTGGCTACTTTAGGTTCATTCAACCAATCGGTATGCCTAACTTCTACTGAAAGTGGAACTCCTTTGGGGAATGTAGTAATATAATGCTCCAGTCTATCCCAATTCTTCGGAGCAAAATTATCATGAAGTTGGAGAAATGTCGTTTCCATTTTTTCTCCCAAACGCGATAGAGCATGCACAAAATCATCTGTGTATTGTTCTGCATCGTTTAAGCGCTTTCTGTGGCTAATCATCTGATTGAGCTTGGGAAAGAACTTAAAATCAGCGGGAGTTTTTTCGTACCAGCTTTCAAATTGTTCTGGGCTGTAATTGTAAAAAGTAGCATTCAGCTCAATACTATTGAACTGGGTTGCATAGTAAGTTAGCTCATCTTTTGTGCCTTTGGGGTAAAAGCCCTTTAAATCAGTTTTGTTCCATTTGGCACAACCCACATAGATTTTGGGTTTATCTTTAAAGCCAGAGGCTTTTAAAATTCGCTCTGTATCCGGATGATCTACCGGTAAAGTAAAGTCAATATTTTCTGGGTGGGTAACACTTCCGAATTTCATAGCCTTTCAAATTTTCACCAAGATAAAAAATCCATAAAAAAAGCCCAGACCGGTTAGGGTAAGGGCTGCAAGTAAAGAGTTAGGTTTCATCCGTTTCCTTTGAAGAAGCAGCAATCTGGATGAAAAATCGCTGTTCTTTGTCATTAAATTTCAGGTCAAATCTAAGGACCAGTTCGACATAAAAAAATTATTTTAACTTATTTTCAGAAAAGATTTTGTCATCAAAAAGCTAGCGCAAATACTCTACACTGCTTGGTGTGCCATTTGGTTTGTCGGTATTATGTTAATACTGATGCCCTTAATCGTCATTCCCATACTTATAAGCCGTAAAATGGGCGGTTTAAGCTACTTTTTTGTTCGCGCTTGGGCCTTTCTCTTCTCATTAACATCATTCATTCAGTTTAAAACCCACAACCGAAATCTCGTTCGTAAAGGCCAACCCTATATTTTCGTGATTAATCACACTTCCTTTTTAGATGCCCCTGCGATTCCCATGGCAATTCCTTCAGAGTTGAAAGCCTTGGGTAAAATCGAGCTCTCTAAAATTCCCGTTTTTGGTTTTATTGTTGGGCGGTTTGCGGTTTGGGTTGATAGGAAAAATGAAGAAAGTAGAAAGGCCAGTGTTCAAAAGTTGATTGAAAATTTGAGCAGTGGGGTTTCCATCATGGTAGCGCCCGAAGGCACCCGTAATGAAAGTTCTCAACCTCTTCTTCCTTTTTATAGCGGACCATTCCGTTTAGCTGTTGAAACGGGCATTCCTATTATGCCATTGATTATTCACGATGCCAAAAAACTAATGCCTAAAAGTCAATTAGGTTTGAAGCCAGGGGTAATTCACAATTATTTTTTACCTGAAATTTCCACAAAAGGATATAGTCAAAAAGACGTTCCATTGCTCAAAGAAAAGGTTTTTGAATTGATGAAAGCTAAAATCGTAGAGCTGGATGCGCAAAATAAATCCTAATTTGGCACTCATTTTGGAAAAGGCTAGATCAACCAAACATTAAAGCTTATGAAAACTTTTTTACAGTCTACTTTGGCGCTTATGCTGCTCACCCTCATAAGCTGCGCTACTGGTAAAAACGCACTCGATAAAGGCAATTATGAAATTGCACTCGACAGAGCCATCAACAGACTTCAGTCAAACCCTGACAATAAAAAGTCGCAAGATGTTTTACGAGAAGGCTACCGATTAGCCTCAAACTATCACAAAGATTACATTCGGATGCTTACGGCAAACAGCGATCCTTATCGTTGGGAAGCCATTTATTACCAGTATAAACAATTGAATAGTTATTACTCGCAGATTCAGCGTTGCCCTGCTTGTTTAAGTTTGGTAAAGCCTGCTTCTTATATCAATGAGCAGCAAAATGCTGCTCAAAAAGCGGCAGATTATCAATTACAATTGGGTAGAAACGCTTTGGAAACGAATACCATTGAAGGCGGACGAGAAGCATTCAAGCATTTTGAATTCGCTTTGAACTTCAACAGAAACATTCCTGATATCGATAATCTTTTAACAGAAGCTAGAGATATGGGAACCATTAGAGTTTTGGTTGAGCCAATTCCAATGCATTCAAGAAGGTTGAAGTTGAGCAATGCTTATTTCGAAAATAGAATTCTGGAATATTTAGACAATTATAGCCAAGGCAGGTTTGTTCAGTTTTTCACTCAAGATGAGGCCCAACAAATTGATCTTCAGGCAGACCAGATTCTTTCAATGACTTTCGATGATTTTGTACTTGGCCAAATACTGATAGAATCAGAAACTGTTGAAGTTTCGCGCGATAGCGTTGTGGTAGGCAAATACACCGACAACGAAGGCAAAAAGCACGATGTTTACAATACCGTAAAAGCCAAATTAACGGTAAATCGTAAAACGCTTTCTTCTCAAGGTGTAATGAATTTTGAAATCAGAGACGCTTATACAGATCGTATTCTAACCAACAGGAAATTACCAAATCAAGACGTTTGGGTACATGAATGGGCTTCTTTCAACGGAGATGAACGTGCCCTCACCAAAGAAGAAATTGAAATGAGTAAAAGAAGAGAATTGCCTCCACCAGCACCTGAAGACCTTTTTATGGCTTTCATCGATCGCATCTACGATCAGGTATTAGGCAATATCAGCGGTTTCTACCGAGATTCCGGGATATAACTTTGACAACTCTACTTATTCGTAGGCTTAAAGAGAACGTAGAGTCTTTATTAGATAGTTGTGAATTTGAATCTAAAAATCAATTCTCTAATATTATCTTAATATTTAATTCCGCATGTTCGATCAGCAAAATAAATTGGCCCTTGACCTGATACTAGAAGCAGAACAAACAGGTCAAAGTTATCTTGATCTTTCGGGCTTGGGCCTTTGGGTATTACCGCCAGATATAGGTAAGCTCGATCAAATTAACGATCTAAATTTAAGTAATAATAACCTTTTCAATCTCCCTTTTGAAATTAACGAGTTAAGTAGACTTAGATTTCTGGACTTATCCTATAATAACTTTAACCATCTTGAATTTGACTACGTAAGGCTTTCTGGTTTGATTGATATAAATCTTCTTTGTAACCAGTTCTTTTATATTCCAGACTGTTGCCTCTCCCTGCCTTTCATACAAAATATTGAGATCGGAGGCAATCCACTAATGAACAGAGTTCCTTTGGAGATTATGGATGACGGCTTTTGGGCTGTTGCAGATTTTTTGGAGAGTACCAAGAAACTCAGTGAGACTAAAAGAATATTCGCAGCTAAGCTCCTTCTAGTCGGAAATGGAGAAGTAGGGAAGACCACTTTGATGAAGAGTCTAGTAAATCCTAATTTTGCTATGGACTTAGGAAAAGAACAAACCACACATGGCATTACAATTAAGAAATGGAGTTTAAATTGCCATTTTGAGGCAATTGAACCATACTACAACGAATATGAAGATTATGAAGATTATGAAATTAAATATGTAGATTATGAAATTGAATCTAACGAAGATGATTTTGAAGAGGGTGATGAATTTCTAGAAACTGAATTTTATGTCAGAAGGTCGGTAGACTTAAATGTGTGGGATTTTGGAGGGCAGGCAATCTATCATTCAACACATCAATTTTTTCTTACAGCTCGCTCAATCTACCTGCTTATTTGGGATCCACGCAAGAATGAATATCAGGTTTCTTTAGAATATTGGTTAAACGCGATCAAGCAGCTTAGCAATAACAGCCCTGTTATTGTCGTCATGAATAAGTCAGATATTCGAATTCAGCATATTGATGAGGACCAATTAAAACAGACATTCAATAATATACATGCTTTTTTGAGGGTGAGTTGCCTGACTCTTGAAGGGATACAAAAGCTCCGTGAAGAAATTGAAAAGGTAATTTCTAACCTACCTCACATAGGTGATAGATTACCCAGTTCTTGGATTTCAGTAAAAGATGATTTAAGCTCAAGAGCTAATGAGAATTACATAAGTCTTTCGGATTATTTCGCAATTTGCCGTACTTATAAATTGACTCAAACAAAAGCGGAATTCTTAAGCAATTATTTACACGATCTTGGTATAATTCTTCATTTCAAGAATGATAAGCTACTTACTGATACTGTTATTCTAAATCCAGAGTGGGTGACGGCAGCGGTTTATGCATTAATAGATGCTAAAGAAATACAAAAGTCTAATGGGCGGTTTGAATTCTCACAACTTGACTCCTACTGGCATAAATCTCTTTACCCTAGGGACAAACATCACGAGCTTATACGGCTTATGGAAAAATTTGAGCTCTGTTTCAATATTCTAGGAACATATGATTACATAATCCCAGAGCTTCTACCCCCTAGTTATAATCCTGAAAGAGTAAAGCATTACCCCGCCTTACAATTTAGATATGAATATAGATTTATGCCTTCTGGGGTCTTTACTCGTTTAATATGCCGGGTTTACAATTTATTACAACCCAATAAGTATTCTAAAACAAGAGCCATTATTAAATATGAGAATTCAGAAGCAGATATAATATATGACCTTGCGAATAAGGAACTACAAATATTGCTTTTTGGTGAGGAGGCAAGTGAGCTTTTAGGCATCTTAAAAAATCATATTCAACAAATAAATGTTAGCTTGAATCTTAAAGAGGGTATCGATATTCATGAAAAGATTGCGTGCAATTGTGAAGAATGTATTGAGTCCAAATCTCCTTATTTCTTTAAATTTGAAGTTTTACGAAAATACAAACTAAAGGGGAAATCGACTATTGAATGCCATAACAGTGCTATCAGTGTTGACATAAGTAGTCTAGCCCGTGGTTATTCTAGAAGAAACTCGAGTCAGAACCTTTTGAATTCATTGATTCTTGCAGCATCTCAGCTTCAAGGAATAGCTTTGAAAATAGATAAAGATGAGGACTTAAGAAACAGCTTTATAGCAAGCATCCTTGTTGCTCAAGGCGTTATGGCCAAAGAGCAAGCACGATACGGAAAATCTGCTACTGGTAAACAATTAGGAGAGCTTGACATTAAAATTGAAGAACCTAGTGGTCTCCCATTGAGTGTATTTGAAGGTTTTAACCTTAAACACTTAGATCGTACTGTCATAGAGAACCATTTAATAAAAATATTTGGATATGATCCCAATGGCTTAAAAAGAAATTATATTATGGTATACTCTGAGGCTCCCAATTTTCACAAACTCTGGAATAACTATTTAAAATTCATTCCTTTAATAAGTTTCAAATATCCATTGCACTCTAGTATCAAGGATAAATCGCTCGAATATAATTTAGGAACAGGTTTGAGAATTGCACAAACTGTTCATGAAAGAGACGGTAAAAGAACTGATTTATTTCACATCTTCGTGAACCTAAAAGTTCTTTAGCTATGACCATTGCCTCTGAATCTCAACCCAACAATCCACTGCATGGCGTTAAGCTTGCAGACATTCTAGAATTTTTAGTGAAGGAATATGGATGGGAAGAACTTGGCTACAGAATCAATATTCGTTGTTTTACGCACAATCCATCCGTAAAATCCAGTCTTACTTTCTTGCGGAAAACACCATGGGCAAGAGAAAAGGTAGAGCGCCTCTACCTTGATTCTATTTAAGTAAGCTCAATAAAAAACCCCGATTTCTCGGGGTCTATTTTTTAATTGTTCGTCATGGCTTGAAGCAAATCGTGCCTCGTAATGATATGAACTTCATTAGCCGCATCGCGAACCATTACAGCTGGGTTGTCCTTGGTGATTACCGAAGAAAGAACATCCAAAGTATTATCTGGTGAAACAAACTGGAACGGCTTATCCATAATTTCAGAAACCTTTTTCTCTTTCACCTCCGCATCATCAATAATAAGAGCCAAAAGTTTTGAATCTACCAAGCTGCCCACAAACTCGCCCTCATGCGTTACGGGTAACTGAGAAATCCCTTTCGAAGTCATCAATTTAATGGCTTCAGCCACTGTAGCTTCTTGTGTAATCGAAGTCAGTTTTCCGTTGCCATTCTGATGCGTAAGTACGTCAGCTGCAGTTTCAAAAGTTCTGTTCTCCACAAATCCATGATCTTTCATCCAGTTGTCATTGTAAAGCTTACCCAAATAGCGTGTTCCGTGGTCTGGCAAAATAATCACCATTACATCGTCTTCTTTCAAATTCGATTTGGCCCATTCCAAAGCGCCCGCTACTGCCGAACCACACGACCAACCACAAAAAAGACCTTCTTCTCTGGCTAATCTTCGGGTCATAATCGCTCCATCTTTGTCTGTAACTTTCACAAAGTGATCGATCAAACTGAAGTCTACATTCTTAGGCAGAATATCTTCACCAATGCCCTCAGTCAGGTATGGATAAATTTCCTTTTCGTCAAAAACTCCAGTCTCCTTATATTTTTTGAAAACCGAACCATAGGTGTCAATACCTACAGTTACAACTTCGGCTTTTTGTTCCTTTAAATATTTTGATGTTCCACACATCGAACCGCCCGTACCAACACCAGCAGCATAATGTGTGATTTTGCCCTCTGTGTCTCTCCAAATTTCTGGCCCTGTGGTTTCATAATGAGCCGCAGTATTGGAAAGGTTATCGTATTGATTTGGGTAAAAAGAATTCGGAATATCAGCGTTTAACTTTCGAGCAACCGAGTAATACGAACGCGGATCATCAGGCGAAACATTCGTTGGGCAAACAATTACTTCTGCCCCTACAGCTCTCAAAATGTCAATCTTCTCCTGCGATTGTTTATCGGCCAAGGTAAAAATACATTTGTAGCCTTTCGAAATGGCCGCAAGCGCCAAACCCATTCCTGTATTTCCCGAAGTTCCTTCAATTATGGTTCCGCCAGGCTTCAGCTTACCCTCCTTTTCAGCATCCTCAACCATCTTCAGCGCCATTCTATCCTTCATCGAGTTGCCAGGATTAAAGTATTCCACTTTGGCCAAAATAGTACCGGGAATACCCTTGGTCACAGAATTGAGTTTTACCAGAGGTGTATCGCCAATGGTTTCAATAATCGAATTGTAATATTTCATGCTTAAAAAGGTTTACTCAAAATTACGATTTCTAAAATTCAATTAGGCAAACGTTTGTAAAAGGATTATTACGACAATTTTTCCTTTTTGGGCGTGCCCCTGCGGGTCGGGCTATGCGCTCCAAGTCCTCGCCAAACGCACAAAAGCCAATACACTGCGGGCTTTCCGCTGCTATCCCTCACGCGAGCGCTTACCGACATTGCTCAGGAAAACAAACAGCCCAACTCACTTAAACGACTTTCAGGGCTTTTGTTTTGAAAAGAGTTACTTTCTTAAAAAATCGTTCACAGCTTTGGTGTAACGCTCTTTATACTCAGGGCGAGTGTAAATACGAACATGTTCAGCATCTGCAAATGACTCCGAAGTTACATTAGGCAACCCTTCGATTTCTTTCTCTACGATTCTAGCAGGTGTTGTAGTATCGCCAGTTCCGTAAAGCACTAGCGTTGGCAGTGGGTTATTCTTCAGTAAATAAGAGAATTTCATGTTTTGTCCCCAATCATCAATCTTATGGTCGAATTTATTGAACGACATATCATAGATGAAATCAGGAATTCCCATTTCATCACTAGCCACTTTTGTGGTTTCATAAATATTGCTGAGTGGGCTCGCCAAAATCAATTTCTCTACGGTCAAACCTTCTTTCTGCTCAAATTCAACCAAATCTGGTCTGTTCACAGCTGTAGCACTTGCCATGGCGCCCATGGAAAATCCCCAAAGCACAAAATGATTTTGCCCATAATCATCCTTCAGCATTTTCATAGATGCCACAATATCTTCAGCAAATTCATAGCCCAAAGCCGTAGCCGAAGCTTCCGATTTCCCTGAATTTCTCAAATCAGGGATAAAAATATTGTAAAGGGAATCAAGGCCAGTTTCACGAACCAACTCCAAATATTTCATAGTTTTAAGGCGGTTACTCGTACGCCCATGATTGATCATTAAAGTCTGTGTAATTCCTTCTTTGGAAGCTGGCATATACCAACCGTTCAAACTCAACCCATCGAAAAGCGTTTTGTAATCAACTTCCTTATAGTTGTCAAAACCATAATCGGCCGGAGTTCTATGATCTCCAATTTCAAACTTGGCCAAAAGCTCGGGGTTGCTAGTTACCGATTCGAAAGTATATGGTTCATAATCGGTAATCATATGTACCATGTACGGTAAAAGTAGGAAATAGAAAGCCGCAATCACCAGCAGAAGGCCAATGATCATGATTTTGAAAAACTTTTTCATGGTTCTTAATTTTTAGAGAGGGAAGCCAGTAAATACAGAACCGCCATACGGACAGCCACGCCATTTTCTACCTGATCGAGAATAATAGCATTATCGGCATCGGCCACATCGCTGTTCAATTCCACCCCGCGGTTGATTGGCCCAGGGTGCATAATCACAATCTCCTTATTTAGTGAATCAAGCAACTTCTTGTTCACCCCATAATAAAGCGAATACTCCCTTAACGAAGGGAAATATTTAATCTGTTGGCGCTCCAACTGAATTCGCAACACATTGGCTACATCACACCACTCAAGCGCCTTTCTTACGTCCAATTCTACCTTAACACCCAAAGAAGCAATGTGCTTTGGCAGTAAAGTAATCGGCCCACAAACCATTACCTCTGCTCCTAATTTCTGAAGCGCAAAAATGTTAGAAAGCGCTACGCGCGAATGAAGAATATCTCCAATAATGGCTACTTTTTTGCCTGCAACTCCACCTAATTTCTGCCTGATAGAATAAGTATCGAGAAGAGCCTGAGTGGGATGCTCGTGTGTGCCATCTCCAGCATTTACAATATTGGCTTTAATATGTTTAGCCAAAAAGTGCGGAGCACCTGGGCTTGAATGGCGCATTACAATCATATCCACTTTCATGGATAAAATGTTGTTTACGGTATCTAAAAGCGTTTCTCCCTTTTTAACCGAGCTACTTGCCGATGAAAAATTGATAACATCGGCAGAAAGTCGTTTTTCGGCCAATTCGAACGAAAGGCGGGTTCGGGTAGAATTTTCGAAAAAGACATTGGCAATTGTAACGTCTCTGAGCGAAGGCACTTTCTTGATCGGTCTGTTGATCACGTCCTTGAACTCATCGGCAGTTTCAAAAATAAGCTCAATATCTTCAGGGGTAATATCCTTGATTCCTAAAAGATGTTTGACACTCAACTGCTCCTGCATTATTCTTCTTCCTTATTAATTAGCCAAATATTATCGTCTTCAACGCCTTGCTCCTTCCACTCCACAAGTACTTTCTGAGAATCCAATGTGTTCACCTGCCTTCCCACATAATCGGGTTTAATAGGCACATGACGCGAGTATTTTCTTTCTACCAAAACCAGCAATTCTACTTTTGCCGGACGCCCGTAAGCAATCATAGCATCCATTGCTGCGCGAATTGAACGGCCAGTGTAAAACACATCGTCAATCAGAATCACCTTTTTGCCTTCAACCAAAAAATCAATTTTGGTTTCATTGGCTCTTTTTGGTGAATCTCTTCTTCTGAAATCGTCTCGGTAAAATGTAGAATCCAGATAACCCAAATCTACTTTGGCATCGGTAAACTCATGAAGTCTTTCTTTGATGCGTTCGGCAAAATAGATACCTCTAGGCTGAAGCCCTAAGATTACAGTATTATCAAAATTCTGGTGGTTTTCTATCAGTTCCTGACAGAGACGGCCAATGGTTATGGCCAATTGTGGATGTCCTAAAAGGAGTTTGCGTTGCATTTCAAGCGTCAAATATACTAAAAGGATTGGCTACTCTAAACGGGATTCAACAATTAATCGATTCCAGATGCTTTTGGTGGCTTTTTGATTGTGATTTTGTTTATGAAAAACACCTTTTGTTGCTCCGTTGATTTATCGACCGAACGGACATTCTGAACGCCATAAATGACAAAGTAATCTCCGTACCAACGTATTGTTTTCAAGCTGGCCTCATATTCGTACTTCAGTTCATCTCCGTCCGACAATCTCAATTCCTGAACAATTCCCTCGCTCTCACCTGTCTTATCCATCACTTTGGCGTGGATCTCCTTATCAACATAAAAAGCGTATGCCGCATGATCTCCATTCCATGAGAAAGCTCCATATCGATCGAGTCCTCCGCTCATTTCCTGGCCTATTTCGAACCAGTCATCCCATTGAATTTCACCTGTTTTATTCAGCACTAAAGTGTAAGCATGCGTAAAATCGTACTCTGAAGTTCTGGTACTTCCCATGCCCGGAGTTGAATAGGGATAACCGTAATTAGGCACGCCAACAGGATAATAGGCTCTTCCAAAACCATTGTAGGTATAAAAATCATTTTCGGTTTTGTTAAAGCCTCTAACAAATTCCCCAAAAACCACTAATTGATTATTTTCCTCGTGCATTTCACGGAACATAGGGTGCAATCTGTAATGGCCGTCTTTCCCACTTTTTTTGAGCTTTAAAGCTCGCTCTTTATACCTAGCAGCTCGCTTTTCTCCCATGTAGTCAAAAAAATGAGGCAGTTCGCCAAAACTGTAATAGTTCATGGTTTGCTTTCCCTTTCTATCGATATAATTCACAAAATAGCCCGCTGGGCTGGTTGTATTTTTATAGCCATACAAGCCCACAATCACTTGGCTGATATCATTGATGCTAGAAGAAACCGCTGTAATGAGCTGATAATCCAATTTGGTTTCAATGGTATAATCACGAATGGCATTGCCCAAGTAATCGTAAGTATTCACAATGATGGTGCGGTCCTTTCTTTCATTTTTTTGGGTAGCCAAAACATTAAAAGTAAGGTTGTCGCTGTTGATTTTTACTTCGACAAGCTCCGAGTTGTTCTGATATACGTTGGAAAGCGTTCTTACTTTATCGTTTTCAAAATCATAAGCCAGTACCACAGGACGCATTTCGTAAAGCCCGCCAATCACCGCAGTATTTTTAATAACCTCAAATTCTTGAACATCCATTTCCAAAAGCTCTTTGGGCTCATACTCATCGATTAATCCCGACTTGTTGTCCAATCTCAAAATTTTGATTTTCGATTTGGCCGGAGTATCCTGAAGCATTAAATAGGTTTTACCATTCACAAAATGGTAGCCCAATAAATTATATGATCGATTGATTTTTACAGTGTCCGCCTGTTTAAGCGCCATATCACTATCCAGCTGAGTGATATACAATTTGTATTCCTTGCCCGAAGTACGAAAATCGGTTTGAACCATCGTTAAACCGACTTCTTCATTAGAAATTACAAGCACATCATCTTCGCGAAATTCAAACTCGCGTTCATATCGGCCATGAAATTCCACTTGTGCTAGAACCAATTTTGCACATGAAAAAAATAGAAATACAAGGGTTAGCCTTTTCACTATGATTTTGATTTTTCTATAATTATATCAAACTCTTCTTGGCTCACTGGCTGAACTGAAAGTCGGCCAATACGAACCAAAGCCATATTTTGAAGCCTATCATCCGCCTTTACTTCATCCAAAGTAACTGGCCGATTCAGTTTCTCCTTCGCCACAAAATCTACCACCACCCAGCGATCGTCATCAGTTGTTGGATCGGGATAGAATTCTTTAACACATTCAGCAATTCCCACAATGGATTTTTCGTCTACACTATGATAGAAAAAAGCCAAATCGCCAACCTTCATGTCTTTCATGTGTTTACGGGCAGCATAGTTGCGAACTCCGTCCCAATGATCTTGACCCTTCGCCACAAGATCGTCCCAAGAATAAGTATTAGGCTCCGATTTGATCAACCAATAATTCATAAAGAGTTATTTTTAATTTAGCTTTCGATGGAATTTAGGAAATGTTCCAAGATTAAAAAAGGAACAGCTCATTGCAATTGATACAGTAAAAACTCTTCTATTTTGGATAATAGCACCATTCTAAAACAACTGAAGCTTCAGGCAGCCCTTATGGAGCTTCACGATGAAAACAGCTTTAAAATTCGCGGTTATCAAAATGCCATATTCAACCTCGACAAAAGCGATATCGAACTTGGAAATCTTTCCTTAACCGAGCTGGAAAAGTTAGATGGAGTGGGCAAAAGTATTGCCTCTACAATCAACGAAATTAACTTAAAAGGAGCTTCTGCAGCATTAGAAGAGTATTTAGCCACAACACCAGAAGGCATTGTTGAACTTTTGGACATCAAAGGCATTGGCCCGAAAAAAATAAAAGTGCTTTGGAAAGAACTGGGTATTGAAAGTGGTCACGAACTGAAAGAAGCCGCCAACTCAGGGCTTGTTGCTAAACTCAAGGGCTTTGGCGAAAAAACTCAGCAAACCATTATCAATGCGCTGGAATTTAAAGAAGCCAATGCCAATAAACTTCATTATGCTGAGGCTGAAGTACTAGCCGAAACCATAATCAGCTCATTAAACGGCCTTTCTGAAAGTTTCAAAGTTCAGGAAACGGGTGCGCTCCGAAGAAAAATGGAAGTGATTGATATCATTGATATTCTTGTGGGTTGCGATTCCATTAATGAAGCTGAAGAACTAATCAACACTTCAGAAGATTTTAAGCAAGAAGAAAGCTTTTCGGGGCCGCTGACCTGGCGAGGTTATTTTAAAGAGCAGCTTATTCCCGTTCAAATTTCCTTCTGCAAAACAGAAAACTTTGTGAGAGAGCAGTTTTTAAGAACCGGCAGCAATTTGCATGTTCATATTGCTTTGCAAGAAGGCAAAACTCTGAAAGATGTAGTTTGGCAAAAAGATTTTGATTCCGAAGAAGCTATTTACCGAGCAGCCGGAATGGACTTTATAGAACCAGAATTACGAGAAGGAACTTTCGAAATTGAAGCCGCTAAAGCAGGTAATCTTCCAAAGCTTGTAGGCATGGAAGATTTAAAAGGCATTTTGCACAATCACTCTACGTATAGCGATGGCAAGCACAGTTTGGAACAAATGGCTACGCATTGTAAAGAATTGGGCTACGAGTATTTAGGCATTTGCGATCACAGTAAATCCGCCTTTTACGCTAATGGATTGGATGAAGATCGTGTGATTCAACAGCATGCCGAAATTGATGAACTGAACAAAAAATTAGCCCCGTTTAAAATATACAAGGGCATTGAATCGGATATTCTGTACGATGGCCAGCTGGACTATGCTGATGAGGTTTTGGCCAGCTTCGATTTTATTGTGGCTTCAGTCCATTCCATTTTGAACATGAAGCAAGAAAAAGCCACACAGCGACTTCTCACAGCTATTGAAAATCCTTATACCACCATTTTGGGGCACCCAACTGGAAGGCTTTTACTTCGCAGAGAAGGCTACCCGATTGACCATAAAGCAGTGATTGATCATTGCGCCAAACATAACGTGGTAATCGAAATCAATGCTAACCCTTGGCGCCTGGATCTTGACTGGAGATGGGTTCATTATGCCCTTCAGCAGGGAGTTAAACTATCCATCAATCCCGATGCACATGCCATGGAAGGCTATCAGCATATGCGATATGGTCTTTTGGCGGGCAGAAAAGGAGGCCTCACAGCCGACATGACTTTTAATGCACTTTCTTCTGAAGAAATCGGGAAGTTCTTTACTGAAAGAAAAGCCAAAATCACGGTTAATGGCTAAACAGAAAATACTTGTTATCCGCTTTTCTTCCATTGGAGATATTGTGCTCACTACGCCAGTTATGCGGGCGCTAAAAACTCAATTGGACGATGCTGAAGTTCATTTCTGCACTAAAAAACAATACGCCAATATTGTAGAGCACAATCCTTATATCGATAAAATTCATGTGCTGGAAAAGGAGTTGAATCCGCTCATCAAAGCCCTGAAAGCTGAAAATTTCGATTACATCGTTGATCTTCACAACAATTTAAGAACGCGAATAATTAAGGCTCGGCTTTCAAAACCATCTCACGCTTTCGACAAGCTGAACTGGGAAAAATGGTTGATCGTGAATTTCAAAATCAACAAACTCCCTAATGTTCATATTGTAGATCGCTATATGGAAACCGTGGCTCCTTTAGGGGTTAAAAAAGATGCCTTGGGCCTTGACTATTTTATTCCTGAAAAAGATGAAGTTGAAAAAGATTGGCTGCCAGAAACGCATCGTGAAGAATATGTAGCTTTTGCCATTGGTGGCCAGTTAGAAACCAAAAAACTTCCTTTAAGCAGAATGATTGAGCTTTGCGATAAAATCAACAAGCCGATTATTCTTTTAGGAGGAAAAGAAGATGCCGAAAACGGAGAAAAGCTTGAAGATTTCTTCAACAGAAAATACGAGCAAGAAGACCAAAAGAAACCGCTTGAAGAGCTTGGCAAAAAAGCCTTGATCTACAATGGCTGTGGTAAATTCAACTTGAATCAATCGGCTTCCATTCTAAAAGGCGCCAGTTATGTGTTTACTCACGACACTGGGTTAATGCATATTGCCGCGGCATTTAAAAAGAACATCTTTTCTATTTGGGGCAACACGATTCCGGAGTTTGGTATGTATCCGTATCAAACCAAATTTACCATTCTGGAAAACAAAAAAGTTGATTGTCGACCATGCTCCAAAATAGGTTTCGACAAATGCCCAAAAGGCCACTTTAAATGTATGAATGATATTATCTTTGACTTTTGGCTGCCATGAAACCGACTACCAAACAAATACTTTCTGTTGTGCTTTTTGCCATTTCCGCAGTGTTGGAAGTTGGCGTAAGAACCGAGTTTATAAACCCTGAAAGTTTCTTGACCATTTCAGGAATTACGTTGGCCTTGCTTTTAGTGGGTTTAGGTTTGAATGTGAGCATCATCAGAAAAATGGGAGTACCCGACCCAATCAAAAAGCGAAGTCAAATTATCGGAATAGCACTTTCAGCATACGCACTATTACTTTATGTAATTTTACCATAACCTAAGAGCCTCTTTTAGCTAGCTTTCATTAATTCAGCTTTAAGAAATGCTCTATTCATAGCAAAAAGCGATAAACTTATTTGCTATATTTTATATTTGCTCAACCAATCAACTCGAATTGTTATGTTAAAAAAGATACTTCTACTGGGATCTGGAGAACTAGGAAAAGAATTTGCAATTGCTTGTCAACGGCTTGGGCAGCATGTAATTGCGGTTGATAGCTACGATCACGCGCCAGCCATGCAAGTGGCCGACCAATTCGAAGTGATCAACATGCTTGATGGAAAAGCTTTAGATAACCTAATAGAAAAACATCAGCCAGACATTATTGTTCCGGAAATAGAGGCCATTCGAACCGAAAGGTTTTACGATTACGAAGCGCAGGGAATTCGTGTAGTGCCCAGTGCTAAAGCCGCCAATTTTACCATGAACCGCAAATCCATTCGCGATTTGGCAGCTAAAGAACTTGGCGTTAAAACCCCAAAATTCCTTTATGCTTCAAGTTTAGACGAGCTGATTATTTCGGTGAATAAAATTGGCGTTCCGTGTGTGGTAAAACCCCTTATGTCTTCTTCAGGCAAAGGTCAATCTGTTATCAAGGACATCACTGATATTGAAAGCGCGTGGAAAGCCGCAGGGAAAGGCCGAGGCGATTCTGGAAAAGTAATTGTAGAAGAATTCATTCCATTCGAATCTGAAATTACGCTCCTAACTGTAACGCAAGACAATGGACAAACGCTCTTTTGCCCACCCATCGGCCATAGACAAGAACGAGGCGATTATCAAGAAAGCTGGCAACCGGCAGCGATCAGCGAAACCCAATTAAAAGAAGCTCAAGAAATTGCTGAAAAAGTAACCAAAGCACTAAAAGGTTCAGGCATTTGGGGTGTAGAATTCTTCTTAACGAAAGACAGCGTATATTTTTCTGAGCTTTCACCAAGGCCTCACGACACCGGCATGGTAACCCTAGCTGGCACCCAAAACTTTAATGAATTTGAATTGCATGCAAGAGCAGTTTTAGGTTTACCAATCCCGGGTGTCGATCTGCATAGAAATGGTGCTAGCGCTGTGATTTTAACAGAATCGGCTGGCACAAACCCAGTATATTCTGGCCTAGAAAAGGCTGCCGAGTTTCCAAGTTCTGACTTCAAAATATTCGGTAAACCTGTAACAAGACCATTCAGAAGAATGGGTGTGGCTTTGGCTTATGGCCCTGAAAGCGTGGAAGAACTACGTGAAAAAGCGCAAATTATAGCTTCAAAAATTACGGTAAAGTAATCCTCAAAATATTCTGTTTAAAGAGCCTAGTTTATGGAGCGTTAAACCTTCTTAAACTAGGCTTTTTTGTTATTCACCTAGTTCGTGAAACAAGCAGAAGCTATATTTCTTCGATTCAAAAGTTGACAAATATTCAATTCAATAGGTTATTTCAAATTAACTTTAAGTTATCTCAACTTAGTAAAACAGGCTTTCCAATTTAAAATAACTAACTGAATTTCAGTAATTTAATTATTAGCACAAAGTGAACTAAGTTACGATTTCGTTAAACTCACATTCCTCGTTTGGGCTCAAAATTTCTCTCTCTAATTTTACATATATGAACTTTTAAAGCGAGAACATTTCGGCAATTACTCGCCTGAGTTCATAAAATAAGCTTTGAACAGTTTAGCGCGTGTTGCGCCAGGGTTTTTGAGAGAATGAGGGATTTGTCCATTAAAATAAAGGGTATCGCCTTGTCGAAGGTGAACTTCTTCATCTAATAGGCCATAAATAACTTCCCCTTCCAGCAAATAAACCAGTTCATAAGAATCGTTCGCCAAAGGCTTTCTAAAAATGCCTGGCAACACGGTAACTGTAACCACTTTGACGGGGTGGTTGTGTATGATTTTTGACATCAGGTTTTCGTAAACAAGGCCTTTGGAATCGTATCGTGCTTCAATTTCTCCTTCTCCTTTTCTGATAAGGGTGTACGAAGCCTCGGGTTCCTCATCTACTGGCTTTACAATTTCAGACAGAGGTTCGTCAAGCGCCTCAGAAATTTTGTAGAGCACAGGCAAAGAAGGCATCGTTCGGAAGTTTTCAATTTTGGAAAGCAAACCCGGAGTAATCCCACTTTTTAAGGCTACTTCCGCCAGGTTCATTCCCTTCTCCTTTCGAACGTTTCGAAGCTTTTTGCCGATGGCGCTCAGTATGTCAGATTTCATGCAAGTATCGAATTGGAATTTCTAAATGTAAGCAAAGGCATGGATTACGTGCCTCATATCAGTGTAAAGAATGATTAAAAAAAGTGTGAAGATGGTGGTCTTCGATATGGCCGGTACCACGATAGACGAACAAAAAACGGTGTACAAATGTGTAAGAGAAGCCCTTTCTGAATTTGGCTTTGAATACACTTTGGAAGAAGTGGTGAACCGAATTGGAGGCATGAACAAACGCGAAGGCATTTCCCTGCTTATGAAGGCTGAAGATGAAGCGGTTACTGAAGAAGCCGTTCAGGTAGTTTTCGATTCTTTCAAAAGAAATGTAGAAGAAGCCTACGAAAAGGGCGATGGCCTAAAAGAAATGGATGGCGCAAGCGACCTCTTTACACACTTTAAATTAAACAACATAAAAGTTGTACTCGATACAGGCTATTTCAGAAGCACGGCCAATTTATTAATCGAGAAAATGGGTTGGATGGAAAACAGCTTAATCGATTTTTCAGTGACTTCTGATGAAGTAGAAACAGGCAGGCCAGCACCTCTGATGATCCAAAAAGCCATGGCAAAATTTGGCATTGAAGATTCTGAAGAAGTGGCCAAAGTAGGCGACACCCGCTCGGATATTGAAGAAGGTAAAAACGCAGGCTGCACTTTGATTGTAGGCGTAAGCTCCGAACAATACACCAAAGCAGATTTGCTCGAAATGGGTGCCACACACGCCATTGACAGGCTCGAAGAACTCAAAGCAATTTTAAACCCGCAGCAATGAGTCTAAAAGCATACTTGCATAAAGCCGATCATAAAGTGGTTGCCCTGGTAGGTGCATTAGCAGCATTCGGCACCTATTCCTGCATGTATGCTTTCAGAAAACCCTTTACCGCAGCCACATTTGATGGCTTCGAATGGCTTGGCATTGACTACAAAATATGGCTCATTTTTGCTCAAACCGTTGGCTACACGCTCTCTAAATTCTACGGTATCAAATTTATTGCAGAGCGCGGCCATCAAGGCAGAGCCAGGCTGATTTTGCTGTTAATCGGCATCAGTTGGATTGCTCTTTTGCTCTTCCCTCTCATTCCAAAACCCTTTAACATTTTGATGCTCCTTATCAATGGATTCCCTTTAGGAATGGTTTGGGGCTTAGTTTTCAGTTATCTGGAAGGAAGAAGAGCCACCGAATTCATGGGTGCATTTTTGGGGGTTAGTTTCATTTTTTCATCGGGCTTGGTAAAAACAGTTGGAGCCGAGTTAATGCTCAATTTTGGTGTTACTGCTTGGTGGATGCCCTTTTTTACAGGTCTTGTCTTTGTTTTACCCCTTTTACTTTTCGTTTGGGTTTTAGACCAAACCCCTCCACCAACTCAAGAAGATATTGCGCTTAGAAACAAGCGCGAAGCCATGAGCAAATCGGAGCGAAAAAGCTTCTTTTGGCAATACGCTTCAGGCATTTTCTTACTCGTTATCGCCTACGTATTTCTGACTCTCTTGAGAGATGTCCGCGATAATTTTGTCTCTAATATTTGGGCAGAACAAGGCTATGGCGAGCAACCCGGCATTTTCACTCAAACCGAAGTTCCCATTTCGTTAGCCGTTTTGGTGATCATTTGCCTTCTGGTTTTTGTGAAGAACAATCTCAAAGCTTTTATGATCAACCACCTGTTAATTGGCAGTGGTTTCATTATCATTTTCATTGGTACTTACCTTTTCTCAAAGGGCCAAACGGGAGCTTTACCCTGGATGGTAACCGTAGGTTTCGGCCTCTATTTAGCCTACGTGCCTTTCAATTGCGTGATTTTTGATCGCTTTATGTCGGCCTTTAAACACAAAGGTAATGCGGGATTTCTCATGTATGTGGCCGACAGCTTTGGCTATTTGGGCAGCATGGGTTTTCTCTTCTACAAAGAATTAGCGGGTTTTGGCGATATGTCTTGGACTCTGTTTTTTCAGAACTCCCTACTCGTAGTATCGGTGCTGGGTGTACTGATTACCACCGCAGCTGCGGTTTATTTCAAAAGAAAACATCAACGTCAATCAGAGGTGCCAGCTCAGTTGGTTTTGAATTAAAATTATGAAGAAAGCTATTGTCATCGGAGCCGGAATTGTAGGCTTAGCCACAGCCAGAAAGCTAGCTTTAAAGGGCTATCAGGTTGAAGTGATTGAACGGAGCGAAAAAGCTCAGGGAGCTTCAATCCGAAATTTTGGTATGGTTTGGCCGGTGGGTCAGCCCAAAGGCCACATGTATGATCGCGCCATGACTTCAAGGTCGATTTGGAAGCAAGTAGCCACTGAGGCCGGTATTTGGCATGGTGAAGTAGGCAGCCTCCACATGGCCTACTTACCAGAAGAACTGGCCGTAATTGAAGAATTTGTCGAGGCCAACCCTCAATACAAAATATTAAAACCCGAAGAAATTGAATCGGAGGCAGTAGTAAAAAAAGGCTTAAAGGCAGCCTTGTGGAGTAACGAAGAATTGATTGTGGACCCTAGAGAAGCCATCGCGAAAATTCCATCTTATCTGGAATCGAAAATGGGAGTCAAATTTCATTGGAATTCCACAGCGGTAGAGGTATCGCATCCAAAAGTGAAAACTTCCAAAGGCAATGTACTCGAAGCTGATTTGATTTTTGTTTGCAGTGGCGCAGATTTCGAGACACTCTATCCTGCTTTGTTTGCAGCGCAACAGATTACAAAATGTAAGCTTCAAATGATGCGCTTGGTTAGCCAACCCAATGATTGGAAAATTGGCCCAGCGCTTTGCGGAGGTTTAACTCTGGTTCATTACGAAGCCTTTAAGCAAACCGCTTCTCACGCAAAACTGAAAGCCTATTATCAAGAAAATCACCCAGACTTATTGCAATGGGGGCTGAATGTGATGGTTTCTCAAAATGGCAGCGGAGAATTAACCATTGGCGATTCGCACGAATACGGAAACGACTTAAGTCCGTTCAATCAAGAATTTATCGATCAAATGATTTTGGACTATCTAGCCACATTTGCCGATTTCAAAGATTGGACCATCGGTTCGCGCTGGCATGGCATTTACCCTAAAATGACCAATGGCGCTACGGAACTCATTCTAACTCCGGAAGATGGAGTAACGATAATTAACGGCCTTGGCGGAGCAGGAATGACCTTGTCTTTCGGCTTAGCTGAGGAAGCACTAGAACAATTTTGATTTTCGACTCAACCACTAACCGAAACGCTTATGTAAAAAATCTTTACCCAACAAAAAAGAAGCACTCCCGCAGAAGTGCTTCCCCAATTTGTTCCTGCGGCCTAACTCATCTTGGCGGAAGCTTTAGGCCGATTAAATCAAATACTAATCAAAGCAACCATTAAAAGTAAACTTCAATTAACGCTACAAATTATGAAAAAATGCGCTACTAAGCTTGCCCAAACATCGGCATGGCTTATGGCTTTAGCCTTAATCTTGGGAGTTTTCAATACTTCGGTATTGGCAAACGAACTTCCTGCTCGTGTAGACAAAACAATTTCGGGTACAGTGTACGATGCTTCTTCTGATACCCCGCTCCCATTGGTTACAGTTTCTGTAAAAGGCACTGGCCTTGGTATGGTAACCGATGCAGATGGAAAATATAATCTTACTGTTCCAGACAACGCTACTACCCTTGTATTCTCATTTATTGGTTACGAAACCATTGAAGAGCAAATTGGCAACAGAACCACCATTAACGTAAGACTTAAAGAGTTAGTGACTTCTTTGGAAGAAGTAGTAGTAACTGCTTTGGGTGTTGAGCGTGAATCTAAAGCTTTAGGATATTCCGTGCAGGAAATGCAAGGTGAAGAAATGACCGAAGCAAGAGAAACCAACATGGTGAATGCACTAAGTGGAAAAATTGCCGGTGTTCAGGTTACAGGTTCAGGAACTACCATTGGCGGTTCTTCTCGCGTAATCATCCGTGGTGAATCTTCATTGAACATCAATGCCAACCAGCCACTATTTGTTGTAGACGGCATTCCAATCAGTAACAACGTAAATGGTTCTTCAGGAAGTAACAACCTTGAAGTTGACTACGGTAATGCTGCAGGTGAAATCAACCCTGACGACATCGCTTCAGTTTCAGTTTTGAAAGGCCCAGCTGCGGCTGCACTTTACGGTTCAAGAGCTGCGAACGGTGCCATCTTGATCACAACTAAATCAGGAAAAGGCAAAAGAGGATTGGGCATTAGCATCAATTCTAATGTAAGCTTCGAAAACCCACTTCGTTTACCAGATTGGCAAAACACTTACGGCCAAGGAAACAACGGTCAGTTTGAGTTTGTTGACGGTGCTGGTTCTGGTATTGCCGATGGTGTGGACGAAAGCTGGGGACCAAGATTAGACGGAAGACTTATCACTCAATTTAGCTCTCCTAGAAATGTCGATGGCTACAGAGGTGGTGATTTAAATGCTCCTGCGGGTAGCACAATCACTCCAACACCTTGGGTGGCTCATCCAGACAACATCAACGATTTCTTTGAAACTGGTGTAACACTTTCAAACAATATCAGCTTAACTTCTTCCAACGATTTTGGAAATGTGCGTTTCTCTTGGACCAATCTTGATCAGCAAGGCATGGTGCCAAATACAGATTTGAAGAGAAATACTTTGGCTCTAAAATCAAGCTTGAACCTAACTGACAAACTGAAATTCAACGCTTCTGTTAACTACATCAATTCTCAAAGTGGAAACAGACCAGCCATCAGTTATGGTACTGAAAGTTTAATGTACTTATGGATTTGGTACGGTAGACAGATCAACACGCTTAACCTTAGAAACTACTGGATGCCAGGTTTAGAAGGCGTTCAGCAGTTCAACTATAACTACAACTACCACGATAACCCATACTTCACAACTTACGAAAACACCAACGGACAAAACAAAAACAGAATGTTCGGTACTGTTTCGGCTAGTTACCAATTCACCAATGAATTGAGCTTGATGGTAAGAACGGGTATGGATTACTACAACGACCTTCGCGATAGAAAAAGAGCTTTCAGCACTCAGCGTTTCCCTCAAGGAATGTACAGAGAAGACAAGCTTTACTTCTACGAACAAAACACCGACTTCCTTTTTACTTACAACAAAGAAGTGAATAGCAATTTCGCTTTCACCGTTTCTGTTGGTGGAAACCAAATGAAGCAAACCAACAACTCTAACCAAACGGTTGCTCCTCAGTTGTTGATTCCTGGTATCTATAACTTCTCTAACTCAGCGGTAAACCTTCAAGTAAGCCAATACGACCAAGAGAAGAAGATCAACTCGCTTTATGGTTACGGTCAGTTTGCCTATAAAAACATGATTTTCTTGGACGTAACAGGTCGTAACGACTGGTCTTCAACCTTACCAGCCGACAACAACAGCTACTTCTACCCTTCTGCTACTTTGAGTGCTGCTTTAAGCGACATTTTCGTTCTTCCAGCGGCAGTTTCGTTCGCAAAAGTAAGAGCAGCTTATGCTGAAGTTGGTAACGACACCAACCCTTACAGCTTGTCGAATGTATACAACTCGAGCACTGCTTGGGGTGGAACGCAGGCCAAAACAGAATCTTCTACTTTGGCAAACAGCGAGTTGAAGCCTGAAAGAACTGCTTCTTACGAACTTGGTGCCGATTTCAGATTCTTTGGTGGCCGCTTCGGGGTAGATTTCACTTACTACGACAATAGAACCAAAGACCAAATCATTCCGATTACTTTGGACATTGCCACAGGTTACAGCAGCCGAATTATCAACGCTGGTGAAATTCAGAACAACGGTATCGAGTTAATGTTGAGCGGAACTCCAGTAGCGCTTACCAATGGCTTCAGCTGGGATGTAAACGTAAACTTTACCCGCAACAGATCTAAAGTAATTGAGCTTGACGCAAGTGTTGACGCGTATACTTTAACGGAAAGAAACGGAGCTTATGTTCAAGCCAGAGAAGGCGAAAGAATGGGCGAAATTTACGGTGTTGGTTTCGCAAGAGTAAAGGATAAAAACAGCCCTTACTACGGCCAAATTATTCACTCGGCTGAAGGCACTCCTTTAAGAGATACAGAACTTGTAAACCAAGGAAACTACAATCCGGATTGGATGATGGGCATTCAAAATTCCTTTTCTTACAAAGGTCTTTCTTTAGGCTTCTTGTTTGATATCCGCCAGGGAGGAATTGTGGTTTCAAGAACCAAAACCATTGGTAGTACTTCTGGTCAGTTGAAAGAAACGCTTTACGGACGTGAGAATGGATATGACCTTTCAGAAGAAGGAAACGGTATTGTTTCTCCGGGTGTAATCCAAAATCCTGATGGTTCTTTTACGCCTAACACCATCAAAATTAGTTCAAGAAACTGGCATAACCGCTACTACGAAAGAGACAACGTAGAAGCTGCTAAATATGACGCTTCTTATGTGAAGTTGAGAGAGGTAAAAATCAGCTATGACCTTCCATTGAGATGGTTCGAAAACAATTTCATCCAATCTGTAAAAGTTTCTGCTGTAGGCCGAAACCTAGCATTATGGACTGACAACCCACACTTCGATCCAGATGTAATGGCCATGAGCGGAGGAACACTTCAGCCAGGTATCGAAAACATGGCTTACCCTTCTGCCAGAAGCATCGGCTTCAACTTGAACATTAAATTCTAAACCCATCTAAATAGACAATAATGAAACTTTTCAATATAAAAGCGAGCATCGTTGTATTGGCTTTATTCATCGGAATATCGTCTTGTGATGATGGATTCGAAGAACTGAACAAAAACCCAAACAGCCCAGAGCAGGTGCCAGCATCTTTGCTTCTACCAACCATTCTTAGAAACTCAATAAACGAAAACGCAGGTTTGGCGTGGGGCTTAGGAAACGTAGTAATGCAGTATTCTGCAAAAATCCAGTTTACCAACGAAGACCGTTACAACTGGGGGCCAGAATCTTCTCCTTACAACTCTTACTACAACGCCATGCGCGATGTGGAGAATGTGAAGAAAATTGCTGAAGAAAGTGGCAACGATAACTACAAAGGTGTGGCTTTAGTGATTGAAGCTTGGATGTATTCTGTACTTACTGATAGTTACGGAGATTTACCTTATTCTGAAGCTACTTTGGCTAAAGATGGGGAAAACCTTCCAGCTTTTGATACACAGGAAACCATTTACCAAGGCATTATTGCCAGCTTAAACGAAGCTAACGATTTGTTGAGCACAAGCGGCCAAGGCATTGATGGCGACATCCTTTTCAATGGCGACATTATGAGATGGAAGAAGTTTGCTAATTCACTTTTATTGAGAATCCATATGAGATTGTCTGACAAAGTAAACCCAAGCAGCGCAATGCAAGCTATTGTGAGCAACCCTACTCAGCACCCAATTCTTGAAAGCAATGATGACAATGTAGCGTTGCAGTATCTTTCTGATCTTCCAAATCAGCAGCCACTTTACACTACGCGTTCAGGTTCATTTGATGAGTATAGATTAAGCGAGAAAATGGAGAATACTTTGAAGTCGCTAAACGACACCAGACTTTTCGCTTATGCGCAACCTACTACTGAATCAGGAGCTGGTTTAGTGGGAGATTGGGACGATTACCAAGGTGTACCAAACGGTTTGGCCGATGAAGAAGCGCTTCAATATTCACCAAGTGGCGATCCAACCAAAGGTGGTTCAAACTTCATTTCTAGAATCGGATTGATGTTCTCTTGTTCAGCTTGTAACTCATTGGCTTCTCCAATCGCAAGACAAGCCATGTTAATGAGCTATTCAGAATTACAGTTCATTTTGGCCGAAGCTAGAGAAAGAGGATTTATCAGCACGGGTTCCGCTGAAACTTACTACCAAAACGGTATTCAAGCTTCATACGATTACTACGATGACAGACTTTCTGTAGGCGGTTACACTGCTATTGAGCAAGCCGTAAAGGCAGAAGCCTCTTATTTTACACAACCAGACGTTGCTTATGCTGGTACTCAAACCGAAAAACTTCAGAAAATAGCGACTCAGAAATGGATTGCTTCTTTCTTCAGCGGTTTAGAGGCTTGGTTCGACTGGAGAAGAACAGGTTATCCTGAAATCACTCCTGGCCCAGGTGCAGTGCAATCAACCGTTCCGGTAAGATTCATTTATCCATCAAGCGTTCAGGCTTTGAACAAGCAGAATTACACTGAGGTAATCCAAAGACAAGGCCCAGACAACTTGAACACCAAAGTTTGGTGGGATGTGAATTAATGAGAAAGAACAATTAATTACTTTTAAATACACGGGGCAGTTTAAAATTATGCTTGCGTCACCCTGAACTTGTTTCAGGGTCTGCAAAATCAGAGCAGGGATTCTGAATCAAGTTCGGAATGAAATGAAAATTTAAACTGCCCCGTACTAAACTTCAAACCATGAAAAAAACAGTTGTAGCCTTACTTTTCAGCATTGTGGCCTTGAGCGCCTGTGCACAGCACAAAACAGAGAACGTTATCCTCATTTCTCTGGATGGATTCAGATGGCAAGAGCTTTACTCTGGAGCAGATGAAAGCCTAATCAGCGACAAAAAATATGTTGAAAACACTGAAGAGCTTTCTGAACTTTTCTGGAAAAACAGCCCAAAAGAAAGAAGAGAAACCTTAATGCCCTTCTTCTGGAATGTAATCGCTAAAGAAGGTCAGCTTTTAGGCAATAGAGAACTGGGAAGCGAAGTAAACTGCACTAATACCATGTGGTTTTCATACCCTGGCTACAACGAAATTTTAACGGGAAAGGCTGATGACAGCCGAATCACTTCCAACGACAAAATCCAAAACCCTAACGAAACCATTCTTGAATTCACCAATAAGCAGCCCGGTTTCGAAGGCAAAGTGGCTGCATTCGGTTCATGGGATGTTTTCCCTTATATCATCAACGAAGAAAGGAGCGGAATTCCAGTAAACGCTGGATTCGAAAAATCTACCGATGAACCACTTTCCGACAGAGAAGTATTTCTAAACCGCCTTCAAGATGAAATTCCCGGCCCTTGGGGAGGCGTAAGACTTGATGCCTTCACTCATCATTTCGCCATGGAATACATGAAAAAACATGCGCCAAAACTGTTATACATCTCTTACGGTGAAACCGATGATTTTGCCCACGATGGCGAATACGATCACTACTTAAAATCAGCTCACCAAACCGATGAGTTTATCAAAGAAATTTGGGAGTACGTTCAGTCTACTCCTCAGTACAAAGACAAAACTACCTTGATTATCACCACTGACCACGGCCGTGGCACTGAGCCAAAAGATACTTGGAGAAGCCATGGAAGTGACATTAAAAACGCTGGTCAAATTTGGATGGCCTCAATAGGCCCTGATACTCCGGCAAAAGGCGAGGCAACAAAAGGCCAGAACTACCAAAACCAAGTAGCGGCCACAGTAACCGAACTTTTAGGCTTGGACTACAAATTAGAAGGCGCAGGCAAGCCTGTAAAAGGGTTTATTAAATAAGAAATTAGATTAGGTTTTTAGTACCCAAAGGGTGAATGAGGCTTAATCTGAGCCTCTTCTCCCTACTTTCTTTAGCTAAAAACACACTGCCGAAAACCCGTTTCGGCTTCAACCTTACTAGCAATGAAATTATTAACCAAAAGAAATTTCACAGCCTGTATTTGGGCTGTGCTTGGCATCGCCTTGCTCTTTAGCTGCGATTCCAATAAACAAAAACAACTCGCAAAGCATGTCATCATCATTGGTGTTGACGGGATGAGTCCCGATGGAATCCGCCATGCAGAAACACCAAACATGGATGAAATGATGGCCAATGGAGCATCGTCAATGATAGCCAGAGGAGTGTTACCAACAGTGAGTAGCCCCAACTGGGCTTCGCTTATTATGGGTGCAAGTCCTGCTCAGCATGGAGTCACTTCCAACGACTGGAGAAAAGACAAAAACAATATCCCAACCCAGATTTCAGGTTCGAGTGCTTTCTTTCCCACCATTTTTAAAGTAGCCAAAGACCAGCGTCCTGAGTTAAAAACCGCTATTATTTACGACTGGAGCGGGTTTGGTAACCTCTTCGATCACAGCGATCCCACACATCAGGAAAACGCCAAGGGCGAAGAAGCTACAACTGAAAGAGTGGTAGAATACTTCATGCAGGAAAAACCGAATTTCCTTTTTGTACATCTCGATCACGTAGACCATGCCGGTCACAGCGAAGGTCACGGAACTGAAGCTTATTATGAAGCAGTTGAAAAGGCCGATGAACTGATTGGGAAAATTAAGGCAGCCGTAGAAAGTAGCGAAATGGCTGAAAAAACGGTGATCATCGTCACTGCCGACCATGGCGGTGTAGGAAAAGGCCACGGTGGTGAATCTCTGGCAGAAATTCAGATTCCATGGATCGCCTCTGGCAAATCTATTAAGAAAGGACTGAAGCTGAAGAGCGCTATCAATACGTATGACACACCAGCAACAGCCGCTTACTTGTTGAACATCAAAACACCACAAGCCTGGATTGGGAAACCAGTTTTGGAAGCCATAGAAGGTGAAGAAGTTGAGTTGAATTACTTTGCTCCCGAGACTTTTCAACAACCGGAAATTTCTCCTAAAGCCGATGTGTATTCAGATGGAGGTGGCCTCTTTGTGGGTAAAACAGCCACCTTGGAGATCAAAAATCCAAACGGCTCAGGAACTGTCAGATATACCCTGGATGGAACCGTTCCAACCAATGGCTCTACGGAATATGCAGGCGCTATTGAGGTTTCAGAACACACCATTGTCAAAGCCGCCATGTTTAAGAATGGAGCGCGAGTGAGCCAGATTGAAAGCGGCTTTTTCAGATTCATACCCAACGAAAAAGGTCACGGACTGAGATATGCTGTTTACGAAGTAGATGAAATGATCCAGTTACCAATTTTTGCTGATTTCACACCCGTATCGAAAGGAATAGCATTAGAGCCATCGCTCGATCAACTTGCTCAGATTCGGGAAAGTAATGTAGCTATTAGCTTCGATGGTTTTATTAAAATCGAAACCTCAGGCAATTACACATTCTTTACCAAAAGTGATGATGGAAGCAAGCTCTTCATCGATGGAAAGGAAGTAGTCAACAATGATGGTGACCACGGAATTACAGAACAATCAGGAAATGTGACTTTGACTCAAGGCATGCACACCATCAGAATCGAATACTTCAACGGAGGAGGTGGTAGCTGGCTGGGTGCTTTCTATCAAGGCCCCGGAATACAGAAACAACCCATTCCCGGCAGTGCTCTTTTTGTTAGTCAATAGTCAGTGGTCAATAGTCAATGGTAATGAACGCGCCCAATGACCATTGACTAATGCCTAATGACCAATTTACCAGTTTCCCAATCACCTAATTCCCCAATCAACCAAGTACCATGGCAGTAAATCAAGGAGAACAAATAGGAGCTTTAAAACAACTCACACAGCGAGAAGGCGTGGATAATGAATTACTTCAGCGTGATGCGGATGTCTTTTTTCATCAGACACTTTCCACTCCGGTTTTCAATACCATTAGCAAAGCCGAAGGTGCTTATATCTATGACGGACAGGGGAAGAAGTATCTCGATTTACATGGCAATGGTGTCCATACCATCGGTTATAATCACCCTAAAGTGGTGGAGGCGTTGAAACATCAGTTAGATGTGAGTTTTTCATTTGCTCCCAGAAGGTTTACCAATGAACCTAGTGTTTCTTTGGCGGAGAATCTGGTCCGGATTGCTCCTGAAGGGCTCTCCAGAGTTCTTTTTTGTCCGGGAGGTTCAGAAGCTATTGAAATGGCGGTGATGTTGGCGAAGCATCATACCGGCAGGCATAAAACCCTGTCATTCGAAGGTACTTTTCATGGAGCAGGCTTTCAGGCCGTTTCGATTGGAGCTGATCCGCATTTTAAGGAAGGCCTTGGGCCAATGATGCCCGGAGCCTTGCATCTTCCTTTGCCTGATTATTACCGAAATCCCTGGAACAGCGATGATCAGATGTTTATCGATGAAATGTATCTGAAGCAGTTGAGTAAAATGGTTCAGGCCGAAGGAGAAATAGCAGCTTTGGTCACTGAACCGATTTTCTACAATAGCACGGTTCCCACACCATACTATTGGCAGCAGGTTCGAAAGCTCTGCAATCAGCATGGCATTTTGCTGATCTTCGATGAGATCTACACCGCCTTTGGCCGAACCGGAAAGATGTTCGCTTCGGAGCATTTTGTAACTCCTGATATTCTGGTAGTCGGTAAAGGCTTTGGAGGTGGAATTGTGCCTTATGCCGGAATTATCGGAAAGGAAGAACTCAACACTTTACTGCATAGATCTATCGGGCATTATACCCACGAAAAGAGCCCTTTTTGCGCAGCAGCGGCCAAAGCTGTGATTGACGTGCTGGAACAAGATGAGTTGGTTCAAAGAACCGCAGCACTTGGTAATTACTTCAAAGCGGGACTGGAAACTCTTCAGAAGCGATTTGAGATCATAGGAAATGTAACAGGGCTCGGTCTGAACCTGGGAGTTGATTTGGTGAAGGACAGGAGCACGAAGGAGAGAGCCATTGACAAGGCACATCAACTGATGGCCTATTGCTTTGAGCGAGGAGTTTCATTCAAACTCATACAGCAAAATATCCTCAATCTGAAGCCCGCATTAGTGATTACCAGAGAAGAGATTGATACGGTTTTAAATACCCTGGAAGATGGATTGGAGAATCTATAAGCTAACTATTCTGTTGGTATTGACTACTGCGTGCGGTAAGCCTTCCAATACCCCGACATTTCGATCATACACTTTAGAAGTCGATCAACAAATCACGCAAAAGCTCAATCAGATTTTGCCTGAACACCGGGCTGAAGGTGTTCAACTTAAAGATAACTGGCAAGTGAACCTGGAAGATGAGCGGGGAGGTTTAGATGTGTCTGTTCCGGCTTTTGGTAGAGAGATCATTTCTTTGCCTCATAGAATTAATCTTCCTGATCATTCCATGTGGTACCAGACCAAAGTGAATTTGGAAAAGGGCGTTTTGCATATCAATGCAGATGATGGGGCGCAACTTTGGCTTGATGGGCAAAGAACCAAACCGGTGAAGGGGAATTATTATCCGATATCAAAGAGTGGTGAACAGGAAGTTGCCATTCGAGTGATTAACAATGCTATGGCAGGAGGTTTGAGATCAGTTCAGTTGATCGGTGAAAACCAATGGAAAGCTAAGTCTGATGTTATGGAACGAAGAGAAATGCTTCGGGAAATTCTGGCTAAACGGGCACTTTTAACCAATCTGGAAAAACCTGTTCAAGCACTCATTCAAAAGGCTCTTGAGGAGCCAAATCTGGAAAACCTTTTAGAAGCTAAGGGGTCACTTAGTGAGAAGCCTGTTCTTCTGGCTGAACCAATTCTGCAAAGAGATGCTTCAGGACAAACTTTTTTAAGATGGGTGAGTAGTGAGGATGGCAATTCTGAGTTGATTTATGGCTCAGATTCCATTGCACTGGATCAGCGAAAGATGATTTCTGGTGAGGATGGTGTGTTTTTGACTCCAATTGACGAGTCGGTTCAATTTTATCAGATCAAACAGAAAGAGTTTGTTTCTCCGGTATATAAGCTTCAACTTAAAGTAAAAAGCGAGAACCAACGATTTATGGTTTGGGCCGATAGCCAAAGTGGTTGGCCGGTTTTCGATTCCATCATGAGAATGGTCAATTATTACGAACCTGAGTTTTCTGTCGGAGCTGGAGATTTGGTGAATCAGGGAGATGATGAACAGGAATACCTTCGCTTGATGCGGTCTCTTCATCAAGGCGGATTTGTGCATTATCCGGTGCTGGGAAACCACGACTATGATGGATATTATGAAGAGCTTAAAGCTCAGAATTATGATCAATTCTTAGGCTTATCAGGGCAGAGGAATTACTTCTCATGGAGAGAAGGAGCACTCGCCTTTATTGCACTCGATTTAAATGAAAGCTTCCCTGTTGGTCTTCCTGAATCTTCTGAGCAATATCAGTGGTTTTTGAGTCAGCTTAAATCTGAAGCCTGGACTTCGGCAGAATGGCGCTTTCTGGTACTGCATCATCCGCCATATTCTCAGGGTTGGCCAGGATACGAAGGTGAGATTTCAATCCGGGAGTTACTCGAACCACTTTATGAATCAGCCAAAATTGATGTGGTGATAGCAGGTCATACCCACGACTATGAGCGTTTGATAAAGAACTTCGGTAATGAGCAAACCGCTTTTGTGGTTGTTGGTGGAGCTGGAGGAGGGCTGGAACCCATCGAGAATTCACCTCAGCCCAAAATGGATACCGTGATGAGTGTCCATCACTTTGGCTTAATCGATGTGAAAGGAAAGCAGCTTAATTTTCAGGCTATCGACCTTGAGAAGAAGGTGATTGATTCTTTTAAAATGAGTCATTAAATCCGTCTTCTTCAAAAGAAAAAGTCACCTTGGCACACCAGAAGCTTATGAAGAGATTTAAAAAAGAGGCTTCTAAAGCCTCTTACAACATCTCATTCGCTAGATTGGCTAACTCAGAACGCTCACCTTTTTCTAAAGTGATGTGGGCGTAAAGCGGATGATCTTTCACCCGATCGATTAAGTAAGAAAGGCCATTGGATTGAGAATCCAAGTATGGTGTATCGATTTGGTAAATATCACCCGTAAACACAATCTTAGTGTTCTCCCCTGCCCTTGTAATAATCGTTTTGATTTCGTGAGGAGTGAGATTTTGAGCTTCGTCCACAATAAAGAAAATGTTGGATAAGCTTCTACCGCGAATGTAAGCCAAAGGCGTAATCAGCAGCTTTTCTTTGTTCACCATTTCGGTTATGGCTTTAAACTCCTTATCTGTTTCCTTATACTGATTTTGGATGAATTTAAGGTTGTCCCAAAGCGGCTCCATGTATGGATTCAGCTTCGATTTTATATCTCCCGGCAAATAGCCAATATCTTTATTGCTCAAAGGAACAATTGGCCGAGCCAAGTAAATCTGTTTGAATTCTCTTCTTTGCTCCAAAGCACCAGCCAAAGTCAAAAGGGTTTTACCTGTACCCGCCACACCTTGGATTGTAACTAATTTCACCTCGGGATTCATAATGGCGTGAATGGCAAAAGTTTGTTCCGCATTTCGAGGTTTTATGCCAGAAACAGGGCGTTTATCTACCTTTTGAATACCATCTTCCTGCGCATGATAATACGCAAGCACAGAATTCTTATCGCTTTTTAATATAAAATACTGATTAGGAAGCGCCTTTTTTCGTTTCAGAACCTCTTTGGGGCTTACAGTTCCATCCTCATAAAGGTGGTTTACTAGCTCTGAATCAACCTTTTCAATTTCAATTTTCCCCTTACGAAGCGACTGTACATTCTTGATTTTACCAGTTTCGTAATCTTCGGCCGCCAAGCCCATCGATTTGGCCTTCAACCGAAGGTTAATATCCTTGCTTACCAGAATCACATTTCGGCCCGGGTTCTCATCGCGCATGCGCAAAGCAGCGTTCAAAATGCGGTGGTCATTCTTCTTTTCACCAAACACTTTGTTCGCGTCCAGTTCACCTTCTCCCGACCCAGACTCCATAATTACCTTGAAACTTCCACGGGTCTTTCCATTGAGGGGAATCCAATCTTGAAGCGATTTGTCTTTGGCCAGCTTATCCATTAGGCGGGTAAACTCACGCGCCTCAAAATTCTTGGTATCGTTACCTTTTTTAAACTGGTCTAGCTCTTCTAAAACCGTAATGGGAATCCCTATATCATGTTCTTCAAAGTTCATGATGGAAATGTGTTCAAACAAAATTACGGAAGTGTCCAGTACGAAAATCTTCTTATCACTCAGCTTCTTAGCTCTTGGCATATCGGAAAGGTCAGGATTGAATAGAACGGTTGTTTTAAGTTAGTAAAATATCATGTCAAACAAGCTGGGCGAACACTATTAATAGAAAGTTAACATGTTAAAAAACACAACCCGCTGGTAATGAAATATTTAATTTTTTAAGTCGCGCTTAAAAATTGACTAATTTCAAAGCCGATCAATTTTTTGACTATGACGCAACCAAATTCCAGAAGAAACTTCATTAAAAACACCGCTGCCGCTGGCGCGGGAATTTCCTTGATTTCACCATCGCTTTTGTTTTCTGAAACCAAGAAAGCCAAAATCAGATTGGGCTTTATTGGCACAGGGGAAAGAGGTCGAAGCCAACTTTCGGTAGCGCTTTACCGAAACGATGTTGAGGTAACAGCCATTTGTGATTTAGATACTGCCGCTTTGCAAAAAGCGGAGGATATGATTACGAAAAGTGGAGCTAAAAAGCCCGTTCGATTTAGCGATGGAGAGCAGGCCTATAAGAAAATGCTCGAAATGGAAAATCTCGATGCGGTGTACATAGCCACTCCTTGGTTATGGCACGTGCCAATGGGTGTAGCGGCAATGAGAGCTGGAAAAGCAGTTGCTATGGAAGTTTCTGGCGCCACTGATATTCAAGAATGCTGGGATTTGGTAAATGCCCATGAAGAAACTGGCACTCCATTTATGTTTATGGAGAACGTATGTTACCGAAGAGATGTAATGGCGGTTTTGAACATGGTTCGAGATGATTTGTTTGGCGAAATGGTTCATTTAGAAGGCGGTTATCAGCACGATTTGAGAGGCGTTAAGTTTAACGATGGAAAATCGGCTTATGGCGCGGGAGTAGAATTTGGAGAAAATGGCTACAGCGAATCAAAGTGGAGAACCAACCATTCCGTACATCGCAACGCAGAGCTCTATCCTACTCACGGTTTAGGCCCAGTTGCTAGCGCCATCAACATCAATCGTGGTAACCGATATGCTTATCTTACCTCAATGGCTTCTAAAACCAGAGGTTTGCACGAGTATATCGTCAATCATCCAAAAGGAGGAAAAGATCATCCGAATGCTAAGGTAGATTTCAAATTGGGGGATATTGTTACCACGCTGATCAAAACAGTGAATGGAGAAACAATCACTTTAAACCACGACACCAATTTGCCTCGACCATATTCTTTGGGTTTCCGTTTTCAAGGTACCAAAGGCCTTTGGATGGACATTAACGATTCACTTTATGTTGAAGGAAGAGGCAAAGCCCACACTTGGATGGACGACAAGGAATTAATGGCAGAATATGATCATCCCCTTTGGAAGAAATACGGACAGCAAGCCTCCACTGCCGGCCATGGCGGCATGGACTTTTTTGTTCTTCACGCCTTTATTGAAGCTTTGAAAAGAGAAGCTCCAATGCCAATCGATGTATATGATGGCGCTTCTATGATGGCGGTAACTTGCTTATCGGAACAGTCTATTGCGCAAGGAAGCGAGCCTATTCAATTCCCTGACTTTACCCGAGGCAGATGGATCAATCGTAAACCAATCTTCGCTTTTGATGATACTTATTGATTAAGAAAACACTCAGTCTGTCGCAGGTTCTCTGGATCTGTGGCAGATTTAAAATAATGCAGTCAAGCATTTTCTGTATTCACATATCCTTTACACCTCTCAATCGTATTGGATTTTCATATGCTCACACTTACCCACTTCAAAAAATCTTTTGGTAACGAAGAAATCTTGAACATTCCCTCCATAACTATGGAAAAGGGAATTCATTGGATTAAGGGTAAAAATGGATCTGGCAAATCAACCCTATTTAATTGTCTGGCTGGGCTTTCTCCCTGCCAAGGAGAAATTAAACTGAATACGCTTGACCTAAAAAGATCACCAGAACAATATAAACTCAAGGTGAATTACAGTCAGTCGGAACCTGTTTTTCCTGACTTTCTCACGGGTAATGATCTCATTCAGTTTTTCGCAAAACTGAAAAAAGCACCTGAGTCGCAACCTAAGTTTCTTATGAATTTGCTTTCTGTTGAAGGCTATGCCAATAAACCTTTTGGAACTTATTCTTCCGGAATGGCCAAAAAGCTTTCCGTTTTGCTGGCATTTTTAGGTTCTCCAGAATGGATTATTCTTGATGAACCCCTGATCACGCTTGATACAAATGCTCAAAAAATAGTCAGTGAAATGATTGCTAAGGCATATGAAGAAGGTGTTTCTTTCATATTCGCAACACATCAAGATTTTGACAATGCCCTGATCGAAGCAACGCATAGCTATTTTGTTGAGGACAAAACTCTCATGCCTGAAAAATGAGAATAACCTTAAGAGTGTTTAACAAGGCCCTCATTAAACAATTCTATAAAGAAAATACCGGATTTTTTCTTGTAGTAATTGGCTTGGGCTTTGGCTTTTTAAAGGTTAATCAACATTTGGAAATCGCAGCAGTGTTGGCCAGCAAACCGCTCTTTTATCTGATCCCCTTCGGCCTCTGGATTTTCTATTCTCTTAAAACCTACCTCTTCATTTTAGAGAAAAACAGACTGAAGGAAAACTACTGGTTTTCTTACCTCATTCTTGCTGGAAAAACAGAGCGAAGGCTAATTTCCATCGCTCTTCAAGCACAGCTTTTAGCTCTACCTCTTCTGTACAGTGTTTTTTTGGCCTCAATAGCTTTTCAATTAAAACAATGGAATGCTTTTTTGATCTGGACTTTGCCCAACCTTTGCCTTTGGCTGGTTTCAAGTTATTTTTTAGATAAGGCATTGACTAAGCCCATTGACCAAAAGAATGTAAAAATCGTGGCGAAAAACTTTGCTTTCGGATTACCAAAAAAGCTCTCCACACTTTTCATCCATCATCTGCTAAATCAAAAAAGTCTACTTCTACTGGGCACCAAACTGATTTCCATTGTCGTGATATTCGGGGCTATTCTGATATACAATATGGAAAAATCAGACCTGCGCATTTTAAGTTTGGGTTTACTACTAAGTGCTGGCATCAACACAAGTTTCTCATTTCTCTATTTTAGATTTAACCAAAACCAGCTAGCGCTTTTTAGAAACCTACCGATTTCAAAAACCCAATATTTTGTTGCTCTTATTTTTAATTATGCCTTGCTCTTAATCCCTGAGTATTTCTTTCTTTTTAGCAATGTAGGATTCAGAGAAAACTCATTGTTTTTAGTGGCAAGTCTAATATTCCCATTAGCGCTTTTGGTCTTCTTTCAAAAGTTACTCGACCTCTTCAAGTTAAAAATTGAAGCTTTTGCTCGACTTATTTTTTTGCTGATCGCAGCTTTATTCTTTGTAATTCTCGGCCATATAGACACTTTTATTCTTGGGATCAGCTTACTGGTTCTGGCTTTTATTGCATCACAAAAACAAACCCACAACTAAGGCATAGGCACAAAAAACCTTCTTACTTATCAATCTAAACCCTTTCTAAAAACTCAACTTCTTCCAGGTGTTTCTTAAGAGTATAACCGCAACAATGGTAATGGCGAGTAATATTAAGGCAGTAGAAGTATTGCCATAAATGAACATGCCTACGGAAAACAAAGCGCTATACACCACGACTATACCCAGAACCATCGCGAGTAAATCAATGCTAAATCGGCCTGTTTTTTCTTCTAGAGAAATTCCCTTTTTAGCAGCTATTTTCTTGAAGCCGTTCCAACCATTTCCGTAAGGTTTCACAGAATTAAAGAAAGTCGCCAACCTTTCTGTATCGGTTGGTTTGGTGACTAAGGTTACCGCAACCCAAGCCAAAGTGGTAATGCCCAGACTTAATAAAAGTTGATAATCCGTAGGAATAGAAGTGAGATATTCTGGGCCTGTTTTTTCATAAAAAAGAAGAGCAAGAATAAAAGAAACCACCATTCCGGTAATTTCAGAATAGGCATTAATTCGCCACCAGAACCAGCGCAGAATAAAGATTGAACCTGTTCCTGCTCCCACTTTCAACAAAATTTGGAAAGCATCATAAGCACTGGTAAGCACCAAGGCAAAAAGCCCTGCAAAAGCCATCAGCAAAACAGTTGAAATTCTACCTACGTTTACCAATTCCTTTTCGCTGGCATCGGGCTTTACAAAACGCTGGTAAAAATCATAAGCGATGTAAGATGACCCCCAATTCAAATGAGTTGAAATGGTGGACATGTAAGCCGCTATTAAAGAAGCGATCACAATACCCAAAAGTCCAGCTGGCAAAGTGAGCAACATGGCAGAATACCCTAAGTCATTACCTAATTTTCCATCGGAAATATTTGGGAAAGCCGAGCGAATGGCGTCCAAATCAGGAAAGACAACTAAAGAAGCCAAAGCGATTAAAATCCATGGCCAAGGGCGAAGCGCATAGTGTGTAATATTGAATAACAAAGTAGCCGAAACCGCATTCTTCTCATCCTTAGCAGAAAGCATTCGCTGAGCAATGTAACCTCCCCCACCAGGTTCGGCACCAGGATACCAAACGCTCCACCATTGAACGGCTATTGGAATGACCAAAAGGGTAATGAAAAGTTCTCTATTATTAAAGTCAGGAATTAGATCGAGTTTGGTTTGAACATTCGGGTGAGATAAAAGCTCATTCAATCCCCCAACTTCTGGTAAGTTGACAATGTAAATGGCCGCTGCAACTGAACCGACCATGGCAATTAAAAACTGAATAAAATCGGTAAGAATTACTCCTCTCAATCCACCCATGGAACTATAAGCCACCGTAATAACCGAAGCATACACCACGGTTTTCCAAGGTTCCAAGCCAAACATGACTTCACCAATTTTGATAGCCGCCAGCGATACAGAAGCCATAATCATGATGTTGAAAAAAACACCGAGATATATCGCACGAAACCCTCTTAAAAAAGCAGCTTCTTTTCCGCTGTATCGGCTTTCGTAAAACTCCAGATCTGTCAACACTCCAGAGCGTCTCCAAAGCTTAGCATACACAAATACGGTCAGCATTCCCGTAATCAAAAAAGCCCACCACGTCCAGTTTCCAGCCACACCATTTTGGCGAACAATATCGGTTACAAGGTTTGGTGTATCGGCCGAAAACGTAGTAGCCACCATGGAAACTCCCAAAAGCCACCAAGGCATATTTCGGCCCGAAAGAAAGAATTCCTTGGAGTTTGTTCCTGCTTTTTTCGAAAGTCGGAGACCGATAAAAAGAAAAACCGCAAAAAATGCAAAGATGATAATCCAGTCTAAGGTAGCGAGGCTCATAATTAAAGATTTAATAAATTGACTTGTCTAGAGTTTTTCGACAACTTCGAACCAACAAGTATAAATAAAATAGATCAATTATGGACCTAACTTTGGTAGTACTGGCAGCCGGAATGGGAAGCCGTTATGGTGGCAACAAACAATTAGACGGAATTGGCCCTAACGGGGAGATTATTATGGATTACTCAATTCATGACGCCATTAAAGCCGGATTTTCTAAAGTGGTATTTATTATAAGAACGGATTTGAAAGAAGCTTTTGAAAATCACTACGCAGAACGCTTCAACGGTCAAATCAAAATGGAGTATGCATTTCAAGATCAATACACCGAGCATACCGCTGAATATGAGGCCAATCGCAAAAAACCTTGGGGAACAACTCACGCTATTCTTTCTGCAAAACACCTAATCAACGAGCCTTTTGTAGTAATCAATGCCGATGACTATTATGGTCAAGAGTCTTTTCAAGAAGTAGTTGATGCCATGAAAAACCTGAAGGATAATGAATATCTCATTATGGGTTACGAGTTGGTAAACACACTTTCCGACCATGGTACTGTAAACCGTGGTGTTTGCCAGGTTGATGACAATATGAAACTAACCGGCATCAAAGAAACTTTGGCGATCAGCAAGGATGGCGATGAGATTTCTTACGAAGAAGATGGCGTTAGACATACATTGGCACCAAACACTTATGTTTCTATGAACTTCTGGGGCTTCCCAACTACTGTTCTTCCGCTTTTTGAAGAGAAGTTTGTTCAGTTTGTAAAAGACAACAACGAAGATCCAAAAGCAGAGTGTTTCATCCCTGTAGAAGTTGACAACCTTATGGCAGAAGGCAAAGCTAGCGTTAAGGTAGTGCCTACTTCAGCTTCGTGGTTGGGCGTTACTTATCAAGAAGATAAACCACACGTGGTAAATGGCATCAGCCAAATGGTGGCCGATGGAAAATATCCTGAAAAAGTAGGTTAATGGATGCCGTTACCCAAACGGCTTCCCTTTTCCAAATTGAAGGTAAAATTATAGATGTGGCTCCTTTTGGCGGGGGCCACATTAATTCTACCTGGAAAGTCAGTACCGACAAAAACGCCTACCTTCTCCAAAAAATCAACACTCTGGTTTTCACCCTACCGGAAATTGTTGTTCAAAATCGCCAATTGCTCGAAGGCATTGCCAAGCCTAGCATTCTGGTGAATCAAATTCCAACTTTTGAGGGCAATCTTTCCGTTTCTAACGCTCATGGTTTTTTTAGAATGCAAAACTATGTTGCCGATGCTTACGCGCCTTCTCAAGTAGAAAAAGAGGAAGAAGCTTACGAGGCGGCTAAAGGATTTGGTGAGTTTTTAAATCAAACCCAAACACTTTCTTCTGCCTTATTTTCTGAAACTATTCCAAGCTTTCATGATTTAGAATGGCGATTGGCTCAATTGACAGATGCCGTCACAACCAACAAAGTGGGCAGATTAACTTTGGCTGAAGAGCTTTTAGCTCAGGTGAATGATTTTCTGTGGATTAAAAACCATATGAAAAACTTAAAGGAAAAAGGCTTACCAATCCGAGTTTGTCATAACGACACCAAAATTGATAATATCCTTCTCGATAGTAAAAGTCATAAATTCAAGCATGTAATTGACCTTGATACTGTGGGCCCTGGCTACATGCTCTACGATTTTGGCGATATGATGCGAACCTTTGTTTCACCTGCTGCCGAATCGGAAAAAGACCTTTCTAAAGTAGAGTTTAGAGTTCCATTTTTCGATGCTTTAAAAGAAGGTTTTATGGAATCGGTGCAGTCATTTCTTCAACCCGAAGAACAAAAAAGTCTATACTTTGGCGGCATGTACATGACCTACATTATGGCGGTCAGGTTTTTGGCCGATTATCTAAACGGAGACACTTACTACCGCACTCATTTCGAAAATGAAAATTTCATTCGTTCCAGAAATCAACTCTTCTTACTAGATTTAATGAACAAACATAAAGCTGACTTGGCTTTTTAAAGTGCCCTTTGTGTTTGTCAAACCCTTAACTAAAACAAAAATGAAAAAGCTCGCATTCCCCCTATTTCTTCTAACATTTCTTTTTTCGTTAAACCTGAATGCCCAAACTTGGAAGGTAGACCCTGCGCATTCAAGCATACTTTTTAATGCCAAACACTCCGGAATTTCATTTGTAAACGGAAGATTTGAAAAGTTTGAGGGCACTGTAGAAGGTGGTAATGGAGAAGATTTCACCAACGCCAAAGTATCTTTTTCGGCAGAAGTAGCAAGCATTAACACTGGTGTGGAAGGCAGAGACAATCACTTGAAATCTGCTGATTTCTTCGATATGGAAAATCATCCTACCATTTCGTTTAAGAGCAAATCTTTTACGAAAACTTCAGATGGCCATTACAAAGTTGTGGGTGATTTAACGATGCGTGGAAACACCAAAGAAGTTACCTTAGAAGCAACCCATTTTGGAACTATCGATACGAGAAACGGTGGAAAAAAAGCGGGTTTTCAGATAAAAGGAACAGTAGATCGCAATGAATTTGGCGTTTCTGGCGCAGGCGGTTCGGTTGCTCCAATGATTGAAATTATCTGCAATATTGAAATGGCTTCTGAGTAATTCTATTTCTTTAAAAGGCTAATAAATTGAACAAATCCGCTGAATACTGGATAGAAAAACTAGGTTTGGAGCAACATCCAGAAGGTGGCTTTTACAAAGAAACTTACCGCTCGAAAGACCGGATACACGAAAGCAAACTTCCAGATCGATACAAATCTTCTCGGGTTTTCGGAACGTCCATTTACTTTCTGCTTACCAAAGAAAGTAAGTCCATGTTTCACAGATTAAACTCGGATGAAATTTGGCATTTTCATGTGGGGGGCGCTGCCCAAATTCATTTTATAAGCCCTACTGGTGAAGCCTTTTCAAAAACAATAGGCTCAGATTTAGATAGTGACCAACAACTTCAAGTGGTAATTCCTAAGCACAATTGGTTTGCCGCGGAAGTTACTCAAGGGGACTTTATTCTGGTTGGATGCACCGTATCCCCTGGCTTCGAATTTCAAGACTTTGAATTAGCCAAAAGAGACGATTTAATTGAGCTTTTCCCTAGCCAAACAGTTATTATACAGCAGTTTACTTAATCATTATTATCCAAAAACGACTTGGATTTTTCAAATATGCTCTGACAGATTTATTCTGTACTTTTGCTGTTCTATGCTCTTACTGTGTCGATTAAGATTTAGCAGAATTGCAATATTCATAGGTCTCTCTCTAGGCCTGGTAGTTTGCCATTTCAGCTTTGCACAGAAGATAAAATACAATCATTCTTCAGATCAACTGGAAAAAGCGGCTGCACTTTATAAGGCCAAGGCATATGAAGAATGTTTGGAAGCCTATTCCTCCATTATTGAAAAGGCTTTAAACACTAAGCATTACGAAGAGGCTGTTTTTGCACTGGAAAAAAAAGGTAATGTTTTAAGGCTTCGCAATAGAAATGAAAAAGCTATTCAAACGCTTGATTACGCCATAAAATTAGCTTCATCAAAGCTTCCACAAGACCACATTCTTCTTTCAAAAGTTTATTACAGAAGGGGAATTATAGACCACAGGCTTCTTCGCTACAGAAAAGCAAAGGCCTATTTCGACACTGCACTGGTCAAATACGATAAGGCTTCAGCCTACGATTCCAGCTTCTATTTCAACTTGATTGAATACAAGTATTACGCTTGTGAGTATCTGCAAGAAAGTTATGATACGCTGCTTACCTATTTGAATAAGTTGGTTGTATTGGAAACTGAAAATCAGAAAAGAAACTTCAGCCCCAACAAGGTTCTTGAACTGATGAGCGTTTTCCCAAACTTATACATTCAACAAGGCGATTATGAACGCGCTTTGGCTCAAGCAGTTCAGGCTTATCAGTATGCTCAAAATCACAGAAAATATATTTCGCCAAAATACTTAGCCGAGGTATTTTTCGATTTGGGCACCATTCTTTATTTGAAAGAAGATTACCATACGGCTATTAAGGCTGTGGAAGAAATCATGCCTTTGATAGAAGAGACGCCAAGGGATGAAATGCCTGAATATTACGCATTCTATAATCTCTTGGGAGCCAATTACCAAGCGGTAAACAAACATGAACTTGCCTTGGAATGCTATAGAAAAGCCTTGGAATTACCCAACCATTTAGACAATGGTGCCATTGACAAACAGCATGGCATTTTCAAAGCAAATGTCAAAGTCAATATTGCAAGATGCCATCAGGATTTGAAAGACCTTCTAACCGCCAAAACGTATTTCGATGAGTTTTTAAAAGAGTTCAAAAATGTTTCCTTTGCTGAAAGCCCTGATCTTCGAACCATCTATAAATTCCATGGCAATTATTTTCTATTCAAGAAAGATTGGCAAAGGGCCCTACTCTTTTATGACTTGGCTTTAAGAAGCGGAATACATGAATACACAAGCTCGATCAAAGAATTTCCTAAAGTAAAAAAAGAAGCTTTTTCCAGAGATGATATGGTCATTTTGGCACACAAAGCTACAAGCCTCTACCATCATGCTATCTATCAGGATTCAGAACTTTCAGGCCTTATCGCTGCCGAAAACTATGTTTCAGAAATGCACGAAGTACTTTCTGCTAACAAAGAGCAATTCTTAAACTCCAGCGGAAAGCTCTTTATGAGTAAAGACTTTAAAGAGCTTTACGAAACCGGCACAGGAGCCTCATTAGCGCTTTACAAAAAAACAAATGACATTGCTTATTTCGATCGCGCTCTCACGCATATGGCTCAAGGAAAATCGCAGCTGCTGATTGAGCAAATCGGCTTATTGGAAGCCGTAAACAACAGACTTATTCCCCACCAACTTAAAGTTGATTTAGTAGAGGCCACTCAAAAGTTGGATAGTTTAGAAGAGAGCGTCAGCATTATCATTGCTGAAAACCCCTTGGATAATCGGCTTTCGCGTTTACTAAAGCAGCAAGTAGACTGGAGCGATAGGATTAAAACGCTTAAAAAAGAAGTCGCCAGTTTATCCTATTCCCCAGAAAAGAAAATTTCCGTTGAAGGCATCCGGCAGGACTTCGATATTAACAGCCCAGGAAAAATTTTTATAGAATACTTAGATGCCGACAGTATTATATATGCCGCAGCAATTTCAAACCAAAGTCAGACATTCCATAAGATTGTTAAAGATTCGGCTTTTACAGCATCCATAGAGACGCTTCTTCGAGAAATATCTTCGGCTCCCGCTACCACAAGAAAAAATTGTGTTGAGAAATTTAGCCCAGCTGCTTCCCTGCTTTACAAAGCACTAATTGAACCTTTCACAACAGACTTGGGAGAAATCAACGAACTCATTATAGTGCCTGATGAAGAGTTAAATAACCTTCCTTTCGAACTTTTCTTGAAAACGTGGAAAGGCACTGAATCCCGCTTTAAAGAACTCGATTATTTAATGAAGGGAGTTAATGTGACGCACCTCTTATCTTCTAAAATGAGTTTTCAGAATTCTCTAGAATATTCAGGAAAAGGCATCATTGGTTTTGGCTATTCAGGCACAACCCCAACTCAGCAAAGAGCCGGTTTAGGTGAGTTGCCGGGCGCATTTAAAGAAATTCAGTTTCTCAGGTCGAACTTTCTAGGTGATTTTTTCACGGGAAAAAGAGGAACCAAGCAGAAATTCCTGAAAGAAGCAGGCCAGTACGATATCATTCATTTAGCAATCCACGGTAAGAGCGACCCTTCCGACCGTTTCAGGTCCTCGCTCGTTTTCAACGGGGAAGATGACTACAACCTCACCGCATCGGACCTTTACAGCACTGACCTGCGGTCAAAGCTGGCAGTGCTCAGCGCCTGCGAAACGGGCATCGGAAAGGTAAGCGAGGGGGAAGGCACCTTCAGCATTGCCAGGGGCTTTGCCATTGCCGGGGTTCCCGCTATCGTCACCACGCTGTGGAAGGTAAACGATATCTCGGGCTCCAAAATTTCTAGGCTATTTTACGAAAACCTAGAGAAAGGAATGGACAAGGCCGAGGCCCTCAGGCAGGCCAAAATACAGTACCTCAGCGAGGCCGACAACCTTACAGAAAGTCCTTTCTATTGGGGAAACTACATCCTCATTGGCGACCCCGAACCCATTATGCTGAAGAAAAAAGCTGCGGTTATATGGAAATGGCCCCTTGCACTGCTCTTTGTCTGCATTGCCGCAGGTTTTATTGTGCAGAAAAGGAAAAGAGTTGCTAAATTTTAAGCAGAACTTTTTCAAACTATGCGCCTTAGGCTCTTTCTTTTTCTTTTTCTCGTAAATGGGGCAGCACTCATTGCCCAAAAAACAAAATACGAATACTCATCGCCCGAACTGGAAAAAGCGGTAGAACTCTACCGGGAAAAGCAATACGAAGCCTCCCTTTCTGCATACTCCGAGATCATTTCAAACGCTATCGGGCAAAATGATTTTGAAAAGGCAGTATTTGCCATGGAAAAAAAAGGGAACGTACTCCGGCTAAGGGGGCGCAACCAAGAGGCCATACAGTTGATGGACAGCGCCATTGTTTTGGCAAAACAAAAACTGCCCAAAGACCATATCCTGCTCTCAAAGGTATTCTTTAGAAGAGGGGTTATTGATCATAGGCTTTATAAATTTTATCAAGCTAGAAACTACTTGGATTCAGCCGAATCTATTCACAATAGAGCTTCCTCTTTCAACTCAACATTGCTGTTCAACATTATTGAGTATAAACTTTATGCTTACACTTACTCAGAAGGGTCGTTTGACACAGTTACTAATGCCTTAGAAAAGGTACTAAATTTTGGTTCAGGAGAATTATCAACAGATAAAGAACTTCAATTCCTGCAAAGCTATTATCTAATCTACCACCAGAAGGGCGACAATGTTAGAGCCTTAAATTATGCCATCAGAGCATATAGATATGCACAACGTAATATCAACGAAGTTTCTGATAGAAGCTTAAACTCGGCTTTCTTCAGTGTCTGTAAAATACTGTTCCATCAAAAACAGTATGATATGATATTTCAACTAACCAACAACCTGGAAGAGGATCTTGAAAAAATTCTTATTACTCAAACAGTAATGAATATTATAGCTGCTTCCTATATGGAAGTATCTAATTTTGAAATGGCTCTTTTCCATTTTCAAAAAGCATATAAACTATCTCAAGCAGAACCTGGCTCGTTTTCATATGATAAGTTTTCTCACATGCTAGAGTGCAACATGGCCATTTGCTATTCAAAAATGGGAGAACCTAAAATAGCAAAGGAATATTTTGATAAATCGGTGAGTGGCTTAAGAGAAGTAATATCTTATCCAAACCCAGATTTTCAATCCGTATTTAATGCCTTTGGAGAGTATTACAGCAAGCAAAAAGACTGGAAAAATTCCCTTATAACCTACGATTCTGCCTTGCGCCACGGGATCATTGAGTACAATACCTCCATAGAATCTTTCCCATCTACCGAATCCCACGAGTTTTCCAGTCAAGAACTGATAATTCTAGAGGATAAAACTAAGAGCCTTCTTTCTCTAAGTCTATCATCCCATCCCTCAGACACCTCCCTCCTTATTGCAGCAGAAAACTATGCTGAGCAAACACACTGGTTAATCAAACAGAACAAAAGCAAATACCTAACACAAAAAGGTAAGATACTTTCAAACTCAGAATTCAAAGAAGTCTATTCTGCAGGTACTGCTGCCTCACTTGAGCTCTACAGGGCAACAAAGGACGAAAAGTACATCGACAGGGCGCTGACCCACATGTCCAGGGGAAAGGCCCAGCTCTTCCTTGAGCAGGCAGGGGACCTAGGGGCGTTAAGAAACCAAAACCTGCCCATTGAACTAAGGCAGGCCTTCGTTTCGGCAAGCCAAAAAACTGACAGTCTCGAGGATCGGGTAAACAAGCTGCTTTCCCTCAACATAATGACCGAAGAACTGCCAGAGGCTCTCGACCTTCAGGTCAAATGGGCCGACTCGCTCAAAAACATCAAAAAATCGATTGCCAGCCTGGCCCCTGTCCAAGAGGAGGACATTTCCGTTGGGGACATCAGGAAACGGTTCGGCCTTTCGGGAAAGAAGGCCTTTGTGGAGTTCCTCGATGCAGATTCGGTAATGTACGCTGTGGCCGTGTCGGAAAAAAGAACGGCATTCGAAAAGATCAAAAAGGACTCCCTGTTCAACAATGCACTGGACAGCATGCTTGCCATGGCGTCATCACAACAGGGCCCCGTACCAAAGAAGTTCGCCAAAACAGCGGCATACCTGTACCAAAGGCTACTGGCCGGATTGGAGGATCAGCTCGGTGGCTTTGAGGCCATAACCGTAGTGCCCGATGAAAAACTGGCACTCCTGCCCTTCGGCCTGCTGGCAAAAAGCTCAACGGGAAAAGAGCAGTCTTTCAAAGAGGTGGACTTCCTGTTGAAAAGGGCCAGTGTGAACCACCTGTTCTCATCAATGGCCAATTTTCAGGACGAAGGGCAAAAGGAAGGAAAAGGGATACTCGGGTTCGGATACGTGGGCGAGGGGATCACGGACGAAAGGGCCACCATGGGCGGGCTGCCGGGCGCAATGAAGGAGATCGAGTTCCTTAGCTCCAGGTTCAGGGGCAGCTACTTCATGGGAAACAGCGGTACAAAACAGAAATTCCTGAAGGAAGCAGGCCAGTACGATATCATTCATTTAGCAATCCACGGTAAGAGCGACCCTTCCGACCGTTTCAGGTCCTCGCTCGTTTTCAACGGGGAAGATGACTACAACCTCACCGCATCGGACCTTTACAGCACTGACCTGCGGTCAAAGCTGGCAGTGCTCAGCGCCTGCGAAACGGGCATCGGAAAGGTAAGCGAGGGGGAAGGCACCTTCAGCATTGCCAGGGGCTTTGCCATTGCCGGGGTTCCCGCTATCGTCACCACGCTGTGGAAGGTAAACGACATCTCGGGCTCCAAAATTTCTAGGCTATTTTACGAAAACCTAGAGAAAGGAATGGACAAGGCCGAGGCCCTCAGGCAGGCCAAAATACAGTACCTCAGCGAGGCCGACAACCTTACAGAAAGTCCTTTCTATTGGGGAAACTACATCCTCATTGGCGACCCCGAACCCATTGTGCTGAAGAAAAAAGCTGCGGTTTTCTGGAAATGGCCCCTTGCACTGCTCTTTGTCTGCATTGCCGCAGGTTTTATTGTGCAGAAAAGGAAAAGAGTTGCTAAATTTTAAGCAGAACTTTTTCAAACTATGCGCCTTAGGCTCTTTCTTTTTCTTTTTCTCGTAAATGGGGCAGCACTCATTGCCCAAAAAACAAAATACGAATACTCATCGCCCGAACTGGAAAAAGCGGTAGAACTCTACCGGGAAAAGCAATACGAAGCCTCCCTTTCTGCATACTCCGAGATCATTTCAAACGCTATCGGGCAAAATGATTTTGAAAAGGCAGTATTTGCCATGGAAAAAAAAGGGAACGTACTCCGGCTAAGGGGGCGCAACCAAGAGGCCATACAGTTGATGGACAGCGCCATTGTTTTGGCAAAACAAAAACTGCCCAAAGACCATATCCTGCTCTCAAAGGTATTCTTTAGAAGAGGGGTTATTGATTATAGATTAAATCATTTTTATTCCGCCCTAGAATATTTTGACTCTTCTTCAGAAAAATATGAAAAGGCATCCGCTTATGACTCAGCATTTTATTATCGCCTAATAGAGTTTAAATTCTATGGATATCAATTTTCGGAGGGCAATATAGATTCATTAAGAAAATACATTAACGAGTTACTGCTTTTGGACAGCATCAAGCAAAGAACACAACACAATCCAGGAGCCCATCTTCAATTGATGAGAAGTCATTCTGAAATTTTTAATCAGTCAGGAGATTATGACCGAGCTTTCGTTGGCTTACTTAAAGCATATCTGTATGCAAAAAAATATCCTGAAGAAATCTCTAATGATAATTTGGGTGATTTAATTTTTTCCTTAACAAAGGTGATTTTCTTCAGGCGAGACTACAAACACACACTTGATATTATTGATGATTTCTATGATGAAATTAAACAGCCTCAGAATTATGTCTTTTTTGAAGAGTTAGAACAACTCAAAGGGGTGGCATATCTTGGTTTGGATAAATTTGAAGACGCAGCCAAACTTCTTATAAGGGCTTCAAAATCTTCCATATACAATGAAGACGGAGTTATTAGACCTGTTGCATTGATTTTTAATGCATCCATGAAAACCAACATAGCCATTTGTTATGAAAACTTGAAAAAAAACTCATTAGCCCAATTTTACTATAATCAGGCTACAGATGAGCTGAGGTCAATGCTAGAATATCCTAACCCCAATTTCCAAGAATTATATCATATATACGGAAAATATCTGCTCAAAAGGCAGAATTGGGAAAAGGGCTTAATTATTTTAGATTCTGCTTTAAGAAACGGTGTACCTCAATATACCTCAAGCATGCTGTCTTTTCCCTCGCTCACCGATAAAACCTTAAGCAACCTTGATCTGAAGTGCCTAAATGCTAAAACAATAGCACTTTCATTTTATGCTCTCACTCAAGAAGACCCCATCCCCTTTTTAAAAGCAACAGAGGCCTACGCTGATCATACCCATCGCTTAATAGCTGAAAACAAGGAAAAGTACCTAGAAGCTGCTGACAAAATATTCCTAAGCAAGATGTTCAAAGAACTCTATTCTGCGGGGACTTCATCTTCGTTGGAGCTCTATCGGACAACAAAAGACGAAAAGTACATTGATAGGGCACTGACCCATATGTCGAGGGGAAAGGCTCAGCTCTTCCTTGAACAAATGGGAGATCAACAAGCCATCAGGGGGAGAAATGTAGCTCTGGAGACCAAAAAAGAATTTCTCATCGCATGCCAGAAAGCCGACAGCCTCGATGCCATTGCAAACACAATGATGGATGTTAACCCCTTAGATGAAAAGCTTATGCCCATCTTGGAAGAACAAATTAAATGGAAGGACAGAATCAAACAAATCAAAAAATCGATTGCCAGCCTGGCCCCGGTCCAAGAGGAGGACATTTCCGTGGGGGGCATCCGGAAACGGTTCGGCCTTTCGGGAAAGAAGGCCTTTGTGGAGTTCCTCGATGCAGATTCGGTACTGTACGCTGTGGCCGTGTCGGAAAAAGGAACGGCATTCGAAAAGATCAAAAAGGACTCCCTGTTCAACAATGCACTGGACAGCATGCTTGCCATGGCGTCATCACAACAGGGCCCCGTACCAAAGAAGTTCGCCAAAACAGCGGCATACCTGTACCAAAGGCTACTGGCCGGATTGGAGGATCAGCTCGGTGGCTTCGAGGCCATAACCGTAGTGCCCGATGAAAAACTGGCACTCCTGCCCTTCGGCCTGCTGGCAAAAAGCTCAACGGGAAAAGAGCAGTCTTTCAAAGAGGTGGACTTCCTGTTGAAAAGGGCCAGTGTGAACCACCTGTTCTCATCAATGGCCAACTTTCAGGACGAAGGGCAAAAGGAAGGAAAAGGGATACTCGGGTTCGGCTACGTGGGCGAGGGGATCACGGACGAAAGGGCCACCATGGGCGGGCTGCCGGGCGCAATGAAGGAGATCGAGTTCCTTAGCTCAAGGTTCAGGGGCAGCTACTTCATGGGAAACAGCGGTACAAAACAGAAATTCCTGAAGGAAGCAGGCCAGTACGATATCATCCACTTGGCAATCCACGGCAGAAGCGACCCTTCCGACCGTTTCAGGTCCTCGCTCGTTTTCAACGGGGAAGATGACTACAACCTCACCGCATCGGACCTTTACAGCACTGACCTGCGGTCAAAGCTGGCCGTGCTCAGCGCCTGCGAAACGGGCATCGGAAAGGTGAGCGAGGGGGAAGGTACCTTCAGCATTGCCAGGGGCTTTGCCATTGCCGGGGTTCCCGCCATAGTCACCACGCTGTGGAAGGTAAACGACATCTCGGGCTCCAAAATTTCTAGGCTCTTCTACGGAAACCTAGAGAAAGGAATGGACAAGGCCGAGGCCCTCAGGCAGGCCAAAATACAGTACCTCAGCGAGGCCGACAACCTTACAGAAAGTCCATTCTACTGGGGAAACTATATCCTCATTGGTGACCCCGAACCCATTGTGCTGAAGAAAAAAGCTGCAGTTATCTGGAAATGGCCCCTTGCGCTGCTCTTTGTCTGCATTGCCGCAGGTTTTATTGTGCAGAAAAGGAAAAGAGTTGCTAAATTTTAAGCAGAACTTTTTCAAGCTATGCGCCTTAGGCTCTTTCTTTTTATTTTTCTCGTACACGGGACTGCACTCATTGCCCAAAAAACAAAATACGAATACTCATCGCCCGAACTGGAAAAAGCGGTAGAACTCTACCGGGAAAAGCAATACGAAGCCTCCCTTTCTGCATACTCCGAGATCATTTCAAACGCTATCGGGCAAAATGATTTTGAAAAGGCAGTATTTGCCATGGAAAAAAAAGGGAACGTACTCCGGCTAAGGGGGCGCAACCAAGAGGCCATACAGTTGATGGACAGCGCCATTGTTTTGGCAAAACAAAAACTGCCCAAAGACCATATCCTGCTCTCAAAGGTATTCTTTAGAAGAGGGGTTATTGATCATAGGACACGCACCTACTTCAGTGCAAGGACTTATTTTGATTCTGCACAAAACTTTCACAATAGAGCTTCTTCCTTCGACTCTACCTTGCTATTTTCTATTATCGAATATAAACTTTATGCCTACATATATTCGGAAGGCCCCTATGATACAATCCACAATAACTTGAACAAGGTCATGAACTTCGGTTCAAAAAAACTATCGCCAGATAAGAAGCTTCAATTCTTACAAGATTCCTATACCATCTACCACCAACAAGGCGATGATGTGAGAGCCTTGAATTATGCTGTCCAAGCATATAGATATGCTCAAATAAACCTAGATGAGGTTTCAGAAGAAAATCTGTACACATCCTTTTTTAATGTTTGCAAAATCTTATTTCATCAAGGGCATACAAAAATGGGTATTGACCTAATCAACAGCTTTAAGGTATCTCCCGAAAACATTCCATTTATGTCATTTTTCAACAACTTATTGGGTGCTCTTTACACTAAAGATTTGGAGTATGAAACCGCTCTTTATTATTTTCAAAAAGCACATGACCTATCTCTGGAAGCATCCGATACGGACGATATCCTTCTGTTTTCACATATAATAGAAGGTAATATTGCGGTCTGCTATTCCTATTTGGAAAAATTTGACTTTGCTCAACGATACTTTGATAAATCAATAAATGGGCTTCATGAAAGAATATCCTACTCAAACCATGAATTTCAGTTTGCTTTTTATGCCCTAGGAGAGTATTTCAGTAAACAAAAAGATTGGAAAAACTCCCTCATCATGTCTGATTCTGCTCTTCGCCACGGGATCATTGGATACAATACCCCTATCGAATCTTTCCCTTCTACCGAATCCCACGAGTTTTCCAATGAAGAACTTTCAATTCTAAAACACAAAGCTCAAAGCCTTTTCTTTTCGGCCATCACTAACACTTTGGACACCTCACTTCTTATGGCCGCTGAAAATTATGCCGAGCAGACCCACAGGCTTATCAAACAGAACAAGAACAAATACCTGACGCAAAAAGGGAAAATAGTATCCGGTGAAGACTTCAAAGGGCTTTATTCCGCAGGTACTGCTGCCTCACTTGAGCTCTACAGGGCAACAAAGGACGAAAAGTACATCGACAGGGCGCTGACCCACATGTCCAGGGGGAAGGCCCAGCTCTTCCTTGAGCAGGCAGGGGACCTAGGGGCACTAAGAAACCAAAACCTGCCCATTGAACTAAGGCAGGCCTTCGTTTCGGCAAGCCAAAAAGCTGACAGTCTGGAAGATCGGGTAAACAAGCTGCTTTCCCTCAACATAATGACCGAGGAACTGCCAGAGGCTCTCGACCTTCAGGTCAAATGGGCCGATTCGCTCAAAAACATCAAAAAATCGATTGCCAGCCTGGCCCCTGTCCAAGAGGAGGACATTTCCGTTGGAGACATCAGGAAACGGTTCCGCCTTTCGGGAAAGAAGGCCTTTGTGGAGTTCCTCGATGCAGATTCGGTAATGTACGCTGTGGCCGTGTCGGAAAAAAGAACGGCATTCGAAAAGATCAAAAAGGACTCCCTTTTCAACAGTGCACTGGACAGCATGCTTGCCATGGCCTCATCACAACAGGGCCCCGTACCAAAGAAGTTCGCCAAAACAGCGGCATACCTGTACCAAAGGCTACTGGCCGGGCTGGAAGAGCAGCTCGGTGGCTTTGAGGCCATAACCGTAGTGCCCGATGAAAAACTGGCACTCCTGCCCTTCGGCCTGCTGGCAAAAAGCTCAACGGGAAAAGAGCAGTCTTTCAAAGAGGTGGACTTCCTGTTGAAAAGGGCCAGTGTGAACCACCTGTTCTCATCAATGGCCAATTTTCAGGACGAAGGGCAAAAGGAAGGAAAAGGGATACTCGGGTTCGGATACGTGGGCGAGGGGATCACGGACGAAAGGGCCACCATGGGCGGGCTGCCGGGCGCAATGAAGGAGATCGAGTTCCTTAGCTCCAGGTTCAGGGGCAGCTACTTCATGGGAAACAGCGGTACAAAACAGAAATTCCTGAAAGAAGCAGGCCAGTACGACATCATCCACTTGGCCGTGCACGGCAAGAGCGACCCCTCCGACCGTTTCAGGTCCTCGCTCGTTTTCAACGGGGAAGATGACTATAACCTCACCGCATCGGACCTTTACAGCACTGACCTGCGGTCAAAGCTGGCCGTGCTCAGCGCCTGTGAAACGGGCATCGGAAAGGTAAGCGAGGGAGAAGGTACCTTCAGCATTGCAAGGGGCTTTGCCATTGCCGGGGTTCCCGCTATCGTCACTACGCTGTGGAAGGTAAACGACATCTCGGGTTCCAAAATTTCTAGGTTATTTTACGGAAACCTAGAGAAAGGAATGGACAAGGCCGAGGCCCTCAGGCAGGCCAAAATACAGTACCTCAGTGAGGCCGACAACCTTACAGAAAGCCCTTTCTACTGGGGAAACTATATCCTCATTGGCGACCCCGAACCCATTGTGCTGGAGAAAAGAAATGGAATTAAGGCCTATGCAATCCCCTTATTAATCATTCTAGTGCTTATTTCTCTGATTATTGGGAGAAGAAAACAAGCTCATAAGCCGATAAAAGCCACTGAAGTACTTAAATAACCACAAACAAATTTGAAGAATAACTTTAGAGCTTAGTACCTAAATTAAGGTATTCAATAATATGACAATCAGCAGAAAAATTATTGTTTGATTTTTCATTATATCCTTTACTTTCACCTAGAATATTCTTTCAAATGACATTTAAACCCCTTTCTTTGCAATGCTTTTGTAAATCATTGTTCCATAATCTCAGTCTTCTTTGAATAGAAAAAAGTGAGCTTTTCAGACAAACAAATCGTTGAAATTCTTACTGGCAAACTCAAGCCTTTTAATCAAGCTATCCAAGAGCTTTATAGCGCGCATTATCCAGATGTGAAGGATTTTATTCTAAAGGAAGGTGGATCAGAAGCGAAGGCTGCAGAAATATTTCAAGCTAGCTTGGTCAAGCTCTTTCTTACGGTGAAAAAAGGAAAGTTTGATCCAAGCATATCCATCGGTCAATATATTTTTCAATATTCTGAAGAAGCTTGGCAACAACATTTGGACAACTCTTCCAATTCGAACCTTTCTAAATTGACTACAAACAGCTCTTCTGAGCTGTTCATTCAAGCATCAAATGAGCAAATCAAGGTTTATTTAAAACAAATTGGAGGTGAGTGTGAGAGTTTTCTCGTAGACTTTTACTTTAAAAAGCTACCTGTTTCAGAAATCTGCAAGAAATATAATTTGGAAAATGAAGAAGCATCGCACAACTTGAGGCGTGAATACATCCAAAAATTGATTAGATTAATACAAAACAATAAAAATAAGATCTAGCACTGAGATGAATAACGATATAGATATAAGGTTATTAGATCTATACATTGAAGGAAAAATCAGTGCAGATCAGGTATTGTGCTCAGATGGAGGCATTCCCAATGCTGCTGAGTTAGAAAAAGCCATACACGACTACCAAGAACTGATCATTCAACTTGAAGCAATTGGTTTTGAAAGTGAGTTGAAAAAGGCACATGATGGTTTTTCTTCCAAAGGAAGAATTATTCCATGGCAAAGAATTGTTGCGATTGCTGCCACTTTTATTCTGATCGCTGTCTTGTCTTTTCTTGTTTGGCAATCAAAACAAGAACCTGAACTGGAAGACTACTTCACACATTTTGATCAGCTAGTTACTTTCAGAGGAGAAGAAGAGCCATTCTATCAACGGGCTATAGAAAAGTATTCATTGCACAAATATGAAGAAGCATTCCAGTTGTTTGAGGCTATTCCAGCTGATTCTCTCAATAATGAATTAAAATTTTATGCTGGGGTAAGTGCATTAGGAAGCCAAAACTTTGTTGACGCTATCCATTATTTCGTAACCATTGGTGTCGAGCCCAGCAACATGTATTATGAACAAACGCGCTGGTATTTAGCCTTAAGCTACTGGCAAAACGGAGAATCTGACAAAGCCCTAAAAACTCTACATATGATTGAAAAAGGGCAGTTCAAGTACAAAGAAGCTCAAGAGCTTACCACCAAGCTAAGCTGATTCAAAACCCGATCAGTAGATTTCCAAAGCCGTTCATCCGTTAAAGAAAACTTCACATCTACAATTGACGAAAGCATTGTTGTGCATTTGCACAATTGTTTAACACTCAAATAAACTCAAATGCTTTTAACAACAACCCCCACAATTGAAGGACATCAAATCAATACATACCACGGTGTAATTACTGGAGAAGCAATTATAGGTGCCAACTTATTTAAAGATATTTTTGCCAGCATAACCGACTTAGTTGGTGGCAGATCTGGATCTTACGAAAGAGTTCTTCGTGAGGCCAAACAACACGCCATGAAGGAATTAGAATATGCCGCTCAATCGATTGGCGCCAATGCAGTAGTGGGCATTGATTTGGATTATGAAACCGTTGGGCACAACGGCAGCATGCTGATGGTAACGGCTAGCGGAACGGCCGTCTCTTTCAGTTAAGAATTTATTTCCGCTCTACTCTTTGTGAAATGCCCTTCTAAATCCATTGAAGGGCTTTCCACATGTAAGCCCTATGAATCTAAACCTTAGGTGAGTGCTCTTGTTGTTCTAAAGAGAAGTTTGAACTACAAACAAAAAAAGCAAGAATAACATGTCATCTTTATACAATTCCACTCTCACTGGAACCTCATTCTCCTTAAGTCTTATACTCTTCTTTCAAAAGTCTATCTACAAACCTAACGACCCTGACAAGCAAGATTTTCTATCACAAAACCCAAATTTGATTTGGGGTATTTTAATTGGAGTTTTCGTGATTGCCACAATTTTCTATGTGGTTGCCACAAAGAGAAAAGACCACAAAGAGTAGATTATACAATCCTGTTATTAAGTAAAACAGGCGTTACGGGTCTTATTTTTAATCCTCAACCTTAGGAGGGAAAACTTTAAAATATCCTTCCTTACCATAGAACAAGTCTCTCCAATTTTCCATTTGAGAGCGGTCTGGCCAATTCATTTCAATATTATCGGAAATAAATTCTGAGAGCTTATAAGAGCAGACTGTCGCTCCTTTGTAAGTTAAATGTTGAGGACCATCATAAACATCTTCGAAACAATCAGGAGAGAATAAAAGCGAGTCGAAAGGTTCTTGCAAATTGAGCCATGGTCTATTAAATAGGTTTAATACTTTGTTTAGGCTATCCCTTCTAACATCATAACCTAAAAGATGATCGGGATACATTGGAATTGTTAGGAACATCAGTTCCACTCCATTCTCTCTACATAGTTTATCTATTTTTCTTAGGTAATCAATTGCCGATTTGCTCGGTACTTGATTAGCCATATTATAAGCCGCCCCATTGGTTTTATACATTTGAAGTGTCTCTTTTGTCAAAGGTCGCATTTGTTGAAAAGCCTCTCCTAAATATGGAGCCTCAATTTGATCAGGGATGTTATTCTTATATAAGGATGAATCTACTCCAAAAATATTATGATGGTTTCTTAAGGTTGCCGACCACGCGTAGAAATAATTATTTGGTGTGAACAACTCTGGAGTTGAAAGAAATTTTGACTGCACATCTCTCCTTGCTCCAAAACTTTTAAACTGATTAGAAAGCTGGCCTGCATTAAGGCGGTGATAATCGAAATTCGTAGCAGCAAAAGTTTCTACCACCACCAGCTTAGGCAGGCTAACCTTAAAAGCCTCAACCAAGCTAAAATAGGTTTCTCCCAAGCGAGTCCCACCCGCTCCAATGGAATAAACATTTGCTTTTAGATTAACACTCAAAACCTTAGGTCTTATTCCATAATGAACTTTGGAATTGCCTACAATGAGAATATCAACTTCATGGTCTTCTGCAAATTCATAGAAACCATCCCATACCCTTATTGCTGGAGCCAACCGATCATCAGGCTGAAAAATGTCCAACTGATCTGTGATAGACAAAGCCGTTACGACCACCACAGTAATTAGACAGATTTTAATGACAAAATTTTTAGGCTTCATAACCATCAAAACTGAAAGTAAATAAATGCACTATCTCTAACGGCTTCGCCATATACTCCAAAGTAAATTATGCCTAATGTCAGGCTGAAATACACCGACCAACGCACCAAAAAATGTTGCTTAAAAAACAGCTGTAAAACATTTCTTCTTTCTTGAACAATTTCAAAAACATAGAGCCCAACTAAAAGGATTACAGAAAACCAAAACTCTGAATGCCAAAGTCCAAAAGAGTAAACATCAGAAGTATAACCAAAACCTAAGTTCGCAATCATTTCAGTGGCTTGTGTTACAGATGGAGCTCTGAAGAAGATAACTACAAAAGCGAAAACGAGTAAAAGCAGAAAGCCCTGAATCACTTGGCGCATTAGAGAATAGCTAGACCTTTCTAAAACTGGGTTTAACAATAGCAGATAAATACCACTTAAAACACCCCAAATAATAAAATGCCAAGCAGCACCATGCCATAAGCCACTCACTAAAAACACGACCATAACATTAATGGCTTGTCTGATTCTGCCTTTTCTGCTCCCCCCTAATGCGATATATAAATAATCTCTAAACCAGCGTGTCAAAGTAAAATGCCAACAACTCCAAAAATCGGTTGGGGTTGATGCTAAAAATGGTCTCCGGAAATTAGTGGTTAATTCTACATTCATAATTTTCGCGCAGCCAATAGCAATTTCAGAATACGCTGAAAAATCCAAATACACTTGAAAGGCAAAAAATAATGCTGCCAAAGTAACAGAAAGTCCGTGAGCCTGCTCATAATTTGCATAAACCTGATCTACATAAATCCCTAAACGGTCTGCAATCACCATTTTCTTGAACAGGCCACCTGCAATAAAAACAAGCCCCTGCCGGACATTTACATAATCGAATCCCTTTAAATTTTTGAGCTGAGGAAGAAGTTTGCCTGCTTGTTCAATAGGTCCAGCAACCAATTGAGGCCAGAACGCTACATACAATGAAAAAATGCCGAAATGAGGCTCTGAAGATATTTTCCTTCGATGCACATCAATCGTGTAACTCATACTTTGTAGGGTATAAAATGAAATGCCCACAGGAAGCAAAAGCCTGAGATAAACCTTTGGCATATACCAGCCAATTGCTTGTGTTAAAGCTTCTGCTGATTCAATAAAAAAGTTGAAATATTTAAAAAGGAAAAGTATACCCAGGTTAAAACAAACGCTTAATAGTAGATAGAATTTTCGCAGTTTTTGGGAATCCGTTTGGTCAATCTTGATTGCCGCAAAGTAATCTATGGAAGTAGAGAAAATGATTAATATCAAATATCTCCAATCCCAAAATCCATAAAAAAAGTAGCTCGCTGCCAAAAGCCAAATCCACCTTAGCTTTTTGCCTAACAAAAAATATCCGGTAATTACCACCAGAAAAAAGAACAAAAAATTAATAGAGTTGAACAGCATATAACATCAAAAAAGAAATACTTGATTCAAAAAATAACAAGCTCAATTTTTTAGAAAACTAAGCTACTCATCGGCTCTTGGTTCAAGAAGCTTCTGTGATTTAATAAATTCAAAAATATTCCTTGCATAAACCTGATGTGTTTCAACATTCGGATGTCCATCCAACGGGTGAAACATCATTTCTTCTGGCTCTTTGTTTTTCATTCCCAAAGTTGCGTCAACAAAAGCCAAGTCATTTGATAAGGCAATACGTTTTACTTTATCGATTAGACCATTATCTGGCAACAATGAATAATATGCTACCACAATTGGAATATTCTGAACATGTGTTTCTTTGCTTATTCTCCCCAAAAAATCCTCCACATATGCTTCGTCACCTGCTGTCCATGCTTGTGCCAAATCTGGGCTAAACTCACCTCTCTTGCTATTCTTCCGAGCTATTCTTGCCTTCTTAATTTCCTTTTCTAAATAAGACATATAAAATAAGTCTCTGCGCCCTCTTTCTTCTGCCTTGGTTAATGATTCCTGTCGTTCTTCTTCACTCATACCCAGACTTTCAGGAACCGAAAAATCATTTTCTCCGCAAAAGCCCAGAATTATTAAATCAGGTTCATACTTCAAAACCTTTGTTTTCAATACAATGTCATAGTCCACCAAGCTATAGCCTCCCACACCAAAGTTGAGTACTTCAACTTTTGAACTTGCTCCATTTTTATTGAGAAGTAATTCCAGTTGCTTAGGATATGTCTCTTCATCACTCACTCCTGTGCCCATGGCGAATGAGTCTCCTATAACTGCAACCCGCTTCGTGTTCTCTGGCTTGTTTTGCTCATATTCCCTGTCGCGCATACCTACACTATTGGTAGAAAAATGAGAGAATTTGAAGACTGTGTCCAAATTAGGTTTTAGCTCCCACGACAAGCCTTCGGTTTTTGCCTTTTCAATAAGGCCAGAACCTGCTCCAATAGGTTTAAATGAATTCATTTTAACGTAAGAAAAGCCATTCATTCCGAACCAATAGTACCTAACCACGCCCTCGGCCAGCACAATCCCTATTCCAAAAACAAGAATTGTAATAACTAATTTGTAAAGAATCTTTCTGGTCTTCGTCTTCATAAAGAGGGTAAAACCCTTTCGGTTAAGCAATATAGGACTTTAGCAAAAAGGATTTTGAAGCCATTGGAATTATGTTCGCATGTCCATAAAGTTCGTTTCCATCTCTTACCCAAAAACATTATTTTTACTTTGAGCAGACTTTATTTCCTAAAGTCATTCAACCATAACCTAGTCAAATTGCACAACCGAATTGTTCTATGTCGAAAACCATTTTTAGAGCTTCTGCCCCTCTGAGGCTCGGTCTTGCCGGAGGCGGAACCGATGTAAGTCCTTACTCTGATATTTATAATGGAGCGGTGGTTAACGCTACCATAAACATGTTTGCAACGGCTTCAATCATACCAAAAAAGGGAGACACAATCGTTTTTAATGCCATCAACCAAAACCACATAGAAACTTATGGCTTAAATGACACTAGCATTTCAACAGATGGCCCATTAGAACTTGTCAAAGCTACTTATCTTAATCTGAGAAGGAGATTTAATTTTGTTGAAAAGCCTATCGAAATCACCATTCATAGCGATGCTCCAGTTGGTTCAGGACTTGGTTCATCATCCACTTGCACCGTGGCTCTGGTAAGCGTATTAGCCGAATTTTATAAGCTTCCTCTTTCTACTCTAGATATTGCCCGATCGGCATATGAGATTGAAAGAGAAGACTTAGGCATTTCTGGAGGTAAGCAAGACCAATATGCGGCAACCTACGGAGGCATAAACCTTATGGAATTTTATGACCATAATCGGGTACTTGTAAATCCGATTATAGTTAAAAAGAGCGTTTTGCAAGAATTGCAGCATAATTTGGTTTTGTATTTCACCAATAGCAGTCGTTCTTCATCGGTGATTATCAAAGAACAAATAGACAACGTAAACAACCAGAAAAACTCGTCCATTGATGCTATGCATGCCCTCAAGTCTCAGGCTTTGAACATGAAGGATGCGCTGATTCAAGGAGAGGTAAACCAAATTGGTGAAATTCTAAAAAGAGGTTGGGAAGCAAAAAAGGCAATGGCCCAAGGAATTTCTACCCCAACTATTCAACAAGCTATGGAAAAGGCAATTGCGGTCGGAGCTTCCGGTGGCAAAATTTCAGGCGCAGGAGGTGGTGGTTTCATGTTTTTATTCTGCCCAGAAAATACTCGATATGCCGTAATTGAAACTTTAGAATCCATGGGGGGCTATGTAAAACCCTTCACATTTGTAAAGTCAGGAGTTAAGAGTTGGAAGCAAAAATACTGATGCCATGTTCGAAGAAGCTATAATCATTGCAGGAGGTAAGGGCACCAGACTAAGTTCTGTGCTAAGTGACCGACCTAAGCCCATGGCGCCCATTCATGAAGTGCCCTTTTTGACCATTCTGCTGAACTATCTTCAGATGTTTGGCATAAAAAAGGTAGTGCTTTCTGTGGGCTATATGCACGAAAAAATCACAGAGCACTATGGCGATCAACACGAAAACGTAGTTCTGGAATATAGTTTTGAAGACCAACCGCTTGGAACAGGGGGAGCTATTAAAAAAGCGTTGAGCAAGTGTAATTCCAATCACATATTAGTAATGAATGGCGATTCCTTTTTTGAGGTAAAGCTCCATCAATTCTATAAACACTTTCTTTCTTATGAAAGTGTAGCCCAGTTGGCCTTAAAAGAAATGGACGATATTTCAAGATTTGGCTCTGTTTCTATTGATGAAAATCGAATGATTTCAAATTTCAATGAGAAAGGAAAAACAGGCAAAGGCCTTATTAATGGCGGTGTTTACGCTTTAGACAGAAATAAAATATTGCCCTTTTTGGAAGCAGATGCCTTTTCATTTGAATATGATTTTTTGAACAAAATGGCAGGTGAACTGCCAATCAGTACAGTCACTTCTAAAGGAACATTCATTGATATTGGTACACCTGAATCGTACCAAAAAGCTTTGGAAATATTTAAATAAGAGGCAGATAATTGTCGGCTATTTTAAACCAGTCAAAATCAGTTTCAATGGTTATTTTAGCCTGATCGCCTAATCTTTCTGCATCGGTAGCATTTGCGTTTTCTTGAATAACCCGAGCTAAGTCATCAGGATTCCCTTCTTTAAATAATAGTCCATTCACTCCATGCTGAATTAGCTCCTTATTGGGTTTTAAATCAGATGCGATCACTGCTCGGCCATAGCTCATAGACATCAACAGTACACCACTTTGGTAGATTTCTTTATAAGGCAAAACCACAAAATCTGCAGCGCTATAGAACAAATCCTTCTCTTCTTCTTCAATATATCTAATGATCGACAAAATGTTTTTCCCAATTCCTCTTCTATCAATAATGGCCTGATACTCGGAAAAATCATCTCTCCATGGTTTCCCTGCTATAATAAGCTCTACATTTTCAAGCTCAGGAAATGCTTCGAGAAGAACATCTAATCCTTTTGATTTTCTGATTTGTCCAAAAAACAGAAAATAGGTTTTATGCTGGTCAAGCTTCAACTTGCTGCGGGCTTCAGTCTTTTCCAGTGGATTAATCACCTGAAAATGTCCTCCATGAGCGATAATATGTACAGGAGTTTTCAGCGTAGGCATTCCCTTCTTTATCAGATCGTAACAAAATTGGTTATGAACAATGATTTCATCCGATAAACGATTGTACTGCAATTGCTTCAAAAAGCCCTTTTCTTGAATGTCGAAAGAGTTCACATCATGAACAATCACAATGGATTTAAAGCCATAAATCTTGAATAAAAAGAGCACGAAACAGTTGATCAATGAAGCCTCAAAAACATGATAGATTTGTGTCTTCACTCCATTCTTTTTTGCTATTCTAATGCTCTTAAGCGTTGCTTGAAAAAGCTCCTTTAAACCAGCAAAGTCGCGCTTAATATCTCTGCTAAATACTTTTACACACTCCGCTCTGGAAAACTCATTATTCTCCAAATTAGAAAAGTAAAAAGTTTTAATTCCTTTAGCTTCGAACGCATCTAGAAGACATAAACTATAATAATGATGTCCTCCTTTTACCCCAACAAAATCTACTATACTGACCGCCCTCATATCCTCAAATATTTTTTTGCTTGTTCAAAATCAGTCTTATAAAAGAATTCCAAATCACGCTTAGCCTCTGTTGGCATTTGCTCATCTTCTTCGGTGAACTTCTTTGCCAAACTCAAAGGAACCACCCTCTTTAATTTCCTTCTTAAAGAAGCGTTCTTGTAGATTTTAGAAAGAAAAGCATTCTTAAAAGCTATGGCTTCATTGGATCTAGGCTGAACAATTGGCTCGCTATCAAGCTCCAAAAACTTCAAAACTCTTGGGATTACTTCTTCCATGTTATTCTGATTCAAGGCCACAAATACATTTTCTTTCCCAAAAACATTAATGTAAGATTCAACCTGAGCCGCATAAAGGCCCAATTCAACATATTGGTGATAGTACTTCGCCAGCTCTCTATGATTAGAAGTTTTATTAATGATTTTGTCGAAACTTTCGGACACCAAGCCCAAACGCTTATCCATTTTATAATGTGAAAACGCTCTATCCGCTGGGTTTCTTAAGAGTATTATGATTTTTGCTTCAGGGTTGTAGTCATGAATATTTTCTGCGACCTGGGCATATGGAAGATATGAAACGCTAGCTTCGCCATAATATAAGGCCTTATCGTTGGGAGCAAGTAGGCGTTGATAATTCTCAAGCGTTTTAACATCGTCTGTATTATAATAAAGGCCCTTTTCTTGCAAAACCTGATAGCTAAAAAAATTGGGTTCTTTCATTTCCATCATTTGCACCCTTGAATGCTGACTTAGATAATCCGCCAAAAAAGTAGTGCCACATTTCGCTGCCCCTACTATAAATAAATTTGCTTGGGGTCTATTCATGTTTCAGAAATACTCGATTGAACATTCTCCAAAAATTAAGTTCTCCTGCTAGTGCAAATTTCGAAAGTCTTATCAAAACCCTCAATTTGGCTCTGTAAGCTTGCTTCGGATAGAATTTTTGGTAAAAACGAATCAGGTTAGAAAACTGATAGAACATGGCAAATTCACTTTTCCCTTTGCTCTGAAAACTATTTTTGGTTGCTCTTCCCTGCTTATGAAAAACGACACTGGAAGTAGCACAAAGCGTACAAAAGCTCATCATTTTTGCCCTGATTGACCAATCCAATTCTTCAAAATAAAGAAAATACTCTTCGTTCAGAAGCCCCACTTCGCTAAGAAAATCCATGCTAACGAACATCGATGCTCCCAACACCATATCGAATTCTTTATCGTATCCATCGTATTGGCCAGAATCAATTTCACCCGAACCCAATAGCTTAACCTTTGCAACCTTTAAATCTAAATAACCTCCAATGGTTTGAATCATTTCGGGCTGATCGTAGAACAAAACTTTTGAACCCAAAACCCCAACTTTAAAACCTTCTTTGCTTTTGGATACATGCGTATTAATCAAGGCTGTTAAGGCTTCCTGATCAACCTTGGTATCGTTATTCAATAGCCATACATAATCCGCAAAAGCCGACTGCTGCGAAAAACGCATAGCGATATTGTTTCCAGCCGCAAAACCTCTATTTTCTTCAGAAAGCATTAAAATAAGTCTCTCCTCCGCTAGATGATCAGGCAATTGTTCTGGATGAAGAACCTCTCCAGAATTGGCAATTGTATATTCTGTTAAAACAGCTTTAGAATCGTCTGTTGACCCATTTTCCACAACCAGAATTCTAAAATTCTGATGGTTCATTTGCATCAAGCTTTCAATGCATTCAATGGTATCTTCGGCTCCATTGTAATTCACCAAAACAATATCAACAGCCGCATTTATCATTTTACCCAATTTGGTTTTGGATGATCTATTTGATCTAGAAATTGACCCAATTCAGCATTGAATGGCGCATAAAACTCTTCTAATTCCGACTGTACATTTTCCGTTTTTGCGCTCTCCACTTTCTTTTCATTTAAAGCCCCATAAACCGACCTTAAAGCGGATTTTAGCTTCGGGTTATTCCTGAAAAACACTTCGAAGCGGGCATTAAAATTCATAGCTATTTTATGCAAAAAGAAGAGCTTACCTTCGCGAGTATTGTTGTGTTGATCGAAATCAATTTCTTCAGCAACACTCGAATCGATATTTAAGAAATTGTAGACCTGTTGAGTAATCTCCTTAGGTCGGGATATAAATTCTTCAAAGAAAACCAGTTTCAAATCTTCTCCAAAAACCTCAAACCATTCCTTTATATAATTTATATATACACCTTCGCGAACCCCTCTATTGAGTGCGTTATCTACAAGTTCTCCAGAGTGATATTCCTTCTTAGATTGAGCAATAAACTCTTCTATTTCTAGCCTTTCATTTGGAGCTATTCGAGCATTATAATGATGATAAAACGAGAAAAATCTATCTACAGGATTTCGAAGGATTATAAGCAGTTTTGAATTTGGGAAGTTACTTTTTAAAAATTCGGCTAATCGCTTACCTCCGTATAGATAGCTAGGACTCGCTTCCATTTTTATCCCCTCTTGCTCTGGAAAAAAGCTCGAATAAGCATTCCTATCCAGTTCAAAATGGCCATCATAAATACCTTTGGTGAAATAGTGAAGCTCTTTTTTTACGCAGCCGTTAATCTGATCATGTGCTTCCAAATATCGAAACATGGATGTTGAGCCCGATCTGTGAACACCGATTATGAAAAAATTGGAAGGCATAGTAATATTCAATTCCATATTAAGGTTTCCAGTGAGTTAATTCCTTAAGGATCAAACCCTCTAACTGTCTTATGTCTTCTTTAAAATACTCATAAGCGGCTTCTCTCTCCAAGTCTTCCAATTCTGGAAGATCGGCCTTTTTGAAAACCAAATTTGAGATTTTTGGAGCCAAAGCCTGAACGAACTTATTTGATTTTATGCCCTGTATAGCTGAACTATTAATCAACTTGCCCACCATTCCATTTTTTGGCAATTTGGCAGCGTTGTGCTTTTGTGATAAATCGAACTTATCACTATCTTCTATATCCAAAAATTTAGTGAGTTTGTCGGAAAGCACCTTGGGATCTGTTTTTAACTCTTCATGGAAGATGATCATTAGCTGCTCTGGAGGGAAAGTATCCATATATCTCTTCACTTGAGCCGCATACAAACCTAAATCAACATATAGATTCGCATTTCCCCAAAAGCGAGGTTTGATCAAATCCTCTTCAATAGCCTCCACAAACGAATTCTCTTCAAAACCCATTCTATGATCCATGAGATAATGCGAAAAGGCACGCTCGATTGGGTTTCTCAAAACAATAAGGATTTTTGCTTTGGGATTGTATTCAAAAATACGTTGAGCAGCCACTTCGGACCAGAGATAAGATGCTGAAGCTTCAGCTATTATTTTTTCACTTTCAGCCTCTTCAAAAAGCATTTCATATTGGGCAATATCCCTGATAAAAGCTTGATGATGACTTTTAAGAGGTTTTTGAGAAAGGTATTTTTTTAGGTCGAAATCTACCCGAATGGCAAATTCCTTTCTGAAATTGCTCGGCTGAATATCTGATGAAAAAAAATGCGGTTCCTTTATTGGTGAAAAATAGATTTCAGGGTGCTCACTCAAGTTTTTTTGAAGTGCCGTTGTACCTGCCTTAGCTGCTCCCACCAAAAAAAGATTCACCTTTTTAGATGGGCTCATAACTGTCTATTTTATCCGCCATTTTATAGAGTGCATCTAAAAACGTTTTAGGCACGCTGTATAGGTTATTTACTTGCTCAACATTATTCAGCTCCCATTCTTTCACTATTTGTTGGCTGTTGGCATCAATTGAGAGAACTCTGTTTTTCTTTTGTTCTTCGTTATCTAAAAACTTGAAATAGCGTCTTCTTGGAGAAGATATGCCAGCGAAAAAGTGGTTAGTTCCTTCATCCAAACAGCCTCCTCTTCCCCAACCGTTTAGAACAATGCTATTTACCGATTGCCAATCCTGATCGTAAATATTCAGGTCGCCATGACCACTATCAAAAACCCAATAGTTTCCCAAAACTCTTCTTACAGAATGAGGAGCTTTCATTTTAAGTTTATGCTGCTCCTCCATATCCACGCTGAGAATTCCTCCTCCTCCTTGCGACTTGATCAATTTCTGCGCTACTCTTTTTACAATTTGCTCTCCCGTAACATGATGCACAAGCAAATATTCCTTACCGTTATACCCTTCAAAAATCTGATTACAGTGGAATTTGTTAACTCTAATTTCATCATTAGCATCGATAGAGCTTTCATCAATTTCATCGATTTTTCCAGGTGAAAGTTTTAGCCGTTGAACTACTTCGCCCTGCTTATAGTCATAAGCGATTACTTCATCATAGTAAGTGTTCGAAATCCATAATGTTCCATCAATAATCGATATTTCATGAACACCACGAAGCTTTGGAATAGAAACGGGACTGATACTACCTTCTCCTGAAGTATCTATGAGAACAATATCTCTTCCGGAAGTGATGAAAAAAGCATTTGGGTTTTCAGGTAAAAAAACCATTGAACTAAGGCCAAGCTCTCCCCAACTGCTGAACAAATCGGTATGTTTCACTTCTAAATCAAAGTCGAGAAACTGCAAAGTATTTATCTCTTGTCGGCTCATGCTCCTATCATTGACATTCGCATTGATGGAGCCAAAAATTAAGATGAGGTTGTCTTTAGAAATCAAGGTATGTTGTGGTTAGGGTTGATCAAATCCGAACTCTTCAAAAAAGAGATTCAACTGTTTTTTATGGAACACTTCTAATAGCTCTACATTTTCTACAAACTTGTAAGCTCCTTTGCTATCAATAGTGTTAACCGAATTTTCAAGCATTAGCTTGGTTATGCTAAGACCTGTCAAGTCAATTATCTTTTGAAGCTCTTGTTCAGGTTTAGCCATCAATTGCTCGTAGACTAAGGTAACCGACTGCTCTTTATATCGCTCACAATGCTTTTGATTGAGTTTCATATACTCAATTGCTAGGTCGATGCCTTCTTCTATGTTGAGAACTCTGTAGGACTGCCCGTAAACAGGCCTTTTTTGCATTCTCTTCTCCTTTACAGTAAGTTCCTTCCGTTTACTATACTGCTCAATTCTCTTTTCTTCCCTAAACTTAAGGCTCGCAGCAACATCCACAGGATTTCGCACAATGTTGATGATTTTTGCTTCGGGAAAAAGCTCCATCCAAAGGTTAAGGGTAATGCTATTTACGGGATCCTTCCAGCCCCAAGGCTGCTTCAATTGCTCAACGGAAGAATGTTTAATTGCTCCAGAAAGCCCTAGAAACTCATATCTCTTATAATTTTTTAGTTGCCATTTTATAGCTCTAGACGCTGCCGGAATGAATTCTGGATTTATATCCTGAAAGGTATTGGGTCTATCCCATGTTGAACTGGCTTGAAAAAGCAACCATTTATTGATGTCTTGAAAGAAAATAGCTTCACGGTTCTTGAACATCTTCTTCCCCATAAAAACACCCCATTGTTGGAGTATTTCCGTAAGCAGCGTGGTCCCAGACCGGTGCATTCCGATAACAATTATAGGTGGATTACCTTTCTTCATCGTTTAAAGGATAAATGTTCAAAAGAAATTTTATGAGCAAAAGCAAAGGGATAGGTTCCAAAAAGACGTTTAACCTGACTGGCCACTAGGAGATTTCTGACTACAATTGCCCCTCCTAAGGCAACAACTGACCCGTAGATTCCAAAAGGAACAGACAAAACCAACATCAGAACTATAAAAACTACCAAGGATATCATACTTAACCTACTCTGGAGTTTTTGATGACCCGTCATCATTAAAATGACCGTCATTGAACCATGACAGACATTTTCATAAGTAACCAAAGCTAAAAGGCATAAAAGCATCCAATACTGTACAAAATCTACATTGAAGAAACCCAATACAAATTTTGAAAACAGAACTACAAAAAGCATTAAAGGCAGAGCCATAAAAGCAGAAAGCTGGGAGTTTTTAACAATGGCTTCAGAAATACCAGTCGAATTATTTTGCGCTCTATGTTCAGAAAAAACAGGAGCCATAATTGAATTGATTGACCTTAAAGGGATTCCAATAAAGGCGGTTATTTTAGATAAAACTTGATAAGCCCCTACCGCGCTTAATGGAGCAAACAAACCTACTAGAAAAACACCTCCCCAATTCCATAAAGGGCTAGAAGCATCCGAAACCATCATTGGCCAGCTTTCTATCAAAATGGATTTACTGTTTTTTTGAAATGTAGATTTGGTTAAAGGGTTAACATACTTGAATACCAACAAGCAAGAAATAATGGCCAAAACCGAAATGGCAATGTATTGCGAAAACAGAGGTAATCGGGCATCACTCCCACTGCTCAACAAAGGAATGAGTACAAAAAGCCCAACAAATGAAGCAGCTCCGTTCAGAAAAAACGAATAGGTCATAATCTGTTTAAACCCTCTTAAAACACCAGAATTCAGGTGCAAAATCATCAAAGGAGCGAAGAAGAAAGAAGTCGTTTTCAGAAAATTCGACTTTTCGTCTAAGTCGAGCAGGTTCGCTAATAAGGGGCTGGCAAAGTAAATCAATATGGTTCCAAGAGCCGCACCAAGAAGGTTCAATAAAACCAGCTTTCTGTAATACCCTGAAATATTAGAATGCTCATTATTGGAAACCATTCTAGCAACTTCTGATACCGCATGACTATCTAACCCTACTTTCAAAAATATGACAGTAAGGTAAAGTACAGACATGTTTATGGACATAATTCCTAAGCCCGTAGCTCCAAAATACTTGGCTACCAACCAGGTGAAAATCACTCCACTGAACAACCCAAACACTCTAAAAAAGAGTGAACTCATCGTTTTTTTAAGTACGAATTTAGAGTTATTACCTGCTTGAGTTTTAGATTTCACACTCAGTAAATTATATACCTTATACTAATGAATTTTAGGAGCCGAAGACCATCGGATTTTCATCATTGGACGCTCAATCAGCATAAAAGTCACTGATGAAACAATGACCGTTATGGCTAAAAAAAAGTAAATCTTCAAACCATCCGGAACCCCGAACAAATCGTTTCTAACAGCCTTCAAAACAGGAACATGAAAAAGATAAACACTAAAGCTTATATTTCCGATAAACCTGAAAAAATCCCATTCAAAAATTTTTCTAATGTACCCCAACCCATATTTGCAAGCATACAATATTAACCCCCATAAAAAAGCAAAAGGAAGGAAAAGAAGGCTCTCCTGAAAATCCACCGATTCACCAGTAAGCTTCTGAAAAAGAGGCGTTATCATCGCAAAAACCAACAACACACTTAGTGTCCCTAACCATTCAATCGGTTTAGATTTAGAAGTTTGAGAAGAAGCTTCATATAACGAAAGCCACGTTCCCACCAGAAATACCGACAGATACTTAAGAGGAGAGACATCGGAAAAATGAAAAATTTGATGCCCCCATAAGGCCAAACCTGCTAGGCTAAGAAAAAGAAGGCTAAATAGTATCGTAGAAAGCTTCAAATACTTGAAACTTAAATACACGATGAACGGAGAAATGAAGTAGTACTTAAATTCCACGGGAATAGACCAAAATATATTTTCTCCCTTTACAAGAAGAAGATGAAGCGGTATGTCCGAAATTGTATTAATACTCGTGGTATAACCAAAATGATCTAGAAGGTAGTAGAGTACTAAAGCCAAAAAGAACAAGGGATAAACACGGAGAAATCTTCTCACAAAATAATTCTTCCAAAAAGCACTGTTAGCCCTTTTAGTTTGAAAAGCCCTTACAATTTGTCTGTCGAGTAGATAAGCTGAAAGGATAAAAAACAGATACACACCCATTTTACCTGCTCCACTAAAGTCTAAAAATCTATGAAAGTAGATTTCTCCATTGCTTGCATGAGAAAACAACACCAATAAAACTGCAATGCCTCTTAGCCCATCTAATGCCTTAAAGTGATCCTTCTTAAAATCGTTAGCAAAGAAAACCTCCCTGAATTTTCTCTTTAAAGAAAAGGGTTGACCATGAACAGAAAGAGCATTTGTATTCATTATGCTTTAAATCAAGTCCGTTTAAACAGTCTTCCTAAACCACTTCCTTTACCATCATCTTCAAAATATCCGCTTTTGTAGTAATAAGCAGAGTACCCCGTTCCATACGCAGAATTTGACTGGGTAAATTCGTTTAGAACGATGTAGAAATTCTTCAAATTATATTTTTCGATAGTTTCTTGAGGCAACGCAAGGAACGATCTTCTTGAATAATTTGCCCTTAGCACATAAATAGAACAACTAGACAACTTCATGGCAAAAAGGCCATCCGACACAATCCCGATAGGTGGAGTGTCCAATATGATGATCTCATACATTGATTTAGCTTCATCAACCATTTTAGCGAAGCTCTCTGATTGTAGAAGTTCAATCGGGTTTGGAGGAATTACACCTGAAGTTATATAATGAAAATTCTCATTATCCGACACTCGGATTACTTCGGATAAGGCTTTATTCCCTGTCAAAACATTACTTACACCTGAGTTGTTTGCGGCATCAAAAAACTTATGAACCTTTGGCTTTCTCATATCCAAGTCAACTAAAAGAACTTTTTTGCCCAAATTGACAAAAGAGTTAGCCAAGTTGGCTGAAACAAAGGATTTACCTTCCCCACTTACAGTAGAAGAGGTAGTAATTACTTTTGCTCCTGATCCTTCCATTTCAGGCACAAAAAACTCAAGATTAGTTCTTAAAGAGTTGACAGATTCACTAAAAATAGACTTTCCTCTATCGGTTCCTCTAACAATGGTGTTCTCCTTATCAACCTTGGTTTTGGTAACAACTCCAATAACAGAAAGGTTAGAATCTTCTTCGATATCTTGCTTATCATATACTTTGTCATCGAAAAAGGACAAGAAAGCAATAATACTAATAGCAATGATAAAAGCACCTGAAGAAGCGATCAAGATCAATTTGGTCTCACTCATTGCATTTGGCTGAATATTTAAACTAGCGCCATCTAAAAGTTTGGCGTTAGCCGTGATCGATGCTTTTGAAATTTGAGCAGAAAGCTTGCGCTCTAATAACAAAGCCAATACTTTTTCATTCACTTCAAAATTTCTAGATAGGTTCATATACTCTCTCTGAAAATCAGGGATATCTTTATATTGATTAAAAACCTTATCGATTTTAGACTGAATAAAGTCGCTACTTTCTTGAAGTCTGCTAATGCTAGAATTGATATTTCCCTCTAAGGTTTTCATCAATTCTTCAATTTGGGCATCAGTTTCTTGCAGTCTTCTATTCTTTGGGCCTAGTGTTGTTGCTTGATTAATTCTAGCCAATTGAAGTTCATTCAGGTTAGTCACCAACTTGATTAAATAAGGGTCTACTAACTCTTTAGTGCTGATACTCGAAAGTTTTTCGCTGGACTTTTGCGAGAGCTGTGCTTTGAAAGACCTTAGGTTCATCAACTCAATATCCACCAGTCGCTTTTCTGCTTCCAGCTGATAAATGGTTTGCATACTTTGGCTTGCCTCGCCTTCAATATTTACCAGATTATTTTCCTCTTTGAAGTCAGCAATTCTCGCTTCGTAGTTATTTACCTCTTCACTCAATGTCTTAAGTTGATTATCGATAAAACTGATGACGTTTGTAGCGGTTTCTGATTTGCTCTGAAGTTCATCTTCCAAATAGACTTCACAAAGTGAGGAGAGAAAATCACGGGCAAAAATTGGGTTGTTCCAGCTAAAATTAATGTTGAGAATCGAAACTCTTTCACGAGGTTGAGTCACCAAAAGTCTCTTTTGAACCACAGGAACTAAATCTAAAACGTTTACTGGCTTAAATCTATATTTGTTTCCTGCTTCGAGCTCATGGGCATATTGATCGGCAGAAACTTCAATGGAGAATTTCTCTCCATTTAATTCCTTTTGCTCACCAAAGCCACCTTCAATTATTTGTTCGTTCTCGTCAAACTCTACTTTTAGCTTATAGCGAGTTTGGGAAAGGATTTCAATATTATATGTGTATTTAGGGCGTTGCAACTCTCTAGAAAGCGTATATAAAACTACCGGAGTACGCCTGTAAAGAGGGTAGGAATTTAATGGCCCAACTTTGCTGTAGTTTATCTTATACTGCATTTTTACCAAAGCCCTTTCCACAAGGTTTTTGGTTTTGATGACTTCGGCTTCTGTTAAAATTTTATCCGTTCTGGTAAAAGCCGTTTCGAACAAGTCTGCTGATAGAAACTCCGAAGCACTATTATCATCTATGATTTCAACAGTTGCTTCCGAAACAAAGCTGTTGTTTCTATAACGTGTATAAATTTTAACCAGGCCAACAGCCAAAACCACCAACAAAAGTGGAACATACCACTTGGATTTTAATGCCTTTACCGTACGCTGAATTTGGATTTTATCTGAAACAACTTCCTGGTTATGGTTTCTCTTTATATCCCTACTCATCTTCTCCTATCAATTAATAAAACCATAGACACAATAACTGAAGCGATTGAAGTAAACCAGAAATAGTTTCTCGCATTTTCAGTCAAGTTTTTACTCTTAATTGGCTTAATGAAAATGAGGTCTCCATCTTCTATCATAAGTTCCGAACGAGAGTAATTATTGATGTTAGTAAGATCCACCTCAAAAACCTTGGCTTGATCTTCACCTTGCTTAATAATTGAAATTACCCTGCGGTCAGCATAATTTGTAAGCCCGCCAGCTTCTGCCAGTAAATCCGTAATATGGCTCTTACCTGGTTCAATAGGATACTTACCAGGCCTTAACACTTCTCCTAAAACTTTAGCAGAAAGGCCATAATCCATCACATCTATTATTGGGTCATTGATATGGTCTTTATAAAGAGAAACTAGTTTCTCTGAAAGTTCTAGCCTTGTTAAACCTTGAACTTTAACATTTCCTATTATGGGGAGAATAATTGAACCGTCCTCTCGAACAATAAAGTCATCCTGATAGGATTGTGCCTTTTCCTGGCCTACATTGGCTGTGGGCAAATCATAGGAACTTAAAAACCTAACCCTAACCACATCGTTTGGCTCAAATCGGTGTAATTTGGGAAAAACAACTTCCGCCCCACCTACAGATGGTGAAGGCTCAATATTAGTATTTTGAAATAGCACATTGTTTTGAGAGCAACCCGATATTAACAGAGTTAAAAAAATGCAATTTAAAAAAGTAAAATAACTATATTCCTTTCTCACCCTTTGCAAGCGTTGTTTTTTCATTTACAAGCATTTAGCTTTCAAAAATAACTTAATACTTATTAACATAAAAAAAGAGCACAAACTAAAAAAATGCAATTGGCCTAAAATGATGATTCTTTATCAAGTCAAATCATTTCAAATCAAAAAAACACTACATTCAAATACATTAATTTGATTTTTGAAGCAAAAACCAAATGTCTCAACATTCAGAATATTTAGATATCACGATAATTAACTGTTTTCTTCTATAAAATTTTAGTGGTTATTTTTGTGATTCATGGTAGAGACTACTCCTTTAATCTTAAAACGAAATCCTTTAACTCAATCTATTTTAGCATTTCTGCTTCTTATTGAGTTTAATGTTTTCCTCAATGTCCCTATCCCATTTTTCCACGAACTTAGCAATACAGCATTACTAATTATCCAAGTCGTATTCCTGTTTTTCTACGTTGCCAAGTCGTTGAAAGAAGGGAGCTTCAGCAAACTCCTTTTTTTAGTGCTGCTCATCATGATTGTCCCTTTTATAAGTGCCTATCAAGCAATGGCGGTTTTCAAACAGCCTTTTATATATGGTCTTCTCGCGGATAGGGGGAAATTCTACATTATTTCGGCCTTAATGCTAACCTACGCGTTAGAGAAGGACTGGTTCACGATATATGATCTTGAAAGCGTTGTCAAGAAGGTAGCCATTCCTTACTTTCTAATTTCCTTATTTCTGTATGCTTTCGTTCCTCCTTCATTGTTTGCGGGCACTTCATTTGCAGTAATGTCTACGAATAAAGGAGTGAAATATAACATAAATCACTTTTTTACTATTTTCTTATTCTTCTATAGCATCTATAAATTCAACTTTGAACGGAATAAAAAATACTTACTGATCGCTGTCGCTGTCTTAGGCTACCTCATTGTTTTTGTAAAAGGGAGGTCCTTATTAGCAGCCATCTTTATGGGCATTTTATATTTCATTGTATTTCAGCTTTCTTATAAGAAGAAGATATTCTTTGTATCGGGTTCCCTGCTTGGAGGAGTTTTATTCTTAAGTGTGGGAATTCTGTTTTTTAGCGGCACACTTTCTTCCATTTTTCAGCTTTTTTCTAGTGGACTCAATGTATTCATTGGGGGAGAAGTTACAGACGGTTCTGCAGCTTCGAGAATTGATCAGGCGGCTATTGCTTGGGAAGGCATTGACCAACACCCTTGGCTTGGAAATGGGTTTGTGAGTAGCCGATGGAACGAAGGTTTTGGAGGACTTTTTGAGCACTTTTTCCCATCAGATATTGGCTGGCTTGGCATTTTATATCTGAATGGAATTGTTGGTTTTCTTATTCTTATCATACCATTTATTCTGCCTTTCAAATATGGCATTAGGGTTGAGAAAAGCTCTAGAGATACCTTTATGGTAACCATCCAAACTTTTTTAGTTTACCTCTTCTTTCATAATATTTTCGCGGGCTTTGCTGTTAAGAAGATTGGTGTGATCGCATTTTTCTTCGGAATTATGTACTACTACAAATATATTCATCCATCTAAGGTTAATAATTTAGCAAGTGTCGAAGAAGCTAATGAGCAAGAATTTCAACTCAAAGAATCTCACAGTTAAAAAATCTTTACTTAGCCCATAGACTTATACCAGTCAAATGAGTTAAGGAAGTGGAAGATTTACTTTAATTATAAAAAGGCTTATGAATCGCTTTCTCTGCAATAAAGGTTTTGAACTAGTAAAGCTCATGTCTTTTTTACTTTTAATGATCTTTGGCACAAGCTTAAATGCCTATCAAATCCCTGAAAGGGCAATGAGAAATAAGGGGATGAGAGTGGTTGCCAATAAAATTTCTGCTCCGTCTTATAAAAGAATAGAAGGTAAACGTTTACAGCTTTCCTATAAAAAACTGACTTTCTCCAATCAGAATCTGGGTTTTGCTTCGGAAGTGATTAACCAGACATTCGGTCAAAACACACCCGTATCTAATGGCTCAGAATTGGAAGTCCGAACTGAAATACTGAGTTCAATTTCAGAAATAGACAACCTTAAAATCAGTCAATCTCTAAAAAATCAAGCCTATATTCTGGAGTTTGGGGCCGAAAAAGTCAGCGTAAAAGCACTGAACCAAGCTGGTATTTTAAACGGCTTAGCCAGTTTGGAATTTGAAATATCTAAAGGCCCAAAACCTCAAATAAAAGGTGAGAAAATAGTGGATTGGCCAGATCTTGAAGACAGAATTCTCCACATCAACTTAAAAAACATGACCATACAGGGCTTGGATGAAGCCCTAAAGAGAGCATGGAGAGGGCATTTCAACAAAATCATTGTAAAACTTACGAATTCAGTAAAGTTTGAAAGCATCAAATCCTTATGGAAACCTGTTTTACTAGAGAAGCAAGATTTTAAAGAATGGGTTCAGAGAGCTGCCGAACTAGGCATCGATATTATCCCTCACCTAGCCACACTAACTCACCAAAACACAGAATTCATTAACCAAGAAACCTTCCCCAAATTAATGCTTAATGAGAGAACCTACAACCCTAACAATGAGGCGGTTTACGATTTAGTTTTCGCATACATCGATGAAATTGTAGAGCTTATCCACCCAAAAGCTCTCCATATTGGGCACGATGAATTGGTGGGTATAAAGCCTGAAGAGGTGAAAAAATTTGGCCCATTACTCAAACCAGAAGACTTTTTAAAAGATGTAGTAAAGCTGAATAATTACATTAAATCGAAGGGTATGCAAACATGGATGTGGGGAGACATGCTACTTTACCCTGAAGAATTCCCTGAAATGCATCAAGGTTCCCTTAACGGAAATAAAGCTTATGCCAAACTCCGAACCCAGATACCTAAAGACGTTGTGATTTGTGATTGGCATTACAAACATTACAGACAAAAATTAAGTCAAAAACTTAACTTCCCGAGCTTAAATACTTTTATCAAAGATGGTTTCGCTACATATGGGGCCACTTACAACGTACCCGAAATCACTAGAAAATTCTCAAATTACGCCTACAATTTGAAGAATGAAAAGGTCAAAGGCATGATAGCTACAACTTGGACTACGCTATTGAAAGGGGCTACTGAAAATGACCGGCAATCTGATCACTGGCAATCCTTTGACCGAATTGTCCAAGATTCTGCAGAAGCGTTTTGGAATGCTAGTAGAGTAAATTAGACTAAAAAATCTTAGCGTATTTTTGAGCTATATCTTCCCAGCAATATTCCTCAAAAGCAACCTTTTTGAGGTCATTTCCGATTTGGAGTAGATCGTATTCGTTTCGTTTCGCAATCAACTGAACAAGGTCTTTGCTTTCGTTGAAATACATCCCATAACCTTTCATTGTCACCTTATTGAAAGTAACATTTTTAGCAATTATAGGCACTCCCGACCTCATTGCCTCAACTAAAGAAGGGTTTGTGCCTCCTGCAGAATGTCCATGAATATATAAACTACATCTTTGTCTTAAGGCCTCAATTTTAGCCTGATCATATATTGGATCAAATAGTAAAATATTAGGGTTATCCTTAAATTCTGAGTAGAGGGATTGACTAAAAGCATTAACCTGCCAGTTCCCAACAAAAACAATTTTTAAACCATTAGTTTGGTTAGAAAAAGCTTCCAAAATAGGCCTTACATTGTTCTCTGGAACGATCCTACAAAGAGCCAACGCATAAGAGAATTTAGGAATAAGTCCATTCTGGAAATATCGCTCAAATCCGGCATTATCGGTTTCAGAGCCATATGGAATCAACTGGAAATTCTTTCTTTTATAAAGAGGGGATATAACCTCTATCATTCCTTCGTTATCAATCACAATTTCAGTGGCATACTTCATAGAAATGGATTCTGAGAACTTCAGAAACATTTTAGCAAAGCTCCTCCACTTATCTCTCTTCCATTCCAAACCATCAATATGAACGATAGTCTTGACCTTGAAAAGATTTATGAAAGGTAGAATAATGGCTCCTGTAACTCCTAATATAAGAAGAGTATCGTTTTTCCTGAATGCATGCAAGATTGACCAAATATCGTAGAATACTGCCTGCCACCCATTGGCTTTCAAGGGAATGTAACGGAGTTTGGCACCTAAATATTCGCTAGGCCTTTGATCATAATGCTTCGAACTGCAATATACAGTGAGCTGGAAGTCAGCGGAAAGGTGTTTCACCAATTGCTCGGAAAGCGTTTCAAATCCACCATAATTCGCTGGCACACCTACACTGCCTATTATGGCGACTTTTTTAGGCAAATGATGACTCCCGTTCTTCATGCCCATATCACCAAAATTTAATTTTAGCTACGGGAGAATTAGACATAAGTATACCTATATAAAAACAGCAAAATATAAAGCCTTGAGCATATAGACTTTCTGTATCCATTTGAAGGAAGAACAGCAATTTAAGTAACGATTGATTGAAGCAAAAAATAGGACTTAACCTATAACACAAAGATTATACTATTTCATGAATTTTAAAATAGCCAAAAGAAAGAAGAGATAAATAAAGTTTTCTCAATACAATAACCTATTGAAAAACAAATCATTAAAAACCAATAGGCACCATTCTAAGCAAAACTATCAAGAACACACCTCAATCAAAACAAACAATTATTTATTATTAAATTTACATTTTTCAAAGACAACTAGCTCTTGGGGGTTTATTTTGTGGAAAAAACAAAAAGCCATCGAATGATGGCTTTTGATAGCAGTAGCCCCGCTAGGAATCGAACCTAGATCTAAAGTTTAGGAAACTTCTATTCTATCCATTGAACTACAGGGCCATTTCCTATGAAGGAGGGCAAAATTAATTAATAATACGTGTCTTTCAAGTAATTCGGGAAGATGGTAAAATGCCTCTTTTTCACCTTCTCTAAAATCACGTCTTTCAGTTCATTTATATTTTCCTTTTCAGTAGCCGAAATAAATACCACATCTTTTCCTTCTTCGTTGAGATAGGTTTTTTTCAACCTTTCAATAGTCATAGGTGGATTTTCCATTTCGGCTTCAAGTTCAGGGTCGAGGTTTTCGTTTAGCTGATCAATTTTATTGAAAACAGTAATAGTTGGTTTATCTGCCGAGCCAAGATCTACTAATGTTTGATGAACCGTTTCCATCTGGTCTTGGAAATATGGATGCGAAACATCGACCACGTGTAACAAAATATCCGCTTCGCGAACCTCATCTAAGGTAGATTTAAACAACTCAATCAAGTGAGTTGGTAGTTTTCTAATGAAACCCACTGTGTCCGATAAAAGAAATGGGATGTTATCAATCACCACTTTTCTTACCGTAGAATCAACTGTGGCAAAAAGTTTATTTTCGGCCAATACATCGGCTTTGGTCATTAGCCTCATAAGAGTAGACTTGCCAACATTGGTGTAGCCAACCAGCGCCACGCGAACAATATTCGTTCTGGATTTACGCTGAACGGCATTTTGCATTTCAATTTTCTGAAGCTTCTTTTTCAAAACCGTAATCTGATTTCTAATCATCCTACGGTCAGTCTCAATCTCCTTCTCTCCAGCTCCACCACGGGTCGCAGTCCCCCCTCTTTGCCTCTCCAAGTGAGTCCACATACGGGTAAGGCGAGGAAGTAAATAATTCGACCTAGCCAGCTCAACCTGAGTTTTTGCTTGAGCGGTTTGCGCTCGATGAAGAAAAATATCAAGAATCAATAAGCTTCGATCATAGATTTTTACCTTTAATTCCTTCTCCAAATTTCGCATTTGTGAAGGGCTCAAATCATCATCAAAAATTACCACCTTAATGTCTTCGGCAGTGATATAAGTCTGAATTTCTTCAAGTTTTCCCTTGCCCACAAAAGCACGCACCTCAGGTTTATCCAAGCGTTGAGTGAAAGACTTCACTACCTCCAAACCCATGGTTTCAGCCAAAAAAGCGAGCTCATCTAAATATTCCACAACCTTTTCCTCAGGTTGCTCTCTATTGATTAAGGCCACCATAATGGCCGTATCTTTTTCTGTATCAGTTGTTAAATATCCTCCCATAAAGCTTTCAAAATTAGCACATATCGATGCGATTTCTAAATTCGCCTTACAAATAGAACTATCCATCTAAACATTGGTTAGAAGATGCTATTTTCAAGTTAGGTTTGAGATGAAAAGCAATTTGATTGTTAAAAACAACACATTAAGTTTAACACAAATTCCAAAGCATGAAAATTATTGAAACTCCTATAGCCGATTTATATGAGATTGAACCAAATGTTTTTGGTGATAAACGAGGTTATTTTTTCGAGTCTTATAGAAAAAATACTTTTGAGGAGTTGGGAATTAAAAGTGACTTTGTTCAGGATAATAAGTCATTTTCAGTAAAAGGAACCTTACGTGGAATTCACTATCAAGCAGGCCCTTATACCCAAGCCAAACTTGTGAGAGTAATAATGGGAAAAGTCTTAGATATTGCCGTTGATTTAAGGCATAATTCACCAACCTTTGGGCAATATCATTCTGTTGTTTTAGACGCAGGAAGACACAACCTTTTTCTTGTACCTGAGGGTTTTGGCCACGGATTTCTAGCTTTGGAAGACAGTGTATTCTCATACAAATGTTCTAATTACTACAATAAAGAATCAGAAGGCGGTGTAATCTGGAATGACCCAGATTTAAATATCGACTGGCAAATAGAAAATCCCATCGTTTCTGAAAAGGACAAACTTTTGCCTACTTTTGCGGAATACAAAAAAGACCCAACATTTTGAGTATCTTTTCTTTTCTTAAGAAAAATAGTGCTGCACAAGCCTCTGTTTCCCCAATAAAAACAGATGTTCACTCTCACCTGATTCCAGAATTGGATGATGGTGTTCAGTCCATCGAAGAGTCTATTGCTATATTGAGAGAAATGGAAGCGCTTGGCTACGAGAAAGTGATTACAACACCGCATTCCATGCCCGGCACTTATGACAATTCTGCAGAAACTATTTTACCGGGTTTAGAAAAAGTAAGAAAAGCCATAAAAGAAGCAGGCCTTTCCATTCAGTTAGAAGCTGCTTCCGAATATTACTTGGACGAGGCCTTTATTGACCTGATTGATTCAGACGCGCCTCTTTTAACTTTTGGCGACAATTACGTACTCTTCGAAACGGCCTTCATGAACCAACCCCCTCAATTGAAAGAAGTAACGTTCAAATTGAGCTTAAAAGGTTATAAACCGGTTTATGCCCACCCTGAGCGATATATGTACCTCCACCAAAGTCAATATTTGTTAGATGAGCTTGTGGACAGAAACTTATTCTTTCAAATCAACTTACCGTCACTTACAGGGGCTTATTCCAAACCGGTTCAGAAATTTGCTGAAAAGCTAATTGATATGAAAGCCGTTAAACTTGTAGGTTCCGACTGCCACAAAATGGCCCATATTGAATTGCTGAAATCAGCTACTCAAACCAAATACTTTAAAAAATTGGCAGACTTAGACCTGCTGAACAACACCCTATAACGTATGATATTTGTTACTGGCGCCACAGGTTTGCTCGGAAGCTTCATTTGTCGCGAACTTTTAAGCAAAGGTCACAGCATTCGTGCTGTAAAAAGAGAATCGAGCCAATTGACGCTTATTGAAGATATTGCTGGCCAGATAGAATGGGTTCATGGCGACATGAACGATACCACTTTTCTTCTTGATGCGCTTGAAGGAATAGAAGGCGTTGTTCATGGTGCAGCTATCATTTCTTTTGATAAAAGAGATGAGGAGCGCATGTACAAAACCAATGTAAAAGGTACTGCCGATTTGGTAAATGCCTGCCTAAAAAAAGGCGTAAAGAAGTTTCTTCAAATCAGTTCTGTAGCCGCTATTGGCCGAAAACCAGGCCAAAAATTTATTGATGAAAAAGATAAGTGGGAAGGTACTGAATACGATTCTGTGTATGCCCGCTCTAAATACCTTCAAGAATTAGAAGTGTGGAGAGGAGAACAAGAAGGCCTTCAAGTTAAAATCATTAATCCTTCAATTGTACTCGGCCCTGGTCTTTGGGGCAATGGAAGTACTTCGGTTTTCAAATATGCGTACGGCTCAAAAACTTTTCACCCTGAAGGAACTGTAAATTTTGTTGACGTGCGTGATGTAGCCGAAATTGCCGTAAAGCTTTTAGATTCCGACATTCATAGCGAACGTTTTGTGGTGAATGCCGGCACAAGCGATTACCAATCGTTCTTTGCAAAAATTGCGCAGAGATTTGGCAAAAAAGCACCTTCGCGTCCTGTGCCCTATTGGCTTCTGAAATTGGCCGTAAAACTGGAGTTTCTTCGTTCAAGAATTACAAGAACCAGCGCGTTAATAACCAGCGATACCGCCAAGCTTTCTAGAATGCAATACCACTTTAGAAACGATAAAGTTAAAAAAGCACTCAACTTCGAATTTAGGAGCTTAGACGATACACTTGACTGGTGCGTTAAGGAACTAAAATCGATGCATAAGCTTTAAAAGAAATACGCAAAAACGGGTTTGAAAAAATTCCGTTTGCGGAATAGTTTAGGAATCAATTATTCCTTACTTTGAAGAAACCATTCTACATCAATGCAAGAAGACTATCCGAGCAGAGAAGAGGAACGCGGGCTGATTAAGAAATTCGAGGAGCAACTCAAGCAGAAATCATTTCACTTTTTCGATATCGCTGAATTTGAAACCATAATTCAGTACTATATCGATCATTTGCAATTCGGAAAAGGACTTAAAGCCTGCAAACTAGCTATAGATCAATTTCCTTTTTCACAGGAAATCAGCTTGCTTATGGCGCAATGCCACATAGGCAAGGAAAATTATGAGGAAGCTCTAAAGGTGATTGACGATGCTCAAAATTTACATCCAAACGATGTGGAATTGAACACGGTTAAAGGCACCATTTATTCCTTTCTTGGCGACTATAAAAAGGCGGTTGAAGTGTTATTGAACACACTGGATTATGCTGAAGACAAATCCGAAGTGTTCTACAACGTAGGCATTACCTACCAAACCAATTCGAAATACGAAGAAGCAATCGGCTATTACAAAAAGGCCATTGAAGAAAATCTAAATCATGAAAATGCCCTTTACGAACTGGCTTACTGCCTTGACGTAACGGGTAAGCTTGAAGACAGTGTAGATTACTACAAGCAATTCATCGATCAAGACCCCTATTCAACTTATGCTTGGTATAACTTGGGAATTGTGTTGAATAAGTTGGAGCGCTATGAAGAAGCTGTTAAAGCTTACGACTACGCTCTGGTAATTGACGACACATTTTCTTCAGCTTGGTTCAATATGGGAAATTCCTATATGAACCTAGATATGTTTCAAGAGGCGCTTGAAGCTTATAAAAATACGTTAAGCAATGAAGGGCCTTCAGCCGAAACTTATTGCTGTATTGGTACGGCCTATGAAAAATTAGAGCAATACGAGTTTGCCATTAAATACTACAGAAAATCTTCAAAACTAGATCAGTTTTACGAAGATGCCTGGTATGGAATCGGCTGCTGCTTGGCTTGCCAGGATAAATACTACGAAGCCATCCACTTCTTCAACAAAGCCTTAAAACTTGACCCTGAAAATGCCAACTATTGGCTTGCAATTGCAGATGCCGAACAACAAGTAGGCAACTATGTTTCGAGTTTTGAAGCCTATCAAGAAGCTGCCATGCTAGAACCTGTCAACGAAATGATTTGGCTCGATTGGTCTCTTCTTCATTACGAACAAGGCGAACATATTAAGGCCATTGAACTGATAGAGAGAGCTTTGGAAGAATCTCCAGAAAATTCTGACCTGCTTTACAGAATGGTGGTTTACCAAATCTCGGCAGGTAGATACAAAGAAGCCTTTGCTTATCTGGAAAATGCCTTAATTTTGGACTTCGAAAATCACGAGGTTCTTTTCGATTACTTTCCAAAATTGGAAACCCAAAAGGCCTTATTTAAGATCATAGATCAATACCGAAAGAAAAATTAAATGCATTATTTTTTGAATAATGTGCCCGAGAGGACACAAAAACCAAGAGAAAAAGGTTTCACCATGGCCATGGACAAAGGCCTTAGCGTGAGACAAGCTGAGGATTTCGTAAGCGTATGTGGCGAGCATGTGGACATTGTGAAACTAGGATGGGCAACTTCTTACGTTACCCCTAATCTTCAGGAAAAACTGAATGTGTACAGAGAAGCGGGAATTCCTTTCTATTTCGGAGGAACTCTTTTCGAAGCTTTTATTATCAGAGATCAGTTTGACGACTACAGAAAGGTTCTGGATAAATATCAAGTTCCTTTTGCCGAGGTTTCTGACGGTTCTATAGAAATGGACCACGATAAAAAGTGCGAATACATTAGCGAATTGGCAAAACAGGTTACCGTTCTTTCAGAAGTAGGTTCAAAAGATGCAGAAAAAATCATTCCTCCTTATAAGTGGATTGAATTGATGCAAAAGGAATTGGATGCTGGTTCTTGGAAAGTAATTGGAGAAGCGAGAGAGAGCGGCAACGTTGGCTTATTCCGTTCTACTGGAGAAGTGAGATCTGGTTTGGTTCAAGAAATTTTGACTAAAATTCCTTTCGAAAAAATCATCTGGGAAGCTCCACAAAAAGCCCAACAAGTATATTTCATCAAACTTATGGGTGCGAATGTAAACTTAGGAAACATTGCTCCAGAAGAAGTTATTCCACTTGAAACCATTCGCTTAGGCTTAAGAGGCGATACTTTCGACCACTTTCTTGACATTTAAGCATGAAGGGCATTAAGAGCTTCATTCTTCTCTATTTAAAGGGGATTGCTATGGGTAGTGCCGATGTTGTACCTGGTGTTTCGGGTGGGACAATCGCATTTATCACTGGCATTTACGAGACACTTCTCGATTCTATTCGCAGTGTTGATTTGGAGGCTTTGAACTTGTTGAAGCAGCTCAAAATCAAAGCGTTCTGGCAACACATAAACGGAAGTTTTCTGGTGACTTTACTAGCAGGTATTGCCACCAGTATTCTTACCTTGGCCAAGGTGATTACTCACCTACTTAGTGAATATCCAATTCAAGTTTGGTCGTTCTTCTTTGGCCTAATCGTAATTTCTGCCCTTATTATTCTTAGAGAAATTAAGCAATGGAGCCTTGGTGTTTTTATCGCCATAATTTTAGGCACCTTAGCCGCTTATTTCATCACCTCATCAACTCCGGCCGAAACGCCAGAATCTAGTTGGTTCTTATTTATAGCCGGAGCTGTTGCCATTTGTGCAATGATTTTGCCTGGTATTTCCGGAGCATTCATTTTGCTCATTTTCGGCAAATATGAATACATTCTTTCGGCCCTTAAAGAATTTCGCATTACCGATATTGTCTTCTTTGCACTGGGCTGTGTTGTAGGTTTATTGAGTTTTGCCCGTTTGGTAAGCTGGTTGTTCAAAAAATACCACAACATTACGGTGGGTATTCTCTCCGGATTTATGATCGGTTCGCTTTACAAAGTTTGGCCGTGGAAAGAAGCCATTGAAACGTATGTAGATCGCCATGGCGAAATCAAACCTTTGGTTGAAGCCAACGTGCTTCCGAATGAGTACTTTGCCAAAACAGGCGCAGAACCGTTTTTTCTTGAAGCGATTCTATTTGCCGCAGGCGGTTTTTTGCTTGTATTGGCTATCGATAGAATTGCAGCTTTCTTAAATCCAGAAAAATAAATGCGAAAGTTTGGACTGATTGGTTTTCCGCTCGGCCATTCCTTCTCCAAAAAATACTTCACAGAAAAGTTCGCAAAGGAAGGGATTGACGCTGAGTATGAACTTTATCCATTAGATGATATTGAAGAGCTTTCAGCTTTGATTAAGAACACGTCAAAGCTGAAAGGCTTGAATGTCACCATTCCTTATAAAGAATTGGTACTTCAATTTTTAGACGAAGTGGAAGAAAAGGCTTCAGAAATTGGAGCCGTCAACACCATCAAAATCAGTAAAGGAAAGCTCACCGGTTACAACACCGATTACATAGGCTTCAAAAATTCTTTAATCAAGTTTGTTGGTGCCAAGCCAATGCCCGAACAGGCCCTAATCCTCGGTACGGGTGGAGCTTCAAAAGCTGTTCAAGCCGCTTTGGGAGATTTATCCATAGATTTCAAACTAGTTTCTAGAAACCCAGAAAAAGGCGAACTCAGCTATGAGGAAATTAAAACCTCAAGAGCAATTGCCAACCATCAGCTGATTATCAATACAACTCCGTTGGGAATGGCCCCAAATACAGATGCCTTGCCTGATCTGCCTTATGAGCAATTAACGCCAGCGCATATGTTGTATGATTTGGTTTACAATCCGTTGGAAACTGCTTTTATGAAAAAGGGAATGGAGGCCAATTGTTGGATTAAAAACGGATTGGAAATGCTCTACGGCCAAGCTGAAGCGGCTTGGAAGATTTGGAACGCCTAACCGTTCCGCAGAAAAGCTGAACTAAAAACGTGCTGACCTAGTTTCGCATAAGGTCACTTTAGCTTAGATTTACCTTATGCAATTCGAAATCACATCTCAATTTGAACCTACCGGAGACCAGCCATCAGCCATTAAGGCTTTAACCAAAGGCATTGAAGCGGGTGAGCCAGGGCAGGTTTTATTAGGCGTTACTGGTTCAGGAAAAACCTTTACTGTGGCCAATGTGATTCAAGAGGTGCAAAAACCCACATTAATTCTAAGCCACAATAAAACACTGGCCGCTCAGCTTTACGGAGAATTCAAGCAGTTTTTCCCAAATAATGCGGTCGAATACTTCATTTCATATTACGATTATTATCAGCCAGAAGCCTTTATTCCAAACAGTAATCTGTATATAGAAAAGGATCTTTCCATTAACGATGAAATTGAAAAGCTGAGACTGAGTGCGACTTCTTCCCTACTTACAGGAAGAAGAGACGTAATTGTAGTGGCTTCTGTAAGTTGTATTTATGGTATTGGAAACCCCGATGAGTTTGGCAAAAACGTGATTCATCTTCAGGTTGGAGATATCGTTTCACGGAATCAACTGCTATTCTCCTTGGTCGATATTCTCTATAGCCGAACCGAAGCGGAATTTAAGCGAGGAACCTTCCGTGTGAAGGGTGATACTGTAGACATTTTTATTGCTTATGGTGATTTTGCTTACCGGATTTATTTCTGGGGAGATGAAATTGAAGCCATTCAGATGATTGATCCACAGACTGGCAAAAAGCTTTCGGACGAAAAAATCATCACCATTTTCCCTGCAAATCTCTTTGTTACGGGAAAAGATGTTCTTCACCAAGCCATTCACGAAATCCAAGACGACCTTGTAGACCGCATTCAGCAGTTTGAAGACGACCGCAGATTCTTGGAAGCCAAACGACTGAAAGAAAGAACCGAGTTCGACATGGAAATGATGCGCGAACTAGGTTATTGTTCTGGGGTTGAAAACTATTCTCGTTATTTCGATAGAAGAAGCCGAGGCCAGCGTCCTTTCTGTTTGCTTGACTATTTCCCCGATGACTACTTAATGGTTATTGATGAAAGCCACGTTACAGTTCCTCAAATTAGAGCCATGTGGGGAGGCGACCGTTCCAGAAAGGAAAATTTGGTAGAATTCGGTTTCCGATTACCATCGGCCATGGACAACCGCCCTTTGAAATTCGATGAGTTTGAAGGCCTTGTGAACCAAGCCATATACGTGAGCGCCACGCCAGCCGAGTACGAGCTTACCATAACTCAAGGTGAAGTTGTAGAGCAAATCATTCGCCCAACAGGGCTTCTCGACCCAATTATAGAAGTTCGCCCTAGCCCTAACCAAATTGATGATTTGATTGAAGAAATCGACATCAGAGTTCAAAAAGAAGAGCGCGTTTTGGTGACAACACTTACCAAACGAATGGCAGAAGAACTTAGCAAATACTTAGAAAGAGCGAATATTAAGGTTCGTTACATCCATTCCGAAGTAAGCACACTCGATCGTGTGGAGATTTTAAGAGAACTTCGATTAGGTGTTTTTGATGTACTTGTAGGTGTAAACCTACTGCGTGAAGGGCTTGATTTACCAGAAGTTTCGCTAGTTGCTATTCTTGATGCTGACAAGGAGGGCTTCTTGAGAAATGAGCGCTCTTTAGTTCAAACCATTGGAAGAGCTGCAAGAAATGAGAACGGCCAGGTAATTATGTATGCCGATAAAATTACCGATTCCATGAGAATGGCCATTGATGAAACTAACCGAAGAAGAGCCATTCAGCAGGCCTATAATGAGGAACATGGAATAACTCCTAGAACGGTTAAAAAATCGAAAGAAGCCATTATGGGACAAACTTCGGTAGCCGATTCCAAAAAACAGAAAAAGAATTACTATGCTGAGAGTGAAGGCGTTTCTGTTGCCGCAGATCCAGTTGTAGCGTACATGGGCAAAGAAGGCTTGGAAAAAATGATTCAGAAAACTCAGAAATCAATGGAAAAAGCCGCTAAAGAACTCGACTTTATTGAAGCTGCCAGATTGAGAGATGAGCTAAACGAGCTAAAAGAACTTCTGAAAAAGCAGTAAAAATCCAGCTTCAAAAATATTTCATATTCAAAAATGTGACCTTGAGACAAAGCTCCGTCAAATGGCTCAAACACAAATTTGAAAATGAAAAAGTACGCATTTATAGTTCTCATTGCCCTTACACTCACTAGCTGTAATCAAAAAGAGAAGACCTTATTATTAGAAAATTCTGAATTAAGCTCCAAGATTGACAGCCTTCAGTTAGAGTTGGTTACAAGCCAAAAAGCTTCCTCCACTTTAGTTCAGGCCATGACGTTGATGGACTCCATTGATTTAGGCAGAAAGTTAATTCGCATGTCACTAGAGAACTCGGATTCCAACGAAGAGTTCTTAGAGCAAATGAGCGAATTGAACACTTTCGTAGCTCAAACCACTGAAAAGATTGCCAGTCTTGAAAAAACAATCAAGGAATCGAAAAGTGCTCAAAACACCTACGCCAAAAACTTGAAAGACTTAAAAGCTGAGCTTCAACAGCAAAAAGATGCTATCGCACTCTTACAAGCCAAGTTAAATGACGAGCAAAGCAACAATCAAAAATTGACTGCGCTTAACAATCTTCAAGCTGAAACCATTTTGAGCCAAGATGAGCAAATAGCAGTTAAAACTTTAGAGATCGAACTAATGGAGCGCCAGATTAGCGAAATGAATTCTGCCTTCAAAATTAACGAAGCCGATGCACATTTTACTAAAGGAGAAGCTTATGCTTTGGCTGCTCAAAGAACCAAATTGGCTCCGGCTAAGAAAAAGGCAACTTATAAACTGGCTTTGGAAAACTACAGAAAAGCATTCGATTTGGGCAGAGAAGATGCCAAACCAAAAATCGAAACGATTGAAAAGAAGCTTCACTAAGCCAAAATACGAAAAGCCGCTCAAAGCGGCTTTTTTTATGATCTCATTTCAAACGATTTCACAGAATTAGCAATCATACACATCATTTTAAAACCATTTTTTGCTTCATTTACAGAATATTGATGTTTTTAAGCTTAAATTTATAGCTGAAATCAATAGACCAGCGAAAAATGATTAGAAAAAAGTGGATTCCCGGATTTGCCATTTTAATTCTCGTGGCACTAATAAGCTTATTTGATGTAAGCAATGGAGAAGTTGTAGCAGACGCAAACATCGATGGAGCTGATACAGCATGGATGTTAGCCGCTACAGGTCTTGTATTACTAATGACGCCTGGTCTTTCCTTCTTTTATGGAGGCATGGTAAACAAAACCAGTGTTATTTCTACTATGCTTCAAAGCTTCATTTGCATGGGAATAATCACTTTGGTGTGGGTCGCTTTTGGATTTAGCTTGGCTTTTGGAGACAGCATTGGTGGAATAGTGGGCAACCCAACTACTTTTGCCTTCTTTAAAGGTGTTGGAGAAGCCACTCAAGCAGATCTAGCTCCCACTATTCCATTTATACTTTTCGCTTTGTTTCAAATGAAATTCGCAATCATCACTCCTGCATTAATCACAGGAAGTTTTGCTGAACGCGTAAGATTTTCGAGCTTTTTACTTTTCATCATTCTTTTCAGCATTGTGATATATGCTCCTTTAGCTCACATGACGTGGCATCCTGAAGGATTCTTGAGAAAATGGGGAGTATTAGATTTTGCCGGTGGAACTGTAGTGCATATGTCGGCTGGATTTGCTGCCATAGCCGCGGCAATTATTCTAGGAAAAAGAAGAAACCATGGGAATGGTGATCACCAACCGGCCAATGTGCCATACGTTTTGCTGGGAACTGGCCTGCTTTGGTTCGGTTGGTTTGGCTTCAATGCAGGTTCTGCTCTTGGCGCCAATTCTAGCGCTGCAATGGCCTTTGCTACCACTACCGTAGCTTCGGCAGCCGCTATGTTGGCCTGGGTTTTCTACGATGCGCTTATGGGAAGAAAAATTTCAGGCATGGGCGCTTCTATTGGGGCCGTTGTTGGATTGGTAGCCATTACTCCTGCAGCTGGTTTTGTTACCGTTGGCCAAAGTATATTCATTGGTGTAGCTGGAGCGATTGTTTCCAACATTGTAGTTTACTACAAAAACAAAACAGGAATTGACGATACCCTAGACGTTTTTCCTTGCCACGGTGTAGGAGGTATTGTCGGAATGATTTTAACAGGTGTTTTTGCCAAAGATGTAGGATTAATTTATGGAGAAACCACTACATTTTTCCGTCACCTAGCCGCTGTATTTTTAGTAGGCGCTTTTACTTTCGGTTTATCTTACCTACTTTTCAAATTGACAAATATGATCATTCCTATGCGTGTAAGCAGTGAGGCAGAAGATATGGGATTGGATTTAAGCCAACATGGCGAAAGCATAGTAGATCAAAAAGTACATACTGCAGAAGAAATTGAAAAACTTATGAAGAAGGCTTCGTGATTCGGCCTTTTTCAAACCTTCAAACAACTAAACTACAACTACTTACTTATGAAAAAAGCTGCCAATTGGCAGCTTTTTTTGATGTTTTCTAGGTGCCTCCAATCAACACCAACTTACTCTTATCAGCCCGAGCAATGTCTCTTCTGAAATTCCGATAATCATCATAGCTAGAGGCTGGAAATCGGCCTTTGTGCATTTTTATCGTTCGTACGTAAGTCACTTGATTCGTAGCCTCGTCAAAAGAGTATGTTACATTATAATTTCCAAAAACACTTTCAACATTAACAGGATCGGGATTGAACTCTAACCTCAGTTTCTCCGGCAACTGAAAAGTAATACTATCCACATCCATATATGCATATTTAATGATAATAGGAGATTTACGATCCGCATTTTTCGGAGGTGTGACATCCTGACGATTCATAATGTTGGGCACAAAAAAGAATCTTTTACCTGTTTTAGTAGCATATTTCCTCATCCCCAATTCCACCTTTCTCGTAATTCTTGGGGATTCTGTTTTCTCTTCATCAAAAGAAAACTCGCCCAGATCAAACGATGGTATGTCTATACTGGACAATAGATGTTTTCTCTGATCTTCCCTCCCAATCTTGATCACACTTGCATAATCGTCATACTGCCTACCTTCAAAAACAGTCTGAATTGAAGCTTTAGCATTGCCTTCCTCATCCAAAGTAACCAGCCCTTCTCTAATCTGCTTGTTTTCTTCCATGGGATAACTTGGCGTTTTCACCAATTTCCCTCCATTTTCTGTAATCATTAGGGCGTGCCTATCAGCCGTAAACCCTCCTAAGAAGTTAAAGGGAGCCGTTTGACTTGTACACTCTAACCAAACCGTATCCTTTTCCATAGGCACAGATAGAATTACATGGTTGAATTGATTGCTTGGAAAGTCTACAAGAATATCATCTTCGTCATCCCCGGCTCGTACCAGCGTATAAAAAGCCTTGATTCCGACTTCCTTCAAAAGACTGTATGTATAGTTCGTTAGGGCTTTACAATCTCCATAACCATTGTTAGCAACACTCATTGCATCAAAAGTCTGAAAGCCCCCAATGCCTAACTGAATACTCACATAGCGAGTTTGAGACTGCATATACTCATAAACAGCTTTTATTTTCTCCTTATCAGATGATAGGCCAGCAGTTAATGACTTTAGTTTTGAAATAACATTTTCAGGAAGTTTATCTCTACCCTTATTTAATTCATAACTCCACTTACCGAAGTTCTCCCAATTGTCCATAGTTCCAGAATAGCCTTCCATACTAAAGTTAGTAGGAGCCAAAATCACATGAGGGCTCATATCATATACCGAAAGGCCTCTATATTCAGATTCTAGAGCAGGCAAATTCGATACATGCCAACGATAATGTTCCTTGGCATCATCCTTCTCTATTTCTACCTGTCCCTCGTAGTTACTTTCTCTGTATCTGAGGCCAAAAGCCAAAGGCGTTTCCACAACGAGCTGAGCATTTTCAACAGATAACCCCTGTGATCTTCTCATGTTCCAAACAGGGTAATAAACTGACGAACGCTGAGTTTTTTCAAATTCTATTTCTACTGTGTAAGGATAGTCAAAGCTATCAGGGAAATAAGCTTTGACCCTTTCTGAATCGTACAGAGAACCAGCATCAGTATAGTTAATATCTTGAATTTCAAACCCTTTTACTCTTTTAGCAAGCTTCCCTTCTGCATCATAAATAGTAATGTCTATTTTCTTGATTTTATCAAGCTCATCATAGAACTCAGTAAATTGAGCAAACCTATCTCCATCTTCATTGAGAATTGTAATTGCCCTGCTCACCTTGAAAACTGACTTTTCCAAGTCTTGAATTTGCATGTAGGTATCCCACTTTCTAATCACAGCATCGGCATCGATTTTGAGATTTTCAGGAATGGTTTTAGCATTGTAATCCTGAGAAAATAAGCAGTTTGAGAACAAAGCTGCTAAAAAAATGAAGCTCAACTTTTTCATGGCTTAGGATCCCTTCTTTTTAAAAACTATCTGCTCTTCTTGCTTAGATACTATTTGATTAAACAATTCTCTTAACGCACCATATTCTTCAGGTAAATATTGGGTTTTAGACAAGTTGAGGCGAATTACGATCTGAACTTGCTCTCCCATTTGCCCTCCCATATAGGTATACTTACCACCATTCTCAGGAAGCGACATACTCAAATTTTTGGGTAATTCTTCCACTTCATAACCCTCAGGGATATTGATATTATAGATATAAGTATTCTGAATAGGTGCGACAAATTCGACTGGGTATACCCTAGTTTCTAATTTGAAGGGATTTTCCTTCACATACTTTAAAAGTAAGGGATTAAGGAAGATTTTATCCCCCAAGAAGTCCACATTGCTGTCATGAACAAATTTATACTTAGCCCTAACTTGCATTCCAGGAGTTTCAGCAGATTCAATGACTAATTCCTCAATTTCACTTTCTAATGTTTCAAAAATCTCCTTTCTATCTTCATCTTTTTCGAGGTCTGCAAGTAATTCTTTAGCTCTTGTAGAAGCAATACCACGGAATATAACGTCCATATCTCCTTCTAAGACATCATCGTCATTGAAGCGGATGTTTCCCGAAATCACTTGGCCATCCACCTCATTATTTGCGTACAGGTTTACCCATTCTGGTCCACTTGCTGAAATTTTAAGACCCTCACCATTTAGACATCTAACCGGTAGAATATTAAAGGGTCTTAACTTATCCGTTGCATCTAACAAATACGTTTTATCTCCAATAGTAGCGGAGGCAATTGTGGCATTAAACTGATTAGCGAGAGGAACAAATTTATTAACGTATCCATGGCTTCGTGTGCTCAGAAGCACTGGATCAGCTGTTATTCCAGCATTACGCAAAAACATAATGAGTGTCATATTGATCTCTGCCGCAGTTGCTTTTCCTTCATCCCAAGTTTGCCTTGGTTTGTTCATCATATAAATACCCAATCGATCATTCCATTCATAATGATCTCTGACATAGTCAAAGATTTCTATAAGGCTGGCTTCATCATTTTTCCAGGGTTTATCTTCCGGGTAAATCCTTTTGACCTGAGACGATGACTCGAGTGCCTTTCCAAAGTCCTCATCTCCAATCAATTCCTTATTTATGGCTCCCCAATCTTGCATAAAGACTTCAGGCTTATATCCAGGGACACTTATTGCTTTTATTTCGAATTGAATCCCCGATCTAAAATTCTCCATGCTAGTAACATGCAACTCCTTATCAAGTGAAGGGACATCCTTCATAATAATGTGATACTTGTCTTTACTAACATCGTTATAGACTGGCCGAACGTAGCCTTTCATCATGGGCTGATAATCTCCATATTTTGGAATATCAATGTAGAATTCTGAATAACGAACAGGTATAGATGATTGAAAAATCCAGCCAGGTAGATACGTTAGGCTACCAGCTTTTTTCACGAAGGTATATTCAATTATTGAACCTACCTTAACTTCAGGAAAAGAAGCCTTCTTTGTCCAACGTTCATCAGTTACTTTTTCATCCACCCAATCCCTTTTTCCAACTTCAGTAACCTTAATTTTCCCATCCACCAAATTGTAAGTAGCGGCTTTTAGTTTTGAGATGTTCGCATCTCCTTTGTTATAGTTAAGGACCACATCGCCCCACTTAAAGCCAGATTCCTTTAAAATTTTAATCCGAACATGTTGGATCATGTACATATTAAAATCCCTCTCATTAAACTCCACCACTCCTTTATCCAAAAGGTAAACAGCGGCAGCTCCAGAATCAGCCTGATAAACTGTCATTTCTAAGTCTGACTTACTGATATCACCAAATTCAAACTCCTCTACTTGAGCATTTAAATCAAAAAAAGCCATACAAAGTACAGCTAACCACAAGGCTCCTCTCTTCATCTTAAAAATTCACATTATTTGAACCTTCAAAATAAAGGAATTTGCCATACACATCAATAAAAATATAATTTAAACATTTATTAATTTTATTTGACTTAAGTACACCTGTCCTAAAGACACAAAAAAAGGCCACCAAATGGTGACCCTTTTAAATCAGTTTAAGACTAATTACTTAAACAAATCGTATCTTCTGCTTACTTCTTCCCAGTTGATTACGTTGAAAAACGCAGCAATGTAGTCTGGTCTTTTGTTCTGGTAGTTTAGGTAATAAGCGTGTTCCCAAACGTCTAGTCCTAGAATTGGAGCTCCTCCACAGCCAACTTCTGGCATTAAAGGGTTATCCTGATTTGCGGTAGAGCAAACCTCTACTTTGCCTCCTGATTGAACACAAAGCCATGCCCAGCCAGACCCAAAACGAGTAGCTGCAGCATTAGCAAATTCCTCTTTGAATTTTTCGAAAGAACCAAAAGCAGCGTTAATAGCTTCAGCCAAATCGCCTGTTGGTTCGCCTCCTCCGTCAGGAGACATTACTGACCAAAATAAGTTGTGGTTGTAATATCCACCACCGTTATTTCTCACTGCAGCGTTTCCAAAATCTTCAGCCAATATGCCTTCAATAGACTTGTGCTCCATTGGAGTACCTTCTATAGCTGCATTTAGTTTGCTGGTATAAGCTGCGTGATGTTTATCGTGATGGATTTCCATCGTTTTTGCATCAATGTGTGGTTCTAGTGCATCGAATGCATATGGTAAATCTGGAAGTTCAAATGCCATGGTTAGATCTATTTTATGGTTTTACAAAAATTTATTGCGGCCTTAAGTTAGAAAAAAACTTCTTCAGAAGTTCTCCACTCTCCTCTTGCAACAAACCAGATACAACTTCTGTTCTCGGATGAAGAAGATTTTTTTCATGTAAGCTAAATCCCCTTCTTTCATCTTTCGCTCCATACACCAATTTGCCCAATTGAGCCCAATATTGAGCTCCTGCACACATTACGCAGGGTTCCAAAGTGACATATAACGTGCAATCATTTAAGTATTTCGCACCTAAATAATTGAAAGCAGAAGTGAGCGCCAGCATCTCGGCATGGGCGGTTACATCATTCAATTGTTCTGTTTGGTTATAGGCTCTGGCGATAATTCTTTTATTGGCTACCACCACCGCCCCAACAGGCACCTCTCCTTTTTCGAAAGCTAAATGGGCCTGTTTTAAGGCTTCGCCCATAAAAAATTCGTCACTGTGTATTGAAAGTTCCAAAGTCGATTCTGGTTTGAAACACAAAGTTGACATCAAAAAAATGACTCTTCATGTTTGGAGCATAATATTAGCCCCATTTGCTAAAACTATTACTAAATTTGCAACTCATTTTTAAGGCAAGCATACCATGTTAAGAACACACAATTGTGGCGAATTAAGAGAAAGCAATGTAAATGAAGTAGTAACGCTCTGTGGTTGGGTACAAAGGTTACGCGACAAAGGCGGACTGATGTGGATTGACTTACGCGATAGATACGGAATTACCCAGCTTTCTTTTGAAGAAGGCTCAACTTCTGCTGAAGTTCTAGAAGTAGCCAGAAAATCGGGACGTGAGTTTGTGGTTAAAGCTACAGGTACTGTGGTTGAACGCTATTCTAAAAATGATAAAATCCCAACTGGATCAATCGAGCTAAAGGTTGAAAACCTTGAAGTGCTGAACCCGTCCAAGGTTCCTCCATTTATTATTGAAGATGATACTGATGGAGGTGAAGACCTTCGAATGAAATATCGCTACTTGGATTTAAGAAGAGGCGAAGTGCGCAACAAACTTCAGCTTAGATCTAAACTAGCCATGGCGGTTAGAAATTACTTGGATTCACAAGATTTTATTGAAGTTGAAACTCCAGTTTTGATCAAATCTACTCCTGAAGGTGCTAGAGATTTTGTGGTTCCATCTAGAATGAATCCTGGAGAATTTTATGCACTTCCTCAGTCGCCTCAAACTTTTAAGCAACTTTTGATGGTTTCTGGCTTCGACAGATACTTTCAAATTGTAAAATGCTTTAGAGATGAAGACCTTAGAGCAGACCGTCAGCCGGAGTTTACTCAGATAGACTGCGAAATGTCGTTTGTAAGTCAGGAAGATATTCTCAATACTTTTGAAGGCATAACTCGCCATCTTTTCAAAACCGTTAGGGGTGTTGAATTGAATGAATTCCCAAGAATGAGTTTTGCTGATGCCATGAGCAAATACGGTAACGATAAACCTGATATCCGCTTTGGAATGGAATTCGTAGAACTGAACGATCTTGCCCAAAACAAAGGATTTCAAGTTTTCGATCAAGCTGAATTAGTCGTAGCCATTTGTGCAAAAGGCTGTTCTGAATACACCAGAAAACAGCTAGACGCCCTCACCGACTTTGTAAAAAGACCACAAATTGGAGCCAAAGGCTTAGTGCATGTTAAATGCAATGCCGATGGATCATTTAAATCTTCAGTGGATAAATTCTATTCTCAAGAAGATTTGAAAGAGTGGGCCGAAAAAGCTGGAGCAGAAGCTGGAGACTTATTGTTAGTACTTAGCGGAAAAACCAACGAAACCAGAAAGCAAATGAGTGAATTGCGTTTGCATATGGGTAAAGAACTTGGCCTAAGAGATAAAAACACCTTCCAGCCACTTTGGGTGGTTGACTTCCCTCTTTTAGAATGGGACGAAGAAACCGAACGCTTCCACGCAATGCACCACCCATTTACTTCGCCAAAGGCTGAAGACATGGCTTTATTGGATACCGACCCTGGAAAAGTTAGAGCAAATGCCTACGACTTGGTAATCAATGGTGTTGAAATTGGTGGTGGTTCCATCAGAATTCATGATAAAACCACGCAGCAACTGATGTTCAAACATCTTGGTTTTACAGAAGAAGAAGCAAAAGCTCAGTTTGGTTTCTTAATGGATGCCTTTGAGTTTGGTGCTCCTCCACATGGTGGTATTGCTTTCGGCTTCGATAGGCTTTGTGCTATGTTTGGCGGGTCAGACAGTATCAGAGATTACATCGCCTTCCCTAAAAATACTTCGGGCAGAGATGTTATGATTGACTCTCCATCAACCATCGATCAGGCACAACTGAAAGAGCTCGGTATTAAATTGAGTTAAACCATAGGTCAAACTTTTCAGTTTGACCTTCTTCCATATGGTATAATTTGTAAATTCGGGCTTTGCCATATTAAGGATGAAAGCCAAGCTTACCAACAAATTCTACATGCGCTTCAGCTTTGTGCTGGCTTTGTTGCTATGGCTCATCCTTACCCTGCTGGACGAACTCCAAATTTTAGCCTTTAGAAACCAGCTAGATCTGGGCATTTCACGCTATGTACCCATACTTATCGTGGATATGTTCTTGGTCTTTGTGGTGCTTTATTACCGCTTAAGAATCCATAAGGTTGAAAGTACCGATTTTGTGGATCTGCTTTGGCGGGTGTTCGCCATTGGCTTGGTGGCCACACTAATATCGCTTTCCATTGGTCTTTTCAACGATTCAATAGCCGATTCTGCTTTAGATCACAACCCATTTCTGGAAGCCGTATTCTACAATGTTCGGTTTGGACTCATTTCGGTATTCCTAATTTCCACATTTACCGTTTGGAAAAAGCTTATTCTATATCAGAAATCCAAAAGATTACTCATTTGGTGGAATGTTTTTGAAAGCTTCATTCTGCTTTCAGTCTTCTTCAACTTTACTCATCAGATACTTCAGAACCATCTGATTTTTCAGCTATTATTTGGGCTAATCACCATAATGGCTTTGGTACTTTCAGCCAATTTAAAGTGGGTTGCGTATCTGAATTTTCGCCAAAAGTGGAAAAGCATTTTGCTGATTTTGCTCATCACCATTTACTTGGGCTATTTCTTCACTACAATTTATGTGGCCGAACCCGAGGCTATGGAGCAGTTCAAGCCCATCGACAACTTGTTTGTCATTTCGCTTTTTGTCTTTTTACTTTTCTATTCCATTTTCTCACTGTTGGTGATTCTTTTCAACTTACCTACTTCTTCAGTATTTGAAAAGAAAATGGAAGAAGCCATTAATTTTCAGCGCCTTAGCCAATCCATTCAGCAAGGAGAAGATGAAAATCAGATTTTCGATGTATTGCTTACCAGTTCAATGAGTGCGGTTTCGGCCGATGCAGGTTGGTTAGAAATCAATAGAGCCAACAGCACTGAACCCGAGGTAAGAAGAAAAAACATAAGCCCAAGCAACCGACAAGAGGTTATTGAGCAAATTCAAAAGAGCAAGCAAAAAACAGTACTCAAAAACCCGCTTTCAAAAGCTACCGAACAAGATCAGATTTTGGTGGTATTGAAAAAAACCAATTTCCGTTCGGTATTAATTGTTCCGCTAGTAATTCAAGACGAAGTGGCTGGCCATATGTATTTGGTCAACGAACTTAGTGACGGCTTCAATAAGGAGATGATCAACATCATCAACACTTTTGCCAGTCAGGCTAGCATTTCTATTGAAAACTTTAGGCTTTTGGGAGAAGCTTTAGAAAATGAGCGATATCGCAAAGAGCTGAACATTGCCAAGAAGGTTCAACGCGCTCTTCTTCCAGTAGAACTTGACCATGACGACAAGTTTCAGATTCATGCATTTACGCAAGCCGCTGCTGAAGTTGGTGGTGATTATTACGACACTTTCCGTTTAAGCGAACACAAATTTGCTGTGGTTATTGGTGACGTTTCTGGCAAAGGAACTTCGGCAGCATTCCACATGTCGCAAATGAAAGGTATTTTCCAAAGTTTGGCACAGCTCGATCTTTCTTCCCGCGAGTTCATGATTCGGTCAAACAAAGCTTTAAGTGCTTGTTTAGAGAAAACCTCATTTATTACGCTCACCTATTTTATAATAGACACTGAGGAGCAAACCATGGAATTTTCCAGAGCCGGCCATTGTCCAACACTTTATTATTCGGCTCATAAAAAAGAGGCAGAATTTTTGGAGAATAAAGGCTTGGGTCTGGGGATTCTTCGAAACGATTCGTACGAAAAGTATGTGCACGTAAATCAGGAGAAATTCCATAAAGACGATGTTATCGTGCTCTACACCGATGGTATTTCTGAAGCCACAAATCTTAGCGGAGAAGAGTTTGGCTTCGATAAAATGAAAACCATTTTAGAAGAAAACGCTCAGTACGATGCCATTTCTATCCAAAAGATTTTTATCAGCAAACTCTACGAGTTCTGTCAAAATAAAGATTTAGATGATGATTATACCATGGTGGTGATCAAGTTTAGATAAAGAACGTATATACAAAAGGCCTATGTTAGAAATTTTACAAACCACAGAAAACCAATACGTATCAATTGCCGTTAAGGGAGATGCTGACGCTAGTTCATCTATCAAACTAGACAAAGCAATCCGAACTGCTTTTGACGAAAACCATGAAAACATCTTAGTCGATTGCACTGACCTTAACTACATTTCTTCGGCTGGCCTTGGCGTGTTTATGTCCTACATCGAAGAAATAGATCAAAACAACACCACATTTATTATTTACGGTTTATCCGATAAGGTGCTAAAAGTATTTGGCATACTTGGGCTAGACCAGTTGTTAATCATAAAAAAGACAAAAGAAGAGGCTTTAGCAGAAATCGATGGCTTATAATTTTAACATACCATACAGCAAAAACAAACTCAGGCTCATGCGCAAGTTTGTCAGCGATGTGCTGCACGAACACCGTGTTTCTGATATTGAAACCAACATGATGGTGCTGGCGGTTGACGAAGTGTGTGCCAACATCATTATCCATGGTCAACCAACCGCAGAAGAAGATCACGTGAAAATCACGATCAGCTTCGATTCACATGGCATTTGGTTCGAAATCATTGACAAAGGAGCCGCTTTCGACATACTAAAGTACCATGAACCCATTCTTGGCGATTTGATTAAAACCAAACAAAAAGGTGGCGTGGGTATTATGTTGGTAAAGAAAATCATGGATGAAATTGAATTTGAATCCTCCAACTCACAAAACACTTTACGCCTTTTCAAAAAGGTTGAATTCGAGAAGTAATCTTTCTATGAAACTTTCCTACACGCTACTTTTTCTGTTGGCTATCACTTTTTCTTCTTTTGCTTTTCAAACAAGCAACACCATAGCCACCATAAACAATGAGCCTATCTCATCGGCAGAATTTCTATATGCTTACCATAAGAACCGAAAAGATGGCGGAGCAAATCAATATGACTCTCTTCAAAAATATTTAGACCAATACATCGATTTTAAATTGAAAGTGTTGGCGGCTCACAATGCTGGCATTGACACCACTCAAGCCTTTATTGATGAATACAACGGCTACATCAGCCAAGTTCAAAAACCTTATATGCAAAACCCAAATACAGAAGAAGATCTGATTTTGGAAGCATATAATAGATTAAAAGAAGAAGTTCATGCAGCGCATATCTTAATCAAATTCAAGAATGAAGCAGACCCCACAGATACGTTAAGGGCATATCAAAAAATAGACAGTTTAAGGAAAACAGTGCTTTCCGGTGTTCCATTCGAAGAAGTTGCCAGAAAAAATTCAGAAGACGGATCCGCCAGAAACGGTGGCGATTTGGGCTGGTTTTCTGGCCTCACCATGGTTTATCCGTTTGAAAATGGCGCATATGAAACTCCAGTTGGTGAAGTTTCAGGCATTATCAGATCTCAATTCGGCTATCATATCATCAAGGTTCTGGACAGAAGGCCAACGCGAGGAAAGGTGAAAACATCACACATTTTCTTGACCAAAAATGGCCGTTCTGTTGAAAATGGAAATCAGTTAATGAAAACCATTTACGATTCGCTACAAAATGGAGGCGATTGGAAAGAACTAGTCAAAAAATATTCAGAAGATAGTCGTACCAAACTCAACAGTGGCGGTCTTCCTTTAGCAGGAACAGGCGAACTGCCCGATGAATACCTAGACATTGCCCACAGCCTAAAAAACGAAGGCGACATTTCTAAACCTACTGAAACTTCATACGGATGGCACATTGTGAAACTTGATATGAAACAAGAAATGCCTTCTCTTGAAACTTTAAGAGATAACATTTCAGAAAGGGTAAGACGATCAGGCAGAAACCAGATTGATTTGGACGAACTGGTGAAAAAGCTAAAAACGGAAAATGGCTTTAAACAAGATTTTCAACAGTTAAAAAACGTAATCGAAAAGATTGAGAAAGTTGGCCTGCCTAATGTTGATGTAGAAAATCAAGCCAAACAAGAGATTTTCTCTATTGGTGAGAAATCATACAGCTATGGTCAATTCTTCAGCAGTTTGGGCAACGCTAACCAGTTCTCTGCATCAACACTTTGGAATCGGTACAAGGTTTTTGAACGCGAGCAGCTCATGGAATATGAAAATCAGCTTGCTTCTAAAAAATATCCAGAATTTGGCTTTCTTCTGAATGAATACAAAGAAGGCCTTATGCTTTTCACCATTATGGAAAATCAAATCTGGAACAAGGCCGCAGAAGACAGTACAGGACTCAAAGTGTTTTTTCAAAATCATCAGAAGGACTACCCTGCTCCGGAAAGAGCGCAAGTTTGGGTAATTGAAAGTACAAACGCTGATGTGCTTAAAGACATTCTAACCAATGTTAGCTGGCAAAAAGGAGAAAATCTTCCGGATGTGATTGAAAGCAAAATAGATGGAGAACTCTTTGATGAGTTAAAAATTGCTAAAAGAACATTTCTAAGGGAGGATTTCCCTAATTTCGCTCAAAATTGGGAAGAAAAGGTCCTTATTGGCGATACTACCGAAAATAGAATTTATGCCATTGACGAAATAATTGCAGCTGGTAATTATCGTTTAGACGAAGTAAAAGGATTGGTAATTTCGGATTATCAAGACTATTTGGACAAAGCTTGGGTAGCCCAACTCCGCAAGGAAAATAAAATCAAAATCAACAAAAAAGAATTGAAGCAATTAGCTTCTCATGAAAACAGGTAAGCTCTACATATTTCTTTCGCTAACGCTTATAGCAGCTTCCTGTGAATTTCTGGGCTTGGAATCCGAAAATCAGGTTGAAGACACAAACAACTTGGTGGCCAGGGTGGGCAATACTTTTTTATACAAAACTGACCTTGGTAGCCTTACCCAACCGGATACTCCTAAAGAAGATAGCATTCGCATAGTTGAGAAATACATAGACAACTGGATTAAAAAAGAGCTTTTTATTAAAGAAGCGAATACCACTAAGCAAATCAATCAGGCTGAGATTCAAAGAAAAGTTGAAGCCTATAGATATACGCTCATTTCTTATGAATACCAGCGATTGAAGGTAGAAGAAGAACTGAACCGAGAGGTTAGCGATGAAGAAATAAGACAATATTACAGCGATAACATCGAGAATTTTCAACTGAGGCAAAACATTCTGAAAGGCAGATATTTAAAAATATCAAAAGAGGCGCCTAAGAAACCTGATGTCCGTAAGTGGATTAAGTCCAACAGAGAAGATGACCTGGAAAAGCTTAGGTCATACTGTTTTCAGTTCGCAAACGATTATTCACTTCAAGATTCCACTTGGTTGAATTTTGATGACTTGACCAAAAATTCACCCTTTTCTACAGTAGAAAATAAGGTGCAGTTTTTAAGAAGAAACCGATACGTTGAAGAATCCAACTCGCTTTATCTCTACTTATTTAGTATTCATGAATACAAACTTTCCGAACAGGTTTCACCTTTGGAATATGTGAAAGAAGACATCAAAAACATAATCATAAACAAGCGAAAAGTAGATATTGCCAAGAGTCTGGAGAATCAAGTGTATGAAAGAGCAAAAGAAAAAGATGACTACGAGATTTATAAATAGAGTAATTGCCGCCCTTGTTTTTGTGGCCGTATTTTCTTCGAATGCCCTATTTGCCCAAGACACTCAAGGCGAAGTGGTTGATAAGATCATTGCCAAAGTAGATGATCACATTATTCTGAAAAGTGAAATTGAACAAGGCTACGCAAGCTTTTTGGCCAGTGGGCAAGCTTCTTCTTTTACAGGGGATGCTCGTTGTTTGATCATCAGACAGCTTATTGAAGACAAACTTCTTTTGGCTATGTCAGAAATTGACTCGGTAGAAATTGACGAAAGCCGAGTTGATTATGAAGTAAACCAACGTATGCAAAACCAATTGCAACGTGTTGGCGGAAACGAAAAAGTGCTTGAGGAAGCCTATGGCAAAACCATGGATCAAATCATGGAAGAAATAAAGCCAGCTATTGAAGAACAATTGCGAGTTCAAGAACAAGAGAATAATATTCTTGCAGATGTAAATGTAACTCCTGCAGAAATCCGAAAATTCTTTAACTCAATTCCTAAAGACAGTTTACCGCTTTACAATACAGAATATGAAATTGGTGTAATTATTAAAAAGCCAGAGCCAAATGATGCTGAAGTAAAACGCGTAAAGGATGAACTACTCAAAATTCGCGAAAGAGCACTTAAAGGAGAGAACTTTGAAATTCTGGCTGTTCAGTATTCTGAAGGCCCTTCTGCTCCCAACGGAGGAAATTTAGGTTTCGCTACAAGGGGAAATTTCGACCCTGCTTATGAAGCTGGTGCATTGGCGCTAAAGCCCGGAGAAATTTCCATGCCTGTGGTTTCTTCTTTCGGGGTGCATTTGATTCAAATGATTGAAAAGCGTGGAAACGAGTTCAATACGCGTCATATCATCATGATTCCTAAGCCTACTCAAGCAGACATTCAAAAAGCTTCAAACTATTTAGATAGTCTTCGAAACGAAATCATGGCGGACAGTATCACTTTCGAATCTGCTGCAAAACAATATTCTGATGATGAAAGAACGAAACTGAATGGCGGCTTTATGAGTGGCCAATTTGGCTCTTCAAAAATCCCTGCCGATCAATTAGACCCTACTCTCTACTTCAAAATCGAAGAGATGAAAGAAGGCGACATTTCTAAAGCTGAAATCGTTGACAGTCCTGACGGCTCTAAAATAGCTCAAATCATTTATTACAGATCTAGAATTAAGCCTCACAAAGCCAACATGACGGACGATTATGAAAAGCTAAGAGCGGCAACTTTACGAATGAAACAAGCAAGGAAAAGAGCAGAATATATCGATCAGAAAATGAAAGAGGTGTATATTATGGTCGATCCTGAATTTAATCGCTGCGGCATAGTCAACAACTAATTAGTATGGAAGAAACAAAATCCGATGTAGTACTAGCAAATAAGTTTTTTGAAGACTTTCATCTTCTAAAAAAAGAAATTTCAAAGGTAATTGTAGGGCAAGAAGAAGTCGTGAATCTACTTCTTACTTCCATTTTTTGTCAAGGCCATAGCCTATTGGTAGGTGTTCCTGGTTTGGCAAAAACCTTACTAATTCATACCATTTCTTCTGCGCTGGACTTAAAGTTTAATCGGATTCAGTTCACTCCCGACTTAATGCCTTCTGATATTCTTGGTGCCGAAACCTTGGATAAAGACAGAAACTTTAAATTCATTCAAGGGCCTATTTTTGCTAACATTATTCTGGCAGATGAGATCAACCGTACGCCTCCTAAAACGCAGGCAGCACTTTTGGAATCGATGCAAGAATACAGCGTAACAATCGCTGGTCAGCACTATGCTTTGGAAAGGCCTTTCTTTGTTCTCGCTACGCAAAACCCTATTGAGCAAGAAGGTACTTATCCTCTACCTGAAGCTCAGCTCGACCGTTTCTTATTCAATATTCAACTTAATTACCCTTCATTTCAATCCGAAGTAGACATTGTAAAAGGAACTACTACAGACGAGCAGAAAAAGGTGGAAAAGGTGCTGGGTGCGAAGGAAGTATTGGCATATCAGCATTTGGTAAGAAGAGTGCCTGTTGCTGATAATGTGATTGAATATGCGGTAGGTTTGGTGCATAAAACGAGAATTGAGTCGGAAAGAGCTCCAGAAATTACCAAAAGCTATGTGGACTGGGGAGCAGGGCCAAGAGCTTCGCAAAACTTGATTATTGCCGCGAAATGCAATGCCTTGATCAATGGAAAATACTCTCCTGATATTGAAGATGTAAAAGCCGTTGCCAAACCAATTTTAAGGCATAGAATTGTGAGAAACTTCAAAGCTGAAGCCGAAGGTATTACCATAGACAAGCTTATTGAAGAACTGCTTTAGGCTGAATAATCGTAAAATCCCTTACCTGATTTTCTACCATGGTGGCCAGCGTCAACCTTTTGCTCTTGTATGCGAGAAGGTCTGAACTTTCCATCTTGATGAAAAGCATTAAACATAGATGTCGTCACTGAAAAATTAGTGTCCACTCCTATTAAATCCATTAGTCTAAAAGGCCCCATTTTGAAGCCAGAAGCTTCTACCAGCTTATCGATGCCTTCTACATCAGTAACGCCTTCTTCAAGAGCTTTAAGGCCTTCTACATAGAAATGGCGCGCCACACGGTTAACAATAAACCCTGGAGCATCTTTGGCCATAACAGGCACCTTTTCGAGCTTCTCTGCTAGCTGAAAAACAGTTTCAGCAGTTTGCTCAGAAGTTGCTGCACCAGAAATTACCTCTACCAACTTCATAATATGCGCTGGGTTGAAGAAATGCATACCCACAAATCGTTCTGGGTGTGCCAAATCACGACCAATTCTCGTAATCGGAATAGAAGATGTGTTAGACGCCAGAATGGCTTCTGGTGCGTTCTGTGATTCTAAATCTGCAAAAAGCTGTTTTTTAACGTCAAGCTTTTCTACAATGGCCTCAATAATTACATCGGCCACTAAATCGCTGAATTGAGATGAAAACGAAATATTGGATAGGGCTGTCTCTTTTTGGTCTTCGGTTACCTTTCCACGGGCAATGCCCTTTTCAAGATTGCTTGAAATGTTCTGCTCAGCTTTTGCTAAAGCATCGGCTTGCAAATCATACAACACAACTTGATAACCTGCCAAAGCAGCAATTTGGGCAATTCCTTGCCCCATTGTTCCCGCTCCTACAACTCCAATTTTTCGAATTTCCTCTAGCTTCATCATAAGGTTTTGAATTGCTTCAAAAAGCGAATATCATTTTCCGTAAACAGTCGCAAATCTTTAATTCCATACCTAAGCATTGTAATTCTTTCAATTCCCATTCCGAAAGCAAAACCTGAATAAACTTCAGGGTCGATACCACAATTGGCCAAAACATTCGGATCTACCATTCCAGCACCTCCAATTTCTACCCAGCCACTGTATTTACAAATGTTACAGCCATCACCATGGCAAATTTGGCAAGAGATATCTATTTCAGCACTTGGTTCAGTAAAAGGAAAATATGAAGGGCGAAAACGCACTTGCGTATCTTTAGTGTACATTTCCTTTGCAAAGTGGTAAAGGGTCTGTTTCAAATCAGCAAACGAAACGCCCTTATCTACATATAAGCCTTCCATTTGATGGAAAACACAATGTGCCCTTGCCGAAATCGCCTCATTTCTGAATACACGGCCAGGAGAAAGCGTGCGAATTGGCGGCTTCTCATTTTCCATTACTCGAATTTGCACTGAAGAAGTGTGCGTCCGTAAGGCGATATCAGGATTTTTTTCAATAAAGAAGGTATCCTGCATTTCCCTTGCAGGGTGATTTTCAGGAAAATTCAGAGCCGTAAAGTTGTGCCAGTCATCTTCAATTTCTGGCCCAGAAGACACGTTAAAACCTATTCTTTCAAAGATTTCGATGAATCTTTGGCGAGTTGCTGTCAATGGATGAATAGAGCCAAAGTCCTCTTCGATAGCTGGTAAAGTAAGGTCGGCATGGTTTTCCTTCTGCTCGGAACCAGACTTCAAGCTGTCTATATGAGCCTGAAATTTATCTTCTGCCAATTGCTTTACAGCATTCACTTCTAGGCCATAAGCCTTTTTATCTTCCGGAGCGATATTTCTCATGTTAGCGAAAAGTTCACCAACTACACTCTTGCGACTAATGAATCGCATTCTGAAAGCTTCTAATTCCGCTTCAGTTTTTACAACGCTCTCGTTTAATTCTTTCTTAATCTCTTCAATCGAACTTGCCATCTCGAAGTAATATTTCGTACAAAAATAGGATTAGATATTAATTAATCCCTGTAAGCTTCTAATTTTGTCTATATGCAGAACATAGTTGTAACAGGTGGAGCAGGTTATATAGGTTCACACACCGTTGTGGAGTTGCATAATGCGGGTTATAACCCCATTATTGTCGATAACCTTTCAAATTCCAGAGCATCGGTTCTGGATGGTTTGAAGAATATCACAGGAAAAGATTTTACTTTCTACGAAATAGATTGTAATGACAAAGAAGCTTTTTCAAAGGTTTTTAAGGATCAACCCATTGATGGTGTTATTCATTTTGCGGCTTACAAAGCGGTTGGTGAATCAGTAGAAAAGCCTCTTGAATATTATGAGAACAACGTTGGTTCATTGATTACACTCATCAAATTGATGAGAGAAGGGAAAGTTGATAAATTGATTTTTTCTTCATCATGTACTGTATACGGCCAACCAGACCAACTACCAGTTACTGAGCAAAGCCCTAAAAAAACTGCAGAATCCCCTTATGGGAACACAAAGCAGATTTGCGAAGAAATTATTGAAGACACAACCAGTACGGGAAAGGGCCTGAGAGCCATTGCACTGAGATATTTCAATCCCATTGGTGCGCATCCAACTTCTGAAATAGGAGAACTTCCTTTAGGCGTACCTAATAACTTGGTTCCTTTTATTACTCAAACTGCCGCAGGCTGGAGAAAACAACTCACCGTTTTTGGAGATGATTACGATACCCCTGACGGAACTTGCATTAGAGATTACATTCACGTAGTAGATTTAGCCAAAGCGCATGTAAAAAGTTTAGAATATCTAGACAATAAGCCCGAACTTACCTACGATATCTTCAACTTAGGTACAGGTAGAGGCAATACTGTTTTAGAAATTATTAAAACTTTTGAATCAGTTAGTGAATCTCCCCTCAATTATAAAATTGGACCAAGAAGAAGTGGCGACATCGAAAAAGTATATGCCGATGTTACTAAATCTACAGAGCAACTCAACTGGAAAACTGAAAAAACGCTAGAAGAATCATTAAGGGATTCTTGGAACTGGCAGCAAAAATTAGAAAAGAAGAACTAAGATTCTTTTAATCGAAGAAAAACCCATATTTAACCCTCATTTAGAGTCAGTTATCTTAAAAACAGTCAGCCATTACCATTTTTAAAAAATCTTTGGAGAAAATTAAAAGCTTATGAAAATAGCAGTTGTCGGAACCGGATATGTAGGCCTTGTAACAGGTACTTGTTTTGCAGAAGTCGGTATTGATGTTACTTGTATTGACATTGACAAAAAGAAAATAGATGGATTGAAAGAAGGAATCATGCCTATTTATGAACCAGGGTTAGAAACCATGGTAAAGAAAAACTATGAAAAAGGCAGACTTCACTTCTCCACTAATCTAGCCGAAAGCATTCAAGACTGCGAAGCTGCTTTTATTGCAGTAGGTACACCTCCAGGTGAAGATGGCAGTGCCGATCTTAAATATGTTTTGGCCGTTGCCAGAGAAATCGGTGAAAACATGAACGAGTACATGGTAGTAGTTACCAAAAGTACTGTTCCAGTGGGAACCGCTCAAAAAGTTAAAAAAGAAGTTACTGAGGCTTTAGCCAAAAGAGGAGCCAATATTGATTTTGATGTAGCGTCCAATCCTGAATTCTTAAAAGAAGGAGCTGCTATCGCTGATTTCTTAAAGCCAGACAGAATTGTTGTTGGTGTAGAGTCTGAAAAGGCTGAAGAAATTATGAAAAAGCTTTATAAGCCTTTCTTGTTGAATGGTCACCCAACAATTTTCATGGATGTTCCATCAGCTGAAATGACAAAATATGCCGCTAACTCTATGTTAGCTACCAAAATCAGTTTCATGAATGACATCGCCAACCTTTGCGAAATTATGGGAGCCGATGTTAACATGGTAAGAAAAGGAATTGGAAGCGATAACCGAATTGGAAATAAATTCATTTACCCAGGTGTGGGTTATGGTGGTTCTTGTTTCCCTAAAGACGTAAAAGCTTTAATCAAAACTGCTGAAGATAACGGCTATTCAATGTCTGTACTTAAAGCGGTTGAAGAAGTAAACGAAAGACAAAAATCAGTGATGGTTCGAAAAGTGAAATCTCATTTTGGGGAAGATCTTTCAGGGAAGACTTTCGCAGTTTGGGGCCTTTCATTTAAGCCAAAAACTGATGACATGAGAGAAGCTCCTTCAATCGTGATCATCAACGCTTTATTAGAAGCTGGTGCACAAGTAAAAGCTTACGACCCAATTGCTATGGAAGAAGCTAAGCATGACCTGAAGGACACCGTTACTTATGCCAAAGATGAGTACGACACTCTAATTGATACCGATGCCCTATTGCTGGTTACAGAATGGCCAGAATTCCGAATTCCGAATTTCGAAGTAGTTTCACGACTTATGAAAGGCAAAGTAATTTTTGACGGAAGAAATATTTACGATAAGGCAGAAGTAACTGGCCTTGGTTTCGATTACTATGGAATAGGGATATAATGAAAAGAATTTTAATCACAGGCGCAGCAGGATTTCTGGGGTCACATCTATGTGATCGGTTCATCAAAGAAGGTTATTATGTGATTGGTATGGACAATCTAATTACAGGCCATATCTCTAACATTGAGCACCTTATGCCCTTAGAAAACTTCGAATTTTATCACCATGATGTTTCAAAGTTCGTCCATGTTTCAGGCAAATTGGACTATATCCTACACTTTGCCTCTCCAGCTAGCCCTATCGATTACCTTAAAATCCCAATTCAAACGTTAAAAGTTGGTTCTCTTGGCACTCACAATCTATTAGGTTTAGCCAGAAATAAAGGTGCCAGAATGCTCATTGCTTCTACTTCAGAAATATACGGAGACCCCTTGGTTCACCCACAAACTGAAGAATACTATGGCAATGTAAATCCTGTCGGTCCACGAGGTGTTTATGATGAAGCTAAGCGCTTTCAAGAGGCTATAACAATGGCTTATCATACCTACCATGGATTAGAAACAAGAATTGTAAGGATTTTCAATACCTATGGCCCTAGAATGCGACTGAATGATGGAAGAGTTCTTCCTGCATTCATTGGTCAAGCTCTTCGAGGAGAAGATTTAACAGTATTTGGAGACGGGTCCCAAACAAGATCTTTTTGCTATGTAGACGATCAGGTGGAAGGAATTTATAGACTTCTATTGTCCGACTATCCTTACCCGGTAAACATTGGTAATCCTGATGAAATCACAATTTCGCAGTTTGCTGAAGAGATCATTAAATTAACAGGTACAGATCAAAAAGTAGTTTATAAACCATTGCCAAAGGATGACCCTATGCAGCGTCAGCCTAATACTACCAAGGCAAAGGAAATCCTAGGGTGGGAGGCCAAAGTTTCTCGAGCAGAAGGATTGAAGATTACTTATGAATACTTCAAATCATTGCCAAAAGAGAGGTTGTTTGAAAAAGATCATAAAAACTTTGAAGCTTATATCAGATAAGTTTGCAACCACACATTATTAAAACGTGTCAAAACAGGGTATGAAGCAATTTCTTACCCTGTTTTTATTTTACATAGCTACTCCAATTTTTGCCTTTCAAGAGGAAGCTGATAGCATCAACTCGCTGAACTTAATAATAAGTCAAGGAGCTTATATTTCTACATCAGACAAAGCTCCCTTTTGGATTTCAGGAAACAACGATGGTAGATTTAGCAAAGTCAACCCTAACGCTCTAATCAACAATATTGAAATTGAAGGAGAATATTATAGCCGCAAAATTTTTAAACTTAATTATGGCTTAGAGTTACAAAATTCTATCTCCAAACACTTTCGCAGCATTCCAATTCAAGCGTACGGAAGCTTAACAACCAAGCTTATAAAGTTCACAATAGGTAGGAAAGTTGAACAATTTGGTTTTAACTCCTCATCAGGATTCGGAAACCTCATAAATGGCAACAACGCCTTACCTCTTCCTAAAATTTCCATTCAAACCAATGGTTGGCTAAATACGCCTATCAACTTCTTATTTGTGAAAGCATATATGGCTCATGGCTGGTTTGAAAAAGATCGGTACCAAAGTAAAGCCTTATTACATCAAAAATACCTCTACCTTAAGTTTAAACCATTCAACGAACTCCTTGAGCTAAATATTGGGCTTACACATAATGCTCAGTGGGGAGGCAAAAACCTTTCGAGTGAAACTAGTCAACCAGCAAGTTTTCAAGATTTCCTCAGAATCTTCACAGCTAGTAAAGGGGCCAAAAAGGCGAATGTCAATGATCAAATTAATGCTTTGGGCAACCATTTGGGTTCTTACGATTTTTCACTCAAAACACGATTTGGAGATAGAGAATTATCGATATATACTCAACTTATGTGGGAGGATGGTTCAGGATTAAAGCCAAAAAACTGGGGGAATGGTATATATGGCATTAGTATTTCCACTAAAAAGCAAACTACACTTACAAACTTTGATTTAGAATATATCAATACCAATGTTCAAAAAGGTTCTCTCATAGGTTCGGAGCCCGATAATAATTTCAACAATTTTCTTTACATGAGTGGCTGGAGCTATCGAGGACAGATCATTGGTAGTCCTGTTTTTCTATTGCTCAACCCTAACTCTATTACTCTTTATAGAATAAAAAATGTTGTGACTGGTTATGCTTCTTCAATCTCCTCAAGAATTAATGGAATTCAGATCAATCTATCTTTCAGAGCCTTCAGAAACAGCGGAACCAAACGTGAAATAATCAACCCCGCTATCAATATAAAGTCTTTATATTTAAGTACGGCACTACCTATACAGGGGGGAGAAATTAGAATGAGAACTGAATATAATTGGGGAAATTATATTCGCACATTGGGTCTAGAACTTCAATTTATAAAAACTATTAAACTGAGGTAGTTTAATAGGCATTCTTTCCCTTCCCTACTGAAAAAACAGTTAATACAATAATCTTAATATCAAGAAAGAATGTCCAATTTTGGAGGTAAAATCTATCTAGGCGTACTCTCGAACTCATATGATGTAACTCTCGAATTTCTCCTCGGTAGCCCATTGCTTGTGCCAATCCTGTAACCCCTGGTTTTGAAGCATGACGTTTTGCGAATTTCTCTACCTGAGTTTCATACACCTCATTTAATGTTATAGGATGTGGTCTTGGCCCAACAATCGACATTGACCCTAAGAATACATTCACAAATTGAGGGAATTCATCCAAACTAGTTCTTCTTAAAAAGGCTCCAATTTTAGTCACTCGTGGGTCATTCTCTGAAGCCCATTTTCTGTCCGCCTCTTCATTCAACACCATAGTCCTGAATTTATAGCAGTAGAATGGAGTGTTGTTCTTGCCATGACGCAGCTGTTTAAAAAATACAGGACCTCTGGACTCAAACTTTATTAGTATACCGAAAAGAGGAATCATCCAGCTTAAGAAAGCTAGAATAACGAACGAAGAGAACAGCAAATCAAAAGCTCTTTTTACCATTCTGTTCGTTTGATGATCCAAAGGAAGATTATTGATATCAATAATCGGAATAGCATCATACCTTCTAAGAACAAAAGTTTTAATTGCTTCAGTTTTAAATTCTGGAAGGAGTTTAACCTTTTTTAGACTTGAATCACCAATTCTTACTGCTCTTTCGAGAATATTTTGTGGCACTTTTTCGCTAACATATATATGATCTATATCTAAAAGGTTTTCCTCTTGAAAATCAGAATATTCTCCCAGCTTTGGATACCACTCGTGATCTCCTTCTTCATTACCATAAAACCCTAGGCATCTAATTCCATAATGGCTTTTCCTTTTTAGAGTATCATAAAGCTTTTTTCCCAACTTATCATCCCCCAAAATAACAGCATACCTAACGTTGCCTCCAAAGGCTCTATATTTATCAAGTACTAAATGAACAGAAACCCTGTAAATGGTTAACCAGACAAAGAGTAAAAGAATCAATGTTATAAAGAAATGTCTTTTGAGCTCTTCCATTTCAGCAAATAGCCAAAACATTGAGATAAGCGCTACAAAGACAAATACACTGATAAACGCTTTACGAAAAGTATTGTAATAGCTTACTGCTCTACCAATTTTATAGTCCTTATTAAAATACGATACAATAGGCCAAATTGAAATATAAACTAAGAAAAGCAAGGTATAAGGTTGTTCTAAATAGACAGCTCCTTCCGCAACCATATGGGCACAAAAAAATATGATGGAAAGAACCACAACCTCACCAGAGATAAATAAAAAGGGGAAGTATTTATTAAACCTTTTTTTCACCAATTACCGTCCATTTATATCACTAAAGCAACAAAAAATTAAATTCATTCAAATATAGAAATCCTTGCCATGGTTATTAAGGAGTTTCTAACAAATTAATAATTTGACAACGCATAGGAAACAGAAATCTGCATTCCCTTAGCATTATACAATTGACCACTATCTACAGCAAATATAGCATTTAAGCTAAGGTCTTCGATTCCAAGTATCTCAAAACAGGTAAATTCGATTGCAGAATATAGTTGATTCCTATTTGGAAGATATACGTATTCAAAATTAGGGTCAGTTTCTATACCCGCCCATTTAAATCTACCCTCATAAAGCCCTGCATAAGTTCCATAGTTTTTTGAATAGGTAACCAAAGACTTAAATTTAATCTTAGAGCCAAACATAGCGTCAACACCTAAATGAAATGCCGAAACCCTGTTATTAGCTATAGACACACCATAATCGGGATAAGGTTGCAAAAAATTTCGGGTAAAATCATAGGTCAAAAAAAGTGGATTTCCCATAACTAGGCCACGGTATGTCCACCCTGAGCGGTATAACCAATTATTATAATAATCATCTCTTTCCCCGAATTCAAACCCTTTATTATCATCTCTTGTTTGAACTTCGTCAGTTGGATCTGGTAAGCCCTTGCCGCTTTGCCATTTTGACTGCAGTACTTCGAAATGTACAGCCTTAAGAATTTTTGAATGCTCAGGAAGTTCCCAATAAAGACCTAACAGGAAGTCTTTAAAACTTATATACTGCATGCTTCCTTTATCCTCAAATTGCTTTTGAAAATTCAGACTTAAAGAATGCTCTCCAAGTGTCTTTCTAAGAGTGAATTCTGTAATACCCAAATGATTGCCCAATCCATTACTTTCACCTTCCGAGGTGCCTCTTGGATTAGGGATACCTTGTCCTTTTAAAACCCTTAAAAAATCAGCGAAATCGCTTGGTTGTCTATCCCCTTGTGGGGAAACGCCACCATACTGTGCATAATGGATTATACCGGAAGACATTTGTAGGCCTAAAAGTTTACTCAAATCAACCATTCCATGAATACCCTTTCCATGTAAATACGCCCCAGATATATATCTATTCTTCTCTAGTTTTCCTTGGCTTATAAATCCCTTGACCTTAAAAAACCCACGCGTAAAAGGCACATTCTGGTAATTTTTAAGGCTTAGTTCAACCATAGGTACAGGAAGCGCATTTTTACTCAATGCCAACGAGCCTGAGGACAACCCTGTATTGAGACCTCCTCTAGACTTCTTAATTCTACCCACTGCTAGCTCCAAATCATTGAAGGCCGCAGAGACATATCCTTGTGAGATAATTTTGTTTCTGAAATCAAAACCCGTTTTAAAAGTCCACTTCGGACTAATGCTGCGCTTATAAAAAACCCTCCCTCTTAAAAAAAGTTGATCATTTACATCAACCTCTCCGAACTGGTTATTTTGTAAATAATGGGGAGCAAAAGAGTTTTGAGATGATATTATTGAGCCGAAACCAACTTCTGCAAACAAAGTGTCCTTTAAATACTCATTATATTCTTGGCCAAACAAACTGGTTATGCTCAAAAAAAGAAAAATGGCGCTCAAAAAAATTGTTGACCTCATAATTTACACTTTGGGTAAAGATACGCATCGAAAGAATAGGCCTTGATACCATAAACGCCTAATTTAATTTCATATACAAATAGACTCATAACCTTTTAATCTTGCTATGTTTGTAATTACCGTTTAAAGGCTGCTAAAAACAGGTAAATGAAACACTATAAGTTACTTTTCACTCTATTCATTATATTTTTATCTACTGGGTGCTTTAATGATGAATTGGTTGCGGACTATATTGTCTACTCTAATGATTTTGAAAATGAGTCTTTAGATCAAATTGATAATGGCAGAACAATAACTTATAGAAACAGCAAAGTACTTGGGAATTTCAATAATGACGGGTTTACATTACACCTAAATGATCTTCCTGATCATAATTACCTGAACATCTCATTTGATCTTCTTATTCACGATTCATGGGATGGGAATTCTAATGGATTAGAACCAGATTTACCCGATTTGTGGATTATGGCCTTGAATAAAGACTTCCCTGAAACAGAAGCTTCAAAATATAGACTAGAATATTCCTTTTCTAATGGTTATTGTGACAACTATTTTTGTCTATGGCAATCCTTTCCCAACCCATTTCCTTTTAAAGCAAGGCCAAAAAAGGGAGCTTCATCCTTTGGCCCTGGTCTTTGCCACTACAAATCGGATAATAGGGGAACATCCATTTATAAAATAAATAAGACTATTCATCATAAAGACAAAGCTTTAGTTTTAGATTTTTTTGATCAGCTATATCAAACCAATTCACCCGACCCAAAATGTGACGAAAGCTGGTCCTTGGATAATTTGGAAATTAGAACGCTAACTATTCGATAAATGCGTAACAGGCTATTTATAATCCTTTTCTTACTATTACCTTTTAATTTCTCATTTGCGCAAAGTGTTCCCATGGGATCCTCTTATGCTCAAGACTATCTGAGAAGACAGCAGCTCTTAGGGAAGTTAGACTCGGCCTATTCATTTAATATTCGCCCATTGATTTTAGGCAAAAACGGTATCTACGTTGATAGTACCATTTTTAATTTTGAGGAATATGCGCCCACGGTAGCTACATTCTGGAAAGACAAAGGCAGAGTAAAATTATTACCAGCAGAAGTGAACTTTACTTTCGACAGCCATCACCCTTATAGTAGAAATGATGGTGCCATGATTCGTTCTAAAGGAGCACAAACCTTAGTATCAGCCGGGGTCTACGCTGAAATCGGACCATTAAGTTTACAGTTAAAACCTGAAGTTGTTTATGCCCAGAATAAAGATTATCCAGGATTTCCAGAATCGTTTGATGATCGTAAATGGGCAGAACGGTATGTTTGGTTCAATAGAATTGATCAGCCAGAAAGATATGGAGATGGGGCTTACAAAAAAGTTCTTTCAGGTCAGTCAAGTATCAGACTAAATAAATGGGGGTTATCCTTAGGTCTAAGCACAGAAAACATTTGGTGGGGGCCTGCAATCAGAAATAGTATAATGATGAGCAATAATGCTCAAGCTTTTGAACACATTACCTTTAACACCACTAAACCAATAAAATCCGCCATCGGACATTTTGAATGGCAATTAGTTTCTGGAAAACTCGAGTCTTCTGGATACTACCCACCAGACACTGCCCGAACACAAGGTACCGCACGAATATATATCCCTAAAAATGAAGATTGGAGGTACTTCCAGGGATTCACGTTTAGCTATTCTCCCAAATGGATTCCTGGTCTATCCGTGGGCGCTACTAGATGGGTTCAAATATATTCTGAGTTCGCCAAACTCCATAATGATTATATGCCAGTATTTTCTAACCTGTTCAGAAAAAATGATGAGTATGGCACTCTTGATGAAAATCAAAGGGATCAGGCGGCAGGAGTATTTTTTAGATGGAGATGGCCAGAGGCGAAGGCAGAAATATATGGAGAGTTTCATAGAAATGATGCTTCTTTTAATTTTAGAGATTTAATTCTAGACAGTAACCATTCCCGAGCTTCAACTATTGGAATCAACAAACTATTCACTACCCCATCTTCCAATTCTTACTTTCAGGTTAATTGGGAATGGACTCAATTGGAACAAACTGCGGGTAGGGTATTTAGGAATGCTTTAAGCTGGTATATACACTATCAGGTTCGACAAGGCTTCACAAATAATGGAGAAGTAATGGGAGCCAGCATTGGGCCAGGTAGCAACGTGCATTATTTAAGTGTGGCATGGACTAGAAATACTACGAGAATAGGTGGTGCAGTAGAAAGGCTCGCTCATAACAACGATTTTTTTCGATTTGCTTTTGAAGAAATAAAAGATTGGAGAAGATACTGGGTTGATTATAATTTCCATGTTTTTGCTGATTTCAAACTTCCCCATTTAATGGTAAGTAGCAACGTATTTTATACTAGGGCGCTCAATTATCAGTGGGAATTATTTAATAACCCCAATAACAAGCCTTACTATGCAAATGGTACCGATGTAGGTAATTTACATGTGGAATTGAAAGTAGCTTATCTGTTCAAATAAAAACAAGCCTTAATAAGGCTTTCTAAGCAAAAGCTTGTGTTTGAAAAATCTTAAAACAAAATGACTGTTTGTAAAGAGGTATCGTTTCCAAAGTCTTTTGGGCTCTACCGATAATCTGAACAACCATTCAAGGCCATTATTTTGCATCCATGCTGGCGCTTGTTTTAAAGTTCCAGCATGGAAATCGAATGCGGCACCTACTGCCATCATTACAGCTTTCACACTTCCTTTATGTTGAGCCACCCAAAATTCTTGTCGGGGACAGCCCCTACCTACAAGAACAATATGAGCACCTGAACTATTAATTTTCAGGATATCCATTTCATCTTCTTCGAGCGTAGCTTCTCTGAATCTATCGATGTGTTGGCCTGAAATTTTTATGTTTGGGAATTCTGATTCAATGAAGTTTTTGAAACGATCTGATGTGTTCTGATTACTTCCATACAAATAAACCCCTAACCCTTTTTGATTGGCAGCCCTGAGTACTTCTAATGTAAGTTGAGGACCGTAAACCCTATCCTTCATGTCTAGTTTGTAGAAGCTGTTCAACGCCCAGCGTACTGGCTGGCCATCAGGAACAATCAAATCAATATTATCAATTACAGAACCCAAATTACGATCAGTAAGGCTGGTCATTAAACCATGAACCGCCAACGCTGAAACTCCAAAACTTTCATGCTTAGCTGCCCTTTCAATGATTATATCCGTTGCCTTTTGGTAATCAACATTGGCATATTGGGGAAGAAACAATCTATATTTTTCGAATTCCATTCTTTTCTTCTATAACTGAAGTATACAAACCGATCAGATTTGTATAACCTGTTTCCTTTGTGTAGTTAATTTCAAAATCTTTAAAAGCTCCTTCTCCCAAGGATTTCGCCAAAGCTTCATTATCCAGAGCATTAAGACCGAGAATTAACTCTGATCGGCTCTGATAAGAGAGACCATTCACTCCATTATTTATCATACTGGACATAGCCCCAACATTCCTTGCAATCACTGCTTTTTTCATAGAAAAGGCTTCCAGAATAACCATAGGCATTCCTTCATAATATTTTGAAGGAAACAAAACCGCTCTGCAAGTTGCCATTTTTTCAAGAACAATTTCCCTCGATTGCGGACCTAAATAATTTGCATTTTTAAAAGCTTCGAAAATACTTGGGTTGTCCGACTCCCCTATCAAGGTGAATTTTATATTTGGGCATTCTCTAATGGCAAAAAGTAAATCTTGTAATCCTTTAGAATCATCCAGCCTTCCTACGAACAGAATATCTTGGCCATAAGAAATCTCAAGAGACAAAGGTTCTAGAAAATTCGGCTTCACAGTAATCTTTTCTGGTAGAATACCCCCATCCAAAATCTTCTGTTTATGAAAATCCGTGAGGCAAACATACCGGTCAATGTCTTCCGTCCAAGTTCTATGATTTCTATGGTATTGAAGCGCATCTGCTGTTATGGCTGTGGTCAGGAATGAGTTTCTGTAGCACTTATATCGGATTGAATTGAGAAGAGATTTACCCACACAATTCTCGCAGACTTCACCTTCTCTGAACAAAAGAGAGTTAGTACACAAAAGCTTATAGTTATGGAGAGTTTGCACTACAGGAACCTCCAAGTCCTTACAAACTTGGTAAACGGCCGGTGTAATGATTGGAAAAACATTATGTACATGACAAATATCTGGCTTTACCTTCTCAATGATTTGTCTAATCTCCTCAGCACTCTTTCTTGAATATCTCTGGCTTAGCATCAACTTAGCCAACTCAAGTTTGGAATAAGCTTCTAAGTCCGTACTATCCTTTAAATATTGTACCACTTCATGGCCGTTGGACTCGAGCAGCTTTCGTTCTTCTTCGACTACGGTTTCTTCCCCTCCTCGTTTTTTATATTTATTATGGACTTGAAGGATTCTCATAAATCACCTGGCTTTTGAGCTCTCCATAGTTTTAAAATTTGATTCCTTACCAAGTCTACATCAATTTCCGTTGTGGCTGGAAAATCATAATCAAGATCAGCTACTTCCTCAAACGACATTGCCTTATTGGCGAAAATAGCAGATTGGTTCACATTCAGTGAATAGAGGGGATTGGTTGGGCCATAAAGAATTAAGGATGGAATATTGAATGCTGAAGCTGCCTGTTCTCCAAAAGAATTTACCCCCACAAAAAGTCTAGCCTGTTTTATCAATTCAAAGCTTTGCTTTAAACTAAGTCTGCCTCTAAAATCAACCGATCCTTCAACCAAAGGATCGGTTTCAACCCCAATTTGAAAAACGGGAATATCTTCATTTTTAAGCAATGAAAGTAGTTTATTCCATCGTTCTTGTTGCCAATTTCTGTCTGAGTTCCAACCTCCCGCTTGTGGTTGAATAACCATGTAAGGTTTCGAAGTATCAATTTCATTAATAGCTTGGGAAGGCAATTGATAAGCATAATCCAGATTCTGGGGAAGGCCCAAAAAATCAGCCATAATTTTAGGAATTCGCTTATCCTCTTTTCTCAAGAAGGAGAAGTCATAATGCTCATACATTACCCAAACCAAAGGAAAGTCGAGAATGGAAAATTTATCTTTGGTTTTAAAATCGTAAACTTCGGCATGGGCCACTACAACATTCACCTCCGTTTGAGGATGAAGTTCCATAAATCTGTAAAGAACCCCAGTACTAAAAATATGATCACCAATGCCTTGCTTGCGTATGAGTGTAATCTTACGCTTACTAATTCTCTTAAAATAAAACAATGAAATACGGCTAACCCAGTACTGTGTAAGAATGGCTAAAGTTTCTTTAAAAGTATACTTTTTGGTAGTACGCACGTAACGCTAATAATTCTAGATATCTGCTTCCAATGTCGCTTTTGCCGACAGCCCTTTTGCAAATGCATTGTATTTCAGTTTATGATATTGGGTTTCGCTATAACCCACCATCCACCAAGAAACTAGCGAAACATATAAATATGTTTCAGCATTTGCGGTAAATAATGGCAATAATAAGCCGAATTTTACTGAAGCAGCAACAAAAGGCACAATTTGTTCTTGTCTATTTTCTGCCAACCTAAAGGCTCTCCAACTGTCTCTTATCCCTAAGAAAATCATTATGATGTAAAGCAACATACCAAAGACTCCCAGTTGAACCCCAAAAATCAAAAACTGATTTTCTCCTCCAACCTTCAACTCATCTTCAACCCCTCCGGCATTCCCACTCATGGCCAACCCAATACCCTGAGGGTTCTGAATCATGCTATCGACCCCTTCTGCCCACTCAATCAGGTGAGTAATGCTCGATGAATTCTGAAAGGAGAGCGTATCTTCCACAAAATATCGCATATCGTCAGGGGCCAGAAACCAAACGTAGAAACCCAAACAAACTATTACAACTGCCACAGCTTTCAAAAGCTTATAATATTTGAGCATAAAGGCCATAAAAACCAGCACCATCATAAAAGTCACCATGGTTGCCCTAGAATAAGCCAGCAATACACAACAAAAGGTAAAGAAAAGAAGCAATAGATATTTAGCTCGATTGGCATTGAACTTCATAGAAAGAAGAAAAATTAGCGAAGCGGAAAAAACAATCAGCATGGAAGCTGCAAACTCAAGTGGATTAGCAAAAAAAGATCCGTACCTGGGTTGCCCACCTTGAGCTTCAAAAGTCCATTTCAAACCATAATTGCCAGCGGGTTCAATATCATGAATGGCTTGATTATATTTTGCGTAGCCTATTACGGAATGGAAATGCTTGCCAAATAGCTTTTCACCTATTACAACTATAAAGGCCAATACTGTAATTACAAAGATGACATTGAAGATGTTCTTCCATTGTTCAGAAGATAAAGCGACACGCCTGCCAAAAAAATAGGCTAATATCAAAAGCAAAATATTCTTGAAATAGGTGGCTTTAGCCATAAAGGCGGCTTCTCCCAAAGGAAGTAACATATAACTAAATGAAAGAACTCCAAAAAGAATAAAAGCCCAATCTAAGCTGGAAAAACGGTAACCTTTAGCTAAAGGATTGGCCTTTTGCCCAAATACCCAAAGCGTGAGCCCGTAAAGCACCAAAATCTCTTTTGAATACTGGATCAGCTTTATCAGAATCTCAGATTCTGTGTGATCAAAAACAAAGGCTAGAAAAACGATATAAACAGGTAAAAAAGCAGCAAAATACAACAGCAAATAATGGTAATAGCCTTTACTTATTTGCATCATAATAAAGATGTAAAAGGCACCATATGCCGCCAAGAGCAATATTGCCAGTAATGCCATCATTGAGTTAATCCATCTCTAAAACCTCTCAATACTGCCTTTAACTTGGTAAATCTTCTCCTTATCAAAAAATAGCCCATATAGCCGATAAATTTAAAAAACTGATTTAACCATGGCCCGATGGGATTAAAAAAATCCGAATGTTTACGAAGAAGATACAAATGATTTCGGACATTCAAATAATGCATAAAGGGAGACAGGTACCCTTCCTTACCCTTGTCGCTACTTTTCAACGAAGCCATGGACATATGGTATACTATACTTTCTTTAACTAAAGCCAACTGAAAACCTGCCTTTCTAATTCTAATTGACCAGTCAACATCTTCGTGATAAGCAAAAAACTTTTCGTCAAGTAAGCCCACTTTTTTTATTACAGAAGCACGCAGCATTATACAACAGCCCGTAATCCAATCCGTCTCCTTAACAATTTTGGATGAAACATTGGCCAGCGCATCACCTTCAAACTTGGTTTTTGACACACCTAAAAACCGATTGGTCCTTCCTCCTGCATTCCATACTAACTCTTTGTGGTTCAAGTCCAAAATCAGGGGTTGAACTGCCCCTAATGTAGCATCGGACTTTAAAGAATTCACCAATGGCAAAACAAAACCTGGATCAACTTCTGTATCGTTATTGAGAAGCATTATGAATTCATTGCCATCCTGCAATGCTTGGTTAACAGCAACATTGTTCCCTCCAGCAAAACCTAGATTATCCTTATTCTGAATGAAGTGAACCTTGTCTCCAAATTCCTTTTTTAAAACTGGGCCCGACCCGTCTGCAGAGGCATTGTCAACCAAATAAATATTTATGTGAAGATAATCCGTTTGAGAAAGGCTAGCTAAACATGCCTTAGTCAGTTCATAACCATTCCAGTTCAACAAAACTATGGCAACATTCTCCATAAGAATCTTTAAGAAGGCATTCTAGTCAAATGACAAAGCTAACATATTTATAAGCCATAACCCATAAAGAAAATGAACGAAAATTAAATACACGAATTTCACACCTAAATAATTAAATTAATTAACCAAACAATCAGCATTACTATATTTATATTATGTTTTACTTTTAAAATCAAATAATATGAAACGATTTTTACTTTTCTCGTTATTTACCTTCTTATCATATTTCAGTGCTCATGCCCAATGGAACTTATACACTAACAATTTCTCAACAGGAAATCTTCGATTAGGAACTGCTCCGTTCACTACAAAACTACTCTACGCTCAGGCTAGCAATACAGATGCTACAGCAGTTTTTGAGAACACGAATACATCTGGAAATGGTGTGCTGATCTCAGCAGCCTATGACCCCCTTAGAGTAGGCGGCTATAATAATCTAAATGGCAACTACCTTATTGTAAAACGTAACCCAGGTAACTCTGCGTATGCTAATGTTGGTATAAACACATCAACACCCGATTACGCATACTCTCTAGATGTTGCAGGAAGCATGCGAGCGGGAGGCTATTATACATCGAGTGACAGAAGGCTGAAAGAGGACATTAGACCTGATGTACAGAGCTATCAAGGATTATATTCTTTAAAAACTTATGAATACAAATACAAAGAGAGGCAAGACGACAGAACACACTTTGGGGTAATGGCCCAAGAGATAGCTGAGGTATTCCCAAATCTAGTTTCTGGATCTGAAGAGAAAAGCCTGAGTGTCAACTATCAAGAAATGATTCCTTTGCTCATTAGAGCTGTGCAAGATCAAAAGCAAACTATAGATATACTTCAGTCAGAATTGGGTGAACTAAAAGCAAAACTATCAGAAAACCCTGAAGTTAAAGGCCTAATGCAATTGGAAGATGAACAAATGGTAATTTACCCTAACCCTTCCAAAACTTCGACCAAAATTTCTTTCAGCAAGGGGCAAAACAATGCGACTGCGTCCTATATTCAAATTGTAAATTTAAATGGAGAAACCGTGAAAAACATCAATCTCCAAGGCAATAACTCATTGGAGTTAAATACCGAGGATCTTCAAAAAGGAGTATATTTTGTACGCTACTTCACGAATGGAGAACTAAAAGAAACAAAGCGAATGCTTATTGAAAAATAGCTGATTAGAAAAATTTAGAATAGGAGAACCAGCTTATAAGGCTGGTTTTCTTTTTATCAGTATGTAATGGATAGTAAAGCTAAACACTTCGGAAATCATTAAGGAAATGGCCAATCCGTAACCTCCCCAATAATAACAGCCCACAATGCTGAATATCAGCATCACCACTGCGGAAACCCAAGTGGCCTTGGCCAACACATCTTTATATTCCGCAACTAGAATTTTGATCATGTTCACCACATTCAGCATGCCCAAAAAAGGAATAAAAGAGAGTAACCTAAGTACGTTAGCACTATAATCCACAAACTCTCCCCCTACAATTCTAATAACCCAAGAAGAACCGATTGAAAAAACCAAGCCTACCAAAAAAGTAATAGACAAACCTCCCCAATAGGCCCGTTTTAAATAGGATTCAAAAGCTTTTTTGTCTTTCTCAAATAGCCGCGAAGCATTTTGCAAGATGGACTGCGTTAAGAAAACCGGTATCATTCTGAGCAAAAAAGCCACTCTTTGCGCTAAGGCGTATCGGCTCAACTCAATGTCAGAAACAAAATTTGTTAGTATAATTAAACCTCCATGTACTGAAATATGCCCAGCAATGGTGGAGAGAAAAAACTGAAAATTTTCAATTATTCGCTCTTTGATTTGCTTCAGTTTAACCCAATAGAATTTGAGCTTCAGTTTTCGGTATACATATATAAGGAGTAGTAAATTGACAAGCAGTGTGGAACCCCCAAAAGCAAAATTGACAAAAGGGGCATCTTCGTATGACTGCACGAAAAGATAGATCAAAACCAAATAACCCAGTTTGGAAATACCATTGGCTAAAGAAAGCCATGATAGACGATCGAAGCCCTGTAGAATAAAAATTGGGTAAACGGCTTCTGCCAACAAAACCACAAGCGAAAAAATTAAAATGGTTGAATAGTTGGGAAAGAGGCCAAACAAATAGGTAAAAACAAGCATTCCTACAGCCAAAATAGTAGCCAATAGTACTTTTGTGACTACGATCTCATTGGTTAGGCGAGATTGACCCGAAATATCACTTGTTATCAAAGCGAGTTGTTTGGGCCCATTCAGATGAAACCCATAATTCACGATAATGCTAAGCAGCATTACAATAGACAATGCCAAGCTTACAAGCCCATACTCATCCTCACCCAAACGCTGGTAAAGAATGGGATTCGCCAACAGCGCGACAATAACATTGACTCCCTGATTTAATGAAAGATGAAAAAAATTGGCAAATGAAACGCTTTTCAGAAGTTTTGATAATGACTTGAATATCATTTCTCAAACTTTTGATTATTGTTTCGCAGAATCTTCCTGCTCCAATAATGAAGTGTATATCCGTATCAAAGTGAAATACGCAACCATTAAGAAGCCTCCTAAAAATAAACCTATTACCAAAGCTTTGTACCATTTCATATGGTCATCGGCCAAGGGTAATACTGGTGAATCGATGATTTGGATTAAGGGAGTATTGTTTCGGTGTGCAATTTTAGCGATCTCTAAATTCTTTACGATTTCTTGATACACAACTGAAGAAGCTTGAATATCAATTTGAATCTTTTCCCTAGGAAGCCTACTACTGGAACGCAGCGGATTCATGTTGGGGTTCTGTTCTTCAAAAAGCGCCAAAGCTTGTAAAGAAGCATCTAAAACCCTTTTAACACTATCGGCCTGATGTGAGAGGACTTCTAGGTTTTCTCCTGTTTTTTGTGTTTTTGCCTTTAGATAAAACTCATTAACATGCTCTACCAGAACTTCGTTAAAAGTCTTTGCAAACAATTGATCTTTAGAAGTGTAAATGACACTTAAAATACTCAGCTTTCTATTAGGCTTCGAAACTACTAGATTCTTCTCTCTAATATCCTTTACCACTTCTTTCAAAAGACTATCATGGCGAACCACCATTTCCTGCTCAGGTATTTCAAAGTTTATCCCTAATTTCTCCCACTTCTTTTCAAGTTTATTTTCTCTGGCATACCAAGAAATCAATCGTTCATCGCCATGAGTTGAAACTTCCCGAGTGAGTAGAGTCTGCTTCATCATGTTATATGAGGTATAGAGCTCTACAATGTTATCCAGCTGGAAAAGCACATTGTTTTCTGACATTCCGCCAATATTAACCCCCGCCAGACTAGCCAAAGAGCTCAGTTGGCCCAAACCTCCCGATTCACTTTCTAATACAAATCGGGTTTCAGCCGTGTAATTTGTGCTTTTAAATTGATGATAGGCAAAGAATAGCCCCCCAATTAATACAGCCCCTACAATAACTTTTAACCCAACTGAAAGTAAATAACCTATCCATTGTCTTAGGTTATTAATTAAGCCCGCCAGTGAAACCTTCTCTTCAGGGATATACTGCTTTTCCATGGCTAAAAGTTAATTTGGCTGATAAGCAAAGCTAAAGTAGCCAAGCCACTAGTTATCCCAATAATTTCCCCTGGGGCAAAAGGAATCTTAGGTGCTTTGGAAGGCACAATAATTTCAGAGCCAGGAGCTACCATAGGATAAGATTTAAAGAAAAGGAAGTGGCGTGTTCTGGCAACGCTTCCGTTGGCGTAAATCACATATGAATCCTTTCTTTTGGCACGATTGTCAAAGCCTCCTGCCTTGTTTACAAAATGCTTTAAGTTCTTATGTTGATCAAATAAAACAGTTGTTGGGTACAACACTCTTCCTCTTAATCGTACTGTTTCCTGCTCTTTCGGAATGATCAGTACATCTCCTTCTTCTAAAATCAAATTGTCTTTTGAAGAAGGGTCATCCAAAATAGCTCTTAAGTCAATACCTATCGCGTCCGATTCCTTGGTTTGAATATCTCCAGATAAGGAGTTTCTCTGAACAATTTCCTTTAAGCGTTCACGCTTTGCAAATGAAGCCAAATTGGAGTTGTTTGCTTCATTACTTTTCCCTGCCAGAAGTTCATCATTTACCCTTTTTACTAAAGCCAGTTGCGATTCAGACATTGAAGAATCACCAGAGTTATAACGTTTCATAAGGTCTTCCAAATCCGTAATTCTTTGTTCCCAGTCTGTGGTCTGTTCGTTAAACTCAGTTTTGCGAAGTAAGGTAGCACCTGATACATAAGCATATTTATTGATTCCTCCAGCCCTTTCTACTAAACTTGAAATTCTTTCATTCTGATTTTTGATAGCATATTGTCCCGGATAAATAACTTGTCCTTCAATCTCAACAAATTTTTGGGTGAAAAAATCAGGGCTCTTTCTGACCACGATATGATCATAAGGCTTCAACACAAAAGTATTGCTACCAATACCTAAATCTGAATTGGCATCAACAACAAATACTTCTGAAATATTTCCTTCAATAGAATTCCCAAACCTTCTGGTTATTTCAACCCTTGAAGCAGAAGCAGAGGCTTTAAAACCACCAGCCATTGCTATTATATCTTCTACTGTTAAATTCTCTGAGTATTGAAAAACGCCTGGGTCATTAACCTCACCGGAAACCTCGAGATATTGTTCTTCTCTCAGATCATAAATTGAAAACACCTTTACTAAATCTTCTCTTTGCAACTCGATGTCATTAATGTTTCCGTTCATCAAGTCCTTTAAGTTAAAGGCAATATTTTCAGTAGTTAGATCGGGATTAGATCTGATGATAACGGCCCTGTTTCTACTGGCATCTCCTCTCAATCCTTCTGCCTTTTCAATCAAACTCTTAACAGAAAGATTCTCCGTGATGGCATAATTACCTGGGCGATATACAGCACCTTCAATTTGAACTCGATTTAAAAATCTATCTAACACTTCTCCCACCTTATATGAATCGCCAGATTTGGTATTGAAAAGCGCAAATTGCGATTCAAAAACATCAGCCACTATTTTTTCGCCATCCAAATTTCTAGTGACACTTACTTTCTCTGTGTACGCGTTCTCACTAAAACCTCCAGAGAACGTAAGCAAATCAGCCAATGACTCATCAGGCTTTAATTCATAAAATGCGGGCCTTTTTACGGCACCTCTAATTTCAATTCTATTGGTATAAGGCTTTACAATAATCACATCATTATTCTGAAGCTTTACATTCCCTAAATCAACCCCATTAATCAAGTAATTGTAAGCATCTACAGTCGCTATCTGCTTATTATTTCTTACGACTTTTATTTCTCTTAAAGTTCCCGTTTCTGAAATTCCTCCAACAGTAAATAGTACATTAAAAACAGAACTAAATGCACTAACCGTATACGTTCCTGGTATAGTTACTTCGCCCACAACACTCACATTAATAGATCGAATTTGACCTAGAGAAACAGAAATGAAAGTATTTGGTTGAGAAGATTTCAATCCAGTATACTGCTCAGATAGGACTGATTTTATTCTATTTTCAGCCCCTTTAATGGTCAAACCAGAAAGAAATATGGGGCCAAAGTTTTCAAGTAATATACTGCCCTCAGAGTTGATCTGAGACTGATAGTATTGCTCTGATTTACCATAAACGTCAATAAATACTTCGTCTCCTGCTCCCAAGGTATAATCAGAGGGAGTAGGTATATTAACATTGGGTTGGAAACTTAGCTTGTTATTGCCATTCTTGAAAAAGTCAATCCCAAAAACATCAGATTTTATATGTCTAAATGTTAAAGGGTCTGACCAACTAGAAGAGTCATTTGATTGTCTAATACTTCTTTCATCAGGTGCTGCTTTACCACTAGCAAAACGAGTACTCTTAATCTTCTCTATACGATTATTTAATTTGGAAATTTCAGCAATTGATAGGCCCTGTTGCTGAGCCAAAAGAAATAGGTCCTTCTGTGAATAGCCCATAGAGGATGACCTTTGCAATAGCATTTCAATCTGTTCATCAGAAAGATCATCAACTTTAATATTGGTGAAATTAGGTAATGTTTGAGCGTAACACACCCCAATTAAACAGAAGAAAAGGATAAAAATAGAGACTTGTCTCATTAACCGAGCCATAATAATATTTTAGCGGTATTTAGCACGCAAGATAAGAGAAAACGCTAGAAAAATGGCTGTCTAAGCTTTGAATAGGAAAAGTTAGCTTGCCGACTTTGAAATTGGAACCACCTTACCTCCAACTTTACGCTTATTTTTATTCCTCTCTCGAAGTTCTTCTTTGCGCTTATCAATCATTGATCTAAATATAAATTCTATGATGGTACCAAGGGCTAAAGCCGTAATTAATAATGTGGGGAGTACTATGGCATCTTCAAACCCTTTTAAAACCAAGGCCAAAAGAACAAAAATGATATTTACAGTAATCAAAATCCCCGTTGCTTGGGCATGGCTACATCCCAATCTAAGTAAGATGTGGTGTAAATGCGTTTTATCAGGATGCATTGGTGATTTACCTCTTAACATTCTTTTGATAAATACACGCAAGGTGTCGTATAAAGGGACTATCAAAACGGCTAATGCAGGAGCCAAATTTGATTTGAATTTATTTGGATCAGAATCTAAAAGTAGGTAGTTGCTATCGATAAATTTAATGGTAACAATGGACAGGAAGAAGCCAATTAATAACGAACCTGTATCACCCATAAATACCCTTGAAGGTGCCCAATTAAATTGCAAGAAAGCAATTATGCCTCCCAAAAAAGCAAAACAAAGCATTGCATAAGCGTTCGCATCTACCAAAAAAAACCAAGCTCCAAAAAAGACTGAAGCTATCACGCCTATACTACCAGCTAAACCGTCAATACCATCCACCAAATTGTAGGCATTGGTGATTACAATTATGGTAAACAGAGAAAGGCCATAACTGACAAACAGTGGGATTTCATGAATTCCGAAGAGTCCATAAAGGGACATCAACCTAATATCGCAAATCACAACGACAATAAGGGCTGCGGCTATTTGCCCAAATAATTTCTGGATAGCTCTAAGATTAATTAGATCATCTCTAAAACCAATAATAAACATGATCGATAAAGCCGAAAGAACATATTTAATTGATCTCAATTCTTCAAATGGTGTCCAAATGAGAACAGAAATAGCAAACCCTATAAATATAGGTAGGCCACCCATTGATGGGGTTTCTACCGTGTGGATTTTCCTTCCGCCTGGGGCATCTAGAAAATTTCTTTTTTTAAAAACCTTAATGAAAACAGGGAATACCAGAAAAGTAATTAAAAACGCAGTACCTGCTAAGAGAAAAACCTGGTCCATTAATCAACAACTTAAGTTCCTTCATGAAGGAAAGAGAAATATTGCACGAATATCCACTTTATATTTTAAAGTATAAAAAAAGATACCAAAAAACATGTTCTACTAATCAAATAAGCAAATTCAAACTTTCTCTCGTGACTTACCATATGCTAACCTTAATATAGGTAAAGGTCCTAACCTCAAAAATGTTCTTATTAAAATGTTCCTGTTGTATTGTACCCAATTAAAAAAACCCATTTTTCGAATATCCCGTAAAAATTCTATCTCATTCATAAGATATTTCCATCCTCTTCTTCGATTTACAAGCATATCAACGCCCGTCCTCGCGTGTACTAAGGGTTCTTGTATATTATGAACATGATATCCATTTACTAGAAACCTAACCCAAAGTTCATAATCGTCTCCAACAGCACTGTAATTCTTATAAAGACCAATATCTTCAATTGAACTTTTCCTAAAAATCACAGTCATGTGATTAAATGGACATCTCCATTTCGCATAATTTAAAATTTGAGAATGACTCTCTGGAACACTTCTAACCCCTAGTTGAACGGACAAGCCTTCATCATACTCAATAATATTTGAACCTATCAGATCTACTTCCGGATTACTTTGTAAAAAATTCATTTGTTTTTTAAACCTCAGAGGCACGGAGAAATCATCAGCATCCATTCTTGCAATCCATTCACCGGTTGCGCTTCTAATACCTGTATTCAATGCGTTAGCCAAACCCTGATTTTCCGAAATTACAACATGTACAATCTTAGAATCCCTTTTCTTCCAAGCACTTACAGTACTAGCCAGTTCTTCTCCAATTGGTCCGTCTTGTACTAGAACAATTTCATCTGCTTTATATACTTGGTTACAGATTGAATCTATAGCTAAATCCAGAGCTTTATGATCATCACCACTATAAAATGGCAAAACAACACTCAGATTAACCTTTTCCATATTTGTAAAAATTAAACTATTAATAGAAACTTCATTTATTCCTCAAAGATGTATCAATCAACTCAAGGACCCGCAATACTCTTATATTTTTTATTGTTATAAGCTTCCCGGGAACAAGAAATTATAGTAGGGGAAACCTCCATGCTTTCCTAAATTGAGAGCCACTTCAAGCTCAAAAAATAGAAAGAGTAACAAAGCCACAATTTTTGGGTATAGTGCTTTTTCTTTAGAAAGTATGACAGAGAAAAAGACAACTTTTACGTAAATCAAATAGGCAAGAAGCCTATTAAAAAGGTGAAACTCAATAGTGAGAATATAGCCTATCAAAGCAAAGAAGAGAATCTTAAAGTAAATCGACTTACCGTAATTATTGAAAGAATAATTTAGGACAACAAAACTCACAAAAATCCAAAACAAAAAAGCCATGCCTGATCCAAGCTGTTCTGCTTCAAGGAATTTGCCCCCTCTATCAAGAAAACTGCTATAGCCTGGCGTTACAAGCATTAATAGAAAAAAGATAAAATAAAGTTTTTTGGACAAATACAATATGTAAGAAGCACCGGTTAGAATAAAGATTACAGGTCTATTCAATTTTACATACCTTAATGGGTAAACAAGAACCAGAAAAAGAGCACTCTTATGAACTAATAGACCTGTAACAACAATAATGATCAAGTACTTCCAGAAATATCCTCTTTTTATAAAATCGATGGCATACAAAAATATAACTATGGCAAGCCCTTGTCTTACCTGATCATTCACCATAAATAAGAGTTCCGAAACATAAAAAAAGAAGATTCCCTCACGTAAAACATTCAACCCTCTCAAACCTAAAATCAACACTAGAAAAGTTAAAAAAGAAAAGGTAGCTAAAACATAAACATGGCCCTCAAAACTCGAATCAAATGCTTGAGTTAAAAAATATAGTAAAGGCTCAACATCCAAAACTTTACCGAGACGAATGGCATGAAACATTCCGCTATAGCCTTCATAATCATTTCCAACGTTATACCTGAAGCCAAAGAACAATGTGTAAAGGCAGGCATTCAATAAGTCTAGAAAATTGAACTTTTGGAAAAACTTAACCGAGACATATGCCAAGCCAACATTAATTACTAAAGCAAAATTATATATAAAGAAGCTATGCCAGTCTATCATTTCAACAATTCCTGCAATTCCTTTTTAGACAAGAAAAGATCTAAACCCCAATTCTTATTTGCTATACTCCTTTGCTCTTCGGTGATAACATCGGAATAGATCATATAAGCTTCAGCTATTTCATTTTTTTGTCTATAGTGAAAATTGTTTTGTTTTCCCTCGGTAAGGAGCTTTTTACCAATTTCATTTTTGCTTTCAACGTTAGTTTCTTCTTTAATGTAAATAAGTCGTTTATCTAAGGCTGTACAATAACCGACATGTGTACCTACATTATTAGTTATAACCAAGTCCGACAACTCAATAATGGATCTCAATCTGGGCAAAAAAGACTGTTCATACTTAGTGCCTGCTGAAAAGACCAAAAATCCATTTTGCTCATATTCATTGACTAAATTTTCATTTCTTGCATCCAAATAGTAAAGACAAACAATCTTTGTATCAAAAAACTCTTCTAAAGAAGAGAGCTTTGAATAGATTTTGTCCAAATCATAAGTCTTTTTCAGATCCTTTGTGCTATGAGCAGGAATAACAAGTAGGGTTCTACCTATTTTATTCTTAAGAGTTTTGAAATTAATAGTATTTAAAAATGGTTTTGCATAGAGAATATAAGGGCCTATGGCAAATGAATCCCTGTTAGGGAATTTACTTCTTAAGAGAGAGGCTCTTTGTTGACTTATTGTGATCATTTTCTTCGGAAACCAGTGTAATTGATCGGGATGGATATAGTCTTCAAAAAAAAGACCATGTTCGATATAACACGGTAAATCAAAATCCTCATTAATATAATCACAGATAGCAGAACCGATTCCATAACAGTTATTGTCAAAAACTGAAAATCTAGGAAAATAAAAATCGTCTTTGATCAGACTTTTATAATCAAGAAATGAACCAATCTGATCTCTTGAGCTTAAAATAGTCCCGTTTTTATAATATGAACTTTTCAATCGTAGAACAAACCGTAAAAGTTTAACTAATAATTTGCTCCTTATAAGCAATGGCTTAATTCTCGCTTGCACTATTGGTAATTGTTATTACAGCTATAAAACCCTGAAGCATATTCGAAAACGTAAACTTCTTCTTAAACATTTCTATCGATTCAAAGGACATTGCTCTTAAATCGAAATTGACCAAGCTTTTTAATACTTTGCAGAGTTGGGCTGAATCTGGATCTATAAGAAAACCGTTAACCTCATCATCTATCATTTCTGGAATTCCTGCTACGATTGATCCAATTATTGGCAAACCTAACTTTTCCGCTTCAATGATCGAAATGGGGAGTCCTTCATCCTTACTAACCAATATATACAGGTTACTTTTTCTCAAATAGTCATTGACATTAGTCACTGCCCCTGGCAATTCAAAGTAACGCTCCCATCCCTTTTTAACAATTGAGTTTGCAATTTTAGCCCTTTCAGGCCCCTCCCCTAAAAAAGTAAAGTGAAATCGGCTTTTTTCAGTTGAAGAAAGTTTCTCAAAAGCTTCGAGTATTAAATACTGTGCTTTTCTACTATTTATTGTTCCAGCACAAACTAAATTGAAGTTGGAATAATCTCTTTTTGAAATCATTTCTCTGACTTCTTGCTCTTCACCATCCAAATAATCATCTATTCCATTATAGAAAAAACTTAACTTATCTGGATCCACCCCATGATTTCCTTCCCTAAACGTTTTAAGTCCATTTTGCGCAATAAATATCATCCTATCAACCCTGCTGTAGGTCCATTTCAGCATTTGATAAAGTTCTTCCCTAAATGCCGATTTTTTTAGTGACGGATAATACTCTTCTAACATTGATAGCGGCACCCCACTATTATGTTGGAATAAGATGACTTTACCTTCAAAAGAATCAGGAACATGTTTTAAAAAGTAATAGCAATCAAAGTTGTCGTCAAAGACATAAATATCTGCCGATTTTGGTTTCTGCTTTAAATAATTTTGAATTACCCTTTGCGAGTGGGATAAATACTTAGCATTAATTATCCTTCTCAAAAAAAAAGAGGAAGACGGTTTTATTTCATTAATTAATCTATTCGCAAAACCTTTGATAAAGGACTTGATATGGTTCCCCTTTTTTCTTTCATTAGACAAAAACGAATCCTTCGTAAACAACTCATAATCAATATTTTTAGAGAGAAAAATATGCTTATTATTTAGAAATCGTCTCAAATTTTTGCTTGGCCCACCATTAACATGTAAACTTCGACTATATATATGATGTACTTTTATTGTTTTCATGGAGCAAATTTTAATCTTAAGCCTTTCTTGTAACACCAGTAAATAGACATTATAGAAGTAACTGCCTCTGATAGTAAAACTACGATTGCCATCGAAAGCAAAGAAATCCATCCCATTGCAATCAAGAAAAGGAGTGAAATCAAATAGAAAATCCCTGAGGTAATTATTGACCAACTAAATTCTTTAGAATAGCCAAAAGCAAATAAAAGCTGTCTTCCAAAAAAGACATTTAACGTTACCGGAATTAGGACGAAAATTAGCAAGTTCAATAACTGAAATGAGCTTTCGATGACCTTGCCAGATAAAAATTGAATAACCCAACTTCCAAAAGAGTACACGGCTATGATAACCAATAAATTCAATCCCAATGTCCCTATAAAAGCTCTCGCCACAAAAGTGACATCCTTTCTTTTAACCACCTGCGGGAAAATTGCTTGAGAAATTAGAGTTACAGGAACCCTGGCAACATTCACTACCTTTTCTGCTAAATCATAAAATGCAACACTTTCCAACCCAACAAAGGCCCCAATAAGAATTTTATTTGCTTTGATGTAGAGTTTAGAAATATTAGCTAAAAAGATGGGCCAAGCTTGTTTGGTATATTTCCTGACATCATCCATTGATGTTCTTTCTAATTTAATTTTGAATTTAATACTGATGTAAGCAAAACAGACTATCCCACTAATGATTACTCCAATTATATTAAAAAGAGGCACAAGGATATAATCCTCAGGAGCATGTACAAAAACAACTATAAGAATAAGATAAGTTATTCTCATAATTAGCGTCATGATGGCTACAAACTCCATCCTTTCTATTCCTCTAAAAAACCAAGAAGGGATAAAAATCTCTATGATGCAGACCCAAGAAGAGAGAATTAACAACAAAGGATTTTGATAAATAAAAGGAATAAAAATCCCCAAAATCGAGATTATCAAAATCAATCCACATAAAAGGAAAACTCTTGAAATAGTAACTGCACTAAGAATTCGACCAATCAACTTTGAGTCATTTACGTTTTCTCCAACTTCTCTAACTGAAGTGGTATTAAATCCGAATTCAATTAAAACCTGACCGTAGGCCATAATTGATTGTGCAAAAATAATCAACCCATATTTATCTATACCTATTGACCTAGTTAATAGAGGAATTACAATTACCGGAATCAATAACTCAATAAATTGATTAATGGCTAAAAAACTCAGGTTCTTAAAAACCGGTTTTGCTGCAATCTGTTTAAACAAAATCATCAATATTGACTGGCGTTCCCTTTTTCAGGTCCCTTCGAGCCGTCCTGCCCACGACCTGCCCCTGCAGTTCCGGGGGGGCCCCGTGCCCTGGCCTTACGCTTTTAAGGTGTTCCATGGTGACCTGCTCCCCCTGGGAAATATCCTTGGCAACAAAGAGCGACCTCCGCCTGAGCTTGTCCTTTTCCGACACATCGTAGGTGACCCTGCCCAGGGAGCTCTCGGCACCCCTTACCGCATCCACCATCGCCCTGAACTCGCTGGGCTCCATGGAGAACGATGAGTCCGGCCCACCAAGGGACCTGTCCAGGATAAAGTGCTTCTCCACAACCTCGGCCCCAAGGGCCACCGCAACAGTGGGCACCAGGCTTCCCATGGTATGGTCGGAAAGCCCCACCTTAACCCCGAAACGCTCCTTCATGTCCAACATCGCCATGAGGTTGGCCTGGCCAACGGTCGCTGGGTACTGGGAGGTGCACTTCAACAGGGTTATGTCGTTGTTGCCCTCACCACGGCAGGCATCCACGGCCGACCGAATGTCCCCGATCTCGGCAACCCCGGTGGAGATTATCATCGGCCGCCCCTTCGAGGCCGCATACCTGATCAGCGGGATGTCGGTGATCTCGAAGGAGGCTATCTTATACCTCGGCACATCCATGGACTCCAGGAAATCGACCGCACCAAGGTCGAAGGGGGAGCTGAAGAACTCAAGGCCAAGCCCTTCGGCAAGGGCCTTCAGCCTAGGCTGCCACTCATAGGGCATCGCCCCCTCGCTGAACACATCGTAAGGCCTCAGCCCCTTCCACGGCCCCTCCTTGCGGGGGCCAAAAAACTCGTTGTCAACATCCATGGTCAGGGAATCTGCCGTGTAGGTCTGGACCTTAACCGCATCGGCCCCGGACTCGTGCATGGCGACAACGGTCCTTTCGGCAAGCCCAAAATCGTTGTTGTGATTGGCGGAAAGCTCCGCTATTATGTAAGTCTTATTTTTCCCCATCGGACGTTCCTTTTTTTCCTGTAAAACCAATCGGCCTGGCAGGGACCCCGGCCACCGCCAGGCCATCCCCAAAGCTCTTGGTCACAACGGCCCCGGCAGCAACCACACAGCCCCTGCCCAAGGTTACCCCGGCCATTACCGAGGCGTGGGCCGCAAGCCAGCTGCCCCTGCCCACACGCACGGGGCGGGCATCATAACCGCCAAAACGGTAGCTCCCCCCCTTCATCAGGTGGTTGGAGGCCGTTATGGAGACAAAGTTCCCTATTAGAACCTCATCTTCCAAATATATCTCGCCCTGCCCCAGATAGCTGTTGAAACCTATGTAGACATGGTCGCCCACGCTCAGGCCGTTGGGGTTATAGATAAAAGCATTGCTGCCCACCTTGAAGTTCTCGCCAAAAGACCTGAGGTAGGGCTCGTAGAGCCTGCCCCTCGAACGGTCACCGTGGGGGCCATCGGGGATAAAAAGCCCCCTAAGCTTCAGGTAGAGCCTCCCCGTTTTTGTCAGTTCCTTCAAAACCTTTAAAATTTAAGTATTCACCGTTTATCAACTCGTATATAGATGAGGGGCCCGGATGGATGCCGGCAAACAGCCCCTTACCCTTTTCGCTCATTTCCCTTCTTTTGGAATAGGAGCCCAACAACCCTTCAACAGCACCCGATATCTCGCCCGGGGAAAGCTCCCCTATCGTGCCCAGGCTCAGGCCGGCCCCCTTGGAGGCCACCCCATCGGTAATCCCTTTCTGGACATCGTGAATGGAGATGGCCACGAAAGGGAGCCCTACAGCGCACGCTTCATAACGGGTGAGCCCCCCGTTGAGGACCAGCAGGTCCGCCCCTTTCATCTCACCGGGCATATCTTCCACAAAGCCCTTAAGGCAAAACCCCTCGTTCTCACCACAAAAGCGGAAAAGCTCCCGGTAATCGGCCGAACGGGGGGAGAGCAGGACCGTCACCTCCAGTCCTTTGCCCTTCAGTGATTCGACCACTTTTTTTGTAATGGAGAAAGGGTCCGTCCCCCCTGCGGACACCAAGACCCTCTCCGCCCTTTCCTTTACCGAGTACTCCACATTAAAGAACTCCTTCCTCACCGAAAAAAACTCCGGGCCTGCGATAACCCTGGTCCGGGATGCCTCCCCCACTCCGGAATATTCAAACCGGTCAATGCTAGGGAAGAGGCTGAGCCTTTCGTACCTTGAAGAAAGCCCGAACAGGAAAAGCGTGACCGAAACGATGAAGACCGGCCTCGGGGCACCCTGCAAAAAGCGGAAAAGACGGTACTCGTCTTCCACCAGGTCTATCAGTACCACATCAACCTCCCCGTCCTCAAGAACGCCCTCTGTCCTGGCCCTCAGTGAAGCGTCCCAAAAGCCCGCCCTGTAACAGGGAAAGGGCCCTACCCCATCCCCAAACTCAAAATGCTCGTCCACCAAAAACGACACCGACCAGCCGCTCCCCGAAAATTCCCTCGCCACACCAACGGTCCTGGATACATGGCCAAAGCCTATCTCCCTGTTGCCATTGGTGACTATAAGTACAGAACGGGGCATGCTATATTATATTGAACCTGAGATTATCATGGTAGGCCTGGGCAAAGAGCTCAGCGGACCTTGCGTCAACGCCCCCTGACACGATCCTGCCTATCCTGTCGGTCCCCTTCCTCAGCCTGCTCACTGCCGAGCCCCTGGGGCAGGTAACCTCAAAGTCGATCAGGAGGCCCGAGGGTGCGTTGCCGTCCGAAAAAGACTCGAAAACACCGTCCCTGTCCGCTTCCACTATCCTTGCAGCCACAGGAAGGGAAAGGCTTGCCTCCAGGCATACCCCCTCACCGACAGCGCTTTTGATGGCTTCCCCTACCCAGTCGATGCCGGTATGGTAACGCACCAGCTCCGGAAGGCACGTTGCCCCGATCCTGGCCCCCACCTCTATTACCTTTACCCTTTTGGTACGGCCGTCCAGGATCACATCAACGTTGGCCGGGCCATCCTCTATGCCCAGGGCCTCGATGACCCCCTTTATATCTTCCACGGCCTGCGACAGGCCGGCCCCCTCAAGGCCCACAAAGGGGAAGGAATGCCCTATGGGCACCATGTAAGGGGCAGGGGAAAGCGTATCGTTGTGGAGCAGTACCAGCTCGCACCTGCCGTTGACGGAAAAGGTCTGGGCCCCGAACTCGACCCCCTCGATGTACTCCTCGACCAGTACCGTACCCTGACGGGTATGCCTGTAGGCCTCCTCGACCGCTCCGGCCAGCCCCGCCAGGCCCGACACCTTGGTGATACCCCTGCTGCCAGAGCTGTCCGTGGCCTTGACAACGACAGGGAGCCCAAGCTCGGCAACGGCCGCCTCTGCCCCCCGCAGGCCGTCAACCTCAAAAAAGGCCGGCTGGGCACCGGGCGTGCCCCTCAGCCTCTCCCTGAAACGGGACTTTATGCTGCAGTCCATGGCCGTCCGGTAAGAGACGCCCTTGAGCCCGAGCATATCGTTGACATAGCCCACCGCGGGCACGCCATGGTCGCTCTGAAGGGTCATGGCTCCGTCAATACCCTCCTTAGAGGCAACGCCAAGCACCGCCTCCCTGTCTATAATATCGACCGCATGGGGGGCATCGGACAGCCCCATGCCCGGGGCGCACGGATCACGGTCCACTGCGACCACCCTCAGGCCAAGCTCCCTGGCCCTCAGGATGGCCGGCACCTGGCCAAAGCCCGCCCCTACTATCATAATGGTCTTACTCATCGTTCATAAAGCTGTATTTAATTTCCGCAAGCCTCCAATCCTCCAGGGTATCTATGTCCTGCGCCTCGGCCCCCGGGAGCAGTATGCCCTTCCTCCTAGTCCCGCGCAGCCCCTTCTCCCACCTGGCAAAGTAGAACTGGCCGGCATCATAGTACGCTGGGTCAAGGTCCTGGGACCTTGTAGTTAAATGTTCCGGGCTCAAAAGCTCCACATAACCTTCCACATCCCTTTTAAGTGCCCTCTGGATGGGGTATGGAAACTCGACCACAGGGCGCACCAAGTCAACCCTGGGGTCTTCCGACAAAACCCGGTATGCCTCATGGAGCCTGGCAACCCTGATCAGGGGGGCCGTTGGCAGGATGCAGCAGAACAGTTCCGGGTGACCCTGGGCAGTCTTCGAATATTCCGCCCTGACCTCATCGATGACGTCAGCAAGGGTCGCAAAGTCCCCGGAGTTTTCGGCCGTCCTGAAAAAGGGGACCTTTGCCCCGTACTCCTCGGCCACACCGGCAATCTCCACATCGTCCGTTGAGACGATGACCTCTTCAAAAAGGCCGCTTGAAAGGGCCGCGCCTATGGAATAGGCTATTATCGGCCTGCCGTGAAAATCCTTTATGTTCTTCCGGGGGACCCTCTTGCTCCCGCCCCTTGCCGGTATGATGCAGATAGAGCCGCCCATATCAGGAATAGAAGGCCCTTATCAAGTCAACCACCCTGGCCTGCTCCTCCAAGGAAAGCGTGGGGTACATGGGCAGGCTGAGGCACTTCCCATAGTAGGCCTCCGCATGGGGGAAATCCCCGGCCTTACTGCCGAGCCCCATGTAATACGGCATCAGGTGGGTAGGGACATAGTGTACCTGGCAGAACACATTACGCTCACGCAGGTAATTGTAAAGCCCGAGCCTGTCCTCAACCTCCACAACATATAGGTGGTGCGCATGGCCGCTACGGGAGGATTCAGCCTCAAAGTTCCTATCGGTTACCTGCACAATGTCCCGGAAGGCCCGCCTGTAGGCAGATGCGATTTCCCTCCGCCTGGCAAGGCCCTCATCGGCCCTTGCCAATTGGCTGAGGCCAAGGGCACAATTGATGTCGCTGATCCTGTAATTAAAGCCCAAGGACTGCATTTCCATGTACCAGCCGGGGTAGGACCCGTTGCCTTCCGTGCTGCCGTTGGCCAGGCCGGGGGCGTTCATGAACTTGGACACGTCCCTTGTTATCCCGTGGGTGCGCAGCTCCAGGAGCCTGGCGTACAGCGCCCCGTCATTGGTGGTGACCATGCCCCCTTCACCCGTGGCAATATGCTTTACGGGGTGGAAGGAGAATATCGACAGGTCGGCATACCGGCCGCTGCCCGATTTTACCGTTTCGCCAGCCCCGTTCACGAAAAATGCTCCGGGGGCATGGCAGGCATCCTCAATGACCCAGCAGCCAAACTCATCGGCAAGCGACCTAAAGGCCTCCATATCGGCCGCACGCCCGGCAAAGTCCACCGGGATTATGCCCTTTATCCTCCCCTCAACATCGGATTCAAGCAGGCCCCTTACCGAGGCAACATCCAGCAGGTAGGTCTCCGGGTCGATATCGGCAAACAGCACCTCTCCGCCACAGTACCTCACACAGTTGGCCGAGGCCGCGAACGTAATGGGCGTTGTGACCACCCTGTCCCCGGGCACCACACCAAGCGCCAGCGCATTGAGGTGCAGGGCGGCAGTCCCGTTGGCAACCGCAACAGCGTACCTTGCCCCAACGTAGGAGGCAAAGGATTCCTCGAACTCCTTGACCTTCGGCCCCTGGGTAAGGTAGTCGCCACGCAGGACCTCCACAACGGCATCTATGTCCGCCTGTGAAATGTGCTGCTTCCCATATGGGATCGGGCTATACTCAATCATATTTCGAAGCTAGGGTCAACATGTTCCCTGATAAGTGCCCTTAGGCTGTCTACGGTCTCCCATTCACCGTTCTCCCCCGAATTGTAGGAAAAACCCTTGGGGACCTTTGCGTAACCGTTATCGGCCAAAAGCGCCTTCAACTGCTTGGATGGGACCGTTGGCACTATCACGTAATACTTGCCAAAATCGTAGGTGTTGTAGGCATCGGATGCCGTGATCATCTCCTCGTGGATCTTCTCGCCAGGACGTATGCCCACAACGGGCCTGCTGCACTCCGGGCCTATAGCCTCGGCAACGTCCGTGATCCGGTAGGATGGTATCTTGGGCACAAACAGCTCGCCACCAACCGCATGTTCAAGGGCGTGCATGACCATGTCAACACCCCCCTGCAAGCTGATGTTGAAGCGCGTCATCTCCGGGTCCGTGATCGGGAGCTCGCCCGAAGGCCTCCGCTTTATGAAAAAAGGGATCACCGAACCGTTGGAACCCATGACGTTGCCGTACCGAACCACCGAAAAACGGATCGGGTTGCCCCCCTTTATATTGTTGGCCGCTATAAAAAGCTTGTCCGAGGTAAGCTTGGTGGCCCCGTAAAGGTTGATCGGGGCACAGGCCTTGTCCGTGGAAAGCGCCACAACACGCCCAACCCCCGTCTCTAGGGACGCGTTTATCACGTTCTGCGCTCCGTCAACGTTCGTACGGATACACTCCTCAGGGTTGTACTCCGCTATGTGGACATGCTTCATCGCGGCAGCATGGATCACATAATCAACACCCTGGAAGGCCCTGCGCAGACGGGACAGGTCTCGAACGTCACCTATGAAGTACCTGATCTGGGGATACTCCGAGGAAGGAAAGTCCTGGGCCATCTGGAACTGCTTCTGCTCGTCCCGCGAAAATATGATCAGCTTGCGAACTCCCGGAACCCTCTTCAATATATGGGACGTCAGAGACCGCCCAAGAGAACCCGTCCCTCCCGTTATCAATACAACCTTATCGTTTAAAAACATCATTTATTATTAAATAATTCTTTATACTTTCTAGAGTCAAAATTGAAACTGCGAAAATGATAGTCAAAAAGAAACTAGCTACGAACACCATAGGTATGGCATAAAGTTTTCTTAAACTAGATGGCTTCACAGGAACACTAAGCTTATCTATTTGACGAATTCTAATCTGCTTTTTCTCCTTTTCGATGAGCTCTTGCTCATATGTCTTCTGAGTTTGAATTAAAAGTTGCGATGCCATACTCTCAAGCCTTTCCAATTCTCTTAATTTCTCGCTTATTACATAGCTTGTAATATTTATATTTTCATCTCTAAAAGAGGCAAGCTCTAAACTCACACTATCATAATGTTTCTCTTTTTGCTCCAGAATGATTGAAACAAACTCTAATTGTTCCTCTTGTCCCTTATTTATGTAATTTTCAACGTACAGTTCTAGAGCAGATGAAAGTTTACTTAATATCATGGTAGAGGCTAGAGGGTCTTGCAATTTAACTTCCATTGTTATCAAAGACCTCTCTAATTCGTAGTCAAAGCTTATTCTTTTAGATAACTTATTAACAATATTTTCTTCATCTCTTGAAAGCCACCTAAAATCATACACTTCATTTGAAACAGAATTGGACGGCCTCGATTCGCCTCGGACAATATTCATAAGCCCACTTGATAGCGATTTAACAAGTCTGCTGAAAATATTATCATTGAGGTCATCATCAACATAATTTTTTAATAGGACGGTCTCTCCATTTTGAAGCGTCACTGAATCATCTAATATATCAATAAGAAGGTCTTTACTTTTAAGAAATTCTTCATACACTTTAGGATTAACCGAACTTCCTGCGTCTGAAGAAGGTAAATCAATCCCGGCAAATTGTGCTAAAGAAGACGCAGCAGACAAGCTATTTCCCTCGTTACTGGTAACCAAAAATTCAGCCTTAGCTGTATATTCTTTCGGAGTTGTAAAAACCATAACCAACAAGGCAAAACATAAACAAGAAAAGACCACGAATAATCTTCTTCTAAATCGGAAAACGTAACGAATAAAATCAAGAGTTGTAATTTTCATAAAATCGAGCCGGCCTAGGTGATTAAAATTACTTACTTAGTCGATCAACAACCAAAGCTAAAGTGGCCACTGAGCCTATTGCAGCTATAATAGATTGATAATTAAATGGAGCTCTTTCAGGCTTCTTACTAACAAAAATTGTCGAACCAGGCTCTACCTTTGGGTAAAATTTAAACCAAAGAAATCTACTTACCCCTCTTCTTTCACCATTAGGGTATTGTATATAGCTTCTACCTCTCTTTGCCGTAATTAGGAAACCACCTGATTGTTGGATATAATCCTTAAAGCCAAATGTATCATCATATCGAACATTTAGTGGGGAAGTAACTTCTCCTGCCACTCGTACAGTCTCCAACTTACCAGGAATAGAAATAACGTCTCCCTCTTTAACAATAAGGTCAAATTTGGAGCCCGGGGCTTCCAGAATTTTTTTCAGATCAATAGCGACAGGTTCTTCTTCCTTGATCTCAATTTCTTTAACAAGAGAATCCTTTGCTGAAATATCCTCAATCAAATCTTTTTTTAATTGAGCCCCAAGTCTATCATTGTCTGTATCCAATTCAGCCCTGTTCTCAATCTTATCTAACCTCTCTATGAGCCTTACCTGACTGATGTTTTTTAATTCTGATTCATCTCCAAGTACCTTTTGGCGAAGCTGTTGCAAATACTCTTGGCTGATTTCATCATTGGATTTAGAATCTGAAAACTCAGTTTTTCTAATAAGAATGGCTCCTCTAGCATCTGCATAAGGTGTTAAACCCTTTGCCCTTGAGAGAATATCGGAAATACGCTCATCCTTTCTACTAATCGTATAGATACCAGGAGCCGTAACCTCTCCCTCAACTGTTACTTGTTGTTGTATGGTATAACCCGGAGATCTTCTTATATATACCTGATCAAATGGTTGGAGTAATTGCTCAACGCCCTCTGAATTCAAGGATAAATCTTCATCGATAGAGATATTTATAATTTCTGCTGCTGCGTTGATGCTTTTATTCTTGTTCCTCCTAGATATTTCTACAAGTGCACCAGAAGCTGATTCCTTTAAACCTCCTGCTAAAACAATCAGATCTTTCACTGTCATATTATTAAAGAATGGGTATACCCCACCATCCAATATCTCTCCAGTAATCTGTACATGATATTCTTCTCGGATATCGTATATAGAGGAGATTTTCACAACATCTTCCCTAACAAGTTTTATATCAGACTGTTTGCCCGATAGTAATGCGGATAAATCAATGGGGATAGTCGATTGAGAGAAATCCTCTCCTGTTCTGTAAATAGTAGCTCTAGCCAAATAGGCATCTCCTCTGATTCCATCGGCCTTTTTTAATAATTGAGTTAAGGTTAGGCCATCCGTGAGCTCATATTCTCCTTCTCTATAAACTGCCCCACTAATAATCACTCGATTAGAAAAGCGATCTAAAATGGCACTTACTTCAATTAGGTCCCCATCTAATGGGTTAAATGATTTAAACTCTTCCTTGTCTACATCAATAATTTGTCTTTCACGCTCTCCATTTCTCTTAACGGTTACTGTAGCTTGAAAAGCTTTACTCGTAAATCCTCCTGCGTAGTTCAATAAATCATCAAAATTCTCATTGTCTTTCAACTCAAAAAGTCCCGTGGTTTTAGTCTCACCGTCAAGTTCTACTCTGTTTTGAAATGGTTTTACAATAATAATGTCACCATTTTTGAGTTTCAAATCACCAGATCGGATACCATTTGAGAGGTATGGATAAATATCAATTGTCGAAAGAAGCTTGTTGTTTCTAATAAGTTGAATATTTCTAAATGTCCCTTTCTCAGTTGGGCCACCAGCGGCATAAAGTGCGGTGTATGCAGTAGATAAAGATGGAAGTGTAAAAATTCCTGGATGTTCAACATTTCCCACGACCTCAATATTGATTGACCTAATATTTCCTAAACTCACCTGATAAAAAATAGAGGGTTTGCCATTAGATTCAGGCTTAAGACCTCTGTAAATCTGGCTTAATCTATCAATGATTTTTGATGAAGCTTGCTCCATAGTTAAGCCATTAACGTATATAGGAGAAAGATTTTCAGGCCTGACCGTTCCTTCAGAGGAGACTTGCATCCTCAAAAACGCCTGAGTAGCTCCCCATAAATCCACAACTATTTCATCATCAGGCCCAAGTTGATAATCGGATGGTGTAGGCAACCTTAGGTTTGGAGTAAATGTTAAACTCTCTTTTTTGAATATATCAAACCCGAAAATCTTACTTTCTTCCTCCGTAATTTCTGGAAAATCCTGACCTGTTTTCCATCCAAATTGAATTTCATCTTGATTTTGAACAGCACGAATGGAGCTGTTCTCGTTAGATTGAATCTGTGTGGGAGAACTTGATATACCAAGCCTAATCTGTTCAACTCTTCTTTTCAATTTGGAAATTTGAATTTCAGAAACTCCTCTTTGGCGGGCCAATTCAATCAATTGTTGTTCTGTGAGTCCGCGCTCTTCAGCTTGTTTCATGTAAGCAATAATCTGCTCATCCGTCATTTCATCTACATTGATAGACTTGGGATCAAATGATGTCAAAGATTGCGCACTGACATTTGAAATATCAGCCAAAATAAAAATTACCAGAATGGGCAATGCAGCGGAAACGTTCCTAAGGAACAATCTTAAAATTTTCAATGGAAAAAAATTAATTTAGCTTATTACTAGAGTTCGCAAATAAAACGATTACAGTTGGTAAATCACAAGAAGCGTTATCCCACTTTTTGTAAATAAGTCAGGCTAACTTCAGCCTGCAACTGAATGCCTAAACTCGAAATGGACAAAGTTGCTCTATTTCCTCTCGACTCTCTCTACAACTCCACTTTGACCTGCCAATACTCCTGAATTGACATTTATACTATCCCCCCTTGAAAGTGATACCGCCTCAGCCATAGGGTTTTCTTCCAAAAAGCTTTTAATATTGCTGATCTCGGCATCTCTGATAACTGCTGGCTTACCAAGCCAATGAACATTAGACACTATACCAGAATCTCTAAGCACTTCAATCCTTTCATTTTCACTTACCTTGGCAAATAAATAAGATGAAAAAACAGGCTCAGTAACTCTCTTTTTTCTGTCGGACCATTGTTTTAGAACAGTCCTAGTAGGGCAATACACATTGAACCCCTTCTGTTCAAGCCTTTGGGCAGCCTTTTTCTCATTTCTAGGTTTAGTATAAAAAGCAGTCCAATATGATTCGTTCGTATTAATCATGCCATAAAAGTAAGTTGGTAGATATATCAAGATTTATTAGAGAAGCTTCTTCCCTAGAGTAAACAATATATTGGATTTTTTTATCTATCAGTTTTTCAGCTCGCCCAATAAGGCTTATCAAATAGTGCTGGTCTGGGTTTCCTATAAAAACAAGACTAACTATTCTAGATTCCCTTCCTATGGCCAAATCACCTGTAAGATAAACCTTATAGATATCACCCAAATTTGACACTACTTCATCGACTACGTTCTGAAGTCCAGTATATTTCAACAAAATACTTCTCACTTCTCCAAAAAGAGGATATTGTACATTAGCTCTGAATACCTTCTTATTGCCCACTAAGTCTGACTTAAGCATTCCAGCCTCTTCAAAACGATTAAGTTCTAAACGAACCGAATTCGTGCTTTCATTAAACTCTTCGGCCAAGCCACGTAAATAGGCACTGGATTCTGGATTTAAAAAAAGCCTAAGCAAAAGCTTTATTCGAGTTCGTGAAGATATTAAGGCTTCTAACATTTCAATAAAACATGTGCATTAAGCACAGCTTCGCCACCTGAGTCACATAAAAAGAAACCCAATAACGAGTAGCAAAACTACTCATTATTGGGTTTCTTAAAAACTTTTAATGCAATAATTATATATTAAGAAAAGGTTAAAGACTATTTCATTAAAAATGCCTCTACTTCCTTAATAATCAATTGCTGCTGCTCTACTGTCATTTCTGTATGTATAGGTAGAGAAATTACTCTAGAGCATAAATCTTCTGTGGTTACCATATCCCCTTCCTTATATCCATAGTATGAGTATGCCTTTTGAAGATGGTTAGGCACAGGATAATAAATCATAGATGGAATGCCTCTTTGCGCCAAATATCGATTCAAATCATCTCTTTTTCCAGCATCCTTCAACTTTAGGGTGTATTGATGATACACATGATTCGAAAAGTCAGCCACAAAAGGAATTTCTAGTGAGTTCAATTTACCAAATGCTTGGTTGTAAGCATTTGCCACTGATTGTCTGGCAGCATTATAATCGTCTAAATATTGAAGTTTCACTTTCAATATTGCCGCTTGAATACTATCCAAACGAGAATTTACACCTATAGAATCGTGATAATACCTTTTAGTTTGACCATGATTTACAATCATTCTCAATTTTGAGGCTAAATCATCATCATTGGTCATGATGGCACCGCCATCGCCATAAGCTCCCAAATTCTTTGAAGGGAAAAATGACGTAGCTCCAGCATTCCCAATCGTTCCTGCCTTTTTTACTTCTCCATTTGAATAAGTATAACTTGCCCCAATGGCTTGAGCAGTATCTTCAAAAACTTTCAGATTATGGTTTGAAGCTATTTCCATTAACGGCTCCATATGGGCACATTGTCCATATAGGTGAACCGGTACAATTGCAACCGTCTTATCTGTAATTTTGGATTCAAGATCTGCCAAATCAATATTGAATGTATCAGGATAAACCTCTACAAAAACAGGCTTGAGCCCTAATAAGGCTATTACCTCGACAGTAGCTACGTAGGTGAAAGATGGAACCAAAACTTCTGAACCTTTTGGGAAATCATAAGCCATCATTATGATTTGAAGCGCATCGGTTCCATTTGCACATGGAATTACATTCTTTACTCCAAGATACTTCTCCAAGTCAGCCTGAAATTCTTGAACTGCGGGTCCGTTGATGAAAGTTGCCGAGTCTAAAACCTTATCTATCTCAACTCGAACTTCATCTTTGATTTTGGCATATTGACCTACTAGGTCAACCATTCTTATAGGTTCCATTATACTTTATAAAATTCTCTATACCACTTCACAAATTCGCCTACTCCATATTCTAAAGAAGTTCCTGGCTTGTAACCTAGATTGTCAATCAAATCCTGAACATCGGCATAAGTAGCCGCTACATCTCCCGCCTGCATTGGCATAAAATTCTTTTTAGCCTCCACACCTAACGTCTTTTCAATAGTAGAAACAAAGTCCATCAATTTTACTGGAGAGTTGTTCCCGATATTGTACACCAAATATGGTGCTTTAGATGAACCCGGATCTGGAGAAGCACCCGTCCAAGATTGATTACCAGTTGGGGGATTATCATTAACCCTAATTACTCCTTCAACAATATCATCGATATAGGTAAAGTCTCGGGACATTTCACCATTGTTGAAAATATTAATCGGATTGCCTTCTAAAATAGCCTTTGTAAAAAGGAAAAGTGCCATATCTGGTCTTCCCCATGGACCGTAAACAGTAAAGAAACGCAGACCGGTAGTTGGCAAGCCAAACAAATGACTGTAAGTATGCGCCATTAATTCATTGCTCTTCTTGCTTGCAGCATAAAGGCTTATGGGGTGATCCACATTATGATGAACCGAGAATGGCATAGTTTCATTCAAACCATAAACCGAAGAGCTACTGGCATAAGAAAGATGTTTTACTTGATTGTGTCTACAAGCTTCAAGAATATTGACAAAACCAATAATATTACTATCTATATAGGCCCTTGGGTTTTCGAGGCTATACCTTACCCCGGCTTGAGCGGCCAAATTAATTACCTTGTCAAACTTTTGACTTTTAAAAAGAGCATTGACATTGGCGGTATCCTCTAATTGTAACTGGATAAACTTGTAGCCTTTGTATTTCGTGCTTTGAACCAGTTCATTATAAGAAATTTTATTATGATCAATTCCTGTCAAAGCCAAACGACCATGCTTTACACGAATGTCATAATAGTCGTTTACACAGTCTAACCCAACAACTTCATCTCCTCTTTCTAATAGCTTTTGAGCCAAGTGAAAGCCGATGAAACCTGCCGTTCCAGTAATTAGAATTTTTGCCATTATAATCTCGAGGTTATTATTTCCCGTGGAAGGAACGATTTCACATCATATACAACTGAACCAGCATTAATAGAATCACTGGTTATCATTTCTTTGAACTCTTTATGAGATACAGCCAACACAAGACCATCATATGACTTCAAATCTAAGTTATCCTTAGAAATCAAATCCAAGCCATATTCATGTTTCACCTCATCGTTGTTAGCCCATGGATCAAAAACATCCACATTCACCTCGAAATCCTTAAGTTCAGTTACAATATCGATGACCCTTGAATTTCGAATGTCCGGGCAGTTTTCTTTAAAAGTAATCCCTAAAACCAAAACTTTAGAGTTGTTAATTACTTTACCCTTTTTCATCAAAAGTTTAACCACTTGACTACCAACATAAGGGCCAATGCTGTTATTCAGTCTTCTTCCAGCCAATAGAATTTGAGGATAATAGCCTACCTTTTGAGCCTTTTGAGCCAAATAATATGGATCTACTCCAATACAATGCCCTCCAACTAAACCTGGCCTAAAGGGCAAGAAGTTCCATTTCGTACCTGCTGCTTCAAGAACATCTACTGTATCGATATCCATTTTGTTGAAAATCATAGCGAGTTCATTCACAAAGGCAATATTAATGTCTCTTTGAGAGTTCTCGATCACTTTGGCCGCCTCAGCTACTTTAATACTAGCTGCTTTATAAGTACCAGCAGTGATCACGCTTTTGTAAAGTTGATCCACTTTCTCAGCAATCTCAGGAGTCGATCCAGAAGTTACTTTCAAAATCTTCTTAACTGTATGTTCTTTATCGCCTGGATTAATTCTTTCTGGGGAGTATCCACAGAAGAATCCTTCATTATATTTCAAACCAGATATTTGTTCCAAAACAGGAACACATCTCTCTTCAGTTGCACCAGGATATACGGTCGATTCGTAAATTACTAAATCACCTTCTTTCAAAACTTTACCAACCGTCTCTGAAGCCTTAACCAAAGGCGTCAAATCTGGGTTTCTATCATCATCAATTGGAGTTGGCACTGTAACTATAAACACGTTACAATTCGATAAATCATTGATAGAGCTTGTATTGTATAATCCAATGTCGCCATATTTCTCGATCAATACAGACTTCAGCAGGTCATCTTCAACTTCTAGTGTGTGATCGTGCCCGCTATTCAACTCATCAATTCTACCTTGATTGATGTCGAACCCTAGAACTTTATATTTTTCTGCAAAAGCGACAGCCAGAGGTAAACCAACGTAACCTAATCCAATAATTGCAATTTTGCTTTCTGACATATTTGTACTCAATGAGCGCTAAAAAATGGATTTAAAAGATTCTCTTTGTTATATATTAGATCTTGGTCTTCTTGGTTTTTAACTTGATAATTTAGCTCCTTCAAAACAGCATGGGCTGCTGCTGTATCCCATTCCATAGTTGGAGCAAAACGTGGGTAAATATCTGCAAGGCCTTCAGCCAGCATCATAAACTTTAAAGAGCTACCCATACTCACTATCTCTGGATCAACCAAAGTTTCAAGAAACTGCTTAGTTTCATCATTTAAATGTGAACGTGAAGCCACAACGCGTAAACCAACCTGTTTTAAGTCTAAAGGCTTAGCAAGAGTTAGTTCTCTTTCTCCTTCTTTTGAGAAGAGAAATCCTCCCATACTCTTTGCCGCGTAATACAACTTATCGATTACAGGAGCATATACTACTCCGAGAATTGGAATCCCATCTTCTACAAGAGCAATGTTTACAGTAAATTCACCATTTCTTTTGATAAATTCCTTTGTGCCATCAAGAGGATCCACAACCCATAAACAACTCCAAGAAGACCTCTCCTCATAAGGAATTTCCCTCCCTTCTTCGCTTAAAATCGGAATTTCAGTTTCCTTAAGAAAAGAAACGATAACTGAATGCGCTGCCTTATCTGCCTTGGTTAAAGGCGAGTCATCCTTTTTATGTTCAATGCTGAAATCCTCACTTTCGTAGATCTCCAGAATAGCTTCACCTGCTTTCAAAGCAGCTTCTTTTGAGATAGAAAGCAGGTTTGATAGTTCCTTTTCAGTCATCAGATAATCATTCCTGCCGCAACAGTTTCATTTGTTGATTCATCTACCAAAATAAGAGACCCCGTTAGTCTGTTTTTTCGGTATGCATCCTTCATCAAAGGTTTGGTTGTTCTGAGTGAAACTCTGATAATATCGTTCATTCCAACATTTTTATCACTTTCATCTCTATGCAAAGTATTGATATCTAATTTGTAATGGACATCCTTGATCATGGCCTTTACCTCATTATTTGCGTGCATCAATGTAAACTTAGTTCTAGGCTGCAAGCCTCTATTATTGAACCAACATAACATGGCATCAAACTCTTGAGAAACATCAGGCTGATTGTTTTTGCGAACAATCATATCTCCTCTGGCAATGTCGATTTCATCTTCTAAAGTAATACTCACCGACATAGGAGCAAAAGCTTCTTCTACTTCGCCATTCATGGTATGTATACCACTGATTTTTGAAGAAAAACCTGAAGGAAGCGCGACTATTTCGTCACCCTTCTTAAATACGCCACCAGCTACTCTACCCGCATAACCTCTATAATCATGAAACTCGTCCTTTTTAGGTCTGATTACAGTTTGTACAGGAAAACGGCAGTCGATATGGTTATAATCGCTTGCGATATGGATCGTTTCCAAAGTGTATAAAAGAGTAGCTCCTTTATACCAAGGCATATTTTCCGATTCGTTTACCACGTTATCACCATTCAGTGCACTAATTGGGATGAATCGAATGTCTTTAACATCCAGCTTAGCAGCAAAGTCTTGGTAATCACTTTTAATCTGCTCGAATACTTCTTCGCTGTGATCCACCAAATCCATTTTGTTTACACATACAATGAGGTGAGGAATTTGGAGCAATGAAGCAATAAAGCTGTGGCGATAAGTTTGCTCAACCAAGCCTTTTCTAGCATCTACAAGAATTAATGCTAAGTTGGCCGTAGAAGCACCAGTAACCATATTTCGTGTATACTGAATGTGGCCTGGGGTATCGGCAATAATAAACTTACGTTTTGGAGTAGCGAAGTATCGATAAGCCACGTCAATGGTAATTCCTTGCTCCCGTTCATCTTTCAAACCATCGGTTAAAAGAGCCAAATCGGTATGTTCTAAACCTCTTCTTTTACTCGAGCTTTCTACTTGATCGAGCTGATCTTCAAAAATCGACTTGCTATCAAAAAGCAAACGACCAATCAGTGTACTTTTTCCGTCATCTACGCTACCTGCCGTTGAGAAGCGCAATAATTCCATGTCTAGGTAAGAATTTTCCATTAAAAGTATCCCTCCTTTTTTCGGTCTTCCATTGAAGTTTCTGATCGCTTGTCATCGGCTCTATTTCCACGTTCCGTTTGACGAGCGGCTGCTACTTCAGCTACAATTTTTTCTAGATTATCGGCATCTGATTCTATGCCTCCGGTAATTGTAATATCACCTAAGGTTCTGAATCTGATTTGTTTTTTTATTACCTCTTCACCTTCTCTTAAAGTCAAAAACTCTGAATTTGGTAACCAGGTGTTGTTTCTCCAAACCACTTCTCTTTCGTGAGCAATGTAGAGTGAAGGAATAGCAATGTTTTCCATTAAAATGTATTGCCAAACATCCATTTCCGTCCAGTTACTGATGGGGAACACTCTGAAATGTTCTCCTGTCCGTTTCTTTCCGTTGAAGAGGTTCCAGAGTTCAGGTCGTTGATTTTTTGGGTCCCACTGGCCAAAATCATCTCTATGAGAGAAAAATCTTTCTTTTGCCCTGGCCTTTTCTTCATCTCTACGAGCTCCTCCCATAAGTGCATCAAACTGATGCTCCTCAATGGTGTCAAGCAACGTGGTGATCTGAAGCCAGTTTCTTGAAGCGTCTTTACCTGTTTCTTCTTGAACTCGCCCGTCATTTATCGACTTTTGTACAGAGCCTACTACCAGCCTAGCTCCTAGTTCATCAATAAGGTCGTCTCTAAATTTTATAGTTTCAGGAAAATTGTGCCCAGTATCAACATGAATTAATGGAAAAGGAACCTTGGATGGCCAAAATGCTTTTCTTGCTAGGTGGGTGACTACAATAAAGTCCTTTCCTCCAGAAAATAAAATACCAGGATTTTCGAACTGGGCGTAAACTTCTCTAATAATATAGATGGCCTCAAACTCCAGTTCTTGAAGGTGTGTCAAATTATACTTCGACATTTTTATTTATTGTGATTTTCGGTTCAATTATTTCTAACAGCTTATTCAAAAGAATTTTTGGTTCCTCTTCTGCCGTTTTCAGAATTACATCAGGATTTTTAGGTGCCTCGAATGGTGAGTTTATACCCGTAAAGTTTTTGATTTCTCCTTTACGAGCCTTTTTGTATAACCCTTTCACATCTCTCTGTTCACAGACCTCCAAAGGGCAATCGACAAAAACTTCCACAAAGTTATCACTTCCTATCAAATTCTTGACCTGTTCTCTATCACTTTCGAAAGGAGATACAAAGGCCGAAAGAACAATAATCCCTGAATCGAGAAAAAGTTTACCCACTTCTCCAATTCTTCTAATGTTCTCAACTCTATCTTCTTCGGTAAATGCGAGGTCTTTGCATAAACCTTTTCTTACATTATCTCCATCTAGAATGTAGGTTTTATATCCACTAGCATGAAGTTCGGACTCAAGTAGATTGGCCATGGTTGATTTGCCAGAACCTGAAAGACCAGTAAACCAAATGAGCAAGGGTTTTTGCTCCAAGAGTTCTTCTCTTTTGTCACTATTGATCTTAAAAGACTGTTTAAAGATGTTCTCCGCAACACTTTCAGATCTTTTAATTCTGTTTTTTCTCTCTTCACGTCTGTCTAAACCAAAGTTCACTTTGTACCAAATCCTTTCGTGAAAGTAGTAGAGCAACATTTTAGTAACCACTTCTGCTGCTCCTATTTTAAAGCCAGTCATAGGATTGCCAGAAATAATCCATGCCAAAGTCATTGTGTCTATTGTACCAACGATTCTCCAGGTAACCGTTTTGGCTAAATGTCTTGCTTTACTGCTGGCCATATAATTTCTAAAATGTAAATTCGCCCTAAAAGCTACAAACCTAGTATTTATCTTTGCTTTCTTAAATGAAAAACGTCCAAATTTTATCACTGATTAGTAAGGAATTACTTTCCGAATGGAGGCAAAGGTTTGCATTGAATGGTATGATCCTTTATTTGGCAAGTACTGTTTTTGTATGTTATATGAGTTTTGGCCTTAAAGCAGGCGCTATAGAGCCCATTACTTGGAATGCTCTGTTTTGGATAATCATATTATTCACAGCGGTAAATTCTGTAGCAAAAAGCTTTATTCAAGAGTTGAAAGGCCGAGGATTATATTATTATTCCATTGCTAGCCCAGAAGAAATCATCATCTCCAAAACTATCTATAATGCAATTCTTTTACTTGGACTGTCACTGGTAGGGTTCGTCATTTATTCGTTTGTCATGACAAGGGCAGATGAAGGTGCTCAATTCGACACTTTATATTTTGTTATTTCACTTGTATTGGGTTCCGTTGGGCTAGCTTCAAGCCTAACCATGATTTCAGGAATTGCCGCAAAAGCGGAAAACAGTACTTCTCTAATGGCCGTGTTAAGCTTCCCTGTCATATTGCCCATAATTCTAATGGTGATTAAGCTTTCAAAAAATGCTATGGATGGTTTAGAAAGATCGGCCAGCACGGATGAAATATTGGTTTTGGTTGCAATAAATGCCATTATTATCGCGGTTTCCTACTTGTTATTCCCCTATCTTTGGCGCAGCTAAAGGATAAGACCTTTTGAGTTGAAAGTTTAGGCAATTGCCACAACTTAAAGCGAGACTTATGAAGAAAATTTGGTGGAAAGCCCTTTGCGTCATTTTACTGGTTTATATCATCATTGCCGGCTTATTAAATGATGCCCCCCGTCTTGACATTCTTAACGAGACCATTAGAAACCTCCACTTTCACGTAACCATGTGGTTTGGAATGGTAATACTGCTTACAGCTTCTGTAGTTTTTGCCATTAAATACCTCCGATCAGGCCTTGCTATCAACGATGACAAATCCATCGAATTTGCGAATTCAGGAATTCTATTTGGCATCCTAGGCATCATTACCGGTGCGGAATGGGCAAGTTTTACATGGGGTGAACCTTGGAGCGGAGATCCAAAACAGAATGCAGCTGCTATTTGTTTGCTCATCTATTTTGCCTATTTGGTTCTTCGAAACTCTATGAAAGACGAGCAGCAAAAAGCCCGAGTAAGTGCGGTATATAATGTTTTTGCTTACGCAGCTATGATTCCTTTATTGTTCATTCTACCCAGACTTTCCCCTAACTCTCTTCATCCAGGAAATGGCGGCAACCCAGGATTTAATGCTTATGACATGGACAGTAAGCTGAGGATAATTTTCTATCCTGCTGTTATTGGATGGACACTTCTTGGTGTTTGGATAACATCACTAAGAGTAAGGGCAAAACAAATTGAACGTACACTTGAAGATTAACTACGATGAAAAAATATTTTACCATTCTTTTCCTTTTCGTAACCATGGCAATTTCTGCTCAAGATAAAATTGCCATTACTGACAACGATTACGGTAATAATTCTATCGAAATGGCTGATGCCATGAGGTCTAATGGAAAAATTTACGTGGTTGTAGCCGTAATCATGACGGTATTTGCCGGCCTAATTGGATACACCATTTCCGTGGATAGGAAAATAAGCAGATTAGAGAAAGAGGTTTTTAAGGAAAAGGTTAATTCCTAGTGGTTTGTGTTGTAATTTTGCACGCGAATTGAGGCTTCATACCGTTGAAGCCATATAAATATCGTGCTATGAAAAAGTCAAGTATCATTGGAATCGTTGTAATTGCTATCGCAATTGCGATCATCATTTCTACTCAGAGTAACGCCAGCTCTTATGTTACTTTTGGTGAAGCCCAAGAAATGGCTCAAACCGGTAGCAGCAAGAAAATCCACGTTGTGGGTGAATTAAAAAAGAATTCTGTGGGTCAAGTAGTTGGGGTAAACCCAAGCAACGACCACCTTTCTGTTTCTTTTGTAATGGTTGACGACAATCAACAAGAACAAACTGTTTTTTATAACGAGCCAATGCCTTCTGATTTTCTCAGGTCAGAAAAAGTAGTGGTTATTGGTGGTTACCATAACGACAGATTCATAGCCGATAAAATTCTTCTTAAGTGTCCTTCGAAATACGAAGAAACTGCCCTTTAATTCTTAAGCCCTTTTTGAATGATACATACAGGTATTGGTAATACCGGCCATTTACTCATCATTGTTTCGTTTGTTACCTCACTTTTGGCGGCCTTTGGCTATTTCAAAGCAACGCTGAACAATGAAATTGGAAAATCGCCTTGGAACAACTTTAGTAGAACTGTATTTATTATTCACGGATTATCCATCATAGGTGTGGTTGCCACCCTTTTTGCGATTATCTACAACAACTATTTTGAATATCACTATGCATGGAGCCATGCATCTGAAAACCTTCCTGTTTATTATATCATCGCTTCTTTTTGGGAAGGTCAAGAAGGAAGTTTTCTACTTTGGCTCTTCTGGAATGCTCTTTTAGGTTTTATCATCGTTAAAACCAACAGAAAGTGGGAAGCTCCTGTAATGACTGTTTTTTCAGTAGTTCAAGCCTTCCTAGCTTCTATGATTTTAGGTGTTGTGTTTGGAGACCTAAAAATAGGAAGCTCTCCTTTTCTATTGCTCCGCGATGTAGTTAGCGACCCAATATTTCTAATCAACCCTGATTTTATTCCTGAAGATGGAACGGGCCTGAATCCTCTTCTTCAAAACTATTGGATGGTAATTCACCCTCCAATGACCTTTTTAGGCTTTGCATGTTCACTGATTCCATTCTCGTATTGTATTGCCGGCCTTTGGACTGGCCGCTATAAAGAATGGGTTCGCCCAGCGCTTCCATGGACAATCTTCGGTACCATGATTTTGGGAACTGCCATTATCATGGGTGGTTATTGGGCTTACGAAACCCTGAATTTTGGAGGCTATTGGAACTGGGATCCTGTTGAAAATGCCGTTTATGTGCCTTGGCTTATTATGGTGGCGAGTATTCACACTATGATTACTTTCAAGAAGAGTGCAACCGCTCTTAAAACTTCCATTATTCTGGTAATTACAGCCTTCATTCTTATCCTTTATTCTACCTTTTTAACAAGAAGTGGAATTCTAGGAAATGCATCGGTTCACTCATTTACAGATCTCGGTCTCTCTGGGCAATTATTGGTTTATTTGTTCTTCTTTATAGCCATCTCAATAGTTTTTGCGGCTCGGGTTTGGCACGAAATACCAAGTTCAGATAAAGAAGCTTCTACCTATTCTCGCGAATTTTGGATCTTTATCGGTGCACTTACCTTATGCCTTATGGCGTTTCAGGTATTGATTCCAACTTCATTCCCTGTTTTCAACAAAATTGTAGAACTGTTTGGAGGACTTTCTTCGTTAGCCCCACCGGCCGATCAAGTAGAGTTTTATTCTAAATGGCAAATGTGGTTTGCTGTAGGCATCGCTTTCTTATCAGGAACTGGCCAATTCTTCTTCTGGAAGAAAATGGACAAGCAAAAGCTGATAGCCGCACTTACCTATCCCGTGCTGATCTCTTTATTATTAAGTGCTGCCATTTTTGTTTTGGCCAAAATAACCAATCCGGTATTCATCATTATTTTGGTTTCGGGTGTGTATTCTGTTGTAGCCAACACGAAAATCTTAATCGACTTACTCAAAAGCGGAAGCTACAAATTGATTGGTGGTTCCATTGCCCACATTGGTATTGCCATGATGTTGCTTGGCATAATGTTCTCTGAAGGTTACTCTAAGTCTATTTCTCTCAACACCATGACGATTAGCAAGGAATGGACAGATGAGCAAAATCAGACTAATATCCCACTGTTTTTGAACGAGCCAAGCTATATGGATAAATACCAAATCACATATAGAAATGAGCTGGTTCAGGTATATGATGTACCTGGTTATGTAAGAAAATCGAGTTTGAACGACACTGAAGATCCTTACTACAAAGTCACTAAGCAGGATATTGTTGTTGAAGGCAAGGCATATGCACAAGCTGGCGATACGGTTTACCTTCAAAACCCTGAAAACTTCTTTTACCAAGTGGACTACGAGAATGTAAATACCGGTAAAAAGTTCTCTCTTTATCCTCGTATTCAGGTTAACCCTCAAATGGGTGATGTGATTTCTCCCGACATTAAAAAGCTCTGGGGAAGAGATATCTACTCCTATGTTTCAGTAAAGCCAAACTTTGAAGAAGATATAGATTGGAGCGAGAAGGAAGAAATTGAAGTAAAAATTGGCGACCGTTTTTTTGTGAATGATTATGTAGCCGATTTCAATGGTTTGGAAAGAATTGACCAAGTAAGCTTCACCAGTTTAGGGCCAAACGATTTAGCTGTTAGAGCCAACATTACAGTATACGCTGAAAATAATGAGAAATATATCGCTCAACCTATTTTCGTAATCCAAAATAACCAAGTAGGCAAACAGCCCGATGTAATTAAAGAAATCGCTTCAAAAATTACCGTTGAGGCCATTAATCCTGAAAATGACTCTGTGACTTTGGGCATCAATACAACTCAAAAGGATTTTATTATTATGAAGGCCTTGGAGAAACCACACATCAACATTCTTTGGATCGGCACCTTGGTGATGATCGCTGGATTTATCATTGCCATTAGAAGACGATATATCGAATTTATGAAAATGAGAGACAAGGGAGTTGAATGATAAGCTCCCTTTCTAACTTGCTTCCAATTTTCTAAGCTTAAAAATTTCCCTAATTTGAATACCGTAATTTTTTAAGGTTATGGATTCAAGAAGATCATTTATCAGAAGAACTTTTTTAACTGCGGGAAGCCTCTCTTTAACTTCTCTTTTTCAAAAATCTGTTGCAGAAGACGTTAGCGAAGCGATGCTTCAGCTAAATCGACTTTCGCCCGAAATGGCAGCACAAGACGAAGAACTTTGGCTACGTATTCAACAGGCTTATACTACTTCTCCTAACATCATCAACCTAAATAATGGAGGAGTAAGTCCACAACCCAAAGTGGTTCAAGATGCCACCATTCGCTATTACCAATACGCCAATGAAGCTCCTTCTTACTACATGTGGCGCATATTGGATCAAGGGCGCGAACCCATTCGTGATAAACTGGCTGTATTGGCTGGCTGCTCTGCCGATGAATTGGCAATAAACCGAAATACCACTGAGGCCATGAATACAGTCATTTTTGGGATGGACTTGAAGCCTGGTGACGAAATAATCCTCACTAAGTATGATTACCCAAACATGATGAACGCATGGAGGCAACGAGAAAAAAGAGACGGAATAAAGCTCGTTTGGTTGGATTTAGATTTGCCGAGTGAGGATGAAGATGCCATAGTAAAGAAATTCACCGATGCAGTTACGCCTCGTACCAAGGTTTTTCACATTACTCATATGCTCAATTGGACGGGTCAAATTATGCCCGCCAAAAAACTTTGCACAGAAGCGCGAAAAAGAGGCATTGCTTCAGTAGTTGATGGAGCTCATACTTTCGCACATTTAGATTTCAAAATCACTGATTTGGGCTGCGATTACTTTGGGACAAGCCTCCACAAATGGCTCTGTGCACCTTTCGGAACTGGTTTGCTTTACATCAGAAAAGAGAGGATTAAAGATATTTGGCCGCTTTTAGGTTCGCCCGAAGGGCAAGAAGATAATATCAGAAAGTTCGAAAATATAGGAACGCGCTCTTTTGCTACAGAACAAGCCATTGGAGGAGCTCTGAATTTTCATAACGCCATTGGTTCCGCCAGAAAGCAAGCCAGACTTCAATACTTAAAAGAATACTGGGCCAAGCCCGTTTCGGAACACAAGAATATTAATACTTATACTTCATTAGACGGTAGATTTAGCTGTGCGCTTTGCAATTTAGGTGTAGAGGGAATGGATGCTGGCCCAGTTCATAACCGCCTATTTAATGAATATAAAATTCATACGAGCCCGGTTAAATATGAAAAAATCAACGGCCCTAGAATAACGCCTCATGTTTATACTACTAAATATGATTTAGACAGACTTGTGGAAGCCATGTTGAAAATAGCCCAAGGGTAATTAGAGAAATTCACGTTAAAAGAAGTTCTCACAGAAAATGCCCCTCTTCAATTTTTGACCGCTAGAAAGCAATTATGTCTCTCCACTTTGTAGATTAGCACGGTGAGTATGAATGTTGCCATATTAGGAACGGGAAATGTAGCATGGCATTTAGCCAGGAGCTTAGAAAATGCGGGACACATTGTTACCGATATCTACAGTAGAGATATCGGAAAAGCTAAAAGTTTTGCACTCGACTTCTTCAACGCCAACGTTACTAACAATCTCAATTTTTCGAATAGCAAAGCGAACGTCTTTCTCTTGGCAATATCTGACGATGCCATTGCTGAAATTGCTCCCTCTATTCAACTTCCTAAAAATGGAGTTTTGGCGCACTGCTCAGGCTCGGTGCCATTAAAAGCATTGGGTTATGCTCAAACGGAAAATGTAGGTGTATTCTACCCCCTTCAAACTTTTAGCAAAGGTAAAAAGGTAGATTTCTCCGAAATTCCGATTGGTATTGAGGGTGAAAATAAATTCACAGAAAAAATTCTTTTGGCATTAGGGAGAAGTATTAGCTCCAAAACAGAGATAATGGATAGCAAGGCCAGAAAGGTAATTCACCTTTCTGCTGTGTTTGCCTGCAATTTCACTAATCATATGTTCACTATTGCCAAGAACATTCTCGAAGCTCAAAATTTGAATTTCGAACTGCTTCAACCACTGATTGTCGAAACGCTAAATAAATCTTTAGCGATTGGCCCTGAAAATGCTCAAACAGGGCCAGCCAAAAGAGGTGATATGGAAATTCTCGATAAGCACTTTAGTGCACTTCAAAACGACTCTGAGTTAGCAGAAATTTATCGTGTCATTTCTCAGCACATTCTGGATTATTACGCAGAATAACCTATCTCTTAATCACTTTAAGCGTGTAAATTCTTCTATCCCTATCAACAATTCTAATCAGGTTTAAACCTTTAGAGAGTTTCTGAGCATCCAATTCTAACGTGCCTTCTCCTGCATTTACACTTACTGTTTCCTCGGCTAAGAGCATTCCATTCATGCCAACAATTTGAAGTCCTAAATCTTGAGCTGCCTCAACTTTGTATTGAATATTGAGCTTCTCACTATTAGAAACAGGGTTAGGGTAAGCATGGAATGAGGCGGTAAATTCAGCAACTGCAGAGTTTACAACTACACGTTCTACCGAAGAATAAGTGAAGTTCCCATTGGTGTCGGTCTGCTTCAATCGATAATATGAAATTCCAGAAAGTGGTTTGGCATCAACATACTCGTAAGTTCTGAATACATCCGTTGTACCAGCACCTTCTACCACTCCAATTGACTCAAAGTTTTGTCCATTGGCACTTCTTTCTATGGTAAAGAAGGCATTTCCTTCTTCTGCTGCGGTAGCCCAGCGAAGATCAACTTGTTTGTTATCCTTATTCTTTGCTTCAAAAGAAACCAGAGTAATTGGCAATGCTGCAGATTCTAATGATCCAAGTGTGAAATAATCTCCATCTGCCAAATCGAGACTGAACGTAACGGTTTTGTTGACAGAGTTATATGAAGTCGGAGCCACCAATGTAACACCAGAGGTAAATTCTCCATCATCATCTAGCATCAATCGAATTTGATTCATATTATTAGTTCCAACACCATAAGCGCCAGTAACCTCATATAGGTTGAAAGTAACATTCACTTTACCTATTGTTCCTGACTCTTGAACATACCATTCTCTGAAAAGTCTACTTTGAACTTGACTGTCGTCAAACTCAGTATTTCCATCAGCTTTTCCTCCTTCAAGTGGCACGTTCTCGCTTCCCCAAATCATATAAGAGTCATCCGTATCCATTGCCTCCGCTGATTCAATCGTAAGAATGGAGCCACTATTTGAACTTTTTGATTTTTCTTGCAAGAAACAAGAAGCATCATCCCGAGCTATTCCTGCAATATTGTAGTCATATGAGGTTTCCTCACTCCAATCCCAAACTATGCCGCCATCTGCAGCCAAGTAATCCTCCTCGCCTGATTCTGCAGCTCTAGTAATACCATGCTTAATGGCTAAATAGGAATCTACCTGCGCTCTCTCGGTTGCCGATAGCACACTAGAAAACACAATTACTTCGGCAATATCTCCAGCAAACTGGCTTTGCAACCTACTACCACTATTATTACCTATTCCAATAGCTCCATCACTCAAGGAAGCATTGTCAGAGGCAGTGGTTCCTACCAAGTCTGAATCAACATACAATTTAATTCCAGAAGCATCAACAGCTTGAGTTCTAGTGAAAGATGCGATTCTTGGTTTTCCACCATTATAGCTAGAACTACTTACAATGTCATAACCGGATGTATTAGACGCATTCAAGCCTAATTTTCCATTTTGAAGAGATAAGCCATAATCCAAATCCGTATCTCCTGTTCCTGAACTTACAATGGCGGGTGAATCTTCAAAAAATGTGGTACTTCCAGATGCAATGGTCGATGCATAGACAGCAAAAACTGTCATATCCCCACTGGCTACATTTCCATTGTTAGTTCTCAAATAAGAAATAAATTCCTCTGAGCCTGGGTCATAAAATCTTACCGAAGGGTTAAAGTTGAAAACTTGTGTTTTATAGTTAGGTGCAATTGGCGTGCTACCAGAAACTGCAACTGCATCATTTCCTGATCCACTTGCGTCTAGCCACTCACTTACATCGTCCATATCATTTGTAGCATCCACTCCATAATTTGCCTTAAGCCAAAGCGACAGACCACCAGTAGAAACACCTCCTGGATAACAATCTTCTACAGCTGTTCCTAAAGTAAAGAACTCACCATCGGCCAAATCGATATTGTCAAATGTAAGAATGTCGTTTTCCAAAACACCTCCACCAATGGTTCTACCTGAACTCATTGTAGATGAACTTGAAATAATTAATTTGAAATCCTCCGCGTAACTAGAATAAAACAGATTGGTTAGATCAAAGCTAATTGATGTACCACCCACGGTTCCCGTTTCATCTACCTTCCAAACGCGCTCCATTCTTTCTGTAACCCCAGAAGGCACATCAGAAGTATTAACATCAAATAATTCTATACTACCTCCATCATGTCCCCAAACCATAAAAGATTGATCGGCAGTGAAAACATTTTCATTTTCAAGATTGGTTTCGGCAATCTCGCCTAAACCAATGGTTAAAATCGATCCGGATTCCTGGTTTTTCGATTGCTTTTGTGTGAAACAAGAATTATCGTCTCTACCTATTCCAGCTATATTATTGTCATAACCACTATTATCTGTTGCATTCCAAATCGTACTACCTGCTGAGTTCAAATAATCCTGGCCAACCGTTTGATCCAAAGTCAGTCCATATTTTATGGCGAGATAAGATTGTATACGAGCATGCTGATCAACATCATCAGGTCGTGTTGAAAATGATATTACTTCGGAAATTGTACCGTCAAAATACTCATCTAAAGCAAGAGAATTGTTTTCGCTATAGCGCGCTAAATTATAAGCTACATCCGTTTCTGTAATAAGCGTACCAGACGATAAATCGGCCAAATCTATTCCATTGATATTTATTTCGGTAGCACTTGGACTCACAGCGGCATCATCTCTAACACCAGCTAATAAGTTTGTGCCAGCGTATATTTGAGAGCCATACGTAATATCATGAACTCCCGTGCTATATCTGGTAGCCCCCTCTTTACCCACCATATGGGTAAATAATTCTGATGCAAGATCATCATTGGCATCGCCAATAACGAAACCTCCAATATTCGAGAATGCATTATCGCTATCAAAGCCCACAACCACATACGTTCCACTTGCGGCAGTCATATTGGTATTTGGAGTGAAAACGATGTAATAGGCTGTAGTATTGAAACCGGCCAAACCAGCCAGTGTCTCTGAATTTGACAAGTCGAAGTTTACTGAAGGGTTAAAGTTCAGTCCATTTTCAACATAGCTAGGAAGGTTGCTTGAACCAGAAGCATCGTTAGAGGCTGCAAAATCTCCCCAATTAGAAACATCATCACCATCGGCCAAGGTATTTGGACCCAAATCGGCCCTTAACCATAATGATAGCCCTGAAGTAACATTACCAGGCCCACAACTAACAAATCGGGTTCCCAGTGTGAAGTACTGTCCGTTCTCGAAATCCACTCCAGAAAAAGTCAAAGTATTTCCGCTTAAAGTAGCTCCAGTATAGATTTGAGCAGAAGTGAAAGTGGCACCTGATTCTTCTCCACCAATTAGCAAACTAAAATCAGAAGCAGCTGGTGAACCTATATCGAAAGTCATTCCTGATATATCGAAAGAAATAGTATTTGCACCTGTTTCATTCGTTTCGGCTACTCTCCAAACCCTTTCTAGCCTCCTTGCAATAATAGATGGCACATCAGTGGTTTCATCATCTGTCAAATCTCCACCATCATTTCCCCAAATCAACCAAGAGTCATCTTTTGAGAAAGAACCTCCATGATCAATGGTAACAACAGAGTTGTCGTTTTCGCTTTTGGATTTTTGCTGCTCAAAGACTGAAGCGTCATCCCTGCCAATACCCGCGATATCTTTATTGTATTCTAAATAACCACCAATGGATGCGCTATTTGTAGTATTGAAAATAGGCACTCCGTCCGAGTTGTAGTAATTAACTGGTGAAGACTGATCTAAGGTAATTCCATATTTTAAAGCGAGGTAACTTTCAATTTTATAACGTTGAATGGCAGGGAAACTGGCTGGCTCTGAACAGTAGATGAACTCTGATATTTCTCCGAAGTAAGAGTTCGTATTAGAATCGTTCAACACATCATCATATCGTGATGTGCCATCAGAGGCTCCCATTTCAATACCTCCCATTGTATAAAGAAGACCAACGTTTGATAAAGAACCGAAACTTTGACCATTCAAATAACCTGTGATTGTTCCTGTAGTGGAAGAATTACCGTTGTATTCAAAAGTTACGATGTACTCTTTATTAGTATCTACCGGAACACTAACCGTACTGATATTTCCTGAGTTATTCCAAGGTGAGCCAGGGCCATCGTTAGTTCGATTCCATGCAGAAAGATGTAGATTCCCATCGCGCACGTATACAATCATTCCAGTTCCATTTCCCCCTTGCTCATAAATCACCTGTCGGGTTGAAACGTCACTTGTACTTGTTCTAAAAGCAATGTTGAGCCCCTTAGTTGTAAATGGCCCCGGATCATTAAAATCTGAATTTGTATCAATGCTCAGAGAAGTAGAACCTGAGGTAAAGTCTACTGTAGGATTAAAGTTTATATTGGAAGAAGTGCTTCTGTATGTTGGATTGGAAGCTGTACCAGAAACAGCATCATGATCTGCAATCCATTGATCTTGCCAATCGGATACCGTGCTTCCATCAACCGCAGTAGTTACTCCAGCATTAGCTTTAAGCCAAGTGCTTAAGGTTTTCTTATACCCCCCAGGCCCAACAGCGGGAGAAAGACAATTATCTGAGGATACCCCTGCCGAAAGGCCGGCAACCAAATCTAATCCAGAAGTACTAGCTTTTGTGGTATCAGGAAAAGTATTTATATCAGTTAAGTCGTGAAATTCGTCATCAACATCGTATGCAAACAATGAGAAACCATAAATCACCTCGTTTTCTGCAATTCCCAAATCTGTAAAGGATACTGCAATTCCTTGAATACTCTGAGGATTTTGAGAGTAAAGCGTACCAATATTAATGATAGGACTAGGATCAAGACCCTTAGTTTGTCTTCTTAAAATCAAATAGTTATCAAAAGATCGCCCTCCTTCGCTTCCATTACCATCATCATTATCATCTGGCCAATCAGAATCAACTACCTCAACCATCTCTCCGTATGAAGCTGGGTCGCCATTAACGTCTAATGACTTAATAGCCGCAATTTTAATGGAATCATTCCCCCCTCTTTCGATTATTGGAAAAACCGCGCTATCTGGTTGACAAGTCACTATACCCGTGTACCAAATTACATCCAACCTTTCTACCTGAGCCTGAATTGTGCTTAAGCCTTCATCATCAGAGTTTACCAAGATATTATCATAACCAGCATTCAACACCCCGCTCTGATAAAGAGCATCGGCATCACTTACCATATCAGCATCAACATCCACTTCATGGGGGTCAGACACATTATCCAATGAACCCAAAGTATACCAAATGTTGATAAAAAATTGATTATCGGTCCTCCGTATCACCAAGGTATCGGGTAATACAAAATTGTCATAAGTAAATCCCGCTACAGTGTATGAGGCTATTTCGAGATTATCCCCTGTTCCATAATTGACGTTATAGTCCTCGTTTGGAATGATATTATTGATCGCATCCGTTGGAGCAGTAACTAAAGTAGTCGAGGGATTACTTGTGGGAAGAGGACTAGAATAAGTAATTAACTCGATAGGGGTTTGAGCAACTAGGGTAAAGCTGGAGCAGCCCAATAAAAATATTAGGGAAACTGTTCTAAAAAATGACCCGCAGGTCTGGTTTTTCGGCCACATATTAACTCTCGTTCAAAAGTTTGACTATTCCTATTCTAAAGACTGACTTTCGACAGCCACAAACATGGTTAAGCAGGATAAAGCCAAATGCTCAATCGAGTGATTGGTTATTTATGTGATGAAGATTTATGCCGTTGGTAAGACAGCGAGCTTGGTTAAGGCTAAACGGCCGTAAAAATAGAGGGAAATTTGATGAATAAAAATATTTTTTTGTTGTTTAAACTAAAAAAAACGTCATTCAACATCACGTAACGTTTTAGAAAAATAGGGATAACCTTAAGATTATCCCTACTGAATAATAATTTTATATCGATGCACTTTTCGCTCTGAATCAACAATTTGCACCAAATAAATGCCCTGAGTTAAGCCAGAAGTAGACATTTGCCAAGTTTCCTTAGCAGAGAAAGAACCTTGCTTCAAGTGTTTTACTTGTTGCCCTCTTTCATCTCTCACGATTACTTCAATAATTTCTGAAGAAGAATTATTAGGCGAAATCTTCAATTCATCGCCCAAATACAATGGATTAGGGTAAATCGTATAGCCTGATTTCTCTTCTTTTAAGGAAACTACCACTCTAACGACTTCAGAATAAGTACTTTCTCCATTAAAGTCAGACTGTTTTAACCTGTAGAATGAGGCACCATTCGTAGGTACTTTGTCAGAATAGGTATAATCAATTACTGCAGAACTATTACCCGCTCCTTGCAGATTGGCAATGGTGTTGAAGTTTTGACCATCGGTACTTTTTTGCACAGAGTAATACGCATTATTGGTTTCTGAAGTAGTTTGCCAATCTACTTTTACTTCCTTATTAGCAATATTTTGAGCATTGAACGACAATAAAGTAATTGGCAGTGCCGCTTGTTCTTCGGAACCTAAAGTGAAATACTGACCCGAAGTAAAATCAACCGTAAAGGTTACTGTTTTCTTTGCGCTGTTGAATGAAGTTGGCTCAATCAAAGTAGTTCCCGTACTAAAATCACCGTCTGCATCTACCATAAGCCTCACTTGATTTAGGTTATTTGTACCTACTGCATCTTCTGGCCCTGTAATGGTGCTGAGATTATAAGTTAGGCTCACTGAACCCACCGCTCCAGTTTCTTGAACTCTCCATTCACGATTCAACCGGCTGTTGATTCCTGCAGGACGTTCGCTATTTCTAATTGCTTCGATAGCGGCATTATCATTTCCCCATAATAAGAAGGCATCATTGCTAGCAAACGAGCTGATGGACATAGAAACTAGTGCATCGTTATTTTCGCTGTTTGAAGAAAGCTGGCTGAAACAAGAAACATCGTCTCTACCAATTCCAGCGATATCATGATGATAAGTCGCTCCTTGAGAATCGTAATCCCAAATAATTCCTCCGTCACCAGCCAAGTAATCCTGTTCCGAAGCCGAAAGTGAAGAAACCACTCTGGTAATTCCATACTTCAATGCCAAGTAAGTTTCAACCCTTGTGCGCTCTTGAGCCGAAAGTGTAGAAGAAAACACAATTGCCTCGGCAATATCTCCTTGGAATTGAGCCTCATTATCTTGAACAGAATGATTACCAATAGCCCAAGTATCTGCTCCTGTTAAAGCGGTTCCGTCAGATGTTCCAGTACCCACATTCGCAGAATTCACATAAAGTTGAATTGCGAAAGGAGAATTTACATCTCTAGTAGCCGTAGCCATAAAAGGCTCAAAATTATCAGTTCTGGTTGGGTCAGTAGCGTTCAAAGTTGAATTATTGGCAGCGTTGACATATGCCTTACCCTGTGAAAGCCCCAAACCATAATCATTCGTTCCATCAGCATTGGCGCCTATCAAAGCTGGTGCGTCTTGGAAATTAGTAGTAGAACCTTGATACTGAGTTGTTCTGTAAACAGCAATCATAGATAAATCACCGCCCGTAGTATTTGTTCCTGTAGCCGTTTCCATCCATGAGCTGTTAGAAGTATTGGTATCCGTGAAACGAATTATAGGATTACCGTTGATTTGATTGCTCTGATAAGTTGGCTCCACAACGGCTCCTCCACCAAAGTTGGTTTCGCTGGCCGTGTTGCCATTCACACTTTGATCGGCCCAAGTTGCAAGGTTGGCACCATCGGTTGTGGTGCTTGTTCCTTTGTCGGCTCTTAACCATAATTCCAGGTTGGAGTTTACACCTCCAGGTCCGCAGCTCTCGAATTCAGTTGCCAAGGTGAAATACTGTCCATTCTGCAAATCTACATCAGAGAAAGAAATTGTATTTCCGTTGAAAGTGCCACCATAAATAAGCTCTCCATTGGCCATGGTAGGCGAATCGGAAACAATAAGCGCGAAATTATCGGCAACAGATGTGTAACCTAAACCTGTCAAGTCGAACTGGATTTCGGTAGCTCCAACTTCGCCATTGTCTTGAACCTTCCAAACACGCGACATTCTTTCAGCTACGCTCGAAGGCAAATCAGTTGTATTTACCGAAGCATGCGCTGTGGTTCCATTGTCATTTCCCCATAAAAGGAAATCCAAATTGTCGTCAAAAGCATTGAGGTTCGATTCATTATCCGATTCAACACTTCCCAATCCCATGGTCACAATATCATCAGTATATTGAGATTTAGACTGTTTTTGCGACCAACAAGAATTGTCATCACGACCAATTCCGGCTACATCATTATGATAAGTTGAATTATTAGCGTAGGTCCAAAGCACGGTTGAGCCATCCGAAGCAAGGTAATCTCCTTCGCGAATACTTCCAGAAATTACTTCATTCGTGGTTGCGTCATTGTCGCTATTGTTTGTAAGCGTGATTCCGTATTTAATCGCTAAATAAGAATAGATTTTAAGCTTGTTAACATCGGTAATATCGTTGGAATACACGATTACCTCACTGATTGGGCCATTATAAGTACCTAAACTTCCTACTGCACCCACATAATTGGTTCTTGTTCCACTTAAATCCGAAGTACTGTTATCCGTATTTCTTCTAAAGCCTCCGCTACGAGTTTCTTCTATTACTCTTCCGGTTCCATCATATTCACCATAAAGAATAAAGGGTGATTCATTCGGATTGTTATATGCGTTTACTGTTACATCCAAGTCATTTCCCCAGTGAGCAAGCGTGGCCGTAGTGTTATTGTTTCTATAACCGAAGTGAAGGTCTTGGCTACCTACACCACCTTCAGAACCCAGAACAAAGTTCCAGTCACCATCTTGTCTGATTCCAACACCAATCATGGTATAGTCACCAGCATTAGCGGCATCGGTTTTGATGCCCGATAGATTGCCCAGACTCAATCGGTCGTCTGTTCCATCAAAATCTACAGTTGGATGGAAGTTAATATTGTCTGTTGCATTGTTTTTGAACAATGGAGGCGTTCCGTCAGACACTGCATTAATGGCGCTCGATGATTGATCAGACCAAGTAGTTAAATCGGTATTATCTGTTGAAGTTGAAGTTCCTTCATCCGATCTCAACCAAACGTACAAGTCTCCAGTAACTCCACCAGGGCCACAGGCCGAACGGGCCGTTCCCAAAGTAAAATAATCTCCACTATTGAAAACTACATTTTTGAAAGTGACTACATTATTATTGATAGATGCAGCTTGATAATACCTAACAACATTTAAATCCGTGGCAATCAATTGATAGTCGGAAAGCTTGGTTCCAAAACCTAAACCCGTTAAGTCAAAGGAAACGGTTACTTCTCCTACATCATTTACAGATTTACTGGCTCTCCAAACACGAGTTATACGTTCCGTGATGGTTCCCAAACCAGTTACCCCAGTAGTTCTACCTGCATAGGTTGCATTTCCGTTATCATTCCCCCATAAAAGGAAGCTATTGTCGGTAGAGAAAGAATTGGTATTGGACACATTATCCGAAGCGATTGAGCCAATTCCCATCGCTACAATTGCATCAGAATTAATGCTTTTTGACTGCTTTTGCTTTAGAGCAGATTTATCATCGCGACCAATGCCAGCAATATCATTGTTAACGGCCATTACATCGTAATCCCAAATAACGGAACCATCAGCACTTCTGTAATCTCTTTCATCAATAGAAGCTGTTCCTGAATCGTCAGCTCCAGCTCGGGTAATACCATATTTAACTGCCAAATAGCTTTCTACCCTATTTCTTTCATCCGAATCCAAATCATCGGCAAAAACAATCACCTCTGGAATATCTCCAGCAAATTGAGCCGCTGTTACAGGGTCTTGCTGGTTACCTATGGCAACAGTCGCAGGATCTGTCAAAGAAGTATTATCAGAGGTACCAGTCGCTACATTTGCTGAGTTCACAAAAATGTTTAGTGCTCCTGAGGCCGCTTTCACCCTTGTAGATGTCGCAATTCTTGGTACTCCGTCCGAATAAGTTGGACTGGCCGGAGAACGCGTTCCCAAACCATCACCAGCAGCAATTTTTGCGTGAAGTCTTCCACCAGAAAGTCCCAAAGCATAATCTGCTCCAGTACCCGCAGTTTCTCCACCAATAAGGGCAGGAGAAGACCAGAATTCTGTCGAACCTTCATTCTGAGTAGTAGAAAACACAGCCATCAGAGTCATATCATCCGAAGCTGGATTAAAAGATGACTCCAAGAAAGAATTGTTGGTGTTGCCCTGATCCGTAAAACGAACGGTTGGGTTATAGTTAACCGCTCCGGTTACAAAGGTAGGCTCGACAGGAGTTCCGCCTTCATTCGACTCAGAAGCATCGTTATTGTTAATCGACTGGTCTTGCCATGAAAGAACATCTTGACCATTGGTTGTGGTATTGGTTCCTGCATTTGCTTTGTACCAAAGGGCCAAATCGGTTTCTACTCCACCAGGAGCACTTATGTAGAAGTCTGTACCCAAAGTAAAGTATTCTTGGCTGGCCAAGTTTACATCGCTGAAAGTAATGTAGGTTCTGCCATCAATTGTATTAAGACTTCCGCCTGTAATTACAGTTCCGTTTGAGAAATCTCCCAAAGAAGAAGCTCCACCAACAAGCAAACTGAAGTTGTTTACATTGGTTCCTAGACCCAAATCAGTCAAGTCGAATGACACATCTGTAACCCCCACATCATTCATTTCTGAAACTCTCCAAACTCTCTCCAATCTAAAATCGATGGTATCAGGTGTTCCAGTTGCGGTTTCGGTTAATGCGCCTTGATCGTTACCCCAAATAAGCCATGAATTATCTACTCCAATCGATGAATTTCTCTGGATTTGAACCAAGCTACCAGGATTTTCACTTTGCGATCTCAACTGAATAAATTCTGACGCATCATCGCGGCCAATTCCTGCGATGTCTGAATTGTATTCCAAAAACCCACCAATCGATCGGCTTGAAGAAGCATTGAAAATTACGGTTCCATCGGAATTTCTATAATTCAAAGCCGAAGACTGATCGAGCGTAATTCCGTACTTCAATGCCAAATAACTTTCCGTTCTATTGCGCTGGTTAAAGGTGAAGGAACCTGGAGAATTGCTATAAATGAATTCAGCTATACTTCCATAAAAAGAAGCTGCATTGGTTGTTCCGTCTACATAACGGGCATTGCCATTTACATTCCCTAAACCTATTCCATCAGTATTGGCAGAAAGCTGACCCATGTCGCTGAGGGTACCAAAACTTTGTCCGTTGATGTAACCGGTAAGTGTTCCCGTTTGTGTACCATTTCCAAGATATTCGAGAGTCAGAATATATTCTGTATTCGTGGTAATCTCTCGATCACCAGTCAAAGCAGCGGTATTCATAGCATCCCCCCAAACGGTGCCGTTGATATTAAAAGCACCCACATAAATTTCTCCATTCTGAATATAGGCACCAATACCACTAGAAAATGAGCCTCCTTGCTCGTAAAGCTGCTGTTTGGTAGTAATGTCGTTTCCTGTTCTAAAGGCAATGGTAATTCCTTTGGAAGAAGATGCTGCAGTATTGAAATCAGTGTTATTGGCAATCTGAAGTCCGCGCGAAACGCCATCCACAAAATCAACTGTTGGGTTGAAGTTAATATCGTCACTCCCCGAAGCACTTCCATCTCTATAGGTTGGAGCCGTATTTAAAGTAACGGCATCGTGATTTCCCAACCACTGATCTTGCCAATCGGTAACTGTGGAACCGTCTGTTGAAGTTGTGACACCAGCATTAGCCTTAAGCCAAGTATCCAAAGCTTGTTTATAGCCACCTGGGCCAGTTGCTTTAGTCAAGTTATCGTCACTCGCTACGGCTGTAGAAATACCAGCTATTAAATCAAGTCCAGAATTTTCACCTGTAGTTGTTGGGTAGGTATGAATATCGGTTAAATCTATACTTGGGTCTGTTTCATCAACATCATCGGCAAAAATTGAATAACCATATACAATTTCGTTTGATCCTACACCAAAAGCGGCAAAACTAACTGCTGAACCACTAATATTTTGAGGATCCAAAGTAGTTTGTGGCAAGGGATTAGAAGTTGCAGTCTGCCTTCTAAAGACCAAAGAAGTATGAGAAATACCTGTATTTCCCCATTCCGAAGTACCATCGTTGTTTACTTGAACTACGTTGGGGTAATATTCACTCGGCTGACCGTTGATATCAAGCGCCTTAATCGCTGCCACTTTTATATCATCATTTCCGCCTCTTTCAACAATTGGAAATACCGCTGTAGATGGCACTGATGTAACTACTCCGGAATAATAGAGAATATCGATTCTTTCTACGTTTGCGAAGTTGGTGGCATTGTTAACCAGAATATTGTCGTAGCCAGCATTCAGAAAACCTGTTTGGTAAAGCGCTTCTTCATTATCTACTTGTTCCGCGTCTACATCAATAAAGAAAGGAGTGCCTGACTCATTCACCTGATCGTATTCATAGAAGATGATCAACTGCCTTCCTGCATCAGTCCTCTGAATAATCAAAGTGTCTGGTAAAACAAAGCGGTTATAAGTTACTCCGCCTGCTACATACGAGGTTGGGAATAGGTTTTGAACCTTTCCATAATTAACCTGATAAGAAGCATTAGGATCGATGGCTCCACTTGCATCACTCGGTGCGGTAACCGTGTAAGAAGTAGTATTTAAACCAGTAGTGACAGCATTAGTGGTAATGGAAGTGATTGGCGTTTGGGCAAACGCTACATCTTCAAATATTACCAAAACAAGAACTAGGGTAAGCCTTAAGAAAAGGCTAAGTTTCTTTAGTAACAACATCCGGCATTTAGGTGAAATCCAACTACACAAACCCTTTCTAAAAAGGGCTGCAAAAGAGCACCAAAATACCGTGGTATTCAAGCATTTACGGCTTTGATTTCACTAAACCAAAGCCGTAAAATTAAAATAGTTTAAAAAATCCTATAATTTCATTAATAAACAAAGTTGCCATACAGTGAATTGATGTTCACCTCAGCTTTTTTGTTGTTCACAACACTTCCTATCACTTTCGCATCAACTCCAAACGACTTGGATATTTTTATGATTTCATCGGCATATTTCTCATCAATATAAACTTCCATACGGTGACCCATATTGAAAACTTTATACATTTCCTTCCAATCTGTTTTGCTCTCTTCTTGAATCATTTTGAACAAAGGAGGAATATCAAAAAGATTGTCCTTTATAATTCGAACGTCTTTGGCGAAATGTAAAACTTTGGTTTGAGCGCCACCACTACAATGGATCAACCCACCAATTTCATTACGGAAATGTTTTAAAATTTCGACCATGATAGGTGCGTAAGTTCTGGTTGGAGAAAGCACCAGTTTACCCGCATCAAGAGGACTTCCTTCTACCTTATCGGTGAGTCGGTAGCTTCCTGAATAGACAAGTTCATTTGGTACGCTTTGATCAAAACTCTCTGGATATTTTTCTGCCAGATATTTATGGAATACATCATGGCGAGCAGAAGTAAGGCCATTAGACCCCATTCCTCCATTATATTCTGTTTCGTAGTTTGCCTGACCAAAAGAGGCCAAACCTACCACAACTTGCCCCGGTTTTATATTCTCGTTAGTAATTACATCCGAGCGCTTCATTCTAGCGATTACAGTACTGTCTACCACAACAGTTCGAACTAAATCACCTAAATCGGCTGTTTCGCCTCCCGTGCTAATAATATTCACTCCGTTGTCGCGAAGCATTTGAAGCACTTCTTCCGTTCCGTTGATAAGTTCGGCAATAACTTCTCCGGGAATTAAATTCTTATTTCGGCCAATTGTAGAAGAGAGCAGAATATTGTCGGTAGCTCCAACACATAGCAAATCATCAATATTCATGATGATGGCATCTTGAGCAATTCCCTTCCAAACAGACAAATCGCCTGTTTCTTTCCAATACATATAAGCTAGGGAAGATTTTGTGCCGGCTCCATCGGCATGCATTATGTTGCAATAAGCATCATCGTTGCCCATAAAATCGGGAACTACCTTGCAAAAAGCATTTGGGAAAACGCCTTTATCCAAGTTTTTAATTGCGTTGTGAACATCTTCTTTAGAGGCAGAAACTCCTCTTTGCATATACCTGTCGCTCATATTATTGGAGGTTTAAGTCACAAAAATAAAAAAGCCTCCCGAAAGGAGGCCTTATTTATTCTTATTCGTTTGAATCTAGTTGTTATTGTACTCAATTACTTTAAACTCTGTTCTTCTGTTTTGTTGATGTTGAGCTTCCGTACAATTGTCTTGGTTGGCGTTGTCGCAGCCATTTACCAACTGCGTTTCACCATAACCTTTAGCTACTAAACGGGCCCGCGAAATACCTTTCGAAACCAAATAATCAACCGCAGCTTTTGCTCTTCTTTCAGATAAGTCTAAGTTGAAATCATCTTCTGCCCTACTATCCGTATGCGAACTCAGCTCAATTTTGATGTTGGGGTTATCTTTCAAAAGCTGAACCAACTTATCAAGTTCTAGAGCCGCATCTGACCTAATTTCAGCCTTGTTCAAATCATAATATATATTCTGAAGAACAATGGTTTTTTCAAGAATAATGGCATCGAGCACCAAATTGGAACTGAAGCTTTTTGTGGTAAATCTTTCTACCAAATCTTCTTGCTCTACTTTTTCACCGATGGTTGAGAAACCCTTTCTGGTAGTGAAAAAGTTAACCTTTTCTCCAATCAAGATATATTCTTTTTCAGGATCCACCGGAAATTTGAACACTCCTCCACGGCCTGTAAGCTGATCATCCACCAATTCATTGTCGGTAGTCATCAATTTCACTCTAACTTCTGGCAAAACAGTTTGAGTACTGTCTTCATTTAGTTTGAAGGTTATTCCGGTCAAAATGTATTCGATTTCTTTGAGATCGGAAGAATTATCAACAAAGGTGTAAATGTCATCATCTCCTTTTCCACCAGGACGATTAGAACTGAAGAAACCCTCGAAAGGAAAATCGGAGTAAACCAAGCCAAAATCATCGTATGAAGAGTTAATTGAAGGGCCCATATTCTCTATTGAGATTTTTCCGCCAGAATTAACCGCTACAAAAACATCCAGCATTCCAAAACCTGGGTGTCCGCTTGAGGCAAAAAAGAGTTTGTTATCTGGAGAAACATAAGGAAACATTTCTTCCTCTGGTGTATTGATGGTTGGCCCCATATTCTGAACATCGCCCCAACGGCCTCTTTCATTTAATCGAGCTCTGTAAATATCAGAGCCGCCAAAACCTCCTGGCCTATCAGAAGCAAAATAAATCGTTTTACCATCTTGACTGAAGGTTGGGCTGCTATCCCAAGCATCTGGGCTATTGATCGGCATCAATTGAGGCTTCGTCCAACTTCCGTTTCTTAAAGTGGACATAAACAGATCAATATTCAATCTGCCCTTTTTATCGTCAGTATTTCCTTTCGCAAAAACTACCGTTTGTCCATCAGAAGAAAATGCGATAGAGCCTTCATTGATTTCTTCACTATTAAATAGATCAGAGAGTTTTTCTAAAGAAGCGGCATCCACTTTCAATCCATCTGCTTTAACCTTATAAATATCGGTGAAAGGAATTCCGTAGCGCTCAAATTCCGATTGCTCTCTTCCCGTAGCAAAGTAAAGTTCATTGTTATAGAAATATGGGCTGTATTCGGCATTTTCAGTGTTAATAGAAAGGTTTTCAACATCTATGTTTCTCACCTTCAGCTCAATGCTATCGAGCTTATCCAAATTCTTTAATTCAGTCTTAGCGCGCTCTACAAATGGCTCAACCGTTCCATAATCCGCATAATTCTTAAGCACACGCCTAGCTTCATCATAACGCTTATTCACTTTCAAGGCTTGCGCATAATGGAGCTCCATTTCGTCATCGGAATAGCCTCCTTCAATGGCTTTAGCATAATAGTCGGTGGCATCGTAAATACGGTTTGTTTTACGGTAAGATTCGGCAACGTAATAATTGAAAACGGGAGAATCAGGATCTGACTCTAATTCCTTTTTGTAGTCCTCTATCGCCTGATTGTAGTTCGAATTCTCGTAGCTCTTTTTAACCTTAGGCTCCTTTGGCTTTTCCTCTTCTTCCTGAACACCAGCACCCAAACCACCTACATCAGTTGTTTGAGTTGTGTTGTTATTTCTAGTTTTGGAAGAACCGCTCGTGTCGGGAGTATCTACGCCCAAAAAATTGACTTTTGAAGATTGACAACCCAATGCCAAAACCAACAAAAGCAGACTGGTAAATTTTAACCGATTACTCATTGCCATGTAAATTAGCGAATTATGCCGAATGCTAATACTTTATACGTTAGCGGCCGTTTTAAAGTATCTGCTCAGCCAACTTTCACTGGCTTTCTTAAGCCAAGTTGAATCGATTTGAGACTTTTCAGATACCGTATTATCAAAAAACAAATCATTGGGCAGAATGTTGCCTTTTTCAATCTCGGCTTTCAATTCATTCATTTTCACCAGAACCACTTCTCCTTCTTTTAAAAAGGCCAAATTGGTGCGTTCGAAAAAGCTAACATTAAGAGCTTCTCCCAATTCCTGCACAAAGTGAACTGATGAATCTATAGAGCAACCGCTTGCCATTTGAAAAGCCTGATCGGTAGCAATGACTAAAAAATGGCGATGCAATATTTGACCTGAAGCCTGAAGCTGCTTGCCATGAGCCGCCCATTGCGACAAAAAGGCATCGAGCATTTCCAAAGCTTTGGTTTCTTCACTAGCATTTAGTGCTCGATTGGTTTGATATATCCAGATTCTCGAATTAGAATTTAAGCTTTCAAAATTGGCTAACATAGGTCGAAATTTATTGAGTCAAATAACATGGACTTAGGTTTTGGAACCAAGATTAAGTTCAAATAATTCCAAACCCAAGCATGAAGCAATTATAGGAGCTTCAACAGAGTAAACGCTCCCATTTTGCAAATGTTAAAGCCCTTCATTCTTGGCAATCAGCTCAGCCAAATCCAAAACTTCAACGCTTTCTTCTTTCTCTTTGGTTTTAACGCCATCTCGCATCATGGTCATGCAAAAAGGACAAGCCGAAGCGATGATATTTGCTCCAGTTCCCAGCGCTTCTTCAGTACGCTCAATGTTTACTTCCTTTTTGCCAGGCTCAGCATCTTTAAACATTTGAGCGCCTCCAGCTCCACAACACAAACCTTTAGTTCGGCAGCGTTTCATTTCAACCAATTCAGCATCTAAAGCTGCCAAAACCTCCCGTGGAGCTTCATAAATCTCATTGGCGCGACCTAAATAACACGAATCGTGATAGGTGATTTTCTTTCCCTTAAACTCTCCTCCACCTTTTAAGCCCACTTTCCCATCATTAATCAATTGCTGAAGAAAAGTTGAATGGTGAATTACTTCATAGTTACCGCCCAATTCTGGATACTCATTCTTAATGGTGTTGAAACAGTGAGGACATGCGGTAACAATTTTCTTAACTCCGTAACCATCTAAAACCTGAATGTTGGCAACGGCCTGCATTTGAAACAGAAATTCATTTCCGGCCCTTCTTGCTGGGTCGCCAGTACAAGTTTCTTCTGGGCCTAATACCGCATAAGAAATACCTACTTTGTTTAAAATCTTTATAAAGGCCTGGGTTACTTTTTTGTAACGGTCGTCAAAAGAACCGGCACAACCTACCCAAAACAAAACCTCTGGCGATTCGCCTTTAGCGGCCAAATCGGCCATAACAGGTACTTTATTTATGTTTTCGCTCATTGTCTAATTTCCTTAAGATTTACTCTCCATTTCTTCTGCCCACTTAAATCTATCAGTTGGTGGAAATTTCCACGGGGCAAAATTAGTTTCCACATTTTGGAACATGCTATTCCATGAGGCTGGAGAACCAGATTCTTCCATAGCCACATACCTTCTCATTTGAAGAATAATAGAAAGCGGATCGATATTTACCGGACAGGCCTCCACGCAAGCATTACAGCTTGTACAAGCATTGATTTCTTCCTTTGTAATGTAATCGCCTAGCAGTGATTTACCATCTTCAAGACCTTTGCCTCCTTTAGCGATACTTGCTCCTACTTCCTCGGCTCTATCGCGGGTATCCATCATGATTTTTCTTGGAGAGAGCTTTTTGCCTGTCATATTAGCGGGACAATTGCTCGTACACCTTCCACATTCCGTACATGCATAGGCGTTCATGATATTTACCCAACTCAGATCGTTCACATCCTTAGCTCCAAATCTGGCAATTTCAGCAGGAGGCTCATTGGCTCCTTCTACCGGAAGGCCCAACATCATTTTCACTTCGTTAGTAACCTCATCCATATTCTGCATTTTCCCTTTAGGATTAAGGTTCGAAAACCATGTGTTGGGAAATGCAAGTGCAATGTGCAAGTGTTTTGAATAAGTAACATACAAAGCAAAGCCAAGTATACCAATGATGTGGAACCACCAAGCGAAACGCTCAATGAAAATCAAAGTCGAAAGATTTAAACCAGAGAAAAGAGGTGTCAAGAATTGGCTAAAGAAGAATGTTCCTGTTTCAATATAATGTTCATCTTGACCTTGAATGAGAGAATCAGTAGCATTCATGGTTAAAATGGCAAACATCAAAATGATCTCGATAACCAAAATTAGGTTGGCGTCCATGGTGGGCCACTTTTTCATTTCCTCTCCTTTAAATCGAGGAACTTTCACAATGTTTCTTCGAATCAAAAATACAATGCAGGAAAAAAGCACTCCCACTGCTAGAAACTCAAAAACATTCATTAAAACCGTATAAAAGCTCCCTAGAAAAGGCGCAAAAATTCGATGCGTTCCAGCCAAACCATCAATCACAAATTCCAGCACTTCTAAATTGATAACTAAAAAGCCCACGTAAATAAGCAAGTGAAGAAAAGCTGGGATAATTCTTTTGAACATTTTCTTTTGGCCAAGAGCTACCAAAAGCATGGTTTTCCATCGCTCGTCTTTGCGATCAGTTCTTCCTGAAGGCTTTCCAAGGAAGATATTTTTCCTTATCTGCCTGATTCTTTGCGAGATGAAGTAAGTAGCCACAGCCACTACAATCAAAAAAGCAATCTGAGAAATGTATTCCATATAGTTAGGGTGTGTTTATTCGAAAATTGTTAGACCTGAATTTATTCAAAATGTTTTGCACGGTTAAAGTTTTTGTATACTTTTGTGCTCCCAATTACGAGGTGCTGTAGCTCAGTTGGTAGAGCATCGGACTGAAAATCCGTGAGTCGGTGGTTCGAATCCACTCAGCACCACCCAAAAGCCTTTCAGAAATGGAAGGCTTTATTTTTTGCCATCTTCTGAAATCGTTTGCATCAACTGAAAAACTTAAAGGAGTCATAAACAAATATAGCCAATAGAGGTAAAAATAGTATGCATGCATACTATTTTTTAACCGTCAATAATTCTTTCTCTGTAAGGAATCGCCATTTACCGCGTGGTAAATCCTTTTTGGTAAGCCCCGCATACACTACTCTATCGAGCTTCACCACTTTGTAGCCTAAGTGTTCAAAAATTCTTCGGATGATACGATTTCGCCCAATATGAATTTCAATTCCTAAGGATTTTTTATCCGCACTTACAATCGCCAGATCATCCACAGGTGCTTGACCATCTTCTAAGGTTACTCCTTCTAAAACAGCCTCGAAATCAGAATTTGTAATGGGCTTATCGAGGGTTACCTGATAAATCTTTTTGACTTCATGTGAAGGATGTGTAAGCCTTTTGGCCAAATCCCCATCATTAGTGAAAAGTAATAGGCCGGTTGTTGCTCTATCCAATCTGCCAACAGGAAAAATCTGTTGCTCACAAGCACTACCCACCAAATCCATCACAGTTTTTCTTCCTTCAGGGTCGCTGGTGGTGGTAATAAAGTCTTTAGGTTTATTCAAAAGCAGATAAACCAGCTTTTCCCTTTTCAAAAGCTTTCCTTGATAAACAACCTTATCACCAGGCATTACTTTGTAACCCATTTCGGTTACTACCTCATCATTTACCTTGATTTCCCCTTCTTGAATCAAGCGATCGGCTTCCCTTCTTGAGCAAACACCCGAGTTAGATATATACTTGTTCAAGCGAATCTCAGAAGAAGATTCCTTGCCCTTTAAGATTGTTTTTTGAGTGTATTCTGGGGGAGTTTCAGGCTTAATGGTTTTATTAAACCTGCTTTTTGATTTCTGGGGTCTGAATTTCTTTGCCATATCATGCAGTATCTCTACTGTATTTTTTTGGCAAAGGTACAAAAACGAGCGTCAAGAATTATCGTCAGAGGGCTCGCCTACTTCATTTTCTTCGGTAGCGAAATCTTTAGGGCTCGGCAAATCCTTTAAGCTGTTGATTCCGAAATAGTCCATGAACTTTTCAGAAGTTCCATAAAGCAGTGGTCTTCCGACATTATCGGACTTACCCTTGATTTCAACCAGTTCCTTTTCTAACAATTTCTGAACGGCATAATCGCAATTAACACCTCTAATTTGCTCCATTTCCGACTTAGTGACTGGTTGTTTGTAAGCAATAATCGAAAGGGTTTCCAGCGCGGAAGTACTTAGCCTTTTCTTTGATTGCTGCTTAAGCATAATGCCAATGCTAGCTTGATAAGCTGGTTTGGTAAGAAATTGATAACCTCCTCCGCTATGTACAATTTGAAATGAAAACTGATCGTCTTCAAACTTTACTTTGATACGCTCAATCGCATCTGAAATATCATTTTCAGGAACATCTGCCTCAAACATTTCGCTGAGGCAGGTTCTCATTTCAGTAATTTTTATAGGCTTATCTGCACAGAAAATCAGTGCTTCAATATGATTTGCTAAAAAATCCACTAGTTGCGTTGTGCCAATTTAGCCTCAATAGAATGCATAGTATGAGGCACTGCTTTAAGTCTTTCCTTTGCAATAAGCTTACCCGTATCGATACAAATACCGTAGGTTCCGTTTTTGATTCTGATCAAAGCGTTTTCCAAGTTGTTGATAAACTTCTGCTGTCTAGCCGCAAGCTGATTCATGTTTTCCTTTTCCATGGTATCCGCTCCATCTTCCAATACTTTTGTGGAATTATTGGTGATATCGGTACCCGTATCTCCAGCTTTGGTAATGCTTCTTTTCAGCTCGTTAAGCTCATTGCGAGCTTTCTCAAGTTTATCATTGATGAGCGCTTCAAACTCTTTTAACTCACTTTCTGAATATCTGGTTTTCTCTTCCTGGCTCATGTGTTAGTGTGTTTTATGTGACCTCTTTAAAAGATGCGCTAAAATAAACGACCACCTAGAAAACGCAAAAGCTTTGATATATTTTTTGAAATACGGAAGAAATGGCAAAAACCTTAAGTTAAAGCAGAATTTATCAAAATATAATATTCTAATTATTTTAAAAATTCCATACAAAATTCCGCAGCAGAACGTGGGTATGGCTAATAAAAAAGGCCCCATTTAATGGAGCCTTAACAGGTAGTAGTCTTTAAATTTAACATCAGTACTCCAAGTTCAACGCTTGCATTCTTCTCCTCATGGAAAAGTTGTCGATTTGCACTCTGTATTTGATTCTGATGTAACGTTTGATCACTTCGATTTTCTTTCCTTTTTTCAAATTGAAATCGATTGCATCATTAATTAAACAGGTCATCTGATTAGTGTTTTCTGATAGTTCTTAAATGAGTTTTTCCAAAGATATTACACTTAACTCAAATTTCACGCAAACGTAACATCTTTTTGCTACTAACAATATAATACAATTTTTGGATGATTTTATTTATTACAGAATAATATTTTACCATAATCGCAAAAGGTAAAATTAGCTTTACCACTAAAAAGACGAGCCGATGGCTACCGATTTTTTTATTAAGTCAACTTCACCAGATGGCTTTATGATTTCGAACAAAACCAAGTAATAACCTACCTTAGCCTTGGTTCCAAATTGAGTTGAACCATCCCAAGTAAAAAAGCCAGAAGTGCCTACCAATGTGTTTTCAGAAATACGCTTAACCAAGTTTCCATCTCCATCATAAACATCCACCTTCAGCATATTGCCTGAGTTGTTAAATTCATAGTTGAACGTGGTAAAGTGAGCGGCACCTACAGCATCAGGCGCAAAGGATTGGGGCTCAACCGACACTGTATGGATTTGAGCAACTTCACTCATGGTTTGAGAATTTTTAAAACCCGGTGTGGCAAAACCAATGGCTGCTGAGGCCGATTGCCAATTGTTAAAATCATTGGATTCCCCCGAAAAACGAATTCTCTCTAATGAAACGCCATCTACCGAGCTGAGAAGTGATGAGTGGTAATCTTCACTGTAAGAAAATGCGTCAATTTCAATATCTCGACTATTAAAAATCTTGATTTCACCTTCATCTGAGCTCAGTGAGGGAAAACTTTTCATTTCAATCACGGCTTCTAGGACTGTGTTAGCATAATGATTTTTGAGAATATCGCCATCGGTGGTAAGTACCAAATATTCTGAAGGAGCTATGATAAGATCCGTTTCAGCAATCACCTTTTCGTTGGAAGAGCCAGCTAGTTTATAGTTTTTTAAACTGATCTGCTTATTTGAGTTATTGTAAATTTCAACGAACCTAACACCGCCTGTTCTAGGATTAAAAAGCACTTCATTAATCAACAAATCCTTTGGTTCAGCCTCAACAGAAATAACCAAAGCAATGGATCGACTTTCTGCTGGAACCAAATTCCCACTACAGTCGGTAATATTCTCGGCTGTTATAGTGTAAGTGTTATTTTCTAATAACTCTTCATTCAAGTTCAGAATAACAGATTTTAAATCAGAAGTTATGGAAACTGAGACTACATTTAAATCTCCTGATACTTTAAAGTTAGAGGCAACAAGGGAGTTTATGGTAATTTTCTCCGTGAATGTGACTTGGATTTGTGAGGCACTAAGTGCCACTGCAGAAATGAGCTCTGGCCCCATCAAGTCTGGATTACTAGCGTTTACTGAATTTACCGCTCCTGGCGATCCACCAATTGTTGCTTCCGAAGCTGTCCAATTTGGTTGTTCAACACAAGGGTAATTCATATCGATCATTTCTAAACTATAGCCACCTTCAGATTTATCACTAGATCGATACCAAGCAATCGAGTATTCTACAGCATGAATGAGCTGTGTCTCATATTTCAAGCTGAGTTTATCTCTACTTGAATTCAAACTTGGCCAGCCACTTACGCCCAAAATATCTCCATAACCTTTCAATTTATCCACATCAGAGAACGATGAAAGTATGACGAATTCCGATGGTTTTAAATTAAAAGCACCCAACAGTGTTGAGCTCGAAGCATCTGAAAATGAAACTCCAGCTAAAGACAATATTTTATTTGAAGCATTATACAACTCCACATATTCTACTGACGGAAGGCCTTGCGTAGGTGATGGGTCAGCCATAATCTCCGTGATTATCAACTCTTGAAAACCTGGTCTTGCCCCCAGATAAATCGCCTCTATAATAGAAACGATTTCATTTCCCGTACAATCTTTAAGGCCTTCAATTGAAATTTCCACTTCGCTGCCCGCTGGAATTGGGGAAGCTAATTTGACCAACACCCGTTTTCCAAATTCATCTTTGGGTTCCACGGCTGATACTGAAAGGTTGTTGGTCAATGAAAATGCAGAAGGTTGGAAGCTGGAAATATCCATAGCCTCATTAAAGATCAATTCAATCTCTGAATCAGAAATCAAGGTTACCGAAAGAAGCAAAGGTGGTTCGGTATCGGGAGTTATATCATAGACAGAGTTCTGCTGGCCCGGAGTTCCTCCTAATGGATTGGTTGATGCCTTCCAATTGCTATTATCAAAGCACGTTGCATCGGGATTAACCATTTCCATACTGTAACCTCCATTTTCCTTTTTTTCTGACTGATAGAAACTCCTATCATAAAATACCTCAAAAATCAAGTTTCCAGAAGGGTCTTCTAATCGAACCTGATCTTCAGTACCAAAGCTTGGAAATGAACTTACAGCCAATACATCTCCATATTGTGATAAGGATTCTTCGGAATTCTTTGAAGCGAGAATTAAATAAGAATTTGGGTAAAGCTTTTTGGAATCGAGTTTTGTAGTACCGCTATTATCAGATAGCAAAAGCCCTTTCATTTCCAGAATTTGGTCTGAGTTATTATAAACTTCTACAAACTCCACTTCGGGTAAACCCACCGCAGGACTTGGTGTTGCCATAATTTCAGTTATGAGCAATTGATGATAATCAGGAATGGCACCTAAAGCCAGAGAGAATTCGATGGGCTCAATTACATTTCCAGAACAGTCTAAAACCCCTTCCACTCCGATTTCCACTTCGCTGCCCACTGGAATTGGGGATGTTAATTTGACCAACACTCGCTTTCCAAATTCATCCTGTGGTTCAATAGTTGATACTGAAAGGTTGTTGGTTAATGAAAATTCAGAAGGTTGGAAGCTGGAAATATCCATGACCTCATTAAAGATCAATTCAATCTCCGAATCAGAAATCAAGGTTACTGAAAGCAGCAAAGGCGGTTCGGTATCGGGAGTTATATCATAGACAGAGTTCTGCTGGCCCGGAGTTCCACCCGAAGCATCTATGGAAGCAGTATAATTAGTGAGATCGAAACATGGCCGATCTGGATTAATGAGCTCTACAGAATAACCTCCGTCTTCCTTTGATTCATCATGATAAAAAGACACATCATAAGCTAAAGAATCCACCACAACCCCATTTCTATCAAGTAAATAAATCTGCTCCCCAGAATTTGAGAGAGATGGAAAGTTCTTCAACCCAACAGCAGAACCCAAATCATTGAACAACCCCTGACTGGATGATGAAGTGGTTATCAAGTAACTCTTTGAAGACAATGAGACATCATTAAACACGGCAGTATCCGATTTATCGGTAATCATAAAATCTCTTAGAAGAAAATTCAGGCCACTTCTATTATAGATTTCAATATATTCTGTGTTGGGTAAGCCCGAATCTGCATCCGTGTCGAAGTAAATCTCATTCAAAACCAAATCTCTGAAAGATGGAACTTCTGGAGCTTTAAAAGTAAAATCGAGAACAACGGGAGCCATTGCTTCTCCATGCCTGTCCTGAATTCTCTCAATTTGTAATTGATAAGATTTTCCATTTTCTAATGGCTGGTCAAAAGTCAACAGGATATTGGAGTTAGAACCAGCCACCAATTCAGCAGACAATGGGTTTCCTATTCCATCGCTCAAACTATAATGATTAATTGGAGCAACTGTTGAAGCTTTCAGAGGCTCATTGAATACCACTTCAATCTCATTCAGATATATTGATTTGACCCGCAGAGCCGTAGGTGGCGTGATATCATAAACCACTTCGCTCCTTGAACCACTAACGAGTTCACCGTAAATATTCTTTAGATTCTGAACCGTGAGCGTGTATTTTACTTCATTCGCTAAAGGGCTGTCAAACAAGAGTGTCACTTCTTTCGCATTTTCTGAATTCTGAATTGCGGAAAGAGGATTGCCAATATCACCCGACATTTGATAATTGAGAGAACTTTCAGCTAAGGATTTATCCAACTCTTCATCGAAATAAAGAATGAGGGTATTTTGATTGATTATAGAAATATCCTCCAGATGAGCATTGTAGACAAACGGAGTAGTTACAGCTCCAGAAATATTGCCTTCAATATCTTCTACTTGTTGTGCAAAAAATTGATAAGTAGCGCCATGAATTAAAGGTGAAGAAAGAAAAAACGTGATCTGAGAATTATCATTCGAATTCACTTCTAGAGATTGGATTTTCATTCCCTGATCAAAACCAAAGTTGATTCTATCAGTCGCCATTTCTAGTTCCAAAACCTTAGTGAATTGAACAAAAACGGCCGTGTCATTTAGAACTTCAAGGCTGCCTATTTCTGGAGTTTGCGTGGAAAATTCAATCCCTAAAGCCTTATCAATGCCATTTCCAAATTGATCTCTAACATTAGATACGGTCAGCGTATTGGTTTCACTTGAGCCTAAATCAGAAAAAGTTAAGAGCACTTCGTTGGTATTCTTATCTGATCTATTAGCCGAAATCGGACTTCCCAAACCGCTTTTCAACTCATAATTGAAGGAAGCTTCGGCTGAAGTACGCTCAACTTCCTCTGTAAAAATTAGGAGAATTTCCTTGGGGCTCTTGACCTTCAATGCCTCGATTCTTGGAGCCAATTGATCAAATATGAAACTGATATTTCTATTGGTAGAAACTGTATTTCCTCTTAAATCTGAAATTCCAGTAATGGTAAGCCGATTAGAAGTTTCCTGTTGAAAATTGGCCTTGAATTCCAACAATACCGACTTCCTATTTGTCTGCAAGGCCGCACTTTGTGGCTTGCCTAAATCATTATTAGCAGTGTAATTGTTGAGTGCTTCAGCAGATGTTCTATCCAATTCTTCATCGAAAAAAACCTCTAATTGATTTGACGAATCCACCCTGACAGAGTCAATATCAGGGTCATCGGTATCATAAATAAAAGCGGCATTCAAGACCTGAAGAAAACCATCGTCAGCAGATTCTAGATTAGAAAAGCTGATGGTTTGCGGGGTGTTTTCTTTAAAATTCTCCGCAAAGGCTAAATGTATCAGCTTAGAATTGCTTTGATCTAAGGCTGCAGTAACAGGATTTCCAACATTACCAGTAACTATAAAATTCTGGACAATTTCAGCAGAAGTCTCGGTCACTTCTTTCTTCAAATAAATATCCAATAACTGGCCTGAAATAACCTGAACATTATCCAACTCATTAACAAATTCAAAGTCATAAGTGGTATAAGTTGTAGCATTGCCCAGTGTATCTTCCAGATTCTCATAGTGCAATTGATAGGTTGTTCCGAGAACAAGAGAATTCGCCAAAGTAAGCTTTACTTTGTTCAAATCTCCTTCTTCCAAAATGGCTCGTGCGGGAATCCCAATGCCTGAATCAAAAATATAATGCTCTTCCTTTTCAGCTTGGGTTTCGTTCAGGTTTTCATCAAAATACAACTCCAAAGTGATTGAATCCCGGAACACCAACCTTTGTAATATTGGAGCGGCATTGTCAAACAAAAACTGTTTGCTAACCTTCTGAATTAGATTTCCGGAGCAATCTCTAGCTCCTTCAACATTTAATGTATAAACATTGCCGGATTCCAGAGGAGAAGCCAAAGTCAATATGGCCGATCTAAAAGTCAGTTGATTTACGGCCACAGAAGCTACAGTTGCACCGTGGTCCAGAGCAAAAGAAGCATTATTTAAAGACGGTTCGTCCATTAATTCATCGAACACAAGTGTTAATTGTGAAGGTGAATCAACCATAATTTCAAGCAAGTTAGGCGCTGTGATATCGGGCGAATTATCATAAATGCTGTTCTCGGTACCCGGGGTAGCACCAATTTCATTTTCCGAAACCTTCCAATTATTAATGTCGCTGCAAGTTGATTCAGGATTTATTTGCTCGAGTGACCAGCCTCCATCTGCCTTTTCAGAATTGCGGTACCAACCTAAATTGAAGCTCAGGCTATCCACCAAATTCCCAAGATTATCGCGCAGCACAATCTGTTCACCGCTATTCGAAAGCCCATTCCACGAGCTTACACCAACAACATTTCCTAAGGGCTCAAAGTCTGCAATATTCGAAGTAGCCGTCAGCATTACGAAGTCATTCGGCTCGATTACAAAAGAACCCACCGTTCCACCTGATAAATCAAATCCTGAAATATTGATGGCTTTGGAACCCACGTTATACAGCTCAATAAATTCATCTGAGCTGCCTGATGGAAGCGTCTGTGGATCAGGTTGAGCTGAACCGCTTGGGTCTGCAAAAATTTCGTTAATCACGAGTGTTCTAAAAGGGGTTTGCGTTTCAAAAAGCACTTCTTCTGTTAGATTTTCAGCGGAAGCATTGCCAGAAGAATTGAGAACACCATTGACCGTAAGTGAATAAATATTATTGACCATTTCGGAAGCAAAAGAGAGTAGCACTTTGCTTTCCGTATCTCCTGGAAGTACAGCACCGGGGTTTCCATAATCATAATTCAGGTTATAATGATTCGGATTTGTAGCAGAAGCAGGTTCAACTTCTTGGTTAAATTCCACTTCTATTTGAAAGGCATTTAGCGCAGAGATAGAAGTGATTTTGAGAGGTAAATAAGAGAAGTTTTCCTTCTCATCGGCAGTCGATAAAGTAGACTCATCCTGAACTCCATTCACTGTAATTTCATAGTCTTCCTCTTCCAAATCGGATGATAAAGTCAATAAAACTTTGTTGGGTTCAGCAGAATCTAATGCAGCCGTAAATGGATTGCCAATAGAATTGCTAATGCTATAATTTGAAGTACTTTCAGTAGAAACCTTATCTAAGTCTAGGTTAAAAGTCAGCTTTAGAGTGTTCTTGGAAAGGACTTTTACTTCATCGATTTTCAGCGTTTCTATGTAAGAAAAGTTAGAAAATAGGTTTTCGGTAAGAGCGTTACCATTGCTGTTCTTTACATCGTTAACATTTAAAGTATAGTTGCCATTTACCAAAGTTGGAACGGACAAAGTCACTTCATCCGATGCCGTTAAATCAGCTGAAATTATCGAAATATCATTACCGATTGAATAGTTGGAAACCCGTTCAGCGCTAAGCTCTTCAACCTCTTGGTTGAAAGTTATCACGATGGTTTCACTTGAACTTGCGACCACCGAATTGATTTTCAAGGGAAGAAAACCGAAAGAATCAATTAATGAATTGGCGGTGGCGAGATTGGATTCATCCTGAACTCCATCCACATTGATTTCATAAGTCCCTGCTTCCAAATTTGTGGCTAAGGTCAGCAGTACTTTGTTGGGTTCTGTTGAGTTCAATTCCGCATTAATGGGATTACCAATACTCTTGTTGATCACATAATTTGAAGTCGTTTCAGCTGAATTTTTATCCAAAGCCAAGTTAAAAGTTAGCGCCAAAGTACTTTTGGAAAGCACTTCCGTTGAAACGAGGCTTAGTGTTTTTACATAACTGAAATCAGCGGTAAGGTTAGAAGCCGCAGTATTTGTAGCCGCGTCTTCAACATTATTAACCGTAAGTTGATAGTTTCCATTAACCAGTGCTGAAGTGGTCAATGTCACTTCTTTAGATGAGGTTAATGCTGCAGAGTTGACCGACACTCCATTATCAATCTGATAGTTAGAAGTTTCTTCAGCAGTGGCCTGCACAACATCTTGATTGAACGTAACTATTACGGTATTGTCATCAAAAGCAGAAACCGAATTAACTGCCAACGCCTTAAGTTCATCAGTAATTGACACATCGTCCATTACAAACTCTGCCGCAGAACCAGAACCAGCGCCTCTTTCTACTTCTATGCGAAGCAAAACATTCGCTTGTCCTAAGGCTTCAGTCGGGAATTCGTAATCATATTCAGCATAACTTGTTTCGTTATTATTGGGGAAAGTAGTTTCGTCACCAATCTGTTTTTCTCCCAAATAATTAGCGCCACCATCAATTGATGCTGAAATAGTAACCAATGCTGGCCTAGTGGAGCTAGAACTTCCATTTTGTTTGGAATAGGCATAAAACGAAAACTTAGGGTTTTGAAGCCCAGACAAATCCAGAGAAAGAATAATTTCCCCTGAAAAGGAGCTAATTGGAATGACATTCAAAGAATGGCTACCAGTTCTCGCATTATTACCTTGAAAAATCCGGCTCGAAGCGCGAACATCATTTCCTTTCCAATACTGAATAAACTCCACATCCGTGCCTGTAACAAACTGATCTTCGAAACTTTCGGAAAGCGGGAAGGTGTTAACCTGACTTAACGCTATATTTGCAGTCAGAAAAAATAAAACTGACCCAACAATAAAAAGAACGATCGTTTTCAATCAAGCAAAAATATTGGTTGGTCAGTTAAAATAATAAAAATAAGATTGTAAAAGATGAATTACTCATATTTTATAATCGAAAATGTAAATTAATTATGAAAATAGCAGTAGTTGGCGCTACCGGACTTGTGGGAGGGGAGATTCTTGAAGTCCTTAATGAAAGAAATTTTCAATTTGATGAGCTGCTTTTAGTAGCTTCTGAACGCTCAGTAGGTAAGAAGATGAACTTCAAGGATAAGGAAATTGAAGTGATTGGACTTGCCGATGCCGTTGCTGCCAAACCTGATATTGCTATTTTTTCTGCTGGAGGAAGTACTTCATTAGAGTGGGCTCCAAAATTTGCCGAAGTAGGCACAATTGTAGTCGATAATTCTTCGGCTTGGAGAATGAACCCTAACAACAAATTGATTGTACCAGAAATCAATGCTTCTACCATTACTACCGAAGATAAAGTGATTGCTAATCCAAACTGTTCTACCATTCAAATGGTAGTTGCTTTGGCCGAACTTCACAAAAAATATAAGGCGAAAAGAATCGTAGTTTCTACTTATCAATCGGTAACGGGTTCAGGAAAAGCTGCGGTTGATCAAATGATGAACGAACGCCAAGGTGTGGATGGCCCAATGGCATACGCTCATAAAATAGACATGAATGTGTTACCACACATCGATGTTTTTATGGACAACGGCTATACCAAAGAAGAAATGAAAATGGTGAATGAAACCAAGAAAATCTTTGGAGACGATTCAATTAGAGTAACCGCTACAACGGTTAGAATCCCAACGGTTGGAGGGCATTCGGAAGCTGTAAATGTTGAGTTTGAAAACGACTTCGACCTTAAGGATGTAAGAGCTTTATTGGAGCAAACCGAAGGCGTTATTGTTCAAGATGATCCTGCAAGCAACCATTATCCAATGCCACTAACTGCGCATAAAAAGGACGAAGTTTTTGTGGGTAGATTAAGAAGGGATGAAAGCCAGCCAAACACTTTGAACATGTGGATTGTGGCCGATAACCTAAGAAAGGGAGCTGCTACTAACGCAGTTCAAATTGCAGAATACTTGTCAAAAAACATTTTGAGCGTTTGATTTCACAACTGCTTAGCCCTGAAGTTCAGAAGTTTATAACGGATCACGAAAATGACGATCCTGCTAAATTGATGCTCAGTGCTAAGCAGTTTCCTCATATTCCGCTTCGCGAAGCTGTAGAGCAAATTCAATCCAGAAAAAAAGCGAAGCACAAACTTCCAATTTGGTATAATACTGACGGCTTAATTTATCCTCCTCCCCTGTCGTTAGAACAATGTTCTTCCGAAAAAACTGCTCAGTACAAAGCTTCCCTTTTTAAAGGTGATGCACTAGCCGATCTCACCGGAGGAATGGGGATCGACTTTTATTATTTGTCCCAATCTTTCGTAAAGAGCCATTATGTAGAAAGGCAAAGCAACTTAGTTGAAGTTGCCAAACACAATATGGTTCATTTGGGTATGAAATACGCTGATTTTCATAATATGGAAGCCGCTGATTTTCTCGAACAAACCCGCGTAAATTTCGACCTTATATTTTTAGACCCTGCACGAAGAAGCGAGCACAATCAAAAGGTTTTTCTGTTAGGAGATTGCGAACCCGATTTGCTGAATCTACTGCCCAAACTGAAAGAAAAGGCACAGCAAATATTGGTAAAAACTTCCCCTTTGTTGGATATCAAAGGTGCCATCTCAGATTTAGGAGGAGCTACGGAAATTCATGTGGTAGCTTTGAATAACGAGGTGAAAGAATTGCTTTTTCTGATCGATGAAAACGTAAGTGATAATCCCAAAATCAAAGCCATTGATCTACACAGAGAGGATTCTTTCGAGTTTTTTCTTCAAGAAGAAGAGGAAGCCCAAGCGGAATTCGGAACAACAGAAGCTTATTTATATGAGCCCAATTCAGCGTTGTTAAAGGCAGGAGCTTTTAAGCTGGTAGCGATGAAATTGGGTTTAAAGAAACTTCACCCAAACTCTCAATTCTATACTTCAAATGTGCAGGTAAACGATTTTCCCGGCAGAGTTTTTAAAGTCATCCAATTCACTTCATTCAATAAAAAAGAACTGAAAAGGATCATTCCAGAAATGAAGGCCAATATTACGGTAAGAAATTACCCCATGTCGGTTGAGCAAATCAGAAAAAAGACAAGCTTGAAAGAAGGTGGTGATTTATACATCTTCGGCACTACCGATATGGAAGGCAAAAAAGTGATGATGTGTGAAAAGCTCCGTTAGAAGTTCTTCAATTTCCAACAGAGCTTTCCTTCTTAATCCAGCTTCATGATTTTGTGAACCGAAGTTCTATCTCCTTCAACAACTTTTAACAGATACAAACCTGAAGGCAATGCTGAAACATCGATTGAAAGCGTGTTCTCGGCATCTAAAGTCTTATGCTGAAGTCCGCTCATCACTTGCCCATTTAAGCCCTGAATCGCAAAATCAACATTTCTTATTGATGGGTTATTCACTTTCAATTTTAGCTCTCCATTCGTAGTTGGATTTGGGTACACCTGAACCTGACTTACGATCGCTTCGGGGTCAAGCGCGGTAACCTGGTCTGTTTGAATTTCGAGATTATCAATAGCCCAGCCCCAGCCAGTTCTAGTGCTCTCTCTTTCCATCCTAAACCTGATAATAATTTCATCGCCCGCTTGAATACTTGAATTGCTGGTTAAATCAATAACCCGGTTTTTAAATAGTGTACTGCTACCAGGAGATCCAGAATTAAAGCGTTGCTGCCAGTTAACCGGTTGGCTGGAAGAACTGTAACGAGTTAATTGAATCCAATTAACCCCGCCATCTTTAGAAGCTTCAACCGCCACAAAATCGGTGAACGGCTCAATGATTGCGACTTCATCGTAAGACATATACGGAAGACTTGCGCTCACTACAATTGGGGTTTTCAAAGTATAGGTGAAACTACTGGTTGAATCCAATCCAAAAGCTTGAGGATAAGCATTGTAAATCAACCCATCACTGAAACCTGATGGCGTTGTGACACTAAAGATATTGCCCACAAAATCATCTGTAGTTGTATTAAAATCATTTGAATAGCTCTCTTGGACCTCTGCAAAATCAACAATTTCAATTTCTAAATATTCTTCCGAAGAAGGCAGATAAGCCGTATTTCCATCAGGATCAGAAGCCTCTAGTCTGTAGCGAATCACATCCCCATAATTCAATAGAGAAATATCAACTAAAGCACGATAAGTACGGTCTCCTGTTTGAGTTAAACTCAAAGGCGACTGCTCTTGATCATTTACCATACTGACTAAATTTACTTCACTGACTTCCACATTGTCAATCACAATAAAGTTGAGTTCTAATGGCGAAGTTGTAGTTACAAAATCAATATGATCGTGGAGAATAGAAGGAGCAGTTTTATCAACTTGAATGCTCAAATTGTCGATAGCCCAACCCCAACCATGAGCAGCGGCATCGGCATGAAGCCTAAAGCGAATGAGTACTTCCTCACCAGCCAAAAAGTTGCCAGAAGACAACATATCGATGGTTCTGGATTCATAAAGACTTTCACTCCCTACACCTTCTGAGTTATTATCTACAATGGATGAGTTGTAAGTACTTAACCAATCGGTATCATCTTTACTATCGTAACCATCCTCAAAAGGCATCCAAGTTGTTCCTCCATCTTTAGAACCTTCCACAATCACGTAATCCCAAAACTGATCATCACCAAAAGAGGTCCCATCTTCCCCTGGCTCCACCAATACAACTTCATCAAAACTGATGGTAGCATCAGAGCTGTTGAGAATGATAGGGATTTTTAGTTCGAAAGTATAATCGGCTGGTGTATCATCCGAAGGGCCATCAGAGTATGGATGGTCTGAATGAATGGCACCAGTAGAGAAATTCGTTTCTTCTTTGATCGTAAAATTATCGCTAATAAAGAAGTCATCACTAGCCGCTGAAACGTCATCAAAGTCGCTTTCATATAAAGACGCGGGCTCTCTGGTTGAAACTACATTCAGTTTTATTAAACCACTTTCTGGAAAAACTGTGGTGTTTTCGTTAGAAGAAGCATCTACAGCAATGATTTTATAGCGGATCGAATCCCCTTCTTCTAACATCAGAGAAGTCAATTCCACCTGAGTAGCATAAAGACTATCTTCTCTACTCTTTAGTGTAAAAGCAGAAGTTTTGGCCGTAGGATCATCATTCACATAATATTCCAACTGAACGCTTACAGGTAGAAAATCGGTAACCTTCGCTTCTAGATTGAGCGTTTGGTCGGTTAATCTGATAAAGTTTGGTTTGGTATGAAGAATTACCGGAGGAGTATTGTCTTGACCAGTTTGGAATTGGAAAAAGCGGGCTGAAATTGGCAAACTCGGCTTTGTAAATACTCGATCATTGATATCCGTTACCTTAAAGAAATAAGAGTAAATCTGGCCTTCGGTTTTCTGTGAAACAATTTCTGCAGTAAACTCATTTGTGTTGCCCGTGGTTGTCATTTGAACCACAGTGGTATCGCTCACGAAATTATCGATGGAATAATAAACGTAAACCTCACCTTCTTGATAGCCGACATCACTATTTATGGTTGCACCCACAGTGTAGCTATCTACGGAAATATCTTCTGAATTATCTACATAATCGGGCTCGATATATGTGTATTCCCACCCCATATCTCCGAACATTGCCAAGGTTAATGGCCCTGGGTCGTGCATTACCTCATTGGCTCCGATTTGGGGAGTCATTAACGAATTAGCATTTCCAGCAGGATATGTAGCTTCATTTAAGTGGGCAATGCTTGAACCTGCACTCCATGTTGTGGGAGCGTACAGTCTAGGACGACTGACCGCTGAAGGTGCATCAAAGTAAACCGAATTGCTTATTAGCGCAGACCCTAGCGCTGCAGATGGATTATCCATTTCCGCAAGATTAGATCCCGCACTTGTTTCAACACTTAAATCGAATACAAATGGAAAATCTTGAATACCAAATGAACCTACACTCTGATCTTCATCATAACCAAAGCTATCGATAAAGCCCAATCCGTGGCCAATTTCATGAAGCACAACAGAAATCAAATCATATTGACCATCGGTAGGATTTCCATCAGAGCCCAAATACCAATTGGCACCCTTGTTAAAGTTCGCTACGATATCTGGAGATTCAGGATCGTTCATATCTCTACCAGCCATCTTTTCTGCCAGAGCTACAGGATACCAAGTATCCAATTCCTTTGCTCCTTCGAAATTACGGAATGCGGTATTCCAACTCGCTGAACCTAATGTACCTTCATCCAGTTGTGACCAAGTGGCATCAATATAAATTGTAACTGGAGAAGAAATAATGCCCGCCCAAATGTCTACAGCAGCTTGAAAAGCCAGTTGAGCTTCTTCGCTAAAGCCATTATAAGTTACTTGAATATCAGCTGCTTGTTCGGCATTGGCCGAGGCGTTTGTCCAAGCTTTTAAACCTTTGCTATACGGATTTAAATCTCTTTTAAATATTCTAGTGCCCATGCTGGTAGAAGAAGCGTAGCAAATGGTCTGCATCTTTTTATCCAACCGCTCTCCTTTTTGCCCAAAGGCTACATTTGAAATTATAATCAGGCTTAATATTAAAAACTTCTTCATTTCACTAAGAATTGAGCACAGAATCATTCAAGTAAAATCTCTATGACATGAATCATTGAATTGATTTAACCAGAATAACTAAATATAAACTTAAAGAGAAATATAATGGAGAATATACTGTAGTAACTTGAATTAATAATTCCGAAATTCGGATTATTAACTCAGACATTCAGGCAACCTGATAAGGTTTAGCCAAAACATAAAACAAGAAAAATGAAAAGATTCCTATTCGCTGTTATGGTAATTCTTGCAGGCTGCAAATCATCCGAAGTTACTCAAGGAGATGCACCACTTATTACTATGAAGAAAACACCTTGCTTTGGCTTTTGCCCTGACTACGACATTACAATTTATGAAAATGGCTTTGTTGAACTTGATGCAAGAACAGCATTTAGAAATTCAGGGGAAATTCACTTCTACCTTATCCAAAGAGCAATTAGAAGGTATTTTGGAAGAATTTAAAACCAGTGACTTCCAATCTTTTGAGGATTCTTATACTACGAACAAAACCGATTTGCCCACGACTTACCTGACTTTATACAACGGCACTGAAAAAAAGAGTGTGCGCGATTATGATGGGGCTCCTAAAGCGCTACGCGACCTAGAAAAAACCATCCATGAATTGGTAACGGAATTAGAATGGAAGGCCGCTAAATAAGCGAAAACACAAGATATAGAAACATATTGATGACCAAAGCCGAACCATAAAGCTTAACCACATTCATTCGGTTTTGGAAGCGCATCCAAAAAATCACTCTCCATGGTGAGTAAAAACCAAGGCCTATCAGTGCTAAAAAAAGTATAGTAAAAAAAAGGAAAGCTGTTTCCATAGTAATCCATAAAAAAGGCCATTTCAACTTGTTGAAATGGCCTTTTCATTGAAATCTATTATTATAATGTTCTCTTCACTTCTTGAATTTCGAAGCCTTCAATTATATCTCCAACTTTAATATCATTGAAGTTCTTAATGCTCAAACCACACTCGTAGCCAAACTTAACTTCACCAACATCGTCCTTGAAACGCTTCAATTGACCAATATCACCTGTATAAGTAACAATACCGTCTCTAATCAAGCGAATTTGGTTGTTACGCTTCACGAAGCCTTCCGTAACAAAACATCCAGCAACAGTACCAACTTTAGAAATTTTGAAGATTTCTCTCACTTCAATATTACCAGTGATAACTTCTTTCTCAGTTGGCTCAAGTAAGCCTTCCATCGCATCCTTGATTTCGTTAATCGCATCGTAGATGATAGAATAAAGTCTGATTTCGATTTCTTCGTTTTCAGCCAGTCTTCTAGCTCCACTTGAAGGACGAACTTGGAAACCGATGATTACCGCATCAGAAGCTGTTGCCAGCAATACATCCGATTCAGAAATCTGACCCACTCCTTTATGGATGATATTCACTTGAACTTCTTCAGTAGAAAGTTTCAATAACGAATCACTCAAGGCCTCGATAGAACCATCCACGTCACCTTTAATGATTACGTTAAGCTCTTTAAAGTTACCCACTGCAAGTCGTCTACCGATCTCATCCAGTGTAATGTGTTTCTTGGTTCTAACGCTTTGCTCTCTAAGGATTTGCTCTCGTTTGTTAGCAACTTCTCTAGCTTCACGCTCAGAATCCATTACGTTAAAACGATCACCCGCTTGAGGCGCGCCATCCAAACCTAACATTTGAACTGGTGTAGATGGACCAACAGATTTCAATTTATTTCCTCTGTGGTCGAACATCGCTTTCACCTTACCATAGTGAGGCCCAGCTAAAAGAACATCTCCAATTTTCAATGTTCCCGCTTGAACCATAAGTGTAGTTAAGTAACCTCTACCTTTATCAAGCGTGGCTTCTACTACAGTTCCTACAGCATTTTTATCAGGATTGGCCTTCAATTCAAGCATTTCAGCTTCGAGCAATACTTTTTCAAGTAGTTCCTCTACACCTTGACCTGTTTTTGCAGAAACTTCTTGGCATTGGTATTTACCACCCCAATCTTCTACAAGAATATTCATTTGAGCCAATTCTTCCCTGATTTTATCAGAGTTAGCATTCGGCTTATCTACTTTGTTAATCGCAATTACGATAGGCACTTCAGCCACTTGAGCGTGGTTGATTGCTTCTTTTGTTTGAGGCATTACGCTATCGTCAGCTGCTACCACAATAATGGCAACGTCAGTGATTTTAGCTCCACGCGCTCTCATCGCGGTAAAGGCTTCGTGACCCGGTGTATCTAGGAATGCTATTTTCTTTCCGTCATCCGTAGTTACATCGTAAGCACCAATGTGCTGGGTAATACCTCCGGCCTCACCTGAAGTTACGTCTGAATTACGGATGTAATCGAGAAGTGAAGTTTTACCGTGGTCTACGTGACCCATGATGGTTACGATAGGAGCTCTTTCAAGCAAGTCGTTTTCTGCATCTTCTTCCTCAACGATTTCTACTTCGTCATCAGCCGTTGTAAAGCTTACATCATAGCCAAATTCGTCAGTAATAATCGTGATTGCTTCCGCATCCAAACGCTGGTTGATAGAAACGAACATTCCCAAGCTCATACAAGTGGAAATAACTTCGTTTACAGAAACTCCCATAAGGGTTGCCAAATCGCTGGCAGAGATAAACTCTGTTACTTTCAATACTTTAGAGTCTTCCTGCTCTTTAAGCATTCTCTCTTCAGCAGCTTCAGCAGCAGCGTTTCTCTTTTCTTTTCTGTATTTGGAACGGTTGTTTCCTTTTCCGCCCCCTTTACCTCCGCTCAAACGAGCAAGGGTTTCTTTAATCTGATCTTGGATTTGCTTATCGGTAAGCTCTTCCTTCGGAACTCTTTTCTTGTCTCCGTGGCGCTGATTACCTCCGCCTCTTTGGTTGTTGTTATTACCTGGGCGATTATCTGGTCTTTCAACCTTAGAAGGAATACGCTTTCTAGGCCTTTTCTTCTTATCTCCTCCTCCCTGTTGGTTCGCGTTTCCGCCTTGATTTCTATTTTGCTTAGAATCTTGTTTCGGCTTCTCCTTTTTAACAGGTAGCTCAATTTTACCCAAAACCTTCAATCCACTTAGTGAATCTGCTTTTGCCTTGATGGTTTCAGTTTCCTGCGGCTCTTCTTTCACTTCTTCTTTCTTAGGAGCCTCTGGTTTTTTAGGAGCCTCGGCCTTTTTCGCTTCTTGCGCTGCAGGTTTTTGAGGTTCTGGTTTTTTCTTAGGCTCTAAATCTATTTTGCCAACCACTTTAAAAGTATGTGGTTTTTCCGGCTCTGGTTTTTTCTCCTCTTTAGGCTTTTGAGCCTGAGGTGCAGGAGCTTCCTCTTTTTTCTTAACAGGTTCCTCTACTTTCTTCTCAACCTTTGGTTCCGGAGCAGGGGCAGAAACTGCTGGTTTTGGAGCTGAAGGTTCAGGTTTTTTAGGTTCCTCTTTTTTGGGCTCCTCTTTCTTAACCTCTTCTTTTTTAGGCTCTTCCTTCTGTACAACCTTTTCGTTTGAAAGGTTTTTAATCAAAACTTCCTCTTCTGATTTTTTTGGATTAGAAGGAACGGCCTGCGGTTCTGGTTTAGGAGCCGGCTTTTCATCGACATGCTTTGTGCCGATGGTTAGATGAGAAGCCTCTTCTTTATCAGAAGCAGACGCAGCAAACTCTTTAGCGAGCATACCATATTGCTCACCCGTAATTTTAGAGTTCGGGCTACTGTCAACCTCAAATCCTTTAGAGGAAAGAAAATCTACAATGGTGCTACTGCCCACATTAAGTTTTCTTGCCACTTGGCTTAATCTCATCATTCTTTCTTCTGCCATACTCAAATATCCCTTTTTTTAAGCGTTAAAAAAATCTTAGCCTTGCTCGAATTCAGTTGAAAGTATTCTGAATACGTGCTTAACTGTTTCTTCTTCTAGCTCAGTTCTTCTAACTATATCGTCTTGCGAAAGCGCTAGTACACTTTTGGCTGTATCTAAGCCAATTTTCTTCAACTCATCGATAATCCAGCTATCGATCTCATCTGCAAATTCGTCAAGATCCACGTCTTCTTCCTCATACTCTGAAAGCTCTCTGAATACATCGATCTCTAAACCTACCAATCGAGAAGCAAGTTTGATGTTTTGACCACCTTTACCGATAGCCAAAGAAACTTGATCTGGTTTTAGGTAAACAGAAACCCTTCCATCCTCATCCAATATTTTCATACTGGTGATTTTTGCGGGGCTCAATGCACGAGCGATATAAAGTTCGAGGTTGTCGGTGTAATTAATTACATCGATATTTTCATTCTGCAATTCCCTTACAATAGAGTGAATTCTAGATCCTTTCATACCTACACAGGCACCTACCGGATCAATTCTATCATCGTAAGACTCTACAGCTACTTTTGCTCTTTCTCCTGGCTCGCGAACTACCTTTTTAATGGTAATCAAGCCATCGTAAACTTCTGGCACTTCGTTTTCGAATAATCTTTCTAAGAATTCACCAGAGGTTCTTGAAAGAATAATTTTAGGATTTCCGTTCACCATATCTACTCTGTCGATAATGGCTCTTACTGAATCTCCTTTTCTGAAACGATCTTTAGAGATTTGCTCTGCTTTTGGCAAAGAAAGTTCGTTGCCTTCACCATCGATCAAAAGCACTTCTCGGCTCAAAATCTGGTATACTTCTCCAGAAACAAGTTCTCCTACTAAATCTTTATATTTTTGATAAAGAATATCTTTTTCTAAATCCTTAATACGCTGAATTAAGGTTTGGCGAGCAGTCATTACGGCTCTTCTACCAAAGTCAATCAGCTTAATTTCTTCAGCTACTTCCTCGCCAATTTCAAAATCAGGTTCGATTTTTCGGGCATCAGTAAGGCTGATTTTGTCATAGTCCCAAATATCTTCAGAGTCATCGTCAACAATTTCTCTAAAACGCCAAATTTCAAGGTCACCTTTATCGGCATTAATGATAATGTCGAAATTATCGTCCACCTCATATTTCTTACGAATCATCGTTCTGAAAACATCTTCCAGAATTCTGATCATAGTTGGCCTGTCAACATTTTTATTTTTTGCAAACTCTGCAAACAACTCGATTAATATTCCGCTGTCCATTTTCTTTACTTAAATGACACTAAAACATTCGCTTTTTCGATGGAATCAAAACCAATCTCCTCTACTTGGAGAACCGTTTTCTTTTTCTCCTTTTCTTTTATTTCCCTTTCCAATTTAATGGCGTTTTCACCTACTTCAACAAGTTTTCCCTTGATTATAGTGCCATCGGTAAGGGCAATTTTTAATTCTCTTCCCACATTTTTTTGATACTGGCGATTAAATTTAAGTGGGTGATCCAATCCTGGAGAAGAAACCTCCAGCACAAATGGAGCATCTCCCATAACGTCTTCCGCTTCGAGTTCGGCACTTACCGCCCTACTCAAATCAGCACATTCGTCAATGTTCACTCCACCGTCCGCATCTAACAGTATCAAAACCTTTGTTTTTCCTGTAACCCCTTTGATTACAACGTCCACAATAAAGTACGATTCGTCTTTCAAACTACTTTGTGCCGCCTTCTCAACAAAACCCTTTATATCCATGAACTGATTCAGATAAACAAAGAGGGGACTTTAGGTCCCCTCGTGGCAAAATCCATTAAGTACTGCAAAAGTAGTTGTTTTTTTGATGAAATCAAATTATTCCCAACACGTTAGAATTTAATCAATTCGACTAGTAATTTGTCCAAAACAAATTATACTCATAATGAAAAAGGGGCTTTCCTTATTTTTATTGTGCCTGACTTTTTTTGCGTTATCAGGCTGTGGTGATCACAAAAACCAACAGAACGAGAAGGCCAAACCGCTTACATCTCGCAAGGCGCCACTTTTTAATGTTGACTCTGTTTATCATTTTATTCAGAAGCAGGTAGAATTCGGCCCAAGAGTGCCAAATTCGGCAGCTCATGCCAAAGCTTCTGAATGGTTTCAGAAGAAGTTTGAGGCTTATGGTGCTAAAATCTATGTTCAAGAGTTTGAAGAATATGCATATGACGGCACCAAACTGAAGTTGCAAAACATCATAGCTAGTTTTCAGCCAGAAAAAAAGAAGCGACTACTGCTGGCTGCCCATTGGGACACACGTCCTTTTGCCGACAAGGACCCTAACGATTCAAACGCACCGCTTGATGGCGCAAACGATGGAGGCAGCGGTGTGGGAATTCTACTAGAAGTAGCTCGGGTAATCAGCACCATTGAAACACCCAATGTGGGAATAGATATTATATTATTTGATGGGGAAGACTGGGGTGATGCAAATGAAGAAATTGGTGGAATGAGCGGAGGCAAAGATTCTTGGTGGTGTCTAGGATCACAATACTGGAGCCAAAACAAACACATTGCTAACTATGGAGCGTATTACGGAATTCTATTGGACATGGTAGGAGCCAAAGGTTCAACGTTTTATTACGACCACATTTCACAGCAAAATGCTAGTAGAATACAGAGCAAAGTTTGGAGTATTGCTCATGAGCTTGGTCATCAGCAATACTTTAAAAAAGAAGAGGGTTTGGGCCCTGGCCTTGTAGATGATCACTTATACGTAAATCGGCACGCGGGAATTCCAATGATTGACATTATGGATTTCAGAAAAGCTGAGCACAACTTTGGAAGTTATCACCACACTACCGCGGACAATATGGACTTGATCAGCAAACCCGTTTTAAAAGCAGTAACAGAAACTCTATTGACGGTAATTTACAATGAATAACTACTGTTGCAGCAATCCAAGTAAATATTCTCCGTAGCCAGATTTCACCAATGGTTCAGCAATTTGCCGAAGTTCATCTTTAGTAATGTAGCCCATTCTGTAAGCTATTTCTTCGATACAAGAAATTTTGATGCCTTGCCTTTGTTCCAAAATTTGAACAAACTGACCGGCCTGCATTAATGAGTTTATAGTTCCGGTGTCCAACCAAGCCGTTCCCCTGTCCATAGTGCTCACTTTGAGCTTTCCCATTTCAAGATATATTCTATTTACATCGGTAATCTCCAACTCACCTCTAGCACTTGGCTTAAGGTTTTTAGCGATTTCCACCACTTGGTTGTCATAAAAATAAATACCAGGCACAGCCCAATTCGACTTCGGGTTTTCAGGCTTTTCTTCGATAGAAACTGCGTTCATTTCTTCGTCAAATTCTACTACACCATAACGCTCTGGGTCATTTACTCGATAGGCATAGACAATACCGCCTTCAGGATCGGCATTTTCTCTCAACAGTTTAGGTAAACCTGAACCGTAAAATATATTGTCCCCTAGAATAAGAGCGACTTTATCATCACCAATAAAATCTGCACCAATAGTAAATGCTTGCGCCAAGCCTTCTGGTTTTGGCTGTTCCGCATAACTAAAAGAGCAACCAATTCGGCTGCCATCTCCCAAAAGCTTTTTGAAATTAGGGAGATCGTGAGGTGTACTAATAATGAGAATCTCCTTAATTCCTGCCAACATCAATATTGAAAGCGGATAATAGATCATCGGTTTATCATAAACAGGCATCAGCTGTTTACTTACCGCATGAGTTAAAGGATATAACCTTGTGCCCGAACCTCCTGCTAGAATTATCCCTTTCATAATTATTTATATTGATTTTGATAGTACTCTTGATAGTTTCCACTTGTGACATTTTCAAGCCAACCTTCATTGGCCAAATACCAGTCCACTGTTTTTTCCAGTCCTTCTTCAAACTGAAGCGATGGCTCCCAGCCGAGTTCATTCTTAATTTTTGAAGCGTCAATAGCATAGCGCATATCGTGACCCGCCCTGTCCTTTACAAATGTGATTAGCTTTTGAGATTCACCTTCAGGTCTTCCCAATTTTTTATCCATGATATCACAAAGCAGCCTTACGATATCAATGTTCTTCCATTCATTAAAGCCACCAATATTATAGGTTTCTCCTTTCTTACCGTCATGAAAAATGACATCGATAGCCTTCGCATGATCCACCACAAATAACCAATCTCTAATATTTTCCCCTTTTCCATAAATCGGTAAAGGTTTGTTGTGCTTAATATTATTTATACAAAGTGGCAACAGCTTTTCAGGAAACTGATAAGGCCCGTAATTATTTGAGCAATTCGAAATTACAATCGGCAGTTTATATGTATTCTCATAAGCTCTAACAAAATGATCAGAACTAGCTTTAGATGCTGAATATGGCGATTGAGGATCGTAAGAAGTGGTTTCAAGAAAGAACCCCGTTTCACCCAATGAACCATAAACTTCATCAGTAGAAACGTGATAGAAACGCTTTCCTTCCAAATTTTCCTTCCAAATTTTTAAAGACGCATTTAGCAAATTAACTGTACCGAAAACATTGGTTCGGACAAAAGCTAAAGGATCAGAAATAGATCTATCCACATGAGATTCTGCAGCCAAATGAATCACTCCGTCAAATTGATGTTCAGAAAATAGAGCATCCAAAAAAGAGGCTTCATTAATATCTCCTTTTACGAAGGTATAATTTGGCTTATCCTCTATATCCTTTAAATTTTCAAGATTCCCCGCATAAGTGAGTGCATCCAAATTAAAGATATGATATTCGGGGTATTTATTCACAAAAAGCCGAACGACATGGCTACCTATGAAACCCGCTCCTCCGGTGATCAATATTTTCTTCACGTCTCAAAAATTTTATTATCAAAGATAGCAGAATGCCAGAAAGCACACACCGCTGATTCGATAAAGCTAACAGAAGTATCGCTAAATGGACAAAAATCAAACTTAACTATTTTGCCTAACGATCGTTTGTTTGGAAAACGCTTTTCAGTAATTTTCGACAAACTATAGGAAGAATGGATTTTGAAATGAACGAGAACCAAAGCATGATCGCAAGTATGATCAGAGACTTTGGAGAAAAGGAAATTACCCCTTTCCGAAACCAATGGGATGAAGATCAAACTTTCCCCATTCAAGTGATGAAAAAGCTTGGGGAGCTTGGCCTCATGGGCGTTGTGATACCTCAAGAATATGGAGGTTCTGGCTTTGGCTATCACGAATATATCACCGCTATTTCTGAATTAGCTCAACTCGACCCAGGAATTGGCCTTTCTATGGCCGCCCATAATTCGCTTTGTTCAGGCCACATTTTGCTTTTCGGAAATGATGCCCAAAAGAAGAAATGGCTTCCTAAACTGGCTACTGCCGAATGGATTGGAGCTTGGGGCCTAACAGAACCCAATACAGGCAGTGACGCGGGCAATATGAAAACCACTGCAAGAAAAGAAGGAAATGAATGGGTGATCAACGGAACAAAAAACTGGATTACCCATGGCAAAAGTGGTGACATTGCTGTAGTTATTGTTAGAACTGGAGAAGTTGGTGATTCACATGGCATGACAGCTTTTGTGGTTGAAAGAGGAACCCCGGGTTTTAAAGCAGGCAAGAAAGAAAACAAACTAGGCATGCGCAGTTCGGAAACTGCCGAAATGATCTTCGAGGATTGCCGAATTCCAGAAGAAAACATGCTGGGAGAAGTTGGCCATGGTTTTATTCAAGCTATGAAAGTACTTGACGGTGGTAGAATTTCAATTGCAGCTTTGAGTTTGGGAATTGCTGAAGGAGCTTTCAAGGCTGCTCTTCAATATTCACAAGAAAGGCAACAGTTTAATCAGCCTATATTCAATTTTCAAGGCATTTCGTTTAAGCTTTCTGATATGGCCACGAAACTGGAAGCGGCTAAACTGCTTACCCATCGCGCTGCTGAACTCAAAAATGAAGGCAAAAGCGTAACCAAAGAATCGGCTATGGCAAAATACTATGCTAGTGAATGCGCTGTTGAATTCTCTAATGAAGCCGTTCAGATTTTTGGTGGCTATGGATACACCAAAGACTATCCGGTGGAAAAATATTACCGCGATAGCAAGCTTTGTACTATTGGAGAAGGAACTTCTGAAATTCAAAAAATAGTAATCGCGCGATCAATTCTGAAATAATATAGAATCATAACAAGAAGAAGGTGCTGAGCTCAAGAATAACCTTATTGGTAAATTGAGGTTTATGGCCACAAGCATCTTCTTCTTTTTTTGATTATCAGTGGATTATAAGAAAGTTTTTCTACCTTTGCAGTCCGAATTTTGAAAGGAGGTGTTTCACGGACTATGATTATTATTAACGTAAAAGAAAACGAATCAATCGACAGAGCCCTTAAAAGGTTCAAGAAGAAATTCGAAAGAACGGGTGTTCTCAAAGAATTGAGAGCAAGAACAAGCTTATGAAAAACCTTCTGTTTCAAGAAGAGCAGAAAAAATCAAAGCAGCTTATAAAGAAAAAATGTACGCTAAAGATAACTACTAAGCGTTCTTTTTCTAATCATAAATCACTATGTTAGTACTGTGTGAGAGACGCAGTGCTAGCATGGTTGATTCCTTCCTAAAATACATATCCTACGAGAAGCGGTACAGTAACCACACTGTTACATCTTATCAAAACGATCTCGTTCAATTTTCCAGTTTCATTTTAGACAAGTTCAAAGCAAGCGACCTCAACCAGGCCACTCAAATTATGGTGCGTTCATGGGTATTATCGCTAATGGACGATAAGGTTTCTCCCAGAAGTGTAAACCGAAAAATAGCCAGCTTAAGAGCCTACTTCAAATTTGCACTCAAGCGAGAATTGATCTCTAAAGATCCAACCGCAAAAGTCAAACTTCTAAAAACTCAAAAAGACTTACCCAGCTTTGCAGAAGAAAACGAATTGGTAAACCTTTTAGACAGAGTAGAATTTACCAAAGATTTTGAGGGTTGCCGCCAAAAAATTATTCTAGAACTTTTATACGGTACCGGCATCCGTTTATCCGAACTAATTGGCCTGAAGGAATCAGACATAAACCCTTATCAGCGAAGCATTAAGGTATTGGGCAAGCGCAACAAAGAGCGCATAATTCCCCTTTCCGAATCGCTGATGGAAATTGTTAAAGAATATAAAATTGAGAAAAATCATGTGTTTGGAGATAATCCTAATGGTTTTTTGATCGTAAACAATAATGGAGACCAAGCTTATCCGATGATGATTTACAGAATTGTTAAAAGCTTTTTAACCATGGTTGATTCAACGGAAAAGAAGAGTCCCCACGCATTGCGCCATACATTTGCCACGCACCTTTTGAACAAAGGAGCAGACCTCAATGCTGTGAAAGATTTATTAGGGCACAGCAGTTTAGCGGCCACGCAAGTGTACACGCACAATTCGCTCGAAAAGCTGAAAGCAGTTTTTGAGCAAGCTCACCCTAAAGCTTAAGTTTAACCTTTAAAATTTTACCACTATGAAAGTACAAGTTCAATCAGTCCACTTTGATGCAGACATCAAGTTGATCTCCTTCATTCAGAAGAAACTCGATAAATTGGACACTTTTTATGATCGCACTATCGATGCTGAGGTCATTCTTAGATTGAATAACGAAGGGATTGAGAACAAAACGGTAGAAATTAAGTTGAACGTACCCGGTGATCAGCTGTTTGCTGAAAAAACAAATGGATCATTTGAAGCAGCTACCGACCATTGTACCGAAGCTTTAAGAAGGCAAATTAAGAAGCATAAAGAAAAGTCTTTAGCACATTAATACGCCCAAGATTGATATAGAAAAAACCTCTGCTAGTCAGAGGTTTTTTTATGCTCAAAGCTTCGCGCTCTTTTCTTCTTTTATCTCCAAATGATCGCCTACTTTAATCTCCCCTTCATTCATAGGAATAAAATTTTCTCCGAAAAGAATCTTAGCCCCCACTTTTCTGTAAGTAGCTAGTGTTTTTAGAGGTTCTTTACCTTTCTCTGTTGTTTCAGGATCAATTGTGGTCAGTACACAACGTGCACATGGCTTTACACCAAATAACTCAACATCATTAATCTGCACCTTTCTTAATTCATCTTCTTGGTGAGGTTTTCCTCCTTTGAAAACAATGTTGGGTCGAAAGCGGGCCATAGAAAGAGGCCGTTCAAGCTTGCTATTCAACAACTCCATGGATTCCTCGCTAATCATGAGAATCGGATACCCATCAGCAAAACTCACTTTATCTTCTTCATTTATGGCATAACGCTGATCGGCCTGACGAACAGAAGCATCATGCATATACATAAGCCGGCATGGCATCTCCAAGGCCTTGGTAAACCACAAATCAGCCATTGTTCCTACAGGTTTAGCCGGACATTCATCGTCCCAAACAGTTACTGTTTCAGCTTCAGAATTAGGTTCAGCCAAAGGAAAAACGAGAGGATTCATCTTTCCAGAGTGATCTTCTACTTTCATCAGTCCAGCTTCAATTTTAGGCTGTAGAAGTGCCATTTTTGGGAAATTCCTCTGGGTAATAAATTGATTATTCTCATCAACTAACATCCATCTTCTATCGTATTGAAGGCCTCTAAACTCAACCTTGGAGCTGGTCAAAGAAATGCCACCAAGAGATTTAATCGGATAGATAAAGATTGAGGTAATGGATAAATCAGCCATAGCAATTGAGCATTAGAACTTTCGAAATTAAGAAGGAAAAACTATTAGTGAGAACCATCTACAATAAATCGGAAGCCCAATCTCCCAAATCCTCTTCTCGGTCTATATCACTTAAAACTGGTAAGGTTTTGTAAGTGATATTTCCATTTTCAAAATCTTGAATAGTGGAAGAACACACAGTTTCCGTACTCCATTGCTTGTTTTGGAACAATTCAGGAAGTAGTTTTTTCATTCCCAGAAGGTAATAACCGCCATCTTTTGCGGGCCCAATAATGGCTTCATTTTCATTCAAAGCATCAAACGCCTGAGTCAAAATTTCAGAATGTAGATCGTAACAATCGCTACCAATAATGCACACCTTTTTATAACCCATTGAAAAGGCCTTTTCAAAAGCACTCAGCATTTTAAGGCCTAAATCACCCTTAGCCTGAACATCCTTTTCAAAGCCGTTTGCTGACCACAAATCATTGTCAGCGGGAAATTCATTATAAAAAACACGTTTGTCGACATTTACTTTTGAAGCCTCAGATTGCGTTTTCTCCATTAATCGATTGTAAATGGCCAAAGCCTTATCATCGCCAATAGTGGCAGCCAATCGAGTTTTTACTTTTCCCTTCTCTGGATTTTTAACGAAAATAATTAGCAGCGATTCTGATCTCATTTTACTCCTTCTCCATTTTTCAACCACAAGCCAAAAAAACGATTATAAACATGCACTTTCTCCGTTATACTCTGGTTCATATCCACCACTTCATATCCGGCATTCTTCCATTCAATAATGCCTCCATCCATATTATAAACCTGTTCAAAGCCCTTTTCTTGAAGTTGTTTGGCCAAGCGTGAACTCCTAACACCAACAGTACAGTACAGTACAATTTTGTCTTTTGGATTAAGGTTTGGAATTATTGAAGGTTCATAGCGATCGGCTCCTTTCAGGTGGCTCACTTCAAATTCTTCTTCATTTCTAACATCAATCAACTTCACTCTCGGATCGTTCAAAACCTCCACAAACTCTTCAATACTTAGATTTTTTATTCCTTTAGCATAGAAAAGTTGGGCTGAGTTAGAATTCATAAGAATGAAAAACAGGGCGACACCAATAGCGAAAGCCCCGAACATTAAAATTTGATTGGTTTTTGAAATCTTCATTAACTAGCGGCTAGTTAAATAATCGGATTTGGGAGACAATGTTTCAACAGACATTTCGACAAATTAAATAATTATTACCTTCGAAACTGAAGATGCCAAAGCCCAAAAGACTTACCGCTAAAGAATATACGGAAGGAATACTTGCCGCAGACCGACTGGTGCTCAGCCGGGCGATTACGGTAATTGAAAGCAATTTGCCTAGCGATATAGAATTGGCAAATGAGATTCTGGAAGCAATTTTACCCTTCAGCGGAAATTCCAGAAGAATAGGCATTACGGGCGTGCCTGGAGTTGGTAAAAGTACTTTTATTGAAGCTTTTGGAGAGTTTATTACGGAAAAAGGGAAAAAGCTAGCTGTGCTTACAATCGACCCAAGTAGTCAATTGAGTAAGGGCAGTATTTTGGGCGATAAAACCCGAATGGAAACTCTAGCCCGAAATCCAAATGCGTTTATTAGACCTTCCGCCTCGGGTTCAACTTTAGGCGGAGTTAGTAACAAAACCCGCGAAGTTATGCTGTTGTGCGAGGCTGCGGGATTCGATGTAATTTTCATTGAGACAGTGGGCGTTGGCCAATCTGAAACTTTGGTTCATGGCATGGTAGATTTCTTTTTGCTGCTTATGCTAGCGGGTGCGGGCGATGAGCTTCAAGGCATAAAAAAGGGAATCATGGAAATGGCCGATTCTGTAATCATCAACAAAGCTGACGGGGAAAACATTAAGGCGGCCAAAAGGGCTAAAATAGAATATCAGAATGCACTTCACCTTTTTCCTGCTTCAGAATCGGGATGGATTCCTCAAGTAAAAACCTGCTCAGCACTGGAACATCAAGGTTTAGCTGAAATTTGGGAAATGATGACAAAGCATGATCAGCAACTCAAAGCCAATGGTTATTTCTTCAACAACAGAAAGTTGCAAAACCTAAACTGGATGAAAGAAAATATTAGTGCATTGCTGGAGCAAGAGTTCTACAATAGCCCTTCAGTAAAAAGCAATATTGAAACTCTTACTGAAAAGGTAAAAACGGGAGAAACTCCTGCGCTTACTGCTGCACGCGAATTGGTGAAAAAGTTTAGGGCAAAATAAAACCCCCAACAGAAAAATTCCATCGGGGGCTTTCACCTATAACAATTTGTTTTCTATCCCTTTCTAATACTTGAGGCTCCAGAGCTGTCAGAATTTACCGATGGATTTCCTCTATATCTTACGCTAGAAGCTCCTGAAGCTCTAACATCCAATCGTTCCGAAACATTTACTTTAGCTGTTCCTGCCCCTGTTACTCTGATATCGGCTACTTTACTTTCCAAGTCGTAAGCACTGTAAGTTGTGGCACCACTAGTTTTAACTTCCTGCTCATCGGCTCTTCCTTCCAAAGTAATTACACAAGCTCCGGAAGCCTCTAAATAAAGATCGTTCACATCTAAATCTAAGTTCAATACCGAAGCACCAGAAAGATCAATATCCAATCTATCGCTTTTCAAAACGTCTATCGTTTTTATGGAAACCGCTCCACTTGCATCAATAGCATCCAATGACTTCACCGTCAAATAAGCTCTTGGTGTATCTCTTAATCTTCGGTTTCTTCTCGAATCCTTCATTCTGATTTCAAGCTTGCCTCCTCTCACTTCGGTAAGTACATCATCCATAAATTCGTCATCGATTTCAATTTCCAACAACTCTCTATTACCTATTCTGATTTCTACTGCAAACGCACTACTAACGCTTAATTCTCTAACTCCTGAGATATCTCTTTTCTGTCTCGATTGACCCAAAGCACTCAAAGTCACAAAGGCCATTAGCGCTACAAAAGTTAAGGCTCGCGTTATTCTTATTGATGTTCTCATGATTTCTAATCTTAAATCTGCACTAAAGATAAAGGTCTTTCAAAAAGGTTGCACGTCTCCAAAAAGTTTCAAAATAATATTGTCCAAGTTTCTGAATTACAATCCAAAAGCCGATTGATAATTTTAAAGGTTAAAAGACACTATTTGCACAAATGAAAAAGCTCAACAAATAGTTTTAACTTATCGAAAGGTTTAAGGTCAGAATAAAGACAATTATAGGCAACCAAAAAGCCGAATTTGAGTTTTATCAAACCAGCTATGCAACACATCGTCATTATTGGCAACGGCATTTCAGGCATTACCGCAGCCCGCCACATTCGTAAATTGAGCGACCATAAAATCACGGTAATTTCTGGAGAAACCGATCACTTCTTTTCCCGCACCGCTTTGATGTACGTTTTCATGGGCCACATGAAATATGAACACACAAAACCTTACGAAGATTGGTTTTGGAAGAAAAATAGAATTGAGCTTAAGCGCGCTTGGGTGGAAGCCGTAGATACCGAACAGAAGGAAATTCAGTTCTCTACAGGCGAAACGATGCCTTACGATAAACTCGTAATTGCGACAGGCTCAAAGCCAAACAAATTTGGTTGGCCAGGTCAAGATTTAGCGGATGTTCAAGGGCTCTACAGTTTTCAAGACCTTGAAAACATGGAAAAGAACACCAAAAATATTTCTCGTGCGGTTGTAGTTGGCGGTGGACTTATTGGTATAGAAATGGCCGAAATGCTGCTTTCTAGAAATATTCCCGTCACATTTTTGGTTCGGGAAAAAAGTTTCTGGAGCAATATTCTGCCCATTCAGGAATCTGAAATGGTTTCGCGCCATATCAAAGAACATAAAGTGGACTTGCGCCTTGGGGTAGAACTGAAGGAAATACTTAGTGATGGAAATGGTAAAGTGAAATCCATTCTCACCAGCGAAGGAGAGGAAATTCCTTGTCAGTTTGTTGGGCTGGCGGTTGGCGTTTCTCCGAATATTGACTTTCTAAAAAACTCATCTCTCGAATTGAATAGGGGCGTTTTGGTCAATCGTCAATTACAAACCAATGTAGAAGACGTTTTTGCCATTGGCGATTGTGCTGAATTTCGCGAAGCTATTGACGAAAGAAAACCCATTGAACAAGTTTGGTATACCGGCCGAATGATGGGAGAAACCTTAGCCAGAACACTTTGCGAAAAACCCACTGAATACAACCCCGGCCCTTGGTTCAATTCTGCCAAATTCTTCGATATTGAATATCAAACTTATGGCTGGGTTTGGCCTAAACCGAAAGAAGATGAAAGCGATTTCTACTGGGAAGATTCCAGCGGAAAAATTGCCCTGCGGCTAAGGTGGAAAACCAATTCCAGAATATTGACAGGTGTCAATAATTTAGGCTTTCGATTAAGACATCCGGCTTTCGATCAGTGGTTCAAAAAGTCTAAAACAGTTGATTTTGTGTTAGAACACCTTAAAGATGCCAACTTTGACCCTGAGCTATACAAAAGCCACGAACAATCCATTCTTGAGAAATTCAATCAAGAAAACGGAACCACACTTCAGCTGAAAAAGAAAAGCTGGAAACGCATTTTAGCATTTACCTCATAATAGAATTCAAGCCGCAATGTCTCATCCAGACCCAAGTTTATCCATTTCAAATCCTCATCCATCGCACACCGATTGGTTTCAAAAAATTGCCTTGGCTATAGCTTGCCTAGGTGTTTTGATTCTTTTGGCCGCTTGGGGAAATATAGCCTTAGATGCAAAAATATTCTTGCCTTTAGCGCTTCTCTCCATTTTAGTAGGAACTACACTTTATGGAGCACGAAGCTATCTCAACCAACCTAAAGGCATTAAAAACAATGGAGTTTGGTTTCAATCCTTGACCAATCGTGGAGCATTGGCTTGGGCAGCAGGCATTTTGCTCACGGGTTTTTACATAATTCTCTATTGGTTTCCCGGGTATATCGGTTTGGTAGAAGATGGGCAAAATCAAGGTTTGGTCGCTTTATTCGACCCTTTGAGCATGGCCATAAAAGGAAGGCCAGCTAGCCAGTGGTTTGTATATGGAACCCTTTACACGGTGACCATTTTGGCTTTGGGAATGAAGTTTATCTTCAAATACCGCCACAACCGATATCAATTGATAAGAACCATTTCGGTAATGGTAGCGCAATTGGTATTCGCTTATACCATTCCAGAAATTTTGGCCGCACTCAATTACAATGATGCAACAGCCGCTTCAGGAGAATATTTAGGTTATTACGATGCCGACATAAAAAATGTGTGGCCGCTCGACTACGACTTCTTTTATGCTTGGCATTTGGATGGCACTCAACAGAAAGCTTACCAACCTTTCGGAATGATCTTTCTGGTTGCCGGAATTGCCCTCTTTTTGGTAGGAACCCCAATACTAACTTACTTTTTGGGCAAACGATGGTATTGCTCTTGGGTTTGTGGCTGTGGTGGTTTGGCAGAAACTGCTGGCGATCCGTTCCGTCATCTGTCTTCAAAGAAATTGGTGTCTTGGCAAATTGAAAGGTGGCTAATTCACTCGGTCATGATTTTCGTTTTTGTGATGACAGCCGCCACACTTTATGGCTACTTTACGGGTAGTGGCCAATTTCTTGGTCTTGATATTTATACTTACTTCCAAAAACCATATGGCTTTTTAATCGGGGCTATTTTCTCTGGCATTATTGGCGTAGGCTTTTACCCAATTTTAGGCAGCCGAGTTTGGTGTCGTTTTGGTTGCCCAATGGCGGGATACATGGGTATTATTCAGCGATTCAAATCTCGATTTAGAATTACAACCAATGGCGGCCAATGTATTTCTTGTGGCAATTGCTCTACGTATTGCGAACAAGGAATTGACGTAAGGGCCTATGCTCAAAAAGGACAAAACATTGTTCGTGCAAGTTGTGTAGGCTGTGGTATTTGCGCAGCAGTTTGCCCAAGAGGAGTGCTCAAATTAGAAAATGGCCCTGACACGAATAGAACAGAATTGCCTCCAATTATGATCGGCAACGACAGCATTAAAGTTTCAGAGTAAAATTGAACTGATTTTCTTCAAAAAAAGCCTCGCATTATATCCAGTGCGAGGCTTTTTTATATGTTGAAATTCAAATCATTAAGCAACTAAATTTTAATATTCTAAAGTAATAGAATCAATATTCACTCTATTTCATTTTAAAAAATACTACTTACTTATTTTAATTATTAATTCTTTTTAATTAAAATTAACCAAGAATACGTTGACCATTTTTTAATATTTTTTTCTCTTATCTAAATCAAAAATCATTATGAAACTTGATGTAGCCGTAATAGGCGGTGGGGTTTCTGGCTGCTACAGCGCCTGGAGACTTCAACAAGCCTACGGCAAAAAACAAAAAATTGCTCTTTTCGAGTATGGCGACAGAATTGGTGGGCGATTGTTCACTATTACCTTACCGGGCATGCCGAATGTTCATGCCGAAGTAGGTGGAATGAGATACATTCCTACGGAACATATTATGGTGAACGATTTGGTAAACCATCTTAAACTTCCTACTAAAGATTTCCCAATGGGCGCTCCAGAACCTGTTGGCGCAAACTGTAACCTCTACTATTTAAGAGGCAAGCACATTCGACTTCACGAAATTACAGACCCCAGCAAAGTACCTTATAACCTCAACTTTTTTGAAAAGGGACTAGGGCCAGAGGATTTGCAGGTAAAGGTTATGAATTACCTTTTCCCAAATATGAATGAGCTTTCGCTTTGCGAGCAAATGAGGCTGAAAGTCTATGGAAAATCCCTTTGGAAATACGGCTTCTGGAATTTGCTTTTTAGAGTATTGAGCAATGAAGGTTACCAGTTTATGCGCGATGCAGGCGGGTATGACGCCAACGTGGCCAATGCCAATGCTGTAACACAATTACCAGCAACAGAATATAAAGATACAACTGAGTTTTTAACCCTTAGAGACGGTTACGACAAACTACCTATTACCCTAGCCAAAGAATTCAATGAAAAGTTTCCCGGAGAAATTCCTCAAGGAGAAAGGGTTCATATGAACCGCAGATTGGCTAAAATCGAAATTCATCAAGGCGAAGAATATAAGTACACACTAATATTCTACCCTACTCAAACTACTAACGGAAAAACCAAGGATGTAAAAGGCGCAGAACCCATTGAGGTAAAGGCCAAGAAAATCATCTTAGGAATGCCTCGTAGGTCTTTAGAACTTATTGAAAGTGAATTTTTTGAAGACAAATGGCTTAAGAAAAACATTCCATCCGTACTGATTCAAAAAGCCTTTAAAATCTTTTTGGCCTACGAACAGCCTTGGTGGCGTTCAATGGGGCTTGTGGCAGGGCGCTCTGTTACTGATCTGCCGGTTCGTCAAGTGTTCTATTTTGGCACAGAAGCCGAACAGAAAGACGGCTTGCCATACATGAATTCACTTATGATGGCCTCTTACAACGACATCAGCACAGTTCCTTTCTGGAAAGGTTTAGAAGATGGCGAGCCATTTAAAGGCCACAGGCCTGCTTGTATGCCGGTAAATGAAGACGAGGTGGTTCCGAAAATGGAATACCAAATCAGCGATGAAATGGTTCGAATCGCCAATGAACAAGTTGCTGAAGTACACTCTCAGAAGGAATTGCCGCAACCTTATAGTGCTGTTTATCACGATTGGAGTGGTGACCCTTACGGTGGCGGATGGCATGAATGGAAAGCCAATTACCGTTTAGATGAAGTGATGTGCAAAATGCGCCACCCTGTAGATTCTGAAGAAATTTACATTGTAGGTTCTGCTTATTCGTATGACCAAGGTTGGGTAGAAGGCGCATTAAACACTGCCGAATCTACTTTGGAAGAATTCTTTGGACTAGATCAGCCCGACTGGCTTACTGACAAAAACTACCAGCAAATGCCGATTCCTTGCCCAGGTGGATGTCAGGACATGGACAATCACTGCATTCCTAGCACAGACATGACGAGCTCATTAGACGATATGACACCTACTTGTCTCGACCCAGGCAAATCACTGGCCGAAGTGGTAAAAGCTTACGAAAAGGAACAAAAGAAGAAAAAGAAATCTAAAAACGACTGATCATGGCTAGCTCTAAAATTTTCACTGTTTCAGACTACATTCTTACCAGATTGTATGAATTAGGGCTTCGACAGCTCTATGCCGTGCCAGGCGATTATGCCGCACCTTTTCTAAATGCTTTAGACGAATTTGATGGCATTGAACGCGTTGCCAACATCAATGAATTGGGCTCGGGTTATGCCGCTGACGGCTATGCGAGATTCACGGGAATTGGTGCCGCCTCTGTTCAATATGGCGTTGGTACATTTAGTATGTTGAATGCCACAGCAGGTTCTTATGTAGAACGCGTTCCGGTGGTAGCAATCACGGGAAGCCCAACGAGAGAAAACCGAAAAACCACACGCCAAGAAGGTGTGTTGTTTCACCACTCTACCGGAAATTTAAAAGCCGACCAACAAGTTTTTGAACATGTTACCGTGGCTTCATTGATCATTAGCAATGCGAAAGATGCACCTAAGCAACTTGACGAAGCATTCACGGCCATGATCACTTTTAAGCGCCCTATCTATATTGAAGTTTGGCAAAACGTTTGGGATTTACCTTGCGAATCGCCTGTAGGAACGTTAAAACCAAAGGAAATTAAAAGTGAGCAGCTCTCTTTGGCTTCGGCCGTTGAAGTGGCCTGGCAACGAATCAGCAAAGCTAAAAGGCCTGTAATTTGGGCTGGTGTAGAAAATCAGCGTTATGGTTTGCAAAATCTTTTGCAGCAACTTGTAGACGCAAGTGGTTTTCCGTTTACTACAACTTCACTCGGAAAAACCATTTTGGACGAATCGCAAGAACAGTTCATTGGTACTTACGCTGGCCCAGCTTCTTTGGCCGAAACGCGTGAAATCATGGACAAAGCCGATTGTATCATCGCTTTGGGAGATGTAATCACCGATGATTACTTAGACATTATGGGCAATGATTTCGGTAAGATTATTTCTTGCAGCGATCAAGAAATGAGAGTTGGCTACCAATATTTTAAAAGGGTGACCATGAAAGATTTTATGGAAAGCCTAGTGGGTAGAATGCAAGCCGATACGAGTTATCCGAGAGGCATTAAAATACCGAAAATCGTTGAGCCGAAATTGAAATACTCTAATTCCGATCAGCTTACTTATAATATCTTCTTCGATGTTTTGATGGACTTTTTAAGAAAGGAAAACATGCTGGAAGAAATTGCTATGATTCTGGGAGAAAGTACATCGCTTTATGTTGCTGGAAACATTATGGGAATGCCTGAAAACAGTTTTGTTGCACAGGCAGCTTGGGGTTCGCTTGGACACGAAACAGGCTGCGCTTTAGGTGTAGCTCAAGGTTCGGGTAAAAGGCCTCTGGTTGTAGCCGGAGATGGTGGTTTTCATATGATTTGCCAAGAGCTTTCTTCCCTAAGCAGATACAATGTGAATGCGATGGTTTTTGTAATGAGCAACTTTGGCTATGCCATAGAACAGGCTTTTGTAAATCTTGATGCTTTTACACCTGAAGGAAGTTTTGCGCCTTATAATGTTTTGCCTCAATGGGATTATAGAGCATTGGCCAAAGCTTTTAGTGTAGAAGGCTACCAAATCACAACTGTAGGTGAAGCCAAAGATTTACTCAAAAAGCTTAAAGACGGTAAAACGCCTTCGCTTGTACAGGTGATGATTCCTGAAAAGGATTTAGCACCTCAGTTAAAGCGCCTGGCCACCCCTTCCTAAACATTCAAAGAGGTTGGGCATACATCCGAAATAATCTCTCTTCAATATTAATCGGATTCCAACCTCTTTTATTCTTTCACGATTGTTAATCTTGATTCAAAATCTCTTCGATTTGGCCTAAGTGATGCTTAAGATGCCCAATGTAATCGTTTATAAAATATTCAAGTGTAGCTGGCTGATCGTTAGGAATGGTTTTCCAAGCGATGCTATCCAAGTCATGTTTAGCTCTTTCCTTAGTTAAAATTTTCTCTGGAATCTGGCGGATTAAAAAATCTAGATGTAAGTTATATTGCCTCCACAAAATGAGCAGATCATGCCAATTGGCTCCTGCATAATTTTGGTTTTCTACCCAAGCTTCCTGGTCATAACCTTCAAAAATCAAATCGTCTGTTTGTTGAGCTTTCACAAAACGAGCATGGTTGTTCGCGGCTGAATCTATCAGGTGGCCAATGATTTCCTGAACACTCCATTTTCCTGCATCAGGGCGCAATTGAGCATCCTTTTCTGAAACAGACAACAACCTTTCGAAGCCTGCCAAAATCGTTTCTCTTAAATTCTGTTTCATCTTTATTCAATTAAAAAGCCTAACTCGTAAGAATCAGGCTTTGAATTTATTTTAGGAAAATCTTATAAACTAAAGGCTGATTTCACTTGGTCTACATAATCGAGTTTCTCCCAAGTAAATAGTTCTACTTCTTTATCGTGGCTTTTTCCATCCGAACCAATAAAGCTCTTGGTTACCGTTTCTGGCTTTCTTCCCATGTGTCCATATGCAGCTGTTTCCAAATACATTGGGTTTCTCAATTTCAATCGGGTTTCAATAGCGTAAGGTCTCATATCGAAGATTTCAGAAACCTTGTTAGCAATCGCACCATCCGTTAAATCAACATTGGCAGTACCGTAAGTATTCACATAAATACCCATTGGCTCCACAACACCAATTGCGTAAGAAACCTGCACCAAAACTTCATCGGCAACACCGGCAGCCACTAGGTTTTTAGCGATGTGACGCGTAGCGTAAGCCGCAGAACGGTCTACTTTCGAAGGGTCTTTTCCAGAAAAAGCACCTCCACCATGTGCACCTTTACCACCGTAAGTGTCTACAATAATTTTTCTCCCAGTTAAACCTGTATCGCCATGAGGGCCACCAATCACAAATTTTCCTGTCGGGTTAATGTGATACTTTATGTCGTCATTGAACAGCTTTTGAATGTATTCTGGAAGTTTAGCTTTCAATCTTGGAATCAGAATGTTGATGATATCCGACTTGATTTTAGCCAGCATAGTGTCATCATCTGCAAAGTCATCGTGTTGTGTAGAAACTACAATGGCTTCAATTCTTTGAGGTACATTATCATCAGAATATTCGATTGTTACCTGAGATTTAGCATCTGGTCTTAGGTAAGTGATCTCGCTATTTTCTCTTCTTAAAGCAGCTAGTTCTTGAAGAATTTTGTGCGAAAGATCTAAAGCCAAAGGCATATAATTTTCGGTTTCTTTGGTAGCATAACCGAACATCATACCTTGGTCGCCAGCACCTTGCTCTTCTTTGCTGGCTCTGTCTACACCTTGATTAATGTCTTGAGATTGCTCGTGAATTGCAGAGAGTACTCCACATGATTTACTATCGAACTGATATTCAGCTTTAGTGTAACCGATTTTCTCAATTACATCGCGAGCAATACGCTGAACATCAAGATATGTATTGGATTTTACTTCACCTGCTAAAATCACTTGGCCAGTAGTTACTAAGGTCTCACAAGCCACCTTAGAGTCGGTATCAAAAGCCAAGAAGTTATCGATTAAAGCATCGGAAATTTGGTCGGCAACTTTATCTGGGTGCCCCTCAGAAACCGACTCAGAAGTAAAAAGATATGACATATTGGAATTTTAAATTTCAAATAAGAAAGAATGCAAAATTAGGATTTTAGAACCAATTAGAAAAGCTTTAAACCGCTACTCTATTTGCTGTAAAGCAGAAAGATGGCCGGAACTTTTTTCATCTGAATATCAGAGACATTCCATTTGGCAACAGGCTTTACAATAATTTGTTCCGATTGGCCAGAAATGTCTTTCGCCACACAAAGGAAGGTGTCCTTTCTTGCCACTTTAATGATATCGCGCAAAAGCTGTTCGTTTCTATAGGGAGTATCCATAAAAATTTGGGTCATATCCCTTTGATTCGATTCCTTTTCTAAATCACGAATCGCTTGTTGTCTCGCCTTTTTGTCAATGGGTAAATAGCCATGAAAAGCAAAAGATTGACCATTGAAACCACTGGCCATTAAAGCCATAAGAATGGATGAAGGTCCAACCAATGGATTCACCTTAATACCAAGTTGGTGAGCCATATGCACCAATCTTGCACCAGGATCGGCAACACCAGGACAGCCAAACTCTGAAATAACACCTACATTTTTCCCTTCTAAAACAGGTTGAAGCAAATCGAAACAAGCTTCGAAAGATGTTTTCTTGTTGAGGATCTGAAAATCCAGTTCCTCAATAGTTAGTCCTAATTTTAATGAGCTAACATATCTTCTGGCAGTTCTTAAATCTTCAACATAAAACAAGTTACATTTTAGAATGGCCTGTTTTACGTGTTCAGGAATTACGTCTTGCTGCGTTTCGGCTGCAATCACGTTGGGAATCATAAAAACCTCGCCCTTACTCATTGCCTAAAAAGTTGGTTACCAAATCCAAAAACTCTTGTGGCTTTTCAGCATGTAGCCAATGGCCTGCTCCTTCAATAGTTTCCACCTTGCTATTCGTAAAAATCGAATGGATTAAATTCAAATCCGCATCTTTAATATAGTCCGATTTACCACCTCTGATGAACAAGGTAGGTTTATCGTAAGTCGCATTTTGATTCAAGCTTTTACCTACTTGCTCAATCTCTTTTGCGATCACATTCAAGTTCACTTTCCATTCGAATTCATCGTCCTTTCTGGCCAAATTCTTTAAAAGAAATTGCCTTGTACCCATTTCCGGAACGTACTTGGCCAAGGCTTCATCAGCCTCTTTTCTGGAAGATAAATTCTTTAAATCAATGGAGAATAAGCCTTTTAAAATGGTGGCATGGTGAACTGGGTAATATTTAGGCCCAATGTCGGCAATAATCAGTTTCTGGACTCTCGAAGCATGATGAACAGCAAACTCCATTGCAGTTTTTCCGCCCATAGAATGTCCCAAAATATCGGCAGAAGCAATGCCTTTGTCTTTCATAAACTGGTAAAGGTCTTCCGCCATTAGGGAATAGCTAAATTCAGTGCTGTGAAAAGACTGACCGTGATTTCGCTGGTCTATTAGGTAAACCTTATGGTTTTCGGCCAATTTCTTACCCAATGTGAGCCAATTGTCGGAAGAGCCAAAAAGGCCATGAAGAATAATAAGGGGTGAACCTTCGCCAAGTTCGCGGTAATAGAGTTCTTGCATTATCTCAATTCTCTTAGATATAATTGAATGGTATTTTCGAGCCCGTAATAAAGTGCATCGCAAATTAGGGCATGCCCAATGGAAACTTCATCCAAAAAGGGAATTTCCTGTTTTAAAAACCGCAGATTGTTTAAGTCCAAATCGTGACCTGCATTTATTCCCAATCCAAGCTCCTGAGCTTTTAAAGCGGCCGCTTTATAACTGGCTACGGCTTCTTCCTTATGGGTTAAATAGCCGGTTGCAAACATTTCCGTATAAAGCTCAATTCGGTCCGTCCCTACCTTAGCAGCACCTTCAACCATAGCCACATCGGGTTCTACAAAAATGGAAACTCTAATCCCAGCAGCCTTGAGCTCGGCAATGGTTTTGGTTAGAAATTCTTCATTTTTCACGGTATCCCAACCTGCATTTGAGGTTAAAACATGGGGCGGATCAGGTACCAGCGTAGCCTGCTCAGGTTTTACTTCCTTCACCATATTTATAAAACGCTCATCAGGATAGCCTTCTATGTTGAATTCCGTGGTTACTACTTGCTTCAGATCGTAAACGTCTTGTGTAGTAATATGCCTTTCGTCAGGCCTTGGATGAATGGTAATTCCCTGCGCGCCAAAGCTTTCGCAGTCTTTCGCCACCTGAACTACATTCGGGTTGTTTCCTCCTCTCGCATTACGAATTGTAGCGATCTTGTTGATGTTGACACTCAGCTTAGTCATGTAATATTTTTATTTACCTAACTTTGGGCGCAAGTTAATGATTTCATTGATCGTAAAAATTTTGACATGAGCCTGAAACAAACTATAGACGCAGACATTAAGAAAGCAATGCTTGAAAAAAGAAAGGATGACCTTAAAGCTTTAAGGGCAATTAAATCCATGATTCTTTTGGCCGAAACTGAAAAAGGTGGTGGCGAAGGCATTTCAGAAGATGCAGAAATCAAATTACTGATGAAGGCTGTGAAGCAGAGAAAAGATTCTGCTCAGATTTATAAAGAACAAGGCAGAGAAGATTTATACGCTGTAGAAATTGCCGAAGCCACAGTAATTGAGCAGTACCTTCCTAAACAACTTTCAGAAGAAGAATTGAAGGTCGAAATCGAAAAGATTGTAGCTCAGGTTGGTGCCACTGGCCCACAAGATATGGGTAAAGTGATGGGTCTTGCCTCTAAATCACTTTCTGGCAAAGCCGATGGAAAGTCAATTTCTACTGTTGTAAAGCAAATTTTAGCAAGCTAAGCTCTTGAAAACCCTTGATATAATACTTCTGGTACCGCTCATTTTCGGAGCGGTTATGGGTTTTAGAAAAGGGTTATTGCTCGAAATAATTGGCATTCTGGCTTTTATTCTGGCCATTATTGGCGGATTTAAGCTTATGGAAATCGGTATTTCCTATTTGCAAGAACATACCGAAGGAATGGATCGGTGGCTTCCGTTCATTTCCTTTTTAACCATTTTTCTAATCATCATCTTGCTCATCAACATGCTGGGCAAGATTTTGAAGAAAATGATAGACCTAACCTTGCTCGGTGGCCTCGATAATTTTGCTGGCGCCATTGTTGGCATCATCAAATGGGCGATTGGCCTTAGCATTGTACTTTGGCTATTAACCACCTTTGGTGTAGAACTGCCAGGCCAAGATGAAGAATTGGTGCTTTACCCCTATTTAACCGACCTAGGCCCAAATATTATCGACTGGTTTAATAAGTTCTTGCCCTTCGCTAAAGAAATGTTGGATTCTATACGGGAGATGCTCGCTCCTCAAGTCCCTTGATACTTATTCTCGATAATTACGATTCGTTTACCTATAACCTTGTCGATTACTTTTTACAACTAGGAATTGAAGTTGAAGTAATTCGAAACGATATCGCATTAAGCGATGTTAATTTCAAGAAGTATGCGGGTTTGGTGCTTTCCCCCGGGCCTGAAAAACCCGAAAAAGCAGGTATATTAATGCAAGTGGTGAAAAATCAAGTAGGTAAACTTCCAATAATAGGCATCTGTTTAGGCCATCAGGCTTTAGGTCAGCATTTTGGAGCAAGTTTGGAAAAAGCCGACTACCCAATGCATGGAAAACTATCGCGTATCAAAACAGAATCATGTTTTCTTTTCAATAATCTGCCCAATGAGCTCGAAGTAGTTCGGTACCATTCTCTTGTTTTGAGAAACTTACCTAACCACCTCAAAATCATAGCCCAAACAGGTAAAAACGAAGTTATGGCTTTCGAAAATTTAGAGCAGAAAGTAACCGGTATTCAGTTTCACCCAGAAGCTATTCTTACCCAATACGGGTTAGATATGCTAAAAAATTGGGCTAGTTTTTATAATATTGTTTAAATCGCTGTTTAAAACCAGACGTTATGGCGTTAGAAATTAAAGAAGAAAAAGGCTACCAATATATAGATGAAGGTGAAGGAGAGATCATTGTATTGTTACACGGTCTTTTCGGTGCTTTAAGCAACTGGGAAAGTGTTGTAAACGAATTTTCGACAGAATACAGGGTAATGATCCCGATGTTGCCTATTTACGAAATGCCTATTAAACAAGCAGGCCTTGAAGGGCTTGTAAAGCATTTAGAAGGTTTTGTAAAGCTAAAGGGCTTATCTAACATGAAGCTCATGGGCAATTCCCTTGGCGGGCACGTGGGCCTAATCTATACTTTAGCAAACCCAGATAAAGTAAATGGCTTGATTTTAACAGGAAGTTCTGGCCTTTTTGAAAACTCAATGGGAGGAAGTTTCCCTAAAAGAGGAAGCTACGAATACATTAAGGAAAGAGTAGAATACACCTTCTACGATCCCAAAACCGTTACAAAAGAATATGTAGACGAGGTTTTTGAAACCACGAAAAGTATTCCAAAATGTATGCGCATTGTAGCCATAGCCAAATCGGCTCAGCGCCACAATATGGCTAAAGAAATACCGAACATTAAGGTGCCTACATTATTGATTTGGGGACTTAACGATACCATTACCCCTCCAATGGTGGCCCATGAATTCGACAGGCTAATACCCAACACGAAACTAAGATTTATAGATAAGTGTTGTCATGCACCGATGATGGAACACCCTGAGAGATTTAATGAAATTCTTAAAGAATTTTTAGACGAACAAAAAGCAGCATGACAGCAGGCGAACTGATTAATTACCTTATTCCCCCACTCAAATTGACAGACGATGGAAACAAAGCCATTGTATGGATGGAGGAATTACGGTCAAATCAGTTGCCAGTAGTTGAAAAAGGCCATTTTCTTGGGTTCATTTCTGAAGAAGTGATTCTTGAACATAACGACCCAACACGCCCAATAAGCGAGTACGATTTGTTTTCTCCGGAATGCTTTGTGTTTGAAGACCAACATTTTTACGATGTTGTAAAAATGGCCTATGATCATGATGTTCAGTTGGTTTCGGTACTAAATCGCTCCACAGGTTTTCTTGGTGTTGTTACAATAGAAGATACTGTTTCGGCCTTTGCGCAGTCCATGGCTGTTCAAGAACCCGGTGCTATTCTAATTATTTCGATGAACCAAAGAGATTATTCTTTGGCAGAAATAAGCCGTATTGTTGAAGGGGAAAGTGCTAGAATTTTGAGCAGCTGCATTACCAATGATTATATGGACGCAGCCAGAATAAAACTGACTCTGAAAATCAACAAGCCCGACCTTTCTCATATTTCAGCTTCGCTAGAACGTTTTGGATATAAAATCATCGGTCGTTTTCAAGAAATTGAACTTAAGTCAAACGATCGCGAACGCTACGATATGTTGATGAAATACCTCAACATTTAATCTCGCCATGAAAATCGCCCTTCACGGAAAAAGCATAACCAAGGAGTCCATCACCTATATTATCGACCTTTTCAAAGTAATTGAAGCGAAAGGTGTAGAAATCAGCATTTCTCAAGATTTTCAAAAGCAGCTGAAAAAAACCAAAATCGATTTTGGTAATGTCGAAGTGTTCAAGCAAGGCGATGATATTTCGAGCTGTGATTTTATACTAAGTTTGGGCGGAGACGGAACCATGCTAGATACGGTAACTTATACTGCTAAACATGAGGTACCTATTGTTGGCATCAATTTAGGAAGACTGGGGTTTTTGGCCACCACGCCACGTGATGCCATTGTAAACACCATAAACGATCTTCTTAACGGAAGTTATTCCATAGAAAGTCGCTCGCTAATTCGGGTCGATTCTAATCAAAATCTTTTTGCTCCTTATAATTTCGGACTCAACGAATTCACTATTGTGAAGAAGGAAACTTCATCTATGATTCTGGTTCACACTTATGTGGATGATGAGTATTTAAATTCCTATTGGGCCGATGGATTGATCGTTTCTACACCAACTGGTTCAACGGGCTACTCGTTGAGTTGTGGAGGACCATTGGTTCATCCAAGGTTGAAGAACTTTATCATTACTCCGGTTTCGCCACATAACCTGAACGTTCGCCCAATAATCGTTTCCGATCAAAGCACTATCAGTTTTAAAATCGAAGGTAGAACCAACAAGTTCATGGTTTCTTTAGATTCCCGATCGTGCAGTGTAGACGATAAAGTAAAAATCTCCGTTAAGAGAGAAGCTTTTGAAGCAAAGCTGGTGAGGTTTGAACATAACAACTATTATGACACCCTCCGGCAGAAGTTAAATTGGGGTGCAGACGCCCGAAATTGAATTAACAATATTTAACTGGGCACTTTTAGAACGAAAACACAATGTTATCTAGCTTGCGAGCATATCATACGGATAAACCTGTACTACCTAAAATCTTGATTAAATCTTCTCTTTTGGTTGCTTTACTAACATTCGGTTGGCAATTAAAGGCGCAAGATTCAGAAATTGGGTTCGAATTAGGCAGTTATAACTATTTGGGCGATGTAGCCCGAACTTACAACCTGTCCAATTCTACATTAGGAGCACAGTTCTTCGTCAGAAAACATGTAAACAACGGTTTAGACACACGCATTTCAGCAGGTGTAGGCCGTTTAAAAGGTGTTGATGACCAAGCCTTTGACGTATTTTCAGCAAACAGACAAGCCTCTTTCAAGGGCACTTTTGTCAATTTAGATTTTCTTTTTGAATACAACTTTATGGACTACCGCAATGAAAGGCTTCAGCAACACTGGACGCCCTATTTGCTGTTCGGAGCTGGCATTTATCGCTTCAGCGGTACCGATGGTTTTGGCGATTCGTACAATGCAGGTATTAAGCTTAGGCTGCCTGTTGGTTTTGGTGTAAAATACAGAATCGACCGCAGGTGGACTTTGGCCGCTTACACAAGTGCTATCAAATCTAATACGGACGAACTGGATCATGTTTCGCTTTCAAACCCATCAATCAAAGACTACCGAGGAGGCAATCCCAACGATGACGATTGGATGTTTTATACCTCAATTTCTATCAGTTACACCCTTTATAAGATCATTTGCCCCCAAGGCAAGTTTAGATAGTACTGATAAAGAATGATTTAGGGTTTAAAAACAATAAGCATTTTCTTACCTTCGCGTTCGCTTTTTTGTGAAGCTAGTATAATGAAGGACAAAATCAATCCAGACGCTCTTCCAAAGCACATAGCCGTAATCATGGATGGCAACGGCCGATGGGCTAAAGGCAAAGGCGCAGCCCGAATTTTTGGTCATAGAAATGCAATTGAAGCCGTTCGCGAAACCACTGAAGGTTGTGCCGAACTTGGCGTAAAATACCTTACTCTTTATGCCTTTTCAACCGAAAATTGGAATCGCCCAAAATTGGAGGTAAATGCGCTCATGCAATTGCTTGTGAGCACTATCAATAAAGAAATCAAAACCCTAATGGACAACGACATTAAGCTCGCTGCCATAGGAGATATTGCCAGTTTACCAGAGTCTTGCCAAAAAGAGTTGAGCGAGGCCATGAAAAAAACTGCCAACAATAAACGCATGACGCTAGTGTTGGCACTTAGTTATAGCGGCCGTTGGGATATTAACCAAGCGGTTAAAAAAATTGCGAAAGCTTGCCAAGATGGCGAACTGAATGCTGAAGATATTTCGAACGAAATAATCGAAAACTACTTGTCGACATCAGGTATCCCCGACCCTGAATTGTTAATCAGAACAAGTGGTGAAGAAAGAATTAGCAACTTTCTATTGTGGCAAATGGCCTATACAGAGTTTTTCATTACAAAAACCCTGTGGCCAGACTTTAGAAAAGAGCACCTATACGAGGCGATTGTCTCATATCAAACAAGAGAAAGAAGATTCGGGAAAACAAGCGAGCAGTTAAAGAACTAAGCTGGGAATGAGAAAAATATTATTACTTCTGGTAATTAGCATTTGTGGTTTGGCTCACGTCAAAGGGCAGGTGAGGTATGGAGTGAATGCAGCAGAAGGTATTCAAATTGATTATACTAACCCAAAGGAGTTCGAAATTGCGGACATCCGTTATACTGGCCTTACTACCCTAGATGAAAGGGCCTTAATCTCTTACATTGGCATTAAAGTAGGCGATAAAATCAGAATTCCTGGCAACGAAATTTCCGATGCCATAAAAAAGCTATGGAAGCAAGGCTTTATTGCCGATGTGCAAGTATGGCTCACCAAGATTGAAGGTGATCGCGCCTTTCTTGAAATAAAACTTACTGAAAGACCTAGAATCACTAAATACGAAATCGATGGTATTACTTCTGGTCAAAAATCTGAATTAAAAGATCAGATTGAAATCATTGGTAAAGTAGCCAGTGCACCTTTAATCAAGAATTCGGAAATTCTTATCAAGAAGTTTTTTGTAGCCAAAGGTTATTTGAATGCTTCGGTAAATACGGAGTTAATTCAAGATACGGTGATTTCGGATGGTGCCAGATTAAAGTTTATTGTTGAGAAAAACAGCAAGGTTAAAATCAACAAAATCTATTTTGAAGGGAATGAAGCATTTTCTGATGCTAGGCTTAAAAAACCGTTGAAGAAGACCAATGAAAAGCCACGATTCTGGCTTATTTCAAGGCTTTTTGATGAGATTTTCAGCACATCTCCAAAAACAGTTTCAAGCTTTGTTGATTCCTCTTATCACGTAAGCGAGTCGAGATTTAAAGAGTTTATATCTGATAACGTTAAGTTGAATTTCTTAAAGTCTTCGAAATTTATTGAAACAGAATATGAAACTGACAAAGCCAGCTTAATCAGCTTCTACAATACAAAAGGTTACAGAGACGCAACCATTGTAGATAGTGAAATCAGCAAGCTTGACGAAGACTATATTGATCTAAGAATCAAAATTGATGAAGGCAATAAGTACTACATCAGAGATATTGATTGGACAGGTAACTTCAAATACACCGACAAAGAACTTTCCGACCTTTTGGGTATAGAAAAGGGTGATGTTTATAACCGCAGAAGAATAGAAGAAAGAACCACTTTCGATGGCCAAACGGGTGACGATATTAACTCTCTTTATATGGACGATGGCTACCTCTTCTTCAGATTGGAAGTAGTAGAAGTTAGAGCCGATAATGATTCCATTGACCTAGAAATGAGAATGTATGAGGGCGAGCAAGCCACCATCAAAAGAATCATTTTGAAAGGGAACGACAGAACCAGTGACCATGTAGTATTGAGGGAGATTCGAACTTTACCTGGACAAAAATTCAGTAGAAAGGAATTAATCCGAACAACTCGTGAATTGTCTCAACTGGGTTACTTTGACCCTGAGCAAATTAATCCTGTTCCAATTCCAAACGTAGCGGACGGGACGGTAGACATTGAGTTCAACTTGGTTGAAAAATCTTCTGACCAAATTCAGTTATCTGGAGGTTTTGGAGGTCCATTCGGCTTTGTGGGTACAGTTGGGCTTCAGTTGAATAACTTCTCCATGAAGAACATTAACGACTTTGATAAATGGAGACCTTACCCTTCAGGGGATGGCCAGAAATTATCGGTTCAAATTCAGTCGAATGGTAGAAGATTCCAGAACTACAATATAGTGTTCTCCGAACCATGGTTGGGAGGTAAAAAGCCTAACAGCTTCAGCGTAAGCTTAAACAGAACGGTAAACCGAATCTATTCCGATTATCAAGGAACTAACCTTAATGGTTTCTTAAAAGCAACAGGTTTTACCATTGGGCTCGGTAGAAGACTTCAGTGGCCTGATGACTATTTCAGTATTTCCAACAGCGTTTCATATCAATTTTACGATGTATTCAACTTTGGTCAAACACTGGGTTTCTCAACTGGGCAAGCCAATAGCTTTACATTCAACACTACTATTTCGCGTAGCAACATAGACAATCCACAATTCCCTAAATATGGTTCTCAATTCACATTGAATATCAATATGACACCACCATATTCTTTGTTCATGAATAGGTTCGAAGATCAAGGTGATTTAACAACTCGCCAACGTTATCAGTTTATTGAGTATCATAAATCGATTTTAGATGCATCGTTCTTTATTCCATTGCCTAAAAAGTTTGTGATTAATGCGAGAGCACACCTTGGATTTATTGGTTCTTATGGCACTAAAACCGATACAGGACCATTCGAGAGATTCTTCTTGGGAGGAAATGGTTTGAACGGAGCCAACAACTATATAATTGGACAAGACATTATAGCGTTAAGAGGGTATGATGACAACAGTATTGTACCTGTAGACCCTAAAACTGGTTTTAGAGGAGGTTTGATTTTCAACAAATTTGTGACCGAGTTGAGATACCCGGTATCACTCAAACCAACTTCTACCATTTATCTACTAGCCTTTGGCGAAGCAGGAAATGCTTGGAATAACTATGCTGAATATACTCCTAGAGACTTGTTTAGGTCTGCCGGAGTAGGTGCTAGAATATTCTTGCCTGCCTTTGGTTTGTTAGGGCTTGATTGGGCCTATGGTTTCGATTCTGATGTCAACTTGGGTATCAAAAGTGGATCCCAAGTGCACTTCACAATTGGACAACAACTTAGATAAAATGCACAAATCGCTGGCCTATATAGTATTGCTCTGCTTAATTTCTAACTTTGCTCAGGCTCAGCAGCGCAGTTTCATTGGGCATTTCAACTCAAGCTATGTTTTGGAACAAATGCCAGAATATGGAGAGAAGAAAAAGGAGCTAGAAGCACTTTATAAAGAATATGATAAAGTGGTACGGAGTTTGCAAAATGAGGCTGAGAAGATGAGAGCAGAGCTTCGATCTAAAGAGATTCTCTTCACCCCTGAAATGGTAAAAGAGAAACAACAAGAGATTGACGCCAAGGAACAAGAAGCATTGGACAAAGCGACCGAGCTTTTTGGGTACGATGGCCTAGTTTATAAGAAACAGGAAGAACTTTTAAGACCGCTTCACGAAAAAATTGCACAAGCAGTTGAGGTAGTAGCCAAGAAAAACAATCTTGATTACGTTTTGGATAAAGCGACAGATATAGCAATTGTATACTCAAACCCTGTGCATGATTACACGGAATTTGTCTTAGAAGAACTTGGCCTTTTAAAAAAACAGAACTAAAACATTAAATTGAATAGTAAAGTCATGAATCGTAAATTTATCGTAGCAGTAGCATTGTTTATAACGGCAATCTCTGCCTGGGGACAGGAGTATAAGATTGGTTACACAAGCATCGATGCTATTGTGTTCAGCATGCCAGAAATTCCTGGAATTAATACACAGCTTCAAGAAAGACAAAAGCAATTAGGCACCATGGTAGATGCAAAACAGCAAACCTACCAATTGAAATATCAAGAATATGCAGAACTAGCTCAAAACCAAGCTACCCCTCCTGCAAAATTGAAAGAAAAAGAAGCTGAGGTTGTTCAAGCTCAAAATGATTTCCAAACTTTCTCTGCACAAGCCGATCAGTCTATGGCAAGCAAGCAAGCAGAATTGTATAACCCTGTATATACTAAAGTTCAAAATGCTATAGAAGAAGTAAGAAAAGAAAAAGGCTACGCTCTTATCTTAAACATGAGAGTTGGTTCTGGTGATGGTATCATCTTAGCAGGTAGAGATGAAGACAACATTACTGAAGCGGTATTCAAAAAATTGGGAGTTCCAATGCCTTCTGAAGCTGAAAGACAAGCTGCTGAAAACAATGCACCTACTGGCAACGGAAACTAAGCCTAAAAGAATCTTTTAATCTAAAACCTCTTCAATCGAAGAGGTTTTTTTTATTTTCATACATGCTTATTCCTCCTAAACTAAATACAGGCGATAAAATTGCAGTTGTAGCTCCCGCTAAAAAGATTCAGACAGACTTAACCGTTGCCTTTGAAATTCTCCGCACATGGGGCCTTTTCCCTGTTTTGGGTAAGCATCTTTATAAAACAGAAAATTACTTTTCAGGGACCGATAACCAAAGAAAGGAAGATCTTCAGTGGGCACTTGATCACCCCGATATTAAGGCTATTCTTATTGCGCGCGGAGGCTATGGCACAACAAGAATTCTTGACGAGCTCAACTGGGACAAATTTAGAGAGAACCCAAAATGGATTTGCGGATTCAGCGATCTCACAAGCCTTCATATTGCCTTGAACAATATGGGAATTGCCTCTATTCATGGACCAATGGCAGTTACGCTGGAGTGGGATAAGGAATCAACAGATGCCTTAAAAAATGTCTTGTTTGGAACTTCTATTCAATATGAAAATCAGGTTCATCCATTCAGTCATTTGGGTAAAGCTAGGGCCGAATTAATTGGCGGCAACCTCTCTATTATTTGCAATTCTATTGGAACGCCATCTGATATAGACACTGATGGCAAAATTCTATTTTTAGAAGAAGTGGGGGAATATCTATACCACCTTGACAGAATGATGATTCATTTGAAAAGGGCTAAGAAGCTAAATCGGCTAGCTGGTATTATTGTGGGTGGTTTCTCTTCAATGAAAGACCATAAAGATCCATTCGGAGCCGAAGCCTATGAAATCCTATCCAATCATTTTCAAAACCTAAACATACCAATTGCCTTTGGTTTTCCTTTAGGTCATGAAGAAAAGAACCTTCCAATTATCTGTGGAGTAAAAGCTGAATTCAGTGTTTCAGAAAGCTCAGTTAAACTGACCTTTCAAGAAATTGACTCCTGATACTCTTTAATGGTTTTGATTATACGATAAGAGTTTTCTTCGTTTAAAATATCGTCATGCAGGCCTGACAGTTCTACAAACTTAAACTCCTTAGAGCTTTTCAAAATGTTCTCTCGTTCGGCAGGGGTAATTGAGCCGCCAGAATAAAAGTAGAAGAAAAAGCCATTGAACTTAGCACTACTTCTCAAAAAGAATTGGCGCATTCTTACTCTCCCTTCATAAGCTTCTACATCACTTGGAAAAGCTACTCTAATTATACTTCTCAAAACCTGAACTCTTTCATATAATAGGCCTATTGCCCTATACCTTCGATTTTTTGTCTGAGCAAGTCGCTTAATTTTACCAGCAATACCGATTACAGTTTTTACTTCCGTATTGATTCTATAACTATAATCTATTATACCAACAACCCTTTTTGAAATATCCAATTTAGTCTCTGACAAGTATTTAAACAAAACATTGGAGCCATTGCAGTGCCCAAGAAAGAAAGTGTTTTCATCCAAAATTTGCTGTAACTGATCAGACACATGGGTTTCCAACAGCTTCCAATTGTACCCCGAATTCTTAATTTCGGCCATACTTGGGTAATGCATTACATAAAGTTTGAACTCACTAGAGAGTTTTCGAAAGAAAGCTCTAGCCTTATCGGAAGTTCCACCTAAAGGAGGAAAATAAACCAGTTGAATTTTCTTCTCCGACTCTATCTTTGTTTTATTGACGTAGGAAATGATATCAGATGGCTTCAAAACAGCTAAGTTCCATTCCGAAGGCAGAGTAATACTCAAAGCCGACTCCAACTGAACAATAAAGTGAACCGCCTCTAGTGAAGAGCTACCGGATTCGCTCCATGATAAATCTCGGTCAAAGGAATATGCATCTGAAAACCTTATCCAGATTTTACGAATTTCGCTTGTGACATTATCCAATGATGCTTTTTCAATGTCTTCCTGTTCAAGGAAATTTCTTCTCAGAGATTTGTAATCTGTCTTATAGTTAACGGAAAGTGGCAATGTCTCCATCCATTGCCATTTTTTTGGGATCATATAGCTAGGCAAGCTCTTAGCTAAGTGCTCTCTCAAAAAATCCGAAGGCAAAGCCTCTTCACTTTGATAGAAAGCATAGAGTTCATTGGGTAATTCATTTGTGGCAATAACCGAACAACGCTGTATCAAAGGATGTGACATCAAAGCTCCTTCCACTTCGCTCAGTTCGATTCGAAATCCATCAACCTTTGTTTGACTATCCTTTCTGCCCACAAAATGTAAAAGGCCTGATTCAGCCCTTCTACCTAAATCACCTGTTTTGAAACTTCTTATAGCAGGATTACAATTGTTATCGAATGAAAAGCTTGCTGCAGTTAAACTGTAATTCTTCCAATATCCCAAGGAAATGAAAGGGCTCGAAACGACAATCTCACCTGTTTCATTGAAAGCAGCTTCAGTTCCGTCTTCCTTGATCACCTTTACTAATTTATCATCAACAGAATATCCAACAGGGATTACTCCTTCTTTCAAATCAGTTTTGTGATCAATAATCCATTCTGAGTGAACCGTTGCGATTTCTGTGGATCCTATTTCTGTATATACCTTGGCCTCTTTTGGAAACGATCTTTTGAATAAATCAATATCGGAGCTAAAAATTCGATCGGCCGCGAGGTAAACAAACCTAACCGATCTATAATATTCTGGCTCTTTATACTTCTGCATGAAGGCTCTGAAAACATTGGGCACAGAATGATAAATGGTGATTTTATGCTGGTTGATAAAATCAGGAATAGATAAAATGCCAGAACGCTTTAAGTTCTTTATATATAGTGAAGCACCAGAAAGTAATGCTCCATAAATATCGCGGATGGCACCATTTACACTTGGAGAATAGAATTGTGTAAGCCTATCCTCATTGTTGATTTTCAGTGTATTTCTATAAATCAGAATATCGTGAAGCAAGTTTTTCTGATTTTGAAAAACCCCTTTTGGAACCCCAGTTGTTCCTGAAGTATAAATAATATAAGCTATATCTTCTGGTGTCGACTTATCTCCAAACTCTTGATTGATGGGTTCAAGCTGATCAACAAAAACTACTTCATATCCATCATAATTGAGCTTACTGTTTGACGTGGTAAGAATTAACTTTGCTTCTGACTGTGATAAAATAAGCTGATTTCTTTCCTCAGGCATGTCTACATCCAAAGGAACGTAAGGACAGCCATTTGCCAAACAAGCCAACATGGCAATAGGAAAGTAAACACCCGATTCAATTGCAATGCCTATGGGTTGCTTATCGAAATTTCTAAGTGCAATTTGATTCGCTATTGCCGAGCTTAAAGCAGCTACTTCAGCATAAGTAAAGAGCTGGCTTTCATCTGATAGCGCTGTCTTATGAGGAAAAGAATGAGCTACTTCCTTAAATAGAGAGAAAATAGAAAGTCCTTCGTTCAATAAGGAACTTGGCTGCTCATTAAAACCTATTTCTGTAATCATTTTTCACAGTAAAAATGAAGTGCGATTTATTTAAAAAACATCAATTCAAAAAACTCCTTATCGTTTCGATAATGTGAAGTGAGTTTCTTGCATTCAAGATTTCATCATGATTTCCTTCCAAAGGAACAAACTTAAATTCCTTTGAGCGTTTCATCATATTCTCCCTTTCTGCTTCTGTAATTGAGCCTCCAGAATAGAAGTAATGAAAGTACCCACTGAAAGAAGTGCTTTTTCTGGAAAACATAATTCTCATTTTTCTTCGGGTTTCATAAGAAGCGAAGTCCTTAGGGTAGATTACTTTGATCAATGGACGCGTTATAGAAACCCTTTCATATAAAAGGCCTGAAGCGCGATATCTCAGGTTTTTAGATTTTAGCAATCGCTTAATTTTACCTAGTGCTCCGACCACATCATGAGTTTGATTATTGATGCGATAACTATAATCAATGATACCAACAAAGCGATCTGAAATATCTAACCCTGTTTCTGCCAAAAATTTAAACAAGACATTTGAGCCATTACAATGCCCAAGAAAACAAGTATCATGATCAATATGGCCATTTAATTGTTCTTGAATATGATTCTGAACGAATTTCCAGTCGTAACCCGATTTTTTGATTTCATCCATCGTTGGATAATGGATCAAATACAAATCGAAATCTTCAGCTAGTTTTCGAAAGAAGGCCCGAGCCCTTTCAGAGGTGCCTGCAATAGGAGGAAAATAGATGATCCTTTGAGCTTTCTTCTTTTTAGCTTTTACACCTTCAATATATTGAATCACATCCGAAGGAGTAAGGCTAGCAATGTTCCATTCTGAAGGAAGTGTTACGCCAAGTTCCGATTCTAACTGTACCAAAAAGTGAACCGCTTCCAAAGAAGAACTTCCCGATTCGCTCCAAGTTAAGTTTTGTTGAAAAGAAAGCTCATCGGCAAAACGACACCAAGTTTTCTTAACAATTTCAGCCACTTCTGAAGTCTGTGTTGTACTTGTACTTGAAACGGACTGAACTTGAACAACTGCCGACAGAATGTTCTTAAGCTGCTTATAGTTTGTTTTAAAATTATCTGATAAAGGAAAGTCTTCCAATCGAATCCATCGCTTTGGAATCATATGATTCGGCAAGGTTTGAGAAAGCCATTCACGAATTTGATGAGAATCAAGCTCATCATCACTTTCATAAAATGCATACAATTCGTTAGGAACTTTGTTGGTTGGTAAAACCCCACATTTGTGAATTTTAGGATGCTTCATGAGCGTTCCTTCAATTTCACTTACCTCAATTCTGTATCCATCAATTTTGGTTTGGCTGTCCTTTCTGCCTATAAATTCCAACAAACCATCTTCATTGATTCGCCCCAAATCACCGGTTTTAAAAGTCCTTTCTTCGGGTGAAGATCCATTTTTCTCAAAATGAATTTGAGTAAGCTCCTCGTTGAGCCAATAACCCAGCGAAACGAAGCAACTCGTGACAGCAATTTCTCCTGTTTCACCTTGAGCCACTTCAAGGCCGCTCTCACTCAATAGACGCATGGTTCTGTCATCAACTTCATACCCCACAGGAGCCAAACCACTCTCCAAAGAGGTATTATGATGGACAAACCACTGACGATAAATGGTCGCAATTTCTGTGGCGCCAATCCCGAGGTAGACGTAGCAACTTTCAGAGAAATACTGATTATAAAGGTCGATATCGCTTTTATAAATTCTGTCTCCAGCCAGGTAAATCAATCGAACAGAAGAGAGATCAATTTCGGGAGAAATTTTCTGAAGAAAGGTTCTAAAAATATTAGGGATGGAATGATATATAGTGATTCCATTTTCCTGAATATACTCGGGGATTGAAAGCACTCCCGATTGCTTCAAGTTCTTTACAAATAGCGTTGCTCCTGAAAGTAGGGCTCCATAAATATCACGAATTCCGCCATTAACACTAGGTGAGTAAAGTAGGCTGAGGCGATCTTCAGAAGTTAATTGAACCGAGTTGATATACTGCATTACATCGTGCAGCAGATTTCTTTGGTTCTGAAAAACACCCTTCGGTTGCCCTGTTGAACCCGAAGTATAAATAATATACGCGTGGTCATCGGGCTGAGCCAAACATTGAAGCTCTTGAGAAAACGGTTCTACATCTTCAATATAAAGTACTGTTTTGTCATTTGTATTGAAGGAAACCGTCTTCGAACTGATTATAACTTGAAGCCCCGATTGAGCAACAATCAAAGCATTTCTATCGGTAGGGAGATTTATATCTAAAGGAACATAGGGCTTACCCAAAGCCAAACAGGCCATCATCGCCACCGGAAAATTGACCTCAATATCCAATGCTATTCCTATTGGCCCTTCAAACTCTAAGGTGTTGATATAATGAGCAATTCCGGAAGCAAGTTCAAAAACCTGCTGATAGGTTAAGTTTTTGGATTTTTGAGAAAGCGCAATTTTATCTGGAAACTTCTCTGCAACGCTTTTAAAGTGGTTAAAAACAGGGGTTTCAATCCAACTGTTTTCCAACTTCACAAAACCATCTCGCTTTGGCAATTTCTTGAAACCCTTCATTCTTAAGCCCTTTTTATTGCTTCAATCCACCGCTTGAGTTGCTCTTCAGGAAAATCCAGAGGAATGACACATTCAGCCGTGACAACTTTCAGATTAGGGTAATCACTTTTAAAATTTGCCAAGAAAGCATCTATTTCCTCTTCTTTAATAAGATTTCTCATTACCGCGGTTGGTATTCCATAGGTTGAAGAAACCCCTCTCAATGCTTCCTCCGCGGATTTATCGGTATAATGAATAATACAATTCTCTGGAATATCGCTTAAAGATGGCACCACGTGATCACCATGCAAATGGAATATACTGTACTCAAACTCTTTGCAAAGAAGTAAACACTGTGTGTCTGAATCCATTCCAAAATCGCGGTAGACAGCAGGCGGAACAAGGGTATCTTGCATATGTTGAGTTACATAATACAAACCTTTCGCTCCATTCTTTTTAAAAGCCTCTATCAGCCATTTGGTATTCTCGGTAATCTGAGCAATTCCTTGTTTTACCTTCTCAGGATGTTCTTCACAATGCTTCAAAAACAACTCTAAACCAGTCATTTGAATGGCCTGTGAAATGGGACAAAACATGGTGGGGAAAACAGCCTTATAAATCTCTGAACTCTCTACCACCAAACGGCAAGCTTCTAACATTTCCTTTAAAAGCTGAGGTTGATCGGCACTAAAATCAATTAGATTCAGCCAATCTTCAGAGCTTTCAATTTTCGCTTTAACCACTGACCTTCTTCCTAAATTGTCATTTTCTAAAGACTGATCCTCTGCTCCATGACACACCGCTTGCCAAGTACCAGCTGGAGTAATCTTCACAAAATCACATTCAAATTCAGCCTGAAAATCAATGGTTGCTTTGGCCAATGCCTCTGCTTTTTGATCGAGAATAGGGAAATGCTTCCAAAAGGATACTTTCATAAACGCTAAAGAGTTGCTGTTGATATTGATTTCCAATATACTAAAACCAGAATTGGCTTAAGTTAAGGGTATGAAAATTCCAGCTAAAAGACCAGCCAGAATGATAAATGGAGGAGGAACTTTCGTGTAAGTTAAAAGCAAGAAAGTGCCCACAATTACACTCACATTGAGAAAAGAGTTTTCGATAGGCTCGAACAAAACAAAAGCTGCCGCTGCCACCATGCCCGCGCTTGCCGCATTAATTCCTTCTAAAGAAGCGCGCACGACCCTATATCGCTTTAAATCTTCCCAAAAACGAATTACAAAGAAGATCAAAAAGGTTCCTGGAAGAAAAATTCCGCAAGCCGATATAAAGCCTGCTAAAATCTGAGTACCCAAACTCATTTCGCGAACCGAAAGTGTTCCTACAAAGGAACAAACGGAAAAAGTTGGTCCAGGAACTGCCTGAACCATAGCCAAGCCTGAAAGAAATTCTTCCGAACTGAGGTAATGCTTGAACTCTACAAATTCAGTGTGAAGAAAAGGGATAAGCACTTGGCCACCCCCGAAAATCAAACTTCCATTTCGATAAAAATTCTCAAAGAGAAGCACGATCCTGTCGTGTGTTGCAGCACCAAGCCCGGCCGCTACAATTAACACCAAGCCCCAAAGGGTAAAATTGCCCCATTTGATTCTGATCTTCTGTTTCTCTTCCGGAGCCTGCTGCTTATACTTAAAAGCGGTAAGGCAACCTGCAAAAACCAAAATCAGTGGCAAGGCTATCGGTTTCGATACAAAATAGGTGACAATAGCGGAAAGCGCCATTAAGCCTCCAGCAGTTCGTGTAGTTACTACTTTGGAAGCGATGATATAAGCCCCATAGCTCACAAAGCCAACCGCCATAGGCTGAATAAAGCGAGTAAATGCCAAACTGAAATTTTTCGTTTGATAAGAATCCACTAGAATCGCGGCTGTGGTCATCACTGCCACAGCGGGAATCATCCAAACCAAAAGCGTAAGGTAAGCCAGGTTGGGCCCGCCAATTTTAAAACCAATTGCAGTAATCGTTTGGGTAGAAGTTGGGCCCGGCAGCACTTGACAAAGCGCATTCAATTCGATCAATTCTTCTTCCGTAAGGTAGCCACGCTTCTTCACCATGATTTTTAGAAGCATGGCAAAATGAGCCTGAGGGCCGCCAAATGCACTGACAGCCATCACGAGAACATCGCGCAAAAAGATATAATATCGAATACGCTTTATCAATGGGTAAAAATTCCCTGCTTACTTTTTGAGCCCTAGCTCAACGAGTTTTTCATTCAAAAATTCACCCGCTGTGATATCGGCATAGAGTTTTGGATGTTCCTCATCAATGCAGTTTTCCAAGCAGGTTAGATCCATATTGGATCTTGGATGCATAAAAAATGGTATTGAAAAACGCGAAGTCTTCATCAACTCTTTAGGTGGATTCACCACTCGGTGGATAGTAGACTTCAATTTATTGTTAGAATGGCGCGACAACATATCGCCCACATTTACTACAAGTTGCTCTGGCAAAGCAGTAATCGGAATCCATTTGCCATCTTTTCTTAATACCTGAAGTCCATCAGCACTTGCTCCCATTAAAAGTGTAATCAGGTTAATATCGCCATGCTCTGCAGCACGAACTGCATCTTCAGGAACTTCTTCTGGATTTTCAATTGGGAAGTAATGAATCGGACGCAAAATGCTATTCCCATTCTTTACTTTATCATCGAAATAGTGTTCATCCAAACCTAAATAAATGGCAATTGCTTGAAGCATTTTAATACCTGCAGCTTCTAATGTTTTATAAACATCTACTGCGATTTCTTCCATTTCAGGAAGTTCTTTAGGCCAAATGTTATCTGGATATTCTTCTTTTATTGGATCACCATCGGTTACTTCTTGCCCTACATGGTAAAACTCCTTTAAATCGCCTGTTTTACGGCCTTTAGCATGCTCTTTACCCTTGCCAATGTAACCTCTTTGACCAGCCAATTCTGGCACTTCATATTGCTGTTTTACCTCATCGGGTAAGGCGAAAAACTTCTGAATGGTTTCGTAAAGCTTTTTTGTTTGAGCATCGGTTAAACCATGATTTTTGATAGCCACAAAGCCAATATTGTTATAAGCCTGGCCAAGTGCTTCTACAAAAGCTTGTTTCTTTTGTGCGTCACCTGAAGTAAAATCCGCCAGGTCGAGTGAAGGAACTTCATCATATAGTTTTTCGCTCATAACTCAATTTCTTTTAAACAGTGTAATTTATTAAATATTCAATGAATGTCGTTTAAGTAAAAGGCGATTATTGTCGTTTTTAAAACCTCCTTCTTGCTTAGATGTTCAAGAGTTTGAAAGTGTTACCCTATTCGCGCAGATTTCTTCAACTCATTACTTCCTTCAACACCTCAAGCGATTTTATTTCATTCAAGCCAGCCACGTGTATTTGATAAAACTTAATGATATGAGAAAGTATATCTCTTCTCAATTGGCTTCCCAGCTGAATTTCGCTCCCCAAAGGTAGGTTCATTAAGTCTGAAATTAAGCTTCTTTCTGCTTCTAATGTTCTAAAATGAAGTCCGTATTCCGCCAATTCGGCTATAAAAGCCTCAGCTGATTCGGGTTGAAAACCTAAATGCGCGCTGCATTTCATCAAAAACTGTAAGTGGAAATTACTCACCGACTTCTCCATATGATCGAAAATCATGATGGCCTGAAATACATAGTTGAACAAATCGTGATTTTCAGATTCCTCTCTTAAAATCTTACTCAATATTTCTGTAAGAAAAATGCTGACCCCAGTTTTTATGGGTTCGAAAGGAATGGAAGAAAAGGCAAAGTGAAATTTAGCTTCTGAAATGCGTTGAATATCCTTTCCGGGTTTGTGGTACACCACCAAATCTAGCAAACTCAAAGGCTGATAAAGCGCCATTTTACCCCGAGCCTTTGGGCTACGAGTTCCGTTAACAATATAACTTTGCATACCGAATTGCTCGGTAAAAATTCTCACAATAATGGAAGTTTCTCTGTACTTCACATAGTTGAAAACGATGCCGCGCGTGCTATGCAACATTAGATTACAGCGATTTTGCCAACAAAGGTCTGGGTTCCGTCCGCATTAGAACTAAACACCAAATAAATACCGGTGCTCACCCTTTGGCCATTGTAGTCGCGGCCATTCCAAGTGGCGGTGCTTCCAAATGCTTGAGCTTCGCGAACCAATTTGCCAGAAACATCGGTAATCTTCAGCTTGGCATTGTTTGCCAAACCTTGAATAACCACAGCATTGTTGAAATCCTTGGTAACAGGATTCGGGTAAATTTCCACATTTTGATGTGCGAAAGAACCTTCTGTAGCATCGCTTCTGAAGGAAACCAAACCTTGATCTGTACCCATGAAAACTTCGCCAGTCTTATTGTCCACCAGCAAACTGGTGATTTTATTGGAAGGCAGCGGACTATTTTGCACCGTAAAATGATGCACAAGTTCCTCGCCCGTTTCGCTGAAAAGCCAAACACCGTTGTTATTCGTTCCAAACCATTTTCTATTGGCAGCATCAATGGCAATGCTGGTTATATATTCTTCGCGAAGCAAAAGTCTGTTTTCGTAAATCGGGATGCTTGCCGTAATCGATTGGCCCTTTAAAATGGCATCGGGATTTGGGAAAAAAGCAATGCCTTCATTCGTACCAACCCATATAAATAAGTTCTGATCCGTAACCATGGAAGTGATGTAATTGCCCGGCAATCCACCTTGACCTCCGTTGGTATTTAAGTAACGTTCGCTATCCGAAGTCTCGTTGAAAACTACAATCCCTCCACCTTGATTTGGGTCTACAGCTAGCCATTTATCTGCGTTAGGAGCCACAAACACATCCAACGCATATTTTGCGCGCGAATTCCCCAATGTATAATTCTGCCAAATGTTATCTGCTATATTCCACTGATAAAGCGAATTGGTAGCGCCATAATTGGTAAGCCAAAGCGACTGGTTTTCCAAAGCCATTCCCGTGAGCTTAAGGTTTCCCGTCAAATTTTGAATGGGAACAGACGAGAAACTTCCGTCAGAAAATTGATACAATCCGTTTTGAAAAGAGGAAAGCAATAAGCTTGGATTTTCATTTTCACCTGTAAATTCAGCGTCAGTGAAATCCATGATAGCGGTTCCATTCGATTTCAGCTCGAATGAAGACCACCCTTCTGAAGGAATGAAAAAAGAAACCGCAGCATTTAGGTTAAGTGGGCTTATTGATTCGGAGTAGCCTCCTGCAATCTTAACGACTGCATCGTTCTGCTTATTCAACAGCCAATTTTCGTCACTGAATGGGCCAGAAGGTTTATAAGATTGTTCAGAAGAACCACTGATTTTTAAAAGCCCTTGCATGCCATCGCCTATCCAAATAGCTTCATTGGTAAGAAGAATTTTATTTCGAAGAACTGCCTGATTTTCGAACTGATGAAGGGAAGACAATTCTTCTTCTTCCAATTGAAAAACACCTTCCGAAGTGAGTAATAAGAGGTTGTTATTTTGCTGCGATAAATCCCGGATTTCCTGTGAAGCAGAAGTAAGAAAAGTCCATTCGTTATTCTGATTGATAAAAATATCAGCTCCGGCACTGGCATAAAGCGTTCCATTTACCGCTTCAATATTTTCAAAGTCAATCCCGGTAAATGCTCTTTTCCAGTTGTTAAAATCCTGACGATTTCCCCCAAGCATACTTGTGGAAAGAATTCCATCTTCCGTAGCGGCATAAAGGCTGTCCTGCGCAAATAGAATTTCTGAAACAGCAAGCGCATCTCCATTCGGTCCAATATTTTGATACAACTCTATGACTTCACCCAAGGCCAGATCAAGAACTACCGTTCCCAAACCTCCATTGAAATAGGCCTTTCCGGCCTGAAAAGTGATACTTCTGAAAGTTTTATTCTGAGTAGAAGAAGCTTCTAAAACGGTTTTAATGTTTGTGATTCCATTTTCAGAAAGCAAATCGATGTTGCCGTTTGCATAACCTACGGCCAATATTTTATCAGCTTCAGAATAACCAATGGCGCCAATGCTAACATCGGACAAACCATTATTTTTTGTAAGTCGATTTACTGAACCTTCTGTTAAATCGAGAAAAAACAGACCATTCGGGGAAGCTGCGTAAATGAGTTCATCGGCCTTAGCGAGATCGATTACGTTATTATAACTGATGTGCGAACGCCAAGTGAAAACGGGAATGCTGCCTTGGGCTAATGCTTTTAAGGGCAAAAGTCCTGTGCAAATCACAATAAGCAAGGCAGACAGTCGCTTAATCACTTCTTTCGATTCTTCTTTTCTTCTAAACCTTGATAGAAATACTTTCTGTTTCGGGCTTCATAAATGTCAGTTTCGCCCAATTCCACAGTTTTTTCCGAATCGGAAAGCTTGTATGAAAAAGAAGCCAAACTTCCACTTACCGAGCAAATGGCATGAAGCTTAGTAACAAATTCGGCAATGGCCAGCAAATAAGGCATTGGGCCGAAGGGATTTCCTTTAGCGTCCATATCGAGGCCAGCCACAATTACACGCTTACCATTATTTGCTAAAGTGCGACAAACATCTACGATTTGATCGTCAAAAAACTGGGCTTCATCAACGCCAACCACATCGCATTCGCCTGCTAACAAAATAATATCCGAAGCAAACTGCACTGGCGTTGACCGAATGGCCGTTCTGTTGTGCGAAACCACGTTTTCTTCGTCATAACGCACATCAATAGCCGGTTTGAATATTTCTACCTTCTGTTTAGCAATGGTCGCCCTTCTCATTCTGCGGATCAGTTCTTCGGTTTTACCCGAAAACATGCATCCACAGATCACTTCAATGGAGCCTGAAGCGTGTTCTCCTGCAATATTTCCCTGGGGTTCTAAAAACATATCAATCAGAATAAGCCATATGCGGAAACTTATTGGTCTCGGCCACCCTCACCACTACATCGCCACAAGGCACAGTTTGGCAAGCTAAACGTTCTCCCGGTTTAAGTTTACCTAAATCATAGAATTTTTGTTCGCATTCATTCACGGGCGAAAGTTGTTCTTTACCTTCAACCACAATAATTTTGCAAGTAGTACAGCGGCCCTTTTTTCCGCAAGCGTGCATCCAGTCAATGCCGTTTTCGTGAATAATATCCAGTACCGTTTTTGAGTTATCAATGTTGGTGACCTCTTTATTATTCAGGTTTTCAATAACGATCTTCGCCATAATTTCTAATTTACAAATCAAAAGAAATAAGCTATGAGCTACAAATTAAAGCATGAATCTATCTCCGGTTTTTCAACAGAAGTGGCCTCAGAAATCTGCGATCGCTTCTATTCATCTCAGAATCGGATGACTGGAGAGGCTTTAATGAACCTTACGGATTCCAAACAGGTGAACTCATTTCTTATTAAAGGGCTGTTTGCACAGTGGCAAAAAGAAATTGTCAATCTTAAAAGTCCATATTTTAATTATGATGAACCCGAGGTTCAAAAGGCTTTAAAAAGCTTTATGAACACGCTTTCGAACTTTATTAGTGTGGAAAGGCCTCACTTAGAACCGCTTTTGGTAGAAGCTTTGGCCGATACCGTTAGGCTTACCTTTGACGCCCGCGATTATATTATCGACAGCTTACCGTTGTTCGATAAAGTCAACTTTTTAAAAGCTGAGTTAAGATATTTCAAAACCCATAAAGAAGCGCTTAAAACCCTAAGCGAACGTATGGAAAATGGAGATTCTTCTGAAGAAATCAGGGCAAAAATGGACGCTTTGGTGTATAAGTTTGAAAGTGCCGACCCAGGTTTGTTTCTGAAAGAATTGAATGCTTTCTCGCATTTAACCCAATTGTTCGAAGTTGTGGCCGATGAGGTAGTGGTGAAGAGCAAACCAACACCTGCTCCCGCTTCTGTTTCTGCACCAGAACCTGTGACTGAAACGCCAAAACCAGAGCCTCAACCTAAAGTTACTTCTGAAGAAAGCTCAAAAGAAACCATAAACGATAGATTCAACGGTAAATCCAGCGGTTTGACATTGGCCGAAAAGCTTCAGAAAAGTGTGAATCAATCCATTGAAAAGAGCCTGACTCTTAATGAGCGGATTATGTTCACGAATGCGCTTTTTGGAGGCAAGAAGGAATTGATGAGCGAAGCCCTTACAGCTATAGATTCTTCAAATACTATGCAAGAAGCTATGACTACGGCCAAGCGCTACAATCAAAACTGGGACATGGAAAGCGAAGAAATGGAAGCTTTTATGCAAGTTTTGGAAAGAAGATTTAATTAAAAACCAACTACCTCACCAACACCTGAGTACGGTGCATATCGATTTTAAGCAGAATAAAGAGCATTACCGTAAAAGACCACAGCGATGAACCTCCATAGCTAAAAAATGGCAGTGGAATACCTACCACAGGAAAAAGCCCGATAGTCATGGCAATGTTGATGGTGAAATGGAAAAAGAAAATACAGGCAATGCAATAGCCATATATTCTAGCAAATTGAAACTTTTGCCTTTCGGCAATGGCCACAATCCGCATTAGTAAAACTAAAAACAGCAAAATCAACACAAAACAGCCTAACCATCCATGTTCTTCGGCCAAGGTACTGAAGATGAAGTCTGTGCTTTGTTCAGGCACATAACCATACTTGGTTTGGGTTCCTTCTAAAAAGCCCTTTCCAGAAAAACCTCCGGAACCAATGGCAATTTTTGACTGGTTCAGATTATAGCCCGCTCCCAAAGGGTCGACAGCATTCGAATCGAAAATAACCAGAATACGATCGCGCTGATATTTTGGCGCCAAGTTGTAAAAGGCGTAACCAAAGCCATAGGAAAAGCCCATGCTGACGACCACTAGAATCAAAGTAATTACGATGTTCTTCCCCGATTTTGAAGTAGCCAAAATCCATAACAAGCCTACCACTCCGATTACAATAGCCACCGTAGTGAATGGCAAAAGGATGGTCATAACACCTACAGCTGCGCAAGCTCCTCCCACAATCAAATAAATAGGAGGCATCCCTTCTCTAAAAAGAGGAAACAGAAATGAGAAATAAACCAATGCTGAACCTAAGTCAGGTTGAAGCATGATAAAACCAACTGGCAAAAAGACGATAATAAAGCTGACTAGTTGGTGCTTAAAAACTGTGAGTTTTACGTTGTTATCCGATACATATTTGGCTAAGAACAAGGCTGTAGCCAACTTTGTAAACTCGGCAGGTTGAAGCCTAAAACCTCCCCCCAATTCAAACCAAGCTCGTGCTCCATTAATTTTGGCCCCGAAAACCAGAACCAACATAAGAAGCAATACAAAAAAGGCATAGAAAAAGGGGGCAAAGGATTCGTAGATTCTAAAATCCAGAAGCAGCACGATAAAGATCAGAACCACCGAAGTGAAAATCCACAATAGCTGTTTTCCCGAGTTTAAGTCCAGATCAAAAATGTTGGAGGCAGTTTCAGGATCGTAAACCGAAGCGAAAATATTGAACCAGCCCATGATCACCAAAATGGTGTAAAGTAATACTACGGACCAGTCTAGATTTTTAAATATTGATTGTGATCTGTTCAATTTATTTCTGAATTGAGCTTTCTCTGCTTTTCTTGCTTAATTTTTTCCAACTTCCTCTTTTGCTCTTCATCCAAGAAATCTCCCTTCAGAACAAACTCTTCGCGGTTACGCCAATCCTTTTCAATATAGCCTTTAAGGTACATTTCCATTACCAAACTGGCTGTACTGGCGGCCGCTCTACTTCCCCACCCTGCATTTTCAACATATACTGAAATTGCAATTTTTGGATCATCAACAGGAGCAAAAGCCATGAAAACCGAATGGTCCATGTTTTCATCTTTAAGGCCATTTTCGGCCGTTCCTGTTTTTCCAGCAATAGGAATTCCCTTAATAGGCGCTCTGTAAGCATGATTTGCCGCTCGAATCATTCCCTCAATAATAGCAGGATAGTAATCAGACCCCTTACCCGTGTAGTTCTTCTCAAATTCAATATTTTCAGTAACTCCATCTTTCTCCAAAGCTTTTACCAAATGAGGTTTGATATAGTAACCTCGATTGGCAATAATGGCAGCCAAATTCGCTACTTGAAGCGGAGTAACTGTAAGCTCGCCCTGCCCAATTGAAAGCGAATAGATGGTTCTGTATAGCCAACCTCTTTCTCCGTAAAGTTTATCATAATAAGAAGCTGTAGGCACTAAACCCGGGTCTTCTCCTGGAATATCAATTCCCACGAGGCCACCAAAACCGAAACGTCTTACTGCATTTGTCCAGTTTTCCATCCCCAAGTGTGTGTCTTTGTAAGGATTTGAATTTTGGTTCTGGTTAATCACTCTTCTCATCACTTCATAGAAGTAGTTGTTGGAAGAAAGCTCAATTCCTTTGGCTACATCGTAATAGCCCGCGGGAGCATGGTCTCCTAAGTTTGAAAGATCACAATAGATTTCTTCGTTAGGTTGAATTACACCCTCATCTAAGCCAATAAGCGCCTGAACCGTTTTGAAAACCGAACCTGCCGGATAACGCGCCATATGTGCTCTGTTGAAAAGCAATTTTGAGCTGTCAGAAGCAATTTGAGCATAATTCTTCGCGAAGTTTCTTCCTGAAAGATCGTTAGGATCATAAGCAGGTGAAGAAGCAAATACTAAAATTTCACCTGTTGATGGTTCAATGGCCACAACACTGCCCGTTTTTCCTTCCAGAAGTTTTTCGGCATACATCTGCAAGTCCATATCGATGGTGGTGATTAGGTTTCTGCCAGGCACGGATGCGGTATCAAGAGCGCCATCTTTAAACGATCCTTTTTCAATTCCACGAACATTTACCTTTTTGTAGCTTACCCCTCGCTTTCCTCTCAGTTCCTTCTCATAATAACGTTCCAAGCCTGTCAATCCAAGGTTATCCCCAGACCGGTAGTAACCAGAAGTATCGCGGTCTAGCTGGTTTTTGCTAATTTCACCGGTATAGCCGAAGCCATTGGCCATAATAGGTTCCGTGTAGCTTCTTACGGTACGCGGGTTTACATAGAATCCATTGTATTTGTAAAGCTCATCTTGAATTTTGGCATATTCTTCTTGCGAAACTTTTTTAAGAAATGCTGAAGGCTTTACCCACGAATACTTTTTGCTAGCCTGCATGTTGGCTTCAAAAACGGACCTTTCGATCCCCAAAAGCTCACAAAACTGAAGGGTGTCGGAAATAGAAACTTCTCTCGGAACCACCATCAAATCGTAAATGGGTTCGTTGTACACCATTAAGTTTTTCTTACGATCGTAAATAAGCCCACGAAAAGGATAATTGATGATTTTTTGAATCACATTTCGATCGGCCTTGGTAGCGTAATCTTCATCAATTACTTGAATAGCAAAAAGCTTGACCAGAAATACCAAGCCTATAAAGATGAAAATGCCTTGAATTACATACCTTCTATTGTCCCACATTACCTTTTCTCTTTAGCATAAAAAAGATACTGAATAGCAAGCATAAAAACCAGTGTAAAAGCTGTTGAAATGGCTGTTTTCGCCAAGGAAAGACCAATTAATCCTGCTGCGGCACCTTCAATCATAAACACGGTTAAAGCATGAATAAAAACCAAAGGCAGCGCATAAGTCAAAAACCAACCTAAACCATAATTGCCAACAGTTGGCAAATCGCCCACTTCATAACCACTTCGGGGCTTGTTCATGCTCATCCAATAAGGGCGAATAAACATAATGAAAACAGAAGCTGCGGAATGAATGCCCAGCGTGTGGTAAAATATGTCGACCAAAAAGCCACTCAAAAGGCCAAGCAACATGGCTGATATGAAGCCAATTTCTTGCGGTAGCATGAGCAAAAAGAGCACATACAAAAAGCAAAAGCCCATACCAAACACTACAAAATGCTGAAGAATTAGCACTTGAATAGCGATAAACACCAAAAAGGTGAAGGCCAATATGATCGTATTCCTACTCATTGTTGATCAAGCGGGTTTGCCTGCTGTAATGAATCTATTTCTTGGCGATAAATATTCTCGATGACATAAACGTAAGAAAGCATGCCAAAATTGGCACTTAGCGTTACTGAAATGTCCAAGTCTCTTTGATTGGCATCGGGTTCAACTTTAGCGACAGTACCCACCATTAAACCTTTTGGATAAATAGCATTGAAGCCTGAAGTCACAATGGTATCGCCTACGGCCACGTTTACATCGCGCGTAACGTACAGCAGTTTGGCTTCGTGCGGATTACGGCTGTCACCATCCCATTGAATGGTACCAAATCGGCCGGAGTTTTTGTGTTCAGCAGAAACTTGATTCTTGGCATTCAACACTGAAATTCCCACCGAAAAATTCTTCGATACCGAAATAATTTTACCCACAACCCCCTTCTGATTAATTACCCCTTGGCCTTGCTTAATGCCATCTTTTAAGCCCTTATCAATAGTAAAGAAGTTATTGGTTTGGCGAATGGAATTATCAACGATTTCGGCCATAGTAAGCTTATACTGAACCGAATCGGTAGTATCAGGTTCAATTTCATAAACCTCCAATGTATCTAAAGGAATTTCAGGCTGCTGAAGCAACAACTGCTTGAGCCTTGCATTTTCTTCTGCCAACTCTCTGTTTACAGCGCCCAAAGTGAAGAAATCGGAAATGTTATCCGTGGTTTCATTCACAGAGCCTACAAAACCAGAGGCCACCCTAAAATAGGCAGCCCGTTGATAGTTGTTATGAGATACGATGAGCCACACACATAGCAGCTCCAGAGTCAGAAATGTGAAAAACGCTCTATATTTATAAAGAAAGGCTAATAGCTGACCCATTCATTAATTAAGTCATTAGCACCGCTCTGTACGAGTCAATATTTTTAAGGGCTTCGCCAGTTCCTCTTACTACCGCTCTCAATGGATCGTCAGCAATATGGATCGGAAGCTTGGTTTTCAAAGCCAAACGCTTGTCCAAACCTTTAAGCAAGGCACCTCCACCAGTAAGGTGAATACCACGATCGTAAATATCGGCTGAAAGTTCTGGTGGCGAAATTTCAAGGGCTTTAAGCACAGCTTCTTCAATTTTAGAAACCGACTTATCAAGTGCGAAGGCAATTTCAGAATAAGAAATCTTGATCACCTTAGGAATACCCGTCATCAAATCACGACCTCTGATTTCGTAATCTTCTGGCGCGTCATCCAATTCTGTTAAGGCAGAACCAATGGCAATTTTCACCTTTTCGGCAGATCTTTCTCCAATCAAAAGGTTATGCTGCCTTCTCATGTAATCCAAAATATCCTTGGTGAAGGTATCTCCTGCTACTCGAATCGACTGATCGCAAACAATACCAGAAAGGGCAATTACCGCAATTTCGGTAGTTCCTCCTCCGATATCCACAATCATTGACCCCATAGGTTCGTCAATCTTAATTCCCGTACCAATGGCCGCAGCAATTGGTTCGTAAATCATGTAAACCTCTTTGGCGTTAGCGTGTTCTGCAGAGTCTCTAACCGCACGTTTTTCCACTTCGGTAATTCCTGAAGGAATACAAATTACCATGCGATGCGATGAAGGCATAAAGCTTCTTCTGTTTAGGTCGATCATTTTGATCATCCCTTTAATCATCAGTTCAGCCGCTTCAAAGTCTGCAATTACTCCATCCTTCAATGGTCGGATGGTCTTAATATTTTCGTGAGTTTTCTCGTGCATATTCATCGCATCCTTACCAATAGCCAATACCTTGTTGGTATTTCTATCAATGGCAATGATGGATGGTTCGTCTACCACAATTTTATCCTTATGAATAATCAGGGTATTGGCGGTACCCAAATCTATGGCAATGTCACTTGTCAGAAAGTCGAAAAACCCCATGTCCAGTCTGTCTCCTATATTTTATGAGAATGAAAGTTACGAATTAGCCGCAATTTCCATTCGTGTTGAAAAATCTTTTAATGCTTAAAATGTCTCGTTCCTGTGAAGACCATAGCCATGCCATTTTCATCACAGAAATTGATAGAAAGTTCGTCTTTAATTGAACCTCCTGGTTGAATTACCGCGGCAATTCCTTCTTGGCTCGCAATCTCCACACAATCTGGGAATGGGAAGAAAGCGTCTGAAGCCATCACAGCTCCATTCAAATCAAAACCAAAAGCTTTTGCTTTTTCGATGGCTTGTTTCAGCGCATCTACACGCGAGGTTTGACCCACTCCGCTAGAAAGCATTTGACCTTCTTTAGCCAAAATGATGGTATTTGATTTGGTGTGTTTGCAAATTTTGCTGGCAAAAACCAAAGCTCTATTCTCGCTTTCAGTAGTTGCTTTTTTGGTTACTTGCTTAAAGCCAGAAGCTTGGTCGGTTACCAAGTCTCTATCTTGAACAATCACACCATTCAACAAGCTTTTATACTGCTTGGTTGTGCTCAAGTTCTGCTTCTTCACCAACAAAATTCGGTTTTTCTTTCCTTTCAAAAGTTCAAGAGCATCTGCATCAAAAGCTGGTGCAATTAAAACTTCAAAGAAAAGAGAATGTAGTTCTTCAGCAGCAGCTAAGTCGATGGTTTGATTGCAAACCAAAACGCCACCAAAGGCACTGATCGTATCTGCTTCGAAAGCTTTTAAGTAAGCTTCTTTTACAGAATCGCCTGTAGCTACGCCACAAGCATTGGTATGTTTTAAAATGGCAAACGCATTTTCGTCTTCGCTAAACTCTTCGATAAGAGAAACCGCAGCGTCAATGTCTACCAAATTATTGTAAGAAAGTTCTTTCCCATTCAATTGCTCGAAAAGCTCGTTCAAAGGACCAAAGAATTCACCTTTTTGATGTGGGTTTTCTCCGTAACGCAAAGTTTGACCGCTTCTTTCGCTTACCTTGAAACTCTCAACTGCTTGGTCTTGATTAAAGTAGTTGAAAATTGCTGAGTTGTAATGCGAAGAAATGTCGAAAGCCTGAGCCGCGAATTTCTTTCTATCAGCTAAGTCCGTAGCACCTGCTTTGGTGTCTAGCAATTCTTGAAGTGCAGGATACTGTTCGCGAGAAGAAACAATCAGCACATCTTTGAAATTCTTGGCCGCAGCTCTGATCAAAGAAATACCTCCAATATCAATTTTCTCTATAATATCTTGCTCCGAAGCACCAGAAGCTACGGTTGCTTCAAAAGGATATAAATCCACAATTACCAAGTCGATTGATGGAATTTCAAATTCTTTGGCTTGATCTAAATCTCCTTCATTGTCTCTTCTGTGAAGAATTCCACCAAAAACTTTAGGGTGAAGGGTTTTTACTCTTCCTCCAAAAATTGAAGGATAACTTGTTAAGTCTTCTACAGCAATTACACCAACTCCTTGTTCTTCAATAAAACTTTGTGTTCCTCCAGTTGAATAGATTTCGACACCTAATTCGCCTAATTTTTTAACAATTGGGGCAAGGTTATCTTTATGAAAAACAGAAATTAATGCGGATTTTATTTGAACCTGAGACATTTAGGTTGAATTTTAATTAAGTCGCAAAACTAGACATTTTAGTGCTGATTAAGAACTAGATTCTCAATCACTTTAGGATAATTTTCGTGTTCTAAGATTTGAACCTTTCTGGCAATTTCCTCGGGCGAATCTTCAACCTCAATTTGACAAGCAAACTGGGCAATTATTTGGCCCTCGTCATAGTGCTGATTTACCCAATGAATCGTGATTCCTGATTCAGTTTCTTGAGCTTGTTTCACCGCTTTATGGACATGCATACCATACATTCCTTTACCCCCAAATTTGGGGAGAAGTGAAGGATGAATGTTGGTGATTTTTTCAGGAAATGCATCCACAAAACTTTCTGGAATAAGCCACATAAAACCGGCTAACACCACAAGGTCAACCTTTTCATTTATTAGCTTTTCCACAACCTTCTGCGATTCGTAAAAATCGGTTCTAGAAAACACGAAAGTAGGAATGGCATATTTTTCTGCACGCTCCAAAACCAAAGCATTGGGTTTATTGCAAGCTAACAGAACGACTTCTGCCGCCTCGTGATCTTGAAAATGATTGAATATTTTTTCGGCATTCGAGCCGCTACCTGATGCAAAAACTGCAATTCTTTTCTTACTCATATCAACGCCATGCTGACAACGCCCATCAGCATGATTAATTTACAAAAGGTGCTTAGCCGATTAAAATCCTTAACCTTGTCGGCTTTGTAAATGGCAAAGATGAGGAAAATCATAATAACTGAAAGCCCAATGGGAAGAATGATGTTAACGGACTGCATTAATAGAAATACGGTAACTAAATATATCATTGCAATACCATAAATCACCCATTTGGTTTTGGCCACTCCCAAAACAATAGGCAGGGTTTTGCAACCGAAACGCGAATCGCCTTTCAGGTCTTCCATATCTTTAATGATTTCTCTGATCAGCGTAATGAATGCAGCAAACACTGCATAGCATAAAATCAGATATTCTCTTTCTCTGAAATATTGGCCTACTACAAACAGAGTTGCTCCAGTCAATAAAGCAATGCTAAGATTGCCCACGAATGGCATTCGCTTTAGCTGATTAGAGTATAACCAAAGTAGAAACGTAGCGCCAAAGTTGATAACGCCAATGATGGGATCTACTAAAAAGCCAATGGCCACGGCTATAATGTTGAGAATGGTATGGAAAATTATGACCCATCTGCGCTTTAAAGTCTTGCCTACTTGCACCCGATCGGGCCGGTTGATGTAGTCAATCTTTATATCGTAATAATCATTAATTAAGTAGCCTGCAGCAGAAATCAGAATGGTTGATGAAACCACTAAAAACAAACCTTTATCTGAAACAATTTGAAGAAAGCTGTTCTCTTTTCTCAATAGAAAAAGAGCCGTAAAATATTGGGTTAAACCTACGATAAGCAAGTTCATTCCCCGAATCATTTTCAGGTAGTTCAGCAAAAACAAGGGCTTGTTCAGGGCAAGTCTAATCATCAATAGCAAATACGGCACAAAGATAGGTTGGTTAGCTCATCCTACGTGAATTCTTCATGAATTATCGTGATTGGAAGAAAACGGCTCCAATTCCCAATTTTGGAAAACCACTCCCAATACGGCTTTTGGCTTTATTAAAATTTATTAGCAAACAATATTTTATTTTACCAAATTACGATTTGTACCGTATTTTTTGATGTTGGCATACGTTTTTCTACCACTTAATGCTGACAGATTTTATTGGTATATCGATTGATACCTCAAGGATAAATATTTCGCCAAAACACTTATCGCTATGACTACTCGTAATAGTTTGCTTCTATTATTGGGGATTTTATTCTTTTGCTTTGATTCAAATCTAGCATTTGCTCAAACTGCTATTACCACGATCAACGTGGCAAGTACTGCCGCACCCGACAGCCAATACAATCAAGTAGCACCAAGTGATGCCAGCAATAGTATTTCGGCCAATACCACCTACACCGTAAGAAATGGTCAAGGCAACGATATGGCTGTTACGAGTTATGTTGTTGGGGGAAATACTTACAATAATTTTCTTGTTCCGGATACTGTGGCCCTTAGAAGAACCGATGGCAGCCGTTTCATCAATATTTGGTATTCACTAACTCAAATCAATACTGGCACTACTCCAAATCAACTGGACCTAGACCCGCGCGCGGTTGAAGATGCAGATCTTATTTATAAAACCAGAAATATAAACGCTGGCTACGATAACATTTTAGTAAATGATGATGACCTCGCTGCAGGAAGTATTCAAGCTCAAACCGAAAGAGTCGATATCATTTGGCATACGGGCATTGTAACATGTGAGCCGGCAAATGCTGTATTTCCTGTAGTAGAAAGAGGCGGCAATGACAACATTCGAGTTGCGGCTATCACCTCCTTAGATGAATTTGGAAATCCTTCAGGCTATACGCCAACCGTACTTATTTCAAGTTCCGACTGGAGCGGAAATGGAGTGACCTTTAACAACTACCTGATTCTCAGAAGACAGACTTTAGGCCAAGACCCTCTTCCCTTACTTAACATCGGTACAATTGTAGGCCAAGCCGCACAAACTGTACAAGGTGTAGCCGTTTCGTTTACTGAATTGGGAATTCAACCGAATCAAGTAGTTTATGGCTATTCAATCTTTGCTTCTGATACGGATGAAAACACACCAGGTATAGACTTAACAAACATCAACACCTTCCCAACCAATACTCAATCTTCAGTGAGTGGGCTTGACTTAGTTGCCGGAGTAACCGCTGCCGTTTCTTCAGATAATTGTCTTAGCCAAGCGATTGGCCCTGGTGGCTACAAAGCGGCTTTAAGCACTTGGCTGAAAGCCAATGTTGGTGTTACATCTTCAACAGATGGAGGAACCGTTACAGATTGGCAAGACCAATGGGTTGGCGATCATGATGCCAATAGCGGTTCGGGAACTGCCATTTATCGCAGTACTTCAAGCAGCATCAATTTTAACCCTACTGTAGATTTTGGTTCTGGGTCGAACACACTAAACATTGACAACAATACTGACTTTAACACCGCCAGTGATTATTCTTCTAAAGGAATCAATTTGGCATTTAGAACAAGCTCCAGCGATATAGCTAGCAGGCAGGTAGTGTATGAACAAGGCGGAGGAAGCCGTGGAATGAACATTTACATACGCAATGGCGACCTACATTTAACGGCTTGGAACCGAGCAAACGATGGCCCTGGCTCGCCATGGAATGACGGTTCAACTCAAACCATAAGCACGCCAATCTCTTCAAACACGGAATACATTGTTACGCTAGAATATTTAGGAAACAGCACTTCTTCAGGAACGATCAAGGCCTACTTGAACGGTCAGGAGATTGGCAGTTTAACAGGCGTTGGTTTGTTATACAGTCACTCTGGTGGAATCGAAATTGGAGGATCTGATGGAGGATCGAGATTTGATGATGGCAACGACAACAACACCAATTCCTACTTTGGAGAAATTAGCGAATTTATTTATTGCAATGAGCCAGGAAGTTTCACCACCGTTCAACGTAATAAAACTGAAAGCTATTTGGCAATTAAATACGGTATTACCTTAAATCAAGCCACTCCTTATAATTATGTTAACTCATCAGGCTCTATCATTTTCAATGCAACCAGCAGTGCTGCCATTGGTGGTTATTTAGAATACAATAAAGACATTGCCGGTATTGGCCGTGACGATAATTCAGCCTTAGAGCAGCAACGTTCAAGAAGTGAGAATACAGGTTCTGTAGTAACGGTAGACCATGGTAGTTCTTTTAACAGCAATAATTCATGGATGGTTTGGGGAAATAATGGTGGACTAACTACAGATACCGAAACTACAAATGTGCCTGCTTTGATCTCACAACGTGTGGAAAGAATATGGAGAATTGCCGAAACCGGAGAAACAGGAAACAACAGCATATCATTCGACATTTCTAATTTGAGTATTTCCGGAAGCCCTCAGGCTTCAGACTATAGCTTATTGATCGCGAATAATGAATCAAATGGTGATTTCAGTTCGGCCAGTATCATAACCGGTGGTAGCTTAGTAGGCAATACGCTCACCTTTTCCGATGTCGATTTATCGAATGGTCAATACTTCAGCTTGGGCACTTCCTTTATTGATTGCGCCCCAGGAAATGTAAGTTCGAACTTAACTCTTTGGTTAAAAGCCGATTTAGGAACCAACACCATTGTTAATGGTGCTAATGTTTCCAGTTGGACCGATCAAGCTGGCAGCAATAATGCTACAGCACCCTCTGGAGATGAGCCTAATTTTGCTTCATCTTCCATTAATTATAACCCTTCTCTCAATTTTGATGCAGCCAATACTGAAGAATTGACTGGAAATGGAGGTTTTAATTCTTCTGCCTATTATATAGTGCTCAATACCGACCAAACCTATAATAATGCGAGTACGAGCGAATTGTTAGTGGTTGAATTTGAGGTACCAGCAACCGCAACAAATCAATTTGGAAGCTTACTCTTTGGCTCTGCCACAAGCGCTTATGAATCTGAAGTTGTAACACATGCCATTGGCGGCACCGGCACGCGCTGGAGAAGAGGAGTAAGCCAAGCCAGTTTCGGCTCTTTAAATATTGACAATACTTATCTGTTTGGAATTAAGAACAACTCCGGAAATAACAGTACTGAAATGTTTATCAACGGACGCAACTATGCCGACCTAAACAGTGGCACATTTTTGACTTCTGCAGATGCTGCTTATCGCATTGGCGGCAACTTAGACGCTAACACATTCCTTAGCGATAACTTCGATGGACAAATTGCCGAAATTATTTCCTTCTCTGCCAGACCATCGGATGCTGATCATGCAAAAATTCAATCGTATTTGGCTTTAAAATATGGCATTAGTCTTAACCAAACCACAGCTCAAAATTACGTGAACTCTGCGGGAAGCTCCATTTGGAGTGCCTCCTCTAACGCTAGCCACAACAATGACATTGCAGGAATTGGAAGAGATGATGGTTCATGTTTAGAGCAGAAGCAATCGAAAAGTGAAGATGATGACAGTATTGTAGCCATAGGTTTAGGGGGAATTTATGCTAGTAACATGGCCAATACCAATAGCTTCACTGCGGATAATTCGTTCTTGATTTGGGGAAATGATAATGGAGACATAAATCAATCCGGCAGCAATACTTCTGATATACCTAGCGGAATAACGGAACGTATGACTCGCGTTTGGAAAGTTCAAGAAACGGGTTCCGTGGGTAATACTTCAGTCTCTTTCGATTTATCAGGTTTGGGATATTCTTCAATAGCTACTGATTTTCATCTGTTGGTTTCATCTAGTTCTACTATGGCAAGCGCTGTTTCTATTCCTGGCGGCACTTTAAATGGAGATGTGATTACCTTCAATAATATCGATTTTGAGAATGGGGACTTTTTCACTTTGGGAACCGCAAGAGAAGCTTGTGGACCTGGTGGCGTGACTGCAAACTTAGCTCTTTGGTTAAGAGGCGATGCAGGAACTAACACCAGTGTAGATGGTGCTTCAATTTCCGACTGGGCAGACCAAAGCACTGCTGGCAGAAATGCTAGCGAAAGCGACCTTTCAGGTGCTTCGCCAGTTTTGCCTACTTACGAAACCAATGAAATCAACTTTAACCCAGCCATTAACATCAAGGACCCAGGTTCAAGCAACGCTTCTTACATGAAAACCACTAATGGTAATAATGTTTCAGATGACATGACCTTGATAGCGGTTTTTGAAACGGGACAAGCGGGTGGTTCTACTACCAATTTTGAGGATGCACCAGCAATTATTGGAGGAGGAGACTCAGGAGGAAGTGCAGATTATGGCCTTGGCATTTCAGGAGGAAGACTTCACTTTAACGCGGCCAACAATTCATCATTAAATGCCAGAACACCTTCGGGAATAACTTACAATAACTTTGAACCTTATATTGTTACAGGTACTCGCATACGGTCTAATTCTTCTGGATCCATTCAGCTTTATGTGAATTCAGCCAATGTAGCTTCTGGCACATCAACCAATACTTCCTTAACCGGCCCAGGTTCCTTTGGTATCGGAAACCAAGATGACGCCAATGTAAATTCTCAGTTCAATGGAAGAATTGCTGAAGCCATTGTTTTCTCAAACGACCTAACAGCCGCAGAAAGACAAAGAGTTGAAAGCTATTTGGCCATTAAATATGGTATTACACGCGCGGGAAGTACTGGCTTTCAAGATTACTTGGCAGCCGACAACGGTATTGTCTGGGATTGGGATGAGCAATTGAGCTATAGTCATGATATCGCTGGAATTGCCAGAGACGATAGTGGTTGTTTCATGCAAACCAAATCTAAGAGCGAAAACGATGATGCAATAGTTACCATGGAGGTAGCGGGAGCTCTTTCACAAAGTGATTCCTATATGCTTTGGGGTAATGATAATGTAGCGATTGAAGGTACACGAGCGGAAGGAAATACCGAATACAACACTTCGCAAGTTCATGGTAGGTTGTTTAGAGAATGGTATGTTCAAGAAACTGGAACAGTAGGTTCTGTAAAACTAACTTTTGACTTGGCGAGCATTAGTGGCCCTCTTGGTTCAGGAACCAACAATTTGAACCAATTGAGACTTATGGTGGACAACGATGGAGATTTCACTTCTGGCGTAAGCCTAATTTCTCCTTTGTCCATTAACTCGGTAGCCAAAACAGTTACTTTCTCAGTAAACTTTACTGACGGGCAATTCTTCACCTTAGGTTCTGTTGAAAACAGGTCGCTACCAATTACCCTCGTTTCTTTTGAAGCAGAAGTGAATTCTGATTACCAAGTGCTAACGGAATGGGTAACTTCTTCCGAAGAAAACAATGCTTATTTTTCGTTGGAAAGAAGTAATGACGGTTTGAATTTTGAAACTATTGCCACATTGCGAGGAGCAGGTAGCACTGAGAACATCAACTATTATGATTACCTCGATACGCGCCCGAATAAAGGCACAAACTACTATCGCTTAAGACAGACCGACTTAAATGGAAGTTCTACAACTTCGGAGGTAAGAAGAATCTATATTCCAGAAATCAATATTGTTCAGCAAGAATACAAGCTCTACCCTAATCCAGTTTCGGCTGGGCAGGCGCTAACCTTGGAATATAGAGTTTCACAGCAAACTGAAGTTGCCATTCATGTCAGGGATATGAGGGGTGTGAGTCACCATGAATTGACAACTACTTTAAAACCAGAAATGGGAAATGTGACGATTCCTACTGATAGACTATTATCGGGAATATATATCGTGGTAATTACTGACCTTACCAACAACAGCTCGAAGTCGTTTAAACTTATGGTTCAGTAGGGCATTTATAAACCGAAGAGAAAATGAGGCCTTTCATGCTTTCATCAAACTGAATGCGTGAAAGGCTTCTTCTTTCAAACAATTCGTGATAATCATAAAGCGTTCTGGATTCGATTTTTGATGCATATTGAAAAAATTTGAGCATCAATTTTATCAGAAAAGTATGGTTCGGTTTTCCTGTATTTTTGAACTCTGTAATTACCCAAAAACCATCAGGTTTCAGTTTAGCCTTCAGATCATCTACCACAATTTCCAGCCTTTCAGGGTTAAACAGATCGAGCACAAAATTGGTGATAATCACATCGAAAAGCCGATCGGGCACACAATCTTCTTCACCATGAATCAGCTCTACTTGCCATTTTGGGTCTAGCTTCTTTTGGGTAAGTGCCGTCATTTTGCTTGAAGCCTCAACATAAAACACCCTTCCATGGAAACCGGTAGCATACAGATCTGTGAGGATATTTCCCGTTCCACCACCTAAAATCAATACCTCTGCTTTTTTCGGAATCAGCGGTAAAAAATGCTTCTGAGCCAACCTCAATTTCTCCCCAAAAATGATTTTGGCCAGCAAATCGTAAACCGGAGCTACAAGGTTGAACGTATTCTTCACATCAAAAGACCTAATAGTGGAATAAAGAAAATGCCATCGCCCAATAAACGATAGCGGTCGTGTTTTTGGAAGTAAGTCTCGAAAGGAAGTAGAATAAAAAGTGTAAGGTTCATTCCGAAAAACACCAATTGAGAAGTGTTCCAAATCGGTTTATTGTGCGAAACCCATCCATAAATCAGCAATCCAAAGTTCAGTACAAGAATGAAATAAGCCAGAGCTTTTACAAAACGCTTTCCTCCCAATGTGGCTATGGAATGTATACCATCTGCACTATCGTTTTGGTATTCGAAAAGGGGAAAAATCATAAGGTTGGCAAATACAATTAGAAAGAATTCTATAAACACCAACCATTGATGGATTTTGTAAACGTCAATCAAGGATAAAGGCGCTACAAAAACGCCAACAGTGTAAATAACAGCGGCAAGCACTTCTTTATGCCAAGTTCTGCTCAGGTTCAACACGTGTAAAGTGCCCAAGTAAACGCCAACTAAACAAGCCAAACCTAAGCCCATATAGATGGTTTGCCGTGGCAAATACATCAGGTTAACCAAGCCAATCAAAAAAACGATAGCAGCCAGGCCTGTTAGTAAGTTTCTGTTTCGTTTATGGAATTCATGCCGTTTGTTGGTAGAAGTTTGGGTTGACTTTCGGGCATCCATCAAATGATCGACCGTGTAAATAAGCCAAATAGCCACAGCCAAACCAATCAACATGGAGACACTCAAATCCACCTGAAAGATTTTAGCCATAAAAAGGCTAGAAATCACCGCTCCTGCTGTAACATCTAAACTGAGGTTTTGAATAAATTGAATGACTTTAAGCATAAAAACCCTGATTCCGAAGGATCAAAATCAGGCTTTAAAGATAGGGCAAATCATACCACAACAATACTGTCTATAATGATTAGAACAAATTTGACCAATACCAGTCACGCAAATCAAGTAACATCAATAGTGATTTTTATCGTCTATATTGGCTTTATTAGTTCTATTAAAGAAATATATATTATTTACAACAAACATTTTTCTATGTAAAAGTTAAAAATGGACTGCTATCAATAGCTATGATTATGAGTACATCAATTGTATTTTTTGTAACACCCAATGATGCTAAAACTGACGAATTAGTTAGAAAAATTTGATGTCAAGATTCTGCTGATGGTTTTACGGATATCACAAGCGAAACATGTCATGAGGATGATGAAAGAACTACTCAAATATGTACAGTAATGAAAACAAGGCTGCCCGAGAGATAATTAGTTATGGCTAAACATCTTTAAGGCAGGCTTAAACACACACTTTGACTTCTATTCGATTTTATGCGAAACATTATTTTACTGACATTTTTGGCTTTATTTTTTGGTTGCCAAAAACAAGAAGTTAACGTCTTTGATTTTGACAATAAACACGATTCTATATTTACCCTTACTAGCAATAAAATAAACTTCGATGAACTTCTGATTCCTCTAAAGTTAGATATCAAAGAAGATATTCTTATTGTTAGAGAATCATCTAGAATTCCTCAGGACAGACCTTTCATTCATTATATAAAGCTACCTGACCTTAAGTATATACAAGCAAAAGGGAAAATGGGCTATGGCCCCTTAGAAATAACTGACGTAGATAAGTATGACCCAGGCTTCAACGATTCAATAATTTGGATTAATAGTGTAATCGACAAAACATTGTCTCAATTCTCATTACACAACAACTTTCCACTTCCCGAGGTAAAATTAAAGCTACCTAACACAATGCAAGTGGCAAATTATGTGCTACTAGGGTCAGATAGTACCTATATATGTATGATAACAACTGATGCCTACAATTTTGTAGAATTCGACAAGAGAGGTAATCGAACGAATGGATTTGGTTTAAAAGAACCTATTAAAAGGCTTGCTAATGATGGATCTTCATACCTTAACAATTATCTTATTTCTCGCATTAACGCAGGAAAATTCGTTAAAGACCCATACAGCCAGCTATTTGTGCAGTCATCTCTATACAGAGATAGGCTCTCATTATTTGACAACGAATCGAAAGAAGTCCTCTATATTCATGGACCAAGATTGGAAATACCCGAGTTTGAAATTACCGGCTCGGGCAACAATACTGGAATCGCCTTTTCAGCCGAACTAGACTATGCTCATCGAGATGTTACTTTTGGCCCCAAATACATTTACGACCTATATGGCGGATTTAGCGAGATAGATTACCGAAGGGATGGCATAATGGCCAAAACAGTCTATGTAATTACAAAAAAGGGCGAGGTACTGTACAAGCTAGATTTAGACCGATCTGTAATAAATATTGCCGTGGACGAAACCCTAGGCAAGATATACGGCATTACAACCGATGAAAATCCGGGCATAGCAGTATTCGATATACCACAAGAACTGCTGAACCTATTGGCCAACTAAAAGAAAAAAACCTGATTCCGAAGCATCAAAATCAGGCTTTAAAGATATTTCAATTCGCATTTTAGCCTAAACACTTTCGTAATCGATTTATAAAATCCCGACTTATTGTAGTGAGTTTTTAAACCAGACAAAATTGAACTACATTAATAGTTATGAATGTAAAAAGTCAATTCATCTGTTTATTTATACTCACCATTATCCTTGTTTCCTGCCAACCTAGAGAAAAAAATCATTTCGATTTTGAAACAAACGGCAAACCTATTTTCAAGCTCACCAATAGCAAAGTCCACATACCAGAATTAATCATGCCTTACAAAATTGAGCGTAAGGATAGTTTTTTGATTGTGATTGAGTTGTCAAGGATTTACGAGGATAAACCACTCATTCACATCATCAATCAAAAAGATCTAAGCTATCATTCTGCAAAAGGCAAAATGGGAATTGGCCCCAATGAAATTACAGATGCACATTTATTTGATCCTGGCTTTTCCGACTCTACATTTTGGGTAAATAGCACCATTAGCAAAAGGATGGCTGAATTTTCCATTTATGATTCATCTAAACTTTCGATATCTGAGTTCCGTCAACCACAAAGCATGTATCCCGCCATCAATATGCAATTAATAACAAACTCAAGTTATTTATGTGTAATGGCTGCAGATTCTAATAAGCTCGTTGCCTTTAATCGTAAAGGAGAAAGACTTGAGGGTTATGGCCAATGGGAATCTCTGGAAAGTAGCGGTATTAAAAGCAATGGAACAGTAGTCAACAATTATATCATATCCGAAATCAACTCTGGCTGGTTTAAACGATCTCCATTTGACCAACTCTACGTAAAAGCCAGCATACACCGCGATAGACTCGATATATTCGACTTTGAAATCAAACGCTTTATAGAATTAAATGGCCCAAGAATGGAACTCCCAGCATTTGAGATTGCTGGGTCAGGAACAAACACCGCGGTAATCATAGATGAAAACAATGCCTATGGACATAGAGACGTTGCTTTTAGTAAAAACTTCATCTACGACCTGTATGGAGGCTATTCTGAGCAAGAATATAGAAATGATGGAATTCTTGCTAAAACAATATATATAATTTCAAAAGCTGGAGAAGTCAAATTTCAACTCAATCTAGATTGCTCCATTCAATGCCTAACAGTAGATGAAAATCTTGGCAAAATATACGGCATTACAACCGATGAAAATCCGGGAATTGCGGTATTCGATATGCCACAAGAACTGCTGAACCTATTAGTCGAGTAGAAACAAAAAAACCCTTCTGATTTCTCAAAAGGGCTTTTATATATGATTTTGTGAATCTTATTTATCAGAAGCAAGCGCTTCTGCACCACCAACAATCTCGAGGATTTCCTTGGTAATGGCTGCCTGACGAGTTCTATTGTACATCAATTTCAAGTCTTTCAACAACTCACCTGCATTATCAGTTGCTTTACCCATGGCAGTCATTCGAGCGCCATGCTCAGAAGCATTAGATTCTAATACAGCCTTGTAGAATTGAATCTTCAATGATTTAGGAATCAATTCCTCTACAATAAAGTCCTTAGAAGGTTCGAAAATGTAATCAGTGTTAGTATTAACCTCAGATTCTTCAATTTCAGCTTGAACGATAGGTAAGAATTGCTCAGCTCTTACAACTTGAGTAGCCACATTCTTAAATTCGTTGTATACCAAAATCACTTTATCGAAATTACCTTCTTCAAAGCCCTTCATGGCAAATTCTGCAGCTTCCTTCACTTTATCAAAGCTTAGGTCGCCAAACACATCCCAATAAGAATTGATGATGTTTACATTCTGCTTTTTGTAGAAGTCGAAAGCTTTTTTACCAATCGGCATAATGTGGAAACTAGCTCCTGCATTTACATTCATGTAAGCTCTCACCCCTTTAATAATGTTAGAGTTGAAAGCGCCACAAAGGCCTCTGTCAGAAGTTACAGGTACAATAAGTACATTCTTCACTTCACGCTCTTCAGCATAAGTGTTCATCGACTCATCGCTAGTTCCTGAAGATACATTGGCAAGAATTGCAGCCAATTTTTCAGAATAAGGTCTTAATTGAATAATCCTATCCTGGGCTCTTCTCAACTTTGCTGCCGCCACCATTTTCATGGCTCGGGTAATCTGCTGAGTTGAACTAACCGACTGTATTCTCTCCTTTACTTCCTTTAAATTCGCCATCTATAGAGATTTGGACTTTTTGAAATTAATATCTGCTTGCTAAGTCTTTCGCTGTCTTTTCGATAGCTGAAGTAGCAGTATCGTCAAGCTTACCAGCTCTTAAAAGGTCTAGAGCTTCTTTCTGAGAAGTTCTCATAATTGTTAAGAACTCTTTCTCAAACTCTTTCACTTTTTCTACAGGAACAGCATCCAACATACCTTTAGTAGAAGCGTAGATAATGGCTACTTGCTCTTCTACTGATACTGGAGAATACTGACCTTGCTTCAATATTTCTTGGTTTCTTCTACCTCTATCGATAGTCAATTTAGTAGCTGCGTCAAGGTCAGAACCGAACTTGGCAAATGCTTCTAATTCACGGAACTGAGCTTGGTCAAGCTTCAAAGTACCCGCTACTTTTTTCATTGACTTGATTTGTGCTGAACCACCTACACGAGATACTGAAATACCTACGTTAATCGCTGGACGCACACCAGAGTTGAAAAGGTTAGTTTCAAGGAAAATCTGACCGTCAGTAATTGAAATTACGTTGGTTGGAATATAAGCAGAAACGTCACCTGCTTGAGTTTCAATAATTGGAAGGGCTGTTAATGAACCACCACCTTTAACTTTTCCTTTCAATGAAGGAGGAAGGTCGTTCATGTCAGCTGCGATCTCATCGTTAGCGTTGATTTTCGCTGCTCTTTCCAAAAGTCTTGAGTGCAAGTAGAAAACGTCACCAGGGTAAGCCTCACGTCCTGGAGGTCTTCTTAAAAGAAGAGAAACCTCACGGTAAGCTACCGCTTGTTTTGAAAGGTCATCATAAATTACCAAGGCAGGTCTTCCTGTATCTCTGAAGTACTCACCAATGGCAGCACCGGTAAATGGAGAGAAGAATTGCAATGGAGCCGGATCAGATGCAGAAGCTGCCACAACAACAGTGTAGTCCATAGCACCACCTTTTTCAAGAGCGGCAACCACACCAGCAACAGTAGAAGCCTTTTGACCTACAGCAACGTAGATACAGAATACAGGCTCACCTTTTTCGTAGAACTCCCTTTGGTTCAAAATGGTATCGATAACTACAGCAGTTTTACCTGTCTGACGGTCACCAATTACCAATTCACGCTGACCTCTTCCGATTGGAATCATAAAGTCAATCGCTTTGATACCTGTTTGAAGAGGCTCATTTACTGGCTGACGATAGATAACACCAGGAGCTTTTCTTTCCAATGGCATTTCGAAAGTTTCGCCTGAGATAGGACCTTTACCATCAATTGGGTTACCAAGGGTGTCAACCACACGGCCAACCATTCCTTCACCTACCTGAATTGAGGCAATTGTACCTGTTCTTTTAACAGTAGCGCCTTCTTTGATCTCGCCAGAATCTCCAAGAAGTACAGCACCTACGTTGTCTTCTTCAAGGTTCAAAACAAGGGCTTTAAGTCCGTTTTCGAATTCAAGAAGTTCACCCGATTGCGCTTTAGACAAGCCGTAGATTCTGGCTACACCATCACCTACTTGCAATACGGTACCTACTTCTTCTAATTCAGCTTCTGATTTAAAGTTTGAGAGTTGTTCTCTCAAAATTGCTGAAACCTCATCAGGTCTTACATCTGCCATTTTCTGATACAGTTATGTGTTAAATATTTTAAAACTCCTTTACGTAAGGGTTTTTACTAAATTCTAATTTTAAAGCTTTCAACCTTGAATTGATTGAATCATCAATTTGACGGTCGCCAATTTTAAGAACGAAACCTCCAATAAGGCTTTCGTCCACTAATTCTGTAAGTTCTACTTCCTTTCCGGAAATTCTCTTTACCACTGCTTCAAATTCCTTTCTCAGACCTTCGTCTAGAGGGAAAGTTGTAGTTACAGTTGCCTCTGCAACACCTTTTTTGGCATTGTACTGATGGTGAAACTCTTTGGCAATAGCCGGAAGAAATGCTTCACGGTGTTTGCGGGTAAGGATGTCGAAAATGCCTTGGGTTAGGTCATTTACTTTGCCATCGAATACCTGCTTCAGTACCTTCAATTTTTTATCATGCGCTACAATAGGGCTCTTCAATAAAAGAAGAAAGTCCCTGTTCTCGCTCACTAGGTTTGAGAACAGCTGCATGTCTTTGTTTACATCTTCCAATACGCCTCTTTCGTCAGCTAATTCTAGCAACGATTTGGCATAACGGGAGGCAATTCTGTATTCAGACATTTATACCTATTAATTAAGGTTCAAATCATTTACATAGCCATCGATCAACTCTTTCTGAGCTTTTTCATCGGCCAATTGCTTTCTGAGTAATTTCTCTGTGATTTCCAATGACAAAGTTGCCACTTGGTTTTTCACATCTGCCAAAGCAGCTCTTTTCTCGGTTTCGATAGTAGCTTTAGCGTCTTCAATCATCTTTGCAGTGATTTTAGAGGTTTCAGCTTTAGCTTCTTCTTTAATTGAGTTGGCGGTAGCTAATGCTTCTTTGATCATGTGATCTCTTTCAGTTCTAGCCTCGGCCAAAAGTCTTTCGTTGTCCGCTTGAAGGGCCTGCATTTCGTTTTTAGCTTGCTCAGCAGCAAGTAAAGCGCTTTCAATGCTTTGCTCCCTTTCCTTCAAACCACTCAGGATTGGTTTCCAGGCAAACTTACCTAGTACAAATAGAAGAATTAAAAAGGCAATGATCTGATAGATCAATAAGCCCATATCTGGTATTAATAAGTCCATAATGGTTTTGTTTTTAAATTGAATTCAGGCCATGCCTAATGCAATAGCCTGAATTCAGTAAATTAATTTGCTTGGATTAAAGAGCAGCAGCGATTGTTGCGTTGTTAGCCAACAAGAAACATACTACTACACCAAACAAGGCAATTACTTCAATAAGGGCAGCGATGATCAACATACCTGACTGCAATTTACTAGCAGCTTCAGGCTGACGAGCCATACCTTCCATAGCAGAAGCACCAATTTTTCCGATACCAATGGCAGCGCCTATTGCAACTAACCCAGCACCAATACCAGCACCCATAAGAGCGTAACCGGCAGTTAATAAAATAGCGAACATAATTTGTCTATTATAAATGAAACAATGGTTTCTAATTAGTGGTGTCCGTCATCTACGGCTTGGCCGATGTACATTGATGAGAACAAGGTAAATACGTAGGCCTGAATTAGGGCTACTACAACTTCAATCAAAGTAATTATTACCGAAAATGCAGTTCCTACAAAACCGATAGTAACACTTTGTAAAATAAAGCCAAGCCCTACGATACTCAACACTACAATGTGACCCGCTGTGATAGAAGCGAACAAACGAAGTGTCAATGAAATAGGCTTAGTGAAAATACCGATAATTTCTACAATTAAGATTACAGGCCTTACAGGAAGTGGAACACCAGGAGTCCAAAGGATGTGTGTCCAGTAAGCCTTTTTACCATTAAAGTTTGTAATGATAAAGGTGAACAAAGCCAAAGTAACTGTTACCGCAATATTTCCGGTAAGGTTGGCCGCACCTGGCGTTAAACCTAAAAGGTTGTTGAAAAGAATAAAGAAGAACAAAGTAAGTAAGTAAGGCATAAAACGCTCGTACTTATCATGACCAATGTTCACTTTAGCAATATCGTCTCTAATGAAAACGATAATAGGCTCCATGAAAGACTGAAGACCTTTTGGCGCAGCAATACCTTTTTTGTAGGTTTTAGAAACGCCCAAGAATACGATTATTAAAACAATAACGCTGAATAAAAGAGATGCAACGTTTTTGGTTATTGACAAATCAATGAATTCTGCATGGTGTACAGAATGAAGTTCTCCATGCTCAAGCATAAAGCCATCTACTTCTACTGGATGGTGCTCTTCATCTACAAAATCAGATGACATGAAGAATTTAACACCATGTCCTTTTTCATAAATGATTACAGGAAGAGGAATGGTTACATGCTTGTGACCTAGCGTAATTAGGTGCCATTCGTGCGAATCGGCAATGTGGTGCATGATGAACTCAGTTCCACCTGCAGGCGCCTCTTCAGTTTCGCTACCGCTGGCAGCTCTCAAATTTGTAACGTTTACAGCACTGATTACAGCAATTAAAAGACTAATGATCAGTGTCTTGGGAGTCTTAATAAATGGTAGCTTCATAATGGTTTCTCACCCTCTCTCGAAATCGCGCGCAAGTTAGACAGAATGCTATATATTTCAAAAACTAAGTACAATAAATAGACAGCAAAGAAATTGACAACCCACGTAACTACATAATCGCCAAGGCCTATGTATGTCATAATTCCTAAAAAGGCCATGCTCAATACAAGCCTTAATCCTGTGGTAGCTAGAAAAACATTGGTTCGTGATTGCGGATCGAGGGTACTAATTCCCCAGTGATTCACCATCACGATGATAATGCCTACTACAGCTGAAAAGATTACGATTGGCCAAATTTGTGGGTGAATAAACTGCTCAGAAACTCCTATTTGTTTTAGCACCACGATTGCAACTGCAATAACTGCCGTGATTATTAAGGAATTAACAAGCTGCTTACTCAATTTCTGCATGGCCGCAAAGATAGGTGAATTTGTTGTAAGTCAGCATGCTATGCGAAAACATAGTGCTAATTATTCAATCCATTCTATTGAAATACCGGATGTTCAATCTTTGGGCAAAGACTTATATAATTGATAGAAAGCACCAACGGCTCCTATAAATATCATGATGATGATGAAAAGTGGCTTTTCATTATTCCACCACTGATCCATTTTATAACCCAACCAACCGCATAACGCAATGGTAGCTGCCAGCTGAATTCCAAGCTGAGAGTATTTGAGGTAGGCATTGGTCTTTTTCAGACCTTCTTTATTTTCATCGAAACTCATAACATTAAAAAAGGAGGTTCTATCATAAGAACCTCCTTTTAGTTAATGGTGTTTATTTTTTACGCTCTTTTAACTGCGGGCTCGCGTTGTGCTTGAGCAAGTGTTTTTCCAATTTCAATTTCAGTAGCTAAATGGCCCATTTTACAACCTCCATTAAAGCTTGCGCCTGGCTCTACTACTAATTTATTGGTAAGAATATCTCCGTTAATTACAGCCGTTGGTTTTAAAACCAAAAGTTCAGAGATTTCAATGTTCCCTTTTACCGTTCCTGCAATTTCAGCAGTTCGGGCAATTACATTTCCATCAATTATAGATTCAGTACCCATTACCAATTTTGCTTTTGCAACAGCATGGCCATATACTTTACCTTCAACTCGGATGTTACCTATGGACTCAATGCTGCCTTCCAAAACAGTATCTTTGCCAATAATATTGCTGGTGCTGCTTAGGTCTTCGGTAACCTTTTTTTCTTCCTTTGATGAAAACATAACTTCTCGGGTCTAGTTGAATCTTTTGTTGACTGGGACGGGGTTAAAATACTATAAAATCTTCAGGATTCACAGCATTACCATTGTACCATAGCTCAAAATGCAAATGAGGGCCATTTGTAAGTTCCCCCGTATTGCCTATAATGGCTAAAATCTCCCCTGCGGTAATAAAGCTACCAACTTCTTTTGTTAATGCCGAATTGTGTTTGTAAACAGATATTAAGTTTTCTTTATGTTGTACGGCAATAACATTTCCTGCATCCTGTGTCCACGATGCAAATACCACAGTGCCGTCTGCAATACATTTTACTGGTTCATCTTTTTTCGAAACCACATCTATACCGAAGTGGTCGTTCATAGGATCGAAAGGTTGAGAAATGTAGCCACTGATAGGTGAAAACAGATAAGTTTGCCTCAATTCAAGGTCATCGATATTTTCTCCCAGAAGGAAATCTCCACGTGATTCAAATTCTGATTTGAACAGTGAATCGAAAGATTCGGATTCAGTGCTATTTGCCAACTGAACATTTCCTGTAGCTGGCGGAACATTACCCTCAAAGGTATCTGTGCTATCACCTTCCAACACGCGCTTGATGCTTTGTATAAAGAGGTCGCGATTTTCAAGCTCATTGGCCAGAGAATCGAGAGAAAGACTCATGGCTACCAGCTCCTTTCTGGTTTCTCTTTCAGCATAATTTGGATCGAACCATTGAGCCAAAACTGTTTTTACCAAAAAGAAACTGAGAAAGAAAATGAGTATTAAAGCAATAAGACTAAAGAAAACTACCCTAGCGTATGTAAAATTATAAGTAGCTTTATGAGAAAAGTCTTCTTCATTCTGAATGATCAGAATGTGCCTGTTATTCAACCAGTTCGAAAGTGTTTTTTTATTCTTCGCCACGGTTATTTTTTAAGGGAAACAAAAATATAGATTAATAGACAATACCCTTCCTTTATTTGTATTAATTAAGATATAATTTCGTTGCTTAAAGGGGTCGTAAGAAAATTGAGAGTAAGCTTTAGACATATCTACAAATTTTTAGCATTTCTGGCATTTTTGGCCGTATTGGTGGCTTGTAATTCCAAAGGGTATCAAAACTTAAACGCCAGGTTCAACGGATATTTTTATGCCGATCAATATCTGAATGAAGTATACCAGCAAATTGAAGACTCATACGATTATAATTACAATAAGATTTTAAGAATTTACCCTGATATCGATTCGGGGACTGTTACAGGCAACAAAGCCAAATTGGACGATGCCTTTAAAAAAGCTTCTCAAGTAATTGAATGGTATCCCGAAAGCGATTGGGTTGATGACAATTATTTAATCATCGGCAAAATTCGCCATTTACGAGCTGAATTCCCTTTGGCCGTTGAAACCCTTCAATACATAAACCAAACCAGCAAAGACGATCCGACAAGACACAGAGCCCTGATTAGCCTGATGCAAACTTATATGGATATGGGCGAAATGGGAAAGGCTAAAGAAGTTTCGAACTATCTGGAAAATGAAGAGCTAACGGAAGAAAACATCACGAACCATAAAGTAATGCTAGCCTATTACTTTCAACGAGAAGATGACTACACCGAAATGACGGCAAACCTTCGCGATGTAAGTGACATGGTTCCTGAAAAAGACACCAGATCTAGAATCAACTTTATTTTGGGCCAAATCTCGCAAAGCCAAAATAAAAATGAAGAGGCCTTTAATTATTATAAAGAGTTGTTGAGTGGCACACCGCCTTACGAGCTTACTTTTCATGCCAAGTTGAACATGCAACAGGTAAGCACTATAAACAGCGCTAGCGAAATAGAGAAAATCAGAAAGTTTTATGCTTCTCTTTTAAAAGATGGCAAGAACAAAGAATATAGAGGCAAGATTTATTACGAAATGGGTGAGTTTGAAAAAAAACAAAGCCATTACGATTTGGCCCTTGAAAACTACCTGAAAGCTGTAAGTGTTGAAGAACCTTCTCCTAGACAAAAATCACTTTCGTTTTTAAGAGCAGGTCAACTGTATTTCGATGTTTATGAGAATTTTGAGCTTGCCAGCAACTATTACGACAGCGCAGTGGCCATAATGCCTAACGATGTTGAAGGTTACCAAAGCTATGTCGACCGAAAAGATGTGCTCAACGAGTTCGTCACCAATCTGAAAGTGATTCACACCAACGACAGTCTTCTTTCACTTTCAGAATTGCCCGCGGTTTCTCTCGATGCATTTTTAGATGCCTATTTAGACGATGTTGAAAAGGAGCAAAAAGAGAAGGAAAAAGACGAAAGAAGACAGGCCAATTCTAGCGGAAGTAATGTGAGTTCGGGCCAAAGCGTTTTTACCGATGGCAGTAATTCAGGGCAATGGTATTTTTATAATGATGCCGCTGTAGAATTAGGAAATCTGGAATTTCAGCGAGTTTGGGGCAACAGACCTTTGGAAGATAACTGGCGAAGATCGAGTAAAGAAAGTAACAACAACCCCGACTCCAATTTGGATTCTCTGGTTCCCGATGAACTATCGGCAAGCACTACAGAAGAACCTAAAGATGAAGGTCGCGAGGCCAAAAAAGCAGAGCTAAAAGCTACCATTCCTTTAACTGAAGAAGCCAAACAGCAACTTCATTTAGCCAATCAAGAGGCTTATTTTAATCTGGGAAGGGTTTATAGGTTTGGTTTAGAGCGAGTTTCCAAAGCCGCAACTACTTATAAAACCCTGCTGGAAAAATATCCAAAAACTGAATTTAGATTAGAAACTCTTTTGGCGCTTTACACCATCTATGAAACGAGCGATCCTGCTCAGGCAGCCAATTACAAGCAGATGATCATTAGTGAATTCCCAGAATCACTGATCGCCAAAACCCTTATCAACCCAAATTATTTGGCCGAAAAAGAAGCTCGCAACAAAGCACTTCAGAAAGTATATGCTTCTGCTTACGATGCATACGAACAAGGAGATTATGTAAAAGCCGACCAAATATTACGCGAGGCTCTTAATTCTTTTGAAGATGTCGACTTTCTACCTACTGTAGAGTTACTCTCTGCCATTCTGAAAGGAAAAACCGAAAGTTTGTTTGCTTATGAAGAAGCATTAAAGGCATTCGTTCAAAAATATCCCGATGGAAAACTAAACACTTATGCTAAGGAATTGCTCAGCGCTATAAATCCAGTAAAAGAAACCATCATTAGAAGCGAAGATTTTGAGTATAGTGAAGATTTCCGCCAACTTCATTTGGTATCTGTAGTTTATAATGCTGAAGCGACCGATGGAGCAGAACTTAAAAAGGCGATTGAGGCCTATAACACTGCAAATTTCAGTCACCTTAAATTGAATATCGCACAACTGGAATTGGACACAGACAAGCATCTGGATATCATGTACGTCAATTCTTTTAAAGACAAAAAGACGGCCGAGGCATATTACCGTGCGCTGAAAAGTGCTATGTCCAATTTCAAAATAGAAGTCGATTCAAATTTTAATATTTTTGCAATCACTCGAGATAATTTCCAAATGCTTTTCAAATCCAAAAAGCTAGACGATTACTTCAAGTTTTATAAACGCTTTTACCAATAATCATGAGCAACGAAGAAGGAAAACCAAAAAGTAAAATACTCAAACGCCTCACTATATTATTATGGGTGGTTTTTGTTCTTGTCTTTGTGGGTTTACCAGCTTACATATGGGCGGTCAGCATTAATTTGGGTAACCTTTTTGGTGAACTGCCAAGCTATAGCCAGCTTGAAAATCCTGAACAGAATTTGAGTTCGTTGCTCTACAGTTCCGATGGCGAAATTTTGGGGTCATACTATCGCGATAACCGTAACCCCGTAACCTACGAACAACTTGGCGATAATTTGGTGAATGCGCTTAAAGCCACAGAAGATATCCGTTTCAACAGCCACTCAGGAATTGACCTTCGCAGTATGTTTAGAGCAGCTTTCGGAGTTGTTACTTTCAATCGTCAAGGAGGTGGTAGTACGGTTACTCAACAGCTAGCCAAAAACCTATTCGATACAAGAATTATTGAGGAAGAAGAAAAAGGTAAACTGGAAGGCGTAAATCATATGATCGACCAGCTGATTTATAAAACAAAGGAGTGGATTTTGGCTGTTCGTTTAGAGCGTTCTTATACTAAAGACGAAATCATGGCCATGTATTTCAACCAAGTAAGTTTTGGTAGCAACACTTTCGGGATTGAATCAGCCGCAAAAACCTACTTCAACAAAAAACCCAAAGAACTGGGGGTAGATGAAGCTGCGGTTTTGGTGGGTTTACAGAAGGCAGTAACCTATTACAACCCTGTTCGAAATCCACAAAATTCAAAAACCAGACGAAATGTGGTAATGAATCAAATGGTGAAATACGGCTATTTGAACAAGCAAGCTTATGACACCCTTGCTCCAAAAGATATTGAGCTGGATTATAACGTACAAAATCAGAACTTCGGTTTGGGCCAATATTTCCGAGCTGAAGTACAAAAAGATCTTATTTATATAGCCAAGGATTTAGGCTATGATTTGTTTGCTGATGGTTTAAGAATCTACACTACTGTGGACAGCCGCATGCAACGCTATGCTGAACAAGCTATGGACAGCACCATGCGCCAGGTTCAAGCAAACTTCTTCAACAAATTGAAAGATGCAAATGGCAATATGCGCGAACCCTGGATTGATAGTGATGGTCGTATTATTAAAGATTTTATCTCCAACGGCCCCCTTCAAAGAACGGAACGATACAGGAGTTTAATAAAGCAATTTGGTAGTGAATCAGATTCCGTGGATTACTATTTGAAAAAAAAGGTACCTATGAAAATCTTCTCTTGGAAAGGAGAAATTGACACTCTGATGAGCCCAATGGATTCGCTGAAGTATTATAAGCACTTTCTGCAATCTGGTTTTATGGCTGCTAACCCTCACACAGGTGAAATCAAAGCTTGGGTAGGTGGTATCAATTACAAATACTTCAAGTTTGATCACGTTCGCTTAGGCAAGCGTCAAGCGGGCTCGCTCTTCAAACCATTCTTGTATGCAACGGCTATAGAAAATGGTTATTCACCTTGCTTCGAATTCATCGATCAACCCATCTCAATCAAAATTCCTGGCCAAGCAAAACGCTGGTCTCCACAAAATGCTGAAGATAGATTTAGCGGTGAAAAAATGACCATGAAGCTGGCAATGGCAAAATCTGTTAACTCCATTTCAGCAAGAGTTATGGATATTGTAAAGCCTCAAAAAGTTTCAGAAATGGCAGGCCGCTTAGGTATTCAATCGAAAATTGATCCTTATTATTCTATAGCACTTGGAACGGTTGATGTTTCGCTCTTCGAAATTGTTTCAGCATTCGGAACCTTCGCAAATAAAGGAACGCATATCGAACCTCACTATGTAACCCGAATTGAAGACCGATTTGGAAACACCATATGGAGCAAAGTGCCTCAGAAAAAACAAGCCATTAGTGAAGATGTGGCTTACGTAATGCTCAATATGCTGCAAGAAACCACTACGCGTGGTTCAGGAACAAGGCTTTGGTCGGAATACAAAATCACTGACTACGCTCAAAAAACCAATGAAGTAGGCTCCAAAACCGGAACCACACAAAATGCTTCAGACGGTTGGTTCGTGGGTGTTACCAAAGATTTAGTAGCAGGAGCTTGGGTAGGTGGAGACGACCGCGCCATCCACTTCCAAAGTTGGCCCGATGGTCAGGGAGCAAGAACCGCTTTGCCAATCGTTGGACGTTTCTTTGAAAAGGTTTACAAGGATACGACCTTGAATATCAAGAAAGGCCCATTCCAACGCCCTGAAAAGTTGAGCCTGGAAATCGACTGTCAGAAGTTCCAAGATATTCTTGTGCCTCAAGATACAACAGGCAACAATTCCACGATTTATGATGCAGAAATCTATTAAACCGATTTATGCAAGCAACTCGTATTTCGCCTAAAGACATATCGCAACTGCCTGACAGCCCTGGTGTCTATCGTTATTACAATTCGGAAGACACCTTGATTTATGTTGGCAAGGCCAAATCCTTAAAGAAGAGGGTATCGAGCTATTTTAGCAAAGCAGCTGGCATTAACCGTAAAACCATGCGTATGGTTACGGAAATCAGAAGCATTGAAGTCACCTTGGTGAATTCGGAATTTGATGCTTTGCTACTTGAAAACAACCTAATTAAACAAAATCACCCCAAGTATAACATCCTATTAAAGGATGATAAAACGTATCCTTATATCTGTGTGTCGAATGAGCGATTCCCGCGCATTTATAGCACTAGAAAGCTGATTCCATCTAACGGAAAGTACTTTGGCCCTTTTACAAGCGTAAAGGCCATGAACAACATCTTGCGTTTGATCAATGGCCTCTTCACAATACGTACTTGCCGTTATGATCTTTCGCATGAAAATATCAGTAAAGGAAAATTTAAAGTCTGTCTAGAATATCATATTGGCAACTGCCAAGGCCCTTGTGAAGGCTTTCAGGGTGAAAAGGATTACCTGAACGATGTAGATCAAGCTTTGAACATTTTGAAAGGGAATCTCGGCCTGCCCAAAGCTTACTTTAAAACCCGCATGACAGAAGCCGCTGCTGAGCTTCAGTTTGAAAAGGCTCAGAAGTATAAAGAGAAGCTAGAGCTGGTAGATAACTTCCAATCTAAGTCGGTTATCGTCAGTCCAAATATTTCAGACGTTGATGTGTTCACCATCGTATCGGATGAAAAATGGGCCTTTGTCAATTACCTGCGCATTAAAAATGGAATGATCAACCTTTCCAAAACTTCGGAAATCAAGAAGAAGCTGAACGAAAGTGATGAGGAAATTCTCTCATTAATCATGATAGATTTGCGTGATCAATACCAAAGTATTACTAAAGAAGTGCTCACCAACAAGCCTCTAGAGATTCAATCTGAAAGTCTGGAAACTCATGTTCCCCAACGTGGAGACAAACGAAAATTGGTTGAGCTCTCCTTAAAGAATTCACTCTTTGCGAAGAAAGAAAAATACCAAGCGCTCGACAATGTAAAAGACAAGGGCAACCGTGTGCTCAAACAGCTGCAGAAAGATTTGCAACTGAAAGAATTACCTGTTCACATTGAATGCTTCGATAACTCCAATATTCAAGGTACGAATCCCGTGGCTTCCATGGTTTGTTTCAAAATGGGACGACCATCAAAGAAAGACTACCGCCATTACAAAATTAAGACGGTAGAAGGCCCGAATGATTTCGCTTCCATGACAGAAGTAGTGGGCAGAAGATATAAACGCCTTTTAGATGAAGCTGCCGATCTTCCTAAACTTGTGGTTATCGATGGAGGAAAAGGTCAATTGAGCGCGGCTTGCGATGCCCTAAAAGAATTAGGACTGTACGGAGAAATACCCATCATAGGCATTGCGAAGCGTTTAGAAGAGATTTACTTCCCTGAAGATACATTTCCCCTTCACATCGATAAAAAGTCCGAATCGCTTAGGCTTATTCAAAAACTAAGAGATGAAGCTCACCGATTTGCAATAACCTTCCACAGGGATTTAAGGAGCAAGAATAGCTTCAACTTTGAACTGGAACAAGTAAAAGGAGTAGGCAGAGTAACGGTGGACAAACTGCTAAAGGAATTCCGTACTATGAGCAAAATCGAAGAGGCTAGCCACGAAGCGTTAGTAAACGTAATTGGTGAGAATAGAGCCGTTCTTGTCGAAAACTTCTTCCAACAAAAAAGGGAAGCCTAAGCTTCCCTCTGTTATATCTTCAACCTTAATGGCTTAATATTCCCAAAGATTGTGAATCAACTCCAACAGTTGATATCTAAAGTCTCTTGAAATCTCCATAAGATTTCGTTTTCCTGAATCAATTTGTGCTTGGAAGAATTGTTCCATTGAAGCATCACTCGGATTAGAGAATTTCACAATGTTTGAACTGAACAATCTCAAGTCGAAAGCATTTACTAAACTGATGTCGTAGTTTCTTGGGTTTCTTGGGTTAAACCAGAATCCCTTTACCTTCTTCTCGTTGTTGGCCATAGTTTCACGGTAAACTTTATTCAAGTAAGAAACTAAATCCTTATACTTGATTCTTACCATCACTTTTTCAGCACCTCCAGCAATATCAGATTGGGCAACAACCTTGATTGACTGAATGTCCCAAATTGGCACAGACCTGTTTCTGTCAAACAACAAATCCTCTTCTATCTCAAGAATTGAAATTCTGTCCTTTGCGATAGAATCTGGAGCTAGTTTTTCCTGTGTCTTCTGTTGAACATAGTCACCTTCATCAACACCTCTTGTTCTAGCTTCAATTTTCCAATTGTCAATTTCATCCAAAGTAGGATCTTCACCCTTCGTTCCATCAATGATTACTCTATCTACATAATCATTTTTGTCCGTCAGTAAATCGTCTTCATCAAAACCTTCAGTAAAAGGGTCATAAGGTGGTATACCTTCAGCTTCAGCTGAGCTATACCACTTATTAATACCTTCGAAAATGATTTCAATGATTTTGGAATCCTTAGAATTCCAGCCTTCATTGATTTTCTCTCTCAGATCCATTTTTGACCAAACGCGAATGCTGAACATTACGTCTTCGCTACGAATAGGTCTCACTGAGTTAATATTGTATCTCTTGGAATTCTCCACACTATCTATTGGAGCTGTTCCATTAGAATTTGCTTGGCCAAAGCCATTCAATCCAATTAATAAGAGTAAACTAAATACTGAGAGAGTTCTCATATCAATTTATAATTAAAGTTTCTTTGTCGCTATAACGAACGGTTTCTCTAGCTTGGTTGTAGTTCAAACGAGTATATTCCTCAACAATTACAACCAATCTATCTCCTGATCTTATTCTTCCTTTCAAAGACCCTAAATCAAAATCAGATTGAGCTTGAGTAATGTCAATAGAAGGTCCTTGTCTACCATTTTGGATCAGTTGAATTTTACCTTTAGATACAAAGAAGTTAGCATCAGAAGGATAATTTGTCTTAAAGTCTGGATCTGAATTCAGCTTTAATGTCAGCCTATTTGGAGCTGCACCCAAACCTTTTTCTGCATCATAATCCTTTCCGTCAACTAAAACTTGGAATGTTGGTCTTGGAATAGATCTTACAGTAAAAACCTTGTCTCCAATTTTCGCTCCTCCACTACTCACGCCAATTGTAACGCTTCTAGTACCTGCTCTTGGTATAACCACTACCTCACCTTTCTTAGAACCAGACTTTTGATCAGCACCAGAGGTAGTAAAGCTTGGATTATAAGCTGGTCCTAATGAAGGAACATTAATTTGAAGCACGTTAGCTGCATTTTGATATAAATTCTGAATAGCTTCAGCTTTTACTTCAATAACTGGCTTAGCTACGGTATACTCATGAGTAATAGGAATAGTTTTCTCTTCTCCTCCATCACTATAAGTAATTGTAGCCTTGAATGTCTTTTTAGCTAAATCATCTACATAGTTGGTAGCAAAAGCTTTAAACTTAATTTTACCTCTTCCGTTTTCCACATCAATCTTATCACCTTCATAAGTCATGCTTGGTTGAATAGCTGAATTAGAAGCCGTTAAGAATAATTCTGCCTCAAAGTCAGTTCCAGCGGTAACGATGTTAGAAACAGGTAATACGGTAGCTGAAATTCGGTCAAAACCTTTTACAGCTTGTGCACCAACTCTACCTCCTAATAAACCTAATGCTTCTGATTCTCTAGCATAAATCTGGTTTTCGAAGAAAGTCAACTGTGCTAAAACTGCCGCCAATGGAGTTTTATAGAAGTTCAATTCTGCAAAGCTCTTTCCTTTTTCTTCAGGATTGTCTTTGTAGAAATCTATTTCATTTGCATCCAAAGCCAAAGAAGACCATGACTTATTGATTCCAACTTTAGAAAGAATTCCCTCTACATCTTGATTATAAGATTCCAATCGGGTTTTCAATTCTTCTGCATTCTTCTGCTCAACTAAATAATGAGAAGGCTCTTCGTATTTTTTCAAAGTAGCTCTTTCATATATAGCTTCTGGATCGTTTCCTGAAGATGCTAAACCCACAGCGGATTTCGTATCTTCTAGATAAGTAATGATCTCAGTTGTTTTATCGCGTACCTGCTTAGCTGCCGAAACAACAGCTATATCTTCTTTCTTACCTCCTTGATCATTAGCTGCCTTATCGATGCTACCCAATACCTGAGCATTCGATTTTTCGTAAACCTCGTTTGATGATTCCAAACCGGCTTCCATCAAAACGAACTTTTCAAGTACAGTATCCTTAATCTGCAAGGCAAGAAGAGCCGTCAGTACGAGGTACATCATACCGATCATCTTCTGTCTTGGGGTTTCCTTACCTCCTGCCATAGTTTAGATCAAGTTATTAGTTAGATTTCATTGCTGACAACATAGCACCATACACTTTGTTAAGTGAAGTTACATTGTTGTTTAGTTTACCCATTTGGGCTTTAAATTCTTCTGCTTCTTTAGTTGCAGCTGTAACACCAGCTAAAGCAGTATCGATATTCGCATAGAACGACTTGATCGCCTTCACGTGAGATTGTGAATCGTTCAATTCTTCTTTATATACTTTGTTCAAAGCGTCTAACTGAGTAGCTGCGTTTTGAAGTTGCTGCTGATATTGACCAACAACTGTTTTCAACTGACCTTGAGTTTCTCCTGCAACTTTAGCAGAATCGGCCATTTGAGCTAAAGCAGTAGCAGTAGCAGTAGTGCTCTGATTAATTTTTGATAAGCTATCTGAAGCTTTTTTAGCGTTGTCCGCATATGCGTTAGTGGCAGCAACAGCATTCGACATGTCAGACATTTGTTTAGCATTAGCTGCTAAGGTATTCATGCCTTCGCTAAATGCTTTAAGGCCGCCTTTGCTTACAGCAGCTTCTTTAAGAATGCTACCTAAAGTAACTTCATCCTTATCAGTTTGAGCAGCTTTTGCAGGCACTGGGTTTGCAGCGTTCGCTTCGTATAATTTTTTGGTGTAGTCTGTAGCTTTTGGTTCAAAAGCACTGAAAGCGAAAATCAAAGCTTCCGTACTCAAACCTAAAATCAACATAGGCGTTGCTCCCGCCCAACCTTCTAGTTTAAACATGGCACCAACGATTACAACCGCAGCACCTAATCCATAAATTTTCGGCATTATGTTGCCGTAAAACTTCTCAGTAAATGATTTGTTAGCCATATGTAAAATTTATAATAGGTTGAAGAATTCTTAGTTATTCTGACCAAAGTCGTCACCAGCTCTGCCCAAGTAATCCATTGCACAACGGAATCCAATGCTCGCAGATTCTACATCACGATATTCGTAAGTTCTTGTTCCTGTTTGTAAATAGTATGAAATGTCATTCCATCCGCCACCTCTCACTACTTTTTTACCATAGTGAGGATTGTTGGTTTCATCATCTTTATATAAGAAAAGAGGGTTCAAATCCCATACAAGTGGATTATAAACAGGAGAGAAATCGTCTAAACACCATTCTGCCACATTACCTGCCATGTTGTACAGGTTAAAGTTGTTAGGCAAGAAAGAATTTACAGGAGCTGTGTAAGGGTAACCATCATCATCGTAGTTACCTCGGCCAGGTTTGAAGTTAGCTAAGAAACAACCGTTTCTATTTCTTGTATAAGGACCACCCCAAGGATATTTGATGATCTCTCTACCACCGCGCGAAGCATATTCCCATTCTGCTTCAGTAGGAAGTCTGAAGTTAGGGTATCTTGCCTCTACAGGTAATGTACTTTTGAAAGTAGTATTTGGCTGATTGCCTGCGCCTGTTCCGCCAACCTGAGGTTGAGCTCCCAGTTGACCAGGCCCACCTAGACCTTGAACACCAGCAGGATCATCGTTTCCTTTCTTTTTACCTCCACCAAAAAGGCCTCCGCCTCCAGTGCCAAAGTAATCTGCCTCACGACCAATATTGAGGTGTTCCGTTCTCCACTCACTAAATTTAGCGGCAGATTCCCAGCTGATACCTACAACAGGATAGTCGTCAAAAGCTTGGTGGCTAAAATAATATTGAGTCATTTTATCGCCCATGTGGTAAGCAAACTCGTTATCCCAAACATTTGGATTTGGAGTAACCTCTTGTTTTACCTGTTGCGTCCAATACTGCTCATTAGGATCTTGAGAGATGGTATCGATAAAATTCAGGAATTGTCTGTATTCGTTATTGGTGATTTCCTCAGAATCCATCAAGAACGAGCTTACAGTAATTTGTCTGTTGAAGTTAATTTGAGAGGCCGCCACATCTTCATCGGCCTGGCCCATAAAGAAGTTTCCTCCTGGAATTTGAACCATTCCGTAAGGGGTCTCCTGATACCAGCCTTCCCTATCGGGAACACCCATCAGCTGACCTTCAGCATTCAGCTTCTCTTCCTTACTCATGCCTCCACCACCAAGAATGCCCTGGAACATAGAGCAACCTGTTGTGAAAGAGACGACAATAATAATCGCGAACCCAGCGTGTATTCTCTTCATTGATAGATTAATCTTGTTTTTACTTAACTGATAAGGCTCATATCTTATTGCCAATCAATTAAATAAAGCGCGAAAAATAGTACTTTCTATTCAGTATTCCAGTTTCACACTGAAATTTATAATAAACTTAACCTAGACAAAACTTTGATCTAGTACCTAAATCTAGGGGTTCTGATGATTCTTCTACCCGGTAATGATGGTGTAGAATTGAAATTATAAATCAACATTAACTCCTGAGATGTAGGTGCTTTGCTGTTGGGGTTGCCCACAACAAAATCAAAAGCATAGCCTAATGTCAAGGAACGATCATTCAATATCTTATAACCTAATATAGCCGAAGCTGATTCTGACTGTCTGTAAGCCAAACCAACTCGGAGATTTTTTTTGTACTCGCCCATAACGCTGACGTCAACATTGTAAGTATCAAAACCTACAGATTTTAACAGAACGCTTGGTGTAATGGTTAGTTGCGGGTTCAACGGATAGTTGTATCCCGCAGTTAAATAGTAGTGCCGATTTAATTGATTGGAAATCTGATTTTCACCGAAATCAAATTTTGGCTCAAGTAAATGATTTGTACTCAAACCACCAAAAAAATTTCCTTGAGTATATACAATCCCAACCCCAAAATCTGGCCTTATTTGAGCTTCTCTACCCGAAAAACTAAAAATCGGATCATTAGGATCGACCACAATTATCTCATCATAGTTGATGCTATTTGAGAACATTCCGAGGTTAATTCCGAGGCTCAAAACAGCCCCATTTGGCAAGTTCAAATTTGTGGAAAATGCTGTTTGAATCTGAAAGTTATTCGATGGTCCTAATTTATCGTTACTTAAAAACACTCCGTATCCACCCTTAATCTGGCTCAGATTTGATGAGAAACTGAGCATCTGAGTAGTGGGCGCCCCCCCCTGATTTAGGGTACCATCGTACCCAAACCATTGAGACCTATGAATAGCTGTTAAAGTTTTTCCTTGAGCGGTTCCAGCAAAGGCCGGATTGTAAAAAAGTTGATTATACATATACTGGGTAAACTGAGCATCTTGCTGAGCTTTTGCCTGATATGTGACCACTGAAATAAGGAGAACAAGGAAAAACCTAAAAGTTTTGTTCATAATCTCGTAACGACAATAATATCCGAAATATTGATTCGGCTCCAATATATTACAAGATAACTAAATTGTTCCCTTAGAGTTGCCCTGAAATCAATCTAAATTATTCGCTTTTTTTATGTAAAGTTCCAAAGCACCCGTCATAGAAGGAGCATTTGGTAATGGAGCTTCAATATCTATAATCAACCCAGCTTCTCTGGCGGCTTGAGCCGTAGTAGGACCGAAAACCGCGATTCGCGTATTGTTTTGCTTAAATTCTGGGAAGTTTACAAACAAAGAATTGATACCGCTAGGGCTATAGAATGCTATGATATCATAAAGCACATTGTCCAGATCAGAGAGGTCACTGGCTACGGTTTCGTAAATGATGGCTTCAGAAAACTGATATTTATTTTTCTCTAAAAATTCAGGGATATCTTCTTTACGGATGTTAGAGCAAGGGAAAATATACTTTTCGTTCTTATGCTTTTTAAGAATCTCGATAAGGTCTTGAGCTGTTCTTGAGCCTGTGAAAATCTTGCGCTTACGAACCACAATATACTTTTGTAGGTAGTTTGCGGTTTGTTCTGAAATACAGAAATACTTCATATCCGCAGGCACCTCTACTTTAAGGTCTTTACAAAGCTTGAAGAAATGATCCACAGCATTTCGGCTTGTAAAGATTACAGCGGTATGCTTTAGAATATCTACTTTTTGCTTTCTGAACTCCTTAACGTTGATGGGGTCAACCTGAATGAATGGCCTAAAATCAATCTTGATATTATATTTCTTTGCTAAAACATAATAAGGTGATTTTTCATCTGATGGTTTTGGCTGAGATACCAGGATGCTCTTTACTGAATTGAGTCTATCCTCTTGTGTATTTTTAGACATAAATTACCTACTTCTTCTAGATTTGGCCGGTGAGCACTAAAATAAACCCTATGGTAAAGGGCATTAATTCCGTGGCGCAAAGGTACGAAAATATATATAATTTGCTATGTGCGCGGTCGTTTAGCATTCTTACGTATAACAATAAGCTTCTGTAATAGTAGAATATAACCAACAAAATAAGCACTATGTTCAACAAATGTTTTGGTGGAACAAATGCTGAAAAGTTTATGGCCACCAAAAAGACTAACAACACCAGAAAAAAGAAAATACTGGCGTTTACCATATCGATGAAATGACGTGAGATAATCGGCCTTAAATCGAACAACAAACCAAAGCAGGCAATGAGTAAAAACTTTAGGTAAACGGACACATTAATGAGCACCGCCAAACCCAGCCATTGCAACATAGCCCAACCAAAAACATCTACTTTTAAAAAAACTGGCAACTTATTGATCAGAGGCAAGCCATTGAGCAAATAAAGCACAATAAAAGAGAAGGTTAGAGAACTTAAAGCCGTGAAATAAAGATGCTCCGAACTGAAAGGCCTCAAGTTTGTGCCTAAATCCTCTCGAACCCGAAAGCCAAAAAGGCGATTTGCAGAAATGATTTCTGAAAAAACTTTCGGGAACACGGTTTTGGATACTGCATAAATACACAGCAACAATACCGCAATTACGGTAAACGCATCCCTTCCCTCAATCCTCGTCAGCTGTGCAAAAATCATAAAACCTTAAAACCTCGTTGTGTAACCAAAATGGATTTTCGATTGGTTGAAATTAAAACCTCCGGAGCTTTTGGAAGAACCCAGCGCATAAATAAAATTAAACACGCCAGAACCTGTCGCAAAGCTCAAGCCCGTTCCCAAACCCAAAGCCCAATCATGAACTGGATTTTGCTTGAAATTTCCTTCCAAAAAAGCCAAGTCCGAAAACAACAGCAAATATGAGCTTTCGTCAAATAACAACCTACCCTCAATCGTGCTTTGGGCATATTGGGTTGCAAAAAAGAAGTTTTCATTAAAGCCACGAATGGTTTTTAAACCTCCCAACCTGAACGCATCGTTTCTAAATAAGTCCTTATTCAACTTAAGACCACCGGTTAATTTATTCACCAAAACGAAATTGTTCCGCAATCGCCAATAATGCTGAAAGTCCGATTGAAAAGTGTATTGAAGCGTTTTCAAGTCCAAATCTTGATATACTTCTGCAGGTAAAGCCGTATTTCTCGAGATTTTCTTATTTCCTGTAGAAGCTCTTATTGAGAAACCCGTGCCTCTAGAAATCACAAACGGATCGTCAAAATTATTCCAATTGAAACCCAAACCGTAAGAGCTCACATCAAAATCCAGCACATTCGGCTGCTCTCCGGGGTTCAATTTAGGAATACCTATAAGGTTTGTTCCCTCTATGGTTGAAAAGAGGTTTAAAAAACTATTAGCTCCAAGATTATAGGCTAAGCCCAAATCAAAGTTCCTTTTGGTGAAAAGAGTGTCTTGCTTCAGAAAACTGAAATCGAAATTAAAATTGATTCTGCTGCCCAATATTGCCGGATGAGCATATTGCAAATTGAGATTTTGAGTTTCTTCACTTAACCTTCGCCAATGCAATCCAATGTGTTTGCCAGAACCAAATGGATTGAGCAAATCAATATCTACCTGACCCGTAACCAACAAACCATCCGCCCGATTGGCATTGGGCAAAAAGCCAATAATTCCATCAATTTGGTTCACTGGCCGTTTTTCCAGTTTAAGATGAACCGTAGCTTCCGAATTCTGAAAAGTAAGTTTTGGCGCTTCAGTTACCGAAAGGTAAGGCAAACCTCTCAAGGTTCTACCCAAATTATTGATGTTCCGCTGATCGTAAGCCTGCCCTTGAACAATACCCAAATAGCTACCTAAAAATCTAGATTTGATGCTGAAATCGCTACTGATATCCAGACTATCGAAAGTAATTCGTGGCCCTTCATCAAAAAACAATGAGGCTCCAATGTTGTTTTCCACAATAGTGAGCGAATCGAGCCGAATACTTGCAAAGGGATGACCGTTCCTTTCGGCAAAAGTCAAAAGCGCCTTCTCTAACTTAGCTACTTGATTGTACTTAAAGGGTTTTCTCTTAAAGCCAAACTCCTTATATCCTGCCCTTCTTAATACTGCCTTTTCCACATTTCCTCTAGAAAGACGAAGCCAATCAAATCTTTCTCCAACATGAATTAAAGCATTGTATATCAAGGAATCACTAATGAAAATCTCCTTTTCATAGGCCAGTAAATAACCATCAGCATGTAAAGCATTGACTACATTATTGACTGTTTTAACCAAACTAATTGAATCAGAATGTTCCGTTTTATATTTCAGCTTTCTAATGGCTGAAGGCTGGTCATCGGCCCCAATTTTCAATATATAACTCTGCTGAGCATTGAGCATAACGGAGAAAAATCCCATCAGGAATAGGCAATAAAGATACTTTCGGTATATCTTCGACATTCGGGGCAATTAACATTCAAATTAACGATTCTTTGGCCGGATTATATATTCATATCCCTTTTTGCAAGAAGGCTTGCCATTATTGTGACTTCCATTTTACCCAATCGGTAAAACAAATGGACGCCATGGTTGATGCGATTATCAAAGAATTGGAAATTCAGAGAGATTATTTGAAAGAACCCGTAAATACGGTCTATTTCGGAGGAGGAACTCCCTCTTTGCTTCATGAGGAGCATTTGAAGCGAATTTTAAAGAAAGTTCAATTCAACTTTGAGTTAGCCAGCAATCCAGAAATAACCCTAGAAGCCAATCCTGATGATTTGAAAGAAGACAAATTGAAGATGTTGGCGCAATCGGGCATCAATCGGCTCAGTATTGGCATTCAGTCCTTTCACGACCATCATTTAAAATGGATGAATCGGCAGCATTCCGCAAAGGAATCTGAAGAATGCTTTTACCAAGCTAGAAAAGCGGGTTTCGAAAATATCAGTATCGACCTGATTTATGCATTGCCGCATGTAAATCATGATCTTTGGAAAGAAGACTTGAAAAAAGCTATTCGTCTCAGGCCCGAACATATTTCATCTTACTGTTTAACCGTAGAACCGCAAACTGCTTTTGGCAATTGGGTGGCAAATGGCAAAATGGAAGATGTTGAAGAAGAATATGCCGCGGAACAATTCGAACTTTTGGTAGAAACTCTGGAGCGTTACGGTTACGAGCAGTACGAGATTTCAAATTTTGCTCAGTTGGGTTACGAATCTAAACACAACAGTAATTACTGGAAACAAGAAAAATATTTGGGCATTGGTCCTTCAGCGCATTCCTTCAACGGAAATTTTAAGCAGGCCAATGTTTCGAATAACGCTAAATATCTAAAGTCCATTGAAGAAGGAGCCATTCCATTCGAGAAGATTATTCTGACGAAGGAAGATCAATTGAACGAATACATTCTTACCAGTTTACGCACAAAATGGGGCTGTGATACGGATTTGGTTCAACAGAAATACGGCAAAAATTTACTCGCCTTAAAAGAAGATTACCTCGGCAAACTTTATCACCAAGGGTTTATAGAAGTAGAAGAAGGCTGTATTCTGCTCAATAAAAGCGGAAAGTTGCTGGCTGACAAGATTGCCTCTGACCTTTTTGTTTTTGAGGATTAGTTGAGAAAAAGGAAAGAGACACAACTAATTTTAGAGAAGCCGTAAAAGTATACTAACGAACCCGTACTTTTGAATTCTGAATTGGAGAGAAGTGAACAATCATCATTACCGCAACCATAGCAATAGAAAGAAGCAGCCCGAAAAATTAGGCGATGCGATCAATCAAATGCTGAAGTCTTTCAACATTGAAGACAAGTTTCACGAAACCAATTTAGTCAACTCTTGGGAGCGCGTGATGGGAGCAGCCATTGCAAAACGTACAACCAAGGTTTACATCCACAATAAAAAGCTCTATGTTCATTTAAATTCTGCGCCTTTACGCCACGAGTTGAACATGTCTAAAAATCAGATTTTGGTTTTATTGGCCAAAGAGTTTGGGCAGCCCATTGTAAACGAAGTAATCATCAAATAAAAAAGCCCGATCATTTGATCAGGCTATTTCATCTTCTTCAATATTTTCTTGAGAAAGCGAACTTCCCGCAAATAGCTCAATCGAAAATTCAATTCTATTTTTTGGGCTAAAGCCGCCACCAACACGAAAATAAAGAACCATAATAGCTCATTATCGGTGTGAAAGAAAAAGAGCAAAGCCCCCACCATTAAGCACACCAGAATGATGAATATGTTTGAAGAAAGTACATACCATCTCAATTCTTTCAAACGAGCCTTAGTGCCAAACTTTTCCTTTTGAAGTTTCTCTTTTGAACCAATCAATCTTTCAAACGGAGGCAGTGACTTCCATTTAAGTTCTTCTATTCTTTGTTTTATTTCTTGTTCCGTTTCCATCATTTCTCCCCTTTTAATCTCCAACGAACCACGAATTTACATAATTTTAAGTTAACATTAAAGAAACATTAAAATAACAAAAGGAGTGCATTCGGCATACAACTATCTTTAGCAACGTGCCGAAAATGTCTATTAAGCTTTCCAAACTAAAAAATCCTCCCCGAGCCTTTTGTTCAGGCTTATCATCAAACACAAGTATGTAAAATAAGAAAGCCGACCCTTCTCAGAGCCGGCCTTCACACCTCAACAAAACACTATTTCTTCTTTATTTCTTGGTTTAAATCACCCTCTTTATAGCCATCAGGAAGCTTCACAATTTTAATCATATTGTCACCCGTCAAATACTTGTTGATTGCCGCTACTATTTCTTCTTTGGTAATTTCCTTAGCTCTATCGTTCGACTTTAGAATCTCTTCTAATGGATCGCCAGAATCCAGATAAGCTTTCATCATACTTTGCCAATATGCATTCTGTTTGATTTGCTCATCGAAATTTTGAATGCGGGCACTGATAACTTTTTGTAGATCCTCTTCGGTAAATTCTCCAGATTTCAATTTCTCTAGTTCCTCCATGGCTGCTTGCGCCAACTTTTCAGCATTATCTGGTTTACATGGAAAAGAAATCGTGAACCTGAACATTTCCTTTGGCTCTTTTATCAAGCTTGCACTTGCACTAACGCCATATACTCCGCCCATGTCTTCGCGTAGCGTTTCAATCATTTTGTTCGTTAGCACTTTGGCAGCGGCATTCATCAAACCGTTGTTTTCCAAGTTATAATCATAGTCTCCTGAAAGGGTAATGATCACCATACTCTTGTCATCAACACCAGCATGAATGCTTTTTTCTATCACCCCATTCTTCAGGTTAACTCCTAAATCTTTTGATTTTTCCGATTGATTAGGATTAGAAGGAAGACTTGCAACGTACTTTTCGAGCAAAGGCTTAAAGGTTTCCATTTCAATATTGCCCACGAAAATGAAGGTGAAGTCCGCTGCATTCGCAAATCGCTCTTTATATACTTGAATAGCCTTTTCGTAATTGATTTTGTCAAAATCTTCTGGCTTAGGAAAACCCTTCAACCATGGGTTTTCTTCATACATTACTTTCTGCATTTCAACCTGATACTTAATGTCGGGGCTGCTGGCAAAATTTGCATAAAGGTTTTTAGTTCTGGCCTTCCAACTCTCAAATGCTTCCTTGTCTTCACGAACGGTTGTGAATTTCAAATACAGAAGTTGAAAGAACGTTTCTAAGTCCTTTAAGCTTGAAAGTCCAGACATTCCCTCTTCGTATTGGCCTATATAACTGGAGACAGAGGCTGTTTTTCCCGTCATGAACTTTCCAAAATCGGTTTGGTTAAATTCGCCAATGCCCAACTGGCCTACCACAGAACTGGCGTTAGTTAAAGTCCAATAGTCATCCGCTGAATAATTCGAAATACCACCTTCGCTAAAGGCTGTCATTCGCACTTCATCGTTTTTAAAATCGGTTGGTTTAATGTACACAACAGCACCGTTGGATAAAGTCAACTTATCAATTCCAGTAGCCTCATTCTTGGTTTCCTTCACAACTTTACCGGCTGCAGGAACTTTAGACATTAGCGAAGTTGCCAGTTTCTCTTCCTTATAAGCTTCGATAGATTTATCATTTCTTACTTCGGAAAGAATGTCCTTCAATTCATTTTCAGAAGGGATTTTATCTTCATCTTCAGTTTTGGCAGTGATGGTAATCGTGCGATCATCTTCTGTAATCCAGCCTTTCACCAGCTCATTAATTTCGGTCACCTTAATTTCTGGAAGCAGCTTTTTCATTAAATCAAGCTGCTGCTCCTCGCTGAGTAATGGCCCACCATTTAAAAAATGCTGCAAATAGGCATTTACAATTCTTACCGATTCCGTTTTATCAGCCTCTTTTGCTCTTCTTTCATAGGCATTTAAATACAAGGCCTTTGTGCGTTCCAATTCGCCTTCGGTGAAACCATAGCGTCTCACCCTTTCATTCTCCACCATTGCGGCATGAAGGCCTTCTTTGAACATTCCGTCCTTCACACTTACATAAATGTTATACTCTCTTTTGTACTTACCAATAGCACTTCCGTAGCCGCTATAACTATATAAATAAGGTGGATTGGCGGATCTTACTTTCTCGTTCAAACGCTGGTTAATCATTTGTGAAAAAAGGCCGTTCATCAAGGTTTTTCGATAAGCTGTTTCGGTATTTTGAGGCTTTTCAGTGCCTGGAGTAATGAAACTTACATCAATGGAGTTGCCTGTGGCCTCATCATCAGAAGCGATGGCAATTCGAGTTTCTTTAAAAGAAGGAAGATCATAGTACTGTCGTTCTCTCGGTTTTGATGGGTTTTTAATTCCTCCGAAAAAATCCTTCACCTTCAATTCCATTTCGGCTACATCAAAATCACCTACCGCAATGAGCGCCATCAAATCTGGGCGATACCAATCGCGATAAAATCTTTTAGCAGCATCATATTTGAAGCTTTTTAAAATCGCTTCCTTCCCAATAGGAAGTCTTTCTGCATAATGCGAACCTCTTAAAACGATTGGCCAAGTTTTTTGGCGCATGCGTTCGCTTGCTCCGAGTCTAAGCCTCCATTCTTCCAAAACAACTCCTCGCTCCTTGTCAATCTCCTCATTATCGAAAGTGGCATTATGGGCCCAATCGCTCAACACGGTTAAGGCTTTATCCACATTCTCCTTATCTTCTGTTGGGATGGGCAACATGTATACTGTTTCGTCAAAGCTGGTATAGGCATTCAAATCGCCCCCAAATTCCAATCCCATTTTCTGAAGAAAGCTAACCAGCTCGTTCTTTTCGAAATTCTTGGTTCCGTTAAAAAGCATATGCTCTGTAAAGTGAGCCAAACCTTGCTGGTCTTCATCTTCTAAAATTGAACCTGCATTTACAGCCAACCTGAATTCGATTCTGTTTGCTGGTAGAGGATTACTTCTTAAATAATAGGTAAAACCATTGCTGAGTTTTCCGATTTTAACTGAAGGATCTGTCTCCAATTGTTGAAAGCTGAAGACTGAGAGCGGCAAAAAAATAAGAGCTGCCAGTACTAAGACCTTTTTCATAGCATTTTATTTTGAGTTAGAATTAACTATTGAGATAGTTAATATACCCATTAATATTAAAATACTATTTAAAATTTAAATTTTTCTACTATTAATTTCTGTTAATGTGGCGGAATACGGAAAAATCCGTTACTCAACAGTTGAGATTCTGGCCCTTCTGGTTAAGAAGCGTTTCTGAAAAACTAAAATTAGAGCCACTCCTATGAAAATGCAGGCATCGGCAAAATTGAAAATTGGCCAGAGCGCAATTTGTCTTCCTCCCCAATGAGGAACCCAGTCGGCTATATAGCCTTCCCAAACATCGAGGTAAAACATATCTACCACCTTTCCATGAAACCAAGGAGTTACAGCTCCGTAAGGTGCGTTGTTCAGAAAAACACCGTAAAAAATACTATCGATCACATTGCCTATGGCGCCCCCGAGAATCAAGGCAATGCTCCAAAGCAGGCCAGGGTGAAAATGCTTTTTTGCCATTTTATAGAGATAATAGCTTATGAAAATCATCGCTATCATTCTGAAAATAGTAAGGCCTAGCTTGCCGTAACTAGACCCAAATCGAAGGCCAAAAGCCATGCCTTCATTTAAAATATAATGGAGTTTAAACCAGTCGCCAAAAACTTTGATCTCCCCACGCTCGCCCATTACCATATTGAAATGAACCCAGAGCTTTATTCCCTGATCCACCAGAATTGCAGCTAGCGTGAGGAGGAAGTATTTATAGTACTGAAACTTCAAAGCATTAAGCAACAGTGATTTTCAGTTCAAGTTGCCATTCATCGATTTCGATGCTCTGCGCATCAGAAACGTTGGCCTCAATTTCTAAACTCAAAGCTTGAGTTTCTTCACAGATGTAGGCTTTATTAGCTACCAAAGCTCCATCTACAAAGGCATCCGAAGATTTAACAACGACATTGATTTTATCTTGAACGTCAAGTCCCATGTCTTTTCTCAAGTTCTGCACACGATTAACAAAATCACGCGCTAAGCCTTCTTGACGAAGTTCGTCTGTCAATGAAATATCCAAGGCCACAGTTACTTTACCTTCAGAAGCTACAGACCAACCTGGAATATCTTCGCTGCTGATTTCCACATCTTCTAAAAGAAGGTTTACGGTTTCATTTTCAATGGCAATGTCAATGCTTCCATTTCTTTCAACCTGAGCGATTTGTTCTGGCCCCCAACCCGCTATCGCAGCCGATACAAGTTTTACTTTAGGGCCAAACTTCTTCCCAATGGTTCTAAAGTTCGGTTTTACTTTCTTCACCAAAATGCCTGAAGCATCATCGATATATTCCACAGCTTTTACATTCACTTCCGTCATGATTAAATCCTGAACGGCTTCAATGTATTGCTTCGTTTTTTCGTCTAAAACAGGCACCATCACCTTAGTCAATGGCTGGCGAACCTTGATTTTCTCTTTCTTACGGATTGAGTGTGTAAGCGAAGAAATAGTTTGCGCCAATATCATTTGCTGCTCCAAATCCTTGTTGATGAAAGCCTCATCGGCCACAGGGAAATCGGCCAAATGCACAGACTCCAAATTTTCCTTTCCAGAAACTTCATTCAAGTCTTTATATAGCCTTTCCATGTAGAATGGCGCTACAGGAGCTCCCAATTTAGCCACGGTCAACAAACAAGTGTAAAGCGTTTGGTAAGCCGCCTTTTTCCCTTGGTCGTAATCGCCCTTCCAGAAACGTTTTCTGTTCAAACGCACATACCAGTTACTCAATTCATCGGTTACAAAATCCATCACCATACGCGAAGCTCTGGTTGGTTCGTAATCCGCATAGGCTTGATCAACATCTTGGATCAAACTGTTAAGGCGAGATAGAATCCAGCGGTCACTTTCTGGTCTCTGGCTCAATGGAATTTCTTCACCTTCGAAAGTGAAGCCATCCAAATTGGCATAAAGCGCAAAGAAAGCGTAAGTGTTTTGAAGTGTTCCGAAGAACCTTCTTTGTACTTCGCCTACACCATCAATATTGAATTTCAGGTTGTCCCATGGATTCGCGTTGGAAATCATATACCAACGTGTGGCATCCGGGCCATACTGAGCAATGGTTTCGAATGGATTGATGGCATTGCCCAATCGCTTGGACATTTTATTGCCGTTTTTATCGAGCACCAAGCCATTTGCAATTACGTTTTTGAAGGCCACTTTGCCTTCTAACATAACCGCTAAAGCGTGAAGCGTAAAGAACCATCCGCGGGTTTGGTCTACACCTTCAGCAATGAAATCGGCTGGGAAATTACTTTTGAAAATATCTTGATTTTCGAACGGATAATGCCACTGCGCATAAGGCATGGCTCCGGAATCGAACCAAACATCGATCAAATCCGGCTCACGGAACATTTTCTGACCCGATTCGCTCACCAAAACCACATCGTCTACGAATGGTCGGTGTAAGTCGAAATCATCACCGATGGATTCGGTCATGTAACCAGCCTCGATTGATTTTTCTACTTCAGCTTTAAGTTCAGCCAAAGAGCCAATGCATTTTTGCTCCTTTTTATCTTCTGAAACCCAAATCGGAAGCGGAGTTCCCCAATAGCGAGAACGGCTCAAATTCCAGTCCACAAGGTTTTCTAACCAGTTACCAAAACGACCTTCACCAGTAGAAGCCGGTTTCCAGTTGATGGTTTTGTTCAGCTCAACAAGTTTATCCTTGTAAGCTGTGGTTTTGATAAACCAAGAATCCAATGGATAGTAAAGAATTGGCTTATCGGTTCTCCAACAATGTGGATATGAGTGTTCGTATTTCTCTACTTTAAAAGCCCTGTTTTCTTCTTTCAACTTAATTGAAATTAAAACATCAAGCGATTTTTCAGGTCTTTCTTCGTCAGAGTAATATTCGTTTTTCACGTACATTCCGGCAAAGTCCGTGATCTCTTTCACGTACTTGCCTTCTTTATTCACGATAGGCACATCATTGCCTTCTTCGTCTTTCACAAAAACACCTGGCATGTTGTTTTGCACAGAAGTTCTGTAGTCATCCGCACCAAAGGTTTTGGAAATGTGCACGATTCCCGTACCGTCTTCAGTGGTCACAAAATCGCCCACAACTACGGTAAAGGCAGGTTTTTCCAACGGAATATAAGGCATCAGCTGCTCATAGCTCATGCCTGCTAAATCCTTGCCTTTATAGCTTTCAAGCACTTGGTAAGGAATCAACTTATCACCTGGTTTGTAATCTTCCAGCTTGATGTCCTTAGCCTTAGCGTTGAAGTAGTAAGAGATTCTATCTTTGGCTAAAATGACATTGATTGGCTCAAAAGTGTATTGGTTAAAGGTTTTCACTTTAACATATTCCACACCAGCGCCAACGGCCAAACCGTTATTGGCAGGCAAAGTCCATGGCGTTGTAGTCCAAGCTAAGAAGAAGTCGTTTTCAGTTCCTTCTATTTTGAACATGGCCGTCATGGAAGTGTCCTTCACATCTTGATAAGTGCCAGGCTGATTCAACTCGTGAGAACTAAGGCCAGTACCAGCAGCTGGTGAGTAAGGCTGAATTGTATAGCCTTTGTAGAGCAAGCCTTGATCGTAAAGCCTTTTGAGCAACGACCAAAGGGTTTCGATATATTCCTTTTCAAAAGTGATATAAGGGTCGTCAAGATCTACCCAATAGCCCATTTTCTCGGTAAGATCGTCCCACTCGTGTTTGAACTTCATTACCGCCTCACGGCACTTTTGATTGTAATCTTCAACCGAAATCTTCTTCCCGATATCATCTTTTTTGATACCCAATTCCTTTTCAACCTGAAGCTCAACAGGCAAACCATGGGTGTCCCAACCACCTTTACGTTTTACCTGAAAACCTTTTTGGGTTTTGTAACGGCAGAAAATATCCTTAACCGTACGCGCCATTACGTGGTGAATACCTGGGGTTCCGTTGGCCGATGGAGGCCCTTCATAAAAGGTGAAAGTTGGTTGACCCTCTCTGTCGTTCACAGATTTTTCGAAAATGCCATTCTCTTTCCAGAATTGGAGCATTTCCTCTCCTATTTCGGCATAATTCGGGTTTTTGTATTCGTTGTACTTCTTCACTTTTACTCCTTTGTTATAGGGTTAAGGTGGACTTAACGGTTAGGAATTATTTTCATTTTTGTCTGTTGAACCCAAGAATGGATCGTTGGTTTTGATCAACAGATTTTGAGTGTCAATTTCTTCGTCTTCATCTTCGATATAGAACTCATAATGCTCAATCAAAGGATGGCTGTTTTCGTTCCTCTTACCGCTATCAAAAACCATCAACAGCGCTGGCAGCACGGTTAGGTTGGTAATCATAGCAAAAAACAAGGTCATGGAGGTTAGCAAACCTAAGGCTACCGTACCGCCAAAATCGGAGAAAACGAAAATGATAAACCCAAAGAAAAGGACAATGGAGGTATAGAGCATACTTGCTCCAGTTTCTTTAATACTATTGCTTATGGCAATGGGCACAAAGAATTTATGACTGAACAATTCTTGACGATATTTGGCCAAGAAGTGGATAGAATCATCGACTGAAATTCCAAAGGCGATACTGAAGATAAGTGCTGTACTCGGCTTTAATGGAATTCCCCAATAGCCCATTATTCCTGCTGTAACCAGTAACGGAATAAAGTTAGGGACTAGTGAAATAATGATCATTCGCACATTGGCGAACAGAATGGCCATGATGATAGCAATAATTACAAAGGCCAGTACCAAAGACATTTGAAGGTTTTCTATCAAAAACTTATTTCCTTTTACAAAAAGAAGCGTTGAGCCTGTTACACTGGTTTTAACATCTTCATCTTCACCAAAAACCTGATCGATTTTAGGTTCAATTACCTGCGTAATTAATGAGTCCATTTTTACCGAACCCAAGTCCCAGGTTTTAAGCGAAACTCGCATTACTTGCCCCGTAGAATCTACAAAACTGCTCAGTAGATTATTGCTGTCCTTTTGGTTGCTCAGGTAACCAAGAATCGCAGTTCTGTCACTTGGGCTTGGCAAGCTGTAACGCCTTGGGTCACCATTATAATAGGCCTGACGAACAGCTTTAGCAAAACTCACGATAGAAATAGGCTGCGAAACAAACTCTATCGAATCCAAACCATCTTGAAGTCTCTCAACCTTTCTCAGGTTTCGGGCATTGATACTGGAACGCGGTTTGCCGAAATCGATGATGATTTCCAATGGCATAACTCCACTGAAGTTCTCTTCGAAAAAGTAAAGGTCTTGCTTCAATCTAGATTCTTCAGGAATATCATCGACCATGTAGGCCACAGAATAGAGTTTCGAAATACCTATAACTGAAATAACTACGATGGCAAGCGTAACCACAAAAACACGATATCGGTGTCTGTGAACAAGTAAATCCAAGAGTACAAGGAATTTACCCATCATTTTAAACTCAAGGTGTTTAAGCTGTTTCGGTTTTGGCGCTGGTAAGTATGAGAAAATACCAGGAATTAGCACCATACTCACAATGAAGGTTGCCAGAATGTTGATGCCGGCTACAAGTCCAAATTCCTTCAACAAAGAAATATCGGTAGTTACCAAAACCAAGAAACCAATAGCTGTTGTAGAATTGGTGATTAAAGTAACCAAACCAATTTTTCTGATCATCAAGCTTAGGGCACGCATTTTATTGCCGTGCTTGGCAAATTCTTGATGGTATTTATTCAGCAGATAGATGGAGTTCGGGATTCCGATTACAATTATAATGGAAGGAATAAGCCCAGTTAGAATTGTAATGTTGTAGCCCAATATGCCGACCGTTCCTAGTACCCAGGTAACCACTACTCCAATAATAATTAGAGGGAAAACCACGGCCGTCCAAGAACGGAAAAACAGGAACAGAATTAGTGCTGTAATACCGATGGAAAGCACAATGAATAGCTTCAGCTCTTTGGCTGTGAGCTCTTGCATCACGGTTCTTACATAAGGCATTCCAGAATAATGAAGCTCTATGCCCGTATCGTTCGTGAACTTTGAACCAATATTTTGGATATGCCCAACTACATCATTTCGAAGTTTGGAGTTGAGCACTTCTCTATCCATAGTGATTAAAATGAGTGTAGCGCCATTCTCTACATTCATCATTTGCCCACTATAATATTTTAGGTTGAGCGCATCGGCCAAAATGGAATCGAGCTGGTTTTGATTCTCCGGCCTCGACTTTATCAAGTCTTCAAGCTCAAAACTTCTATCATCCGTGTTTTTGACAATCTTTTTTAATGTGGCTAAGGAAATTACATTGGTAATACCCTCCACAGCCGCTAATTCATTATTCAGATCGATGTATTCCTGAAAATTCTTGAGCTCGTAAAGAGCACTATCTTTAACTCCTAGCACCAGAATGTTTCCATCCTCACCAAAGTTCTTCTTAAAATCCATGAAGTACTTATAGTTCTCATCAGTGCTTGGAACTGCAGTATTAAAGTTGAATGCCATTTTTACATTTCGTGCCATGAAGCCCATGAACACGGTAAAAATGAACAGCGAAATCATCAGGAGGAGCCTGTATTTCAGTACGATATGGGGAAGTTTAGACCACATTTTTAAACAAGACCACAAAGGTAATAGAAATCCGTTCTTAGCGAGATGATTATGACCATTTTATGCCATTCGATCATCTTGCTCCGGGCAGCGAAATGCCCATAATTTTTCGATAAAGGTTAAGCGCGTTGGTGTCTGTCATGCCTGCTACATAATCGAGCACAGCACGAAGCGCCAAATATAAGGAAGAAGCTTCTTTAATTTCGTGTTGAGTCTCTAAAGGAAGTAACCTGAAGTAGGTTTTGTCTCTAGGCTGAAGTTGACCTTGAAAAGAAGCGATTGTAGCCGGAATAAATACGGCCAGCAATCCATTCAAAACTTTGTAACCCGCAGCTTCGGTTTCAACCACCGCTCGGCTTCGGTAAATTTTCTCAACAGAAACGCCAATAATTTCGGCCAAAGCCGCTTTTGAAGGAATTTCATCCGTCAATGAAATATCGAATTCAGCGGAAAGTAATTCCGTTTCTTTCTCCATAAATAGTTTCACACACTCGTCAATCAGTTGATTGATGGCTAAAGCACGTAAAACGCCAATTCTTTCTTTGATTGAAGGGATGGATTCCAGCTTCTCTGGTTGAAATCTATCGCCAATGATATTCGCCAGAAGTGAAACGGTTTGTGAATAATCGACCAAACCCAGATTGCAGCCATCTTCCAAATCAATAATATGGTAGCAGATATCATCAGCGGCCTCTACCAAAAAAGCTAATGGGTGGCGGCACCATTGCTCATCGGCTAGCTTTACAAGCCCTAATTCTTCGGCCAAGGCCTGAAATTCCTCTTTTTCCGAAGTATAAAAACCGAACTTCTTTTGGCTTCTTCTGGCCTTATCTCGATGAGGAATTTTGGCAGGACGTGGGTATTTTGTAAAAGCGGCCAATGTAGGAGCCGTCAACTTTAGCCCTTGATAACCCGATTTGCTCAATAAACGAAAGCCCTGAGCATTACCTTCAAAGTTGATCAAGTCCTCCCACTCGGCTTCATTAAATAAAGGCCTAAAATCTTGTTCATGGATTTTGAAAAAGTCTGAAATGCTTGATTCACCAGAGTGGCCAAAAGGAGGATTGCCAATATCGTGAGCCAAAGAGGCCGCAGCCACTATGGCGCCAAAATCGTGAGGGGTTAGAATTTCCGAAAGATCTTTGTACTTCTCCAACAATTTTGCACCCACCAATCTTCCAAGCGATCGGCCAACACTCGAAACTTCTAAACTATGCGTAAGGCGAGTATGAACAAAGTCTTGTTCGGGCAACGGATGAACCTGAGTTTTATCCTGCAACTTTCTAAAAGGGTGTGAAAATATAATTCTATCAAAATCACGATCGAATACCGTTCGTGTTTGATTTTGTTGAAAATTAGGCGATCCCTGTGCTAAAAGTTGTGTCCATTCCATTGCCGTAAAGCTACACTTTCAAGGTTTTAGTTAAAAGTCAAAAAAACCATCAAAATTCAACTAAGGGTTTCTTCAAGGTATGGTTGTACAATTTTGTGAAGTAGAGCTTTCAAAACTTTACATTTCAAATGTTTTTCAAAACCGAATTATAATCGGATTTCATTGAACAATTACAAATTTTCACTGAATTGATGTGGTCGATAAACAAATAACATTCGATAAAACATGCGAATTTGCAATCGTTTGCGTACATTTTGTTTTGTAGAATACTTGAAAGAAAATCTATAATTGTACTTTGTGCATTCGATTGCACTTTCTGGCCCTTTGCGGGGCTATGAACCGTTAAAATTAAAAATGATTGTATGAAAAAGTTTTTACTAGTGTTGCTAGTGCTATTAGTGGGTTTGCAAGGCTCACTAATGGCACAGCAAAAGACCGTTACTGGAAAAGTAACGGGAGGGGATGATGGCTTAGGCATCCCGCGTGTAAACGTCATGGTAAAAGGCACCACAAGAGGTACCCCTACCGACATTGACGGAAAGTATACCATACAGGTGAGTAACACCGATGTATTGGTATTTTCATTTATTGGTTACATTTCTCAAGAAGTAACCGTTGGTTCCCAAACTACTATTGATGTAACCTTACAACCAGACGTTACATCTTTGGATGAAGTAATTGTTGTTGGTTATGGCCAAGTAGAGGCTAAAGATGCTACGGGTGCTGTTCAGTCTATTAAAGCAGAAGACTTTAATGGAGGTGTTATTGCTTCTCCAGAACAACTAATCCAAGGTAAGTCTGCTGGTGTTCAAATTACTTCAGCCAGTGGTGAACCTGGTTCTGGTGTAAACATCCGTATTAGAGGTACTTCATCTGTAAGAAACGGAAACAACCCTCTTTTCGTGGTTGATGGTATTCCGTTGTCTGGCGGTGATGTAACTCCTGGTGGAGCCAATTTTGGTTCCGGAGGTAGCTCTGCTCGAAATCCATTAAACTTTATTAACCCTAATGATATTGCAAGTATTGACATCCTTAAAGATGCCTCTGCAACTGCTATTTATGGATCTAGGGGAGCAAACGGTGTGGTAATCATTACTACTAAAAGTGGTAAAGGTGCAGCTGCTAAAGTGGAATATTCTAGTTCTTTAAGTATTGGCCAAATTGCAAGAAGATTCGATCTTTTAAAAAGAGATGAATTTTTAGAGAATGTGGAAAGATTTGGAGGAGACCCAAATGCAGTTGATTTTGGTGCTAATACAGATTGGCAAGATTTAGTTTTCAGAACGGCTGCCTCTCATAAGCATGACCTTTCTTATGCAAATAGCTACAACCACGGTGACTTTAGAGTGTCACTTGGCTACAACGACCAAGAAGGTATTATTAACAATTCCAGCATGGAGAGATATAATGCTCGTTTAAACTGGAATCACAAAATGCTTGACGACAAGTTAACTTTAGGTGCGCAGGTTACTATATCAAGAATTAATGATAGAGGTGTAGCCGTAACCAATGATGCAGGATTTGAAGGTGACCTTTTGGGTGCTACTTATTTCTCTAACCCAACTATTCCAGGGTTTGCCGACACTCAAATTTCAGGAGTTGCTAACCCTCTTGCCTTTTTGAAATACGTTGGTGATAAATCTGAAACTGACAGAAGTTTAATTAACCTTTCTGCAGGATATGACATCACTTCAGATTTGAACTTTAAAGTCAATGTAGGTCTTGACGATGCTACTGGTGTTAGAAGACAAGCTTATTCACCAAGATTGAATACGGGTACTTCTGGTGTATTTGGCAACGGTAGAGCTGCCATCAATACTCAAGAGACTTATAGCAGACTTTTGGAAGCTTTCTTTAACTACAGTAAAGAAATTGGAAATGGAAAATTCAGTGCTTTAGCTGGTTACTCTTATCAAAAATTCCATTATCAGAATTCTTATGTACAAGGCTTTGGTTTCTCTGACCCAAGTGCAGACGCTATGATCAACGATCTTCAAAGATCTGCAGATAATGCAAGAGCGGCTATCACTCAACCTTATCAGAATTTTGGTTATGACAATGATGAGTTCTTCATTAATCAACTTTTCCCAACACCACAAACTTTGAATGTTGATGGCTCACCAACCAAATATGTAACTTCTCTTTCTGAAGGTCTTTCAGAAAATGAAGATGAACTTCAATCTTATTTCTTCAGAGCTAATTATAACATTGCCGAAAAGTACCTTCTAACAGCAACTTTCCGTGCTGATGGTTCTACCAAATTTGGTTCTGATAACAAATATGGTTATTTCCCTTCTGTAGCAGCAGCTTGGAGACTTTCTGAAGAAGACTTTATCCCTGAAGCATTCTCTAACTTGAAATTAAGATTAGGATATGGTGTTACTGGTAATCAAGAAATCCCTCACAATGTTCACCAAAACAGACAGCGTTATGGTGGGGTTGGAATTGGAGATGACGGAAATATTCAAAACCGTCCAGCTTTAGACAACGTTGCGAATGCAAACGGAGATCTTCAGTGGGAACAAACTAGCCAAATTAATGTGGGTCTTGACTTCGGTTTCTTCGATGGCAGATTATCAGGAACTGTTGATTACTATAATAAAAATACTACCGACTTGTTGATGTTGGTTATTTATGCCCAACCAGCATCTCAAGCCTTTATCTATAGAAACCTAGACGCGAACGTAATTAATAAAGGAGTAGAGTTAACTCTTGATTATTTACTCATCGATCAAGCTGATGTTTCTTGGAATGTTAATGCCAATGTTTCTTATAATAAGAACATGGTTGAAAACTACAAGGGTGCTGATCTAAATACAGGAGCTATTAGAGGTCAAGGCCTTTCTGGAGCATTCGCTCAACGTGTAGCCAATAACCAGCCTTTATTCGCTTACTACTTAAGAGACTTTATCGGTTATGATCAAAATGGTCTTTCTCAGTATGAAGGCGGTGATGTTCAGCAATTCTTGGGCAAATCACCGATTCCTAAGTATAATGTAGGTTTCTCTACAAGTTTCAAATACAAAAACTTTGATATGGCTGTGTATATGAATGGACAATTTGGTCATTATGTATACAACAATACCGCTAACGCATTCTTTACAGCAGGTGCTCTATCAAATGGTAAAAATGTAACTACTAGTGTTCCTTATACTGGTGAGGCTCCAGTAAATGCACCTGATGTATCTACTAGATTTCTTGAAAAAGGAGATTTCATGAGAGTGCAAAACCTTTCTGCAGGTTATAATTTCAACTTGGGAGCTTCTTCATTCCTTAAGACTGTTAGACTTTCAGTAATTGCTCAAAACTTATTCCTAATCACAGGTTATTCAGGCTTAGACCCTGAAGTAAACACCGATGGAAGTATCAATGGTGTTCCTTCTTTAGGTATTGACTATACTTCTTACCCAAGAGCAAGAACTTTCACTTTAGGTCTTAACGCAACATTTTAATTGATATGAAAATGAAAAAAATAACTTCATTACTTTTGGTAATGCCTCTTTTCTTCTGGGCATGTACCGATTTAGAAGTAGAAGAATTGGATTCTGTTATCATTGAATCATCTTCAGGTGAGTTTAGTGGCGTAGACCCTTCGGAAGGGATTACTTCAGCCTATAACAGAATCAATGGGTTTGGCGATCAAGCTAATTTATACGCTTTATTAGAGGTAACTTCTGACGAGCTTCTTGTTCCTACTAGGGGAACTGACTGGGGTGATAACGGAGTTTGGAGAACTTTACATCAGCATACTTGGGATGCAACCCATGCCCACGTTCTTAGCACTTGGAATAACCTGAACTCTAACGTATTCCAGCTAAACCAAGTATTAGCTCCAGCTAGTGGCGCTAATACTGAACAAATTGCTGCTGCTAAATTCCTAAGAGCATATAATATGTTTTTGATCCTGGATTTGTGGGGTCAAATTCCTTACAGAGATGTTAATGATGGCGTGGATTTCAATCCGATTGTTTATTCGGGACAGGAAGCATTCGATTTTATTCTTAGTGACCTGAATGATGCAATTCCAAATTTACCTTCAGTAGGGCCAAGTGATCAAACAAGATTTGCGTCTAAAGCTTCTGCTCAATTCCTATTAGCCAAGTTATACTTGAATAAAAATGTTTACTTAGGTGGCGAACCTCAAGCGGCAGACATGACCAAAGTAGTTGATGCCGTTGATGCTATTCAGGATGAAGGATTTGGTCTTCATGACGGTTTCTTCGACATTTTTGCTCCAGATGTAAACTCAGAAACAATTTTCTGGGCGGCAACATCTGTAGGTAATAGAATTTGGAACAGCTTGCACTACAATGTGAGACCTCCAGATAACACTGGTGGTGGATGGAATGGATTCAGTACCACTGCAGAATTCTATAACCTATTTGAAGGCCCTTCAGATTCAAATGCTCCAGGAATGGGTCAGGAAGAAAGAAGAGGATTTGTGCCAACGGATAATCTTGGATATGGATTCCTTGTAGGATTACAGTACGATATCAATGGAACAGGTAATCCCTTGACAGATAGATCTGGTAATCCTTTAGTGTACACCAAGACTTTCCCTGGTTTAGCAGGTAATAATGAGAGAAATGGTATTCGTCTTATCAAATACCACCCAGATAATGGTTCTTATGCTTCTCACTTAATTCTATTTAGATATGCTGATGCACACCTTATGAAAGCTGAAGCTATTGCCCGTGGCGGATCAAGTTCTGAAACCGCTTTAGCTTTAGTTAATGAATTAAGAGTATTGAGAGATGCTACGCCTCTTCCAAGCGTAACAATGCAAGATCTTCTTGATGAAAGAGGTAGAGAACTTTACATCGAAGGATGGAGAAGAAATGACCAAATCAGATTTGGTGTATTCGCTGACACTTGGCCAATGAAAGACGTAACAGAGACTTTCAGAACCAAATTCCCAATTCCTTCTGTAGCTGTTAGTACCAATCCTAACCTTGTACAGAACGAAGGATACTAAAAGCGTAATCCTTTAGAAAATTTAATAAAGGTAGTCCAATTGGACTACCTTTATTTTTGCTCTTAGCACCTAGTTTTAATAACTTCAACAGAATCTAAATACCAAAAAATGAGGCTCAAAACTGGATTTTTAATTTGGCCATTACTTTTTGTTTTCTCTTGTCAAAATCAACCCGAAAAGGAAGACACTTCACTTAAACTTTTTGATGTCCTGTCAGAAAAGGACACTGGGGTTGACTTCTCAAACGATATTGAAAACAAAGCCAAATTCAACATTTTTAGCTATAGAAATTTTTATAATGGCGGAGGCGTAGCGATTGGAGATGTAAATAATGATGGACTGCCTGACATCTACCTCACAGGAAATCAAAAACCTAACAAGCTTTACTTAAATAAGGGTAATCTTGAATTTCAAGACATTACTAACAATGCCAAAGTTCAAGGATCAAAAGCATGGAGTACCGGGGTTTCTATGGTAGATATAAACCAAGATGGCTATTTGGATATTTACGTAAGCAACTCTGGTTTTACCGAAGACGGAGACTTAGAAAATGAACTTTTTATTAATAATGGAGATCTCACCTTTACTGAAAAAGCAAAAGAATATGGTTTAAACGACAACGGCCTCACCACACACGCAGCATTTTTTGACTATGATTTAGATGGAGATTTAGATGCCTACATACTGAACAATAGCTTTATTCCCGTAAATACTCTGAATTACCAAAACAAAAGAAATTTATATGCTGAAGATTGGGACGTTAAGGATTTCGTTAAAGGTGGTGGAGATAAACTTATGAGAAATGACAACGGCAAGTTCGTTGATGTAAGTAAAGAAGCTGGTATTTATGGAAGCCTGATCGGTTTCGGTTTAGGCATAACCATAGGAGACGTGAATGAGGACCAATGGCCTGACATTTACATTTCTAATGATTTTTTTGAAAGAGATTACCTCTATATCAATCAACAAAACGGGACTTTTAAGGAAGACATTAAGGAAAGGGTTGGCCATATCAGCTTAGCGTCTATGGGAGCCGACATGGCCGACATTAACAATGATGGACACCCTGAAATATTTGTAACGGAGATGTTGCCCGAAACAGATAAACGACTGAAAACCAAAAGCCTTTTCGATGGATATAATGTTCACCAACTCAAACTTCAGCGAGATTTCTACTATCAATTCATGCAAAACACGCTTCAATTAAATAATAACGATGGCACGTTTAGCGAAATAGCATGGATGAGTGGAGTTGCAGCATCAGACTGGAGCTGGGGAGCTTTACTTTTTGATGCAGACAATGACGGCTACAGAGATATTTATATCAGTAATGGTGTTTATCAGGACCAAACAGACCAAGACTTTATGGACTTCTTTGCAAATGACGTAGTTCAGAAAATGGTTCTCACTGGGGTGAAAGAGAAAATGGAGAACGTTCTTGAAAAAATTCCGTCTAACCCACAACTCAACAAGTTTTACATCAACAATCACGACTTGACCTTTACTTCTCAAGAAGAGAGTCAAGGTTTAGATGTTCCTAGCTTTTCCAATGGAGCAGCATATGCGGACCTTGACAATGATGGCGACTTGGATTTAGTGGTGAACAACCTAAACCAAAAGTCATTTGTAATAAAAAACAACAGTGACCTTTCAGGTAATCACTACTTGAAACTTAAAATTAAGGGTGAAAAACCTAATCTTAATGCCGTAGGAACTAAGGTCTATCTTTATTCTTCAGAAGGAGTCCAATTCAGTCAACTTATTCCAAACCGTGGGTTTCAGTCTTCAGTAGATTTTCCAGTTCTTTTTGGACTTGGTAAAAATCCAAAAGTGGATTCACTTGTATTCATTTGGCCTAATCAAACACAGAGCACCCTGCTTTCCCCTCCTACCGATTCCACTTTGACTATCAATTATGCGTCACTCGAAAAACAAGCACTAAAATCTGCTCCTGCTCATAAAAGTGATCCATTATTTACTGAAGTCAATAATGGTATTGACAAGCACACCGAAGACACTCAAATTGACTTCTATAATGAAGGTTTAATCATAAAAATGCTCTCTAAAGAGGGACCAAAAGTTAGTAAAGGAGATATTAATGGTGATGGTCTGGAAGATTTAGTAATCGCTGGTGCAAATAAACAATTCACCAAAGTTTACTTTCAAAATAGTAAGGGTTTCACTGCTAATTCAGCCATTGAATTACCAGGAAGTGACCTATATGAAGACACAGCCATAACACTTTTCGATGCTGATGGAGATGGAGATTTGGATATTTTTGTAGGCTCTGGGGGAAATCATTTTCAAGAAAACAGCCCACAACTTGAAGATCGACTTTACATCAATAACAAAGGAAGCTTCTCACAAAGAAAAAACACTTTTACCGAAGATAAAGTCAACACAGCTGTTGCCATTGCGCTCGATTACGATGAAGATGGAGATCTCGATCTATTTATTGGTAGCAGAAGCGTTCCTATCAAATATGGAGTAACACCGCGAAGCTATCTATACGAAAACGATGGAAAAGGAAACTTTACAGACGTAACCGTAAGAAGAGCCTCTGAATTTAAAGATCTGGGAATGGTAACGGATGCTACATTCGCAGATATTGATGGCGATAATAAAAATGAACTGATCATTATTGGTGAATGGATGTCTCCTAAAGTATTCAAAGTAGAAGGGAAACAGATTACGTCAGTCCAATCTAACCTAAACGATTATCATGGTTGGTGGTACAGTATTAAAACTGTAGATGTTGATAATGATGGAGATTTGGATTTAGTAATGGGAAATAGAGGTGAGAACTTCTTCTTTACTGCTTCTAAAGATGAGCCTGCTAAATTATGGGTGTCGGACTTTGATGGAAATGGAACCACTGAGAAAATTATGACCAGAACGATTGATGGTAAAGACATGCCATTAACGTTGAAAAAGGAGTTGACCGATCAACTGCCTTTGTTAAAAAAGCAGAATCTTAAGCACGAAGAATATGCTACCAAATCTATTCAAGATTTATTTACCGAAGAGGCTATCAGCAAAGCTGATGTTAAAACTGCCAATTATTTCAAATCAGCCATAGCCATAAATAATGGTAATAATCAATTTACTGTAAAAGCCCTACCAGCACAAACTCAAATATCCAATGTTCAAGCCATTCATTCAGGCGACTTGAATGATGATGGATTACCTGACTTGGTACTTGGCGGCAATTTTACAGATTTTCTTCCTCAGTATTCCAAGCTTGATGCGAGCTACGGACAAGTTCTCATCAATCAAGGAGGAGGTAAGTTTAAATTGATTTCTTCCAATGAATCAGGAATAAAAATAAGAGGGGATATTAAGCAAATTCTCCCTTTAGAGATAAATGGAAACCTACACTTGCTCTTCTCTATTAACGACAAAGAGCCGGTTCTTTTAAAGAAAACTACTAAAATATTGAAAAACGAATAATGGTAAACAACCTTAAAAAAGCTTCAATAGCCCTATGTGCGGCATTTGTACTGGGTTGTAGCACTGATAAGGATGCTCAGTTTGAGATGTTAACATCAAGCAAAACTCACCTGAGCTTTATCAATGAACCCAAACAATCCGGAGAGCTTAATGTGCTTAATTACATGTATTTTTTTAACGGTGGAGGATTGGCTGCGGGCGATTTTAATAATGATGGCCTGATAGACCTCTACTTTACCGCCAATATGGGTGAAAACAAAATGTTCCTGAACAAAGGCAACATGGAGTTTGATGATATAACGGAAAAAGCAGGAGTAAAAGGCACCAACAATTGGACTACGGGCGCTTCAGTAATCGACATCAACAATGATGGTCTTTTAGACATATATGTTTCTGAAATTGGAGACTACGAAATACTTACAAGCGTAAACCAACTTTATGTGTGCACCGGAATAGAAAATGGTATTCCTAAATATGAAAATCAAGCTATTCAATATGGCTTGGATTTGGTCGGTTTTTCAACTCAAGCCACTTTTTTTGATTATGATGGAGACGGAGATTTAGATATGTTCCAACTCAATCATTCCCTTCATCAAAACGGTACTTTCGGGCAAAGAGCAAGTTTCGAAGGTAAAGTTGATCCTAAATCAGGAGATAAATTGCTGCGAAATGACAATGGCAATTTTGTTGATGTTACAACCGAAGCAGGTATTAAAAGTACCGTAATTGGCTATGGACTTGGAGTTGTTACAGGCGATATTAACAACGATGGATGGCCAGATATTTACATTGGCAATGATTTTCACGAGAATGATTACCTATACATAAATCAACAAGACGGGACATTTAAAGAAGTTCTTACCGATCAGATGATGCACACCAGCAGGTTTTCGATGGGTGTAGATATGGGCGATATCAATAATGACGGTCAAACCGAAGTTGTTTCTTTAGACATGTTACCCTCAGACCGTGACATCCTGAAAAAATCTCTCGGAGAAGATGGCTACGATATTTTCCAATTTAAAGTGAGGTTTGGCTATAATCGCCAGTTTGCCAGAAATAATCTCCAACTCAACAATGGGGATGGCACGTTTAGCGAAATAGCCATGTTTTCGGGGGTATATGCTACCGACTGGTCGTGGGCTCCCCTTTTTGCCGACTTTGATAACGATGGCTACAAAGATCTATTTATTAGCAATGGTATTCCTAGAAGGATGAACGACATCGATTATGCAAACTTTCAACTCAGTAATCAAGAAGCTCAAATGAAGAGTCAAACCGGAGAAGCCCTGAATGATGAAGATTTGAAGGTTATTGAGAAAATGCCACAGATTAAAATCCCGAATAAATTCTTCCATAATCAAGGTAATTTGAAGTTTAAAGATATTGCCAATCACATTGCAGGTAATGAGGATAGTTATTCTAATGGAGCCATTTTTGCCGATTTAGACAACGATGGCGACTTAGATATTGTGGTGAATAATATTGATGAGGAACCTTTTGTATACAGAAACCTAAGCAATAAAAAAGAAGGAAATAAAGGCGAAAGTATAATCCTTAACCTAAAAGGATCGGCCAAAAACCTCAATGCTATTGGTGCCCGATTGGTAGTTGTAAAAAAAGACGGTCAAATTCTAAACAGCGAAAACTATGCGGTTAGAGGTTTTCAATCAAGTTCACTAGGATCACTCCACTTAGGAGTTGGCCAAAGCTCTGATGTAGAAAAAGTATATTTAATCTGGCCTGATAGAACTTATCAAGAAATTAAGCCAGAATATAATAAACCTTCATCTTTGGTTTGGAAGGCTGGACTCCCACAATTCGACTTCAGCATTTTCAATTCAAGAGCTAATAGTACTTTTAAATTTGATGATTTAACCGCTAATACAAACCTTAATTTCGAACACAAGGAAAATGATTTTGTAGAGTTCAACAGAGAACCTCTCATTCCTTATATGGTATCCAAAGAAGGCCCTGCTCTAGCAGTTGGCGATATAAATGGAGATGGTACCGAGGACGTTTTCTTTGGTGGAGCAAAAAGAGAAAGAGCTGTATTTTATACTCAAGAAAAAAACGGAACCTTTACTCATCACAACCAAGAATTCTATAAAACGGACAGCATATACGAAGATGTTGATGCCAAATTAGTTGATGTGGACAATGATGGTGATTTGGACTTAGTAATAGCCTCTGGCGGTAACGAATACAGTGGTAAAAGTGAATATTTGCTTCAAAGACTTTACTTAAACGATGGCAAAGGCAACTTTTCACGATCTCAAGATGCCTTTCCAAACGCATATATCACAGCTTCCTGTGTTCTACCAACCGATATCAATAATGATGGACTGGTCGACTTTTTCTTTGGAGGGAGGGCAACTCCTAATACATTTGGTGAAATCCCAAATTCTTACATTTTCATTAACAAAGGAAATGGTAAGTTCGAAGATCAAACAGCCCAAATTGCTTCTGATTTGTCCAATATAGGGATGGTTACTGGTGGCAGTTGGGTAGATGTTGATAATGATGGAGACAATGATTTGATCTTGGCCATGGATTGGGATCATATCAAGCTTTTCACCAATAATGAAGGTAAACTTTCACAGTCGAATATTTCGCTCTCTAAGGGCTGGTGGAACTTTGTAGCTCCAAACGACTATGACCAAGACGGAGACATTGATATTCTGGTAGGCAACATTGGAAACAATAATCGTTTCAACCCCGATAAAGACCATCCTGTAAAAATGTATGTCAATGACTTTGATGGTGATGGTAGAAAAGAGCAAATCATTACTTATTTAATTGATGGAGTAGAAACACCATTTGCCACACATGCCGACCTAACCAAAAGACTGGTTTCACTAAAGAAGAAATACCTATATGCCAAGGACATGGCATCGGCCAGTTTGGAAGAACTTTTCGGAAAAGAAAAGTTAGAAAGTGCCATCAAATATTCCGTTGATAATTCTCAAAGTGTACTACTAGTAAATAATGGTGATGGCACTTTTGAAGAAAAATCTCTACCCGATCAACTTCAATTCTCATCTATAGAAACTTCAGCTTTTGGAGATTTCGATGGCGATGGCAAACCTGAAGTTTTTACAGCAGGGAATTTTTATCCAAACAATATAGAGATGGGAACATACGATGCCGACTTCGGTCATATGTTAAGCATCAACAAGCAGGGTGATATGGCAACTTCTTCTTTAGGTAATTTGAGCATTAGAGGAGAAGTTAGAAAAGTAGCCAAGATTATTATAAATGGAAGAGTTTGTTACATTCTCGCCAAAAACAACGATTTGGCTCAAGTAATTAGTTATAAGGACAAAACTGTTCCGTTGACAGAAGTTAAATAATATAATTTTTTGAAAATCAATTCCTTACACTTGATCTTCTAAGATTGAAAAAGGAAATTTAAATCACAGAATCAAAACCAAGTAGAAATGAAGAAGATATGGATTTTTGTGTTGGTCGCTTGCATTCAAATGGGTTGTTCTGAAGGGAAAAAAGAAGTTTCCGTAGATGCCAATGTTATGCACGACACCATGCAACAAATTACAGATGTAATTGTGCATGATATTTTTTCACCGCCCATAGCGAGCCGTATTTATACTTATTCCAGCATTGCAGGATATGAAATATTGGCCTTAAACAACCCCAATTATAAGTCTTTAGCAGGCCAGCTTCATGGCTTAACAGCTATTCCTAAACCTGAAAAAGAAATCAGCTATGATTTAGCTGCTATTCAAGCAACCATTAAAGTAGGAACCAATCTAATTTTTTCTGAAGAGAAGATGGAAACTTACAGGGACGAGCTTTATAAAGAACTGAAAAAGGGTGTGGACACTGAGTTCTTTGATGCTTCCATAGAATATGGAAATCAAGTTGCAGCTCATATTATGAAATGGTCTTCAGGAGACAATTATAAGGAAACAAGAACATTCCAAAAGTTTTCTGTTCGCGATGAGACTGGTCGCTGGCAGCCAACTCCACCAGCCTATATGGATGCCATTGAGCCACATTGGAGTGAAATAAGAACCTTTGCTATTGACTCGGCATCTCAATTTGCTCCAGAAAAGCCTACAATCTACAGCATGGACAAAAACAGCCAGTTTTATAAGGAGGCTTACGAAGTGTATGAAACAGGCAAAAATCTATCGGACGAACAAGCTGAAATTGCAAGTTTTTGGGATTGTAACCCCTATGTGATGAATGTAACAGGTCACGTGATGTTCGCATCCAAAAAAGTAACCCCTGGTGGGCACTGGATTGGGATTGTTAAAATTGCATCGCAAAAAGCAAATGCCGATTTGGCCAAATCCGCCCAAGCTTATGCATTAACTTCCGTAGCATTGGCCGATGGATTTATCAGCTGTTGGGACGAAAAATACCGTAGCAACCTCATTCGCCCTGAAACGGTAATCAATAAGTACATTGATGAGGAATGGTTGCCTAAATTACAGACCCCTCCATTTCCAGAATATACCAGCGGTCATAGCGTAATCTCAAGTGCCGCTGCGGTAGCTTTAACTTCCATTTATGGCGATAACTTTAGTTTCCACGATGATTCTGAAGAAAAATACGGCTTACCTCCACGCGATTTCACTTCATTCATTCAAGCTTCGGAAGAAGCCGCAATTAGCAGGCTATATGGTGGAATTCACTATCGCCCTGCGATTGAAAACGGAGTGACCCAAGGCCGTGCTATAGGACACTTTATTGTGGACAAAATCAAAATGACGGACACTCAACTCTCGATGAATGAAAATTAAAAATATTCAAACTTACTTAGGGCTCGCGGTCATACTGCTAGCCCTTTTTTCATGTAATTCGCCAAAGGCACCCAAAGCTCCTGACTTTGCCAAGTTCTATGCTTCTGATATGTTTCACGACATTCAGATGGCAAGGATTTTTCCCAACTCAAAAACCTTTGTAGATTGCCGACCAAAAAGTGATTTAGAAGAAATTGAAAAGGCCTATAATGAAGAAAAAGAAAAGGCTGATTTCGATCTGAAAGCTTTTGTCAACGAACACTTTGAATCACCCTATACGTATTCAAAAGACTTTGCTTCGGACACTACAAAATCCATGAAACAACATATTCTGGATTTGTGGCCGGTGCTGACCCGAAAAGCTTCAGATGCTCAATTGCGTTCATCGCTCATTCCTTTACCCAACGATTTCATTGTTCCGGGAGGTCGATTCCGTGAAATTTATTACTGGGATAGCTACTTTACTTTGGAAGGTTTAATGGTTTCCAACCAAGAAGACATGGCCTTAAACATGGTTAAGAACTTTGCTTTTCTTATCGATTCTATTGGCTTTGTACCTAACGGAAACCGTGCCTACTATCTGGGCCGATCGCAACCTCCATTTTTCTCAGTAATGGTGGCCAGAGTAGCCGATAAAGATAGAACTCGCTTCGAAGAATTTCTTCCTGCATTGGTCAAAGAATATGAATTCTGGATGACAGGCTCGGAAGGGCTAGAGCCGGGAAAAGCAGAAAAGAGGGTAGTGAAAATGGAAGATGGTAGCTTGCTCAATCGCTATTGGGATAATTACGCACTACCAAGGCCAGAGTCCTATAAAGAAGATTATGAATTGGCAGAAAAACTGGGCGGAGATAAAGAAATAATCTATCGCCATTTGAGAGCTGGAGCAGAATCAGGTTGGGATTACTCAAGCCGCTGGTTCAGAGATGGCCAAACCATTGAAAGCATCCACACCACTGACATCATTCCTGTAGATTTGAATACACTCCTTTATCATTTAGAAGTTAAAATCGCTCAAGGCTACAACTGGGCAGAGCAATTGGATAAAGCCCAAGAATTTATGGAAAAGGCAACGCAGCGCAAAAATGCCATCATGAAATATCTTTGGGATGAAAACGATGGTTTCTTTGTCGATTACGACTTTGTGGCTCAGCAACCTACGGGTGTGCTTTCTCTTGCAGGCGCCTATCCCCTCTTTTTTAAAATGGCCGATAAAGCTCAAGCGAAAAAAGTAGCTGAACGCCTCGAAAAGGAATTTTTGAAAGATGGCGGTTTCGTAACCACCAATAATGCGACTGGCCAGCAATGGGACGCTCCGAATGGTTGGGCTCCCCTTCAATGGATCACCGTGAATGGCTTATTCTACTATGGCTATGGAAATTTGGGTAATCTGGCGGGCAAACATTGGCTCGATAGAAACAAAGAAGTTTATAAAGCTACGGGCAAAATGGTTGAGAAATACAATGTAATGGACGTCTCTCTTTTAGCCGGTGGAGGTGAATATGCTCTACAAGATGGTTTTGGATGGACTAACGGAGTTGCCGTAGCTTTTCAAAAAATCTTTGAAGATGAAATGAAAGTTGAAGAAATGAAGCGGTAACTTTGCCCAAGGGAGAAGGGACAATACACTAAAATTAGATCACATTATGTACCCTTATATTGGCATTTTACTTTTTGCAATTGGCGCTTTCGCGTTTTTCAGAGCCCTTTTAAAAAAAGGCCCACAAAAAAACGATGGCCGAGCTTCAATCAATAAAACTAGAGATATGGTAGGAGGCTTCTGCTTAATGGCAGCAGGCCTCCTTATGGTTTTGGGCTATTAGCATCCGTCTGAATCTCACCGCTTCTCACTATGAATTCACCCCAATTCTGATTATCATTATACTGAATAGAAATCAACTGAATGTGGCTAAAACAGCCATTTTCAAGTCATTTCAACCCCAGTATTATGAGCCAGCAGAAATTTATCATTGCCCTGGATCAAGGCACAACCAGTTCGCGATCCGTACTTTTTAATGAAAAGGGCCAAATTGTAGATATCGCCCAGAAAGAATTCACTCAAATCTTTCCAAAATCGGGCTGGGTAGAACACGACCCAAAAGAAATTCTTTCAAGTCAAATGGATACACTTTCTGAGCTGATTGCCAAGAATAAGGTAAAAGCAGAATCCATTGCGGGCATAGGTATCACCAATCAACGCGAAACGACAATTGTTTGGGATAAAAATAGTGGCGAGCCAATTTACAATGCCATTGTTTGGCAAAACAAACGCACGGCCAAAATTTGTGAGGAACTAAAAAACCAAGGGCTGGAATCATACATTCGAAATAATACTGGCCTTGTGGCCGATAGTTATTTTTCAGGAACCAAAGTGAAATGGATTCTGGACAATGTTGAAGGCGCAAGAGAGAAAGCCGACAAAGATGAACTGCTATTTGGCACAGTAGATTCTTGGCTGGTTTGGAACCTCACCAAAGGAAAAGTTCACGCTACGGACTACAGCAATGCATCGCGAACCTTAATGTTCAACATCAAAACTTTAAAGTGGGACGATAAAATGCTGAAGGCGCTAGATGTTCCTAAATCCATGCTGCCCGATGTAAAACCCAATGTCAGTGACTTTGGAAGCTATGAATTGGATGGCGTTTCGATTCCCATTGCAGGCATTGCGGGCGATCAGCAGGCAGCGCTTTTTGGGCAAGCCTGTTTTGAACCCGGTATGGCCAAAAACACCTATGGCACAGGCTGTTTTATGCTGATGAATACGGGAGAAGATTTACAACTTTCATACAACGGATTGCTCAGCACCATCGCTTGGGGTTTGGATGGTAAAATATATTATGCACTAGAAGGCAGCATTTTTATAGCCGGAGCGGCCGTGCAATGGCTCAGGGATGCGCTGGAAATTATCGACCATGCCAGTGATTCTCAAGCCATAGCCGAAAAGTTGAAAGATAGCCATGAAGTGGTTGTAGTGCCAGCGTTCGCAGGCTTGGGTGCTCCATATTGGGACATGTACGCGCGCGGGGCCATCTTCGGCCTTACCCGTGATACGGGCAAAGAACACATCACCAAAGCCACCTTGGATTCACTGGCTTTCCAAACCCGCGACATTCTTCAGGCCATGCAAAAAGATGCAGGTTTGGCTTTAAAAGAACTGAAAGTAGACGGTGGCGCAGCAGCCAATAACTACCTCATGCAATTTCAGGCCGATATTTTGGGAACCGATGTAGAACGGCCAGAAGTCATAGAATCCACAGCGCAAGGAGCAGCTTATCTTGCTGGTATTTCAGTAGGCCTTTGGAAGCAAGAAGACATTATTGAAAACCGAAAAGTTGAGCAACTATTTGAACCGAAAATGGGTTCTGAACTCAGAGAAAAGCTTTATGCTACTTGGCAAAAAGCCGTCAAAAGATCTATGCACTGGGTAGAAGAATAATATGAATACAGAATTTCTTTCTTCTCACAAACGAGCAGATTTAATCCATTCCATCAGCTCTCAAACCTTTGATTTATTGGTCATTGGAGGCGGCATTACTGGCGCTGGAATTGCTCTCGATGCTGCTTCGCGAGGCTTAAAAACTGTTTTGGTTGAAAAGAATGATTTCGCTTCTGGCACCAGCAGTAAATCCACCAAACTGATTCATGGTGGCTTGCGCTACTTAAAGCAGTTCGAAATTGCGCTAGTGCGTGAAGTCGGAAGAGAAAGAGCAACGGTTCATCGCTTGATTCCGAATTTGGTCACTTCTGAAAAAATGCTTCTGCCATTGATCAAAGATGGCACTTTTGGCAAGTTGATGACATCTATTGAACTCATGGTTTACGATGTTTTGGCAGGAGTCGAAAAGGTGGATCAGCGTAAAATGCTCAATATTGAAGAAACGCTGGAGAAAGAACCTTTGCTTAGCGAAGACAATATAGAAGGCGGTGGTATTTATGCCGAATACCGCACAGATGACGCGAGGCTTACCATCGAAATTATAAAAACAGCGTCAAAATATGGCGCGCAGTGCATCAATTATGTGCAGGCCGATGAATTCATATACGAAAACGGAATAGTAGTTGGCATAGAGGCCACCGACTTTATCGGCCAGCAGAAGATTTTCATTAGGGCGAAAAACACTATCAGTGCAGCCGGGCCTTGGGTTGACGATTTGAGGAATCTCAACCATTCCATGAACCAAAAACATCTTCACCTTACCAAGGGTGTGCACATTGTAATTCCGCATTATAAGTTCCCTCTAAAACAAGCCATCTATTTCGATTTTCCTGACAAGCGAATGGTTTTTGCCATTCCGCGAGGAAAAATAACTTACATAGGCACAACCGATACGGATTATTTTGGAGATAAGGACCATATTCTAACCTTAAAAGAGGACGTGGAATACCTTATTAACGGAACGAACCATGCTTTTCCGAAGCTGCACTTAAAGGTAGAAGATGTGGAATCGAGCTGGGCTGGCGTTAGGCCTTTGATTCACGAAGAAGGAAAATCAGCTTCAGAGATTTCGCGTAAAGATGAGATTTTCGAGTCGGAAACAGGTCTTATTTCCATTGCTGGCGGTAAGCTCACTGGCTATCGCAAAATGTCAGAAAAGGTTTTGGACAAGCTTTACAAAAGACTTCATGAAGAAGATGGACAGGCCATAATCCATTCCAAAACAGAGCATATTGATTTGGATGGTGGCGCTTTTGAAAACGCAAAAGCCGTTAAGAAATATCGCAAGCAAATTAAAGCTCGCTTAGAAGCCTTCGGTTTGGAAAAATACTACGCCTTCTATTTGGTAAGCAACTATGGCAAAGCCACGGACAGCATAGTAAATGGAATGGAGAAGTATGAAAATGAAGATCCAAAATTGCGATTAATCCGCGCTGAACTAGCCTATTGTTTAGAAAACGAAATGGTTTTCACTCTTCAGGATTTCTATATCCGAAGAACAGGTCGATTGTATTTCGATATCAAGAGCATTCCTGAAACCTTGGATATCGTGATTGCAGATTTTCAAGCCTATTTCGGTTGGAATGATCAACGCATCCACCAAGAAAAACAAGAAATTGCCACAGCAATCCGAGAGGTTTCGGTGTTTGGTTGATTGCTCTTTTCAGTCTTAGCAACAAAGTAAGACATGAAAGAAGTAAACAAGAACTTTTGGAAAGTTCTAAACTTTCCAAAAGCTAACCATTAGATTATTAGACTATTTTTATTCATCAAACTTGAAATTCAAACTGTATCTTAGAAGAAGTTATGAGCCTTTGGTTGCTCATTTCCCTTTGTTGTGATTTGCTTTCAAACTGTATCTTAGAAGAAGAACCAGATCTACTGTAGTAGTGGCGGATGGGTTGTGATTTGCTTTCAAACTGTATCTTAGAAGAAGAGCCAAAGCCTTGATCTTCCCATTCAATCCGTTGTGATTTGCTTTCAAACTGTATCTTAGAAGAAGCAGCCTCAAACCCCAACGGGTATATAAGTGGTTGTGATTTGCTTTCAAACTGTATCTTAGAAGAAGATACCATTTGAGCACAAGCCCTAACCTGGAGTTGTGATTTGCTTTCAAACTGTATCTTAGAAGAAGACACCAAGCCAATACAAGACCGTCACGACCGTTGTGATTTGCTTTCAAACTGTATCTTAGAAGAAGCAGGGGAAAGAAGGCAAAGGAGGTTTGCCCGTTGTGATTTGCTTTCAAACTGTATCTTAGAAGAAGAAATGAAGCCTATCCCTAATATCTCTCACCGTTGTGATTTGCTTTCAAACTGTATCTTAGAAGAAGAATCATTGCAGCAAAACAATATAGAAGAGGGTTGTGATTTGCTTTCAAACTGTATCTTAGAAGAAGATTCTTTCTGCAATCCCATTGCATATGTTAGTTGTGATTTGCTTTCAAACTGTATCTTAGAAGAAGCATGTAATTCTTTACTAAATCAGTATCTACGTTGTGATTTGCTTTCAAACTGTATCTTAGAAGAAGAACATCATAGCCGCTGCCTGCCCCTTCTGTGTTGTGATTTGCTTTCAAACTGTATCTTAGAAGAAGTTGGTTTTGTTTAGCAATGCAACGGCAAAAGTTGTGATTTGCTTTCAAACTGTATCTTAGAAGAAGGATTAAAACGGTATGTTCACTTTGGTAAGTGTTGTGATTTGCTTTCAAACTGTATCTTAGAAGAAGAGTGTTGGTAACTCAACTATCACACAAGATGTTGTGATTTGCTTTCAAACTGTATCTTAGAAGAAGTCAGTTGTCGCTGTTAATCCAAGGTTCTTTGTTGTGATTTGCTTTCAAACTGTATCTTAGAAGAAGTCGGCTATAGTTCAAAAAAGCAGGGGCAGAGTTGTGATTTGCTTTCAAACTGTATCTTAGAAGAAGCTTAGGATCGATATTGGTAAGGTAAGAATCGTTGTGATTTGCTTTCAAACTGTATCTTAGAAGAAGATGTGTTACAGTGTAGGCCTTACCTGCTCTGTTGTGATTTGCTTTCAAACTGTATCTTAGAAGAAGTCCTAAAGGCACTATATGGGTATTGGATAAGTTGTGATTTGCTTTCAAACTGTATCTTAGAAGAAGCAACCTTGCTGAAACTTCTGTGGTGTCCGAGTTGTGATTTGCTTTCAAACTGTATCTTAGAAGAAGTAAAGGGGCTGAACACTGAAAAACTTACAAGTTGTGATTTGCTTTCAAACTGTATCTTAGAAGAAGAGGGAAGGTAACTTGGAAGCTTCTGAACTTGTTGTGATTTGCTTTCAAACTGTATCTTAGAAGAAGGATTAGTATTGGGTTAATATAAGTCCCACCGTTGTGATTTGCTTTCAAACTGTATCTTAGAAGAAGTTTTCCCATTTTATTAGTTTTGTTTTAATTGTTGTGATTTGCTTTCAAACTGTATCTTAGAAGAAGAGGTGGAAGTTCAATTGATCTCACTAGTGAGTTGTGATTTGCTTTCAAACTGTATCTTAGAAGAAGGTTTACGTTATGAAGTATTCCTATTTTAATGTTGTGATTTGCTTTCAAACTGTATCTTAGAAGAAGCTTCTTTGGCTTTTCTGTCAGCCTCTTCTGTTGTGATTTGCTTTCAAACTGTATCTTAGAAGAAGTTTTCCCATTTTATTAGTTTTGTTTTAATTGTTGTGATTTGCTTTCAAACTGTATCTTAGAAGAAGCGTGTAAATCAATTCCTTTAAATCAGGCATGTTGTGATTTGCTTTCAAACTGTATCTTAGAAGAAGTTTCCGAATTTAAACATAATTATATTTTTAGTTGTGATTTGCTTTCAAACTGTATCTTAGAAGAAGTGGTTATGTGATGAATGCACTGATAGCCTTGTTGTGATTTGCTTTCAAACTGTATCTTAGAAGAAGTAAGCTGGCCCTTTGTAGAAGTCCGCAACCGTTGTGATTTGCTTTCAAACTGTATCTTAGAAGAAGATACCTCTCTATAATCCACTGAAAAACTGCGGGTTATAGGGTTAAACCCTGATTGTTTTTTATAAATAATCAGGGTTTTTCTTTGTTCAATACTAAAACCCAAGTGGTTATAATGAGCATTTGATTCTTAAAACAGTTCCAATTGTTGAACAGGTTGAGGAATTTCTTCGGGCTTGGCAGAAATAAATACTTCCATCATACCAAACTGTTTGTCCGTAATATGAATGATTCCCACATGGCCTTTGGGCGGAAGGTTCTGTTTAATTCTTTTGATATGCACCTTTGCATTTTCCATGCTAGGACAATGCCTTAGAAAAATGGAAAATTGAAATCGGCTAAAACCATCCTTTTCCAACACATCTACAAATTTCCTGTAGTTCTTGGTGTCCTTTTTGGTTTCCGTAGGCAAATCGAAAAACACCATCACCCACATAACTCTATATTGATTAAATCTTTCAAAACTGCTCAAAACTCAGGAAACTTAATGCTCTTCTTTTCCTTAGCATAGCACTGGTATAGACTGGCTGTAGTTTGTTGAACCGCCAACATTAAAGGGCTTCTTTGGCCGTTAATGGTCACATCCAAAACAGGTATTTGAAGCAGCTTCTGTTTTAAAGCAGGAGTCAGTTCGGAATAGTCATCATGAGACCTTACAAGCTCTAGAACAAGCTCATCTACAAAAGGACGATAAGGCTCCATTACATCATCTGCTAAGCAATAAGCATTGTATTGGTTGCTATGATGATAACCCAAAGTTGGTAACAGTCCAGAGCCCATAAGCGATCTGGCTACAATAGCACGAAGTATAGAGTAACCATAATTGAGCAAGTTGTTGGGTTCGCCTTCATATCTACCTCGTTTAAAGCTGCTTACCAAATCAGTAAAAATGCACTTCCAATAATAGGCCGCTGCTCGGGCTTCAAAGTTATCAGGATCGCCATTTTGAACTTTATCAGCCCAACGGTTCATATTTTCTACAGCTATGTCGTTTTGAGCCAAAAGTGCAGCTTGGTTCTTGATTTTTGCCTTTATGGTCTGTTTCCACAATCTATCTTTAGCCGCTTGGCTTGCTTCAATTTGAACCCTAAAATGGCCTTGTTGAGTATGGTGAGCATTAAGGTTCAGCATCATGCCTTGAGGCAAATGTTGTGCATCGCAGGTAACTATCGCTACATTATTTCCCAGTAGCAGATGGATCAAATAATGGCTTAAGGTGATTTGATGACTTTCTAAAAGAAGAAGACCTATATCTTCTATGGGCACACTTTTCTCTACTTCTGAATCCGGATATTTAACAATCAATTGTTGCTTTCTGGCACTGAGATATGCTGGCTTAGAAAAAAATAAAGTGCGTTTTATCATGGTTTTTGGGGTTTAATAAAGGTTTCCGAAACCGATAGGTCTATGTAGAGTAGAAAGAATCATCTTTATCATATAAAATTTGAGAATAGGAATTATGGAAATCGGTGTAGGCTTCATTTCCTCCAAACCAAAGAAGAACCTTTTCCTTATCTATTAAAGAAGGTTTTTGAGAGGTAATGGTCGTATAACTTGAAAAAGGCCATTGCTCCAAATTCTGGCAAAAGCCATGGTGAATTGGGTTTGTATGGATATATGCAATGGCATTAGAAATGTATTCAGAAGAGACGATCTCCTTTTTCTTGAAGTTAGACCTAAAAAGATTGCCCTTACGCTGATATTTTTTGTTGAAGGCTTGTGTATAGCTACTGAAAGTATTCGCAAACTGCTTACTGATATGGTACTCTAGCTTTTGGAAAGTTTGAAACTTTCCAAAAGTTCGCTCTATCTCTTCTTCCTGTTTAATTTCAATAAGGAAATGAAAATGGTTGGGCATTAAGGAGTAGGCCAAAGTATGAGCAATTGGTTCTATATATTTCTGCCACTGTTTTAAGAAATACCTATAATTCTCACTTTCAATAAAGAGATTCTCCGAACCATTCGCATGATTATAAATATGGTAGAGTTTCTCTGGTTGCATGGATTAGTATTTATTCGGTTTCAATTGGTTATCAACTTTAGGAAAGCACGGAACTCTAATTAGAGCTGTTTCAAATCCATGCAAGGCACATTTATTAATACCTTGAACCAAGTCATTCATATAGAAATTGATCAAGGCGATACAGAATTCTTCCACAATCAACTTTAGGAAAGTTTCGAACTTTCCTAAAGATCAGTCAGTCCTTTTCACAAAAGCTAATAACCAGATCTTCCCTACAGCATTTTTTCAATTCGACCAAGCTAGAATTCTAAGACTCCATGTTTTCTTACTACCTATCTTCAAACTCTTTATTCAACACATGTTGAGGTTTTAAACACTTCCAAGGTTTAGGCCTCCGCTTTTAATCAAAGCATGTGCTTTACATTAACTTTAGGAAAGTTTCGAACTTTCCTAAAGGCGAGTTAGAGGATGTAACCATTCTATTTTATCCATGAAATACTTCCATCAATTTTTATTTCAAAATCTTCTCCGTCAATAGCAAAATTCCATTGAGATTTCGTTAACCTTAAAAGCGGTTTATATTTGCTAAACGAGAGGCTAGAGACTTCAGGATAAATCTTTTTAGCTTGTGTCAAGTCTCCAGCTAATAGATGATGACGAAACCTTATTCGTCCATCGGATTCAAATTGATACGCTCTATAGAGCCTTTGTAAAAGAACCTCTTTATCTAAATCCCTTAACTCGTCTAAAGAGTCCTTATAAAAAATTACCTTATCTCCACTTTTCAAAACTGTCTTCAGTGGCAAAACACCCTTTCTCAATTCCAGTGTAGCATAGTAAGGAATCTGATAGAAATCTCTTGAGCTTTTTAATCCCAATTTGGAGAGTTCAAAAAGACTAATAATTAAGATTGATCTTTCCGTTTTATTCTTAATTGTTCCTTCATAGAAGAGACAGCATGCATTTTGTTCATTTTTAGAAAAAGTATGTGTTTTATATTCAAACTTGGATGAGAATGAATGTTCATGAACTTCAATAGCAGATTTATGCTTTAGGTTGGTCTCGAAACATCTTACTCTTCTTATTCGATTAACAGGCTTACCTGTTTTGTCCAACATATAGATACCACTCTCTAAAGCATCCTTAAACCCTGTGTCTCCTATTTGTAACTGAATTTGTTCGAATAGAGCTTTATCTACAATTACCTTTTCAAGGTCATCTAAACTCTTAAATCCATCGGTGTCATTAGGGCCTTTAAATTTCAGGTCTCTTCTTTTAACAAGTCTGATTTCATTGTCCAAAACCATTCTATTGCTTTCATCGAAAATGATTTTATTGTGCTGATCTCTTATGGGCTGTTTAACGGCTCCATAAAAAGATTCGCTGTGCAGTTGACCTCGAATGGTATCTCCTTTATCCCATTTAATCCTTCCGTCTAAAGATTTGACAATCTTTCCCCTTCTTCTCGCCTTTTTAAAAGTTGAAGTAAGTGTTCTGTCATCAACAAGGTTGTTAGCCAAGACCTCATTCTCAATATTGATAATATATGAAGCATTGAAATCCTTCCAATTGGCAGGTTTTATATGGTACTTCAGATTCTTCTCTTTTGCCAAATTGTATGCTTCGAGAATTTTTTCTCTCTGATAGCTGCCAGGTATCAGAGTCAGAATAGCGGCATCTACCGCATGATGGGAGTGCTTATTTCGATCTTTTTTCTGATCTAACTGAACTTGAAAAATGTATTTAAAATCATTTACGACCATACCCTTCTCTACACTTACTTTTTTAAATATGGTCTTTAGGTAAGGGAGAGCATATTTTGTTACCGTTTGTGTATCACGCAACTGACTATTTCTCCATTGAGGCTTATACTCCTCTCGAATGAATGTATATAATTTTGCTTTCCAGTAGGCTAAATCAAACTTTATTAAGTGCCTTTTTTGAACTAAAATATCTTTTTGAGCTTTGTCCGTAATGCTTTTGGAAACATGTAAATTTCTTCTCAAAGCTTGGTCTAACTCATCAACCTTGACTTCCATGAATTTGATGTTTCTTTTTACATCATCATAATTAGGTAGTTGTGAGGGCAGTCTTTTTTTCTTGATGTTCCGGTTGAACTCAGAGTTTGCCAATGTTAAGTTTTTTAGCTCAGAGTCAAAACATAAACTAACAGGTATAGTATGTTCTAAATCATACTTATTCCCGTCTAACACATCACAAATTCCAATGGACTCTCCAGTGTATAGACATTTTCGTTTTTGCTCTTCCCAAAGCCTAATCTTGTCTAAAAGCGTTCTGTCCTTTGGATCAAAATCGGTTCCACACTCCTTATTAATCTCTTCAATCTGTTTAGAATATTCTGTGTTCTCTCGTTCTCTTTGATTTTGATAAGTTCTAATAGCCGCACGCATATTATTATCATTAAGTTCTCGCGCGATTTCAACAACAACATGGGTGTCTTCATCTATCTTACCTATCTCAAGTAGATAGTTCAGCAATTGTTTAAGCTTGTGAAGAGATTTAAGAGCCATAGGATTTTTAAAACCTTTGCTTATCGGTTCTGGACTTCCCAAAAGCTTTAGAGAGAGATACTCATTTTGAGCATCTGGATTCCTTTTTTCAAAGGATGGAGTGCTTTTTTCACTAATAAGTACTTCTTGGCCTCTTAGTATGTATTTGTTAAATATCTCTGCATTTGGGTATTTTTCTTGTTCAGAAGGGTGCCACAAATGCTTTATATTTTCATCTGGCAGGTCATATTTAATTTGTAAAGCATTAAACAGTTCCTCGTGAAGTCTAGGTGTCCTAAGAAAAATATGCCGCTTGTTGTGAATAGGTATCTTTAAAAAAGAAAGAAAGTGTTCAGATACATAAGCCAGGTTTGCTTCTCTTTCCTCATCACTTAGGCTCTCCCAATTACGTTCTCCTATGTGTAATTTTAGTTTTTCTAAAATTTTGTTCTTTTCACTTTCATCTAGATCACGATCGTTTTCAATAAAATATCGGTGATCCTCTTCCAAATGCTCTTTTATAAGCCCATTAACTACAGTAATTAGTTGCTTGTCTCTGCTATTACTTGCGGTTAGTTCGTTTAATTCCTCAATAAAATAATCTATGTCACTATCTGAAATTTCAGTAAGGCCTAGAACTTTGGGCATATTGGCTAAGTAAACAGCAGTACTGTAAATAATTCCCTTCTTTAAATAAGGTAGAATTCGTTTTACAGCTGATAAGCCTAAAGTAGCATAGCCGCTCGTCAGTCTTATCTCTGAAAATCTTTTGGCCCCATTTTCATCTAGCCTAAGCTTTATGGAGGCAAACTCATAAAGCTTCTCCTTACTATCGAATGTCAATAAAACATGCCAGAGATCTTCAATTGAATAGCCATTACCTTGCTTAACTTTTGGCTGAGATGGTCTGTCATACAGATCTTCAAATTGTAGTACTTGTCTCCAATCTTTACCAAAGATTTGTTCAAAATCATAGAAGTTGTCTAGCGATACTACTTTAACCTTGTGCATTTTGGGCAAAGCATACTTTGAGTGCATTGAAGCACCATCTTTTTCTAGTTGATCAATAATATGCCTTACTTCAAAGTCCGACTTTCTTATAAAAAGGGGATAGATTTTCTCTTGTAGATATTCAGTCTGATCAATCCCTATCGGTGATTCTATCTTAAGGTTGTTAATAAAAACCCAAGTTTTATATTCTTGATAAAGAGGGTGACTGAGCGCAACTCTTCTTTTATTTTTCTCATAAGTACAAAGACCAATCTGCCCCTTCTGAGTTCTTAAAGGACGCTGCCAAATTATAGCCTTTTGAAGCCGAGAAAACTTGCTTTCATTTAGATTCTGGACTCTACAAATCTCCTTAAGTTCTGCATCATAGTCTTTTCTAAGGTTATATCGTTGTCTAATTCTTCCGCCCTTTTCTTTTTGAAAATGATAAAGTGCAGCACCAAGTGTCTTGTACTCATTAATAAAGTCAGCAATTGAATCTCTTCCAGGCGTATTATTCTTCTTAGAGCCCTCCAACATAGTCTTAGCTTCTTCTTCATCTCTACCCTTAAAGCCTCTACGCTGAACTAGTTGGTAAAACACTCGGCCCAATAGAAGAGGATTATCCTGATAAACCTTTTTATAAGCTTCATTAGCCGCAAATGCTCTAAAAGCATAATAGCTTTCATGCTTCGATTTACCTAATAAGTGGAAATCTGGCTTACCATCACCATCAAAATCAAATCTGATCCAATTAATGAATGCTTCAGAATTAGGATATTGCCGTTTTTCTCCTTTGGTATATTTTCTCCATTTATTCAGCTCTTCGATTGAAAGAGGGCACATTCCTTCTGAAATCAAGAATTCGAGAAGCTCAAATTTTCTATATTTTTCTGCTTGATAATTTCTTCGCTTGCCACGGCTTTCAGTACGCTTTTGAACCTTTGGAAATTCATTTCCCTTTTCTGAAGCTACCCCCTTATCGAAAAGCAACACTCCTTTATCGACTATTTGGTTTCCTTTTTTATGCTCATTTCGTAAAGCGAATCCAATACTGTTTGTACCAAGGTCAATTCCTAAAATCATGATATACTGTTTTTTATAAAAAAATAGGCTGTAAACTAACTTAATAAAATAAATCTAGTATTTTTGTTCAAAGAGAAAAAGAAAATGGTGCACCATTTTTCGAAATAGATGTCCAAAGTCTCTTTCTGGCATTTGCTTATCTCTTTTAAATTTTTAATCAACTACTAAGTTAGTTTGTTGTGATTTGATTTTATTTCTTATCTTTAGATTGAAAGCAAATCATAATAAGGCTATAAGCCGAAGAAAAATCTTAAACCCTGCGTACTCCGTGGGGTTTTCTTTTTTTGGTGTAGATGAGCCTGCAGCTAATTAAAAAATCAAGCTCCTTCAATATAAAAATTATTACTGTTTAATAACTAAAAAATCACATTGAGATGATAGATGGTTTGTTGGCAAACTATTTTAAGAATGCCTTTTTATAAGCTCTAATACTTAAAACAAGGTAGAATAGTGTCTCTGCGGGTGCGTTTTACGATTTTTCCAAAGTTTAAGGTAAAGCTGAATTCGTGTGCCCCACCTGTTGAACCTGCTAATTGAGACACCGTAAAATCATAGCTATAACCGAAGGAAATATTTTGGTTTAGTTCCATACCCAATAGCGCAATTACCGATTCATTTTTTACCAAATTGGAAACCTTCTGAATGGGAATACCGCGATACCACATACCCAACACCAAAGGCTGAAAATAAAACTGCATACCGGCATCTAACTGATTATATCCAGCCTGCTTTTTATAGTTCACCGCAAAGGTTACCGAACGCTGTTGAAACTGATAGGAAACGGTTCTGAGCCTGCGGCCATCGCCAAGGTTGATTTTATAGCCCGCATGAACCGAGTATTTTCTGGATAGCTTGCTTTCTCCCCCAATAAAAGACTGATCGGGCTCATTGATATGATGCACCGCAGCACCAATCCACATATCGTTGGTGTAAATGAGAGTACCAGCAGAAGCACTTATAAAACTCACCATTGCTCCTTTTTCGAAAACTTCACCCGAAGGGCCAACTACTTGCCCATTCGCTATGTCGATTTGGTTTCCAAACACGAGTTTCTCGAAATCAACATCTTTATGAAAGTATGAAAGCTGTATACCCGTACGCATTACCAGCCCATCGGCAATGCGCATTTTATAGCTATAAATACCGCCAATTTCGGTGGACTGATAATTGAGAAAGCTTTCCCGATTCTGGTTTACTATCAGGCCTACACCGCTTTCAATGTCCTTTACAAAATAGTCGACATAAGCTGAAAGTGTAGTAAAGCTGTGCGCAAGCGAAGGCCATTGATTGCGATAGTTTATACCAACCCGGCCCCTATCCATTGCTCCGGTTAAGGCCGGATTTAGATAAATAGGCGAGGCATAAAATTGGGAAAATTGTGGGTCTTGGGCTTGAGCATTGGGGCTTGCCAACAGCCAAAGCCCAAAAATCAGTGCTAGAGGTGAAAGCTTTTTCATGTGGGTAAAGGTTAAGCCTGAGTTTATTTGATCAGCGCAAAAACCCCATCTCTACTTACCGTGAGGCCATTTTGCGTCAATCCTGAAATTTTATATACATAGTTGCCATTTTCGGCAGGAATGCCATTTACCATGCCATCCCAACCTTTGGTGTCCTTGTCTTGCGTACTGAAAACCACTTCTCCCCAAGTGTTGAATATGGAGAACTGAACCGTTGTTAAGCCCAAGAATTCTGGACGGAAGAAGTCGTTTTTACCATCGTTATTTGGCGAGAAGGCGTTCGGCACCATAATGCGGTAGCCTTCTGTAATTTCGATTACCTGAATTTTAGAAGTGGTACAACCACTTTCATCGGTTGCAATAAGCGTTACATTGTAAACGCCTGGCGCATCGAAGGTGTGAATTGGGTCAATTTCTTTTGAATCGAAACCATCGCCAAAGTCCCAACTCCAATCGATGATTTTGCCCAGCGATTCGTCATAGAAATTGATAGGCTCATTGGCTGCTGGTTCTCCGAAATCGCGAATAGATTGAGAATTGTAGCTATAGTCGGCCGTGCCAATATCTGGAATATCGATATCAATGGCTTTGGATTGAAGACAGCCATGGTCGTCTAGCACAACCAAGTTTAGTCTACCCGGTTCCGTTAAGAAAATCTCATTGTTAACGCTACTTCCACGGCTCCACTGATATTCATAATCTCCAAAACCTCCCGTTACACTGGCTTTCACTTTGATGCCCGCCATACGGTTTTCGCAGTCGATAACGCGCTCTGAAGAAAGCCCAATACGCAATGGCTCTGGCTGGTCTACCGAATATGTGCCTTGAACTTCGCAGCCATATTTATCGGTTACGATAACCACATACGTTCCTGGCAACACATTGGTAATTTCAGAAGTGGTAGCTCCATTGCTCCAACGATACTTGTAAGGTTCTCTTCCTCCTGTTACGATTACATTGATTCTGCCACTTTCGGGGTCGTTGCAGCGAATGGCATCTTCTATATACGCATCGAGCATAAGTGGTAATGGCTCAATAATATTGAAGGTTTGTTGAATGGTACAGCCTTTGGCATCGGTAATGAGCACATTGTACTGGCCTGGTTCCAAATCGGTGATTACTTCGCTTGAAGCACCAGTATTCCACTGGATGGACAATGGCTTTACGCCTCCTTCAATATTGAGGGAAATGGAAGCATCATTGGCGCCACGACAGCTGATTTCAGAAACGAACGGATCGGATACAAATCTTTCTGGCGTAGCCAAAGTATAAGTAGCTTCTACTTGGCAACCTTGGGCATCGGTAATTTGAACGGAGTAGGTTCCTGAAGAAATACCAATCAAGTTTTTGGTGGTGGCTCCGTTGCTCCATTGGTAGGTATAAGGGAAGGTTCCGCCTCTTACATCAAGGTCGATAGAGCCATTTCTATCATCAAAACATTGGCTTTCGTTCACTTCCGCATTCGCAATTACCAAGGGTTCTGGTTCTTCAATGGAGAAGAGCCTTTCGGTAACACAACCTTTGGCGTCTACCACCCGAACGGTGTATTCACCAGCTCTCAGATCGGTAATTTTGTTCGAAACACTACCCGTACTCCACAGGTAGGTATAAGGAGCGGTTCCGCCTTCGGCTTCAATTTCGATAGAACCATTATTAGCACCAGCGCATGCAAGTTGCAACACGCCAATAGCATTGATAGAAACTGGTTTTTCTGGCTGAGTAATCTCGAAAGTATGCTGAACCAAACAACCATTGGCATCGGTAATGCTTACTGTATAAGAACCTGCCTTTAAATTCTCTATCTCAGGGGTTCGGGCACCAGTGCTCCAGAGATAAGTATAAGGGGCGGTTCCTCCAGAAGGTTTTGCTTTCGCGAAGCCAGAGTCTTCACCATAACAAGCAAATGAAAGCGTGTGATCTACTTCCACCGCTAAGGCTTTGGTTGGTTCAGAAATCACCACGGTAGCAGTGGTCGTACACCCTTTGGCATCGGAAATCGAAACATTATAAACACCTGCCGGAACGTTTTCCAAAACAGGTTTATCCGAGCCATTGTCCCACATATAGGTATACGAACCACTACCTCCTGTGACAGCCAGCACGATTGCTCCGCTGGCGTCTCCCTTACACAACACGTCCGTTTTCTGAACTGCTACATTCAGGTTTCCTGAATCATTCACTTCTATTGAAGTGGTGATTGAACAATTATTAGCATCTGTAATGGTGAGGTTATATACCCCGGCCGATACATCTGCAAGATCTTTACTGGTAGCACCATTGCTCCATACATAAGAATAAGGAACCGTTCCACCTTTAGGGGTTACCTGAATTTCGCCATCGGCATCTCCAAAACATGAAGCCTGAGAAACGGTGTAATCCAAGTCCAAAAGTTCTGGCTGCTCTACGGTATAAAGCGCGGTAAACTGACATCCTTTAGCATCGGTTATGGTGACTCTATAATCGCCAGCATACATATTGGTAAGGTCGCGCTGTCTAGAACCATTGCTCCAGAGGTAGGTGTAAGGAGCCGTGCCACCCGTTACATTAAGGCGAATGCTTCCGTTAGATTCTCCATAACAAGTGACATTTTCGATGGTTTCTGTGGCTAAAAGCGCTGCCGATGGAGCATCAATCACGATATCTGCTTTGGTGATACAACCATTGGCATCTGTTATGGTAAGGCTGTAGGTTCCTCCTGCCAATCCTGAAAGGTTTTCAGATAATGCGCCATTGGACCATTGATAAGTGTATGGTGCAGTTCCTCCTGAAATTTGTGTAACAATCTTTCCGTCATCGGCTCCAAAACATGTCACATCTACCGCTGTATAGTTGATTTTAAGTTCTAGAGGTTGAGTGATTTGGAAAGATTCTGAAATATTACAGCCATTGGCATCGGTAATGGTCAGTTTGTAGTTTCCTACATCGAGATTCTGAAGGTCTTTAGTGGTTTCGCCATTAGACCAACTATAAGTGTAAGGTGACGTTCCCCCGACCACACTGATGTTAATTTGTCCGTCAGCTGAACCAAAACAGCTTATTTGACGGACAACACTGGTTGAGGTAAGTGGATCGGGGGACGCCACAGTGTATGTTTGCACCACTGAACAACCTTGGGCATCGGTGATGGTAACCTCGTAAGTTCCTGCTTTCAGGTTATACTGATCTTTAGCCGTAGACCCATTGTTCCATTTAAAGTTGTAAGGTGCTGTACCTCCCGTAACAGAAAGTTCGACAGAGCCATCATTGGCTTCGTTACAACTCAGATTATCAATGCTTTCCGTTACAGATAACGCTGCCAACGGCTGAGTAATATTGACAGATAGAGATTCTTTACAGCCTTTAGCATCCATCACCAAAACGGTATAATTTCCCGATGGAAGGTTGAACCTGTCTTTCGTAGAAACTCCCCCGCCCCAATTGAAAGTGTAAGGAGCTGTACCGCCTGAAACCGTAAGCTCAATGGAGCCTGAGCTTTCTCCGAAACATGAAACATCGGTATGGGTGTAGCTAAGCACAAGTGCATCTGGTTCAGAAAGCGTAAAAGTTTGGCTGACTTTGCACCCGTTGGCATCAGTTACTTCCACCGCATAGGTTCCACCGCTAAGCCCACTTCTGTCATCCAAAGAAATTCCACCACCCCAATCGTAAGTATAAGGTGCTGTACCGCCAGTTACAGTAATATCGATATTTCCATCTGCCGCGCCATTGCAGCTAATATTATTTGAAATGGCAGAAAGCTGAAGTTCTTGTGGCTGAGTAATGGTATACTGTTTCGTTATGGCACAACCATTGGCGTCTTCAATCCTAACCTCATAATTTCCAGCTGGCAAATTATAGCGCTTCGCTAAAGAAATTCCACCACCCCAATCATAGGTATAAGGAGCGGTTCCGCCAGTTACAGATAATTCGATGCTACCATTATTCGCATTGTAGCAGTCTAAATGAACAACATCCTCAGTTACCGTCAATGCCGATGCTGGTTCAGAAATAGTAATAATCGCACTATCATTACAGCCATTCACGTCTGTCACCATAACGGTGTAAGTGTCCGCAACAAGATTTTCTCGGTATTTCTCTGTGTTTCCATCGTTCCATACATAGCTGTAAGGGGCAGTGCCACCAGTTACTGTTAGGTCAATGGTTCCAGTGGCATCGCCAAAACATTTCACATCGGTTTGGATGTATGAAACGCTTAATAGATCAGGTTCTGTAATTACCCAATTGTCAGATTTTTCATCGCCATGGGCATCCGTAACCTTCAGGCTATATGAGCCAGCTGGCAAGCCAGAACGGTCTTCCAAAGTGGACCCATCTGACCACAGATAGGCGTAAGGTCCCGTGCCTCCAGTTACCGTAATGTCAATCGATCCATTATTTGCTCCATAACAAGTTAGGTTTGTTTTTATAGAGGAAAGAACCAAGGCATCAGGCTGAGAAATGGTGTATTGAAGATCGATAGAACAGCCATTCGCATCAGTTACCGTTACTTCATAAATGCCCGCTTGAAGATTAGAAATGTCCTCGGTGATTTTTCCATTACTCCATTTAAAAGTATATGGAGAAGTGCCGCCAGAAACCGTCACTCCTATACTGCCGTCAGATGCTCCGTAAACCGTGGCATCATCGGTAATAGCCGTTGCAGAAAGCGCGGCAGACGGTTGGTTGATTGTGATGGTCTCGGGAAAGCTACAGCCGTTCTTGTCGGTAACGGTAACAGAATAGGTCCCCGCCAAAAGGTTCTCCCTGTTGGTGTCCGTGCTCCCATCGTTCCAAAGGTAGCTGTAAGGTGCCGTGCCCCCTGTTACCGTTAGGGTGATCTTGCCTACGGCCTCGCCATAGCATTTTACATCCTCATGGACATAAGCAACACTAAGAACATCAGGTTCGGTAACCGTGAAGGTATCACTTACCGGACATCCATTTTGGTCGGTAACGGTAACGGTATAACTGCCAGCAGTAGCGTTTTCTAAATCTTCCGAGGCGGAGCCTCCAGTCCAGCTAAAGGTATAAGGCCCTGTTCCACCAGTTACCGTAATATCAACTTTGCCGTCCGCATTACTATTGCAGCTCACATCTGTTACAATCCCAGTTATCTTAAGTTCATCCGGCTGGGCAACCGTAAAGGTCTCCGGGAACGTACAGCCGTTCTTGTCGGTGACCGAGACACTGTAGGTTCCTGCCGAAAGGCTGGTCCTGTTGGCATCGGTGGTGCCATCGTTCCAAAGGTAGGTATAAGGTGCCGTGCCGCCTGTTACCGTTAGGGTGATGGAACCGTCACCGGCATTGTAGCAGCTAAGGTCGGTAGGGACACCAGTCACCGAAAGCGCGGCAGATGGTTCGGTGATGGTGATGGTCTGGCTGACACTGCAACTGTTGACGTCAGTGGCCGTTACCGTGTACGTCCCCGCCCCTAGGTTGGAAAGGTTCCTTGAAGTGCTTGTCGTGTCGCCCGTCCAGCTGTAGGTATACCCGCCAACCCCGCCAGTTACGGTTATCCCGATCTCACCTGTGGCATCGCCATAACATTTTACATCCGCCTTGGTGTAGGACAGGCTCAGGGCAATAGGCTCTGTTACCTCGTAGGATGCTGTGGTCAGGCAACCGTTGCCGTCCCTGATCTCAACCCTGTAAGTGCCAGGGCCAAGGTCTTTGATGTCCCTGGTGGTCTCCCCGTTGGACCATAGGTAGGTGTAGGAACCCGTTCCCCCGGTAACCGTGAGGGCGACAGAACCGTTGGCCGCTCCGTTGCAGGTCACATTGCCGATGGCTCCGCTGACCTCGACCTGGGCAGGGCTGCCAACGGTAAACGGCAATATGATCTTGCAGCCCCTTTGATCGGTTACTATTACTTGATAGTTACCGGCAGATAAACCCGTGGCGTCTTCAACGTTCAGGCCGTTGTTCCATTGGTAAATATAGGGAGCTGTTCCACCAGTTACGGTCAGCTCCACCTTTCCGTCAGTTCCTCCAAAGCAAGAAACATCAGTCACCGTTCCCGTGGCCGCCAGGGCAGAGGAAGGCTCATCGATGGTAACCACGACAGGTTCGGTACAGCCGTTGGCATCGGTGATGGTAAGGGTGTAGGTACCGCCAGAAAGGTTGGCCAGGTCCTTGGTGGTCGGGCCATGGGCCCACTTATAGCTCAGCGGGGCTGTGCCTCCCGTTGCCGCAATATTGATCTTGCCATCGGAAGAACCGTAGCAGGTAACATCCGTTTTTGTGAGTGTGACACTGATCGCCAGCGGTTCCACTACCGTGATGTCCTTGACGATCGGGCAGTTTTTCGAATCGGTAATCGTAACCCTGTAGCTTCCTCCCGAAAGGCCCGTCCTGATGGCACCGGTACCCCCGTCACTCCAAAGGTAGCTGTAAGGGGCGGTGCCTCCGATCACGTTGACCTCTATCCTGCCATCGGCACTGCCGTTGCAGGTAACATCGTCAACGGTATAAGTGGCCTCCAGAAGGTCCGGCTGGGCAACCGTAAAGGTCTCAGGGAACGTACAGCCGTTCGTATCGGTGACCGTGACACTGTAGGTTCCTGCCGAAAGGCTGGTCCTGTTGGCATCGGTGGTGCCATCGTTCCAGAGGTAGGTATAAGGTGCCGTACCGCCTGTTACCGTTAGGGTGATGGAACCGTCACCGGCATTGTAGCAGCTAAGGTCGGTAGGGACACCAGTCACCGAAAGCACAGCAGACGGTTGGTTGATTGTGATGGTCTCGGGAAAGCTACAGCCGTTCTTGTCGGTAACCGTAACAGAGTAGGTTCCCGCCAAAAGGTTCTCCCTGTTGGCGTCCGTGCTCCCATCGTTCCAAAGGTAGCTGTAAGGTGCAGTGCCCCCTGTTACCGTTAGGGTGATCTTGCCTACGGCCTCGCCATAGCATTTTACATCCTCATGGACATAAGCAACACTAAGAACATCAGGTTCGGTAACCGTGAAGGTATCACTTACCGGACATCCATTTTGGTCGGTAACGGTAACGGTATAACTGCCAGCAGTAGCGTTTTCTAAATCTTCCGAGGCGGAGCCTCCAGTCCAGCTAAAGGTGTAAGGCCCTGTTCCACCAGTTACCGTAATATCAACTTTGCCGTCCGCATTACCATTGCAGCTCACATCTGTTACAATCCCAGTTATCTTAAGTTCATCCGGCTGGGCAACCGTAAAGGTCTCCGGGAACGTACAGCCGTTCTTGTCGGTGACAGTGACACTGTAGGTCCCTGCCGAAAGGCTGGTCCTGTTGGCATCGGTAGTGCCATCGTTCCAAAGATAGGTATAAGGTGCAGTGCCGCCTGTTACCGTTAGGGTGATGGAACCGTCACCGGCATTGTAGCAGCTAAGGTCGGTAGGGACACCAGTCACCGAAAGCGCGGCAGATGGTTCGGTGATGGTAACTGTCTCGGGGAAGCTACAGCCGTTCTTGTCGGTAACGGTAACAGAATAGGTCCCCGCCAAAAGGTTCTCCCTGTTGGCGTCCGTGCTCCCATCGTTCCAAAGGTAGCTGTAAGGTGCCGTGCCCCCTGTTACCGTTAGGGTGATCTTGCCTACGGCCTCGCCATAGCATTTTACATCCTCATGGACATAAGCAACACTAAGAACATCTGGTTCGGTAACCGTGAAGGTATCACTTACCGGACATCCATTTTGGTCTGTAACGGTAACGGTATAACTGCCAGCAGTAGCGTTTTCTAAATCTTCCGTGGCGGAGCCACCTGTCCAGCTAAAGGAGTAAGGCCCTGTTCCTCCAGTTACCGTAATATCTACTTTGCCGTCCGCATTACCATTGCAGCTCACATCTGTTACAATCCCAGTTATCTTAAGTTCATCCGGCTGGGCAACCGTAAAGGTCTCAGGGAACGTACAGCCGTTATTGTCGGTGACCGTGACACTGTAGATCCCTGCCGAGAGGCTGGTCCTGTTGGCATTGGTGGTGCCATCGTTCCAAAGGTAGGTGTAAGGTGCAGTGCCGCCAGTCACCGCTAGGGTGATGGAACCGTCACCGGCATTGTAGCAGCTAAGGTCGGTGGGGACACCAGTCACCGAAAGCACAGCAGACGGTTGGTTGATTGTGATGGTCTCGGGAAAGCTACAGCCGTTCTTGTCGGTAACCGTAACAGAGTAGCTCCCCGCCAAAAGGTTCTCCCTGTTGGCGTCCGTGCTCCCATCGTTCCAAAGGTAGCTGTAAGGTGCCGTGCCGCCAGTTACCGTTAGAGTGATCTTGCCTACGGCCTCTCCATAGCATTTTACATCCTCATGGACATAAGCAACACTAAGAACATCCGGTTCGGTAACCGTGAAGGTGTCGGTCTTTTTATCGCCATGGGCATCTGTAACCTCTACACTGTACGTACCCGCGGCCAGGCCGGAACGGTCTTCCAAAGTCGATCCATCGGACCAAAGGTAGGTATAGGCTGTGGTGCCTCCGGTCACGGTAATTTCAATACTCCCATCTCTCGCCCCGTTGCAGCTCAGGTCGGAGGCCGCTCCCGTCAGCACAAGCTCATCGGGCTGGGATACGGTATAGCTACCGGCAGCCGTACAGCCATTTGCATCAGTGATCAGCACTTCGTAAGTGCCCGCTGGAAGCCCTGTCCTATCCTCATCGGTACTGCCATCGCCCCATGAATAGGTATATGGGGAAGTGCCGCCAGAAACCGTCACTCCTATACTGCCGTCAGATGCTCCGTAAACGGTGGCATCATCGGTAATGGCCGTTGCAGAAAGCGCGGCAGATGGCTCGGTGATGGTAACTGATGTAGTTCCTTTACATCCATTTACATCCGAAACCTCAACAGAATAGGTGCCAGGAGATAAAGAACTTAAATCTTGAGTGCTTTCACCGTTAGACCAGCTGTAGGTATACCCGCCAACCCCGCCAGTTATGGTCAGGTCGATAGAGCCGTTATTTCCTCCGAAACAGGTGACATCAATCTTTGAAACGCTAAGAACAATGGCTGCTGGCTCTTTAACTTGATAAGTTCCCGAACTTATGGAACAGCTATTATCGTCCCAAATCTGAACAGAGTAATTTCCTGGGGTCAAGCCGCTTATATCTTTGGTAGTTTCACCATTAGACCATAAGTAGGTATAGGAGCCTGTACCACCCGAAACAGCAAGGTTAATGGCACCATTGTTATCACCATTGCAAGTTATACCCGTTACAGTAGCGGTGACCTGAATTTGAGTCGGGCTGCCAATGGTAAAAGAAACCACATCGATACAACCTCTTGAATCTTTAACTTCTACCTGATAATTGCCCGCTGTAAGTCCAGTGACATCTTTGAAGTTGCTTCCCTGATTCCATTTATAAGTATAAGGGGCTGTTCCTCCGGTTACGGTCAGTTCAATCTTACCATCATTGCCTCCAAAACAGGAAACATCAGTTGGTACTCCAGAGGCCGAAAGAGGCGCAGTTGGTTCATCAACAACCTCAGTAACCACTTTAGTACAACCGTTAGCATCGGTAATCGTAAGAATGTATGTTCCTCCTGAAATATTAGGTAGGTTTTTTGTAATTGCTCCATTATCCCATGAATAAGTGTACGGAGCAACACCGCCTGAAACGGATATATTAATCGCGCCATCAGATTCGCCAAAACAAGTAACATCACTTTTGCTTACCGCGGCCACAATGGCTAGTGGTTCAACTACGGTAAAGGTTTTATTTTGAGTACAGCCTCTCGAATCTGTAACATACACCTCATAAGTTCCTCCTGAAATGTTTTCAAGATCTTGAGTCGTTTCTCCGTTATTCCAGCTATAACTGTAGGGAGCTGTTCCTCCGGTTACTGTTAAATCGATTTTACCACTTAAAGCTCCATTACAATTTAGATCCGTTTTAGTGCCTGATAATACCAGAGGATCTGGCATATCGATCGTATAACTGTCGGTTATTGTACAATCATTCGCATCCTTAATGGTGACCACATAAGTACCGGGCACCAGCCCAAAAATATCTCTGGTATTCTTACCATTGCTCCAAACGTAAGTGTAGGGTGCAGTTCCACCAGAAACAGTTAGCTGAACAGAGCCATCGTTTGAGCCGTAGCAACTTAAATCTTTAACAACATCTACCGCACTTAATGGAGCTGAAGGTTGATTTACTATAATATCTTGAAATTCTGAGCAGCCTTTGGCATCGGTAACGGTAATTCTGTACGTTTGTGCTGTTAGGTCAGAAATATCGTCTATCACCTCACCATTGCTCCAACTGTAGGTGTAAGGTGCTGTTCCTCCTGTCACCGAGACTGCAATACTTCCATCGTTTCCACCAAAACATTTAACATCTACAGTGGTGTAAGCAATATTGAGTGCGCTAGGCTGAGTGATTTCAAAGCTCGCGGTTTTAACACAGCCACGACTATCTTGTACTGTTACCGTATGCGTTCCCGGAGCAAGGCCTGAAACATCCTCCGTATTATCTCCCGTGGTCCAAGTGAAAGTATATGGCCCTTCACCTCCTGTTACCGTTAAATCAACCGAGCCATTATCCGCTCCAAAGCATGTAATATCTGTATCAATACCTGAAACAGAAAGCACAGGAGGGTCGGTAATGGTATATGAGCCCGTTACGGCACATAAATTGGCATCTCTAATCGTTACGGAATAGGTTCCGGGCGCTAATCCTGACAAATCTTTGGTATTTTTTCCATTCGACCAAGAATAAGTGTAGGGGCTAACTCCTCCTGAAACATTTAAACTGATTGCTCCATCTGCTTCTCCATTACAAGTAATTTGACCAACACTTGGCGTAAAAGATAAGGCCGAAGCAGGCTCTGTGATGGTGATTGTTTTGCTATCTGTACAAGACTTGGAATCAGTAATATCAACTGTGTAAGTGCCGGCTGGTACGTTATTCAGATCCTCACTAGTTTCACCATTCGACCATAAAAAAGAATAAGGTGCATTTCCTCCTGAAACGGTAATGTTGATTACACCCGTAGATTCACCAAAACACTTTACATCGCTTGTTACATAAGTAGTAGAAAGAACATCTGGTTCTTTTATGGTAACAAATTGCACATTAGGACAACCATTGGCATCGGTAACGGTAACTGTATAATTTCCTGCGGAAAGGTTAGTTCTGTCACTGTCAGTACTTCCATCATTCCACGAATAAGTATAAGGAGATGTACCTCCACTAACACTCAAAGAAATTGAACCATCATTTTCTCCATTACAAGTAATATCTGTTCCAGAAGCATTTACCGAAAGGGCAGCAGGTTCTGTTATGGTGAAGGATTTGAACTTTTCGCACCCATTGGCATCGGTTACTTTTACAGTATAAACACCAGGCCCAATATTGATGAGATCATCGTTTATGTCGCCTGTGTTCCATTCATAAGTATAAGGACCATCACCACCTGTAACCGACAAGTCAATGCTTCCATTGGCAGAACCATTACAGGTTACATCCGTGGATATGCCACTCAATTCTAAAACCGTAGCGGGTTCATCAATCACAATGGTTCTTTTAATCCAACAGTTTGATGCATCTGTAATGCGAACGGTATATGAACCTGCTGGAATGTTAATTCTATCTTCAGAAGTAATACCGGGATTATCGGACCAAATAAAAGTATAAGGAGCCGTTCCATCAAAAGGAGTCAAGTGAATCGAACCAGTGGATTGGCCTTTACAGAATACATCTTGAGAATTAATTGTAACCTGAAGAGGGTCTGGTTCGGTAATGGTAAATGAAGTGTATACTTCACAACCGCTGCCATCCTTTATTTTAACACCATAACTACCTGCCGTTAAGCCTGAAATATCTTTGGTTGTTGGGCCATGATCCCAAACGTAGGTATAGCCTCCAGTTCCACCTGTTGGTGCTAATGAAATACTTCCATCAATTTCACCATTACAGCTAATATCATTCACCACAGCGTTTGAAACGATCAAAGTCGGTTCAGAAAGTGAGATGAATTCCTCCACAACACAGCCCAAATTATCGGTTACCGTTACCTTGTAAACGCCAGCCGGAACATTGCTCAAAGTTGGTCCCGAAGCACCTGTGTCCCAATCATAGGTGTAAGGAGCTGTTCCGTTTGAAGCACTAACCGTTAAGCTTCCATCTGCCATTCCATTACAGGAAGGTTCCGTGGAAGAAACCGTAGTAACGGCAATTTTAGGTGGATCGGTAACCGTAAAGGATTGTGTAAAATCGCAATTCTTATCGTCCTTAACAGTCAAAATGTAAGTTCCTGCAGAAAGTCCAGAAGCTGTAGAAGAATTGGAACCACTTCCCGCCCAAGAATAAGTATAGGGAGCTGTTCCTCCCTGCATTACAACACTGATAATACCATCATTACCCCCATAACAAGTTGGGCTTATGTTAGTAGAGCTTTGAATGGAAATAGCAGAAGGTTGATTGATAGTATAAGTTCCGGTTTGTGTACAGCCGTTTTTATCTGTTACGGTGACCATGTAAGTTCCCGCTACAACGCCATTTAAATCCTGAGTTTTTTCGCCCGAACTCCAAGAATACTTATAAGGTTTTTTACCTCCAGAAACACTTATGTTAACTGAGCCAGAATTATCACCAAAGCAATCCACATCAGTAATCGTAGAAGAAATAGAAAGCGCGTTGGGTTCATCAACAGTATATGAAGCAGTAGCCGTACAACCTGCAGCATCGGTAATGGTAACGTTGTATGTTCCTGCAGAAAGGCCAGTCAAGTCTGATGAGGTTCCATATGCTCCCCAATCGTAAGAATAGCCTCCTGTACCCCCTGTTACTGTTAATTCAATAGAACCGTCATTACCGCCATTACAAGATACATCCTCAAGTTTTCTCGAAATAGAGATGGGTGTGGGTGAATCCACGGTAAAAATTGGTGAAACCACACAACCATTTTTATCAGTGATATAAACACGATAATCACCAGGAAGTAGATTGGTTATAGCAGCTGTATTGCCGATATAAGTACCACCTGGGAAAGTATACCACTGGTAAGCATAATCTCCCCAGCCTCCAGTTCCTGTAACCTCTAAACTTCCACTTGCTGTATCGCTACATGTGGCATCAGTACTAGAAACCAAGCTGGAACCCAAATAGTCCGCAGGTTCTGTAACAGAAAAATATATAGTTCCAGTACAGGTATAGGTATCTTCTACTCTTAACTCATAATCATTAACACCAAGACCATTAATAGTAATTCTTGTGCCTGTAACACTACCTGATGAAACCGCACTACCCCCAGTAGTATATAGCTGCCAATTAAAACCTGCTTTTCCATTCGCCATGTCAATTATAACTTGGGCATTACTATCTCCTTTACAGGTTACGTCATTTACGGTAACCAATCCTACTAGGTCTGGCGGATCGGTTATCGTATTTGTAGAACTAGCTGAATCTCCGTTTTTGTCAGTAACTACGACCGTATAAACTCCTGGCGGGGCATTTTCCAAGGTAGTTTCATCGTATTCAACTAGATTTCCATCACTATCAAACCATTCATAGGTCAAAGGGAGAACTGATACATCGGCAGAAGCTGAAATCGAAATTTCGCCAATACAGCTATTAACAGAGACGGAGGTAATTGTAGGTCCTTGAGAAAACGCAGTGACGTTAAGGCAAAAAATAGCTACGAATAATATAATTATTCTAATTAACCACTTTTTACTAACAGTGACCTGCATTTTTCTTGGTGTATAGGTTGAAATCCCGAATTATCGCTAATTCAGACCGAAAATATGGGCTTATTTTCTAAAAACAAAGGTCATTAGCGTAAACCACTCTCTTGAAAAAGTACAAAATAAGCAAAACACGTAGATAGGTAAATCTCTTAGAAATATAATTATTTTAATATGTTTGACAGAAGGAGAAATGTCAAGTGCAGAATGTCGTATCTAAGTAGATTATTAAAAATTGAGGTTAGACTTTGACAGATTTTACAAATGCACTTGAAAAAAATTTTCTTTGCGGTTAATTATTGTTAAAAGCCTCTGCCTAGGCTGCTATAAAGTGATAAATGACCGATATTCGCTTCATTAGACCAACGCTGGAAAACTTTCTCATCTCGTGTGAGTATTAAAGCCAGTAATTGATCAAAATTTCTAATTTAGAGCCCTTTAAATAAATTAAAGTTGACAATGGAAGCGGTATCAGCAGAATTGGCGAAAGAACATCAGGAAAAAATCAGCAGAGTTGCCTCTGAAGTAAGCAAAATTGTAGTAGGCCAGGAATATATGGTGAACAGGCTAATGATTGGCTTATTTACCAACGGACACATTCTTTTGGAAGGTGTACCTGGAATTGCAAAAACCCTGACCGTAAACACATTGGCCAATGTGCTTCACCTCGATTTTCAAAGGGTTCAGTTTACGCCCGACCTTCTACCAGCCGATTTGATCGGTACCATGATTTACAATCAGAAAAAAGCAGAATTTGAGGTAAAGAAAGGTCCAATTTTCACCAACGTGGTTTTGGCCGATGAAATTAACCGTGCACCAGCCAAGGTTCAATCTGCTTTGCTAGAAGCCATGCAGGAAAAAACAGTAACCATTGGCGAAACCAGTTACAAACTCGATAGACCTTTCCTTGTTTTGGCCACTCAGAACCCAGTAGATCAAGAAGGAACTTATAGCCTACCAGAAGCTCAGATTGACCGTTTTATGCTGAAGGTTAAGGTGGACTACCCTACTAAGGATGAAGAGCTGGAGGTAATGCGTAGAATGTCTAACATGAGCTTTAAACCCGAACTTGAAACGCTTTTGACCAAAGAAGATATTTTCAGCATTAGAAATGAAGTAAACCAAGTGACCATATCTGAGTCGCTTGAGAAATATATCATAGAATTGGTTTTTGCTACCCGTAATCCAAAAGATTTTGGCTTAGATGAGGAAGCATACTATATGCAATTTGGAGCTTCTCCAAGGGCTAGTATTAACCTTAATTTGGCTTCTAAAGCGCTAGCGTTTATGAATGGCCGTGATTATGTATTGCCAGAAGATATTAAAGAAATTGGCAAGGATGTATTGAACCACAGAATCATTCTGAACTACGAAGCAGAAGCTGACGGTATTACCACAGAACATATTATTGATAAGCTCTTGAAGAAAATCCCAATCAATCACTAATCAATACATTAGCTAAAAAATAAGAAAGGAGCCAAATGGCTCCTTTTTTTATGCTTAATCTTTAAAAGGAAAAGGCGTAAAAAAAGGCGCCCCTTGCTGAGGGCGCCTCCGTATGAGATATGCTTAAATTCAACTATTAGTTGAAAGAAAAGCCAGTCCAAGAAAAGATGCTTGTATCTACAGAAGGAGTAGTACCAGCAGTCAAAGTTACAGTACCAGCACTTGTAGCATTGGTTCCTACGTATTTGATGTCACTAATATCTAATCCGTTAGCAGTATTAGCAGTACCTGTAATTGAGGTAGCATCAATAGCCACACCTTTGTCATCTGTTAAGTCAACTACATCACCAACTGTTGCACCAGCCCCAAGAGCCATATATAGGTTGGTAATTACTGCCCCAGAACCTCTTCTGATTTTCACAAGGTCAGAAAGCTCAACAGCAGCATTGTGAATAATAGTGATACCGTCAATTTTTGGGTTAGATTGACCAGAATCATCAGGAGAGTTACCATCAAGGTTACCATCAGCTTCGATACCTCTTGGGTCTTCAGTTACTGCCGTGAAACCAGAAGTTCTGATACCATAGAAGTTAGTATTAGCTTGGCCAGTCCATCCTTGAGTCCAGTCGAACATATCATCTTTAGCATTTACAACCAAAAGGTTAGTAACACTTACAGCACCACCGAAGAATTCAACAGCGTCATCATCACCGTACAATACAGCAAGATTCTTAACAGAAGTTCCAGAACCTACACCGTAGAAAGTAACACCGTTAAATTCTTTATCACCGTTGATTCTAGCACCTGTGTACTCAACGATCATATAATCGATATCTCCTGAGTCATCACCAGCCTCAGTTCCACCGTAAGTGAAGTCAACAACTTCAGTAGTAGCGGTTCCACCACCAGAAATAGGAGCTTTACCGATCAACAATAATCCACCCCAGTCACCAGAAGCAGGGCTAGCAGCGTTAGAAGTCAATTTAATTGGAGAAGAAGCAGTACCTACAGCTTTGATTTTCGCACCTTGGTCGATAGCAATGAATACGTTAGTTCCACCAGCAGTAGCTTTAATAGTAGTACCTGGCTCGATAGTCAAAGTAGCTCCAGAGCTAACGCTCAAAGGACCAGTCAAAATCCAGTTTTCGTCTGCAGACAAAGTGATGCTTGCAGTAACTTCACCTTTAAGGTCAGTAGGGTCTAAATCGATATCGCTTTGAGAAGAAATAACGCCATCCTTAGTTTGTGGAGGAGTATCATCATCGTTAGAGCAGCTGAAGATAGCGGCACAAAGGGCAGCCATCATAAAATAATTCTTAATTGTTTTCATAATGTGAAATGGGTTTTTGATTAGGTTTTACTTTTTAAAATGTATAGTTAATTCCGAAGGAAACATTTAAGCCTTTTTGATAGCTTCGGATGATGGCCTTGCTACCATCGTTAAGTTCTTTTGTTAATTGGAACTCAGGGTTGAGAAGGTTTCTTACGCTTAGGTTTACGCCCAAATGCTCACCAATTTTTGTTCTTGTTACAAAATCCAAGGTTGGAATTCCTTTTTCAACAATATTTTGGCTCCCTGCTGTACCTAAAGAGAAGATTCTTTCACTGAAGTAATTCAATACTACTGAGCTGGTAAGGTTAAATCCGCCATTGTCTATTTCGTAGCTCAAATCACTGTTGATCAAAATTGGAGAAGCGCCTTCAAGTTTATCTTCAGTGTTCGTAAAACGCACTGTTAAAGCATCGTTTGGATTATCCACCAACTTTTGGTTTGAGTATAAGTAAGATAGGTTGAAGCCAAAGTTCAAGTTTCTAGCGTTGTCGTTTTCATCATAATTCTGGAAAAGAGACTTTCTGAATTCTAACTCGATTCCGCTTACGTGCGCATCGCCAGTATTTACATAAGAAAGTTCGTTAGCTGCTGAGTTTATTTGAACTCTGTTCAATGCATTCTGAACGATTTTATAGAAACCAGTAACAGATATTAACTCTGAATTGCTAAAGAACCAATCGTATTTTAAGTCAATATTGTAGTTGTCTGAAGACTTTAAGTAAGGGTTACCCTGACTCGCAAAGTTTACTTCTTCATAAAGGAAAGGTGCAACTTCTTTAAACTGAGGCAAGGTGTAAGTTTTGCTTGCTGCAAATCTTAAGATTTTATCATCAGTGAAGTTATACTTCAAGTTGAAACTTGGAAGCACAAAGAAGTCATCAATAGTGATGATGTTATTTCCAAAAGTGTTTGGATCAAGGTTAGTATCCCAAATAACTTCTTGATTATAATATTCACCTCTTACTCCTAGATTTAATAATAAATCCGGAGTTAATTCAGCGGTGTAATTCCCAAAAGCAGCTCCAATTGTTCTCTTTCCATTATAGGTTTGCGGAATAAATGCATTTGAACCACTAGAACCTCGGCTGGTTATTAATTTGAAAACTCCATTATCTAAAGACTGTTGATTGAATAAAGCATCTGGGTTGTTAATATCTACCACAGTTGGGCTTGCAAAGTCGAAGTTGAATTGAATGGCTTCGAAATCTCTTTGAGTATTTCTGAAGTTACCACCAAACTGCAATTGACTTAATGACTCAGCACCGTTCAATTTTAAAGTTCCTAAAACTCTTGCTGCAATATCATTCTCGCTAAGTTCAGAGAAAAATCTGTGGTTGTAAGAAGCAGAACCTGAAACCGCTCTGTAATCTGTACCTTTAAAAGAGTAGCTGTTCGTTCTTCTATCTGGCTCGTTTCCACGAATCATATTGTAAGAAACATCTGCATTCAATTTGAAGCTTGGGCTAATTTCAAACTGAGAAAGCAACTGATTAACGTACAGCTTGTTATTGTTCTCCTGCTGTCTTCTGATAAATGACTTTCTAGAATCCGGATCCGTTCCATCATCATTGATGCTTTGGCTAAACCCATGATAATCGGCAACACCTTGGTTGTTATCGTGGATGTACATTCCGTTGTAGGTAATGTAGTTGTTGTCAAAATCTAATCTCAAGTTGGCCATTGCCGACTGAGAAACGGTATATTCTGATTTTTGGAAAGCTAAATCTTGTCCTGCACCACCTTCTGGAGTTACTTGGCGAGAAACACCTTCTTGATAAAAGAACTTAGAGCTATGATTTGCCACCACAAAGGCACTTAGTGTATTGCCATTTGAAAGCTCAAACATTTTACCTCCGTTCAAATTCAAACCGAAGTTTAATGGTGTTCCTAGGGTATTTGGCTTGAAGCCACTATTGAAAGAATATTTTGAAAGATCAGTGATTGGGTCTTTTGAATCACCAATAGTTCCCATTCTGTTTGTGCCGTCAGCACTTAAAAGATCTTCTGAAAGGGCTTGGCTATTGAAACCAGAGGTTAAACCGATCTGTAGGTAATCCTCATTGCCTTGTTGTTTAGAAATGATGTTGATATTAGCTCCACCAAGGTCACCATATAAATCGGCACCGAAAGCTTTGTTTACATCGATGCTGTTGATAACATTTGAAGAGAAGAAGCTAAGTGAAATGTTTTTGTACTCAGGATCTTCAGAAGGAAGAGGCAAACTATTAAGAGAAGTACTGTTGTATCTATCTCCTAAACCACGAACAAAAACGTTTTTCGCTCCTTCTTGCTTACTTACACCGGTTACTTTTGTAACAGCGCCTTCTGCATTGGTAACGCCTTTTTTGTTCAATTCTTTAGATCCAATAGACTGAAGCATTTGAAGCGATTCTCTTTGCGCCATGATTAAGGCAATTTCTGAATCACGTTCTGCTTTTGCAGTTACTACTACATCTTCTAAGCTCGTTGCGCCAGCGCTAAGGCCAGCAGTAATTTCAGTTACTTTACCAGCTTCAACTACAATGTTTGGAAGCTCCAAAGTTTCATAACCTACAAACCTTACCTCTAAAGTGTAAGTGCCAGGGGTTACGTTGTCAATTCTAAAAAGACCGTCAAAATCCGTGTTGGCTCCTTTTTGAGTTCCTTTAATAAGAACGGTAGCGAAAGGAAGCGGATCGTTGTTCGAGTCCTTGTCTGTAATCTTACCGGCAATGATACCAGTATCTTGTGCCATCGTTATAAACGACAACCCTAAACCAAATAAAAGCAATAATAATCTCATACGTACTGTGCTATAAATTCACAGTGCAAAGAACGCTTTCTAGGGTCAAGTGTAAGTTACATCTGTATTAAACGTTTATGAGACATATGTTATATTCCCGTGTTAAAAGTTAACATTGGCTTAACGCATATTGGCAAACAATTGGGGAGTTTTCAAAACTCAATAATTGGCCTAAAGGCCTGATTAGCAAAGATTATTCTGAATGATGAAAACAAACCAAAGTAGCTTCAAACCATTCCTTTTATACATTGGTTCTTTATTCTGGTATATTGAAATCGTCATTTCCGATTTATTCATTTGAAAAAGCGCATAATGCCTAAAAACATATTAATAACAGGAGGAACAGGTTTAGTAGGTTCCGAGCTTATTCCGGAGTTGCAAAAGGAGCAACATCAAGTAAAATTGTTGAGCCGATCGAAGGGAGAGAAAAACGGAGTAAGAGCTTATGAATGGGATTACCACAATGACTATATAGAAGAAGGAGCCTTTGATAATGTCGACACGCTGGTTCATTTGGCTGGAGCAGGAGTTGCCGATAAACGCTGGACCCACGATCGCAAAGAAGAAATACTAAACAGCAGAACCAAAACTTCGCATGTTTTATTCGAAACCCTGAAAAAGGGAAACCATCAGGTTAAAACTTTGGTGGCGGCTTCGGCCATTGGCTATTATGGCTTAGATACGGGAAATGCCATTATGAAAGAAGGTTCGCCCGTAGGGCATGATTTTCTAGCGCATGTAGTAGACGCATGGGAAGCCTCAACCCGCAGGTTTGAACAATTAGGCATTCGCGTTGTGCAGATTCGAATCGGGATAGTGCTGAGCAAAGAAGGAGGTGCTTTGGAAAAATTGCTAGAGCCTCCTGTTGCAGCACCTTTATCCAAAGGAAATCAATACATGAGCTGGATTCATTTAGATGATGTTATAGGCATTTTAAAAAAGGGCATTGAAGATGAGGCAATGAAAGGTGTATATAATGCTGTGGCGCCTTATCCTAAAACCAATAAAGAACTCACCAAAGCTGCTGCCAAAGCCTATGAAAAACCATTTGTGCCAGTGCCAGTGCCTAAATTGGCTTTGAAACTCCTTTTAGGCGAAATGGCTGGAATTGTAACGGGAGGCAATCGCGTGAGCTGTGAAAAAATAATGAGCGAAGGCTATACCTTTAAATACCCTAAACTAGAGCCCGCTCTTCAAGACTTGGCAAATAAAAACTAAACCATAACTTCACATTTGTCAGAAATATTAAATAAACCTTCAAGTACGTGAATCGTAAAACGTATTTCTGGGTTTTAAATTCGTGTCCGTTCTATCAAAATGGAATTTCTCTACTAACGGACACATAAATTATGTAAGCTATGACCAACGAGGACAGAATTAAGCAAGCGTTCCAAGACAGAAACTGGAACGAGATAAAAACCAATGACTCTTGGGTAATTTTTAAAGTGATGGCCGAATTTGTAGACGGCTTCGAAAAACTAGCAAAAATTGGCCCTTGCGTTTCAATTTTCGGTTCGGCCAGAACCAAGCCAGACAATAAGTATTACGAAATGGCCGAAGAAATAGCGGCCAAATTGGTTCGCCATGGCTACGGTGTAATTACAGGTGGTGGCCCTGGAATTATGGAAGCCGGAAATAAAGGCGCTAAAAAACAAAACGGTAAATCGGTTGGATTGAACATTGAGCTTCCACACGAACAAGGCAGCAACATTTATATAGATCCTGATAAGCTCATCACCTTCGATTACTTCTTTGTAAGAAAAGTGATGTTCGTAAAATACTCTCAAGGATTTGTAGTGTTGCCTGGCGGTTTTGGAACGCTAGACGAACTCTTTGAGGCGATTACACTGATTCAAACCAATAAGATTGGCAAATTCCCGATCGTTTTGGTAGGTAAAGATTTCTGGTCGGGCCTAATTGGCTGGATCAAAGATGTAATGCTTCACGCGAAAAACATTAGCGAACCCGATTTGGATTTGATCAGCTTGGTAGATACGCCTACCGAAGCCGTTCAAGTGATTGACGATTTCTATTCTAAATACTTGCTTTCACCTAATTTCTAATGGCACAACACATTATTTTCGACTGCGATGGTGTTTTAATCGACACCGAAATTGTGGCGGCTGAAGTTGTTACCAACTGGATGCAATCTGAAGGCGTCAATGTTTCGGCAGAAGAATTCATCAAAGTTTTCACAGGAAAGACTTTTACCGACATTATCGGTATTCTGAAAGCTGAAGGAAGAATGCGCGCAGACTTGGACACCGTGAGCATTGTGCCTGAGCTTGACGATGAAATTCGCAAACAAGTTAGGCCTATAGCAGGTGTTCAGGAAATGCTGGAATCCATTCCCTTACCGAAATCTGTCGTTTCCAATAGTGCTGCAGATTACGTAGCTGAAGCCTTGGAAAAGCTCAACATCAGTCATCATTTTGAAGGCAGAATCTTTTCTTCGGAAATGGTGGAAAAGGCCAAACCAAGCCCAATGGTTTATCAATTGGCGCTAGACACCATTAAAATTCCGAAAGAACAGGTGATTACGATTGAAGACAGCTTAACAGGCGTTTTGGCTTCTACTGGAGCTGGCATTCGCACCCTAGGTTTTTTAGGAGGAAGCCACATTATGGATGGACATGGAGAAAAGCTTAGAAACCTTGGCGTTTTCGATTTGGCCAATAGTCACAAAGAATTAAGCGAGAAACTAGGTTTGGTGGCGAGCTATTAAATAAAGAATAGCGAGTCAAGCTTTAAAATAACACCCTCCAAATCCTTCTTAAAAGAAGAGTTTGGAGGGTTAACATAGTCTGAAGCTGATTACTAAGGTTATTTTTCCTTCTGAGTTACTTTAAAATCGTAGTTGATTCTTCGTTTCAGATAATCTTTCAAAGGTTCTAAGCCAATTGCCTTCCTTCGTTGATCTACGTATTCAGGGTTTTCAATTTCGATGGGCTCTAATTCCCGATTTTCATTGTATTGAAATTGCATGCCATAAAGCTGAGGCTTTCCATCATTCACCAAAATCCGATCGTGAATTTTGGCATATTCCACACAACTACCCTCTCCTGCTTCACATGCCTCTTTGATCATCGACAAATAATCCTTTCTCACCTGATCGTCTGGGTGATGATTGATTACCAAAAGTGGTGCATCAGCAGCCAATTCGCCCACCATTGAATAGGTTGGCCAACCATGTTTAGCAATCAGGTTCTTCATTTCCTGAAAATTTTCATTCACAATAAATTCCCCTTTCAAAAAACTCAAAGGGTAGAAATAATGCGGAACATGGCCATTTTTGCTGAAATCCGCTCTCGCTAAATCGATGTAGTAATCCAGCGATTGATCTTTCATAATCATTGCCAGAAGGGCTTTGGCATATGTTGGGTTTTTGAGTTGACCATGGGCTCGTTGAAATTTTTCCATTTGCATATCCTCAATTTGCTTCCATTTTGGGCTACGGCTCATCATATACAAATTGAAGTCTGCTAACCGATCTAGACTGTTGTCATCCTTCAGCGCCACTTTTAGAAAAAAGAAGGCCGTATCCACCTGATTCATTAAGGCAAGGGTTTTGGTCAATTGATAGGCACTTTCCGTATCGCTCGGATTTGCCATAAACGCCTGCCCGAAAGCTGCCATTGCGCCATCGAGATTACCCTCTTTCAAAAATTTCTCCCCTTCATTTTGCGCAAAGCCTGCTGAAGCAAAGAAGATTAAGAGCAGAAGTACTTTTAAAACTTTCATGTGATTGTTGTTAATTTTTGCTCAAGTTGAAGGCTAGTTTTTAGAACCTTTTCGAAAGCTCAGCATTCAACCAAAACAGAATCGGCTATGACACAGCCGTTGCCCATTTTGGTCAAATCCCGTCATTTTTTGGTGAAAAGCGACATGCATTGGATTTAGAAGTAAGATATTAACAGATTGCGTTACGATTAATTTCGCTAGTCATGGAATCAAGCATTCATCAGAAAAGCAGCTTCAACTTCTACCTCATTTTTGGGGCAGTGGTATGGCTATTCTTTGCCTTGATTTTCAGCCTTGGCACTGACGGCATCTTGTTTCCATTTTCGTTTGCTGGCCTATTTGCGCTCATGGCGGTTTTCACGCTTTGGTTGTTCGTTCAGTTTTCACTGCCCCATTTATTAGAAAATCAATCCACATTAAGCTTCGTCAAAAGTGCAGGTTTACTGGTATTTGGCAGCGCCATTGCCGTTTTACTGATCAATATTCTCAGCATTGGTTTTATTCCCGGAATGAGGGCTGAAACTATGCCTATGATCTTGAGAAGCTTTTACGCAACCTTCTTTCTGTTTTTGCTGGCTCTGGCTTGCGGAGCCTTTGTCAGAATATTGCAACATCAGCTTTATGCTCAAAAGCAACTTCAACAATTCAAAGAAGGAGAGTTGGAAAAGCAGGTGAACGCGAAATCTCAGGAATTGAATTACCTGAAATCTCAAATTCAGCCACATTTCCTTTTCAATACCTTGAATACGATTTATGGCATGTCGCTCACCAAATCGGAAAAGGCTCCGGAAACGATTCTGAAGCTTTCATCTCTACTCGATTACATTTTGTATAGCGTAAACAAAGAAAAAGTGCCTTTGGCTAACGAGCTGAAACATATTGAACAGTACATCAGCCTGGAGCAAATTCGCTTTGCTGATAGTTTAAAAATTGAGGCTGATTTTGCCTCTATTGACGAAAATCTAATGGTTCCACCCATGCTGTTTCTTCCCTTTGTAGAAAACGCTTTCAAACATGGAACTAGAGAAAATGGAGTTCTTTCGGTACGAATGAGTGTGAATATTATGGCAAATCAAATTCATTTTTACAGCGAAAATTCCGCAAAGCAAGCAGCCGAAAACCAAAACGGTATCGGCCTAAAAAACATCAAAAGCCGATTGAATTTGCTTTATGCTGATGCTCATGAATTGACGCATGCTTTTGAAAACGGAAAGTATATCGTAAACTTAAAACTGGACAGAAATTAAAAGCGAATGGTGAATTGTGCCATACTTGATGACGAACCTACGGCAAGGCAAATTATGGAAATCCATATTCAGGAAATCCCAGTTTTGAAGTTGGTTGGCCAATGCAGAAATGCAGTAGAATTACTCAATTTAATGGCCAAACAACCGATAGATCTGCTCTTTTTGGACATCAACATGCCCGATATTTCTGGCATTTCGCTGGCCAAGAGTTTAAGCAAAGATGTGAAGGTGATTTTCACAACCGCACATCGCGAATATGCTGTTGAAGGCTTTGACTTACAGGCGGTAGATTATTTGCTGAAGCCCATTTCGCCTGAGCGATTGAAGCAAGGAGTTGAAAAATTTTTGAGAGAGCATCAGAATTCCAAAGAGCAAACTCAGTCGATACCAGAATTTTTGGATGTAATGTCCAATCGGGTCAATGTCAGAATTCCCTTTGATGAAATTCTCTACATTGAAAGTTTGAACGAGCAGTTGATCATTAAAACCGAAAAGGATCAAATTCCTTCGCGTAGCAATATTTCAGCAATAGAAAAGGCTTTAGAGCGTGGAGATTTTCTGAGAATTCACCGTTCCTTTATTATTGCGAGGCAAAAAGTCAGTTCTTATACCAAAGAATATGTTGTGATTGAGGGAGAACAAATCCCGATCAGCAGATCTTACAAAGCCCAAACCGCCAATGCGCTGGCGAATAAATAGAGCTCCAAGATTTTAAAACTTTAGAGCTCTAATAAGTTACAGATAGTACTTTTTCTTCAGCCAAAAGGCTACTTTAACTAAAAGAATTAAGGCAGGAACTTCTACCAAAGGCCCAACAACTCCGGCAAATGCCTGACCTGAATTCAGTCCAAACACCGCAATGGCTACAGCAATGGCCAATTCGAAATTGTTGCCTGCTGCAGTAAAGGCAATTGAAGCGTTTTTGTCATATTCTGCACCCATGGCTCTGCTAAAAAAGAAGCCAATAATGAACATTAAACCAAAATAGATAAGAAGGGGAATGGCAATCCTCAATACATCTAAAGGAATGGTAACGATCAATTCTCCTTTTAATGAAAACATGACCACAATGGTAAATAGCAAGGCGATTAAAGTTAAAGGTGAGATTGTGGGTATGAATTTCTCTTTATACCAATCTTCTCCTTTCAATCTCACGAGTATCGCTCTGCTTAACATGCCCGCTAAAAACGGAATTCCTAAATAAATGAACACGCTTTCGGCAATTGTAGCAATTGAAATATCCACAATAGCTCCTTCAAAACCGAAATACGGAGGCAATACTGTAATGAAAATCCAAGCATAAAAACTGTAAGCAAAAACTTGGAAGACGCTATTTAAGGCCACCAAGCCTGCACCATATTCACTACTTCCTTCTGCAAGATCATTCCACACCAAAACCATGGCTATGCATCGGGCTAAACCAATTAAAATCAAGCCAACCAAATATTCAGGATAATCCTGAAGGAAGATCAGCGCCAAAACAAACATAAGAATTGGACCAATAATCCAGTTGAGAATTAGCGAAACTGAAAGCACTTTTACATTTCTGAAAACTGCTGGTAACAGTTTGTAATTCACTTTAGCCAAAGGCGGATACATCATCAAAATCAAGCCAATAGCAATAGGAATATTGGTTGATCCGTGACTGAACGAATTGATAAAATCTCCGCTGGAAGGAATAAAGTAGCCGATAGCTACTCCTGTAAGCATTGCTAGAAAAATCCAGAGGGTAAGATACTGATCTAAAAAACCCAGTTTTTTAATTTTCTTGGCCATGCTTATTTCACTTTAGAAAAAACATAGAACATTTCCGTAGCGATTTCTAAAGAACGTTTGTCATACATGGTTTTTTCTAAAGGTGAATCATCGTATTCCTTGGGGTCGTTATAACGAACAGGTAGACGAACTTCCGCACCAGGAATATACGGGCAGTTTTCATCGGCATGGCTGCAAGTCATGATGGCAGCAAAACCAGAGGCCAAAGTTTTGTCGTGGTCAAAAAGCTTGGAAAATGCGATAACAGGTTCTGCATCTTCAGCAAAACGAACCAATACCTGAGGATTTTCTCCTTCACCAACGGAAACCTGAAAGCCCATTCTTTGAATTGATTCAACCGCTCTTGCATTGAAAGCGGTCACTTCCACACCTCCTGAATAGCATTTTGCATCTATGCCATAATAATAAGCTGCAGTTTGGGCCCAAATCTGTGAAAATTGGCTTCTGCGGGAATTGTGAGTGCAAATAAAGTTTAGCCTTGGAATTGCTTTTTCCTTCAGCTTCCTTCGTACATAGTCGATAAACGGTCGAAGAACATCCTTTCTTTCAGCAGAAATGGTCTCGAAATTGAGTTGTTCAACGGTTTGTTGTAATGGATTGATGAGTTCCATGCTTTTGATTAGGTTTTTGAATGAGAAATTGACTTAACAACAACCAGAACCTGGCGCACAACTAGGAGCAGAATTCGACCCTAAAGTCGCCAATTTTACTTTGGGTTTTTGCGCTGGAATTTCGCAGTTATCTTTAGCTAAGCAATCGGTGAATTTTGAAGCAAGGAAAAACTCCGTTCCGTTAAAATCAAGTCCGTATTTGCCGATGGTTTCGCCTTGATATTCAACTTCTACCTCGTGATTTCCCAAAGCCAATTTATCTTCAGAAAGCTTAATAATCTTCAGTAGTTTTTCCACGCTCAAGCGGTGGTCGTGATCATCGGCAGTAAAAAGCTGAAAACTGATTACAGATTCATTGCGAAGTGTACCTCCGCAATCAATAAAATGCTTGTTGATTTGCCCAATTTCGGTAACATGAAAATGAGAAGCTACTTTTTGGCCCGATGGCAAAACAAAATTCACCTGATCGACTTGGGTAAGGGCTTGTTTAATGTCAGAAAGTTTCATTGCAATATTACGATTAATGGTTTCAAATTTTTTTAACAGCAAGAAGAGGGAGACTTGTAGCGATCGAAAATACCCAAAAACTGATTTTTTAAAGCTTCCCAACGATCGGGATTAATGCAGTAGCTCATGCTGGTGCCTTCAATAGTGCCTTGGATCAAACCAATTTCTTTCAACTCACGCAAATGCTGACTGATCGTAGCCTGTGCCAAACCTAATTCCTGAACCAAATCGCTGTTGATACAGGCTTTTGCGCTTAGCAAATGTTCTAAAATGGCGATACGTGCAGGGTGGGCTAAAGCCTTTGCCGCCATGGCCAGTGCATTTTGTTCGTCAGTAAATAAATCGGTTTTGGTAATTCCCATTCTCCAAACACTATATCGCAATATTACGATTAATAAAATCATATACAAAATTTAAGTTGAAGCAGGCTATGCCTCCCCATTGGTAAGATATGCTGTATAGGCAATGAAACTTGCTAATAAAAACCCGACTTCACAGCGATCAAGTCATTTTCGCTTACCCATAAACATGACAACAAAAATGCGACATGGTTCCAGCCCCCAACAAATAGAGGTCTTAATTAAAAATAGGATTGTAAAGAATTGGGTGAATAAATGGACTGACAGCCAGAACAAGAAAAATATTGAAGATGTTGGAACCTATGATATTGCCAAATCGCTATACCGCTGTTTTTTCTGAAGGCAGCCACAACAGAAGTAGTGAGCTCGGGCAATGGGGTACCGGCTGCAATAATGGTCAATCCAATTACTTTTTTACTTACGTCAAAAGAGGTCGCAATTTCTACCGCTTGGCCATCATCAATCGACCGCCAAAAACCAATCCTGCCAAACCTAACAGAATAAACAGCCAAATCTTTCCATTCGACATTCCCTCCACCTTGATGGCTTCAAGCGAAGGTTCAGGCCGCAGTTGCTTATACACATAGTATAAAAAGCCAGCAAAAAGGGTGATTAATACCAGTCCATCCCAGCAATTGATAGTAACGCTTTCTCTGAAGAAATTATCCGCGAGAAAATAAAGGGCAAGAACGGCCAAAAACGAGATGGGAATTTCCTTCCAAACATACATTAGGAGAAATAAGCCCAACAATGCCTAAAATCATAAACAAGTTAAAATTGTTGCTCCCGATAATGTTACCAAAAACGATATCGGCATGACCTTGATAAGAGGCAATGGAATTGACCACCAACTCAGGTGCGGAAGTACCAAAGGCCACAATGGTTAAGCCAATGGCAAAATCGGAGATATTATTTTTTTGGTCAGGGCCGAAGCTCCCGTTACAAGCCAGTCCGCACCTTTGATTAACAGTGCAAAGCCTAAGAGAATCAGAAAAACAGAAAAGGTCATTTCATTAATTGGAATTCAAATTTGTAAAGAGTTGAGGAAAAATGAGCACGGCAACTACCATTCACAGATTCCTGATTTTCTCTCATTGAGGTAGGTACGGCTGGAAGAATTAAAAAGATCCATCACGCTTTTATCGAAGCGAGTAAGTTCAGGAGGCATGTCGTCTAAACAAGTAATGATCAATTTATCATTGACATAAAGACTTTTGGTAATGCCATCACATATAGTACGAAAGCGAAATTCATGCGGTAGTCTTTCTATTTCTACGCTGCTGGAAATGTCGTTATAAATTTGGGGAGAAATCTCAAACATATGATTGATGAACCAATACACGGCTCCTTCAGTACTTACTTCAAAAAACCTTTCACCAATTATGAAGGTTTGGCTTCCATGATTGAAAGAATGGTGATAACGGAATATAAGCTTTTCATTCTTCATCTTTAATTTTCTCTATGGTTTTATCTGGTAACCATTTAATCATTTCTTCAATTCTCTTTTTATCGTCCTCATGATTTGTCCAACCGAAATTGTTGACCATTTCAGTAATAATAAATGGATCATATACCTTTTTTAGTTGCCAATTTTTGATATAACTCGCTTGAGTTACCACCCTTATCATTGACTTACGCTTTCTTGGCTTTCCTATAACTTGTATATTTTCATAACCGTCACCTCATTGCATAGGAAAACAATAAACCTTTGTATCCGGAGCAAATTGTTTAGTACCGCGAACAACCCCTAAATCCTTTCCTACCACATGTTTGTCTACAATATTGCCGACCAAGCAATAAATAAACTCCATATTATAAGGACTGGCAGGGCGCAAAAAGGCCAATTGAAATCTGGTAATCATTTCATCAACCTCCTTTTTGGACCAATTATCACCCGGTGAAGTAGAAGATAATTACCGCCAGATAAAACGGAGGTGAGGGAGATTATTGAACGGGAGATGGAACTCATTTACAACAGCCCTGAACTAGGGCATTTGATCATTGAAGCTGAGTAGCGGTAAATCTTCAGCTTAATATACGTTTTACGGAAGTATAGGTATAGTATCTAGACATTCGCTTTGCTGTATAATATCAGCCATAATCTCCAGGATTACTAAGTAATAAAATTGAATATCAGAGCACTTTTCTTGACCTTCTTTCCAACTATAATTGCGACTATTTAGAAAATAAAAACACAAAAAAGATTGTGTTTTAAAATATTAATTAGTTAATTAAAAATTAGATATTATACATAAAAAATTATATTATTAAATTTTTACAAAAAAATAAATATCCTAAACAACTTTAATTATTAAGTATTACAATCTATTAATTCATATAATTAAAAACTTCAAAGATTTTTTAAATCTGTTTCATACTATTTAAATACTTTGTATGTCTTGGATTATTATCCTTTTAAATAAAAATTCAACTTAAAGGGGCAACTGCTGAAAACCTTATAGAGTAGGCAACTTATTAAAACAATAAAACCATGAGAAAAAAAGTCATGAATTACTTGAGCGCTTTTATGCTGCTGTTATTCGGTCTCACACTAGCCAACAACGTTGCAATATCACAGACGGGGCCCTGTCATACATCTGAGGATGGAACCTTTGTTATCTTTTGTGAAAAAAAGAAAAAATGGTTCAGTTCCAATTGTAAAGACAAGCCGGGAGCTACCTGCAAAGTGCAACAAAGCACTTGGCCCGACCTTCCGGATATCAATTTAGAGTAATACTAAAAATAAGTGAAGTCAAAGTGTGCTGAGTGTAAAGGCTCAGCACTTACTTAAAATCTATGAAAAAATATCCCCCATTGACAATGATACTTTTGTGGCTAGGTTGTCAAAGCACTCCTGAAACATTAAATATACCCACCATCCAAGTGAGCGATAATGGTCAGAAGGTAGCCTATAATCAGGTTATTGACAGCCTCATTGTTCTTCCTCTCGACCATCCGGACACTGTCTACTTTGGAAATATTGATGTAATCAAAGTGTATCAAGGGGAATACTACCTGATGGATGCTTATCAAACAGGAACCATCACCGTTTTTAACAAAAACGGTTTTTTTGTCAAACAACTTAATAACAAAGGAATAGGCCCTAAAGAGTACAAAAGTCTGGAAAGCTTTTGTATAGACACAAAAAGCAGGGAACTAATTGTAAACGACAGAGGTAAGATGCAATATGTATATTATGATCTGGAGAATTTTAATTTTCTAAGGGCACAGCGCATGGAAGGTGTGGCAATGAATATTGAAATGATAAATAATAGCCAGAACCTACTTGTCTTTAGCGATAAACAAACCTCGGAAGACGAATATGGAGGTTTTCAGATCAAGGATAAGTCATTGAATACCCTGGCCAACTTTTTTAAATCCCCCATTTCTGCTATGGAACTCTCTTTTCCTGAAACCCTGAGCAAAGTGGAAAAAGAAAGCTATTATGCCCGCCCTTTGGAAGATATAGTATATAAAATAAGCGGTCAGGACATGAAACCTTTTGTAGCCATTGATTTCGGAGATAAGCGTGTTCCAGAAAGCCTTTGGCCGGCCACTGAAGCTGAGAAATTTGAAACAGAGGTGATAAAAAACCAATATTATATGGGACCACATCTATACGATCGCCAAGAAGGGTTGCAAAGTTTTTGGTACAGAAAAGCAGGCTTAAAGAAACAACTTGTCCTATATACCAATGAATCTGAGCAAAGCAATAATATTACGGAACTGACCACAGATTTTGGATCTGGTTTGTTAATCCCACCTCTAACCTTAAACGATCATTTTTACATCAGCTATTATTCAAATGAAGAATTGGCGTTACCGGAGGGACACATACTGAACAAAGGTGTTTCTTGGCCTTCCAGAACGTCTGATGAAACCCCTGTATTATTACTTTATAGGTTTGGGAGGATGGGAGGTCAAAATGATTAAGAAAATATTTACCTGGGCGGCCTTGTTGCTCATCATAATTATGGCCGTATTGTACTTAAAAATGAAAAATGAGACAGAAGCTTTAGATATTCATTTGAAAAATAATCAAGCCCAAGTAGAGAATCTTAGATACCTGTTGACAGAGGCCTATGACCTACAACAATATAGTTGGTCTCTGGTGGGCACTCAGATTGGTGGTATCACCATAAAGAACAAAAACAGGGAAGAACTACAAATTAATGAGATAATAAGTGATAAAAGCCTGATCTACTTTTTTGAGCAAGAAAGTTGCTGGGACTGTATTCACCGGGATTTAGAGTTTTTGAATGAACTTACCACAGTGATTGGAAAACAGAATATCATAATCCTTGGGAAGGATATTAAGCCCGGATATCTATATGGAGACAAGAACCTAACCCAATGGCAAGATCAAGCGTACTATACTAGTGAAGACCTCTATGGAGGCACCCAGCAAGTACTCTACCACTCTTCTTACGTAATGGTCGATAGGGATGGTACAATAAAGATTGCCCTGTACTCCTCGAAAAACGTGGACAAAAACAACAAAAATTTATTAAGGCATTTAAAGACCTATGGACTCTGACCAGAGAAAACTCTCCTTTATAAAATTTTTAGCCGTGACTGCCTTTTTTCTGACTGTCACAAACCTTAGTGCGTTTGAGCAAAATCAAATACGGGGTAGGCTCTTAGGTTTGAATGACAAAGCGCCAATCACCAATGCATCCGTTCTAAATATAACCAGTAAAAAACAAGGTACCACAACAGCTGAGGATGGTAGCTTTATGTTGAAGCTAGATAGTATTCCTCTGAATCATAAAATTCTTTTTTCATCCCTGGGGTTCCATGATACTACTGTCGTGTTGTCCGAACTGGTGAATAAAAACATAACATTATATTTAAGAGAGAAAATCTATGTATTACCTGATTATGTGATAAGTGAAGAGGGTGAAAGGCAAGGAAAGATCGGAGATGAAACCATACCCGTACGAAGCGAAATATCTGGAGCAAGTGTGTCATCACCAGGCTATGCACACGGGGTATATATACAACCCGAAGGTAAGAAAGAGCAAGGGGTTTTACAGTCACTAAAGGTTTACGTAACAGGTGAGTTATACAACACTCCTTTCTACCTTAGAATACTGCAACCTCAAAAGAAAGGACAGATTAGGGAAACTAAACTCTACGCAATTAGTAGCTTTTCCGATCTTCTTACAGAAGAGGAGCTTCATATACCAGCAAAACAGGGTTGGTACGATATTGACCTAAGTAGATACAAAATCCCCATAGAAAAAGAAGGCCTTTTCGTTCTATTTGTCCAGATTGACAAAGGTGAAAAGTTCTATAGAAAAAGCAACTGGAGCACATCACCCAATGAGAGCATTTCCTATCGCTTGTACGGTCATGAGATTGCTTCACAGAAACTGGAAAAGGAAAAGATATTCACTGCAATTTATACAGGAACCTCGCTCGGAATAATTGAAAAAAGTGATTTCTCTTTAGCGGTTGTGGTAAATTACATTTATTGATCTATTCATTAGGGGTCAGACATTCCCGAAAAAGTAGAAGAGGCTAGTCACAAACTGGCTCTTTTCATTGAACTCAATACAATTCTTTTTTATTCTGATGACCAAAGGTATACACCTGTTTATGTTCTCTAAACCATTCAGCCAACAAGTGGTAGCGCTGAAGCTGTAACTCAGAAGGTCTTACACCCGATCCATAATGAATTTATATGGCATTGTCTTTAGCCATGGCCGTAATCATAGTAAACCAATCAACTACTTCTTCCAATATGGGAGCATATGATTTAAAGGTATTCAAAACTAGATTAAAACCATTTAGCATTCGGAAAATCAGACTTTATCAAAACCTGCCGAATTTCACTGTAATGCCTCCTGTCCAGCCATTTAGGGTTCCTGTAGATAGGATTGGATCGCCAGATTGCTGATAGTTTAAGTTTGAATTGCTGACGAAACGGTACGTACCATCTAACGAAACTTTCATAAACTTTAGAATATTGACTTCTACACCAAAGCCAGGTTCGGCCACAAAAACGAGTTGTGAATCTTCCGCAACAGGATCAAAAGTTCCGATGTTTGAAATGTCAAATTTCTGGGCATATCGCATTTCCCCTCCACCAAGCATCAACGGAAAGCGCACATGAATCATTTTATCGGGAAAGGCAATGTATTCCATTTTAATGCCTCCATAGCCTCCCGCAATGCGATAATTAGCCGACAGGACTTGATCCATTTTTGGTGAATTTTGAATGGCATAACCAGAAACGCCCAAACCAATCGACTTGGATTTGAGCCACATTACACTTCCGCCCATTTGTATACCTGAACGGTCATCCAATGGCGTATAGGCCGTTTTAGAACTTCCGTAGAAACGAAAACGCTTGTCTTCTTCCTCCTCCTTTTTGTTCTTTTTCATTTTAGGCCTTTTACTCGTCTGTTTCATAGTAGGCGGCACATAAACCACCGAATCCATGCGAGGCATTGCCGGAAAATCTACCAAAGTCGTTACCAACTCAGCAGATATAGGATACTTGAAAAATCTATTCTCTGAGAAAATCAATTCAGGAATGGGCTCGCGGGTTTTGATTTCCAACTGCGCATCATCTTTAGAATAGCTAGAAAGCAACTCTATATAATTTCCTCCTTGAGCTGCTACTGGTTCACTTTCTGTTATTGTCGAAGTCTCCTTTGCTTCTTCTCTTACTGTTTTGGTTCTCTCTGCCTTTTTTGGCGTTGATTGTGGCTTTAGCGCTTTTGGTTGATCAGCTTTGGATTGCTGATTTTCAGGGATTTGGCTACTTTCTTTAACTTCTGTTGTTTTCGAAATTTCTGTTCCTTTTGGTCGTTTCTTTTTAATGTAGATGCGGTCATCCAACTCTTGAAACTCCAATCCTTGATCTTCAAAAATCAGTTCCAAAATTCTCTTTACAGATTTTTCTTTCAATCGGAAATAGACTTTTCTATTCACATTAAAAGTTTCGGGAGAATAAACGAAAACAAATCCACCAGCTTCCTCCTCAATTCTTTCCAGCGCCTTTTCCACCGGAACATTGTCCAGAGTAACCGTGATTTTTTTCTGAAGCCATTGTTCATCGGCCTGTAAAAGCATTGTGCTTAAAAAGGTGATCAGAAGAGTTTGGAACAATGGCTTCATTACTATGGGAAACTAATTATGAATTCTCGCTTCTATTCAAATTTACGCAATGCATTAGTTCTTTTACTCGGATTTCTAAGAAGTAATGCATTGATAATAAGTTATTTAATCTAGAATTTACCGAATTTAAAAGTGATTCCACCGGAAAAGCCTCGCAGTACATCGCTGCTCACAATGGATTGTTGATTGTCGTAATATTCTAAATCGATATTTGAGGTATAGCGATAACTAACTCCAAAAGCCAAACGCATAATTTTAATCACGTTCACTTCTAGTTCAACACCCGGTTCTACCACAAAAAACGCTTGAGAATCTTCGTTGAATAAGTCATAATTCGGGCCGTTTACAAAGCCGCGTTTTACATAAGACATTCCTCCTGCGCCCACAGTTACGGGAAAACTAAGGTGAATTGGGCTTTTAGGCATGGCGATAAATTCGAACATAAGCCCACCATAACCCCCGGCCAGTTGATAGTCAGCTCCTAGAGATTCATCTAACTTAAATTCTGAAAGAAACCCATGACCAGCGAGTCCCAAACCGAAAGAATGATTAATGAGCCAAGCGCCTCTACCTCCAATTAAGATGGCGTCTCGGTCGCCAATTTTGGTATATCCCGTGCTAACTGCTCCATAACCACCATTGGATCGTGGTGCACTATTTCCGAAAAGAGTTTTTATTTCATTGTCTTGCTCTTGACCAAAAGCAGAAACGGTTGCGATGAGCAGAATGATAAGAATTGCTGTTTTTTTCATGACTTTTAATTTTTGTTGTTTGAGGCGAGCCTCGATATAGATTGAGTTTAATTTTTTATAGATTGAAAGACTTGAGTTTCTATAGACCAAGCTGGTGAAGAGGTGAACTTTTCCCTGAGTAAAGGCCCCACTTCTATGATAATAAGTCCGACAGAAATGAGCATAGCTATGGCTGTAAGTGTTGTTTTGAACTGCATATTTTCTTGAGTTTTTAAGCTTTGGGCTTCTTGCTATTGGACCATTTAGCAACCCTGCGCATCGATAATATATGTGTCGTTTACTTTTTCAATTGTTGCGTTGAATAGTGTTTTGAAAGCTTTGAGAACATCATCTAAGTTTTCGTTTTCAAAAGTTGTGGTAATAGGGCATGTCGCGAATTCTGCATTTTTAATTTCAATTTTCACTCCATATAGCGATTCTACATCTTGAATTGCCTGAGTCATTGGCGTGTTTCTGAATTCTAACTTCCCTGTCTTCCACGATAAAAAGTTTCGGTTTTCGTTTGGCTGCTTGGTAAGATTACCCGAACCATCCAGCTTAACCGTCTCTCCTGGCAACATAATCACCTTCTGTTCACCAGCAGAAAAACTGACCTTTCCCGTAACCAAAACCAATTCCAGGGCCGAAGCTTCCATTTCACTTAGGTTGAAGGATGTCCCTAAAACCTCAGTGAATGTACCATCAGCTTCAACTTTAAAAGGTTTTGAAGGATCGTGAGCCACTTCAAAAAAAGCTTCTCCTTTCAAAGAAACATTCCTGCCTCCGCCAACAAATGTCTCTGGATAGCTAAGTGTTGCTCCTTTGTTGAGCCAAACCTGAGAACCATCCGGCAAGTCAACCTTAAGCTCTTCTGCCAAAGCAGTGACTTCAATCATTTCAGGCTGAGCTAAAAACTGGAGTGCCAAATATCCAACCGCTGATATCAGTATCACTGCTGCCGCGTAACGCCAAATTGCAGGTCGCCAAAAATGCTGTTTTGCTTTTGGAGCATCGAGTTGAAGCTTTTGCTTAAGCTGCTGCCAGTTCGCTTCCACATCAATGGCTTCAAAATCGGCCACGGCATCTGAATGAAACCAAGCACTTTTAAGTTTTTCAAAATCCTTCTGATTTTGTTCGCTACATGACAGCCACAACTCTACCTGCTCAATTTGAGATTGATCGGCTTCTCCTTTCAGGTAAGCAATCAGTAGGCTGTCTTCTATGGTGTGCTGGTTATCCATGCTTTCAATTTAATGACGGGTGGGCATCAAAACACACGTAGGTGGTTTGAAAAAAATTATGAAATATTTTTTAACGCAATCATAATCAGCACTTTGAGATAAAGAAAAATATCCTTTCTCAAGCGCTTCAAGGCATTGCTAATCTGCGTTTCGACAGTTCTTTTTGAAATATTGAGTGCTTCGGCAATCTCCTGATTTTTCATTCCATCAATGCGGCTCATTTTAAAAATGAGTTGACACTGTTCAGGTAAATCGGCAATGGCCTGGTAAATTTTTTCTTCCAGCTCGGTTTGTTCCACCCAATCGGTATGATCTTCATCTTGGCCTAAAGAAGCATTCAAGATTTGCTCGTGGTGTTCCGAACGTGTTTTCTGGCTTCTCAAATAATCCAAACAACGATTACGCACCGCCTGATAGAGCAAGGCTTTTAGAGAAGTATGTACATGAAGCTTTTCACGCTGTTCGTAAAACTTAACGAAAACCTCTTGCACAATATCCTGAGCAAGATCTAAGTCATTTAGAAATCGCTTAGCGTAAACAGAAAGCACTTTGAAATACTGTTTAAACAGCGACTCAAAGGCTTGATGATTACCCGTCTGAATTTGTTCGATAAGAATTGAATCGGTCAAAAAAAATACGCTTTAAAGTGATGAGCTTTCTATCACGTTCCAACAATTCTTTCCTCAAGCCCTAAAATCGCAGCAAAGCTATGACAAATTTTTCTGAGCCAAGCGTTGTATTCTCAGTTTTGCTGATCTAATTCCGAAGTAGCCTCATTCAATAAAGCACCTTTGGTTTCTTCCAAAGGGTGCGAGCTAATGCCACGAATTGCTTTTGGCCACCAGAAATATTCACTCCTTCCTTAACTAAGATGTTATTTCGAAGCCCCATTAGAATAGTCGTCTAATACTTCGATATGAAACGAAGGAAACAAGAATCATTATAAACAAGAAAAAAATTAGTAGAATCATCTTAATAATACCTTTTTCTGTTTGGAAACTCGAATAGTTATTAATCAACCAGATTAAAACAAATATTACTGATAGGTTTAGTAGACCTATCAGTAATATTAAAATCATGCGAAAGTCCTTGCTTCTCATTTTAGTTCTTATTAAGGCAGCCTTCAAGCATTCCAGCTCCTACACCTATGCCAATACCGGCAATACCAGCTCCAATATAATTTGCAGCAAACGTTCCCCATCCCCATGCGGCAACAACAGCGACTATGTCAGCGATAATTGATGCAGCTAAAATAGCACCTCCAAGGAGCGCCATTCTCAGCAGAAACCCATCTGCGATACAATCACTATCAACGTGTACATTCTCCATCTTCTCTAAAGTTAAACTTTTCATTTTTGTGAAATTTTAATATTAAACTCAACGCCAGCCTCAAATGTAGAGTAGCTTCTTATGGACAAGTTTAGCGTTGCTAACTGAAATATGATTGTGGTGCATAATGATTTATAGAGAAAATACAATTCTCCTTAATCGTAGACATGGCATATTCTTTCAAAGATGAAAACCCATATTCCATACAAATTCATGTTGATAATGGTAAGAGTGTAAGATAATGAAATATTGTGCTTTTCAAGATCAATTGAATAAATTTTAGAGTTGAAATATTCTATTTTAATCACTACTTCATCATAAATGAATTCGGACATGGGTAATTTGTTTTCGGGGTTGACGGAATAAAGTTTGGTCCTTATAATCAGTCTACCATATGTCTCTTTTTTCGGCTGAATGCTGGGATTTCGATGGACAAAATGGTCGAACCTTCAGTGTATTTATCCTCAGGCATATAGAGAACAATCTGCATTTGCTCTGCTATGTTGATAGTATAATTAGATTTTCGAACTAGATTCCTTACTCTGTATGGTTTAGCCTTTCTGTTGGCAAGAGTTAAGACAACCGTTTCATGAGCCCTTGTTTTTTGTGTGAGATATATGGTATTGTTAAGAATGGAATCTCTTATAAAAACAGCGTGGCTTCCATAATTTACGTGGCTCACGGTGATAGAATCAGATCCAGAGATTTCGAAGCTTCCGTCAAAGTCAGAATAGGGGAAGCCACCATTATCTCCTACAATTGTGGCATAGGTTATTGGCTCTTTGCTTTCGCCATCCTTAAGAATTAAGTGGAAGTGCTGAGCCAAAGACGACTCTGCAAAAAAAGCAGAAAGCAAATAATTGGAAATACGGGTATGAATGTCCTATACATTAATTCCTCCTAATCTCGTTCAAACCCTCTCTAATCAACTCAGTATTTGAGTTATTCTTGACCCTTACATGCCCAGTGTATATGCTAAGCCTGAACTAATCCAAAGTCTTTATAAAAATCACTATAAAAATTGTCAAACTCAAGGAGTGCATTGGGATTCCCGAAATTGGTGATTTCACCTTCTTCTAAAATATAGATTTTGTCAGCTTGAGAAGCTGTGGTGATTCTATGAGTGACTAAAAGGATGGACATCTCTGCTTTTAGGCTTTGAAGGAGGTTCAGTACGAATTTCTCGGTTTTTCGATCTAAGGCCGAAGTAGCCTCATCCAATAAAAGCACCTTTGGTTTTTTCCACAAGGCACGAGCCAGAGCGACCAATTGCTTTTGCCCACCAGAAATATTGACTCCTTCTTCACCTAGAATCGTAGCATAACCTTGCGGAAAATTTCTAAAGAAAGGATCGAGCCCGTAAGACTCAAAAAAGGCTTGCAGCTTTTCTGGAACAACTTCTGTTTCCCCTAGTAAAATATTATCCAATAATGAACCATTGAAAATCTTGGTTTCTTGCGGTACAATTCCAATAGAATCCCTGAGGGTCTTAGGATGAACTTTTGCCCAAGGCTGCTCATCTACCATTATTTCTCCTGATTCGAACCCATAAAACTTTTGAAGTACCTGAATAAAAGTACTTTTTCCACTACCGCTTTCGCCCAACAAACAAACCATTTCTCCTTTGTTGATTTCAAGGCTAATGGACTTAAGCAATTGCTTTCTTCCAGGAAAGCGAAAAGACAGATTTTTGACTTTAATTGAACGGATATCCAAAGCTTCAGACTCCGTTTCAAAAGGAGAATACTCAGACTCAATGGATGTAAATTCATACATTCTATCAAAAGCAATTTTGGCCTCCCTAATTTGAATATTCGCTCTTGCGATGGCTTCTATTGCTGGAAATAAACCTCCCGCCATAGATAGAATGGCAACTAATTCACCTACCTGAAGTACCTCTTGCAAAACCAAATACGAAGTAAAAGATAGAACGGAAACAATGGCCAATACTCCGGTAATCTGTGCCCATACTCCATACTTAGTACCAATAAGCCCTAATCCATATGCTTTTTCTTGAAAATGACCGTAGATCACTTCCGTAGCTTTACCAAAAATGGCCTCTTTGTTTTGGTTCTTAATAACCTCAACCCCTTGGATGGTGTCTACATAATTACTTTCATTCATTGCATAGGCTTGCATAGCTTCTTTTTGGCCCGCAGTAATGGGTTTGTTAAAGCGCAAGACTACCCATACATAAATGGGCACGAAACCTAGTAATATAAGCCCAACCCGCCATGAATATGTAAACACAAAAACCAAAGAGGTAACTCCCACCAAGAATTGAATAACAATATCTCCTAAAACAAAGCTAATGGTGCGTTGTATCCGACCTGTATCATTCATTCTTGCTATCAGCTCTCCTGTTTTTCGTGAGTCAAAAAATCGCTTTGGCAAGTGCAGCAGTGCATCGTAAAACTTTTTAATGATGCGATTGTTAAAATCTTTTGATTGCCTTAAGAGTAATAGCGTGCGTAAGTAGCCAATGCCTGAACGTGCCATAAGTAGTATGGCTAAAAGTACCAACCCTAAAACCAGCCGTTGCATGTCTTTTTCTGGAAGAATTACATCAATAAGTTTTTGAGAGAAAATAGCAGTACTGATGCCTAAGACAGAAATAACGATGCCTAAAAATGTAGCAATTCCTAATAAACCAAAATCTTCCCTGGCGATATCAACCAACCATTGCTTTTGCTTACCTTTTTTAACTTGTTTGAGCTCCAGTTTATCAGTAGGCTTTACTAAAAGTAGTGCCTTTGATTTCCAAATTTCTTCTAGCTCAGCTTCTTTAAGTTTTAATAAGCCCAGAGCAGGATCACTGATGATAAAATGATCATTCTCGAATGCATATAGAATTACGTAATGCTGTAGTTTTCCCTCCAAGATTACATGTAGAATGGCAGGATATTCTAAATTCTTAAGGTGTTTGATTTCTGCCTCAAAACCTTCTGCATTGAGACCAATTTCATTAGCAGCTTGGTATAAACCCAGAAGTGTGGTGCCTTCCTTTGACGTGCCACTTACTTCCCTAAGCCTTTCTAATGAAATATCACTACCAAAATACTTTATTAATGAAGCCAGACAGGCGACACCACAATCTGATTGATCTTGTTGCTGAATATGGTATTGTTGATATATGTCCTTTTTGGCCATTGAATTTTAACTTGGATTTTTATAAGAAGAGGATTTTGCAAGTTTTGATTTGACAAAAAACAGCGATAAGCAACATTGCAAAGCCCAATACATACAAGACTGAGGAATCATTCTGTAAAATATTTATGGCAACCCAAGTGAGCATAAGGGATATAAGCTCTAAGTAGACAATAAGAATGATATGTCTTTTACTCTTAGTCATATAATGAGAGTAATACTTCTGGTTTAGTAATCCCGACAAATTTCTGAAGCAACGCTCCATTTTTATAAGCGAGAAAGGTTGGGAATTTTACATTGCCATACCTTTCAAGCATCACTTCAATCTCCATATAAGAGAAATGAATATTTTCATAGCTATTGAGCTCATAGGTTTTGGAGAATTGATCAATGGAATCTTTATCATCGTAACTCAACCAGATTAAATCTATATTTTTGAACAGGTCAATGTGCTCCTTTACCATTTTAGCATCAGCTTGGCAGAAGTCACAGGAAGGGTGGAAAAGGGCAATGATAGCATTTTTCTTCTCTGGTAAAGAAGCACTTAAATATTCTACACCATTTAAATTGATGGCTTGCTGCTTCTTTTCTAAACTATCTTTCTGCTTGAGTTTTGAGATAAGGCCAATAACCAAAATGGTCGTGACTAAAACTAAAGCTCCGATAATCAACTTTAAAATCACTTTCTTACTCATCGCTAACTGTTTGACACTAAAAAGAAAGTAACGGCAACTAGCCAAAGTGCGAAAGCTGGGATATAGGAACTTACCACTATTTTAAGCCCATCATTGAAGGTGCCTTTAAGTTCTTTTGAAAGGAAATAGGCTAATAAAAACCAATAGGCTACTTCAAAGAGGTTTAGAGATTGAAGTAAAAAGCTCCAGTATCCCGGAATATTTTCAGTGTCAAAAAGTCCCGCTAATGACAGTGGGTGAAATGTTTGTAAGTGGTCTAAATTGAAATCTGAAGTAAAAATTAATTTGACCATTAGAATGTAGCTTTTCAAAGCGAATATTGCTTGAGCTACTATTGTAACTTTCCAAATTTTTTGAAATGATTGTCGCTCATTCGAGAGATAAATGCCAAGCCAAATGAAACATGAAATAATTAGTGTTTTAAATATTATGATCAAAACCGTAATTAGATAAGCTAACCACTTCCATTTTAATGATTCTTTAACAAAATCATCAAGAATGTCAGCGGGTAATCTTTTTGCAAAATAGTTTATATAGTCGGTTTCGCTAATAACCAGTAAGTCTAATACTAAAGATGGTAATAAGAAAATAATTAGTATTAAACCCAGAGTGGCATAAACTTTCATTTCGAAATAATTATTTTTTATCGTTTGCTAGGGTTTATTGCCTCTCAAAATTTTTCATAAAGAAAAGTGCTTATCATCTTTTTCAAAACAGCAGTACATCATATGAAAGAATCATTTACAGCATTAATTATATTTCTTTTTAATATGAGGGAAAACTATAATATACAAAAATACTAGGATTGGAATCATCCGCTCGGCATAGTACAACTCCTTAAAGCCTACTGCATAACATCTATATATAAAAATTATAATAGAGACAAGCATTGTAAATGATAACAACCTTAGTATTTTATATTTGCACATTTTATTTTCAATCTAAAATGATAAATAAATTTTACATCAGGAATATCCACCTCCAATAGCAAAAACTGTACACCCGACATTCATGACTGTTGCTGCCGTACCCGTTATCGGATTAGAATATGCTATTAAATTGATTATTTGAGCAGCGCCCCAACCTGCACATACACCGCCAATGAAGGATGTAAACCATCCTTCAGCTGCTATTAACTGCATTTCTTTTGGTTCTAATTTTTTCATAGTATTTTAATTTAATCCATACAAGCAACAACTGTCGCAGCAGAGCCAATCCAAGCCCATGCTAAACCTGCAACGGCAAAGGCTATTCCCCCTGTTAATGCACCGGCTACGACTAAACCAACAGCAATTCCGCCAGAGAACGCCATTTTCTCCGTTAAGCAGTCTCCACCTTCAACTTGCTCCATCTTCTCTAAACTCAAACTTTTCATTTTTGTGAAATTTTAATGTTAAACTAAAACTCAAAGCCAGTCCCAAATATAGAGTAGCTTCTTAGAAACAAGTTTAGTAGCGTTCACTGAAATATAGTTGCAGTTGACAATAGTTTATAAAAAAAATTCCATTTGCTTTTATTTTAGCCATTGAATTCTCTCCTAAAGATGAAAAACCCATACTCCATGTAACTTCATATTCATAATGGTAAGAGCACAAAGTAATAGAGTAAACTATCGGAGCGCCTAACTCTTTCATTAAGTCCAGCAGGTTATAGAGATGTCTTTCGCTAATGCTTAAACGAGAGGCTAGCTCTTTTGGGGAGCCAGTAGCCTTTCTTTTGATTAACTCATGGATTCTCTGAATCCGCTCTGCTTGTTTTAACATTATATGATTATCTAGAAATAATTAATTACAAATACATACATGGCAATTATAAATATAATTTTTGATTTATAATTAATAATTTATAAAAGAAATCTGATTAGAGGGGATTTTTTTCGAAAGAGTGTTGCACCATCAAAACAAACTAATTACTTTGCATCACAAAGTACTTTTATAATGGAAAAAGATTACTTAAAAGATCTGTCAGAGATTCGCTCCATTATGGAGAAGTCCTCGCGCTTTATTTCGCTGAGCGGATTATCTGGAGTTTTGGCAGGTATATATGCACTTATTGGTGCGGCTGTAGCTTATAGACTCATTTATGTGAGTGACGAGTTGATTTACGACTTGGTAAGCAAAAGGCAAATCGCTCAAAACCTTAATTTACTCATTCTGGACTTGGTTTTGGTATTTGTTTTAGCTGTGGGTACAGGCGTGCTTTTCACTACCAAAAAGGCGCGGAAGCATGGTGTTAAATTCTGGGACGAAAGCGCCAAAAGAGTGGTTTATAATCTTATGATTCCATTGGTGATAGGTGGTATCTTTGTAATCATTCTGTATACTCGCGGTAATATTTCGCTAATGGCGCCCTCAACGCTAATCTTTTACGGTTTGGCTTTGGTTAACGCCAGCAAATATACCTTCCGTGATATTCGCTATTTGGGATTAACCGAAGCTGGACTTGGTCTTTTGGCTTGCGCTGTTCCAGGTTATGGTTTAATCATTTGGGCTGCAGGCTTTGGCGTAATGCACATTGTATACGGAGCATTGATGTACTTTAGATACGAACGTTGAAAGTAAACATACATAAACTTAATAAGGCCTTTGAAAACAGGGTTCGCCTAGGCATTATGTCTGCTTTGATTGCCGGTGAAGAAATGGACTTCAACCGGTTAAAGGAGGTTTTGGATGTTACTGACGGAAACTTGGCAAGCCATTTAAAAGCCTTGGAAAAAGAAGTATATATAGAAGTAGAAAAAACATTTGTGGGCAGAAAACCCAATACTAAATATATGGCAACTAAAGTAGGAAAACAGGCCTTTGCAGAGCATATAGATGCTTTGGAAGCCCTAATTAAAGAACAAACAGGGAGAGGGTAATATTTTTTTATTCTTTCACTTTGAAATACAAAGTACTTTTAAAAATCAATTATGGAAAACAGAGAAGAAACGGTGTTCGAACGCATCAACAACAGTTTCAAAAATTCGGTAAGCATAAAGTTGCTCTCCATGGGCTTTCTTATAGCTATTTTGCTCATTCCCAATTCAATGATTAAGTCATTGATAGCTGAAAGGCAGCTCAATCAATCCGAGGCCATTCGAGAAGTATCGGAAAAGTGGGGTGCACCGCTTGAAATAGCAGGCCCAATTCTTACCATTCCCTTTGAGCGAACATTGAAAGATGAGGGCAAAGTATACACTACAAAGCATTTTGCTCATTTCTTGCCCACTACGCTGAAAATCGATGGAAATCTAAATTCAGACCTGCGCAAAAGAGGCATTTATGAAGTCATTGTTTATAACTCAGAACTCAAATTAGAGGGCAATTTCGATGAAATAAGTTTTGAAGATTTCCATATAGATGAAAACAGAATTCTTTGGAATGAAGCTTTCGTTTCTCTCGGAATCCCAGACATGTCGGCCATTCAAGCAGATATTCCCATTACTTTCGGAGATAAAACCTATAGAACTGAATCTGGTATTCCAACTTCTGACATTATAAACTCGGGGGTAAATGCCAAAGTGAAAATAGATAAGTCAAACAAGCCAATCCCCTTCTCTCTTAAAATCAATGTAAACGGAACAAAGTCATTGAGCTTTCTTCCCTTAGGCAAGCGAACAACAATTCAATTAACATCCAACTGGCCACACCCAAGTTTCGATGGCCAATTTTTGCCCGATACTTATGAAATTCAAAATGATGGCTTTCAAGCGAAATGGTCTGTTTTCGATCTAAACAGAAACTATCCACAGCATTGGGAAGGCAAAACGCATAAAGTTCATGCGTCAAGCTTTGGTGTGGAGCTTTACCAACCTGTCGATAACTATCAGCGCAATACGCGTTCAGCGAAGTATGCTGTGCTTATTCTGTTTCTCACCTTTATCACTTTCTTCTTTGTTGAAATCCTAAATAAAAAGAGAATTCACCCTGTTCAATACATTCTAGTAGGTTTGGCCCTTACTGTTTTCTATACATTACTTCTTTCCCTTTCAGAACAAGTTGGCTTCAACTGGGCCTATTTAATTGCCTCCGTCATCATTGTGGGAATGATTTCGCTATATGCCAAGTCCATTTTGGACAGCAATAAATTAGCCTTCGTCCTCTTCGCTTTCTTCTCCCTGATATACACATTCATTTTCGTCATTCTTCAGCTTGAAGACTTTGCTCTTCTGGTAGGCAGTTTTGGCTTAGTTCTGGTACTCGGCCTTTGTATGTATTTATCTCGAAGAGTGGATTGGTATGGTATTAAACCCAAACAGACAGTTGAACATGCGTGATCGAAAACTCAAATTTATACTGAAAACAGGGCTCTTAATCTTAAGAGCCTACTGCTTATTTCGGCAGCGAAAAAATCAGGAGCGTATTATCGCTGCTTTTCTTCTCATACCCGCTTTGCTGCTTCTGGTGCCTACCTATAGTTTCAAATTGACGCTGCTGCAATCCTTTCTTTTTCAAGCACTTTTGGTTTACGGAAGCCTGAGTGTCTTCTGGATTGTGCGTTATCATTATAGGCTTTCGGGTATCAATTTTATGATTTTCATTCTGCTTTTGGCCAAAGTCAATGGCCCAATTGACATGAGCTATCAAATACAGCAGGGTCAAGAAGAATTGAAAGTTCTTCAATTTAATGTTTTGGCTACGAATGAAGCCTACCAACCCACTATTGAAAGGGTTCTTCAGCTCGATCCTGATTTTGTTTCTTTTCAGGAAGTAAGTGAAGCCTGGGCCGATTCATTGGAAGCTGGCCTTTCGGAAGCTTTTCCTTATTCCAGAGTGGTAAGGCAAAAAGACGCTCATCAGGGTATCGCGGTTTTTAGCAAATATCCGCTAGAAACAGAAGCTCTTTTCTGGAATGGGACAGCCAATATTAGCGGAACCGTAAAAATGCACGATGAGGACATCAACTTCTTAGCCATGCATACGCGCTCTCCAACGAATAGAAATAAATGGAATGCCAGAAATAAGCATATTCAACTGGCTAAAAAATACGTGAGCGAACGCAAGGGTGAGTTTCTGGTGCTCGGAGATTTCAATACCGTGCCTTGGGACAGAAGATTGCTCAATTTTAAGTCGAGTACGGCTTTAAAAGACAGTCGTAAAAAACTAACGCCAACGTATCCTACTTGGAATCCCTTTATCGCTCAAATTCCGATCGATTATATTTTCCATTCGCGGGGAATTGGTTGTCAGTCTTTGGATTCAGTTGAAATTACATCCGATCACAAAGCGATTATGGGCACGTTTCAGATTTCGAAACTTTAGGAATGCTTCCTTTTTTCACCCGAAGAGCAACGAAGGGGTTAAGTATAATTGATATTTGGCCCCTTCGTAGCTCTAGGAAAGAAGGAGAAATTTACAATCCCTTCGTTAAATTGAATCTTTTATCCCATTGTGTTTTTCATCCTGAGCACAGCGAAGGAACCTAAACAGAAGTCAGTAGCTCTTTATCTTGATGCCAAACCAAAGCAGCAGCTCCTAAAATAGAAGCCGATGAGCCTTGTAACAGTGATGGTTCAAGTTTGACTTTATTCTTAAAAACTGGGTGAATATTCCCTTCCATGGCTTGGCGGGTAGGCTCAAAAATGTACTTACCTGCTTGCGAAAGTCCACCTAAAAGAAATATGGCTTCAGGATTGGTGTGGTGTATGGTCTCAGCCAGTTTTGAACCTAAAACCCGACCTGTCATCTCAAAGGCTTCCAAAGCAATTTTATCACCTTGATCGGCAAACTTGGTAATCATATCAGTGGAAAGTTTATCGAAGCTGATGGTTCTCAGCTTGCTTTCTTCCAGTTTATCTGCCAAAAGCTTAAAAATGGTGCGTTTGATTCCGGTGGCTGAAACATAAGTTTCCAAACATCCTGTTCTTCCGCAACGACAAGCTCTCCCATGAGGATCATAAATTACATGACCCAATTCTCCTCCGAAACCATCGTGTCCTTCTACCAATTTCCCATTCGCAAAAATGGCGCTCCCTAAACCTGTGCCTAAGGTGATCACCACAAAATCTTTCATGTCCTTCGCTCCACCGAAAATAAGTTCGCCAATTGCCGCAGCATTCGCATCATTAGTCAGGGTGACTTCAACACCCATAATCTCCTTCATGCTTTTGGCTAGCGGAAGAATTCCCTTCCAAGGCAGGTTGCTCGCATGGTCAATAATTCCCTTTTTTCTAACGCCATGCGGTGTTCCAATCCCAATGCCCACAACTTCCATATAATTGGTGCCTTCTTCCAATTCCTTCTTTATACAGCGTGAAAGTACTTTTATATACGTTTCGAAATCGCCATAACAGCCTGTAGAAATTCGGCCTTGAAAATGAATTTGGCCAAACTGATCCACTGCACCGTATTTGGTGGAAGTCCCTCCTATATCTATTCCTATGGCTACTTTTCTTTTCATCATTTCTTATTTAAGGCGTTTCCATAGTTTGATAAGCGCAAAACCACTCGCAAGAGCGATTGCAGCCAAAACTGCCGCGAGGGACACTTTTCCGTAGATCCAACTTCCCAAACCAAAAAGCGCAGCATAAACCGCAATACAACCAATAACCATGGCTAAGATTTCTCCTGATAGATTTTCTCGCGTCTGAGAATGATCAATTGAAATACCTGAAGCTTCTGCTTTTCTAAAAAAGGTTTTCCAACCTAAAGAAGCAGGCTTAATTTTCTCATAGAAGTTTTTGAGCACTTGAGCATCTGTGGGGCGCGTGAGTAAGGTCATTAGCAGCCAAACCACCGTAGTAATGGCCACACTGATCACCAATCGGTAAGCGTCTTGAATAGGTTCAAACCCAAATCTTTCGTGAAGAACTTCGAAATACACTGCCACCAACAGTGAAATAACCATTCCTGTGATTTCAGTATAGGCATTAATACGCCACCAGAACCATCGTAGAATAAAAATTAAACCTGTTCCTGCCCCAATAGACAACAAAATCTGAAAAGCCTGCACTGCACTGTCGAGAAAAAGAGCTAGCACAGCTGAAAAAACCATCAGCAGCACGGTACTGATTCGGCCCACGGCTACCTGTTCCTTTTCGCTGGCTTCTGGTTTTACAAAGCGTTTATAAAAATCATTAACAATATAACTCGATCCCCAATTGAGATGAGTGGAAAGCGTGGACATAAATGCAGCAATCAGTGAAGCGATTACCACCCCGAGTAAGCCCGTTGGCAAATGGCGCAGCATGGCAGGGTAAGCCATGTCATCATTCACCAATTTAGGGTCTACATGTGGAAAGGCCGATTTGATACTTTCCAAATCAGGGAATACAATCAGAGAAGCTAATGCTATCAAAATCCACGGCCATGGCCTTAGCGCATAATGAGCAATATTGAAGAACAGGGTAGCGCCAAGTGCATTTTTTTCGTCTTTTGCAGAAAGCATGCGCTGAGCGATATAGCCTCCTCCACCAGGTTCAGAACCCGGATACCAAACGCTCCACCATTGCACAGCAATCGGAATAATAAATACCATAAGAAGCGCTTCGCTATTGTTGAAATCTGGGAAGAAATCGAGCTTTGGGATAACAGCTTCATTCGCAATCAGATTGCTTATTCCTCCTACTTCAGGCATATTTACGATTACAGAACAAGCCCAAACAGAACCCACCATTGCAATAAAAAACTGGAAAAAATCTGTGATAAGAACCCCCTTCAGTCCGCCTAAAGAACTATAGATTACCGTAACAATACTAGCCGCCAAAAGTGTTTCGATAGCGGTAAGGCCAAGCATTACCGAACCTAACTTAATAGCAGCCAACGATACCGTTGCCATGATCATTACGTTGAAGAAAACGCCCAAATAAATGGCCCGAAATCCCCTAAGAAAGGCGGCAGCTTTACCGCTGTAACGCAGTTCATAAAACTCCAGATCAGTCATTACTTCTGATCTACGCCATAATCGGGAATAAACGAAAACGGTTAACATACCGGTTAGCAAGAACGCCCACCAGCTCCAGTTGCCTGAAACCCCATTTTTACGAACGATATCGGTTACTAAATTCGGGGTATCGGCTGAAAAAGTAGTAGCGACCATGGAAACTCCCAAAAGCCACCAAGGCATATTTCGGCCGGAAAGAAAGAAGTCCGCAGAAGAAGCTCCTGCACGTTTCGCAATTACAATCCCGATGAGCAGGGAAACTAAAAAGAAGGCGATGATTACGCCCCAATCGATTAATTCTAACTCCATTTTATTCTTCGTTGCTAGCCGTTAATCGATTCACAAGCTGTTCTATATATTCAATTGGCCTTAATTCGGTTCTCCCAACTTGCTCTTTGGCTAATGCTAAAGTCTGTTTTGCACTTTCCAGCCATTTTGAACTTGGCCGTTTGCCTTGATCATAATATTTGATTGCCTCTTGAGCCACTGATGCCGCCTTATTCAATTTTATAGAAAGCTCATAAGCTGGTTGAGCCAAAGGTGCCTTAGCAACTATTTCTGCTAGTTTTGCGTGGTTTTGAGCCCAAAGCTCTAGTGTTTCTTCTAAATTTTGTTTGGCTTCAGGCGACCTGTTTTCTATGAATTTCTCCATAGCAAATCTGAAATCGTTAGAAGTTTTCGTGTCAGCAATACAGGCATCGGCCCACAAGGTGAACGGGCTATATGATTTGTACATAGTACCTCCTGGATTTCGGGTATAGCCCTGCAATGGTCCTGTTAAATCGCTTATCAATTTGACAGATTCGGGATTTTGGCCGTTTGCCAATTTTCTCAAAATCATATTTCGGCCAGCGATATGTAATAAGCCCAGCTCTTCCAGCTGAAGGCTGATAATATCCATTCTTCGATATAAATCTTTTAAATCCTTAACCGATTGAGGGCTCCATAGACGCTCTGCAATGGCAGCAGTCCGTGGCCAAATTCGACTATCAACAGTTTCAGGAATAACCAATTCGGCCCACTGCGTAGCCTCACCCCCAACAATGTTCGCAGCTTGTTCTGGGGTTAAATCGTTTCCTTCAGGCAGCGGATCTACAAAGTAATGATCCTCCACCGAATGCATTAAATCTATATAGTATCCGTTTGAAAGAAAGGTTTGATAGCCTTGCTTGGCCGTATTTAGCAAGGTATCAATACCCCTCCACGATTGTATGACAGCAGTTTTTGGAAGACCTTCTTGACGAATTTCGTCCCAGCCCACCATTTTCTTATTCAATTTTGTAAGCACCTTCAACAATCGCTTATTGAAGTGATTTTGAACTTCGTGATTGGTTGTATAACCATGTTCCTTTTTGAAAGCCTGAATTTTAGAATTTGCGTCCCAATCCTTGCCCTCGTTTTCATCTCCCCCAATATGAAAATATTGATCGGGGAAAATCTGAGCCATTTCCGTAAAAACAGCCTCCAAAACTTGATAAACTTTTTCGTTGGTTGGGTCTAATGTAGGGTCGAAAATTCCAGCATTTCGCTCTATATCATAAGCGTCAACTTGCATGTTGCTGCCTAGCTCTGGCATGGCCGTTAACCATGAGGTAGCATGACCAGGCACATCAAATTCAGGCACAACCCTGATTCCTCGTTCACCCGCATAGGCAATAATGGTTTTCAGCTGCTCTTGAGTAAAATATTGGCCGTCCGAGCCCTTTTGATATAGCTGAGGATAGGATTTGGTTTCCACTCGGAACCCTTGATCATCGGTAAGGTGTAAATGAAGAACATTCATTTTAACCGCGGCCAGCCCATCAATATTTCGCTTGATTACCTCTATAGGCTGAAAATGTCTGGCAACATCCATCATAAGGCCGCGCCAAGGAAAACGTGGACTGTCCTTGATTTCTCCATTAGCTAAAACCGGTTTTTGACCTTCAAAAGCCAACAACTGCAAAACGGTCTCGAGACCATGTATAGCCCCGAGGTCCGTATTTGCATGAAGAAATACTTGATCACTACTTATTTTCAGTTCATAGCTTTCATCTTCTCCCAAAACCAACTTACCGGGTCGGTCTACTTGGATGATGAAGTTGCCCTTTGAACTAATATTATCTTCTGTTACGTATCCAGAATTTAAGAAAACGCCTGTTCTGCCACTTAATCTCTTCAAAAATCTAGTTCCTGCTCCAAAAAGCCTATGATCGGGAGAACCTTGAATGCTGATTTTAAAGTTCTCATCAACCACAAACACTCCAGATTCAGCCTTTACCGACTGAGGTACAGGAATTATATCTTGATATTTTTCTGCCTGAAAGGCATTTAAAAGAAAAGTGTTTACCAGCAGAATCAGCAAAAGGGCTGTCCTGAAATTGCGTTTCAATATGGTCATGGATAAATTTTAAAAGTTGAAGCGCTTAAAGGCTTCCATTGCCTCGTATTCCGCTAAACCCAGCTCGTTGTATTTATGAGCTGTTTCCTTATTTCTGTCTTCGGCTCTTTCCCAAAATTCCCGACTATCGTTGCCTTGGAACATAATACCGTCTTTTTGAGACTGATGCCTGAAAATAGCTTCACGCTTTCTCAAAACTTCATCGGGACTCAATGGAACCGCCATTTCAATTTCATCAATCGGGTATTCGTGCCAAGCGCCTCGGTAAAGCCATAGCCAACAATCTTTGATAGCCTCGTTTCCTTTCAAATTTTGAAGCGCACCCAAAATAGCATCGAAGCAAACTTTGTGGGTTCCATGCGGATCGGCCAAATCTCCCGCAGCATAAATCTGATGCGGTTTAATGTCTTCAATTAGGTTTTGAATTATAGTGATATCCTCTTTTGCTAAGGAAGATTTTTCAACCATTCCTGTTTCGTAGAAAGGCAAATCCAAATAATGAACTTTCTTTTCCGGAAGGCCATAGTAACGGCAAGCACTCATGGCTTCTCCTCTTCTGATTAAGCCTTTGATTTTTCTGATTTCTTCAGGAATTACCTTGAAATTTCTTTTGCCTTTCAGCAGCTTTATCGATTTATCGAAAAACGAAGTGTCTGCATCTTTGGCGTTTTCCATAAGCAATGCCTTTGCAAATTCAGCATACATTAGTGCTTCGTGGTCGCTCACTGCAATATTTCCTGAAGTTTGATAGGCCACATGCACATCGTGACCCTGCTGGATGAGTTGTAGGAAAGTACCGCCCATGGATATCACATCGTCATCGGGGTGAGGGCTGAAGATCAACACTCTTTTTTTGGCTGGTTCCGACCTTTCCGGACGTTGGGTATCATCAGCTTTCGGCTTTCCGCCAGGCCAACCTGTTATGGTATGCTGAAAGTGATTGAACATACTGATGTTTACATCATAGGCTGTTTTTTCCTCAAGTAAATCAGACATGTTGTGATCGTTGTATTCACGATCGGTAAGTTTTAGAATAGGCTTTTTCAGCTTCTGACTTAACCAAACTACCGCCTTTCTCGACATTTCTGGAGTCCAATCGGTATCGCCAACAAGCCAAGGAGTTTTAAATCGGGTAAGATCGGAAGCTGCCAATTCATCCATCACAAAAGTGACATCATCGTGTAGCTGAAGGAAAGTTGCGGGAATATCTGTAGACATTTCTCCTTCAATCGTTTTCACCACGATATCAGATTTTTTAAGTCCCCAGGCCATGATCACAATTCGTTTTGCCTTAAGGATTGTACCAACCCCCATGGTAATGGCCTTTTTAGGAACTTCTTCCATTTGGTCGAAAGCAAAAGCATTGTCGAGCCTAGTAAGGTAATCTAGGGTAACCAATCGGGTGGTTGAAGATTCTTTGGAACCGGGCTCGTTAAAACCAATGTGGCCCGTTCTACCAATTCCTAAAAGTTGAAAATCTAAGCCGCCAAAAGATTCGATGCGCTCTTCGTAGTAAGCGCAATAGTTTCCAATTTGATCATATGGCACCGTTCCGTCAGGAATATTGATGTTTTCAGCGGGAATGTCTACATGATCGAAAAGGTGATAATGCATAAAATAGACATAGCTCTGCACATCTTCTTTCCCTAGGCCATAATACTCATCGAGGTTAAAGCTGACCACATTTTTGAAAGATAAATCCTCCTCTTTGTGCAGCCTTACCAATTCTTGATAAACCTTAATTGGAGATGAACCGGTAGCTAAACCAAGAACGCATTGTTCGTTTCTGTTGGTTTTGTAGCGAATAAGAGAGGCTATTTCTTTTGCAACAGCTACTGCTGCATCGGAAGATTCTTTAAATACATCGGTATGGATTTTTTCAAATTTGGTTTCTTCCAAAGCCGACCATTGTCTTTTGCTTAACCGTGAATTTTGGATACTCTTGGCAATCATATTGAGAAGCGTCTAGTTACGGGTTAGTATACGTTCAAGGTACAATAGGTGATAAGCCTTTTTAAAAAATTTAGCCTAAACGCAGGCTTTTTAAGCCCAATGGAGAGCAGGCCAATTGCCTGCGTTTCAGCTGGAAAAAAGCGCTGATCTTTTATTGACCAACGCCTTTTTATGAATTAGGATGATTGTTTGATTCTTATTTGGCCCACCAAAGAACGGTTCCTTGAGAATCAGCGCCTTGACGCGAAACAGATTCGCCTAAGCTGGCTCCGTTTTTATCTCGTTCGCTGTTTCCATATCTCATTCTTTGAGGGTAACCCCCGTTAGTATCTCCCATGCTGTAGATATCGCTATCGGTAACCCCTGCTGCTAATGAAGCTGGATATCCTGTTTTTCTAACAATAGCCCAACCTTCAAATCCATTAGTATAATTAGCTATCCACCGTTGCGTGTTAATTTTCTCAAGCATTTCATCGGTAGTTCCTGTTAAAGATCCCATTGGAGAAGTTGTAAGGAAAGTAGCAATATCTCCCGCGGCTACACCCCAAAATTCCATTGATTGGGCGATACCTTTCTGATACATATCATTAGCATCTCCAGCAGAAATACCCTTTACAATGGCAAGAGCTCTCATTAAATAAGCATCGGCCGAAGTTAGAATTAGCTCAGGCTTAATAGGAAGACCACTGTTCTTAGGGTTAATAATCCAATCTGCTGGAGTAGAGAAAGTATCCCAACCAGCAAAATCATAAGCAACGCCATTCAATCTTTCTGGCTGACCTATATAATATTGGTTTTCTGCAAAGCTAAGTTCAACTATATCATTTCCTGAGCCATCTTGTGCATCAGCTGTGGTGTAAGCCACGCCTGCATCATCTAAAGTCTGTAGCATTAGATTAAAAGACTTGACCTCCGCTCCTGAAACTGGCTTACGGAATGTCATTGTTCCACCAACCGCTGGTTTAGCATATTTAGAAAGGCGAGGATCATCATTATCTCTTAATAATGAAATCATGGTTTCCGAAACGTGCCATTTAGAGCCAGTTCCACCGAAGTTGTGCCAAACGTCACCATAAGCGCCTGATCTAAACTGATCTATGCCTAAGTCCTTTTCAAGAAGTGCATCTTGATCCGAAGACTCCATTAAAGGGCTAGCTAGCGCTTCAGTTATTGCGGTTTGAGCAAAGTCAGAATTTGGTGCTCCATATGCTCTTGTTCCTAATTTCAGTTTAAGAGTGTTGGCCAGTGTTTTCCATTTCTGAAGATCACCATTAAAAATTACATCATTTGGTGTAATATCTTCCTCAAATTCTCCGGTAGCAGTAGCAGCACCAATGGTTGCCATTGCTTCGTCCAAATCATTGATAAGCGTTTCGTAAATGTATGCCTGTGAATCAAACTTAGGTGTTAAAATATCCAAGCTGCCTGCTTCCGAAAAAGGAATCTCTCCGAAAATATCAGTGAATTTGCTGAAATAAAGTGCTCTTAGAATTCTACCTACGGCATGAGTATACTGATTTTCTCGTCCCCCTCCTTCTTTCGTAAGATTCAGTAAAGAATTGACTGTTCCCAAATAAGGAGACATCCAATCGTAAGTAGCATCGGTATAACCGCCATCATAGGTATATCCTAAACCTCCAGTCCACCAGCAGCCACTAAAACCAAAAGTGAAGTAGCCGGCAAATCGATCTCCATGGATTAAAGGCCCTCTCCAATAAGGGTATCGATCCGGGGCAAAAAGTTTGAATTCAGCGTTGGTTACAAAATATTTGGCCAAAGCCTCATCTGGTGAAATAGCATCTGGTTTTTTATTTATCTCATCAAAATCTGATGTACAAGCGGCCAGTCCGAGTAAACATGCTGCCGCAAGCGATCTATATATTTTTTTCATTGTTTTCTGTTCTGGGTTTAGAAACTCAAGTTGATATTAAACCCTATACTTCTTAAAGAAGGCAGGTTATAATAAAGCACTCCTTGCGCGAATGCTGTTGTACTATAGCTTGACTCTGGATCAAAATTTTGGATCTCCTTTTTCAAGAAAAACAAGTTTCTACCTACCAAGCTAATGGAAGCACTATTCAAGAAAGTGTTGCTCAGTTTAGAGCCAGGGATTCTGTAGGAAACAGAAAGTTCTCTAAGTCTAATATTGGTTTGGTCGTAAACATATGGTGCTGCAATAGACGATAAAGCCCCAAAATATTGCTGCGCTGTAATTTGCTTAGTGTTTGCTGTCCAAACCGGTTCGGTCTCAGTTCCTGTGTTTACTACCCCATCGATTACTACTCCGCCTTCTCTATATTGAAGACTCCTTGATGAAACTCCTGAACCATCAAGACCAGCATCTGCTCCAGAATACACTTCTCCACCAAATCTAGCATCTATCAAAACTTTCAATCCAAAGTTCTTATAAGAGAAAGAGTTGGTAAATCCACCAACCCAGTCTGGCTGATAATTTCCTAAAAGAGATTTGTCAGCAGTCGCCTTTGGTGTTCCATCAGCAGTTACTACCAATTGACCTTGGTTATTTGTTTGCCAAGTGGTTCCATAAATATCACCATAACCTCCACCAACAGTTGCCTGAACAGTTACATTACCGCCATTGGTGCTCGTAAACTGAAAATTGTTAACATCTTCAAGCAAAGACACCAATGTGTTTTTGTTATGAGCTATGTTGAAAGAAGCGTCCCAAGAGAAGTCTGCTGTTTGAATAGGCACTGCACCAATCAAAAGTTCTATACCCTTGTTATTAATCTCGCCCACATTGGTGTTATAGAATTGATAACCTGTGGAAGCAGGTAATGGTACACCCCAAATCAAATCTTTTGAAGTAATATCATAATAGGTAAAATCACCATAGAATCTACCTTCTAACATTTGCCATTCTAAACCTGCTTCGAATGTAGTTACTTGCTCAGGCTTCAGGTTTTCATCAAAAACGGTTTGAGAATTAGAAAGAGAAGTTTTTCCTAAATAAGGCTGGTTATCCAAAATATAATCATTCTGGAGCTGGAATGGTCCTGTATCGTTACCCACCTTAGCAACGCTCACACGAGCTTTGGCCATATTTACAAGTGAGTTGTCCAACGTAAGAATCTCATTTATCAAGAATGACAAACTAGCCGATGGATAGAAGAAAGACCTGTTAGCTTCAGGAAGTGTAGAAGACCAATCGTTTCTACCTGTAATATCTAAGAAAACAATGTCCTGATAGGAAAGTTGGGCAGAAGCGTATAATGAACTCACCTCTTTTCTTCTTTCAAAAGAATAAGAAGGAGTTACAATAGTAGCACTAGCAACAGTGGCTTTTGTAGGAATACTAAAGTTCTGACCAAAAATAGATGATGTTATAGAAGTTGAAATTCTATGGTTTCCTCCCATATTAGCAGAGAGATTAAAGTTTCCTCCCAACTGTTTTGAATAGGTAGCTAAGAAATCGGTATTTAATTCGCTTGCTTTATTATCTGAATAGTTGAATCGACCTCCTCCATAGAACCAGTGACCATAGTTGTTCACCGTTTCAATTTTCTGTTGAGTAATATCCGCTCCTACACGTCCGAAGATTGAAAAGTTGTCAGTTATTTGATAATTCAACTTAACAAAGCCTAAAAGACGATTTCTGGTATCGTCATTTTTATCATTATACATTACCCAATAAGGGTTAGGAGCTCCAGTATTATACGTTCTAACCGAAAGATCATCATTTTGATAATTTCGCAAATCGCTCAGTTGTAAGTTTCTAGGTATTCTATACAAATCAGCAATTACACCTTCTGTTCCCAATGCTGCTCTGTTATTACCTTCCGTTACAGAGTAGCTAACTTTAGAGTCCAATGAAAACTTGTCCGTTAATTGAGTAAAGGCTCTAAGGTTGAAGTTGTTTTTCTGAACATCAGAATTAGGAAGAATAGACTGGGCATCGGTGTTTGTGTAAGAAAAACGAACATTTGAAGTGGCATTTCCGCCATCAATCGCCAATGTGTTGGTAAAAGTTGAACCCGTTCTAAAAAAGTTCTCAATGTTGTCTGACTGAGGAGAGTATGGTCTATTCTCTCCGGTATAATAATATTGATTCGATCCATCAAGCTTAGCTCCCCAAGAGGTGCCTGAAATTGTTGCTTCAGAAATTGCATTTCCGTTTGATCCTTGTCCATATTGATTTTGGAATTCAGGTAACAACATTGGTGTTTGTGTCATATAACTACTGCTAACACTTACTCCAAGCCCTTTTCTTGATGTTCCTTTTTTGGTGGTAATAAGAATTACACCATTACTGGCTCTAGAACCATAAAGAGCTGCCGCATTTGGCCCTTTCAATACCGAAATAGAAGCTATATCGTCAGGGTTGATGTCTGAGATTCCATTTCCGTAGTCATTTCTCGAAAACTCACTAGCAACATTAGAATTTGAAGAACCGAAACCAGAATCGTTCATAGGAACTCCGTCAATAACATATAAAGGTTGGTTGTTTCCTGAAAGCGAATTATTACCACGAATAATAACTCTGGTACTACTTCCAGGGCCAAAAGTTCCTGGAGAAACCACCATACCTGCTACTTTTCCCGCAAGAGCATCAACAGCATTATTTGCCTTTACTGTAGAAACTTCATCGCCCGAAACGGCTGTCATGGCATAACCAATTGCCTTTTTCTCTCTTTCTACACCAAAAGCCGTAACTACAACATCTTCCAGTGCCGTAGATTCTGGAACCAGTGTTACGTTAAGAGTTGTTTGATTGCCAACCGCTACCTCTTTAGTAGTGTAGCCCACAAATGAAAATACCAGGGTTGCTTCTGGCGAAACACTGATTTGGTAGTTACCGTCAGCATCACTGATGGTTCCTTTCGATGTCTCGCCCTTTACCTGGATGTTTACGCTGGGTATCCCCAGACCGTCATCGCTACCGGTAATTTTACCGGTTACCGTTACTTGCTGCGAAAATGCTGTTGCTCCCGAAAAAAGGAGGATCAGCACAACAAGACTTTTAAAAAGTAAATTTCTCTTCATTGAAATAGGTTTAAGATTTTGTCTTTGCTTGAGCATTAACCTTTCAATATTTAGTCGATATCTGCAATTGAGGAAAAAAATTAGCCGAATGGGGATATTTCGTATAAGTTTGGCATTTCAAAAACCGCAAACGTTTGCTTCGATTCAATTAAGAATTTTACAGATGAATAAGCTCCATTGAGCGAATATTCTATGGAATTAGAAAAATATAAGTTGTTTAGTTGGGCAAAAAACACCAACTACATTGAGCAGGTCTGGTCATGCATTTCATTTAGATGCTTTTAACATGAATACCTTATTTTCTAAGCGATATTCCTATGCTCAATACCCCGCCCTTTACCATGGGCTTTTCTGGTTGTGCTATTTGCTCGTCAATATTTTTCGCTGGGGTTATTATTTCAACGACTATAAGTACTCCATAGAATCAAACTTGGTGGAATTTCCGCTTCACATGATTCTGGTGTACTTCACCCTATACTACCTCATGCCCAATTTTTTGCCAAAAAAGGTAGGGCGCTTTATCATACTGCTTTTCGTAGCTACACTCATAGTCACCTTTATTAGGATTATTCTTACCTATGAATTGGTAACTACAGAAGTGTTTAAAGAATCGGGCCGCGAAGAAGAACTGTTTGGAATCAATTATATAGCTGCTGCATTTTTTGGCGAGCTTTATGTATTGGGTGTAGTAACGGCCATTAAAATCACCATCGACTATATCAAATTCAAAAACAAAGCTTCGGAATTACAGAAATCGCAGTTGGAGACAGAGTTGGCTTATCTGAAGTCTCAAATTCAGCCGCATTTCTTTTTCAATACGCTTAACAATCTTTACTCTCTAACCCTTGATAAATCGGACAAAGCCCCCGAAACGGTAATTAAGCTTTCGGAATTAATGAGCTACGTAATTTACGACAGTGCCAAATCCATGGTACCGTTGGAAGATGAAGTCAGCCATATTCAGAATTATATGGATTTGGAAAGGCTCAGATTTGGAGAAAGATTGGATCTTAGGTTCAGTGTTGAAGGCAATATCTCAAATATTGAAGTTCCTCCACTTCTCTTTATTCCTTATATAGAAAACGCCTTTAAACATGGTTCTTCTACCCGAAAAGAGCGGTTTCCAATCTTAATTGCCTTTAGTGTGGAAAACGAAGAATTGGTGTTTCGATGTGAAAACAATATTGCAGAAGAAGAACAACTTTATCCTAAAATGGTGAAGCGTTCTCACTACGGAATTGGCCTTAAAAACACTGAAAGAAGGCTAAAATTGAGATACGAAAACAATTACTCACTTAGGGTAACCAGCCAAAAGGATGTTTATAAAGTAACACTAAAACTACCTATAAAATGATGTACAGAGTATTGATTGTAGATGACGAACCGCTGGCCATCAATGTTATAAAAAGGTATTTACAGGGCTTTCCTGATTTTGAACTTGCGGCCACGGCCCGAAACGCAGTAGAAGCATTCTCAATCATCTCAAAAGATCATATTGATGTGGTTTTTCTAGACATCAACATGCCAACCATGAGTGGTTTGGACTTAATCCGAAACTTAAAAAATCCTCCTTTGGTGGTTATGACCACCGCCTTTAGAGAATATGCCGTAGAAAGTTTTGAATTAGAAGCTTTCGATTATTTGGTAAAACCTATTTCTCTAGAACGTTTTATGAATTCAATTGCCAGAATCAAAAAACGTTTGTCTCTGGGTACTCAGCCCGAAAACATAACGCTCCCTCAATCTACCCCAACCGATAAGGATCACGTTTTTCTGAAAGTGGATAAACGCATGGTGAAAGTTCAGTTTGATGATATTATTTACATCGAAAGTTTGAAGGACTATGTGTGCATTAAAACCAAAACCGAAAAGCTGATTAACCACAACAATTTGGTGAGCATCGCAGAGCATCTTCCGCCAGAACAGTTTGTTAGAATTCACCGCTCATTCATCATAAACCTCGATAAGGTAAAGGCCATTGAAGGCAACTGCATTGAAATAGACGGCAAATTGTTGCCTATTGGCAGAAACTATCAGAAGTCGATCAAAAAGCTGATTCTTGACGAAGAAGATTGATTTGCCCATTGTCTTTATGCATAGTTTCAGACTTCAATTATCCGCTCATTATCAAACTTTAATCTTCGTGAGCGTGTTGTAATTCCATTCGTAAATCCTGACCTTTGCCAATTGTTCATTTTGGCCACTTCTTCATGGAAAAACTTAAGGAAAACACCCCTATAAATCCTGCGCCTATAGACCTTTCTGGCCATGAAAACATTGAGATTTTCGGAGCCAGAGAGCACAACTTAAAAAACATTGATGCGGTAATTCCACGCAATAAGTTGGTGGTAATTACTGGTATTTCCGGTTCAGGAAAATCATCATTGGCCTTCGATACCATTTATGCTGAAGGTCAGCGCAGGTACATGGAGAGCTTTTCTGCTTACGCCCGTTCCTTTATTGGCGACATGGAACGCCCCGATGTGGACAAAATCAACGGCTTAAGCCCAGTTATTTCCATCGAGCAAAAAACAACTTCGAAAAACCCGCGCTCTACTGTGGGTACGCTTACGGAAATTTATGACTTTTTGCGCCTTTTTTATGCGCGAGCAGGCGAAGCTTATTCTTACAAAACTGGAAAGAAAATGATTCGCCAATCGGAAGATCAAATCATTGATCATCTGATTGAAAATTTCGAGGGCAAAAAACTCATTCTTTTGGCGCCTATTGTAAAAGGTAGAAAAGGCCATTATCGCGAACTGTTCGTTCAAATCCGAAAAATGGGCTTTACTCGCGTTCGTGTAGATGGCGAAATGCTTGAAATGGAGCCAAAAATGCAGGTCGATCGCTACAAAACCCACGATATCGAAATCGTGGTCGATCGTATAATTGCCAAGCCAGAAGACCGCTATCGCATTGCTCAAAGCGTGAAAACAGGATTGAATCATGGAAAAGGAGTAATCATGATTCAAGATGAAGCAGGCGATATCCATCACTTTTCAAAGTACCTGATGGACCCTGAAAGTGGCCTTTCTTATGATGAACCTGCTCCAAATTCATTCTCTTTCAATTCTCCTTATGGAGCTTGCCCAACTTGTAATGGTCTGGGTCAAATAGAAGAAATTAGTCGCGAATCGGTAATTCCCGATGATTCGCTGAGTATTAGCCGAGGAGGCATCGCGCCTTTGGGTGAATACCGCGACATCTGGATTTTCAAAAAAGTAGAGGCCATTCTCAAGCGATATAAAATCAACTTGAGTACGCCTATTAAAGATATTCCTGAAGAAGTAATGAGCACCATTTTATATGGTGACGATGTTCCTGTGGCCGTTAGCTCAAAAAAATATCCTGGCACCGAGTGGAACACGAAGTTTGAAGGAATCATCAGCTTTTTGGAAAAGCAGAAAGAGGAAGGCACCGAGAAAACCCGCAAATGGATTGAAGATTTTATGTCGGTTAAAACCTGCCCCACCTGCGATGGTGCCCGACTGAAAAAAGAATCGCTTCACTTTAAAATTGCTGACAAAAACATTTCTGAACTGGCTCAAATGGACATTGATACCCTTTGGGAATGGTTCGAAAATTTGGAAAGCCGACTTACCCATAAGCAACAGGTTATTGCTACGGAAGTACTGAAGGAAATCAGAAAACGAATCGGGTTTTTGCTCGATGTGGGCTTGAATTACCTGATGCTCGACAGACCTCTGAGAACGCTTTCTGGAGGAGAAGCGCAACGTATTCGTTTGGCCACTCAAATTGGTACGCAGCTGGTTGGCGTGCTTTACATTATGGACGAACCGAGTATCGGTTTGCATCAGCGAGACAATGTAAAGCTGATCAAAGCACTAAAAGATCTTCGCGACATTGGCAATACGATTATTGTGGTGGAACACGATAAAGACATGATGCTCGCTTCGGACTACATTATCGACATTGGGCCTGGCGCAGGCCGCCATGGTGGTCAAGTGGTGGCAGCTGGCGATCCCGATAGCTTCCTAAGCCAAGGCAGTACTACTGCGGATTATCTTAAAGGTGAAAAGCGAATTGCTATTCCTGAAAAAAGACGGAAAGGCAACGGAGAAAAGATTGTATTGAAAGGTGCTTCTGGAAATAACCTGAAGGACGTTACCCTAAGCTTGGATTTAGGCAAAATGATTTGCGTAACTGGGGTTTCAGGAAGCGGAAAATCAACCCTGATTCACGACACGCTCTTCCCTATTCTAAACCAACATTTCTACAATTCGAGAAAAACTCCGCTAGCTTATAAGTCTATCGATGGACTTAAACATGTGGATAAGGTTATTGAAGTGGATCAATCGCCTATCGGCAGAACACCACGCTCAAATCCAGCCACTTATACTGGCGTTTTCAGCGATATTCGCACACTTTTTACCGAATTGCCAGAAGCCAAAATCAGAGGTTATAAACCTGGCCGATTCTCTTTTAATGTGAAAGGAGGGCGCTGCGAAACTTGTGAAGGTGCGGGAATGAAGCTCATAGAAATGGACTTTCTACCCAATGTTCATGTGCCTTGCGAAACCTGTAAGGGCAAGCGCTACAACAGAGAAACGCTTGAAGTGAGATTCAAAGGAAAATCCATTTCCGATGTATTGGACATGACGGTTGAACAAGCAGTTGAATTCTTCGAAAACCAGCCGAAAATCCTTCGCAAAATTCAAACTTTGAACGATGTTGGGCTGGGTTACATCTCACTTGGCCAACATGCCACTACGCTTTCCGGTGGAGAAGCCCAAAGGGTAAAATTGGCCACGGAACTTTCTAAGAAAGACACGGGTAAAACGCTTTATATTTTGGATGAACCAACTACTGGTCTTCATTTTCAAGATATTCAGCACCTTTTAGATGTGTTGAACCGATTGGCAGATAAGGGGAATACGGTTTTGGTTATTGAGCACAATTTGGATGTAATCAAAGTAGCGGATTATATTATCGATTTAGGCCCTGATGGAGGTGATAAAGGAGGAAATATCATTGCTGAAGGAACCCCAGAGCAAGTAGCCCAAACTACGGAAGGTTTTACAGCCAAGTTTCTTAAGGAAGAGCTCCTTAACTAAAATAATCCTTCATACTTAACTCGTTTCAACATCCGCAAATTGAGAGACCCTGAAACGAGTTCAGGGTGACAGAAAAGTAGATATTGTAAGTTAAAAGATACTCTCCCTAACTTCGGAGTAAACGGAGAGTACGCTATAGAATATTACGTTAAACTGTCATGCTGAACTTGTTTCAGCATAATAAGCATTTTATAAGACGAGCTATAGTAGGCTAGCACCAAAAGTTAGATCCAACCCCCAACTTTTGCGGTGTTTTCTCTTTGTCTCCGAGTTTCTTGTATCGCTTCAGGGTGACTGCAGAGATTTGATAGCATTTTAAACCGTCATGCTGAACTTGTTTCAGCATCCTTCAGAAATGGGCAGAAAGTTCATTCATCCATCTACACCTATACTCTTTGATAAATCTAACAGGTTAGGGTTCTCAGTTCTAATCAAGTTCCATTTCCATTCACGATGCCAGTTTTTCAGTTGCTTTTCTCTGGCAATTGCTGCTACAATACTAGCATGATACTCAAAGTAAATAAGGTCAAAGCAGTTGTATTTCGAAGTGAATTTAGAACCATTACCACTTCTATGTTCAAGCACTCTTGCCGTCAGATTTGAAGTGACGCCAATGTAAAGTACTGTTCGGTTTATATTAGACATGATGTAAACACAACCTGAATTCATGATACATCAATTTATAAAATCAGCGTAACATTTAGATTTTGAAACAAGCTCAGAGTGAATTGATTGATAAGAGCTATCACTAATTTTCATGAAGATTTGTATTCGTTATTATGATTTAAACAGCTTGAAGAAAACCATTCAGAATTTTTTAAATCAATAGGCTCTAAACCGTCATGCTGTTCCGAAATTTTTCAACATCCGCAAATTGAGAGGCCCTGAAACGAGTTCAGGGTGACTGCAGAGTTGATATAATCAGTTAAAAAGGGCATTTCACAACACCTGAACTTTTCTATATATCGGTGTATATCACTAAAATTGATAGATATTGCGATTCACTCAGGGTGACTGGCTTTAGGAAAACAACAGCCCAAGGCTATTTATACAAAGACAAAACCTTAATTTAATCGGTAAGTTTATACTCATAAATTATTGCCATGTCTGTATTCTCCAATCTCCGCAAATTCGGAAAAGTTCTTTCCCACATCGATGTTTCCGAAACCTTGGAGGCCATGGGTAAACTCAATCAAACTGAGCTTTACCAAATCATGAAAATTATCAAGTCCAAGGGAAAAACTTACACTCCACCCGAAATTGAAGGCGATTATTACAACCTCAGTCGCTTCCTTTCTCCCGAAGAAAGAGAAATCCAGCTGAAGGTAAGGGAGTTTATGAACGAGCATGTGAAGCCCATCGCCAACGACTGTTGGAACAAAGCCAAATTTCCGATGGAGCTTATTCCAAAAATGGCTGAATTGAATATCGCTGGCCTCACTTATCAGGGTTACGACAGCCCAACAGGAAGTTATCTATTAGAGGGTTTCATTACCATGGAAATGGCAAAAGTCGACACTTCAATTTCCACATTTTTTGGCGTTCAAAGTGGTTTAGCCATGGGTAGCATTTATTTCTGCGGAAGTGAAGAACAGAAATGGAAATGGTTGCCACCGATGCAACGCATGGAAAAAATTGGAGCTTTCGGCCTTACAGAGCCCAATGTAGGTTCGGCTGTGGCTGGAGGTTTGGAAACTACTTGTAAGCGAGAGGGAGACACCTGGATTTTGAACGGCCAGAAAAAGTGGATTGGCAATGCCACTTTTGCCGATTTAGTCATCATTTGGGCAAGAGATTTAGAAGATAATCAGGTTAAGGGTTTTATTGTAGAAAAGGGAACCAAGGGTTTTAAAGCCGAAAGGCAAGAAGATAAAATGGCGCTTCGCACGGTACAAAATGCCCTAATCACTTTGGAGAATTGCGAAATAGCAGAAGAAAACAGACTTCAGGAATGTCACTCTTTTAAGGATACTTCCAAAGTATTGAAAGCTACGCGAGCTGGTGTGGCTTGGCAGGCGGTGGGTTGTGCCCGAGGTGCATATGAATGCGCTGTAGATTATGCTACCAAACGCTATCAGTTCGGAAAGCCCATTGCCAGTTTTCAGCTTGTTCAGGATTTACTGGTTCAAATGTTAACCGACTTAACCGCTATTCAAAGTATGGCATTTCACCTTTCAAAACTACAGGATGAAGGCAAAATGACCGACCAACAGGCTTCTTTAGCCAAAGTGGCTTGCACCAAGCATACTAGAGAAATTGTGGGCCATGCACGCGAAATTTTTGGTGGAAATGGAATTTTACTCGAACACAACATTGCCCGATTTGTGGCCGATGCTGAAGCTATTTATACCTACGAAGGCACTAAAGAAGTCAATTCGCTTATTGTAGGTAGAGACATTACAGGCATTAGTGCATTTATTTAGGTTGAAAATAACCGCTAGTTCATCTGACAGGCCTGAGACTTCCGTAGCTAGAATCTTCAACGTTCATACACATTAATAGACAGACCCTGAAACAAGTTCAGGGTGACTGTAACTTTGGGCTACGCCTATTCAAACAGTCATGCTGAACTCGTTTCAGCATCCCTTGGGTTACAGCCGTATATGCGCGGACAAGCCCTGAGTTCGAACTCAGGGTTGACTGCTGTTGTGAGCCCGCCTACACGAACGACAGGCCATGGAACAGTAAACCTTAACCCTAATAACTAATTTCTGATAACTGACAGACCTTGCTTCTTAAGCCTTAATAGCGGAAGTTTGTATCCTGATAGCACGGCATGAAGAATTACGCGGAAGAACCTGAAGAACAAGACGAACTTTTTGAGCACCACAGAATTGTTTGCGATAAAGGTCAAGAACCTTATCGCATTGATAAATTTCTGATGGATCGCCTGCCTAATGTTACCCGCAACAAGGTTCAGCAAGGCATAAAAGACGGCTTTGTGCTTGTGAATGGAGAAGCCATAAAACCCAATTATAAGGTTCATCCTAATGATGAAATTGTAGTAGCATTACCCGAACCTCCTCGCGATACCGAACTAATTCCAGAAAATATTCCTCTAAATATTGTTTTCGAAGACGATCACCTGTTGGTGGTGAATAAAGAAGCCGGAATGGTGGTTCACCCTGCTTACAACAACTGGTCGGGGACCTTGGTAAATGCGCTTACCTACCACTTTCAGCAATTGCCAACCATGAAAGACAATGAAGGTCGCCCAGGTTTGGTTCACCGAATCGATAAAGACACTTCTGGCTTGTTGGTAATTGCCAAAAGCGAAAAAGCCATGGCCGGTTTGGCCAAACAGTTCTTTGACCACTCGATTGAGCGAACTTACTATGCTCTTGTTTGGGGCGAGCCAAAAGAGGAAATGGGCACTATTGATGTAAACCTTGGCCGTAGCGAAAAAGACAGAAGAATTACCGTAGCCATTGAAGATGGCAGCAGAGGCCGAAATGCGATTACTCATTATAAAGTGCTTAAAAAGATGAGGTACGTTACCTTGATTCAATGCAATTTGGAAACAGGCCGTACGCACCAAATCAGAGCGCACATGAAGCATTTAGGTCATCCGTTATTTAACGATGCCACCTATGGCGGAGATAAAGTTTTGAAGGGAACACAGTTTTCTAAGTATAAGTCATTTGTAGAAAACTGTTTCAAATTGATGCCTCGCCAAGCGCTACACGCAAAATCTTTGGGTTTTGTACACCCAGTTACCGGCATGTTCGAACAGTTCAATTCAGAACTTCCTGAAGGTTTTAAAGCTGTTATCGAAAAGTGGGAACATTACGTTCAGCATAACTAAACTCGTTTAGGGCTGAAAAGGCAAAACGTATAAATACACTGCCATAAAGTGGAAAATGCTTCCGCCCAAAACAAACAAATGCCAAATGGCATGATGGTATTTTAGCTTGCGCATAAGGTAGAAAACCACACCTCCGGTATAGCACAGTCCACCGTAAAGCATAAGATTCACGGCTTCAGGAGAAATCAATTCGGAAAGTCGTGAAAACATGGTAAAACCTAGCCAGCCCATTCCTAAGTAAGAAATTAGGGAAATGGCTTCGTATTTTCCAGTAAAGAAGATTTTGAAAACGATACCTGCCAAAGCTATCAGCCAAACTCCAATCAAGACATTAATGCCCAACGATTCGCTTCTGAGCACCACCCAACAAAAAGGGGTAAAAGTGCCGGCAATGAGCAAATAAATGGCAATGTGATCGAACTTCTTAAAAAGGAATTTCCGCTGTTTGGATTTAACCGAATGATAGCCTGTTGAAGCTGAATAGAGCGTGATCAACGTTAGGCCGAAAACCAAAAAGCTCCAGAATTTATTCCAATCGCCTTTTGGGCTGTTCATCAATAGCAAAATGGTGCCTAATAAGCTGAGCAAAATCCCCAGCCCGTGAGTCCAGGCATTTGCCAATTCTTCGTCAGGAGCATAAGCTTCCTTTTCAATCTTTTCCACTTTCAAAAACTAGAGTTTTCCCCCACAATATTTACAGAATCCCGCATCGGCATCGTGGCCTGTTTCCTTACACGTTGGGCATTTCATCCTTTTCCTTTCTTGATTATCCTTGCCCAATTCAACCGTCACAATTCCTGTAGGCACAGCGATAATGGCATAACCCATAATCATAATAAAAGATGCCAATGCCTGCCCAATTACGGTTTGTGGCGCTATATCGCCATAACCTACGGTGGTCAGCGTTACAATGGCCCAATACATACTTTTGGGAATACTGGTAAAACCATTTTCACTGCCTTCAATCATGTACATGGCCGTACCCATGATCATCACCAAAGTAAAAACCGAACCTAAAAAAACGATGATTTTATGCCTGCTGGCTTTGAGGGCCCTAGCCAATTGCTCTCCTTCGCCTACAAACCTTCCCAGTTTCAGAATGCGGAAAACCCTGAGCAAACGAAGCGCGCGTATAATCAGTAAATATTGTGTTCCCGTAAACACCAAGCTGATATAAGCAGGAATTACAGCCAGAAAATCGATGATTCCATAAAAACTGAAAACATATTTATGGGTTTTCTGTGAAGCGTAAATTCTGAGCAAGTATTCAATAGAAAAGCCAATGGTTAATATCCACTCCACGGTTTTGAAAAGCTGGCCATAATGCTGGTTTATGGAACGAACACTTTCCAGTATAACGGCTAAAATACTGAAAAGAATGGCCCAGAGTAAAGCCACATCAAAAGCTTTTCCGGCCGGAGTATCCGACTCGAAAATTATGATATAGAGTTTTTGCCTAAGCGATTGAGCCATAGCCAAAAGTAGCAAATTATTATGAGCACTAGCCTTTGGCTATGGCTTGGTATTTCCGCTTCAGTTGTATTGATGATGAGGCGTTATGATAAAAAAACCATCATTGCCGAGTTTCTGATATAATGGCATCAAAATTCTTCCATTCAAATGGCACTTGATTTCTTCTCCATTTTCGGTTGCCAGCACTTCTCCCATTTTTACTTTTTGAAAGTTTACATAGCCGGGTTTCATTTCAAAAACCTCTCTGTCTTTCAAATGATGGCGATAATCTATTTTGAAGATTCCTGAACCATCGGGAGCGTATTTGGCTAAAACCCTTCGGCAAACATCATGGTCTGTCTGTTCATCCTCATCATTTTGAGGTAGAAAACCTGCTTTGGCCAGAAAAAGCCACATCATGGCTTCTTGGTTTTCCATGGAAGTAAAAGCATGATGATGGCCTGCTTCAAAGGTAAAACCTACAAATCCTTGGCTTCTGAAGAAATCGTCAATGGAAGAAGGAATGTAATTTGAAAAGCCCAAAACCGTGTGTACAGGAAATTTCTGAAACAAGTTGAACTTCATCATAGAATCATCGGCACTGATGTAAGGCATGGTTTCCGCTGAAGTCGTGTGGCAATCCAGAAAATATAAGTGATTGTAACCCTTCTTCTCCTTTACAATGGTGTCATAAAGCTCTTTAGCTTGATGTTCTTCATGAGTTTTCGGGTTTTTAATAAAAGACTGAATTCGCTCGTTGGTCCAAACTCTGTTTAAATCTTCATCAATGTACCTTTCATCTTCCTTTAGGCCATCCAGATTGCCAGCCAAAACCAGCAAGGTGCCCTTCAGCTCAAGTTTAGAAAGCTCTATTTTTCGCAACAGCTTTCTAGCGGCAAACAATCCGCTCGGTTCGTTGCCATGAATCCCCGTTGAAATAATCAAAAGGCGATCTAAGTCCTTATTTTCAATCTTTCCAACAACTCTTTCTATTTCAATATCTTCAATTAAAGGGGCAAAATGAATGTTATTCTCATTGTAACTGCTCATGTTTTTTCCTTTTTTCTGTGGTTTGAAACTTACTCAACCGGCTCACATCATCTTTTAAAATAATACCGGCCAAGACTCCTTTTACCATTACCGGCAGGCAATGTATTTTGTGTTTAGTCATCAATTTTTTTGCTTCTGAAAATGTAGTTTCAGGAGATACACTCTTGAAATTTTTCAGCATTACATCCTGCACAAAAAGGTCGTCATCGATTTCTTTGGGAATATCAGCTTGCGCCAAAATCCCACAAAGCTTCCCTTTTTCGTCCTCCACAGGAACGTGCGTCAGATTCTTCCATTCCATCACCTGCTTTCCTAAATCCAGCAAGTCGTTTTTACGAACCGTTATGATGTCCGAATCCATAAAATCCTCCACGGTTTTATCTTTGGTTTGGCCTATGTAAATGTGCTTCTTCTCCAGAATAGGCCATTCATGGCCAGGTGTTTCGCCCAAGCCGTTTTCTTTACAGAAAGAAGTGAGCGTTAGAATGGAATCGGAAGGCGATAAATCTTTTCTCAGATTTTGAAAACTATCGAGCATCCAAAAAGAACCTGTTTTAAGCATGGAAACCCGTTGTTCAATGATTCCCAGATATTTTTCAATGGTTTTCTCCGAGACACCTTTGCTTTGAAGCCCTTCTTTCGACATAGGCAAAAGCTTCTCCAGAATGAGTTCTTGAGCCGATATACTTTTTCCATCGAACCAGCGAAATTGAACTTCCAAACCCCATTGCGCAGCCTTTATAAAATTGGTGCGAATGTCATTAAAGGGAATAAGCTGCGAGAAATCCTGCACATCCTTCGGCTTGCTTTCCATGAGCCCAATCCAGAAAACAGCATTGGCAATTTCATCAACCAAAGTTGGGCCAGCCGGAATGTATCGGTTTTCAATTCTTAAATGGGGCTTTCTTCCATCGGTCCCCAAACAAGGTCTATTCCAACGATAAATGGTTCCGTTATGGAATTTCAAGGAATGTAGAGACGGCATTTCGCCCTTTTTAACCTTCTCTAAAGAATCAAACTCGCAGTCCGTCATTACAAACGCCTTGTAATTACTGATGTCTCTTTTAAAGAGATCGACTATTCCTTTAGTAACATAATCGTCTCCAAAATTGGCTCTTGGACGTTCATTTATAAGGTTCTGATAAGGTCGTCTGGTATCCGTAGTTTGACCAAAAAGGGCAATTCGGGTTTCGTGCCAAAGGCGTTTTCCAAGAAATATGGGGCTGTTGGTACTGGCAGCCAAAACTGGCGCGGCAATGATTTGAGCCCAGTTGTAAGCCTGCGCAAATTCGTTCGATGAAATCTGTAAATGAACCTGAAAACTCGTAAAGGAGCCTCCATACACTGTCGGATTTTCTCTGCTAATCAACTGGTCGATTCCTTCGATATGAAATTCGTAGTTCCAGCCTCTTCGCTGATTAATCAGCTTCAGCATAGTTTTATAGCGCTGACTTGGGGAAAGTGCACCCAAGTTGAGATCTGATTTTCTGAGTGTTGGCAAAATGCCCGTTAACAAAACCGAAGCGTTTTTTTCGGTTACTTTATGTTGAATAACATGCAGTTTATCTTTTAACTGCCGATGTAATTGATCGAAACACGATCCATGAAGTTCTATAGGATCGCTATTGATTTCGAGATTGAAACGGGCGTATTCTTCCACCACATCTGAGCGATCCAATTCACTCACCACATCGCTACCTATAAGCACAGGCCTGCACAATTCATTCACAATGTGCATTTCTTGTTCAGAGCCGATTCGCTGAATGTCGTTTTCGAACCAATCTTCGCGAAGCATAAATTTTAATGCCTCAATATCGTCTAAAACGCTCTTTTCAAAAGCCTTATGCTGCTCTGGCGTTTTTATAGGTTTTAAGTGATGTTTATCCATGGGTGGGTTTTTCCTTTATGCGGAAAAATCCATTCCAAACGGATAAAACAGTCCTATCTCATTCAGATGCGTAATTGCCTCTATTTGAATAGAAAGTTTGGGCTAAAATATCCTCAACAAAATGGGGAAATAAAGAGACAGTTTTATTCTGGCATGAAACGGAGAATCGTTTAAACCAGCGCGTTTTATTACTTGGGTTGATCTTGACCAGGAATTCTAAACCAAGGTGCTTGATAATCCTTCGGCAAATAATCCGCTGGAATTGTGGTTTGGTTGCCATCGCGATGCGCCCCATAATGTGGAGACATAATTTCAACGCCAGCCTCATTAAAAGCATCTTGAATATTTTGATGTAAGTCAGAATAGATCTTTGCCATTTTATGCACTTCTCGGGTTCGCACATTCAACTGATAGCTTACATAAAAGTCATCTAAGCTGGTTTGAAGCACATAAGGTTTTGGCAATTTCTTTACAAACTCGGTTTTTAAACCAGCATCAATCAACAGCTTATGAACATCGCGCCAAGGCACATCGTAACCAATGGTAACTGTGGTATGAAGAATAAGGCCATCTTCATCGTTAGCGGTGGTGTAATTGATGGTATGGCTCGTTAATAAATTCGAATTGGGAATGGTAATAATTTCGTTCTTAATCGTTTTGATGCGGGTGTTCAGCAGAGATTTTTCTTTTACATCACCTACTACATCTCCAATTCTCACTCGATCGCCCACTTTGAAAGATCTCATGTAGGTTACCACGATTCCCGCAATGATATTACTGATGGCCGAAGCACCTCCCAAAGCCACCAAAAGACCAAAAAAGGCAGAAACACCCTTAAAGCTTTCAGAATCGCCAAAAGGCAAAAGAGGAAAAATACCGATAAGCAAAAGTGCCAAAATGATACTTTTCAGAATATTATAAGTTGGCTTGGCCCAATCGGGGAAAAAGCCTGGCAACACCAACCTTCCCTTTTCAATTTCAACTTTAAAAAACTGGATCAGCTTTAAGAAATAATGGGTCACTACCACCGCCACAATAATCTTCATCAGTTTGGGTAGGTAATCCAAAAACCCTTGCCCCATAGATTTGAGCGGATTCATTATATAATGAAAAAGCGTGTTGGCAATGCCTTGGGTCCATGGGAAAAGACTGAAAAGAATAGGCAGAAGCAAATAGATAATAAAGATTAAAATGGCTACCCGAATTCCCTTTACGAGATAGATGAGCACCGACACTTCCATTTCTGGAGTAACCAGTTCGTAGTTTTTAATTTTTATGCCTTTGAGTCCATTTCCATTTTGGCCATGAATTTTAATGTAAACAGCCCTAAAAAACTTGTTGTAATACTTTAAACCGAAAACGAAGGTTCCTAAAATGAGAATAGCCAAGGCAATATTGAATGCCAGACGCTTAAGGCTAAAAGGTCTTGTTTTATCGAGGCCTGTTTTTAATAATTCGAAATAGTACTCAGCAGTTCTGTCTCGGCTAAGGCCTAAATTAGCAGCATCGCGATCGTTGATGCTCATGATCATCAGCTGATTTGCAACAATGTCGTAGGTCAAGCCATTTTTTACGATTTTGAGAGAATCGCCTACCTGGTTTTCATTGGCCAAAAAGTCTTGAATTTTCCTGTTGATTTGGCTTACGCGCTGTTCTGCAGAAAAAGGACCAATACCTTGATCGAGAAAAAAGAGGGTATCCTTAGCGACAACGGGGTAGCCATTTACCTTTTCGGGTAAGGTATCGTTTTGCGCCAAAAGCCCATTTAACGAACAAAGGATAAAAAGAAAGCTGAAAACTAACTTCATAATACAAGCAAGGTAACTGCTATATTATGAATAGTTTTCAGCTTCAGCAAAAATATGTTGCAAAGCCTTAAAGGCTCATCATCTCTTTAAAACGAGCGGCTTGTCTTCGGCTAACCTCAACTTTATCGCCTCCACGCAGCACAACCATAAGCCCGCCATTGAACCAAGATTCGATGCTTTCGACCCACGTTAGGTTGATGATATGCTTACGACTAGCTCTGAAGAATGATCGATCGTCCAAACGCTCATCTAATGCATTCAGTGATTTATGGATCATTGGCTTATAGTTATCGAAGTAGATTTTGATGTAGTTTCCGTCCGACTCGAATAAGCGAATGTTTTCCAACTTCACAAACCAACACTTGTCGCCATCTTTAACGAACACACGATCGTTTGGCCCAAGCTTTTTGTCATCTTCTTCACTGGCCTCTTCAATATGCGTACGCTTTAAAAGTTTGTTGATTGATTCTTTCAAGCGGTCTGGCTCAATCGGCTTCAGTAAATAATCTAGCGCATTAAAATCGAAAGCCTTAAGTGCGTACTCGTCATATGCGGTAGTGAATATTACCTCTGGAACAGAATCTAGCGATTGAAGCAAATCAAAGCCGGTTTTTCCAGGCATTTGAATATCAAGGAAAAGTAGGTCTGGTTTTAATGAGGCAATTTTTTCCTGGGCGTCTTCAACATTCACCGCCTCTCCCACAATGTCGATTTCAGGGTATTCCTGAAGCAAGTTGGTTAACTCCTTACGAGCTAATCTTTCGTCATCTATTATCAGTGCTTTCATATGTATTAGGATGTTGAGGCGCTAAAATCCTTGCGGGATTTTTACCTCAGTAATTACAAACTTATCATTTTCATTATAAATGTTGAACGAAGCTTCAGATCCGTAAATCAATTTAAGTCGCTCTCGCGTATTACTCAAACCATAACCGCCCTTTTTACCGGGTTTTTTGGGGTTATTGATAAACTGACCACTGTTTCTGATCTTTAGGTTCAACACGGAATTTTCTACCGTTGTCTTGATCTCAATATAGCCACCTTCTACCAAATTCGAAATACCATGCTTAATCGCATTTTCAACTAGGGTTTGAACCATCATAGGTGGCACCTGAAATTGACCCGAAGAAGGATCAACTTTATAGCTCACTTTCAGCCTTTCTTCAAAACGGATCGACTCCAGCGCCAAATAGGCCTTTACGGTTGTCAGTTCATCCGTAAAACTGATTACCCGCTTTTTGTCCATAATTAAGGAGTTTCTCAATATGTTAGAAAGCTGAGTAATGGCAATTTTGGCTTTAGCGGGCTCTTCATCCACCAAAGCTCTTACGCTGTTCAAAGCATTGAAGATAAAGTGAGGATTCAGCTGAGATTTTAACTGGTTGAGGTGCATTTCGTTAATGGCAGCCTCGTATTTCAAAGATCTATTGTTGCTCTCCAAATAGTGGTAAAGAAAGTAAACTGTAGACCAAATGATGAACAACAAAGTAACGGTGAGCACATCGAAAATCAGCTGAAGAGCAAAAGTATTATCGAGCTCCGTATGTCTGAATGCCAGATAGGAAAGCTGATAAAGCAGGCTCGAGAAAATGGCCAAAACCAAAATCAAACCGAGTATTCTTGGAATGATTCGGGGCAAATCTACCTTAAGCCAGTTTCTTTTGATTATGGCCCTTCGCAAGAAGAAATGCGAAACCAAAAAGGGAATAAAGCTTTGGGCGATAGCTTCGAACTGCTGCCTGTGCATTTCGTCTTCGCTTTCTTCCAAAGCTGAAATAAATACCAGATTGATTAAAGCTGGCAACGACCAGCCAATGATCTGCAAAATCCAGTATAACCTCTTTTTTCTCACCGCCAAAAATTAATAAGATTTGGCCAGTATGAAGGCCAGCTTTTTACAAATGGCAGAAAGCCTGGATATTTATAAGGTTTCTCCGGGTTTATACTTATCGTTTCGAACAAAAGTTCTGATGATCAACCTCGTGCCTCTATCGTAGGTAAAGTAGTTCCAAATCCAGTTGCTGAGCACTACCAACTTATTTCTGAAACCAATTATGGAAAGCAAGTGGACGAACATCCAAACCAGCCAAGCGAAGAAACCGCCAAAGGTGAATTTTGGCATATCCACAACCGCTCTATTTCTACCCACAGTTGCCATAGAACCCTTATCTACATATTTGAAAGGCTTAGGTTCTTCATTTTTTTCTAATCGGGTTAAATTCTTGGCGAGTAAATCTCCCTGTTGAATGGCCACTGGCGCCAACATTGGATGGCCATGAGGATTTTCTTCGGTTTTCATAAAGGCGATATCGCCAATGGCGTATACATTTTTGATTCCCTTTACTTGCATGAAATTGTCCACAAGAACTCTTCCTCTTTCCAACGAAGTTTCAGGCAAACCATCAATGATATTGCCTTTAACGCCAGCCGCCCAAATCACGGTTTTAGAACGAATTTCCGTTCCATCAGAAAGCGTTACGGTTTCACCATCGTAATCTTTCACTTGCGTATTGAGCTTCACATTCACATCAAAGCCTTTCAAATATTCATGTGCTTTGGCGCTGGATTTTTCCGACATGCCTGCGAGCAATCTTGGCCCAGCATCAATCAAATGAAGGTTCATAATGCTGAAGTCGATATCAGGATAATCCTTCGGCAAAACGTGTTGCTTCAGTTCGCCCAGAGCACCCGAAACCTCTACTCCTGTTGGTCCACCACCAACCACTACAAAGTTGGTAAGCTTGTCTTTGTCCTTTTCCTCTCGGGTCAAAACCGTTTGCTCAAAATTTTGTAGCATGTGGCTTCTCAAATTGAGCGCCTGAGGAATTTGTTTGAGCGGAAAAGTACGGTTGTACATATCTTGATTTCCGAAGTAATTCGTTTTTGAACCATTCGCTATAATCAAGGTATCGTAGTGCAAATCTCCAATGAGGGTGCTTATTTTTTGATCTTGTGGATGAATGGCCGTTACTTTCGCCATTCTAAAATAAAAATCAGGGTAATCATTAAAAAGCTGCCTTAGTGCACCTGCAATGGAATCGGGCTCTAATCCTGCTGTAGCTACTTGATAAAGCAATGGCTGAAAGGTGTGGTAATTGTGCCTATCGAGCATTACAACCTGAAAGCCGCGCCCCTTTATTCCCTTGGCTACGTGAATTCCGGCAAAGCCTCCTCCAATAATAATTACTCTCTTTTTATCTGTTTCGGGAATGTCTAGGTGAAGATTTTCGAATGGACTCATTATGTTAAGAATGGTTAATGGATGAACGATTTGCACCAGCCCTGAGTTCTGAATATGTCTGGTTTTTAGAAAAAAGATTGCCTAAGGGAAATACAAAATCAGGCGCGTTCGTTGAATAAATGCAAGCAAAGAAATTTAAGGCTAAAGGCAAGAAAGATATAATGTTAAAATCATGTTGGTAGCTATTGTTAGTGTTAGGTAACTCAATAGTTAAAAGTGAAGATTGATAGTTGATTTAGATTTTAATGTTTTGGTTGAAGATGGTGTTGTTGCGTAAGCAGCAGCACCTTTTCTTTTAAAAGCCTATGAGATTACGCTTATCTTTGCGCTGTGGAAGCGCGTCCAACCCCCATTCAAGAAATTACAGATGCTAGAATAGAAAAGACTGGTGTTGGCCTGTTGATTAAACGCGAAGATTTGAATCACTCCATTGTAAGTGGTAATAAACTCAGAAAGCTTAAATACAATTTAGAAGAGGCCAAACTGCAAGAAAAAGAAACCATACTCACGTTTGGGGGAGCATTCAGCAATCACATTTATGCCGTAGCTGGTGCAGGCAAAATCTATGGTTTTAAAACCATTGGCATTATTCGAGGAGAAGAGCATTTGCCGTTAAATCCTACACTGAGTTTTGCAAAAGAGCAGGGGATGGAAATCCATTATATGGATCGTTCTACTTATAGAAGTAAGAATAGTGAAGAGGTAACCGAAACACTTCGTGAACGATTCGGAGATTTTTATTTAGTGCCAGAAGGCGGAACCAATGCCTTGGCCATTAAAGGTTGTGCTGAAATCATTTCCGAAATAGACTCTGATTTCGATATCATTTGCTGCCCAGTAGGCACAGGCGGAACCATCACAGGTTTGATTTCTGGGCTAGAAGGGAAAAATCGAGTTCTTGGATTTTCAAGCCTAAAAGGTGAGTTTTTAAAAGAAGAAGTGGCTGACTTTCTTCATGATTTCAAATTGGGAGATTATCAGAATTGGAGCATAAATACTGATTATCACTTCGGAGGATACGCGAAAACAAAACCCGAACTTTTAAATTTCATCGGTCAATTTGAACAGCAACACGCCATTCCTTTAGAGCCCATTTACACTGGTAAAATGATGTTCGGGTTGTTCGATTTGATTGAAAAAGGATATTTCCAGAAGGGCACAACTTTAATGGCCATCCATACCGGAGGATTACAAGGAAATTTAGGTTTTAACCGCTAGCTCAGCAATTCCCCAAAAACATCCGTAAGCCTAGAAAAGGCCCTAATTTTTATTTTGTATTTATCAGTTTCAAGACCCTTTATATTGTATTTCGAAATAAATATTTCTTGAAAACCTAGTTTTTCAGCTTCAGCAATGCGGTTCTCAATCCTATTGACGGCTCTAATTTCACCACCCAAACCAACTTCGGCAGCAAAAGCCGTTTTATCGGAAATTGGCGCATCGTGAAGTCCACTTACTAGAGAAGCACAAACAGCCAAATCTAATGCTGGTTCTTCTATTTTAATTCCACCGGCTACATTCAAAAATACATCTTGAGCGCTCAGTCTAAAGCCACCTCGCTTTTCTAATACTGCCAAAAGCATGTTCAAGCGTTTTGAATCAAAACCTGTCGAACTTCTCTGAGGTGTACCATAAGAAGCTGTACTCACCAAAGATTGAATTTCTATGAGCAAGGGCCTATTTCCTTCAATGGATGCGCCAATGGCCACACCTGGAGAATCTTCTTCTCGCTGGGAAATCAATATTTCGGAGGGATTAGAAACTTCCCTTAAACCTGTTGCTTGCATTTCATAAATGCCCAGCTCGGAAGTGGAGCCAAAACGGTTTTTCACTGTCCTCAAAATTCGATATGCCAAATGCCTATCGCCTTCAAATTGAAGCACAGTGTCCACCATATGTTCCAAAACTTTTGGCCCAGCTAAACTTCCTTCCTTGGTAATATGACCCACCAAAAAAACGGGTGTATTACTTTCCTTCGCAAATTTTAAAAGCTCGGCAGTACATTCTCTCACCTGAGAAACGCTACCTGCGGCAGATTCAATTCTAGAAGTTTGAAGAGTTTGTATAGAGTCAATTACTAAAATATGAGGCTGAATTTCCCGTATTTGGTTGAAGATATTTTGAGTAGAAGTTTCAGCCAGAATAAAGCAGTTTTCTGAAGTTTGGCCAATCCGCTGAGCGCGCATTTTTATCTGCTGCTGACTTTCTTCACCCGATACGTAGAGAACCTTCAACCTTTTTGAGGAAAGTGCCAACTGCAACATCAAAGTGGACTTACCAATACCAGGTTCGCCTCCGATTAGAACCAAAGAGCCCAAAACAATACCCCCGCCAAGCACTCGATTTAACTCTGAATCGTAAGTAGTAATTCTCTTTTCTGTTTGGGCTTGAATTTCGTTTAGGCGAACTGGCTTAGCCAAAGTGTTTGTTGTTCCAGATTCTCTCCAATTTGCCGTTTGACTATCGGGCTTGGTTACTTGCTCTTCAACATAGGTGTTCCATTCTCCACAAGAAGGGCATTTACCAATCCATTTGGCTGAAGTAGCTCCACAACTCTGGCAAACGTAAACTGATTTGATTTTGGCCATAGGCTGGCAATTTAGTTGGAAAGCGTGCATAAAAAAAGAGCGGGTACCTTCTGCACCCGCTACAACCGAATTATCAACATCCTTTCTATATTACTATGAAGAGAGTATTAGAAAGATATCAATAAGCATAGTTAACCAGTTGCGCGGAAAAAGGATGCGTATATAATTAACTATTTAGTTAATTTGTGTTAAAAACTTATTTAAAAACAAAAAAATATAGATAAACACAATTTTGAAAACGTTTCTCTTCAAAATTCTTTTAGTTTTTTTCTGAAAAACCTGATTAGCTCAAGAGGCTTGCAATATCTTCGGCATCAAGCTTTTTGATAAAACTTTCTTCCGTAGTAATAAGGTCCGAAGCCAATTTAAGTTTGTTCTGTTGAAGGGCTAAGATTTTCTCTTCAACCGTATTTCTGGTGATAAACTTATAGGTAAATACTTTACTTTTTTGGCCAATACGGTGCGCTCGGTCTACCGCCTGCGCTTCAATGGCAGGGTTCCACCAAGGATCGAGCAAGAAAACGTAATCCGCCTGAGTTAAGTTAAGACCCAAACCGCCAGCTTTCAATGAGATTAAGAACAGGCGAATGTCCTCATTATTCTGAAAGCGCTCTACTTGCTCCTGCCTGTCTTTTGTAGTACCATCCAAGTATGCATATTTCAATTTTTGCTTATCGAAATATTCTCTAACAATAGCCAAATGCTTTACAAACTGACTGAATATTAGAATTTTATGCCCTTTGCTCAAAGCGGTTTCAATCATATAAGTAACATCCTCAAGCTTACCTGAATCGCCAGCATATTCCTGATCTACCATGCGTGGGTGATTGGCAATTTGGCGCAACTGGGTCAAACCTTGGAGCAATAAAAGTTGAGATTTTTTAACCCCGCTCTTTTCAATATTATCGAGAATTTTGTTTCTGTAATACGACTTCACCTCTTCATACTTTTCTTCCTGAAGAGTAGACATGGTGCTGTATTTTACATTCTCCACCTTTTCTGGCAAATCCTTAGCTACTTGTGATTTTTGCCTTCTAAGAATGAAAGGTTTGATGATCACGTTGAGCTTTCTGGTTTTCTCAATATCCTGCTTCTTTTCTATCGGAAGCTGAAATTCATTTTTGAAATAGCCTTCGGTTCCTAACAATCCTGGATTCGCAAAACTCATTTGAGACCACAAGTCTAGCGTGCTGTTTTCCAGAGGTGTACCGGTTAAAATCAAGCGATAACGTGATTTCAGCTTTTTAACAGCCTTGGCAATGTTCGAACCCGGGTTTTTAATGGCCTGAGATTCATCCAGAATTACATAATTGAAGTAATACTGTTTCAACAAATCAATATCGAGCCTAGTGATGCCATAGGAAGTGAGCACCAAATCATAATTATCGAAGCTAGAAACATCCTTATTACGGCCCGAACCTGTATAAACCAAAACCTTAAGTTCTGGAGTAAACTTTTTGGCCTCAATTTCCCAATTGTAAATCAGCGAAGTCGGCATAATCAGCAAAGAAGCCGATTTAGCGCCATCGTCCAGCTGAGATTGGAGCATCGCCAAAGTCTGAACGGTTTTACCCAAACCCATGTCATCGGCCAAACAACCACCAAAGTTATATTTGGTAAGAAAACGCATCCAGTTATAGCCCGCCTTTTGATAAGGGCGCAATTCACCTTTAAAAGATGGAGGAATAGGATAGTCTTCAATTTCTTCGAAATGCTCAAGCTGTTTAAGCTTGCGATCCATGGTAACCTGAGCTAATTGACCATTTTGCAAATCTTGGATAAGCGCTAAATGGTACTTTTTAATTCTGTGTTGGTTTGACCCATTCGCTGGATCCATAAAAGCAAACAGTTCGGAATAATTTGCAAACCAAGCATCGGGAATCACCGCAATTTCGCCATTTGGAAGTTTAACCTCTCGCTTCTTGCCATTGATCAATTTTCTGAGCTGATCGAAGCTAATCTCGTACTCACCAAATTTGATGATAGCGTTAATATCGAACCAGTCAATATTTTCATTGACTTTGATATCGATTCTAGCTTCGCCCACAAAATATTTTTTGCCGTCCTTCTGACTCTGCTTTATAGAAATCCCTTTTTCTTCAAAGAAATCGGTCATTTCTGAAAGCCAAGAAAGACCACGGCCACGGCTTACGGTTTGCCTTCCGTTTTTCAGCGATAAACCATTTTCTGAAAGGAGCTTGATGATTTCCAATTCTTGGGAAACATCTCTTTTCACTTTATGGAAAATATAGTCTTCACCATTTCTTTCCAGCTTTACGCTAGAACTGGCGTTCATATCATATGGAAAACTGTATGGTCCATAATTGAAGCCTATTTTGAAAAGCAGTTTTGACGCTTCTCCATTTTCGGCCCCATTTTGAGGCGCGCTATTAAATAAGTCAGGTGTTCCGTTTTGAGCAGTTGGTAATTCCGAAAAAGTAATTTCAGGAATGAGATTGTAGCGCTCGGTATTGATTTCGAAGCCCTTGGCGTAAACATCGAAAGAGGCCACCAATGGGCTCACAAACTTTTCAAAATAAGTGGGCTCTACTTTGCGTGGCACCACCACAAACTTCTTATTAAGAAATGGCTTCAGCTTGTTGCCATCCACTCCTTTTTCGAAACTATATAGTTTGTCGTTCACCACAAGCCAAGCCGGCTGATTACATATCAGAAAAGAGCCATTGTACTGCCACTCTAGCTTTTCGCCACCATGCTTTATTGTAGGAAAGTAGTGTGTGTTGTCGTCATTTCTTCTAAAATGAAAAAGCACCGTTGCCTTCTCTTTCATCCAGTGAATTTGACGCCAAGCAGGTTCCCCATCGCGCCCCATTTCAAAGATCATTTTATCTTCCATAAGCTCTAAAATTCGAGCTCTTCTGGCTTCCAAATAATGTTCAATAGTGGCTTGTAATGCTGTATCGCCTTTTTCTTTATCGTAGAATTTCAGAAAGAAATCAGCTGGCTTTATTTTCTTCTTATAGAATTTTAGAGCAATGGCTTCTTGTTGCATTTGATCCATAAGCTTTATCAGCTCATAGTCGCGATCATCTAAACCAAACTCGAATTCTTTGGCATTTTTATGAGATATATTTTGGTGCTGCAGCGTGAGCCTACCTCTTTCATCGAGCTGAACCACAAAGGATTCGAAGAGATACCCGAGGTACTCGTGCTGAAAAAGAGAGTAAATAAGTTGGAACGGTTTTGCTGTTGATACCTTCATTTCAAAAAAATCCGATTCGCAAATTAATTATTTCTTTGGGATCGGATGGTCGAAAACGAACAAATTTGAACTTGATTTTTGAAGAGCGGTTAGCTCATTAAACAAATGAGAACGGAGAAAGTCTAGTTAAGGTTCTTTGTCATTTCTATTCGCGAAGCAATAATAGCAGGCCTATAAGAAGTTATTATGGTGATTAGTGAAATACTAATGCCTACCAATATAAAATCTGTGGCTTCGAGTTTTACGGGATAAGCACTAACCGTTGAAGTTTGCATGCCCATTCCCACTAAGCCAAATTTTTGTTGAAGCAAGCAGATGCCCAAACCCAAAAGCAAACCCGTAACGGCTCCAATAATGGAAATTAAGCTGCCTTGTTTCAGAAAAATCTGCCTGATAAAACGCGGAGTGGCGCCAAAAGAATAAAGCACAGAAATGTCCTTTTTCTTTTCAATAGCCAACATTGAAAGCGTAAAAAATATGTTGAAAGATGCGATGGCCGTGATGAATGAAAGCGTGATAAACACAAACAGCTTTTCGATTTTAAGGGCGTTTAAAAGGCTTGAATGAAGTTCATCGCTGTCCAAAACCTTATATTCAGAACCCAAAGCAGAGGCCATGGCCTTTTTAACCTTGTTTACACTTTCTCCATCTTCTAAGTAAATTTCCACTCCCGTTCTTTTGTCACCATAATCCATTAAATCTTGGGCAAAACTTAAAGGCACAAATACGTAACTTTCGTTATACACTTGCTCAATGCTGAAAATGCCTGTAGGAACAATGCTTTTTCGGGAAACGGAATTTCTCCCGAGAAGAGCTCCAGGACGCAATTTTTTGGGATATACGATTTGCATACCATAAGCATCGCTGTCCAACAACAAGCCAAGCTCATAGGCAACGCCTGTTCCCAAAATAGCATAACTTATGTTGTCTTCCTTTAGTCGCATGGTACCGCGAACCAGAAAAGTATCCAAGCGATTGACCTCGCTGTAGTTTTCCTGAACACCTTTAATTCGCGCTACAACCTGTTGATCGCGATAAAGAATAAGGGCGTTATCTTCAATAATTTCGGTTACGGTTTTTACACCATCAACCGATTCAATTTTCGCCCTTAAATCCGTAGTCATTTCAAAAGATTTACCTACAGAAGCCTCAATTTTGAGTTGAGGATCGAAAGAATCGTAAACCGATCGGATAAGATCTTGTAAGCCGTTAAAAACCGATAGAACCACAACCAATGCGGCAGTGCCAATGGCCACGCCAATCATGGAAATCCATGAAAGCACCTGAATAAAATTTCGCTTTTTCTTCGAGGTGAAATAACGCTTGGCTATGAAAGTGGATAAATTCAAGGCTTAGTCTTCAGAATCGTCATCTTCTTCTGAGGCGGGAGGAATATTTAATGAGTCGATAAGTCGATCCATTTTTTCAGCTTCTTCCGCAGTGCTATCCACAAAAAAGGCGATTTCAGGAACGATACGCACTTCTTTTCCGATTCTTCTACCAAGGCTACCTCTGATTTTGCTTTTTTCGGTATCCAAAATCTCCATGATTTTGTCTGTTGCAGAAACAGGAAAAATGCTCAGGTAAATTCTAGAAAGACCCAAATCTGGGCTCATATTTACCTCTGCTATGGTTACCAAAGATCCCGAGAACTTTCCAGAAAACTCTTTCTGAAAAATTTCGCTCATCTCTTTTTGAATAAGTTTTGAAAACTTGAGTTGCCTTTTGCTCTGGGTCATGGTGCAAATATCTTATTAATTTATCTATTTTCCTTCCTGCTCTTTTTTTGGCTTATTTTGCCACTTGAATTAACAGCCTTTTCAAATTGTTAAGATTCTTCCGAAAAAACGATCCATTTCTGCTTTTGATTGTAGCACTAGTGCTCATTATAAGCCGAATTGTACTTATGGTTACTGGTTTTGAACCATCAACAAGCTATCAACAGGCCATTGATTTAGGCCAACAGTTTAATTTAACTCCTGGCGATTTTATTCCGAATGAACTTTCGGCTGGCCCTCTTTTTACGTTTTTCTATGGGTTACTAACCTTGATTTTTAACGACACAATTTGGGTGTCTTCCATCATTGCAAGCCTACTTGTTTTTCTCCAGGCCCTTATCATCAATTCCACTTTTCAGAAACATTCGGCTTTTGAAGAAAACAACTTTGTGCCCGCCATACTGTATGTGCTTCTATTAAGCTGTAATAAAGAATTTATCACGCTAAACCCTGCTTTAATAGGAAATACATTTCTTCTATTGGCAGTGGAAAAAGTATTTAACCATTTAAAATTCAGGGGTACAGAAGAAAATATTCTTACTACTGGTTTTCTATTGGGGCTCGCTGCACTATGTTATATTCCCAATTTTGTGTTTCTGGTTTTAACCATTCTTATTTATGCAGTTTATTCAGGAACGCTGGTAAGAAGATACTTTCTGATGAGCTTTGGCTTTATTTTCAGTTTCCTAATTTTCTGGATTTACTATTTGGCCAACCGTAATGGATTAATTTTCTTTTCGAGCTACTTTTCAGAACTCTTCTCCATTCAGAATTTGGGAGAAGAAGCATTCATTTCTCTATTAACCTGTTTTGCATTTCCACTGCTGCTAACACTTATGTCGGTGGTTCAAGGCAGACAAGGGACTGGATATACCAATCACCAAATACTGATGAACAGAACCATGCTTTCGTTTCTGCTATTTTCTATCGGTGTTGTTTGGTTAAATAAAGGAAGTTCGATTAGTGGCACTACCAATTTGGTGATCCCCGTGACTTACTTTTGTACCCAGTTTTTCCTTACCAGAAATAAAAACTGGGTAGCAGAATTGACTTTTACTCTACTTTTTATCAGCAGTTTAGCTATTATGTATATAGCCTAATAAGGAAGTTTTAGCAGCTAATTTTGTCGACTCTTCTTTGGTGGCGACCTCCTTCGAATTCAGTTTCAATAAAGGCCTTAGTCATTTCTTCGGCTAAAGAGTAATCTACAAATCGAGCAGGCAAACAGATTACGTTGGCATTATTGTGTTGCCTTGCCAGTTCTGCAAGCTCAACATTCCAGGTCAAAGCAGCTCTAATATGTTGGTGCTTATTGGCCGTCATGCAAACACCATTTCCACTACCGCAAATGGCTACTCCCAAATCAACCTCACCAGCTTCGATGGCCAAAGCCATAGGATGAATGTAATCTGGATAATCAACAGAATCGCTAGAATTTGGGCCAAAATCCTTCACTTCGTAACCCAAACCTTCAAGAAAAGGAATGATTCGAGCTTTGTATTCAAATCCAGCGTGATCTCCGCCTACTCCTATTTTTTTGATTGGATTACTCATTTGCTTGTTTTTGTTGTCTTTCAATTCTCTTGGTAATAACAATACTAGCTTCATAAAGTGCCACAATCGGGATTGAAACTAGAATTTGGCTCATAACATCTGGCGGTGTAATTACTGCCGAAATAATCAGGATAGCCACGAAAGCATGTCTTCGATAACTCTTCATTAAAGCTGAAGACACTAAACCAGCTTTTGCTAGAAAATATGAAACCACCGGAAGTTGAAACATAAATCCACAAGCCAGAACAAGTGTAACTTCAGTACTCATTAAAGAGCTGATATCGATAATATTCGGCACAAAATCACTTACTCTATAATTTGCTAAGAAATTGATAGACAATGGGGTAACAACATAGTAGCCGAACAAAATTCCTGAAATAAATAGGAAAGAAACTACTATAACCGCTCCTCTTGACGCCTTCTTCTCTTGATCTCTTAAGCCTGGTTTTACAAACCTCCATATTTCCCAAAAGGTATATGGAAAGGCCAAAACCAAACCAATCACCAGAGAAGTCATGATGTGAACCGTAAACTGACCTGTTAGCTGTCTGTTCTGAAAGGTGATAGGAATTTCGTCAATGCAGAGGGACGCGGTACCTAAACTATCCGAAAGCTTACATAACATTTTGTACGTCCAAAAATCGGGTTGTGTAGGCCCGAAAATCACCGTATCGAAAACGAAACCTCTAAATAGAAAGGCAAGAACTGAAAATACCAAAATGGAAATTACTGATCGCACCAAATGCCATCTCAGTTCCTCAAGATGGTCCAAAAAGCCCATCTCGCCATTATTATCCTCTAATTGATCTAGTGCCAAAGTTTAGGCTTGAAAAAGTGGAAAATCACGTAACCAATTGTTCACCTCTGAACGAATTGCCGAAAGTTTGGTATCATTTTCATGGTTTGAAAGTGATGAATCGATTAACTCAACAATTTTTTCCATATCTGTCTCAATCAAGCCACGAGTTGTAATTGCCGCGGTACCCAAACGCATTCCAGAAGTAACGAATGGAGATTTATCGTCAAAAGGCACCATATTTTTATTGATAGTAATATCAGCCTTACCTAAAGTAGCTTCAGCAATTTTACCGGTTAATCCTTTCGATCTAAGGTCGATAAGCATTAAGTGGTTGTCTGTTCCTCCTGAAATAATTTTATAACCCAAATCGGTAAAACCTTTGGCCATTACCTCAGCATTTTTCTTAACCTGAAGAATATAATTCATGTATTCATCAGTTAAAGCTTCGCCAAAAGCAACCGCTTTTGCCGCAATCACGTGTTCTAACGGGCCTCCTTGCGTACCAGGGAAAACTCCAGAATCAAGCAATTGGCTCATCATTCTAAGTTCTCCTTTAGGAGTTTTCAAGCCCCAAGGGTTTTCAAAGTCCTTTCTTAACATGATAAGACCTCCACGTGGGCCTCTTAAAGTCTTATGAGTTGTGGTAGTCACTATATGACAGTGTTCCAAAGGATCGTTCAAAATTCCTCTTGCAATAAGCCCTGAAGGGTGAGAAATATCGGCTAGCAAAATCGCTCCAACTTGATCTGCAATATCTCTCAGGCGAGCATAATCCCAATCTCTACTGTAAGCAGAAGCACCGCAAATAATCATTTTAGGTCTTTCCTGAAGAGCGGTTGCTTCAACCTTGTCCCAGTCAATTAAACCAGTCTCCTGTTCTACTCCGTAGAAAAATGGCTGATAGAGCTTTCCGGAAAAATTAACAGAAGAACCATGAGTTAAGTGACCACCATGGGAAAGATCGAATCCAAGAATTTTGTCACCAGGATTTAAGCAAGCTAACATAACGGCTGCATTTGCTTGGGCACCAGAATGAGGCTGAACATTGGCCCAATCTGCACCAAAAAGCTCCTTAATTCTAGAAATGGCTAAAGATTCAACTTCATCTACAACTTCACAACCTCCATAATACCTTTTGCCAGGAAGGCCTTCAGCATATTTATTGGTTAAAACAGAACCCATAGCTTCCATTACCTGATCAGAAACGTAGTTTTCCGAAGCGATAAGTTCTATGCCTTCTGTTTGTCTGTGATGTTCTTTTTTGATGAGTTCAAATATTGCGGTATCTCTTTGCATGCCGGTGGGTCTTATTTCGGTCAAAATTAATTCAACCTAATTGAATTACCAACCACAGATTTGAACACTATGTGAAAGAGTTTAGCGCTGCACACCTACAGCATCCGTAATCGTATTGATTACTTGGGTGTGAGTAAATGGTTTTCCTATATATCCATTCATTCCAGCAGCTTCAATATCTGCTTGAACATCATTATAAGAATATGTTGTGTAGGCTAATATTGGAATATTTCTTTCTTGATAGGTTTCAGAAGACTGAATCAGCTGAGTTGCCTGAAAACCATTCATATTAGGCATATGGAGATCCATTAAAATCAAGTCGATTTTTTCTCTTTCAAATACTTTGAGTGCATCATCGGCATTTAAGCATTTGTAAGATTTACCTCCAAATTTTGCTAAGGTTTTGTCGGCTACCGTAAGGTTAATGGGGTTGTCGTCTACTACCAAAAAAGTGTATCCCTTCAGTAATTCTTGATCTTTATGATTAACATTAAATGCGTTTTCACTTGGAAAAGTGTCTTCCAATAAGTGAATTTTGTCATCAATTAAATAGTAAGCCGCCCCTTTCAAAATTTCCTCCTTTTAGTAGTTAATGATTTCACATCCAAAAAGTCACCCTCGCAAACCATTTTTTTGTTGTTGTCCAAATAATAAAAGGTTTTACATCAAAAAATATTAATAACCAGCCATGATTGATAAATTAAACCTAAAGTTTATTCAATTAACTTTGATGCATTGATTTAAGGTAGCTAGAAAAAAAATTAAAAAAAACTCAACGAGTTGGGTGACTTTTAAAGACTAAAATCATTAATGAAAGAAGGCATAAGTGAGAAAGGTCTCATTCAAAGATTGAGACAAGGTGATAAAACAGCATTGGAGCAAGTGTATTCACAATACAGGAGCAGTTTTTTAGCCTTTATCACCAACACGCATAATTGCAGCCAAGAAGAAGCAATAGATGTTTATCAGTATGCCATCATATCATTCTACGAAAATGTCGTAGACGGGAGTTTCGAGGAAATGAATTCTGCGGGGATCAAAACATACCTTTATTCAATAGGTAAAAATAAGTTTTTAGGCGACCTAAGAAGGAGAAACAAAATTTCTCTACAAGAATCATTTAATGAAGAAGACTTGATTGAATCGGACAATGAATTTGAGCTTGAAAAAGCAGAACAGTTCGAGAAGGTCAAGGAAATCATTTCAAAACTCGGAAACCCATGTAAGAGAATTTTAGAGCTATTTTATTTCAATAAACTCTCCAACGATGAGATTTCTGAAATAATGGGCTATAGTAACGGAAACACGGTTAAGAATTTAAAGTACAAGTGTATCCAAAGAATAAGGAAACTTATTGAATAAGCTTTTATGAAAGACAACCTCAACTTGATTGATTCTTATTTCAATGGCGAACTAAGTGCCAGTGAACAGGCAGATTTCGATAAAAGATTGAATGAAGACCTAGAGTTTCAATCAGACTTCCAAGAAATTAAATTGATTCGCGAAGTTGTTGTTCGCAACAGCAGAAGCGAAATGCTAGAATTTCTTCAGGATAAAGAAGCCTCAATTCAAAACAAAGAAGTAAATAAAACCCACACTACTATGAAAAAGTACATTTCCATTGCAGCTGGTCTGCTATTGGTTGTGTCAATTACTTATTTAACCATCTTCAATGGGTCAGGCCAAATAGATGGTGAAAAAGTATTTGAAAGCTACTATCACACTTACCCTAACATCGCTCAAGGCGCTGAAAGGGGTGCGGCAGTAGATTTGACCAACCTAAAGTCTCAAGCATATTATGCTTACGACTTGAGCAATTTTGCTCAAGCTGAATCAAGTTTTGAAAAACTTGTTGAAGTAGAAAAATCAGCAGATAACTATTTCTATTTAGGTCTTTCCAACATCGAAACAGGAACCCTAAAGTCTGCAGTTAAGAATCTCAATACGGTTATTAACAATTTTAGAGAATACACTGAGCAAGCTCAATGGTTCTTAGCTCTTACTTTATTGAAAGATAATAAAAATGACGAAGCCATTTCTAATTTAGTCGATTTGGCAGTGAATGGAGATTCTTATAAAGAAGAAAGTTTAAGAATTTTAAGAGAAGTTTTCGACTTTACTTTAGATAGTGGAGTTGTTCTTAAAGTTAGAGTAGAATCTTGTGATCCCGAGGATGACGAATCTCTTAATAATCCAGATGGTGCCTCATTCATAGGAAAAAGGAAATACCAAATGGGTGAATTGTTAGATGAAAATAGTGGATTAGTTTATCTATATTTTAATGACAGACCTATAGATGGTCTTAAACGAGGAGATATCGTTGAATGCGTGATAATAAGAAAAGCTTCAAAAAACAATAAAGGTTTTGCCTTTATACTTGGATAAAATTCCATATACACACATACACACACACTTAAAAGGAAAGTTTAGAAGCTTTCCTTTTTTTATACCTTAGGAATAACGACAAAAGCATAAAGAATACAAAAAATAGAGAAATCATCACTGTGGTCGATAATTGTGAAGTCTCCTCTCTAATTTTAATTGGAGATCCTAATGTTATAAAAGCAGCCCAGAAGTAAGGATGGCTAGTATAGTTATCTGAGGTTTGTAAGTATTCCTTCTTAGTTTGTGCTAGTGCCTCATCAACAGATAAGTTTTTCTCATTGAGGTTGGAATGAAAATTTACCATTAAGTCCGATGTAATTCTATCATTAACGCTCCACAAACTCATAACAACAGAAGGTACTCCAACTAAAATAAACCCCCGCGCAATACTAAAGGCACCTTCTCCCTTATTGATTTTGCCTAAACCACTTTCACACGCACTTAAGACAGCCAATCTAGCTTGTAAGCCAGCTAAATAGAGATCGTTAGTCCTAAGTGTATTATTCTCTGAACCGTTAAAAATTAACTTAGAATTATACTGACCTGATGTGTCCGCTATTCCGTGAATGGCTAGATGTAGAATATCATAATCTCTGGCAAAATTCACGAATGTATTCTTACTACTTTCTGATCCTAAGTAATAATCGCCTTCAACTTTAGATTGTAGAAACTTAATCTCCTTCTCGGTTCCTGGAAGAGAAGACATATTAGAAGAAGATTGACTGTAGCCCATGCCCAAAAGATTTTTCTCTGCAATCCTGTTCATTTTCAAATCTATATTTTTCAGAGAAGTAAAAGCATAATTGACAGAATAATCCTTAGCTAGATATTTCAAATTTTTAAAGGATTTTTCATTTATTGCTGAATCGGTAATTAGCACCTCAAAGGGTAATCTTGATAAAAAGTCATCAGGAATAACTACTAACTCATTAATATTTTCACCCATTTCTGATAATACCGGCTGTAAAAGTATTTTATACAAATTATATGAGCTAATTGTAAACTGATTTAAACGGATATCATAATTTTCATACTGTGGGGGTGAACTAATCTCGTTAATAACAGTCTCAAAATTCTTTATCAAGTTGGAATCCAATTCGATTTTATAGATAGCACTTTTTGATTTAGATGAGCTTAGAATGAAAATCTGTTCTTCTCCAACAAAATATTCTACCCGTGCTTGGTTCGGTCTTAATTTTGCTTTTTCCCAATTCTCTCTCTTAATTAAAAAATCATCATCATACTCATTTACTTTTAAGAAATTTGATATACTATCCTTCAAAGACATCAACTGAATTGAGCTCTCTGATAATCTTTGACTCAGGTTTTCTAGGGTATCAACTTTAACATTAAAATGATCTAGCACGCCATTGAATGTTGAACTTAAATTTTCAATTTCCTGCATTCTTGCATAATATTCAGATTTCAAGTTTTGTGGTACTCTTGGATTTTGAATTTTTTCAAAATCTCCTGCTTGTTCAAGCAATAAAACAGCCTTACTCAAAGCAAAAAACTTACTTGCGCTTTCTAAGCCCAGTTCAATTTTGCCGTTCTTATACAAGTAATAAGAAGCTCTTATTCCAGCTTCGTATAATGGTCTAAAATCCCGAGAAAGGAATAGGTTACCCTCAGCCTGTATTAATTCTTTTCTGTTTTGAATCAAAAGTGAATCAATTGAAAAAGCATACTCTATAGCAGATATATTTAGATCTAGATTATCTTGATCAGCATTCTCATAATAATTAATCAAGGCTACAGTCTTGTCCATAAGAGCAAGAAGAGTTTCTAGAGGTAACTTTTCTTCTTCAAACTGAGGAAAGGACATAATATTCTCTGATGAATAAGATGGGATACCGTTCTTCACAGCAGAATCATAGTATGATAAGGAAAGTTTATAATCACCATTTCTCTCATAAATTGAGCCTGCCATCCTGTAAATCAATTCAGATTCTTTATTTGGATACCCGAGAAGGTTCTTAGTTTCATTTAATGCAGTCTTTAAATTACTCTGAGATAGTTTCATCTCATCAATATTAGCATAGCAAACGGCTAAATTAGTTCTGAAGCTTAACGCAGCTAGCATATCATCAACAGAGTTTATAGTTTGTTGATTCAAAAGCCTCCGATATATATCTATAGCTTCAGAATATCGCCCAAGCCCTATCAACAAAGCTGCCTTAATGTTATATATCGCTTGAAGTTCAATCTCGGAAGAGAGTTGTGACATATTGACTTTTCCTAGTAAATCATTGCATATTTTCAACCCCTTTTCATATTCATCCATCTGATAAAGAACGAGAATCAAGCTGAAATGACCCTTTATAAATGATGCTGTAGAAATGAACTCTTTATATTGCTCTGTGTAACTTGCTGCCTCCACAGCTGATGCTAATGCTTGTTTTAGGTCACCCTTTTGCATATACAAATAAGGAGAATCCTTTAATAGCTCCGCCATTTCTTTGTGCCCCTTACCTGTGGCTTTGGATAAAGAGAGTCTTTCTCTTAAATATTTGGTTAATGTATCTAAACTTAGTTGGCCATAGCTATATGCATAATATTTATAATCAACAATGTCCTTGTAAAGAAGAGAATCGTAACTCTTGGCAGATGCATAGATCAATTGAGCCGAATCGAAAAGTACCGCAGCAGTATAAGCCCTTCTCTGTCTGTGCCAAATTACTCCCTTTCTGAAATAAGATTTGGCCAAAAGCATATGATCTTCTCCCAAATGATTTTTTGCGATATCAATGGCTTTGTCTATTTGTATCAGAGCTAAGGAATCTTGCTTCTGAATTCTATAAGCATTGGATTGTTTTTCTAAAAGGAAAACCATGGTTTCGTAGTCTTCATTTTTGCGAGCTTGTTCTATTGCATTTTCCAGAAAGTCCATTGCCTTATCTTTATCTTTACTCCAAAGATTTTGAAAGGTATCGGCACTTTCTGACTTAAACTCATATGGAGTTTTAACCTTTTTAAAATCTGAATCTTGGGCTTTGAGATGAAAGCTAAAAAGGCTGGTAAATAAGAGAAATATCAAGAAGCCGTGGTATTGAAACGGCCTGGTTTCAGTATATAGAGTGCTCATATCTGCTAGTTGGAGTGAACTATCCGAAAAAATAACAAGAATGCATAGTAGTTCCAAACGCTATGATTTAGCAACAATGTGACATACTTAAAGTTATGGGCATATGAGATTAAAATTCACAACTCAAGTTGAGCAAAGCTTCACTTCAGTTTATCACGGATTTGATGAATCACTCTTCAAAGCATTAAGCCCTCCTTTTCCAAAACTTGAACTGCTAAGGTTCGATGGCTCAGAAAAAGGTGACATCGTATCGCTAAGGCTAAACTTCATTTTATTCAAGCAACTATGGACAAGTGAAATCATAGAAAGCCATTTTGAAAAGGATCGATTTGTGTTTGTTGATGAAGGGAAGGAACTGCCCTTTTTCTTAAAAAAGTGGAATCATACTCATAGTATTATTTCAAATAATAATGAAACTTTAATTATTGATGAGATAAGATTTGAATCTCATAATTTGTTTTTGACCATTTTAGTTTCTCCCTTATTATTCTTACAATTCTTATATCGAAAGCCAGTTTACAGAAGACTATTTCGTCAATAATAATTAACACAAAAACATATTATGTAAGGGTTTACTTTGATTGGGATGTTATCCATTTACGTTCTTTTCCGTATATCTGCATAACTCTGCTCACATGATTGCTCACAAAAGATATATCATACTTATTGCTGCATTGGTATTTCAAATGAAAACGCACGGACAAAACCCACTAGGTTTTGATCTTGAAAACCATGCGAACAAAGTAGAATTGACCTTTAAGAATGAGAGCAATCTTATGCTCATTCCCATTAAGGTCAATGGAGAAGGGCCTTTCAATTTTATACTGGATACGGGTTCGGAATCCGGGATGATCTTCGATAAACTTATTATTGGAGAGCATAACTTAGTCAATGCGCGAACCATTCCAATCTTTTCGCCCTCTGGCCAAAAAGTTACCGACATTTGGGTTGCCAATAACATTAACATTCATTTTTCTGGTGTTAAAGCAAAGGATCAGTCCATGCTGGTGCTTCAAGAAAACTTTGTTGATATAGAAAATGTATTGGGCATATCAGCAGATGGTATTTTAGGCTCTGAAATTTTTAATCGATTTATCGTGGAAATCGATTACACACAAACCAAAGTTACACTTCACAAGCCCAATCGCTTCAAAGTCCCAAAGGGTTATAAAAGAATCCCGATTTCAATCGAAAATTTTAGGCCATTTGTAAATGTCCACATCAAACAAAAAGGTGAAGAGCCAATCGATGTAAAACTATTGGTAGACACCGGGGCAAGCAGTGCTATTTTTCTAGACGCAGACAATAACGATGATGTGGTTCTCCCTGATCGAACAGTTGAGCATGTTGTCGGCAGAGGAATTGCTGGAGTGATCAATGGAAAAGTGGGTAGATTAAAAAAAATCAAACTTGGTAAATATAAGTTCAAAAAAATCTTAACCTCCTACCCAATAGACTGGTACATTGGAAATAATAATTCAAAATTAAAGTCAGGAAGGCAAATACGATACGGTACTATTGGAGCTGATATTTTCTCCCGCTTTCACGTTATTTTCGATTACAATAATGGCTTTATGTACCTAAAGCCTAATACACATTATCATGAGCCTTTTAAATTCAATACCATAGGCATGAATGTTCTAGCCCATGGAGAACAGCTCAACTCTTATTTTATTAATGATATTATCCCAAACTCGCCTGCAGAAAAAGCGGGCTTAGAAATTGGAGATGAAGTTATCGCTCTTAATGGTAGCCCAGCCTTCTTTTTCGATTTATCAGAAGTAAATGAAATTCTGAAAAAAGCACCTGGAAATCGACTAAATCTAATTATTAGAAGGGAAGGGCAAGAACTTATTCAGGTAAAACTGAAGCACTCTAAGATCTTATAAAAAAGAAAAGGTGGTCAATTGACCACCTTCTTTATTTCTGACTTTGCTCGATCTATTATTTAGGATCAAGAATGTCATTTACTCTTTGAAGCGCATCTTCCAAGTGAATTTTAGACATTCTGTCTGAAGTTCTTGGAATAGCAGCCTTAATTCTTGATTGAAGTGTTTTAAGCTCAGCTCTTACCACAGGTCTGATATCTGATTGGCTTGCATCGATTCCAGGACCAAAATATGCTCTAAATTGAGAAGGAACAGGATCCATCTCTTCGGTCATTAGTTCTTCAAGCTTTTCAATGTGCGCTCTCTGAAGATTTCTTCTGTATGTATCTATAGTTTTTCCTCCTGAAAGCTCAGACCAAATACCATTTCTAATATCGGCAAAAAGGTCTAATAATCCGTAAGCCTCAGAACCATTCAATGTTTGGTTTTCGATAACTCTGCCAAGCTTTCTCCATTCTAGAAGAGAATTTAAGGTGTTTACCTGCATCGATCTCATGGTCTCAACAGCACCATAATCTTGAAGTCTGTTCAAAATTTCTTTGTCCATCATCCATTTTGGCGTGTTGAAAAGCTGATCGTTCAAGAACTGGACTGCTTCTTTTTGCTTGGCTTTTGGAGCTGGTGTGTAAACGGCACCTTCTTGATCAACAGTTTTGTAATCTTCTTTTACACCACCAACATAACGGCCTACATGGCCCATGTAACGGTTGAATTGTGCTTGAACTTCGCCATACATTTCTTCCAATTCAGAATAATCAGAACCAGGAACATATGTCCATTTCTTAAGGCTCTTCATAATAGTCTTCAGGTTGTTGATACCATAGTTACTTGCCTTCATAGCATCGTCACCTAAATCTTCGCTTTGAGCGGTATAGTCATTGTTGTTGCCTTGACGACCGTATCTGTACAAAGGATTTCCTTTTTTATCTTCAATCCACTTTCTCAAAGTAGGGAGTTCTTCTTCTGGAGTTTTAGCATCCAAAATTGGTCTATAACCCCAAGCAATAGCGTACTTATCGTAGATACCGATGTTTGGCATTAAAGCAACGCCTTCGTCACCTGGTTGAGCAATGTAGTTGAAACGAGCATAGTCCATAATTGAAGGAGCAGTACCCATTTTCTGAGTAAATGAAGCTGAACGCAAAGAATCTACAGGATAAGCAACACTTGAACCGAAGTTGTGTGGCAAACCTAAGGTGTGGCCCACTTCGTGCGAAGAAACGAAACGAATCAAACGAGACATTACTGCATCGTCAAATTCTGGACGCTGAGCATCTGGGTTAATCGCAGCAGTTTGAACGAAGAACCATCTTCTCAACAAAGACATTACGTTGTGGTACCAGTTGATATCACTTTCCAAAATTTCACCTGAACGAGGATCACTTACGTGAGGTCCGTTCGCGTTTGGAATTGGAGAAGCCAAATAACGAACTACAGAATATCTTACATCTTCTGGGCTCCAATCTGGATCTTCCTCTGGGCTTGGTGCTTCTTTTGCAATAATGGCTTCTTTGAAACCAGCAGCCTCAAAAGCTACTTGCCAATCTTCAATACCATCTTTAATTGCCTGAACCCATTGCTTTGGAGTAGCTCTATCGATGTAGTATACAATTTGCTTTTTAGGAACTACAAGCTCACCTCTTTTGAATTTCTCAATGTCTTCATCTTTAACCTCAAGTCTCCATCTGTCAAGATAAGTAACTGTTTTAGACTGCTGAGCAGTTAAACCGTAATCGGTTGTACCTCTTGCAAACCAACCCACTCTTTCGTCATAAAGCCTTCTTTCCATTGGTACTTCAGGCAAAAGAATCATAGAGTTGCTCATTTCAATAGTAATAGAACCGTCATCACTTGCTGAAGGAGAATTGCCCGCCAAGTAAGTTTTTACGTGTCTCAACTCAATGTTTTCTGGGTAGCTGCTCACTCTGGTTACATAAGAACGGTCGTTATCCAATCTTGTAACTCTGTACTGAGTTCTGTTTCTGTTAGGAAGACCCAAAGGCTTAACATCACTGGTCAACAAAGAAGTAGCATCGATTACTACGCCAGTTGAATCTTTAGAAATAGCTTGAATATCGAAAGCGGCCATAATTGGCTCAAGGTTCGAATTCTTAACTGCCTCGCTAATTGGCAAAGAGTTAGCTGCTGTGATAGTAGTAGAAATGATTCTCAACAAAATTTTGTTGTTCACTCTTTCCCATCTCAACATATCGGTACCGGTTTTTCCACCACCGAAGCCAATTCCTGAAGCAGTTTTGGCAATTCTAGAAACCATAAGCATGTCTCTTCCCAATAAATCGTTAGGGATTTCGAAGAAGTACTTATCGTCAATCTTATGCACAGCGAACAAACCTTCGTCTGTTTCGGCATCTTTAGTAATTACCTCGTCATAAGGTTTTGGCTCACCTTTTTTTGTTTTTGGTTTCGCTGGAGTTGCTGGTTTAGTAGCTTCCGTTTTCTTTTCATCTTTTTTCTTACGCCTTTGCGCAAAAGTGTTGTCCGTTACACCCACCAAAAGAAAAATGAGTGTCGCTAAGGTTAAAACTGACCTTTGCGGAGATTTAAAATTCATTTTCATTCCGTTATAGTAAATAGTTTAATAGAAAGTTAAACTAAGGCCATTTTTTCAGGCCTTAGTCGCTTATTACTTGAAAGGCATGTGATATTTATGAAAGGAAAAACATAAAAATAAACTGTTAGTCTAGCCCTTCGTTCAAAAGAAAATTGGGTTTTAATGCCGAATTTAATCAATTATCCAAGTCACCTTATCTTCAATTGGTTTTCTTAGGCCTTTCGGTAATTTATCGCCTGTAGGTGTACCGATATACAGAAACCCTAGCAGTTGATCGTTCTTCTCTAGTCCAAAAAACTCATTGGCCTCTGGCTTATGTGTAATTCCTCCAGAACCCCAATAGCAGCCAATTCCATAAGCAGTTGCCGTTAAATACATGTTTTGAACGGCCATGGCAACGGCAGAAACTTCTTCGAATTCTGGCACAACTTCGTTTCGTTTCAAACCGATGGCAATAATGTGTGATGCCATTAAGGGTTTGCTTGCCAGTTTTTCAAAAGTTTTTTCGTTGAAATTTCCAGCCTTAGTAGAAAGCTCTTTGTATAAGTTAGCTTGAAAGTCAGCAAGTTTCTTAAGGCCTTCACCTTTGAAAACCACAAACCGCCAAGGTTCTGTAAACTTATGGGTTGGCGCCCAATTCGCATTTTCTAACATCTGGCGAATGATAGTGTCATCCACAACTTCGCCTGAATACATATTGGGAAATATCGATCTTCTATTTTTGATCAGTTCGTTAACTTGTTCAACTGAAAGGTTCATATTACTTATAGTTAAATTTGATTTTAAGTCCGAAGAGAAAATTACGGCCTGGAGCCGGCTGAAAATAGCGATTACCGAAAGCATTTAAATCGTTGCCTAAGCTATAATCCACATCGAATAAATTATTCAAGCCAGCAAAAAGGCTCATGTTCAATTGATCGTTTACATCGAAACCATAATTGTATTTTAAGTTCCATAGGTTGTATGGACGAGAGTAAACCGTATTGGCATCATTAAGAGGAATTACATCGGAATAGTGGTATGTGATATGCATGGCCAAACCACTTTTAAAGTCGAAATGAAAACCTACGTTGGCCACATTTTGTGCTGTTCCGGGAAGCGCATTTCCTGAAAAATCATCTCCATCGTTTATGTAATTTTTATAGATGAAGTCATGGAAAGTGTAAGCAATCGTGGTATTGAATCGCTTAATTCTACCTTCTGGATTATTGATCAAATCTGCGGAAACCTGCGCCTCCACTCCTTCTTGCTGGTTTTGTCCAGCATTTCTGAATAACACAACGCCATCCGAATTGGTGTAAGACGAAATTGATTCCTTAAGGTCTAAACGGAACACGGCCAAATCGAACGACAATCTCGATTGAAGAAGTTTTCCTCTTAAATTCCATTCGTAATTAATGCCTTTTTCTGGTTGAATATCTCGATTGATGCTGCCTTCATTGGTTCTAACTTCGGTAGTGGTTGGGGGAGAAAAACCTTCAGAAACGCTAAAGTGAACCGAAAAATTCTCGTTGAGTTTTCGAGAAACAGATACCCTTGGCGACCAAACGGTTTCAAACTCCTTGTTAAAACGTTGGGGGTTATTGTTCACCTTATCTACTATCCGATCGATGTCGTAATTCAAAGCGTTTCTGCTTACACCAGCCGTTACAAACAGGTTATGCAGGGGTTCGATATTCAATGAAGCGAAGAGTATGGACTGTTTAGAATCGATTTGATCTTCGAAATTGATGGTATCGGCTTCGCCCATTTTGTTGCCGAAATTTTTACCGTTGTAATTCGAGTCTTGAAACTCTGCCCCGAAAACAAAATCGGCTTCATTTTTTAATAAGCTGAAATCCTTCTTCATTTCGAGCCTGCCCCCATAAATATTCTGTTTATCACGTTTATAATCGAGATTGAAAGGGTTTTCGAAATTCATTTTAGAAGCAAAAACCGACAGCTTTCCTTGCCAGCCTTGGCCCCATTCTAGGTCATTACCAAGTTTTACCAGCCAATATTGATTGTCGATAGAAGCGTTTTTGTCGATACTTCCGGGACGCGATTGCTTTCTGTTTTCAGCTCTTTGTTCTGGATTTAGAGCTCCTGGGATTTCATAGAACAAATCGGAATAGAGTAATGAGGCTGAAACGGTTTGTTTGGTGCTTGGAAAAAAGAGAACATCCATCTCAAGATTTTTTCGATCCATAGCGTTGTGCTCGCGGTAACCATCGGCCTTCTGTCTCGAAGCTTTTACCGTAATGCTGCTTTGGCTGTTCATTTGGTTCAATTCCAAATCACTCTTTACCAAGCCATACGAGCCCACCATATTGGAAAGCTGAATGGCATTTTGAAGTTCTCCCGGTTGAGTACTTTTCAACTTAATCACTCCACCTGTTCCTGCTCCATAAATACTACTTGCTGGCCCTTTTATGATTTCAATATTCGAAATGTTGGTCATGTCCAATAAGTTCATAAATGTATTTCCGCCTGGTTCGGTAAATGGAACACCATTCCAATACACTTTTACATTTCTGACCCCAAAAGGTGACCGAACCGAGCTTCCACGAATCGAAATTCGGTAGCTGGCCGCAGCTCTTTCTTCAAAGCGAATTCCGGGCAACGAGTTTACCGATTGAACCAAAGATGTGGGATCATAGGCCTTCAGTTTTGCAGGAGTTAATACGGAAATGGCTCCCGCTTGCTCACTTAAATCCGTATTTCCCAAAAAACCCTCCACTTCTACGGCATTCAATTCCGTAGTTAGCGGTTCAAGCGTAATGGTTTGCCACTGGCCTGGTGAAAGAATAATCTGTGTGCTTTTAAAACTCACATGTGAAATAATGAGGGCAACTTCTTGATCAATATTGAAAACGGCCATTCCACGATCGTTGCTTATTTGACCATCAGCGTTACCACTGATCTTTACGCTCGCTCCTGAAACTGGGCTGGAATTTTGATCGAGAAGAATAACGCCAGATTGAGTTTGCCCAAAAACCGTTGGGCCTGACAGGGCCGAAAAAAACAAAAGGAGTAAACAGAGAAAATTGCGTTGCGTTGACATTGTGGTGTTAACCATGGATTGGAGAAATTAGTGCAGACAGAATTTGTGTCTCTTCATCGACTAAACGGATGAAAGTTCAAATATCAGCCTTTAACGTCTTTTTCATCCTGATTTTAAAAAAAGAAGATGCCTAAATTTTATAGCTGGTTATAAACGGATATAAGTACCTTCATAACTTCCTCTACAAATCCATATCAATTTTGTGGTTGAAGGGTTTATTCAATACGTTCCGATTAATTACTCCAGAACCGATTTATGAAACATTACAAACTCGCTGAAACTAAAAATGACCTTTTGAAAAGACTTGATGAGCATGGCCGAGGCTTGGTGAAAATTGGCGAAAGAAAAATCTGTCTGGTTCAGCACAACGGCAACTTGCATGCTTTCGATCACCTTTGTCCGCACGCCAAACATTCGTTGTTGGAAGGAAAAATCAATTATCAGAATGAAATCATTTGCCCTTTGCATGGCTATAGATATTGTCTGAAAAACGGCACTGAAGGTGAGCAAAGAACAAATGATCTTAGAATTCATCAACTAGAAAGCAGAGATGACGGATTTTTTTTAGGTTTAAATGAATGATTTTCTCTTTAAAAACTAATTGACTATTTTTCAACCTAAGTGGTAGCCAATACAAACATTTTAAGCCCTACAATCTCTACAAAAAGGGTTATTTCCATTGATATTCTTAGGGGAATAGCCTTGCTGGGCATATTGGCCGTAACTATTCAAAGCTATGCCATGCCGGCTTCGGCCATGGTAAACCCAACTTCTTACGAAAAACTAAGCGGAATCGATCTTTACGTTTGGCTCATTAGCCATATTCTTGGCCAAGGCAAATTTGTCGATATATTTTCCATGATGTTTGGAGCCAGCATAATCATGCTATCGCACAAAGCACGAAAAGAACATCTTAGATCGAGCGAACTTCAGTATCGCAGGCTTTTCTGGCTTTTGGTAATTGGGCTTTTGCATGCTTACCTCATTTGGTATCGCGATATTCTTTCTGCATTCGCCATTTGCGGTTTCCTTATGTTTATGCTTCGAAGTAAAAAGAAAGAGAATTTGCTAAGAATTGGACTCTTACTTTTTGCATTGGGTTCAATTTCATATTTAGTTTTTGGCTTTATCATTTCCCGTTGGGAGCCCGAACAGTTTGAAACTTTAAGGTCAGAAATTTGGCATCCTAACAGAGAAAGCATTTCTGAAGAAATAGGTTTTTACACCAGCGTTTGGGAAAGGCAAATGCTAAAACGTTTTCCCGATGCTTTTCAAAGGCAGACCTATACCTTTCTTTTTACCACATTTTGGCGTGTAAGCGGCCTTATGCTCATTGGCATGTTCTTTTATAAGAAGGGGGTTTTTACCTTAAAGCAATCCAGAAAATTCTACGGAAAAATGATTGTTTATGGCTTGGGCATTGGCTTGCCTTTGGTGGTTGTAGGCGTTATTCTAGATTTTAAAGACGGTTGGGATTTTGAGAAAAGCTATTTCTACTATTCTCAATTAAACTATTGGGGAAGTTTACTGATGGCTATCGGTTATATGGGTGTGATTTTGATGCTTTGCAAAATTTCAACCCGAGGTTTTATACCCAAACGAATTGCGCAAGTTGGCCAAATGTCGTTGACCAACTATATACTGCAATCCATTATTTGTTCTTATATTTTCTATGGCCACGGACTAGGCCTTTTTGGCGACCTAGACCGTTCAGCACAAGCGGTTGTCGTTTTCGGCCTATGGATTTTTCTGATTCTGTTTTCCGCCATTTGGCTTAAAATTTTCCGTTTTGGCCCAATGGAATGGATATGGCGTTCTTTAAGCTACGGTCGGTTTTTACCTATCAGAAAACCTTCTTAAACCGCTGCGGTAGCATCGATCAATTCGTCTTGAGCGTTGCTTTTTACCGCGTAGTTAAACCCTTTATGGATGGAATATGCTCCGTATTCGCCAGACTTGCTCAAGGCCAAAAATCCTACCTGCAAATCCATATAGTTATTCTGATATTTTCTGATGATTCGCTCAACCGCTTCTTTACAAGCTTCCATTGGTGGGTAGCCTTGGCGCATCAATTCTACAATCATGTGTGAACCGCAAATTTTAATCACGAACTCACCCAAACCTGTAGCCGTGGCAGCTCCTATTTCATTATCTACATATAATCCCGCACCAATAATTGGCGAGTCTCCTACTCGGCCATGCATTTTCCAAGCAGCACCACTCGTTGTACAGGCTCCCGAAAGATCACCGTCTTCATCTAAAGCCAACATACCGATGGTATCGTGGTTTTCAACATTGATTTTAGGTTTGTATTCCTGATTTTCCAACCACTTTTTCCAAGCGGCTTCCGACTTTGGAGTCAATAAGTTTTCTTCCTTAAAGCCCTTTTCCAAAGCAAATTGCTTTGCGCCTTCTCCTACCAACATTACGTGAGGAGTATCGTCCATCACTTTTCTAGCCACAGAAATAGGATGAACAAAATCTTGTAAGAAAGCCACAGAACCGCAGTTTTCATTATGATCCATGATACAAGCATCCAGCGTTACAAATCCATCGCGATCAGGAAAACCACCAATTCCTACGGTAGCATTATCGGGGTCGGCTTCTGTTACCATTACGCCTTGTTCCACGGCATCAACGGCTTTTCCACCTTTAGAAAGAACATTCCATGCACCGGCATTAGCCGCCATGCCATGGTTCCAAGTAGAAATTACAATAGGTTTTTGAACTACACCGGTTTGTTTGGCACAAGCTATTGTGGCCATACTTCCTGTAGACACTGCTAGGCCTCCTAATAATCCTGATTTGATAAATTTTCTGCGATTACTCATTTGGTCAAAAAGTTTGCGGAATTTAAAGAATTGAGTTGGGCTTTTCCCAACCATAGATCAAAGCATTTTATATTCGGCACATTTGCAATATATTCCCCTCATGAAAAAACACCTTATTCTACTCTGTTTGGCAGCTTTTCTTTACATGTCTTGCCAAAACGACCCTTACAAAGATTTAGCGGTAACCAACGCAGAAATTGTTCCTCAACCTCAAAACATTAAGCTAAGCGACCAAAAAACCACGGTTTTAACCAAAGACCTAAACATTGTAGCCACTACAAGAGAAGAAATTCAGGTTGCGAACTATTTGAAGGAATATTTGACTCAGCTAAACTGGAACGCCACCGTTAGCGATAAGGCTGCAGAAGAGAATAATTTGGTGCTTCATAAAACCAATATTGAATCGCAAAACAAAGAAGCTTACCAGTTGGTGGCCGATGACGCTGGCGTAACGATTAACGCCAACCAAGGAGCTGGTCTTTTTTATGGAGTTCAGTCATTGATTCAATTGTTGCCACTTAAGGCTGAGGCACTAAAAATCAATCAAATGACCATTACCGATGAGCCTCGTTTCGGTTATCGTGGAATGCATCTTGATGTTTGTCGCCATTTCTTTCCAGTAGAATTCATTAAAAAGTACCTAGATATGATGGCGCTTTATAAAATGAATACCTTCCATTGGCACCTTACCGAAGACCAAGGCTGGCGAATTGAAATCAAGAAATATCCAAAGCTTACGGAAATCGGAAGCATTAGAAAAGAAACTATCGTGGAGAAAAACTTTGACCCTTATGTAGGCGATGGAACTCCTTACGGAGGCTTTTATACTCAAGATCAAATTCGTGAAATTGTGGCTTATGCTTCCCAAAGGCATATTACTGTAATTCCTGAAATTGAAATGCCTGGCCATAGTGTGGCTGCGCTTGCAGCTTATCCTGAATTAGGTTGTACGCCTGGCCCATTCGAAGTATACACCAAGTGGGGTGTAACTTCAGACATTTATTGCCCAAGCGAAGAAACTTTCAAATTTTTGGAAGATGTACTTACCGAAGTAATCGGACTTTTCCCTAGTGAATACATTCATATTGGAGGTGATGAAGCACCAAAAGACGCTTGGGAGAAAAGCAAATTTGCTCAGCAGGTGATCAAACGCGAAGGCTTGAAAGATGAATTCGAACTGCAGAGTTACTTTATCAGACGCATCGAAAAATTCTTGATGAGCAAAGGCCGTAAACTAATTGGTTGGGACGAAATTCTTGAAGGAGGTTTGGCTCCTGAAGCTACGGTAATGTCGTGGAGAGGAGAAAAAGGTGGAATTGAAGCCGCAGAACAAGGCCATGATGTGATTATGACTCCGAATGACGTTTGTTATTTCGACCATTATCAAGCCGATCCAAAAACTCAACCTCTGGCTATTGGCGGTTTTACTACTTTGGAAGATGTTTATACCTATGAGCCAGTTCCTGAAGAACTTTCGGCCGACAAGGCCAAACACGTTTTAGGTGCCCAAGCCAATGTTTGGACAGAGTATATGAAAACCACAGATTATGTAGAATACATGGTTTTCCCAAGAATGTTGGCGCTTTCAGAAACCGTATGGACTTAACCCGAAACTAAAGACTGGGCCCGTTTTCAGGAGAAAATGAAAAAGCAATATGAAATTCTGAATGCAAGAAACATCAATGCATACAAGCCAGAATAATTTGAAAGACTAAGAGCAACCAAAAATTTTGAATGGAGTATTTTAAAGGAGCACCCTGGTGCTCCTTTTATTTTTAGCAAGGTTTTCTTTCTAACTTAGTTCGTTCAAAATCCAAAGGTCATAAGTCAAAAAAAGTCTGTCCAATTTTTTGTGTATAGCACATTGCTCGTTTTCGTACTGAGCGCATGTGCGAAGGAACATACCGAAGAAACCTATCGCGATGAAATCCGATATTTTTTACTGGAACATTTAGATGGCGATGTAAACTACTATTCTGTGAGCTTTCAGAAAATAGACAACGGTTTTTTGATGTCCGATATGCAAATGGCAGCTTCTGTTTTGGCAGTTCAAGATACCGTAAAGGCCAAAATGAATATTGCTCTAAAATATGCGATTGCTTATCAGAGTGATATTCTTGATCGATTTTCATCTTCAGAAAATGACGTTCCCGTTGATTTATTGGATGAAGTAATTTCAGAAAATGTTCGGCTCGACAAAGCTTTGGCTCAAAATCTAAAAAGCCGAAATATGGCATTGCCAGAAGAATATCGTCTGCAGCAACAGCTTTTTTCTGACCATATTTTATCTGCTAACGAAAGGTTATCCGATTTCAATCTTTCGGCTTATCATTTAGACTTCAACGGAAACTCCATATTCTACCTCCACACGTACTTGCTCAATCATACTGATGAATTAAGCACCGTTTTCGAGCTAAATGCGCAAACGCTAGAAGTGGTTTCGTTTAAGGATATTTAGCTGAAAAATCAGAAAGATGAGATTATTAGGAAACATTATTTGGATCGTCTTCGGTGGATGGATGATTGCACTGGAATATATTTTGGGTGGCATTGCGCTTTGCATGACCATTGTGGGTATTCCTTGGGGAATTCAATGCTTTAAACTCGCTATTTTAGGCTTTGCTCCTTTTGGCCAAGAGGTAAAACCAGGTTCCGTTACCGGAGGCTGTCTCTTTCTCCCTCTCAATATCATCTGGATTATCTTTGGCGGCTTCTGGATCTTCCTCACTCACCTTTTTTGGGGAATTCTTTTTTCCATTACCATTATCGGTCTCCCATTTGGCCTACAGCACTTTAAACTAGCGGGTTTAGCATTTGCTCCGTTTGGGAGGGGGATTTAGTTCTCTTTTGGATTTAATCGACTTTAATAAAGTAGGTCTTTCAACTCACCTTTTAAGAGTGTTGCAAATTGCAACAAAGGTCAAATTGAAAAATAAAATATCTAGAGTCGCTTATTTACTTACGAAAAGTGATCAATCTTTCTGTTCCAAACGCTCAACGCGTTCTTTTAAGGAATGTAGCTCTTGCTGAAGGCTATTTAAGGCTAGATATAAATCAGTATTTTCTGATTTAATGTTTTTATAAATGGCCATTGCATCCTCTGCAAGAGGTAATTGACTACCAATCAACATTTCTCCTTCACCGGTAACTAGCCAATTTAGGTTAATGTTCTCATATGATTCTTTCAACTTCACGTAAAAGTCATGGCTCGGAGAAGTGCGCCTTCCATTTTCGGAAACTATATTATGAATAGCCGTACGACTAAAATTCAACTTTTTTGCCAGTGAGTTTACTGTTAAATCAAAATGCTTCATCAGTAGCTCCAAACGATCATTTACCGAATTCATCAATATATTGTTCTCATTTATTTGCAAATAAAATCAAATGATTACATTTTTGTTCTATAATTGCTGAATAGAACGCAAAGATTAATTCAAACATAGCAAAAACCATGGAGAAAGATCCTTAGAAAGCGTTCAAGAGGAAAACGCTGTTATAATCTTGTGCTTACCAGCAGCTGTCTTACATCCACATCCAGTACTTCGGCTATTAAAAAAAGTGTTTCCATGGTGGGTTGCATATCATTCGTGCACCATCGCGAAACGGTGGTGATGTTCTTCCCTGTTTGCTCTGAAAGCCAGTTATTGGTTTTTCCCTTTTCGGCCAAAACGGCCTTAATGCGATTGTAAACGCGTTTGTTTGCCATAATAAATCATCGTTGTGCACCAACTAATTGGCAAAATACGCAATTATCATTTGCCTCAAAGGTTATTTACTTTGATGTTTAACACAATAAATTCATCGTTTTACGAACTTAATATTGTGTTTTACGATAATTAATTTACATTTGAAGAAATTTAATAACACTCTTGCGCAAAAAACATGGATAAAAAAGCCCTTGCCCTTCACCTCATCAAGCAAGATTTGAAGTATCATCAGTTTGCTGCCGGTCTTAAAGCCGTAGGTATCGATGTGGAGTTTTACCCTGATTTTGTTAAAGTGATCCGCACCCTGATGGGATACGACTCGCCAGACGCTCCAGATGCCTGGGTACGTGTGTATGTCAAAGGTCTGGATAAGGCAACTAATGTACGTTGGGGTGATGAGGTAGGGCTTTATTTAATTGCCAATTCAATGTATCATTCATTGAATACCATGAAGTAGAGTTATACTAATGCTGTTCTGTTTATCAAGAAAGTCAACCCTCCCGAATGATCAGGATTGGGTTGGCTTTTGCTCCGTTTGGGAGGGGGATTTAAATAGAGCAGTTTGGGTAACCCGTCATTCTGAGTGTTTCGGAGGTACGAAGAAAACCGAAAGAATCTGTCAGATTGGTGCACTGCCTTCAACAAACAGATTCTTTCGGTCAATTATTTCTCTAAGGAGAAATTCTTTCCCTCAGAATGACGGTAAAGTTGAGTGTTTACCAGCTCAAAACTTCTTCTGAAAGATCATCCCAGTTAGGATTCACTGAATTGATTAGCTTTTCTTTATTGATTCTTGTCTTACCCTTTATTGCCTTTTCTCTTTGAATAGCCTCCTCGATTGAGCAAAAGTGTTCTATATAAACAAGAAGTTTCAAGTTATACCTGGCTGTAAAACTCTTTGGGTAAACTCCTGTAAGATGTTCCCTCAACCTGGAACCTAAATCCGAAGTAACCCCTGTGTATAGTGTGGTCTTGTTCTTATTTGTCAGTATGTAAACTGAACCTCCTTTTGCGTGCCTCATTACTCAATATAAGCATATTGCCAGAGTATGGTCTAGCACGTCATTCTGAGCGCCCCGAGTATTCGGGGCCGAAAAAATCTGTCCACTAGGTGCACCGCCATCAACAAACAGATTCTTTCGGTCGTGCCTCCCTCAGAATGACGGGCAACATGAAAAAAGCCAACCCTCCCGTCCCGAGGCATCGGGATTCAGGACTGAGTTGGCTTCTTGTTTCCTTATTGTATGGAGATTCCTCCCGATAGCTATCGGGACGGGAATAGCTTTCTAATATAACCTTCGTTACCCGAAGAAATAAGGATACTTGCCTTTGGCGATCATGGTTTCAGCTACTTGTCTGCGGAGTTCTTTCACGTTCACCAAATCCATTTTGGTGAATCTCTTCAGACCCATAAGCATTACTTTTTGCTCATCACCTTTAGTGAATGAACCGATGGCTTCTTTGGCAGCCGCATTGATTTTTTCTACGGCCTGAGACATGTAAATCTGTGTCATGGCGATGTAATCTTTGCAGGCTTCTTCACCTCTTTGGCTTACCAGTTTTTCCGTTCTCAGCATGGCTGATTCACAAGCGTAGATTTCAATCAGAATATCGGCCAGGTTCATCATTACTTCCTGCTCGTCTTCGATTTTATCCTGTAATGCCATAGCTGCTTTTCCGCCCACCATCAGGAATACCTTCTTCAGGTTCTTGATCACTTCTTTCTCACCGGCAAAAAGCACAGACTTATCGATGGTGGAGAAAGTTGGGACTGAAGTCAGTTCTTTAGAAACAGCCATGGCCGGTCCGTAAATATCTACTTCGCCTTTCATAGCACGTTTGAGGAGCATGCCTACCATCAACATACGGTTGATTTCGTTGGTACCCTCATAGATTCGGGCAATACGGGCATCACGATAGGCTCTTTCCATTGGAGCCTCTGCCGAAAAGCCCATACCTCCATAAACCTGAACACCTTCGTCTACTACATAGTCCAGCACTTCAGAGCTGTGGATTTTGGCAATGGCACACTCAATGGCAAATTGTTCCACGCCTTTCAGCTTGGCCTGGGCATCGTCCATGCCATCCGCAATCAGGTCATTGATTTTGTCTTCAATATTTTGTCCGGCACGATAGTCCAGTGATTCGGTCACATAAGTTCTGGTAGCCATTTCGGCCAATTTACCCTTTATGGCTCCGAAGTTGGAGATGGCCACGCCAAACTGCTTGCGCTCATTGGCATAGTTAGTAGCCTGGGAAATAACGGTTCTACATCCGCCCAAAACTCCAGCACCCAATTTCACACGACCGATGTTCAGAATGTTAACCGCAATCTTGAATCCATTGCCTCTTTCCGAAAGCATATTTTCAGCAGGAACCTCACAGTCGTTAAAGAATACTTGACGAGTAGATGAGCCTTTGATCCCCATCTTCTTCTCTTCCTCATTCATGGAGATTCCACCGAAAGTTTTCTCCACAATGAAGGCGGTGAGGTTTTTGTCGTCTTCAATTTTCGCGAAGACAATAAACAGGTCTGCAAATCCCGCATTGGAAATCCACATTTTCTGACCGGTAATTTTGTAGTGGCTTCCATCAGCTGAAAGTACTGCCTTGGTTTTACCTGAGTTCGCATCAGACCCTGCATCCGGCTCTGTCAGACAATAACAGGCTGCCCATTCGCCAGTAGCCAGTTTCGGCAGGTATTTTTGTTTTTGGTCTTCGGTTCCATAGTACAGAATCGGTAGTGTGCCGATACCCGTATGGGCTCCATAGGTTGTGGAGAAAGATCCTGCTGCACCAATGATATCAGCCATGAGCATGGAGGTGTTGAAACTCATTCCCATTCCACCATATTCCTCAGGCACTGAAATTCCCAAAAGACCCAGCTCACCGGCCTTCTTAAAAATATTCGGAACCAGTTCCGGTTCTTTCATTGAATCGATTCGAGCGGCATTTGGTGCGATCTCTGTATCGATAAAGTCCTGGCACGCTTGTGCCATCATCTTTTGCTCCTCAGAAAACTCTTCCGGAATAAAGACTTCTTGTGCTTCTGTTTCTCTGACGATGAACTCACCGCCTTTGATGCTTTTGGTTTCTGCTACTGATGACATATTGTAATTCGTATTGCGAAGTGCGTATTCCGACTAGCTGATTTTGTTCTTTAGATTGAACATCATCTTCAAAAGATGATCGAGCTGATCGAAGAGTACTTCTAGTTCTTCATTGCTTTCAAACATTTTCAGTCTTTGAGCTAAAATCAGTTGTGTTTCTACTTCACAAACCGAACCATTAGCGATTCCCAAAAACTGATTAAACTCTTTTGGAGAGTTTCCTCCTGCCCCTTCAGCTATGTTCGATGCCACCGAAACAGCGGCTCTTCTAAGCTGTGAAACAAGTCCAAATTTTTCTTCAGAAGGAAATGTATTTGTCAATTGATAAATTGTTTGAGCAATCTCCATCGACAATTGCCATACCTTCAGTTCTTTATAATTGTGCATGTTTATGTGTTCATCGAAATACGCACTTCGCAGTACGCCATACGATCTAATTCAAAAACTCATAAATCCCCGCAACACCCTGGCCTCCACCGACACAAGCGGTTACCATTCCGTACTTCGACTTACGTCTTCTCATTTCATTGAACAGCTGAACAGAAAGCTTGGCTCCAGAGCATCCTAGTGGGTGACCCAGTGCAATTGCACCTCCATTTACGTTCAGTTTACTTCGATCGAAGTCCAGTTCTTTAATAACAGCCAAAGATTGTGCAGCAAAGGCTTCATTCAACTCAATCAGATCTAAATCAGACTGTTTTAAGCCAGCTTGCTTTAAGGCTTTCGGCACCGCTTCTACAGGTCCAATTCCCATAATTCTAGGGTGAACACCCATGGCTGTATAAGTCACCATTCGGGCGATCGGCTCCAATTTCAACTCTTTGACCATTTTCTCAGACATCACCATCACAAATGAAGCTCCGTCAGAAACAGGAGAAGAGTTACCGGCTGTTACCTGTCCACCCATGGCGAAAACAGGTTTCAGACCGGCCAAAACATCCATCGAGGTATCTGCTCTTGGTCCTTCGTCTTTATCTACGGTGTATGACTTCTCGGCCATTTTACCGGAAGCACCTACAAACTTCTCTGTTACTTGAATCGGTACGATCTCATCATCAAACAGGCCAGCTTCCTGAGCTTTGATAGCTTTTTGATGCGACTCCAGTGCGAACTGGTCGGCCTCTTCTCTGGTGATATTGAATTCCTTAGCCACTTGTTCAGCTGTAAGTCCCATATTCAAATAATAGTCCTTGTGCTCGGTAGCGAGTTTGTAGTTCAGAGCCGTTTTGTAGCCCATAATTGGCACCATGCTCATAGACTCAGTTCCACCTGCAATAATACAGTCGGCTGTACCGGCATGAATTCGGGCAGAAGCCAAAGCAATGGCTTCCAGACCAGAGCCGCAGTAGCGGTTCACAATCATTCCCGGAACACCGATTGGCAAAGAAAGCAATGAGATCATTCGACCCATTTGCATGCCTTGTTCAGCTTCCGGAACTGCATTTCCAACGATCAGGTCATCAACCCTTGCTGGATCGAATCCTTCAATTTTGGAAACCAAATGTTTTATTACATCAGCAGCCATGTCGTCTGGACGTACGCTTTTTAAAACACTGCGCTTTCCACGTCCTACTGCTGTTCTATATCCTGCAACTATATAAGCATCCATATATTTAGATTTTAGATGTCAGACATCAGATTTTAGATGTCAGACTAGTTGTTTCTTAGTTTTTTAATTAATGCAACAATCATCCTTTGTATTTCGGACAATTCAGAAGAAAACTGTTCCAGAGTATCTTCAGATATATAACCCAGATCGAATGAAACTATTAATTGACTTTCAAGCTCATGGGCCGAACCTAATGACATATCCAAAAATCTAGCGAAATCGATATCCGAGCCTCTACCAGATCCTTCAGCAATGGTAGACATTATTGATACAGAACATGACTCCATTTGAGAGCGCAAATTGTATTTCTCAGAATTAGGCAATTCAGCGGTTAACAAGTACACCTGCTTTACAAGCACCCTTGTTCTTTGCCACACCTTCAATTCTTTGAAATTATGCATTGCTCTATCTGAAATCTGTTGTCTGAATTCTCAAGTCTAAGATCTAGTTTCGAAGTGGTTTGCCTTTGAAAAGAATCGAATGGATTCTCTCTAAAGTCTTCGGCTCAGCTGTCAACTCGACAAACATTTGCCGTTCCAGATCTAGCAGATACTGCTCTGACACTTCCTGAGGAATGGTGAGGTCTCCACCGCACATGATCCATGCGAGTTTCTTGGCAATCTTGGCATCGTGCTCAGAAATGTAGTTTCCAAGCAGCATTCCATTGATCCCTGCTTCGAAATTGGCTAAGCCTACTCTTCCGTGGACTTTCACATCTTTTCTTTCCACAGGCTGCGTATAACCCGCTTCGTAGAGTTCTAGTACCTTAGCCTTAGCGTCTGTTAAAAGGCGTTTTCTATTAAGCGTAATTTCATCTGAAGGTCGAAGAATATGCATGGCACGCGCTTCTTCAGCAGATGTGGCTACTTTGGCCGTAGCTATATTCATAAAGGCTTCCTGAAGTCTGTTCAACTCGGGGTCTCCTTCTGTAATTGAATCTGCCACCCTCAAGGTAAGCTCTTTGGTTCCTCCTCCACCAGGAATCAGTCCAACACCCACTTCTACCAACCCGATATAGGTTTCGGCATGTGCCTGAATAGCATCGCAATGAAGAGAAAGTTCGCACCCACCGCCAAGTGCCAGTCCTGCAGGAGCAGCAACAACCGGAATAGATGAGAATTTGGCTCGTTTCATCGTGTTCTGGAACTGAGCCACCATAAGGTTGACTTCGTCAAATTCCTGATCTCCCGCGAACATAAACAGCATGGCCAGGTTGGCTCCGGCAGAGAAGTTATCTCCTTCATTTCCAATCACCAGACCCTTATAGTCCTTCTCGGCCATGGAAATTGCCGTTTCAATTCCTTCGATGATTTCCTGTCCAATGGCGTTCATTTTGGTATGGAATTCCAGACAAAGCACTCCATCACCAATGTCGAACAAAGATGAACCGGCATTGCCCCAGACTTTGTGGGTTTCACGAATGTTCTCCAGAATCACCAAATCTTCCGTACCCGGAATGGTTTTGTATGATTTGGAAGGAACATCGTAGTATTTCTTAATGCCGTTTTCAATTTTATAGAAAGAGTCATTTCCGGCATTGAGCATTTCATAAACCCAGTCTGCAGGTTTCAGATCCATGCTCTGCATTTGTTCCACCACTTTTTTGACACCGAGTAAATCCCAGGTATCGAAGGGTCCCATTTTCCAAGCAAATCCTGCACAAACGGCCTGATCTATTCGATAGAGTTCATCTGAAATTTCAGGGATTCGGTAAGTGATGTATTTGAAAGTATCGAAGAAGGTTCTTCTATAGAACTCGCCAGCCTTGTCATCGAAATTGACAAGCTTGACAATTCTCTTTTTCAGATCTTCTTCCTCCTTAACTGCTTCAAGTGCTTTAAAATCGGCCCTTGTTCTGGGACCATATTCCATGGTTTTAAGATCGAGCTCAAGAATTTCACTTCTTCCATTCTCGTCCTTTATCTTCTTGAAGTAGCCTTGACCTGATTTGTCTCCAAACCAACCTTTCTCATGAACTTTGCTCACGATTCCAGGAAGCTTAAATGCATCTCTCGACTTATCATTAGGTAAACCTGCATAAAGGTTATTGGCTACGTTAACGGTAGTGTCTAAACCAACCACATCCATAGTTCTGAAAGTGGCAGATTTTGCACGGCCGATGAGTGGCCCCGTCATTCTATCAACTTCTCCTACCGTCAAACCCATATCTTCAATAGTATGCATGGCCGACATGATGGCGTAAATACCAATTCGGTTGGCTATGAAGGCCGGAGTATCTTTACAAAGAACGGTTTCCTTGCCCAGGTACAAATCACCATAATGCATCAAGAAATCAATGATTTCGGGATCGGATTTTGGGCCAGGAATAATTTCCAGTAACCTCAAATACCTTGGTGGATTAAAGAAGTGAGTACCACAGAAGTTCTTCTGGAAATCTTCGCTTCTTCCTTCACACATCATGTGCATTGGAATACCAGAAGTATTTGAAGTGATGAGGGTTCCCGGCTTGCGGTGTTTCTCTACTTGATCAAACACTATTTTCTTAATGTCCAATCTTTCCACAACTACTTCAATGATCCAGTCAACATCCTTGATTTTAGACATGTCGTCTTCGAAGTTTCCTGTAGAAATAAGCTTAGCAGATTCCTGATCGTAGACTGGGGAGGGTTTTGACCTGAGGGCTGTTTGAAGAGCCGAATTGACCAATTGATTTCTTGCAGCCGGATTTGACTTTTTGTCCTCGGGCAAATCCCGTGGAACAATATCCAGAAGCAATACCTGTACACCGATATTAGCGAAGTGGCACGCAATACGCGAACCCATAACTCCTGAACCTAATACCGCAACTTTTTTAATCGCTCTGTTCATTTTTAGAAGATTGATTTTTTATCTATAAGTGTATTGATGTGTTCCATTACTTCGAAAAATGTATTCAGCTTTTCGATTTCAATCGATTGCTGAATGGCTTCATTAAAACGAAGCACGGTTTCTCTTGAAATTTCACGCTTTTTGCGGCCTAAGTCCGTTAAGAAAATCCTTACGGAACGGCCATCGTTTGGGTCCTTTTCGCGATATATAAAACCCTTTTCTTCCATGCTTTTCAGCATTCGGGTTAAGCTTCGCGATTCCAGACCCATCAGAGGGGCAATTTTTGTAGCGGGTGTTCCTTCTTTGCTATTGATAATGAGCAACACAAATCCAATGGACGTAGTAATATCATGCTTAACAGCTTGCTGATTGTACATTCTGTAAATCGCATGCCAAAGCATTTTCACATTATGGTCTACTGTTTCTTCTCGCTTCATAAGCCTATAAGGATTACCAAGTTAAAGAAAATTTGTTATGCATGCATACTATTTTTTTCAGAAAAAATTTGCGAGGCAAGAAGTATTCATCTCTGAAAGCTTAGAGAGGAATCACAAAATAACTTCCGAAAGGAATAACGAAAAACTGAGCTTGGGGTTCGAAAGCTTTAAAGCTCTGAAATATCAAAATCGTCACCTTTCCCGTAGCGGATTAAATCAAATAAAGAATATGATTCTAAGGTGTGAATATCCTTCAATTTGCAATCACCATCGCCCATGATTTCCAGCACTTCGAATTCGAAGGATTCTGAAAAGTTTACCAGTTTAAAGGTTTTGCCAACTCTTAAATTATTGAAGGATTTTGCCATTGGCCGAAGATATTACACATCATAAATCTTCTCTATTACATCAGCGAATTTTTCTTTAATAATTCTTCTCTTGAGTTTAAGCGTTGGGGTGAGTTCTCCCGAATCTATGCTCCACTGGTCGGGTAGAATTTCGAACTTCTTGATTTGTTCCCAATGGCCAAAGTCATGATTGGCTTTGTTTACTTCTTCTTGAAATTTGGCCAGAACCTGAGCATTATGCAGCAAATCAGAGTCTGAAGGATTTACATTATGCCTTTCGCACCAAGCTTTAAGCGTATCAGGATTTGGGACAATTAAGGCGGCAGGGAATTTTCGGTTTTCGCCAATTACCATCACTTGTTCTATCAACACCGATTCTTTAAGCTTATTTTCTATCACTTGAGGAGCAATGTATTTACCGCCCGATGTTTTGAACATCTCTTTCTTTCGATCTGTGATTTTCAGATAATTCTGAGCCGACAATTCACCAATGTCGCCTGTGTGAAACCAACCATCTTGAATTACTTCATCGTTTTTCTCTTGATCTTTGAAGTAACCCATCATTACATTCGGGCCTTTGACTAAAATCTCCCCATCTTCAGCAATTTTCACTTGAACATCGGTAAGAATAGGGCCTACATAATCCAATTGGGCTTCTTCTGATTCTGGAACACCCACTGCAACACCTGGTGAAGTTTCGGTAAGGCCATAACCCTCCAACACTTTGATATCTGCTGCCCAGAAAATTCGCTTTAATCTAGGTTGAAGTGCTGATGCGCCTACAATGATATGTCTAATGTTTCCTCCAAGCGCTTCTTGCCATTTGCTAAAAATCAACTTTCGGGCAATTTTCAGCTGAAAATTGTAGAAAGCTCCCATGTCTTGATCGGGTTGGTATTTCAATCCAAGATTAACAGCCCAGAAAAACAGCTGCTTTTTGACGCCTGAAAGAGCATAACCTTTGTCTAGAATTTTGTCATAAACCTTTTCAATCAAGCGAGGAACTGTGTTGAAACCGTGAGGTTTAATTTCTTGCAAATTCTCGCTGATGGTATCCAAACTTTCGGCATAGTAAATCGAAATGCCCAATTGGTAATAGAAATAAATGGCAGTTCTTTCAAAAATATGGCACAATGGCAAAAAGCTTAACACACGATCTTTTCCTAATTGATAACGTGCTCTTTCCGATACTGCGATTGCATTAGAAATAATATTGTTATGGCTCAACATTACGCCTTTTGGTCGGCCGGTGGTTCCTGAAGTGTAAATAATGGTAACTAAATCCGCTGACGCTATATCTGACTTTCTCTTTTCAATTTCCAGAATTTCAGTTTCGGTAGCTTCCGTACAAGCAGCTGACCAATGACTGGCTTCGGTTACTTGGTTGAAAGTGAAAATCTCGATGCTATTGCTTAGTTTTTCATTTGCCGATTTTGCCTTTTCGTAAATCTCTTCAGTAGAAACAAAGACCATTCTTGATTCCGAATGCTCGAAAATATAAGCGTAATCATCTTCAGTAATGGTTGGATAAATAGGAACACTGATTGCGCCAATTTGCTGACAAGCCATGTCTACAAAGTTCCATTCCGATCTATTTTCGCTGATGATCGCAATTTTATCACCAGGCAAAATTCCTTTTCGGATTAAACCTGCGGATAAACGTAGGGCGATGTCCAACACCTCTTTAGTGCTGTATTTGCGCCAATGGCCCTGAGATTTATCGGCCATACAAACTTCAAGGTCGTACTTTTCCAGTTGATCTGGCAGCAGATCGAATAATCGAGAGGGTTTATTCATAATTCCAAAGGCTAAACGCTAATCAAGTTAAATAAAAAGAGAAAACGGTAAAGGTTTAACCAAAATCTCCGCGCAGTTCCCTGATTCTTTTTCGCGTTTCAGAAACGAAAATACTTCCCTTAAAATCCTTGATAAACTTGAGGAAGACTTCCATTGCCTTGTCATTATTTTTCAAATCATCTTGATAAATAACGCCTGTTAAAAAGAGGGCGTCATCGCCCAAAATTTCAAAATAATGGCCTTCTGTAATTTTATTTAAAGCGGTAATGGCTTCGTTGAATTCGCCTAATTCGCGATGGGTTTTGGCTAGCAGATAATAAACTTCGTCAACAATGGAATGAGAAGGATATTTTACGGCCATTTGATTTAAAGCTTCTATAGCTTCCCTTTTTTGATTTTGGAAAAGCATCAATTCAATATTGGCGTATTCCTGCATCACCATGTCAGTAGAATCAAAAACGGTATTGTTCTTTATCAGAATGCTGAGATCTATCGCATCGTTCGCAATTTCTCTGGAAGTTGCCAATTTCAGAATATCCAAATGACTTTGCGCCAATTCAAATTCTCCTTTGAAATAAGAGAGTTTCGCGCTTTTTAGTTTGGCTTCGTAGCCCAAAGGCTCATCTTTAAACATGCGCTCCACTTGAGCATAGAGTAAAATGGATTCCCATGGTTGACCATCGAGAAGATAAATATCCGCCAAATTCATTTTGGCTTCAGCCACCACTCTGTTTTTGCCGACAGGCTTTTTCACCAATGAATCTAGAATTTCTATGGCTTGTGAAATTTCATTGAGTTGAAAAGCATGCATCAGGGCAATTCTTCTATCCGCATCCATAATGCTGAAAATGTCTCGCGAATTGGCCTTGTAGTTTTCGTACTTTCCAATAAGATCTCGAACAGCCAAGGTATCTACAGGATAGGTATTTTTAACGACTTCTTCTTCCGCTAGCAGCATATACTTGGTAGCCATACTCTTGTTGGGAGTGTCTTCAAAGTCAGTCAGAACATAATCGAAAGCCTTTTGAGCGGTTTTGTAATCTTCGTTTCTAAAAGCGATGATACCCACGTTCATAATGTTCTGGCCTCCGTTCTGTAATCGCCTATCCAAAGCCCTAGCCTGCCGCAAGGCAGCGGAAAAATTTTTCTGCTGTAGGTGAGTCCAAACCAGAAGGTCGTTATAAATAGGATTTCCGGCCTCCTGTTGAATGTAATCATACAAAGTGATCTCTAGGGTATCTAAATCTTCAGGCTCCAGCAGAACGCGTTGAAATGAGTTTTTAACGTAGTTGATATTTTGAGGCTGTGATTTGGAAAAAATGAGGTACTCTTTAATCATAGATTCCTTCTGATTCATCAGTCGGTAGGCATTGGCCAATTCCAAAGAAAACATGTCTGGCCTTTGCATGGCATCTCTCCCTTGTTGATAAGCATTCAAAGCTTGTTCTCTCAAGTTATTCTCGAAGAAAGTCTGAGCCAATAAGCGAATGCCATTCGTTCTTCCCTTTTCCTTTGCAATTAAGGCCTGCTCTGCAATTACATCTTCAAAAACCTTTTGGGCTTTATCTTCCATTCTCTGCGCTTTGAACAAATTACCCAAGTCTACTTTGTATAAGAAGTTTTCGGGATTGTCTTTGATAATATTGTCCAGGTACTTTTCAGCATCGTTGTAAAGCTGTTGGGTAATCATCAGCTTAAGGTAGTTTTCATGAATGCGCGGAATGTAGTCGTTATTTCGCGCTAGCTTTTTAAACTCCTTCATCGCCTTTTCAAGTTCTCCCTGATTATAATATTCATTGGCCAAGGCAATGGGATCATTCACCTGAGCCTGCAGATTTAAAACGAATAATAAAATCAGTTGAACCAAGAACAGCCTTCTCATACTTATTAACATTATCAACACGGTAATAACTAAAGGTAGTTAATTAATAAAAGATCATTATTATCTATTAGGAATGTGGATATGTGTATAACGTGAGTACCCACATTGAGTATACGGTTTTGTTGGAAACTTGTATAAAGTAAAATGTTTGTCCACAGGTTATTAACTTATAATCTTTTGATTTTTAGGTAGTTAAAAAAATATGTCTAAAAATGTTGATTACTGTGGATAAAAAGTAGCCGTTTTTTGAGTGTGGATTAATGTTTGAAAGTTTTATGAAAACTGAATAGTTAACCCACATTTGGCCTGATGTGGATTGTGAATGGTGTATAAGCGTGGATATCTATGAACCAATCCTCAGAATTATTCACAGTTATCCACCGTTTTCAACAAAGTAATTTATATTGATATCTGATACTTCCCAGTTCTTCTTCACCCCAATTTCTGTGGTTTTGTTAAAGGTATCGTAGAAGAAGATGACAGGTTCTGGGGCTTCTCTTAGTAATATATTACCCACATCGAGTTGGCCATTGTTGTTTTTATCAATGATAAGTCGGACTTGATAAGTACCTGCATCTAGATTTTCGAATGAATATGAGCTTACATCTCTGGTTTCCTGAATCACTTTTCCTTGAGCATTTAAAAGCTGAATGATGTAATGTGGCGCTTGTGTATTGATTCTACCTAAAATGAGTCCGCTATCTTCTGATCTATTTTTGACATATGATTTCTGGAGAGGCGGCAGTGTATCTTGTTCCACACTGATGAATGTGCCCTTCTTAAAGTCAATGTTTAGTTTTTCACCTTCTTTGATATAGTCCGATGTTTTGAAACTCCAGCCCAGTTCAGTTCTGGACTTGTTGATATGAAAGGTGTTTTCAGGAAGCGTAAATGAATTGAGGCTGTCTTTAAAAACTGAAATACTATCGGTATTTAAATAGAGTACAGGCTTATTAAATTCGATTTTGAGATCAATGTTGCTGGTAGCAGCTGATGAAGTTGGTTTTAGTGTAGCAGTGAATTTCTCACCTTCTAAATCTGAAGATCTAAAATACAGTTTTACGGTATCTTGAAGTTGCGAGTTGATGGAATCATTGGCATATAAATTAACCATAACAGTATCCTCATAAATCTGATGAATATTGTAAAACCTCAATTTGTCATTCTGTAGTTTATGGTACATCAATGAGTCTCCTAAAACCTGAACATCATATTCTGTAATGGCTTTGTTAAAAGTCACGTCAAAATACTTGGCAAAATGTTCTTGCTGTTTTTATGCTCAATGGATCGGTGTTTAATCTCTGAAGAAGAAAATCCTTACCAGTCACATCTTCTACCAAATCAACAGTATCGCGATAGAATCCGTAAAGCTCAGATTCTGTATCTGCTTTCTGATTGGTGTTTTTATCAACAGCTCCGTAAATCAGAAATTTATTATTGGGTAGATTTCTGAAAGTATATCTTCCAGCGGAGTCTGTTCTAGCAAAATATGATGCTTTACCAGTGGTAATGTCTAAAGTATCGTCTGCAGCATACAACGATACCAATGCTTTTTCAACTGTTTTACCAGTGTATAGATTTTTGATTTGACCAGAGATAGAAAGTGAATCTATATATTCTCCAGTAGAAAAACTGATGTATAAATTGGGTGGAATATTTCCTTCATTCAAATCTTGAATAGTGCTACCGAAGTTTAGCGTGTAAGTGGTGTTATCTCTCCAAGCACTATCAAAAGTTAAGAGTATCGTATTCTTTTTAATCTTGGTTTTAAATGAACCAGGAATGGATGGTGTGATGATCAAATCGTTGTCAATACTTTTGGTTTTGATTCGTTCATCGAAAACTAGGAGTACTGCATTTCCGTGATATTGGATTTGGCCATCTTCCGGAACTGAAGACAATAAGGTTGGTGGTGTTTCATCTTTTGGGCCACCTTGTGGTGAAGAAATTCTAGCACATGATAATGCTATCAAAGAAAGTAAGAGTAAGGAATATGATGACCGCATTTATACTTTTCTTAACACATAAATTAAACTACTGTATTCTCCTGTTTTTTTAGCCGAAAGGTTGGATTGAAGTCCTTTCCACATTCCTTTTAAAAATTGAAGATTGCTTTCCTTATACTTTTCTGAAAGCATGCTCACATAAAACGAATCAAAAATCATAGGATGCGTGCTCTCAATTTTCAGACCATATTGATTGGCAGAGATAATCTAAACTTGTTTGATTGAAATGATATAGATGACGTGGCACATCATAGCCTGCCCATTCAGTTTTATAATATTGAGCATCGAAAGATTTATGATTAGGCAGAGCTAAAACCAGTATTCCATTTGAGTTTAAATGCTCCGTGAACTTGCTCAACATAGTTTGAAGTTCATGAACATGTTCTAACACATGGAAAAGGGAAATAATGTCGAATTTATGGGTAAATATTTTATTTAAATTACTGTAAATCAGTTCTTTAACTGATTTACCAGCTGATTTTCTGGCATTTGCATCAGGTTCATAACCAATGGAGTTCCATCCTTGTGAGGATGTGTATTGAATGAAGTGTCCAGTGCCACAACCGTAGTCTAAATGGTTAACTCGGTCTTGTTTAATATAGCTTTTGAGTAATCGATACTTCGCCTTTAATGTGTAGGAACGAACGAGTCGGTAAAGTACATCACTTAAGCTGTTCACTTTATTTGAATGAGAAATGTACTCTTCCGACTTATAGTATTTTCCTATTTCATGCTCAGCTGGTCTAGGGTTGGTGAAAACAAGAGTACAGTCATTACATCTTTGCAACTGAAATTTTTCTCTTGAAAGAAAATGATCAGGTACTGATAAATGAGCTGTAACATTTTTACTGTTACACAAAGGGCAACTTGAAAGTACTTCCATTTTATCGTCCCATATAAACCATAAGCACAGAAATATCTGCAGGAGAAACTCCGCTAATTCGCGAGGCTTGTCCTATGGTTTGTGGCTTAATACGTTTAAACTTTTCTCTGGCTTCTGCGGAAAGTGCGGTTATCGCATCAAAGTTGAAATCTTTGGCAATAGTTAGATTTTCCAAGCTGTTAATCTTTTCTGCGAGCTTTTCTTCCTTATCGATGTAATCTTCGTATTTGATCAGAATATCAACCTGTTCCAGTACTTCTGGTTCATACTTCGAAAGATAGTTTGCCATGTCTTCATGAAAAGAAGGAAGATCAAAAATATTGATTTGCGGTCTTTTAATGAGTTTGGCATAATCAGTTCTGTGTGCAATTCCTGCTGTGCCCAATGCTTCTAAAGCAGGATTAGCTTGAGCAGGATCTACCTTTTTCTGCTTGATGTCATTCAAAAGAAATGCGACTGATTTTCTTTTTTCCTGTGTTTGTCGATAGCGTTCTTCTGAAGCCAAATTGATCTTATATCCTTTTTCTGTAAGTCGAAGATCAGCATTATCCTGTCTTAATAGAATTCTATACTCAGCCCTTGAGGTAAACATTCTATAAGGTTCATCCGTGCCTTTGTTGATGAGGTCATCAATGAGCACTCCTATATAAGCTTCTGACCGAGTTAGAATGAAGGGATCACTTTCCGTACATTTCAGATGAGCATTTATACCTGCCATTAAACCTTGGCAAGCAGCTTCTTCATAACCTGTAGTTCCATTGATTTGGCCGGCAAAGAATAGGTTTTCTACCAATTTGGTTTCTAAAGTGGAAGAAAGTTGTGTTGGTGGAAAATAGTCGTATTCGATGGCATAACCAGGACGAAACATTTTAGCATTCTCAAATCCTGGAATTCTGCGCAATGCTTTGTACTGAACATCTTCTGGCAATGATGTGGAGAATCCATTCACGTAGATTTCTACAGTATCCCAACCTTCAGGTTCTACAAATATTTGATGCCTATTTCTCTCTGCAAATCTGTTGATCTTATCTTCAATGGATGGGCAATATCTTGGCCCGAGGCCTTGAATTCTTCCATTGAACATTGGTGATCTATCAAATCCTGTTTCTAGAATTTTGTGAACTTCAGGATTTGTATAAGTAATGAAGCAGCTTTTTTGTTGGTCTAAGGGAGTGGTTGTGTTGGAATAAGAGAACTTACCAGGTACTTCATCCCCTTTCTGTTCTTCCATTTTGGAATAGTCAAGTGAGCGGCCATCGATTCTGGGAGGGGTGCCTGTTTTCATTCGGCCGGCTTCAAAACCTAATTGAACGAGTTGTTCAGTAATTCCAGTGGATGCTCTTTCTCCAGTTCTTCCACCACCAAATTGTTTCTCTCCAATATGAATAAGTCCGTTAAGAAATGTTCCGTTGGTAAGCACAACTGCTTTAGCTCGTATTTCTAAGCCAAGTTGGGTTGTGATACCCATAGCTTTACCATTTTCTACAATAAGACCGTTAGCCATTTCTTGCCAGAAATCTACGTTTGGATTCGCTTCTAAGGCTAATCTCCATTCTTCAGCAAAGCGCATACGGTCATTTTGAGTACGAGGACTCCACATCGCAGGACCTTTAGACTTGTTCAGCATCCTGAATTGTATCATGGATTTGTCTGTGATGATCCCTGACATCCCTCCTAGTGCATCTATCTCTCTTACAATTTGACCTTTGGCCACTCCACCCATTGCAGGATTGCAAGACATTTGGGCAATGGTATTCATGTTCATGGTAACAAGTAATACCTTCGAACCCATAGTTGCTGCTGCATGTGCGGCTTCACAACCTGCATGACCAGCACCAATTACAATTACATCATACTGACTGAACATATATGGTATAGTTTGAATGTTCCACGTGGAACACTGGTGTGGAACGAGAAGTTCAACACTATAAATGTTTCACGTGGAACAGTTGAAATCTTAATTATTTAGCAAAGATAGATAAGTACTCTCTTTTTCTCTCATCTGAGATTGTTCTTCATCGGTCTTGTCGTTATAGCCGATTAGATGGAGAAGACCATGAACTAGAACACGATGTAGTTCATTTTGAAAGGTGGTATTCTGTTCTTTTGCGTTTTCTTCTACCCTATCAATAGAAACGAAAATATCGGATTCAATAGCTTCTTCAAGTGAATCTCTATTATCGAAGGTGATGATATCGGTATAGTAATCATGATCTAAGTATTCGCAATTTACTTGAAGCAAATACTCATCAGAACAGAAAATATAGTTGATACTGTCAATGTCTTGGTTTTCATTGTCTGCAACGGATAACAACCAATTAACAGTGTTTTCTTCAGAAGGAAGACTGAAATCTATTTCTTCTGAAAAGAAGTAAATGGGTTGATCTTCCATTAGGTTAAATAGAAAGTTAATTCTACTTGCTGTCCTTCTTCTTTGAAAGAAACTTCATCGGCTAGGTGCCTCATTAGGAAAATACCTCTACCTCCTGTTTTGGTAAGATTTTCTGGAGCTGTTGGATCTGGAAGATCGTTTACATCGAAGCCGGGGCCTTGATCCTTAATGGAGAAAGTAACAGAGTTTTCTTCCAAGCGCATGGATAGTTCTACATGCTTATCCTTGCTGAGTTGGTTACCATGGATAATGGCGTTGTTAACAGATTCCACTACGGCAATCATAATGTTTCCATAAACATCATCGTCTAGCTGGTACTTCTCTTTTGCATTGTCGATAAAGCTTTCGACAATTCTAATGTTCTCTACAAGAGAAGGTATTTCAATGCTGATAGTATTCATTGAGATAAATTAATTCTGCTGCTTAATGCGTTTGAAGTATTTGTTGGTCTCTTTTTTATAATACGGATTCAATTTGGCAGGGATGGTTTTGAGTAACTCAATCTCTTTTTCCTTTGCCTTAAGGTATTCGTTCAACGATTCAGGAATGGAAATGTCGTAGTCATAGGCTGTTTCTCCTTTGCGTTCATCATCTTCTCCTCTTTCATTAATTGCATTTTCTGCTTCTAACAATCGTGTTAGTATTTCCTTTTGCCTTTCTACGGTTTCATCGGTTAAGTTTTTATTGATCAGGTCTTCTTCGTTCTTTTCCATCTGATCAATCAACTTATCGATTTTCTCTCCTAAATTATCTCCCTCTATACCAGTTTCAAAATTTTCTAATGCATTTCTTAAACGCTGTTGTTCAGCCGCAAGTTTGGCCAATTCCTCAGATAATTGACGACCTGATTTCCCGCTTTTTTTAAGGTCTGAAATCTGTTGACTAAGCTGTTTTTGAAGATCACTCAGTCCGCCAGGTTGAGGCATATTCTTCTGGTTTTTCGACTTTCCAGACATATCAGAGGACATTTGATTCTGCATTTGCTGAACAACATCATCCAATAATAAAGCTAGATTGTTAATGGAAGTCATGGTGAATTGTTGCTTGCCCGCTGCCTGACTGATTTTTTTCTCCTTTAAGGCATCCAATGCTCCATCCATCTGGCGATTCATTTCACTCACTTCTCTCATTACGAAAGATGATATCTGGAAAACGCGTTGAGAAAGCGAAATCAAACTGTCTTGAATGATTTTAGAATCATCTTTTAACTTCAACTGTTCTTGCGAAAGCTCAATAACACGTGGGTCGCTCTCTCTAATTTCTTTGAACTCATCCATTAATGATTCTTGATTAAATGAGAGTGTTACGAGATTATCAACCAATTCTTTCAGAAACTCTAGGTTTTCTTGAACTTGTCCCATCTCCATACTGCTCTGCATAGATTGAAGACTTTGCTTCATTTCTTTCATTTTTTCAGCTGCTCTTTGCTGAGATTTTGTGGCTTTGGAACGCTTTTGATTTTGTTGATTTTCTTGTGACTGTTGCTGTTCAGATTCTTTATTTTCTTCTTGACTGTTTTCTTCTGATTGTTCAGAAGTGCTGTTTTCCGACTGTTCTTGAGACTCTTTCTGGAGTTCCTCTTGGGCTTTCTGTTGTTCCTCTTTAATCTCTTCAAATTGCTCTTTTAAATCATTCGGCAAAGCATCTGGATTTTTACGCTCTTGATTCAATTCATTGAGCTCATCCATTTTCTTCTGAAGGTTCTCTATATCTTGTTTTTCCTTCGATTGTTCATTGCTCAATGAGCCAGCGCTGTTTTCTTGGTTTTGAGTGTCTTGTAAGAGTTGCTCTTGATCCTCTATTTCTTTCTCTAAGTCCTTGATGTTTTCTTCAAGTTTCATGTCGAATTGAAGCTTTTTGAATAGCTCTAGTGTTCTTTCAATCTCTTTTTCCAGATCGCCACCTTTATTCTTCATTTCTTCTATTTGCTCTCTGAATTCAGAAATATCAGATTTCTCTTCTAGCAGCTGCTTTAATTCGTCATAAAGCTTTTTGGTTTCGTCATCCAAAATATCGTTCATCAGTTCTTGAAGCTGATTCATCTTCTCCTGAATTTCATCACTTTGAGGCGAGAATTGCTCCTTTTTCATATTGTTGAGCTGATTCTCCTTTTTAAGTTCTTTGAGCTTCTCTGCTAGCTTTTCTTTCTGTTGGATAATGTCTTGCATCAGTTTTTCATCCTGCCAATCCATTTCCTTTTTGGTTTTCAGGCGTTCATCAACTTCTTCCAGTTTTTGATTAAGTTCTTGTGCATCTTTTAAGGTATTATCGATGTCTTGCTGAACTTTTTGAGCCGTTCTTTCAATATCTTCTTCTATTTCTTCTGCCGAAGGAATTTTAAAAGAATAGGTACTTGTTTTTACTGATTTTACACCATTAACTCCATCATTGTCAGATACTTGAATAAAGTATTGAAATTCTGCCCCAGCCTTGATTTTGCTCGAATCTAGAGCAAAAACTTTATAATAGCTTTGGTTCGATAGCTCCTTGTTGAACTCTAAATTGGTTTGAGAAAAATCACTTTCGTTGTTGTATTTATAATGAATAGAGAGGTTGGAAAATCCATAATCGTCAGTAATGTTTCCGCCTAATACCAAAGATTTGAAGAGCACCGTATCTTGATATTGATCGAGTGTGATTTCTGGATATCTGTCCTTTATAGTTTCTATGCTAAAGTTGAGCGAATCGCGATTTGTGCTGAATTCATTTTTAAGTTGAATCGAGTATCTCGTAGAATTCTTGAAGGACTTCTCAAATTCAAACTTTTGAGAAGCTAATTTCAGAGCATCGGCCTTAAGGCCTAAATCCTGAAAGTTGAATTGAACGGCATCTGCATTTTCAGTATTGAATTGCCATTTAACCTTTGTTCCTTCGGGTATGCTGGTGTTTCCCGAGTTTTGTACACTTTCATTTTCTCTCTTTAAATAAGCCGGATACTCCAGTTCTAAGTTAAAAAGTGAGAGGATCGGACGAGTAACTACTTCGATTTCGTATTCTGGTGAGGTTACGCTTTCCGCTTCTATTTTAAATTGAGTGTTGTTCTGTAAGCGGTTAAAGGTGTATTCAAAATCACTTTGGCTGGTTTTGTTCGCTTTAACCTTTCTTCCGTTCGACCATAAATAAACATTCTGAGGAACAGCATTACCTTCGGTGTGAATCTTTAAGGTGAAGTTTTCTCCTTTAAAGCCTCTTAGGTCATCATTTTTAAGCTCAAAACTGAATGGAGCTTCAGGAATAAATTCAGTGTTGTAATTGATAATTCGAGTAGAGCTTTCGGTTATAAAGCTTGGTACAAAAATGAGCACAACAACAATTATGGCGATTGGGCCAAGTGCGTAGCGGAGATATTTTTTATTGCCGCTGTAGTCTACTGCATTTACAAAAGATATGCGGTTTACATCTTTGCTTTTTTGTTCAATACTAGCCAGTAACAGTTCGCTCTGATTGTTACTTAACTTTTCTAATTGAATGATATTCAGAAGTTTATCAGATATTTCAGGGAAGAAATTTCCAATTTGATATGCAGCTTCTTCGTTTGATAAATTCTTATTTGCGTTTTTTAGAAGGAGTAGATTTTTGCCGATAAACCAGAGAAAGCCAGCCGTAATGGAGAATAGAAAACCGTAAAAAATCAGAGCTCGAGTTCCGCCATTAAGGCGAAGTGAAAACTCAAAAGCATTGACAAGAATAAAGAGTGAAAAAAGGAAAGCACTGAATATCAGACTTCCCTTTATGAGTTGGTTTGTATAATATTTCTTTTTATAAGCCTGAAGCTGATCCTTTAGTGCCTGGTTAGATCCCATATTGTCACTTTATACATGTTAACATTAATACGTGAACGGGACGTATTTGATTGTAAAACAATTGACTAAAGGAGAAATATACGATTTAAATCATCGAATTTCTAGCAGAATAGGACAGTGGTCGGAATGTACCGCATCAGGAAGAATAGAAGCATGGTGTAATCGATCTTTCATGGCTTCAGTTACCATTTGGTAGTCTATTCTCCAACCTTTATTATTAGCTCTTGAATTCGCTCTGTAACTCCACCATGAATATTGATGCGGTTGATCGTTGAACACTCTAAATGCGTCAACAAAGCCTGAATCTACATATTTTGTAAGCCAATCTCTTTCTGCTGGTAAAAACCCAGATGAGTTTTTATTCGATACTGGATTATGAATATCGATTTCCTTATGAGCAATGTTATAATCTCCGCTTATGATCAAATTCGGATTCGTTTTACGCAGCTCTGAAACATATTCTAAAAAGAAATCTAACCAAACGTATTTGAAATCTTGACGAATGTCTCCGCTGGTTCCGCTAGGCATGTAAACACTCATTACCGAGAAATCTTCAAAATCAGCTCTGATTACGCGCCCTTCTATATCGTATAATGAATTTCCACAGCCGTGTTCCACGTGGAGCGGTTTGGTTTTAGTGAAAATCGCTACACCACTATAACCTTTCTTTTCAGCGGGTTCCCAGTAAATATGATATCCCAGATTTTCGAAAGGTGTTAAATCTACCTGTTCAGGAAGTGCTTTGAGTTCTTGTAAACAAAGAATATCTGGGTTTTCAGATTCGAGCCATTCCAAAAATCCCTTTTTCAAAGCCGCCCGAATGCCGTTAACGTTATAGCTGATGATTTTCATAATTCTATTTCCATTTCCTTTTCAAAGTATTCAATCACGTGCATTTTTAACAGCTTTTCCTGATCCATCAAGTCGAAATGAGGTAATGCCTGAGCGGTTTTCCAATGTGGCCAACCGTCCGCATCTACTCCCTCTAATTCATAAAAACCGGAAAGACTTAAAACCTTGCAAATGGCAATGTGCATTAAGTCTTGTTTTTCTTCTTTGCTGAAATTTTGGCGGCCGTTGCCAAGCTCTTGAACACCAATTAAAAAAAGAACTCCATTCAGGTCTTTCGGCCGTTTACCAACCATCTTTTCAAGCTTATTTAAAAGCTTAACCCAGTTAACCTGAAGCTCTAAGTCTTTTTTATACATTTTTATTTAGCTCTTCCCAGTATTCAACAGCTCTTCTCAAATGTGGAATTACTATGGTTCCACCTACAATATTGGCGATCGCAAAAACCTCAAAAAGCTCTTCTGTAGTAACTCCTTGTTCATGGCATTTACCTAAATGATATTTGATACAATCATCGCAACGCAAAACCATAGAGCTCGAAAGGCCTATCATTTCTTTTACTTTGGTGCTAACTGCTCCTTCCGCGTAAGTGTTTGTGTCTAAGTTGAAAAGTCTTTTTAGTACTAAATTATTCTCATTTAGTATTTTATCGTTCATTTTAGCACGATAATCATTAAATTCCTCTACAATACTCATTACCTTTTAATTTCGTCAAATATACCCTTCAATATCGAATGCAGAGCAGAATAGGTTCAATCTTCGATGATTTTGTGTCGCTTTTCTTCCCAAATGCTTGTGTAAGTTGTCAAGAAGTACTTCCTAAAGGAATCCACTATTTGTGTCTTTCTTGTCAGTATAACTTGCCTAAAACAAAGAATCACACAATTGAAGTACTGCACATAGAGCAGAAATTGGCAGGCTCTATTCACTATGATTTTATATTAGCCTATCTCCACTTTCAAAAGAAAGGCATCGTTCAACATTTGCTTCACGAGTTGAAATACAATCATAAAGAAGAAATTGGCATTATGCTGGGCAGATGGTACGGCCATGATCTCCTACTGTCTGGCTATAAGGATAGTTTTGATCTTATTGTGCCTGTTCCGCTTCATCCAAGTAAAGAAAGGAAAAGAGGCTATAATCAAAGTGATGCCTTTGCTAAGGGCTTGTCGGAAGTGCTAAAAATTCCAGTTCTTCCAAAGGCGTTGAAAAGAATAAAAGCTAGCGAAACACAAACCAGAAAGGGCAGAGTTGAAAGGTTGAAGAATGTATCACAGATCTTTGAATTGAGTTCTGAAGATTCCATTACTGATCAAAGAGTACTATTGGTGGATGATGTATTGACTACAGGAGCCACCTTACTCGGCTGCGGGGAGAAAATATGGTCAGCTAAACCAAAATCTTTAAGTTTTGCGGTAATTGCCGCGACTTAATAGAAACTAAAGCTCATAAAAAAAGCCGCTCCACGTGGAACGGCTCAATATTTTTAAGCTCTGATTACTTATTTGCCTCCGAACAAACCGCCTTTTTGTTGGCCGTTTTCAAATCCGATAGAGATCATTGCACATCTAAAACCAATGGTATTGGTAGCCTTATCTTGATCTAAGAATCTTCTGGTACCTGGAGACATCCAATAAGCAACGTCTTTCCAAGAACCACCTTTGTAAACTTTGGCTCTGTCGTTGATCAAAGATCTTAAATCGCTTCTGTCACCATCCCAACCATAAAGTTGCTCAGGATCACCAGTTCCATCTTTTCTAACAGGGTTCAAATCGTCAAAATCTTGGAATGATAATGGTCTGTAGGTATCATTAACCCACTCACTTACGTTACCAGCCATGTTATATAAACCGAAATCGTTAGGCTCAAACCCTCCAACTTCTCTTGGTGTTACATCACCATCGTTATTTACAGTACCTGCAATACCAGCGTAGTCACCTCTACCTCTTTTAAAGTTGGCCAAGAAATCACCTCTGTATTTTCCATATGGATTTCTTACACCACGGCCATCCCATGGATAGATTCTTCCGTATTCTTCATTCTCATCTAAATATTGAGTTCCAACGGTAGCTTTTGCAGCATATTCCCACTCAGCCTCGTTTGGTAATCTGAATTCAGGTAGATACAAACCTCTTTCAATGAACATTTTTTTGTTGCCATTGATGTAAGCAATCTGATCTTGCTGAAGGTCGTCAAGTTCTTGCAAAGAAATCTGAGAACCAGAACCCGCATCGCCAGAACCAACGGCTTGAAGTGTTCCGTCTGTATTGAAGAATTCCAATTTGTACTCATCAGGAAGTTCATCAAACTCAATACTGTTGATGATTCCGTAGTTTACCGCATCGGTTCTCCATTTTGCATAGTCTACTACTTGTCTCCAAGTTACGCCCACAACTGGGTAGTTGTTATAGCCTGGGTTGCTGTAGTAGTTTTCGCTATAAACATCGTTGAAAGAGAAATCGCTTGACCAAACGCTGTCATTAGGAATAAGAGCTTTCAACTCTTGGCCATTGTGAGAAGTAGTAGCCGGAACGAATGCATTATTGGCATCGTCAGTAATTTCTAAATCTCTGCCAATGTTTTCCACCATCGGATTGAACTGGAAATACACATATTCTTTCCAATCCTTGTTGGTGATTTCGGTTTCATCCATGTAGAATGAATTTACCGTTACGGTGCGCTCAATGTTATCTCTGGCACCAAATAAATCTTGCTCGAAAGAACCTAGCACAGTTCTACCACCTTGAACGAATACCATTCCCGGAGGATTTGGTAGATTTTTAGTGTCGTAAGGGGCGAAACTCAATGTATCTTTTGAGTCACCGTAGGCCATCCCCGTGGTGGCACTTACTCCCGCACCTTTGTTTTTAAATAGAAAGCAGGAAGACAAAACTGAGGTAGACAGCAAAATAAATACTGATACCTTCAAAAACCCAGCTATGTTTTTCATGTCAGCGTTATTAAATCAATTCGTTTTAGGTGAATTAAGGAGGCTAATATACACTTATCCCTCTTGTTTAACAAAATTGCAACTTGCACATTGTTAAGCGAAAACGATTCTCTATTCGACATATTTTACAATATTCCATCAAAATGATTCATACTTCATATAATTGCTAGGTCGAATGATTACATTTTTAATCTTAACTTAATCTAAAACTCAAGCATTTGCGCAAACATGGGCTCAAAAAATAGATTGTTAATCCGTTTTATAAACCACTCAATCAATATCCACAGTTTTCAATCCTAAATTGTTTTTGTTTTAAAAATATGAAGAAGAATCAGCTCTATTGGTTGCTGCAGTTTGGTGGTTGGGGAGGCCTTCATTTTACCAGTTTTCTGGCTATTGGGTTTGTATTTCCTTTTTGGATTTCGCTTTTATCTACTTTGGCCAGCGTTCTCTTTGCGGTTTTGATCAGCCATTTATACAGGCTTTATGTAAAGAAGAAAAGATGGAAAGACTTGAAAATTGTCAATCTGATTCCTAAAGTATTCTTTTCCAGTATTTTACAAGGTTTCTTTCTTACTCTTTTTGCTTTTTTGGCGGCCATTGGTTCTTTTATATTAATCGCCCAGCTTCAACCTGATTTGGTAGATAAATTCACGGGCATTTCTACCCTAGAAGGAATTGATGAGGCCACCATGGAAAAATTGCGTCAGGCTAACCGCCAAATGTTTAGTCCTAGTGCAATTATCTTATTGATTATCAGTTTTGTAGGAAGTTACGCAGTGTATTTTCTTTGCTGGTCTTCTATCTACTTTGCTTACCAGTATTTGCAGAAAAACAGAGAGGTTGAAATCGAAAAATGGAAACTTCAGGCTTCTGTTAAAGATGCTGAACTAAGTGCTTTAAAATCTCAAATCAATCCGCATTTCATTTTTAATAGCTTAAACAATATTAGGTCTTTGGTTATTGAAGATTCTGAAAAGGCTCGAGATTCAATTACCCACCTTTCCGATTTGCTTCGTTATTCTATTCAGTTCGATGAATACGAAAAGGTAACTTTAGAAAAGGAAATTGAAGTAGTGCAAGATTACCTCAATTTAGAGTCAATTCAACTTGAACAGCGATTGCGTTACAGTTTTAATATTGATCCCGCAACTCACGAATTACAATTGCCGCCAATGATTGTTCAAACTTTGGTTGAAAATGCCATAAAACACAGCATTAATAATCTGCCCAATGGCGGAGAAATTATTGTTGAATCAAAAAGAAGCTCTGAGGCTTTGAGTGTTTTTGTAAAAAATACGGGCCAGTTAAAAATTGTAAATGGCTCAAAAAGAAGAGGTATTGGTATAACTAATGCCCGTGAACGCCTGAGGCTTTTGTATGGAGATAATGCTTCATTGAGCGTTGAAAATTTAAACGAAACCATGGTATGTGCCACGGTTCGAATTCCTTTGTATCCACATTAAAACAACACCTATATGAAAACCCTTGTAGTTGACGATTCGCGGTTAGCCAGAAATGAATTGAAAAGGCTTTTGAAAGAATTTGATAATGTTCAGGTTGTTGGTGAAGCGGCAACAGTTGATGAAGCCATTGAAAAGGTTTCGGAATTAAAACCTGATTTGATATTTCTCGACATTCAAATGCCTGGCAAAACGGGTTTCGATTTATTGGAAGAACTGGAATCAGTGCCAGAAGTGATTTTTTCTACTGCTTACGATGAATATGCCCTTAAGGCTTTTGAATACAATGCACTTGATTATTTGGTAAAGCCTGTTCAGAAAGACCGTTTAGCGGGAGCCATTTCTAAAGTGATTGAAAAGGTAGAGAAGAAGGAAAAGGATCAGGAAAATGGCGAAGGAAAACTAACCATACACGATCAGGTTTTTGTGAAAGATGGCGAGAAGTGCTGGTTTGTTCAGTTGGCCGATATTCGCCTTTTCGAAGTTAGCGGAAACTATACCACAGTGTATTTTGATACTTCTAAACCTATGATTACCAGAACCTTGAACTATCTGGAATCTCGTTTGGACGATAAAACATTTTTCAGAGCCAATCGCCAACAGATCATCAACCTAAAATGGATTGAGCGCATTGAGCCTTGGTTCAGTGGTAGTTTAAGAATCTATATGAAAGGCGGAGAGGAAATCGATGTTTCAAGACGCCAAACCTTGAAGTTCAAAGATTTGATGAGCTTCTAAAAAACTTATAGTCACCCCGAAGCCGAAACTCGGGGTGATTTACTTTCTAGAACAACAATTATTTTACCTGCTGAAGAATTTCGATGGCTTTGGTTACGGTTTCCACATCATCGATTCGCAAAATAAGCCGTGTTTTATATTCTTTCATTTGGCAAATTCTTGGATTTACCTGAACAAAGGCTAAGACTTTACCGAAAGCAGGCGACTGAAAATACTTCTCGTTATCCGATGGCAAGAAGTAGCACTTCATAGAACCACTTTTCAGGGTAACTTTTTCGAAACCTAGGTTTTCAGCCAACCAGCGAAGCCTTACAGTTTTTATCAAATCCTGAACAGGTTCTGGTAAAGGCCCAAATCTATCCTTTAAGCTATTCTTGAATTTGGTAAGCCCTTCTTCGTTTTTGATGTTGTCAATTTTAGAATACAAGCCCAGCCTTTCCGAAATATTGGACACGTAAGTTTCTGGAATCAGAATTTCCATGTCCGTTTCTATTGTAGTATCTACTTTAACTGCTGCGGCAGCTTCTTTCAACAAATCCTTTTCGAATAAAGATCTGAACTCAGTTTCTTTCAATTCTTGAACGGCTTCGTCCAGAATTTTATGGTACATATCGAAACCAAGATCTGAAATAAAACCGCTCTGCTCAGCTCCCAGTAGATTTCCTGCTCCACGAATATCCAAATCGCGCATGGCCACTTTAAAACCATCTCCCAAATCAGAGAATTCTTCCAAAGCACTAAGTCGCTTTCTAGAATCAGAACTTAGGCCAATGGTTGGCGGTGTTAGTAAATAACAGAAAGCTTTTCTGTTCGAACGCCCTACCCTTCCACGCATTTGGTGCAAATCCGAAAGCCCAAACATGTGGGCGTGGTTAATCATGATGGTGTTGGCGTTTGGAATATCCAAGCCCGATTCGATGATGTTGGTTGAGATCAAAACATCGTATTCACCTTCAATAAACTTAACCATCCGCTTTTCCAAAATAGCTCCGTCCATTTGGCCATGAGCAATACCAATTCGGGCATCTGGAACCAATTTGAGAATGATGTTTCCGACCATTTCAATATCCTTGATCCGATTGTGGACAAAAAATACTTGTCCACCACGCCTAAGCTCAAAACTTATCGCATCTCTAATGATCGCTTCGTTGAAAGTATGAATCTCAGTAGTCACCGGTTGGCGGTTTGGAGGAGGCGTAGCAATTACGCTCAAATCCCTTGCGCCCATCAAAGAAAAATGGAGTGTTCTTGGTATTGGAGTGGCCGTAAGTGTCAATACGTCCACATTTACTTTAAATTCTTTTAATCGGTCTTTTACCTTAACTCCGAACTTTTGCTCCTCATCAATAATCAGTAAACCGAGGTCTTTGAAGTGAACATCCTTGTTCACAATTCGGTGAGTTCCGACCAAAATTTCGGTCTTACCTTCCTTTACTCTTTGTAAAGTTTCCTTGATTTCTTTTGTGGTTTTAAACCGGTTGATGTACTCCACTCGCACAGGGAAATCCTTCAGTCTTTCAGCAAACGTACGATAGTGCTGCATGGCCAAAATCGTGGTTGGTACTAACACCGCTACCTGCTTTCCGTTGGCGCATGCTTTGAAAGCGGAACGAATGGCAACCTCGGTTTTACCAAATCCAACATCACCACAAACCAGACGATCCATCGGATGTGGCGATTCCATATCCGCTTTTACATCTTCGGTTGCCTTAGCTTGGTCGGGAGTATCTTCATAAATGAAAGAAGATTCTAGTTCGGCCTGCATAAAACCATCGGGAGAAAATGCGTAACCGTAAGCTTCTTTTCTTTTCGCATAAAGGCTGATTAAGTCTTTGGCAATGTCTTTTACCTTTTTCTTAACCTTGCTCTTTTTGTTTTCCCATTCAGGAGAACCCAGCTTACTCATGCTTGGTGGTGTTCCTTCTTTTCCTGAATATTTGGAAATTTTATGAAGCGAGTGAATGCTTACATAGAGCAAATCATCATCACGATACACCAAACGGATGGATTCTTGTGAATTTCCGTTTACTTCTACTTTTTCCATTCCCGCGAAGCGGCCCACACCATGATCGATGTGTGTTACATAATCGCCAGGCTGTAAAGAGCGCAATTCTTTCAGAGTCAGCGCTTTCGACTGGCTATGTCGGGTTTTGGTTTTGTATTTATGGAAACGGTCGAAAAGCTGGTGATCGGTGTAAACCAGCATTTTCAATGTTTTATCTACGAAGCCTTGTCGCAAGCCAATATTCAGGGGCTGAATTTTGAGCGCGGGATTTAGCTCAGTAAAAATAGTTTCTAATCGGTTGATCTGATTCAACAACTCGGCCGACATGAGCATGGTAGTATTCTGCCTTTGCCATTCGCTAAGATTTTCAGTAATCAGATCGAAATTTTTATTGAAAGAAGGCTGAGCTTCGGCTTCAAATTTATATTCGAAATCGGCCTTTTTGTAAAAGCGATTGCCAAACTGGACTTTGGCATAATTCGAAATACCTTCTTTAAATGACTTTTGTGTTTCGAAAAGCTCGTTTGGTTTTAGAACGACCTGCGCATCGGTTACCGAAAGTACTTCATCAAAACTTGAAGATGCTTTTTCGAAGTATTTTTCAATGGTATCCAGGGTTTGCTGAAAGTCTTTGAACCAGATTTTAGTGTTGTTCGGTATAAAATCCAGGAACGACTGGCGAACCTCTTGCAATAAGCGGGTTTGAATATTTGGAATAATATTGATTTGCTTGATGCTTTCCTGACTTAGCTGAGAAACAGGGTCGAAGGTTCTAATGCTATCTACCTCGTTGCCGAAAAGTTCAATTCTATAAGGCAAATCATGTGCATAGGAATATACATCCACAATACCACCACGAACCGAAAATTGGCCCGCTTCGTACACAAAGTCGGTTTTTTCGAAATCATAGGTCATTAAAAGCTCGGCCAAAAACTCAACGTCAATTTCTTCCCCAACTTTGGTAGAAAATGTATTGGTAGCCAGCGACTTTTTATTGATTACCTTTTCGGTAAGGGCTTCTGGATAAGTTACAATCAACTCGCCAGTAGACGATTTATGATTGATGCGGTTTAGGATTTCCGCACGCATCAAAATATTGGCATTTTCAGTTTCGTCAAACTGATAGGGCCTTTTGTAAGAAGTTGGGAAAAGGAGCACTTCCTTATCGCCAATCAAGTTTTGTAAATCGTTATGAAAATAGGCAGCTTCTTCTTTATCGTGCATCACAAACAAGCAGGTTTGCTTGTTCATTTGATACACCGCTGAAGCAATTACAGCATCTAAACTACCTACCAAACCTTTTAGCTGGATGCTTAAACCTTCGTTTGGCTTTAGCTTTTCGGCTATGGTTTGAATGATGGGATCTTCCCTGTAAATCCGTATGAAATCTTTGACTTTCAAGTGTTTTTCTAAAAAGAAGGTGCAAATGTAAATAATTCTTAGGCTAATCGTGACCAGCCATCAACTTCCATCGTTAAATTCAAGAAGATTTAATATTGATCTATCCAACTCTTTACTTTTATACCTTGTTAAGGATTTTAAATGAAAAAGGAAAAAGTTAGGCCTGACCTAAAACAAGAAGCATTTAAACGGATGGAAAAGTTGCATCCGCACCAAATGATGCTTTTTGTGGGCTTGGTAGGCAGCACAATAGTTTTTCTTTTTATGATGATTGCTTTTGCGGTAAGCAAACCCCCAGCCGCAGATTTTACCAGAATGCAGTTCCCTAAGTTTTTTATGGTGAGCACTGTGGTTATGCTGCTTTCGAGCTTTTCAGTCTCCAAAATTATTCCTGCATTTGAAAAGGACGATATTGATGAACTTAAAAAATGGCTAGGCATAACGTTTTTACTAGGGCTGTGTTTTGCCACTTGTCAGTTTTTGGGCTGGCGCGAATTACAGAATAGCCATATTCTTTTTTCGGGCGATAAATCCGGTGCTTATCTCTACGTGATTTCGGGTTTACACGTGGTGCACGTGGGCGCTGTTCTGATTTACCTACTCGTTTTATTGATGCGCTGCCATAAAACTTCGCTCGATGCGGTAAAGCAATTAGTATATGCAACAAATCCTTACGAGAAAGTCCGTTTTAAAATTCTCACAGACTTTTGGCATTTTATAGATGTACTATGGCTGATCCTATTTTTCTATTTGCTGTTTAGTTTTTAAACAAAAAAACCACAGCTTTCGCCATGGTTTTTGAGTAATTGACCTTTGTGTTTTGACTTTTGGGCTGTTAATTAAAAGTGATGGTTTTAATGTTTTCGTACCGAATAAACTCTGGGTCGCCATTTCCACTAAACACGAGCACTCCATCATTTTGCTCGCTCACATCGCGACCTTCACCTAAAAGCAATTCAGTGCCGTTTTTCAGTGTAACCGTAGCGTTGTCGTAGTTTCTAGGGGCAAAACTTTTAATGCTACTGAAGGGAATAAAGTAGTCGATATTGTGATCGGAACCTTGGAGCATTTCGAAATTGTAGGCTTCATCCAAGTCGAAAATCAAGTCTCCACTTAGCGTTTTACCACTAGTTGTGGTTACGGTTCCGTTTAACTTCTTCACTTCAAACGCACTATAAGGTTTACCAGAGTTTGGGGCTTTAGTGAATTCCGCCTTCTTAAATTCTCTCCATGAAATATCCACTCTGCCAAATTCAGTGTTTACGATGATGCCATTATTGCTGCTGTTTACATCGTTAGAACCTCTTAAGTATAATTCTCTACCGGAATTAGTAATTACGGTGCTGCCTGAGCGATCTCTCTCGATGGATTTAATGTTTTCAAATTCAATTTTCATATCGCCATCGCGAGTATCTCCGTCCAATACATTGGTGGTGTATCTTTCGTCATGGTCCCACTGAATAAAACCGGTAATTGAACCCCCATAATATTCTACAGTGCCATATAATGCATCGCCAATTCGGTTTTTCAAACGACTTGGAGTGGGCATAAATTCAACTTCTTCAATTCGGCTCCATTTTAATTTGGTGCTGCCAAGTTCTTCGTCTAATATGGTGATTGTAGTTCCAAAATCGTCAGAACCATCTTCTACATAAACCTTGTCGCCATTTCTTAGTGTAAGTTCGGCAACTGATCTTCTGTTAATTTCGATTTTAGAGATATTTCCGAATTCGGTTCTGAATTCGTGGGTTGTTTCCCATTCTTCTCTGCCCCAACTAATGGAAAAGCTGTTCCAACCGTTGCGGTCTCTTTGTTTATCTCTTAAGTCTTCGCGATCTCTGCGAGAAAGGTAGCGGTAGTTTTCGTTGTCTTCTTTATTGCCGTTGAAATGATCGGTCCAGAAACCTTCACCGCGATCTCCCCAGCGCATTTGACCCTGATAGGTGTCGCCATCAATGGTTGTGATTTTTCCGTAGATAAAGCCTTCGTCCTGAGCATTTAGAAAGAAGCTGCTCCCCAAAGTGAATAAAAGCAGAAGTGAAATTTTAGATAATAGAGGTTTGACCATGATTTTGTTGTTTTGACTGTGAAATTTTGATGGCTCAAATATGGCTGTCAGCCTAAAACAAGAAAACCAGAATTGGCTCTACCCTCGCATAAACCTACCGAAACGGGAAGTTAACCGACTGAACCTGACTGCCCGATTCAGACCATTTGGTTTTTGAAAGAGGAAAGGAAGTTTCTCTAGCCAAGTTGAGATGGAGATGTTAGTTCCTTCGTTTCACTCAGGATGAAAACCACGCTTACCACAAACCTTGATATCTGCATTATCTTTTGCTTGATTTAAGCCGCAACTTTTTGTTTCTCTTCCTGAAGAATTAAGGGTTCAAAATTTGAAAAATGCCAATTCAGAACGGGCAAGTTTAATTATCGAGCCATTGCTTAAAAGCGGGAGTTTTTTCAGTGCTAATTACGATGTCGTCTTCAATTTCAGGTTGAAGATTGATTTTGAGACGACCTTTGAAATACGGATGGATGTCGGATACGGCATCGAAATGCACAATGAACTTTCTATTCACCCGAAAGAAGTTTTTCGGATTCAGCATTTGATCTACTTCTTCAAGCGTGTTGTCAATAATGTATTTCTGGTTTTCAAAAGTCACAATAAAAGTCATCTTATCGCTCGTGTAGAAATACGAGATTTTATCTACCGGAATTGCTTTAATCCTCTGCCCGACTTTAGTCAGAAAGCGCGATTTATATTCCTTTTGCTGGTGTGTTAAAAGTGATTTTATTTGCTCAATATCCACACTGTTTGCTTCGGTGGAAATGGATTGTTGATCGTATTTTTCTAGCGCGATTGCCAGTTTTTCTTGCTGAATGGGTTTGAGCAAGTAATCCACACTATTTACCTCAAATGCCTTTATGGCGTACTGATCGTATGCAGTTGTAAAAATAACTTTACAATTTGGTGTTGCCTGTTCAAAAATTTCGAAGCTTGTACCATCTAAAAGTTGAATGTCGCTGATGATCAATTCTGGGCAGTCGTTATTCTCTAACCAAAGCAGGGCAGCTTCTACCGAACGAATAGTTGCCACAATTTCTACCTCGGGTTTTATCTCTTGAATTAAGTCGATTAACCTTTCTGAGGCGAGCTTTTCATCTTCGAAAATTAGAACTTTCATGGGCTGTATTTTTTAAACTTCAGCGATATCGATCAATGGCACTTTCACCACGAAGTTGCCGCTATCTTTAAAAACTTCTATCGGGCGTGTGGTGAAATATGAGTATCTGCGTTGAATATTATCGATGCCTGATTTACTACTGTTTATGGCTTCTACTTTTTTCTCTTGAAGGTTGTTGCTCACCACCAAACCATTGTTCTCACTTTTGATTTTGATTTTGAGAGGTCTCAATTCTGTGATCACATTGTGCTTAATCGCATTTTCAATTAGCATTTGAAGCGTAAGTGGAGGCAAATAGGTTTGCTTTAATTTTTCTTCAATTTCAATTTCCAGCAGAATGGTGTCTTCAAATCTAATGCTGAGCAAATACATATAAGCACTAATAAAATCGAGTTCTTGCTTCAGCAATACCAATTCTTCAGAACTACTTTGAAGAATGATGCGGTACACTTCAGCAAACTTTTCCAGATACGCCTGAGAAAGCTTTTGATCTTTTGAAATCAGCGATGACAGAATATTCAAATTATTGAACAGAAAATGAGGGTCGAGATGATTTTTGAGCGCAGTTAACTCGGCTTTGATAGATTCCTTTTGAAATTGCTCAGAATTGAGTTGGGCGTTCTTCCAGTTTTTTAGAAACTGAATGCCAAAATTGATTGAAATAATGGGCAACAAAACCAAAATGCCCAAAGCATTGATCGTGGCTAATTGTGCCTGATCTGGTGGATCTTGTGTAAAGCTGAATTTGAAAATTAAGTAGCTGAGGTTGATGATGATAAGCGAAAGAAAAAGTCCGATGCTCAATTGAGTGTAAAACCTTCGGTTACCAAATTTTAACCAAGGCAATTTTTTATCGAGCCATAAGGTTAAACCACGATTGGCCAAAAAAATGAGGCCGAGCATGGCGATAATCCAGCCAGCAGTATAGTAGTAGGTTTCGGGCGCTTCTCTTAAATAGAGCACCAAAAATATGGCCGCTATAGAAACTACGACTACTAAAAGCTGAACGATTTGTTTGCGGCTGAACTTCAATTGGCTCAATCAAAAATAATTTCATCGATTTTGGACCACTTGATAAACTCAGGTTTTCCATTTTTCGAAGTAAAAATCAACACACCGTCATTGTCATCTGAAACATCGCGCGATTCGCCCAAAAGCAAGTCCATTCCGTTTTTCAGAATTACTGAAGAATAAGCGTAGTTTTTAGGAATGATGTTTTTGATGTTTCTGAATGGAATTCTGTAGGTAGTGCGGTCATCTTTTCCATCCAGAATTTCGAACTCCCAAGCTTCATCTAAATCATAAGCAATCAAGCCCGTATATTTATCTCCTTCTATCGTAACCACCGTTGCCGTTAGCCCGCTCGATGTTGGAAAATCGCTGTATGAAAGGCCTAAGTTTTCATCTTCCAGCATTTCTAGTTCCTCGAAATCGCGCCATGAAATGACGATTTGCCCAATTTCAGCATCGTTTATTAAAATGCCTGAGTTTTCACTGTTTACATCATTCGAACCCGTTAGGTAAAACTCCCGACCAGATTTGAGCGTAACATCTACTCCATTTCGGTTTTTTACAATTTTTGAAATAGAACCAAACGGAATTTTCTTTTCTCCGTCTCTATCTTCTCCATTCAGAATATCTTCCTGAAATCTTTCATTGTGTGTGTTTTTGCTGGTTCCTTGGTCCCATTGAATGGTTCCCTGAAAAGTACCTCTTCTACCTGCGCTTACTTTCGCGAAAATGGGCTGGCCAAAAATGTGATCGAGTTTTTTTCCGCTTTCTAAAAAGTCTACCTTTTCGATTCTTCGCCACTCGAGTTTTACTTCTCCTAATTCGTAGTCCATTACACTTACAGAAGTGCCTATATCTTCGTAACCATCGCCACTTACTTCAAGAATAACTCCGTTTTTTAAGGTGATTTGCCCACGCGAACGACCCGTTGGCTTAATGGATTTGATATCGCCAAATCGGGTGTCGAATTGGTGGTTGCTTCGGCTGAATTTATCTTCCCAAATGCTGAGAACGCCAAAGTCGATTCCCAACCATGAATTGCTTCCATCTTCTGACGAAATTTGTTCTATTTCTTTGCGAGAAAGGAATTTCAGAAAGTCGTTTGAGGTTTTCTGAGCATTTAACAAGTCGGTCCAGTATACTTCGTCATCACCCCAGCGAATGGCCCCACGATATTTATCGCCACCAATGGTGGTTACTTCTCCATAAAGAAAAATGTTTTTCTCTTGGGCTTTAGCTTCGGCAATAACAATTAGCAACCCAACTAATACGCCAATGGCCAATAGTATTCCCCTCATTTTCGTTCTTCCTGTTTGTTGCAGACCTTCCATATTACAAACATAAGGCTGAGCTTGGCTGTGTAAAATGCTTTTGGGCTGTAATAGCATATTCAAATACTGAATCGGGAAAAGCACGAACTCAAAATCTATTTGGGGAAGATTGAGGCGTCAATTCCAGGTACGATTCGCAAGGCATTCTTATAATAGATTTTCTTAAGTACTTCGTCTGAAAGTCCTAGGCCATACATTCGCCAAAAAGCATGGTATTTTTTGTAATAAGGAAAATACTCGTCTTGCGTTTCCAATACTCGGAAATAGGTTGGATACTCTTCTGGATTGTAAGCATCTTTTCCAAACAGCACTCTATCTTGGTATTTGGTGAGAAAAGCATTGGCAAATTTTGGTTGTCGGCCTAATTCGGCAATCACGGCTCCAATTTCTACCATCATATTCGGCATTTCGTCTAAAAGCTTGCCCAATTGGGTTAAATCGTTGGCGAACCAACCCATATGCGCAGCAATGAATGTGGTGTTCTTGTGTTTTTTGAAAACATGATGCTGTTCGGCAATTAGTGTTTCCCATGGTGCAGGATCATCGGCTTCTCTTTTGCGACTAGGGTGTGTTTTTAATTCAAGCCAGCGTTCGTTGTTGGCATCGAAAGGCTCCCAAAACTGTTTTGGATCTGCCGTATGAATCAACACCGGAATACCTAATTCGCCACATTTTGCCCATATCGGATCTAAACGAGGATCGTCAACGGTTACCCTGTTTCCATCTATATCTTTTACAGAAAGCCCTAAAGTTTTAAATATTTTAAGGCCTCGCGCTCCCAATTTGTAATCTCGTTCCAATTGCGCTGCAGCTCTTTCGCTCCATCCCTCTTCACCAATATTGCTGAAATTTACGTTGGCGAAAACCATAAAACGTGTCGGCTCATTGGCTTTAATATTGGTTATCGCATCGGCAATTGATTTTCCGCTTCCACCACTCAAATTTACCATTACACCCATATTTAATGCGTCCATTTCAGAAGCAAGCTTTTTCAAATCCTGCTGCCCCATACGCCATTGGTGACTGTGAATATCGATAAAAGGAAACTTGGCTTTTTGGACTGGGTTTTCTGGTACAATCAGGCTGGAAGGCGGATTGTATTCTTCAAAAGAAACAGATTGAGAACAACAATTTTGGCTCAAAAACAACATGAGCAAGAAGGAACAGCATAAAAAACTCTTTAGCATAGCTATGGGTTTGTTGGCGATAATTGGCGATTAAAATTTATAGATACCTCTTTTCTCTTAGAACTCAAATGTTGACTTTTTAAGTTGGGGTCTCTCTATCCTATATTTTGAAATATCTTTTAATCTTTAATTTCTTCTTGCGATTTTTTAAATTGAACTCAGCTCATACTTTGTGTGATTAATTAATGCATTTTTAAAATGAATGAGGCCAAAATTTTTACTAAAGAAGATAGAATATTATATGCCTTTACAGCAGTTTTAGTAATTGCTGTGAGTCTATTCTTTTTCCGAGCTGAGTCTAGACAACAACGGCTTATTAGTGAAGCTTATAAAAACGAAGTCGGTTCAGATTTGACATTACAAAGCTCGGATAGCTTAGAGTTAAGTTTTTACAAAGCTCAAACCCAAATGAACAACAAATTAATTGGTTACTCTTCGAGAAGTATCGTGGCAGCTTCTTCAATAAAGTACATGGCTTTTTTAATTGGTATGGTAATGATTTTTTTGGGTTCAATAATGATAATAAGAGGCATTAGGCTTGACCCATCAGAAATTAGCGGAGACTTTAAAGATCAGATTAAATTAAGAGTTTTATCCTCTAGTCCTGGTGTTATATTATCTTTTTTGGGCACTGTAATACTAATTACAAGCATACTTAAAGATGCAGGTGTTGATCTGAATAATTTTCAAGTTAGGCCGTATCGATACGTTATTTCCCAAAAGAACATAAGTCGAAATGACTCCTGCTCTTTGATTGTGGACCCTGACGCAACGGGCCTTGGGGATCTAATAGGGGGAAAGCCTTAGATATGAGTTTTAATGAATCATTTTTCAATTACTTGATTTTTATGAAATATTCTTACATCATCACTTTATCCTTTGCAGTACTGACTACTTTAATCGGAGTCAAAACGTTTAAGCCTGATCACGTTTGCAGCATTCAGGAAATGGCCCAATCTATTGAAAACAATGCGAATAATACACTTTATAAATATTATGCATATCGACTTTACGATATTCACGAAGATATTAGGAAATCAGATCACACTTCTCAGCTAACAAATTTGTCAACAAAGTCTAATCAATTACATACACAGATAAAATCTGACCTCACATTTTCTTCTGACCTAAAGTATGTTACCGATGTGTTGAGGTATGATAAGAACCCCAATATGATAAATTTTAATGCCCTGAATCTACAAAACCAGAGGTCTTCTGGAACAGGAGTAGCTACTAACTTCTCTACTATTAATACTTTTGAACTTATGTATTCGATGTTGAATAAGGGGCAACAAGATTTATTGAAAGAGGTAATAGAAGGAGACTTGAAGAGTCAGCTTTTAGAGTTTGAACAAAGGCCTGACTTTGAAGAATTTAATAACTTGATCCGACAAAAAAGTAATCCTCTACAAAATATGGATTTAAGTATCGACCTGATTAAGCAAAATCAAAACATCTTAGATCAAAACGATATTCGAAAACTGAATACTATTGAAAAGAACATTCAGAAGTTAAAGGATGCGGGTTTGAATCAAAAGTTAGAATCGCTTTCTAGAATTGGAAATAACTAAACAAGGATTATTTTCTATCTAATATCCTTCAATTTTTTTAAAATTGGTTTCTGCTGAAAACCAAATTTATGACGATCGATCTAAGCCCAAAAATTATTCTTGTAACGGGAGCTTCACGAGGAATTGGCCGTGCCCTGGCCAAAGCGCTTTCTGATGCTGGTGCAGCTGTTGCGGTACATTATAATTCGAATGAAAAGCATGCTCAAGAACTATTGAACGAGCTAAATGCCGATTGTAGAATTTTTCAAGCGGATTTAGCCAACCCTAATGAAACCATAGAAATGTTTACTGAAGTAGTTGAAACCATGGGTGGCTTGGACGTTTTGATTAACAATGCAGGCGTAGCTGTTTCTTCCCATATCAGTTCAAACGATGGAGAATGGCTTCAGCACTGGGATTTTTCCATGAATGTGAACTTGAGAGCTATGGGCATTTTATGCAAAAAGGCGATTGAGCATTTTCAAAAATCGGGTGAAGGCCGAATTATCAATATAGCTTCCCGCGCTTCTTTTAGAGGTGATACTCCCGACTATCTGGCTTATGCGGCTTCCAAAGGAGGAATTCCTGCTTTAACGCGTTCCATTGCTCGAGGCTTCGGAAAGCAGAATATTAAAGCATTTACAATTGCCCCTGGTTTTGTAAGAACGGATATGGCCCAAGATTTTATGGATCAATATGGTGAAGGGTTTGCCTTAAATGATATCGCCTTGAACCAATTGACTGAGCCTAAAGATTTAGCGCCATTAATTGTTTTGATGGCCAGCGGAATGATGGATCATGCTACGGGTTGTACCATCGATGTGAATGCTGGAAGTTACGTTCACTAATTCTTTTACGGTTCATCTTCCCTATTCTACGATTCGGTAAGCTTAATTAAAATAAGGCGTTCGCAAACACCACTTTTGAATCATTAAATGAGCCCAAGCTCAAAGATTCAAAAACAACAACATGCAACGCTTTATCATTTTATTTAACCTTTTTCTTTTTCCCTTTTTTGTAAGTGGCCAAACCACAATTTCAGGAAATGTATTGGATGCCCAAGGGGAAGCTATTCCGGGAGCCAATGTTTATTTGAAAGACACCTTTGACGGTGCCAACTCGAAAACAGATGGTAGTTTTTCTTTCGAAACCACTGAAAACGGACTTCAAACCTTGGTTGTCAGTTTTATTGGTTATAAAACCTATGAGCAGAAAATTACTTTGGAAGGAAGGTCGGTTCAGTTAAAAATTCTTTTGGAAGAAGAAATTAACAAACTGGATGGAGTTACCATTACAGCAGGAGCTTTTGAGGCCAGCGATGTAAAGAAGGTTACCGTATTAAAACCGTTAGACATTGTGACTACGGCCAGTGCAGCAGGCGATATTATGGGAGCGATCAATACGCTTCCTGGAACTCCAACTGTAGGAGAATCTGGAAGGCTGTTTGTTCGAGGAGGCGAAGGTTATGAAACCAAAGTTTTTATTGATGGCCTTGAAGTGAGAAATGCTTTCGGTTCAACGGCTCCCAATGTTCCTACTCGAGGCAGGTTTAGCCCTTTTTTGTTTAAAGGAACGGTGTTCAGCACGGGTGGATATTCTGCCGAATATGGCCAAGCCCTTTCATCGGCTTTGGTGCTTAACTCCAACGATATGCCTGAAAAAACCCAAGGCGATATTTCTGTAATGTCTGTGGGTGGGGATTTGGCTTACACCAAAAAATGGGAGAATACTTCGGTTTCAGGAAAAGTTCAGTACACAAATCTAAGACCTTATCAGCATGTAATTCGCCAATTCTTCGATTGGGAAAAAGCTCCTTTGAGCTCTGAAGGAGAGTTTATAATTAGACAAAAAGTAAAGAATAACGGACTTTTTAAATTGTATACCAATCTTAGCCACTCAGATTTTATCATTCGCCAGCCTAATATCAATAAAGGAGGAAGTAAAGATACCGTTTCAATTGCCAATGATTATTTCTATTTAAACTCTTCCTACAAAGATATTCTGAATGCAAAATGGTCTGTTCGGGCTGGAATTTCCACCACAATCAATAAAGATGATTTGGGCGTGAATAGAGATGACATCAATAGCAACGAAAATGGTTTGCACACCAAATTGGCTTTTAATTGGGATGCAGCCGAAAAGCTAACTGTGAATTTCGGTTCCGAATTTTATCATAAGAATTTCAAGCGAATTCTGGATGGGCCAAACCAGGTTAAGGCGCAGTACAGCTTCGAGGAAAATACGCTTACCAGTTTTGCTGAAGCTGATTATTTCGCTTCGAACGCTTTCGTTTTTCGTGGAGGCGCAAGACTGGAACATTCAACGCTGCTGAATCAAACTTTTGTAAGCCCTAGAATGGCAATGTCTTATAAGTTGACAGAGAATGGCCAGTTTTCTTTGGCTTATGGAAAATTCCTTCAATCGGCACAAAATGATTACGCTTTGGTAAATCAACAATTGAAACCCGAGCGAGCAACGCATTACATTGCCAATTACCAATACACATTTAGCGATCGTGTTTTTAGGCTCGAAGCCTACTTAAAACGTTATGATGATTTGGTAAAATACACGGATATTAATGTTTACACTCCGGAAAACTTCAGCAATGCTGGTTATGGAAAAGCAAAAGGCTTAGACTTTTTCTGGCGTGATGGAAAAACATTCAAGAATACCGATTATTGGATTTCTTATTCATTCTTAGATACCGAGAGAAACTACAAGAATTTCGATCAATCGGCTACGCCATCTTTCGTTTCGAAGCATAACTTTTCATTTGTACTGAAGCATTTTGTAGAGCCTCTCAGAACGCAGTTTGGTGCCACTTATAATTTTGCTTCGCCCAGATTGTTTCATAACCCGAACAAGGCAGGTTTTCAGAATGATAAAACTCCAGAATTCCATGATTTGAGCTTGAATGCCGCGATTCTCATCAAGCAGCACATTATTCTTTACTTGTCTTCTTCCAATGTTTTTGGGCGGAAAAACATCTTCGGCTATCAATATGCTGCTACGCCAAATGAACAGGGGCTTTATGCTGCGCAGCCTGTTGGCCAAGCTGCCAAACGATTCATGTTCATCGGTTTGTTCATTACCCTTTCTAAAGATGGGCAAGAAAATCAACTAGACAATTTATAATCGGACAACAGAGCCATACGATTCATCCTTCAGATTCTACGATTGGGTAAGTCATTTTTCGAAAGCCTTACCCAATTCCCCACCTTTGATTCATCAAAACGAAATCAAAAACTTAAAATCAAATACCATGAAAAAGAGCATCACCCTCATCATTCTTTTAATTATCGGGTTCAGTTTAAATGCCCAAAACCAAGAAGCTTATATCAAAGCAATGACTAAAGGCTTGGAAAGCATGTCGACCGCGAAAAGTATTGAAGACATGCAAAATGCAGCTGGTCAGTTTGAAAGAATTGCCGCAAAAGTATCCGATCAATGGCACCCAGCTTATTATGCGGCATTGAACTACGTGAATATGGCTATGAAGGCCGATGGAATTCAAACCAAAGACCAATATGTAGATAAGGCTCAGGTTTTGGTGGACAAGGCAAGAGAAATATCTATCAATAACTCAGAAATTATAGCGCTTCAAGGCTATGTATACATGGCTCAATTGGCTGCCGATCCGAACAACAGAGGCATGGCGCTTTCGCCTAAAATCATGCAAGCTTATGGTGCGGCATTAGAAGCGAATCCGCAAAATCCTAGAGCTATGGTTCTTTTGGCTCAAATGCAGTATGGAACAGCGGAATTCTTTGGTTCTTCTACTGAAAAGGCGTGTGAGCTCGGTCAAAAAAGTGAAGCACTTTTCAAAGCAGAAACGAAAGATAAAAGCTTCGATCCTTCATGGGGGGCTCAAGTAGCACAAGATCTGAAGAATAAATGTGCCAACTAAGGTTGGTTACCAAATCAGTTTCAAACTAACCTTTCAAAATTTCAAACTATGGAAAAGGCACTTTTAATATCGCACGCTACTGCTGGAGGTTTAACCTTACTTTCTGGAATTCTGGCTGGATTTTTTGGTCGAAAAGGTGGTAAAATGCATGTGATTTCTGGCCGAGTTTTCTTCTGGTCAATGACATGGATTTTCATCAGCGCTTTATTAATAGTGGCTTTTGTTCGCTTCAATTTCTTTCTCACCATAATTGCGGTTTTCAGCTTCTATATGACTTTTTCAGGTGTGAGAGTATTGAAGTTGAAAAAGGATTTGAAACCAAAGTGGTATGATTGGTTTGCTGCCATTACCACAGTGCTTTTTGGCTTGAGCTTGTTTGTTGTAGGAATTCGCCTTTTGACTTTGCGTGGTTTTGGCGAAGCTATGGCCTACCTCTGTTTGTTTTTTGGCTTTTTTACAGCCAATACTGCTCGCTTGAACATTCGTGGTTTTGTAAGAAAAGGAGAACCCGAAAAAATGTGGTGGTGGTTTGCTCATATGAATCTTATGGGCGGAGCCTTTATTGCGAGTATCACAGCTTTTTTAGTTCAGAATGGTCATAGGTTTAATGCTCCGGAAGAAATGGGTTGGCTTTTATGGTTGTTGCCAGCAGCGCTCGGTTCGCCTTTAATTTCTTATTCAGCTAAAAAATATAGAATGAAATTTAGGATGGGAAAATATGCTACCGCTCCAAAAATGTCGGTTTAACTTGCAAACCCATAAAAACAGCTAATTTTAAATTCATGGGCTTTTGGTCGAGATATAGCTTTAAAAAAGAACTTGGGAGTACCATCCTCATCGGGCTTTTCGGTTTTCCCTTTCTCTACATTTGGTGTAGCGACTGTTTTTCTCAGTGGGACTATTTATGGAAAGCGGGAAGTTATTCAGCCTTTCAATGGATTTTACTTTGGCAAGGCAATGCCTACCTCTCAGAGTATATTTCTTACCGATTTCCTTGGTTAGAAAATCCAGGGAAGCGCTTTTTTTGGGGCATTATTGGCGTTTTGATATACACGCCCGGTGCGGTTTACGGAATGTACCTTATTTACAGGTGGCTTTTTCACATTAAAATTGATGGCATTACTGAAACGCTGTTCATCTCAGTGCTCATCACTTTTATGATTTCCTTCTTTTTAAATGCCAGGCAGTTTTTCATCAACTGGAAACAAACGGCTTTAGATGCAGAAAGGCTGAAAAAGGAGCAAATGGCCACCAAATACGAATCGCTCAAAAATCAGGTAAATCCGCATTTTTTGTTCAACAGCCTAAATGCACTTACCAATTTGGTTTATGAAGACCAAGACCTTGCGGCTCAGTTTATTCGGGAACTGAGTAAGGTTTATCGCTATGTTTTAGACACGCGTTCGCAAGAAGTGGTAAGCCTGAAAACCGAAATGGCTTTTGTAGATTCATACGTTTTTCTTCAGAAAATCAGGTTTGACGAAAAGCTGAATGTACACACTGATTTTGCGGGTTTTGAGCAAAAAATGTTACCGCCAATGTGTGTTCAAATGCTTTTAGAAAACGCCATAAAACACAATATAATTGCTGAAGAAGAACCTCTTACCATCGATATTTTTGTTGAAGAAGGAAATATGCTGGTGGTGAAAAACAATCTTCAGAAAAAGAATATTCCTGCGGAAGATAGCTCGGGAATGGGGCTATCGAACGTAAAGTCGCGTTATGAATTTTTGAGCCAAACTCCAGTAGAAATCACCAATGGCCCAAAAGACTTTATTGTAAAACTTCCTCTTTTAGACTTTGAAAAATGAAGGTACTGATTGTTGAAGACGAAAACATGGCCGCCAAAAGGCTAACTGGTTTGCTCGAAAACTTAGAACCGAACTTGGAAATTCTGGCCAAGCTAGACTCAGTAAAAAGAGCCGTAAAGTGGCTGGAAGAGAATGAATCGCCAGACTTATTGTTTTTTGATATACAATTGGCAGATGGCCTCAGCTTCGAGATTTTAGAGCAGGTGAAAGTTACTTCACCCATCATTTTTACCACCGCCTTCGATGAGTACGCTATTCAAGCATTCAAGGTCAACAGTATCGACTATTTGCTAAAGCCTATCGATCCGAAAGAATTGGAAAAGGCGCTTGAGAAATTCAAAGCTCGTTTTGAGAAGAAATCAGAACCATCGCTAGATATGATGGCTTTGCACAAAGCGATGAACATGCTAACCAAACAGTATAAGGAACGTTTTGTGGTTAAAATTGGCGAGCACATTCGAACGGTAGCTGTGGCCGAAACAGCATATTTTTTTAGTCAGGATAAGGCTACTTTTTTGCAGTCGCAGGAAAAGGCGCGCTACATTATCGATTACACTTTGGAACAGGTAGAACAGTTGGTGGACCCTTCTCAATTCTTCCGAATCAATCGAAAATACTTGATTTCACTAAGCGCAGTAAAGGACATTGTTACTTACTCGAATTCCCGCTTGAGAATTATTCTTCAACAGTCTGACGAAATGGATGCTATTGTAAGCCGCGATAAAGTGCAGGAATTTAAACAATGGCTCGACCGTTAGTTTCATTTTACCGTATATTCGGGGATGCGACAAATATTTGGCTTTTTATTCCTATTTCTGGCTTTTTCAACTTCGGCTCAAAATTTAAATCTCGAAGGGCATTGGTTTTTATCCACCATTCGTTCTACGGCTCCGGAAATGGATATGGCCAACAACGAGCTCATTTACCAAGATAGCTCTCAAAGCAGCCCTATTTTTGTTGAACCCGGTCTAATGTTGTTGTCTATTTTGCCAAATGGAAAAGCCGAAAGCTATTTTGCTGATGTTAAGGAAAACTGGGATTTTTCAGAAAAAAGTGGCAAAGTGAAATTTGTTTCGCCAGCCGATACGTTAATAGGCGATCTTTCTCATTTCAAGAATTTGGAATTACAATCTACCATAGAAGAGGGCTATACCGTTTACTCTTTTACCAAATACAATCCCGAACCCATTAACTTGAATTTGGAGAATTCCGCTTGGAAAGTTTCTGGCGAAGTAGAAGCTTTGAATTCAAAAACCTTCAAATTCGGAGCAAATAATCAGCTAACAATTGAACAGAATGGAGAAAGCCAGAAAATGGAATACTTTATTCATAAGCTCAATAATTATTATGCTTTGGAATTTACATCTCCTGATTTACCTGCTGAATACGGCATCGTTTATTTCGAGAAGGCTACCGATAACACATTAACGGGCATTATCATGGTGGGCTATATGAGTCAGGAAGTTCAAGTGCCTTTTAGCAAATATCAAATCACGTTTACTAAAAAGTAGGCAGAACCTATCTCGCCCATAATTAGGGACTTAAGTGCTTCGCACACGATTTCTCCATTTTCAGAGAAAATCTTGAACATTCTAAAGGCTTAGCGGTAATATGTATATCTCATACACTTTCAAACTATGCCAAAAACCATAATAGTATCCAATCGTCTTCCTGTCAGAATTGAAAAGGACGATAACGGAGAATTAACTTTTAAGAATAGCGAAGGAGGTTTAGCAACAGGTTTAGGTTCAATTTATAGAGAAGGAAATAACATTTGGGTAGGCTGGCCCGGAGCCGCCATTGAAGATAAAGAGCAGCAAGCGTTTGTAACCCAAAATTTGAAAGAAAGCAGTATGCATCCTGTTTTTCTTACTCCGGATGACGTTAAAGATTTCTATCTCGGTTTTTCAAACCAAACTTTGTGGCCCGCTTTCCACTACTTTGTACAATACATTCAATATAGCGACAGGCAATGGGAAGCTTACCAGCGCGTAAACGAGAAATTCGCCAATGAAATTCTAGGGCTTTTAGAACCAGGAGATACACTCTGGATTCACGATTACCAACTTCTGCTGTTGCCGCAAATGATCAGGGAAAAACATCCCGATTGTACCATTGGCTTCTTCAATCACATTCCATTCCCATCATACGAGATTTTCAGAATGATTCCGTGGCGAAGAGAATTGCTATTGGGAATGCTGGGAGCCGATTATTTGGCTTTTCACACGTATGACGATACGCGCCACTTTTTAAGTAGCTGCCATCGATTGGCCGGAACGCCCTATGAAGGCAATCAACTGAAAGTAGGAAGCAGACTGGTTGTGGTGGATTCTCTGCCAATGGGTATCGATTACCGAAAGTTTGAAGAAGTAGCTCAAGAAAGCGCCACTGTTGAGCATTTAGATAAGTTCAAAAAAGAGATTAAGTCCGAAAGAATCATTCTTTCTGTCGATAGACTCGATTATTCCAAAGGCATTGTAAAGCGATTGAAAACCTTAGATCGCTTCTTCAAAAAATATCCCGATTACGTGGGCCGAATATCCTTGCTTTTGGTGGTTGTGCCTTCCCGAGATCAAGTGCCTAGCTATAAAAACCTAAAGGAAGAAGTTGACGAATGGGTAGGTAGAATTAATGGCAGGTATGGCAAAATTGACTATCAGCCGGTTTATTATTTCTACAGAAGTTTTCCGCTCAACGAACTTAGCGCCTTCTATCGCCTTTGCGATATCGCCATGATTACTCCTTTAAGAGACGGAATGAACCTGGTTTGCAAAGAATACATCGCTTCTAGAATTCATAAAAAAGGAGTTTTGATTTTGAGCGAAATGGCCGGAGCTGCCAAGGAGCTTTCGGATGCTATTTTGGTAAACCCCAACAATAGAAACGAAATGGTGGATAGCATCTATAAGGCCTTAAACATGTGGGAAGACGAGCAGGAACAACACATGGAGGTGATGCAGCGCACCTTAAAAACATACACCATTTTCAATTGGGTAGATCTTTTCATTTCAAACCTTAAAGAAGTTAAAAAGCAACAAGAGAGTATGCAAATTGAGAAGTTGGCAGGACGCGTTCGAAACGGAATGCACGAAAGATATCACAAAGCGAAAAAGCGATTACTCTTTTTAGATTACGATGGAACGCTGGTGGGTTTTCATGATAATCCTGAAAAATCAGTTCCTACGAAAAAGCTAAAACAAGTGCTTACCAAACTTACCGAAGATGAAAAAAATGAGGTTTTCGTAGTAAGTGGGCGCGATAGAAACTTCTTGAAAAAACAACTCAGCGATTTTGATCTGAGGTTAGTTGCCGAACATGGCGTTTGGATCGAAAATGAAGATGGTTCTTTCATCAATCGTTTAGAAAATACAGATTCGGACTGGAAACAAACCGCACGCGAAATCATGACTTTTTATGTAGATAGAACTCCCGGTTCCTTTATTGAAGAAAAGGATTACGCTATGGTTTGGCACTATCGAAAAGTAGAAAGTGGTTTGGGAGAAATCAGAGTTCACGAGCTCTCCAGTCATTTGAAGCATTTCTTAATTGAAAGAGGGCTTACAGTAATGAATGGAAACAAAATCGTTGAAGTTAAGCCGAAGGAAGTCAGCAAAGGGCAAGCTGTTCATTATCTGGAACAACAGATAGAACATGATTTTGTATTGGCCATTGGCGATGATCTTACCGATGAAGATATGTTCGCGGCATTAGATAAAGACGACTATACAATTAAAGTAGGAAGAGGAAATTCGGCCGCCCGATTTGGCCTGGAAGACTACAAAGAAGTAACTGGCTTATTAGATGAGCTAACAAGATTATAATTACCCCCACGATTCCGTTTAAGTCGTTCATTTGGGCTCTTTCTCTGAGCTCAATTGAGCGACTTTATTTTTTTGCCCACTCATAAAGTGTAGATTGTATAAGCAATTATACACTAACTAACTTTTATTCAACTTAACATCTACACCATGAAGACCAACCTATACAGGCTGTTGTGCTTGGTTTTAGTGCTCAGCTTGTCATTTCAAACATCGCATGCCCAGCGAAAAAAGGCACGCAATCAACCTCAAAAAGTAAATGTTGACGACCCTCTCAATGGCTTTTCGCTCAATTCATTCAAATTTAGAAGCATTGGGCCAGCACTAACATCGGGCAGAATTGCTGATGTTGCCGTAAACCCACAAAACCATAGCGAGTTTTATGTAGGAGCTGCAGCGGGTGGCGTATGGAAAACCACGAATGCGGGAACTACTTTCTCTCCTATTTTCGATGGGCAAGGTTCTTATTCCATCGGGGTTATAGAGCTTGACCCTAATAACCCAAATGTAGTTTGGGTAGGAACTGGGGAAAACAATAACCAACGATCGGTTTCTTATGGAGATGGCGTTTATAAGTCGATAGATGGTGGTAAAAGCTGGAAACATGTTGGCCTGAAAAATTCCGAGCACATCGGGATGATCGCCATCGATCCACGAAATTCAGATGTGGTATATGTGGCCGCTTATGGTCCTCTTTGGAGTGCGGGTGGCGATCGCGGTTTGTATAAAACCACAGATGGTGGAGAAACTTGGAAGAAGGTATTGGAAATTAGCGAGCATACGGGAGTAAACGAAGTTCACTTCGACCCACGAAACCCCGATGTGCTCTATGCTACGGCTCACCAAAGAAGAAGAAGACAGTGGACATATTTAGGTGGAGGTCCAGAGTCAGGCATTTATAAGTCTACCGATGGTGGTGAAAACTGGATTAAAATCAATCGCGGCCTTCCGGGTGGCGATAAAGGAAGAATTGGTTTCGCCATTTCTCCAGCCAATCCAGAAATCTTATATGCAGCTGTGGAGGCTCAGGGCAGTCAAAGTGGTTTTTTCAAAAGCACCGACCGCGGAGCTTCTTGGCAGAAAATGAGTAGTACTTCTTCTAGCGGAAATTATTACCAAGAACTTGTAGCCGATCCTGTAGATGAAAATCGCGTTTATTTGCTCAACACATTCACTTTGGTAACTACCGATGGCGGCAAAACCTTTTCAAATTTAGGAGAACAAAGTAAACACTGGGACAACCACGCTATGTGGATTGATCCTTCCAACAACAAGCATTTGCTCGAAGGTTGCGATGGTGGTTTATATGAATCTTTCGATCAAGGCCAAACCTGGAAGTTCTTCACAAATCTTCCTGTAACTCAGTTTTACAAGGTTTCAGTAGATAATGACTATCCTTTCTACAATGTAATGGGCGGAACTCAAGACAACTACAGTTTGAGAGGACCTTCTCAAACTAATTATCAGAATGGAATTTTAAGCGCCAATTGGATTGTAACTCAGGGAGGCGATGGTTTTGAATCTGTTCCCGATCCTGAAGATCCGAATATTGTGTATGCGCAATCGCAAAACGGAGGTTTGATTCGATTTGATGTTAAAAGTGGTGAATCAGTGAGCATTCAACCTAAACCGAGAAAGGATGAAAAGCAGTATAATTTCAATTGGGATTCACCCATTATGGTCAGCCCGCACGATCATAAAACCATTTATTTTGCTGGTAACAAACTGTTTAAAAGTACCGATCGTGGCGATTCTTGGGAAGTAATCAGCGATGAATTGGATCAAGACATCGACAGAAACAGATTGCCAATTATGGGCAAAATTTGGCCAATGGATGCGGTTGCCAAAAATGGTTCTACTTCACGTTATGGTGCAGGCGTTTCCTTAGATGAATCGCGTTTGCAAAAGGGCCTGATCTATGTGGGTTCCGATGACGGTCAAATTAGCATCACTGAAGACGGTGGTCAGAATTGGAGAAAAGTGAATCGTTTTAATGGAGTTCCTGAAAACACTTATGTATACGATCTGATCGCTTCGAAAACCGATGTAAATACGGTTTACGCTGTTTTCAACAATCATAAAAGCGGAGATTTTACGCCTTATGTTTATAAAAGTGCCGACAAAGGAAAAACATGGACAAGCATTTCTTCAAACTTGCCTAAAGAGGCTGTTTACGCTTTGGAGCAAGATCATATAAACGGAAATATCCTTTTCGCAGGAACAGAATATGAAGTTTACGTTTCTTTAAACGAGGGCACCTCTTGGACTAAAATGAGTGCTGGTTTGCCAACCATCAATGTGAGAGACATGGCCATTCAAGAACGTGAAAACGATTTGGTTTTGGCCACTTTTGGCCGTGGATTCTATGTTCTGGATAATTATGCTGCGCTGAGAGAATTGGCTCCAAGTTTAAAAGAAAAGCCCGCTCACATTTTTGCGGTTAAAGACGCTTTAATTTTTAACAAGTGGCAACCTATTGGAAGCTTGGGAAGCAGAGATAAAGGCTTTCAGGGTGAAATGTTTTACGCAGCCGATAACCCTTCCTCAGGAGCAACCTTTACTTATTGGCTAAAAGATGGCGTTTCAAGTCTTAAAGCTGACAGATCGAAAAAGGAAGCAGCGGCTTTTAAAAATGGAGAGGATATTCCTTACCCAACTTTAGAAGAGTTAAAAGCGGAAGAAAGTGAATTACCCTCTTTCTTGATTTTCACCATTAAAGATCAGAGTGGAGATATTGTGAGTGAATTGAGAAGTTCCGTGAGAACAGGGCTTAACGAAATCAATTGGGACTTAACCTATGCTGGTTTTGGCGCAGTTAATGCTCGCCAAGCGTCTCCTACTTCTAGCTTGCCGTCTTCGGGTATATATGTGGTGCCAGGCCAATACACAGTGAGTTTGGCCAAAAATGTTAAAGGTGAAATTACCGAGCTTGTTCAGCCGGTTTCTTTTGTGGTGAAGGACTTGGACAATCGCAGCATTCCAGCAGAAAGTTGGGCAGAAATGGCTGCATTTAAGAAAAAAGCGATGGGTTTGGTTCAAGCTATTGGAGCTGCCAGTGGTCTTGTATCCGACATGAATGCAAAACTTTCTACTTACAAAGCTGCGGCTAAAGGTTTTCCTGCCAGAGAATCGAATGACTTGATGAAGGAAATATTGACTTTGGAAGCCAAGCTGAAAGATTTGACCAATGCCATGAATGGAGATTCGGATTACAATCAGCTGGATTTGGATGGAGAGTATAGCACACGCCAAAGAGCACAACAGGCCGTTTACGATATTTTCGGTTCTACATCCAATGTTACAGGAACAGCCATTCGAAATTACGAAGTAGCAGCCGATGAATTTTCCGAAATTCTACCTCAAGTAAAATCTCTTTTAACCGAATTTGTCCAAATGGATAAAAAATTGGATCAAATGGATGCTTTATTGACCCCCGGAAGGCTTCCTAATTGGAAAAAGTAAATAGCAATATTATATTGCACTTATTGTAGAGGAGGTGTAAACCTCCTCTACTTCCCCTAAACTTCATCTTAGAGCGTATTCATCCTTATCTTTCATCGAGGAAATATGGCTGGTTTAACTTTTTTCGACCTCAATCGTATTTGTCTTTCTCTTTTTGGTGGTTAACTGTGTCTATTAATTAACAGTATAATAACTGATTGTTTTTTATATATACTGTATCAATCGATTTCGTAAAAAACCCACCATATGATTACATATAGTTAGCGTTAAGAACGCTCCACTATGTTCCGCTACGAGTTAACCATTTAAGTATTGTCAGCACTCAATTGGGTATCCGCATCTAAGACAAATGTTGCTTCCTCTATTGCGATCTGGTTCTACACAGTCACAATACTTAAATTCCTTTGCCTCGGTTCTTAACGCTAACGTGCCACCGACAACTTCCTCGGATGCTTCATCAGAATCCGACCGTGAAGCGTTCCTATCGCTAACACCGTGTGAAACGCCAAACTCAGTGCGTGAGGAAGTTGAAACGCCTCCCGTATTCTCGGACATTAAAGACAAAATTTTGTCTGATGCCGAATCAAGATTTAACCAACCATCTCTGTAATCTCTAAGAATATCAATAATTTCTACTTTCATAATTTTGTCTTTATGTCCTTCATCCGTCCAGCGTTTACACGGTGGCACGTTATTGAAAATGTAACCCTTACTTCAGCATAATTTTATATTTTGCCACTAAATACTGTTTAACCATTTTGAGACTTCTTGTCACTATACTAATAGCTTTTTTACCTAATACTGTTACATCACAGGATTTAGTTTCTGCTGCCAGTGATTTTTTGAACGAAAAGAACTATTCAGAAGCCAAAAGAACCATAGATGAGGCTTTTGACAAGGGCGGTCAGAAGCAAAATGCACGTGCTTGGTACACGAGAGGCCGCATTTATCATGAAATTTTGAGCTCTGAAGATGCCACTGTTTCTGCCATAGTAGAAGACAAAAAAGCATTTACACAAGAAATCGTAGACAGCTACAATCAAACACGATCTTTAAGCGATCCAGGGGCAAACCTATACAAGTTGGCAACCAATCAGCTTGAAATTCTTTGGGCTTATGGTATCAACACAGGTTATGGCCTATTTCAGAATCAGAAATTCGATGCTGCTACAAGCTTGTTCGAGTTGGCTCAAATCGCAAAACCTGCTGACACAACGGGCTATTTGTTTGCTGGTTTTAGTTTACAGAATGCAGGTAAATTCGAAAAAGCAATCTCTCATTATTTAGAACTGAAAAAGCTTAAGCCCCTAAGCCTTAATGTTTATAATAATCTGATCATTTGCGAGCAAGGCATGAATGCGCCTTTGGAAAAGCGACTTGATTTAATTGAAGAAGCCATTTTTCACTATCCAGATCACATTCCTTACATATCGGAAGAAGTTCGCATTTTGGTGAAAATTGGAAAATATGAAGAAGCTGAATCACGCTTAAATACTGTTCTAAAGAAATTCCCAAATAGCTACGAACTTCGATTACGAAGAGCTGATTTGTTCGACCTGATTTTTAAATATGCAAGAGCCAATGGCCAGCCAGATCGATCGCAGCGATATTTCGAAATGGCTAGCGATGACTATCAATCCTACCTTAAAAAGTTTCCAAACGATTTTACCGCCAACTATAACTATTCCGTCATGCTAAATGAGCAGGCCAATCAGATTTACGATCAAGTGAATTTGTTGAATGACGAGGATTATCAAATTCGTGGTAAGGAAATGGAAGAAAAAGGCCACGAATGGACCCGAAAGGCGCTTCCGTATATGGAAAAGGCCTACTCATTGAACCGGAATGACAAGCTGGTAGTAAGAGCTTTGAAGGTTTATTATGAGCGATTGAAAATGCAAGACAAGCTGGATAAGCTCAATCAAAATTAATTTCCCTTATGAAAATTGTTGTGGCTTCGCTTAACCCTGTTAAGCTAAAGTGTACCGAATTGGCTTTTCGTTCTGTGTTTACCAAAGAAGAACTCTTTTTTGAAGGAGTTTCAGTTCCTTCTCAAGTGAGTGACCAGCCTATGACGGATGAAGAAACGCTGATTGGGGCTAGAAATCGCGCAAAAAATGCGCAATTAGAAAAACCAGAAGCAGATTTTTGGATTGGTATTGAAGGAGGAATTGATCAGCCGGAAAATGGAATGCAAGCCTTTGCTTGGGTGAGTATAATTTCAAAAGACAAAATTGGGGAGGCACGAACCGCTACTTTTCAGCTGCCGCCAAGAATTGCCGAATTGGTAAACGAAGGTGTGGAATTGGGCATTGCCGATGATATGGTTTTTAATCGCGAAAATTCTAAACAAGGCAATGGTGCTGTGGGCATTCTAACCCATGAACTAATCGACAGAGCAGCTTACTATCAGCCAGCAGTGGTTCTAGCGCTTATTCCCTTTATGAATCCTGATTTGTATTAATTGCTACTAAATCATTGCGCATAAAAATGGCTCGTTGAAACCAACGAGCCATTTTTAGTAAATAACTAACTAGAGATTATCTTCTTGCTCTTTGAGCAACTTGTGGTTTTCTAGGCATTTTTTGATCCATGTTAGCAGTTTGCATAACCATAGCTGCAATAATCACTGCATTTTTCTTTAGATCAGCTTCTTCAAGTGCTTCGTACACATCCATGTTAGAGTGGTGAGTTCTTGTGTTGTAAGCAATAGGATCTTGAATGAATTGGAAACCAGGTAAACCAATACCATCGAATGACAAGTGGTCGGTTCCGCCAGTGTTTCTAGAAGTAATGGTTTGAGCTCCTAATTGGTGGAAAGGCTTGAACCACTCTTCGAAAAGGTCGCCAGTAGCTTCGTTACCTTGAAGGTAGATGCCGCGGATTGCACCAGTACCGTTATCCATGTTATAGTAAGCAGAGAAGTTGTTGTAAGCTTGGTTTGGCTTATCACCGCTCATGAAAGTGTTTTTCACATAGTTTCTTGAACCGAAAATTCCTTGCTCTTCTCCACTCCAAAGACCAATTCTGATTGTTCTTTTAAGTTTAACGCCAGACTCTTTCAAGATTCTCATTACTTCCATCATAACGGCAGAACCAGCAGCGTTATCAGTAGCACCAGTACCAGCAAACCAAGAATCTAGGTGAGCACCAACCATTACTACTTCATTTTTCAAACTTGGGTCAGAACCTTCGATTTCACCTAAAACATTGTAGCCTTTAGTGTCTTTGGTTAAGAATTTAGTTTTGGTTTCAGCCTCAACTTTTACAGGCTCTCCTTTTTGCAATAAGCGAACAATTCTGTTGTAGTGCTCTGGAGACATTTCTACTTCTGGAAGTGGGTTTTCGTCATTTCTTGCTCCGTTTGAAGTAAAGAAAGTACCTTGGCCACCACGGTTGGTTTGCAAAACAAGCGCAACGCCTTCATCTTTTAACATGGTGTAAGCTGCTCTTCTTAAAGCGGCCAATCTTCTGTAATCTGAGAATCTGCTGCTGTTAAAGCCACCACGGCCACCACCTACGTTCATTTCTGTCATAGCGGCAAGCTCTTCTTCAGTAAGTCTTTTTGCATCAGCTTCGAATTGGTTTTCGGCAGCTGTAGTGGTAGGCATAAGCACTACTTTACCTTTCAATTTGCCTTTGTATTTGGCTAAATCCTCTTCAGCGTTTACTTCAACATAAACAACTTCAGCAGAAATTAATTTTCCTGTACCAGGAGTCCAAGCTTTTGGAATACCGATCATGGCTTGGTAGTAAGGAGCTGTCATAGCGATGTATGATTTTTCAACTTCCCAACCTTTACCGAAATCGCCCCAAGCTTCAACTTTAACATTGGTTAAGCCCATATCTTTCATGGCTTGTGAAGTCCAATCGTAAGCATTTTTTAAACCTGTAGAACCAGTAAGTCTTGGCCCGATTCTGTCGGTTAGGTTCCAAGCATAATCCATAACCTGGCTGTTGTTGAAACCCTCATCTTTGATTTTGTAGATCGCATCGTAATCTACTTTTGTGTTTTGGGCGAATGCCTGAAGCCCCAAAAATAGAAGCCCAAAAAGTGTTGAAATCCTCATTTTATTCATGGTTAAATTTTTTCCAAGTTAAAGAATGAGGTATTCCTATATTCTGTGAAAATATACTGATGGAAGAAATCCGTGATTAATTGGACTTTTGAGTTATAACCTGCTCAATTTGCATAATAAAGGAATTCAAGGCTTGTTGCCAATCAGAATTGGCGTCCCAAGTAGAACCTAAGTAGGCATTGTTTGACCGAGTATCGCGTAGAAAAAACTTCACCAACTTACCTGATGGATTTGCTTTTCTTTCCTTAAAGGGCAAGAATTTATAAACGTTTGAGGCGTCAGCTTCCACAATGTGCAGCACATAATCTACTCTCGCTCTTCTTAAATCTACATCGGTTTTGCTGCTCAAATCAAATACCTGAAAGTGAATTGAATCTTTTGCCACCAAAGCGTTTAAACTGGCCATTCTGCTTTCCAAAACCGACTTCACTTTTTCCGGTTGGGTTATAGCTTCCACGTTCATAGTTTGTGGCCCAGGTTTATCCATAGGCGCGGTATTGATGGTAGGGATTGCAATTTTTTTACCTTCAAAACTTCTAGGCAGAGTTTCGTAAGCTTCGCGAAAACCAGAAACCGAAGGCTCAAAAAATTCTGAAACTGGGTTCACCAAAAAATTCTGCTTGGGAAAAGCGCCAGTTTTAAATCGAGTGCGCAATTCTTCAAAAACTGCATTAAGGTCGCTGGTTTGTCGCAGCCAAAAAACATCCCCTTTATTATAAAAAGTATCTTTTCCATTAAAAGGCCCCATGCCCAAAACAAAGTCGTTTTCTGGGTTAATTACCGAAAGGAAAATCAAATTTTTGATGTCGCGTTTCAGTAGATTTTCTGGAATCTGTTCTTGCATTCCTTCGACCGAACTAAAACTGTTTACATTGAAATAAGCCACAGCATCAATACCCTCTTCAGCAAAAAAGGCTTGGAGGCCATCCGCAATTTTGATTCGTTCATCGGGCTTAATGCCCTTCGGTACATCAATCAGTACCACCGATTTAGAACTTAATATACCTTCAGGAGGATCGAGTGCTTCATTCATATGAAGCCTTTTCAATAGGGTCTCTTTGCTGATCTGCCCTTTTAGGGGCTGAAAAGCAAGACACAGTATAACGAAGAAATAAAATTTTGTCAGCTTCAAAACTTACTTTTCAATTCACTAAGTTTAACATGAAAAGTACTGAATTATTGGAAATTCAATCAATAAAGTTTCGAAGCTAACCAATTAAATATGAAAAAGCATATCCTGTATTTCGCACTTATGATTTTGGGCCTTGGGCTTGGCCAAACAGCCATGGCTCAAGATGATCTGGATTCAGAGTTTATGTTAGAAGATCTGAGAAAACTTTCTCACGATGCTGCCGAAGGCCGAAGAACCGGAACTAACGGGGCAGAAGCTGCCAGAAGGTTTATTATTAAGCAGATGGAAGACATGAAAGTGAAGAAATTCAACAAGGACTATCGTCATCCTTTCACTTTTGTAAGCCGTGGCGATACTGTTCAGGGCGAAAATGTGATTGGATATATTAAAGGTAGCGAAGAATCTGCCTTCGTAATTACCGCGCATTACGATCACCTTGGTGTTCGCGATGGCGAAGTATTTAACGGAGCGGATGATAACGCTTCGGGAACTGCGGCTCTTATGGCCTTAATGGAATATTTCAAAAGCCATAAACCAAGGCATACTCTTATTTTTGCGGCTTTAGATGCTGAAGAAATGGGCCTGCAAGGTTCAAAGGCTTTTGTTGAAAACCCACCAATTCCGATTGAAAATATCATTCTGAATATCAATATGGATATGATCAGTATGAACGATAAAAACGAGCTTTATGTAGCGGGCACGCATCATTATCCGAAATTCAAATCGATTATTGAAAAAGTGGAGGTGCCACCTTTGAAATTGAGATTTGGCCACGATACGCCAGATCTTGGTCATGACGATTGGACTTTTTCTTCAGATCACGGCCCATTTCACCGAAAGGGTATTCCATTTCTTTATTTCGGGGTTGAAGATCACGAGCACTACCATAAAGCTACCGATGAATTTGAGCATGTAAATCAGAGCTTCTACATAAAGGCGGCCCACGCTGTGCTGTATTCAATTATGGAGCTCGATAGAGGATTAAATTAATATGATTAAACACTTAGTATCACAGATTTGGAAGCAGGAATTTCGTTCTCCGGTTTGGGCTAAAAGCTTACTGGCGAACATATTTTTAGGCTTTGCAGCATTTCTTTTGTCATCGTATGTGCTGATTCTTGGGGTGGCAGCTGACGGGTTGATGATGAAATATTTTCCCGAAAATGACCCTGTGGAAATTTTGAACGGGCTGGTTTTATATTACTTCCTTTTCGAATTTCTGATCAGGTTCTTTTTACAAAACGTGCCAGTGCTGCAAATTCAGCCTTACCTGCATTTGCCAATTCCCAAGGGAAAGATTATTCACTTTATGCTGCGCAAAAGCCAGTTGAGTGTTTTTAATATTCTGGCGATTTTCCTTTTTCTGCCCTTTTCTTTAATGCGATTGGTTGGTGAATTTGGAGCTCCAACAGCTTTGGCTTGGTTTGCATCTATTTTAGGACTTTCGTTTGTAAATCACTTTGCAACCATCTTCTTTAAAAAGAAGCTGAATGATATCCCAAACCTATTCATAGGTTTAATCGCCTTTTTCTCGATTTTGATTGGGCTCGATTATTTCGGAATCGTTTCTTTTTCTACAGTTTCTAGGTTCCTTTTCGATTCTATTTTAGCGCAACCGCTTTGGGCTATTGTTCCTATAGTTTTGGCGTTTGTGTTCTATAGGCTCAACTTTAATTACCTTTTCAATAACACTTATCCTGAAGAACTCGCTGTAAAAAAATCAGGAGAGAAAATTCAAGGTGACTTTTCGTTTTTGAAACGTTTTGGCCAAATCGGAGAGCTAATTGGCTTAGAACTGAAATTGATTTTAAGGCATAAAAGGCCCAAAAACACACTTTTCCTAAGCGGATTTCTTTTACTATACGGGCTTATATTTTACACGAACGACATCTATAGCAAAACACCATTTATCTTCGTTTTTGCAGGTATTTTCGTGACAGGAGCCTTTTTTATCAATCACGGTCAGTTTTTGCTGAGCTGGGAAAGCGGCTACTTCGATTTCGTGTTAACCCGTAAGGTCAACTTTAAACAGTATTTGGAAGCTAAGTATTGGATGTTCTTTGCCGGAGCAACCATCGCGTTCATTGCTTCTTTGGGCTATGGCTATTTCGGGTGGAAAATCATTTTCATCAACTTGGCGGCCTACCTCTTCAACGTGGGCATTAATATTTTCGCAGTAATGCGAATTGCCATGTATAGCCCCAAAAAGATTGATTTGAATCGTGGGGCAGCCTTTAATTATCAGGGCGTTGGGGCAGCGCAGTTCCTAATCATGATCCCTATTATGATTCTTCCTTATGTATTTTATGCGCCACTGGCCATTTTTGGTTACGAAAATCTGGGGATTGCCGCCATGGGCTTGTGCGGCTTAATTGGCATTTTGTTTAGAGAAAAAATGCTCAACGCACTTACTGCATTCTTTATTAAAAAACGACACAGCATTGCTGCCGGCTTTAGGGCACAATAAATTGATAAGCTATGATTCACGTAACATCACTTTCTAAAACATATAAAGGAGTAGAAGTTGTAAATATTCCTAAGCTGGAAATTCCTAAAGGGCAAAGCTTCGGTTTGGTAGGAAATAACGGTGCGGGGAAAACTACTTTTTTTCGAATGATTCTGGACTTGATAAGACCAACAACGGGCGAGGTAACCAGCAAGTACAAGGATGTGAGCAAAACCGAAGAATGGAAATACTACACAGGTTCATTTTTAGATGAATCTTTCCTTATCGATTACCTTACTCCTGACGAATACTTCGAATTTGTGGCTTCACTTCATGGTTATTCTGAAGGAGATTTGCAGGAATTTCTTTCCCAGTTCGATGATCTTTTTAACGATGAAATCCGAGGAAAGAAGAAATACATCCGTGATCTTTCTAAAGGAAATCAAAAGAAAGTGGGCATTGTGGCTGCTCTAATGGGCAACCCAGAAATCATTTTACTGGATGAGCCTTTCGCTAACTTGGATCCAACTACTCAAATCAGGTTGAAGGCCATTATGAAAAAGCTAAGCGAGGAGAAAGACCTTACTATGCTGATTTCTAGCCACGATTTAAATCACGTAACTGACGTTTGCGAACGTATTGTGATTTTAGAAAAAGGCGTAATCCAGAAGGATATTCAAACCAATGAAACAACCCTAAAAGATTTGGAAGAATACTTTACTGCTTAATTTTCTAGCTTAAAATGGAGTGCAGTATCGGTATAATAGATTTCAAGGCCTTGGCTATTGCCAGGGCTTACTTTTTTGGCTTCATCAAAATAATAAATGGCTTGCCCCCAATGTTCAAATTCTCCATCCGCTGCAGAGGAATATGTGTCGGTTGAGTCCATGTGCAAATGGAACCAGAACAATACGGCTTGTAAATTTCCAGCTTCATTTACTTTAATCTGAACGGTTTCCATTTCATTGGCAGCCTCTTCAATTTGATTGAAGTTATAGCTTCTTATTTTAAATGGTTCTGAAAGAAAATGGTGCTTTTCATGATTTATGAAAATCCGAGAATATTCCTCCACGGCCTTAAATTGCTGAAAAGCACTTAAATCGAAGCCAGAAATTTCTCTTATAGGATTCACTTTGTACTTGATAGGTACTTCAACAAATTGGCCGTATAAGGTAATGCCTAGCGGTAGCATAATGCCGTCTGGCTTTAATAATTCAGATTTGGCATGCCTTAAACTTGGCAGTACGCCTTCTCCTAAACCACCGCAGTCTAGTATTTCAGAAACAACAATGTCGAACTTTTCGGTGAAGTCCTCTCCTGCTTTTAGGTCGGTGGATTTTTTGTTCACTACCGAAATTTGATTTTCGAACCCGTTGGCTTTTACAATCTCTTTGGCTACGCCAGAAAGTTCTTTGTGCATTTCGCAAGCCAAAACATGTTTAGCGCCAGCTCTGACCGACATCATGGCCAATAAGCTTGAACCTGTTCCTATATCTAGTACAGTAGCTTCCGGCCTTTGAGCCAAAGCATTTTCAATGGCTTTTTGATAGGCATCATTCCGTGGGCTGTCTTGAAGCATATCAAAATGCCAACCCGGAATTTTATAAGAATTCAATTTTCTTAGGCTCTTAATAGCCATGGCGTGATCGGGCTGTTTTTCAAGAACCAATTTCAGATACTTTTCCGCTTCGGCCATTTGGTAGCGTTCTTGAAACATATTCGCCATTTCCATGAGCGCCTCAATGTCGTTTTCGTCAATACCTAGGGTATCTGTTGCAGAAACTTGTTGTGGTTCTGCTTCTGCCTGAGGAGGTTGAGTTTCCGTAATCTCTTTTTCGGCTTCGTTTGAAAGATAGCTTTTGTTGCCATTTTGATGAAGAAGCTCATTTAGCATTTGCTGAACTTGAGGTACATGTCCGTACTTTAAAGCATTGCGAAGTGCTTTTTCAGCCTTGGCCATATCGCCTCTATTCTTGTAGATTTCGAAAAGTGGCATGTTGGCTTGCGTTACCATGTCATCGGCTTCTAAGCATTTCAGAAATGCCTTTTCTGCCAATTCCCACTCTTGCTTTTCGTAGTAAACCGTGCCTAGATTATAATGAATTTCGGGTCTTTTAGGAAGCTTTTGTACTGCTGTTGTCATCAAAGCGATGGCTGAATCTATATTGCCCCTCACCTTTTCTACCGAGCCGATTGCAATTAAAGCTTCTTCGTTGTTGGGGTTAATCTTTAGCGCTTCTTTTAGGCTTCGGAACGACTCCTTGAATTTCTTTTGGGCGAAAAGAACGGTTCCGAGTAAGCTCAAAATCTGATCGGACTTTGGGAATTTCTGATGAAGCGCCTGAAGTTCCTTTTCTGCAGTTTCAAGGTCGCCTTGTTGATAATTTTGAATGGCTTGCATCAGCCTTTGCTGAGCTAAAAGTGCATCACTCATAGTGCTTTTTGTTCGGTAAGAATTTAAAAAAAATGAATTGTAACCTTTCGATTCTCAGTTTTCAATTTGAAAACCGAAAGGCTATTTGTAAAGCTTATTGCTTATAAATTACACCATCTTTCATTACAAAGCTTACTTTTCTTAAAGCGCCAACTTCTGAAAGAGGATTGCCATCTACAGCAATAATATCGGCCAAAAAGCCATTTTGAACTTGTCCTAAATTTTGAAGGTGAAATTGCTCGGCATTGCCCGAAGTAGCCGAAATAACAGCTTCTTTTAAAGGCATTCCGTAGGCTACCATCATTTCTAGTTCTCGCACATTATCGCCATGCGGAAAAACGCCCACATCGCCTCCAAAAACTATTTTTACGCCTGCTTCTAACGCGAGCTTAAAGCTCTCCTGCTTCTTTTGAATTCGTTCTGGCGTTGGGTCAATGCCCTTTTTCCAGCCGCTATATTGTGTAATGGCATCGCCAGCGGCAACCGTTGGGCAAAAAGCAACATTGTGAGCGGCCATGGATTTGAATATTTCCAAAGTTCCACTATCGCCATGTTCAATGGTTTCGACACCCGCTTCAATTGCCCTGCGCATTCCTTCTTCCGTAGAAGCATGCGCTACTACATAACGACCGCTAGATTTTGCGATTTCAACAATGGTTTTGAGTTCGGCTACGGTAAAAGTGGCTGCAGCTTCTTTGTTTGGCCCCCAGCGATAATCGGCATACACTTTTATAAGGTCGGCTCCATGGCCAATTTGGTCGCGGGTAACGCGAATAAGATCGTCAAATCCATCGGCTGTTTCTGCGCCAAGTGGCACTTGAACTCCTTCGTGAAAACCCTTTGGTCCGTAACTTCCTGTTGCTACAATTGCCTTGCCGGCTACCAAAAGTCGAGGGCCAGGAATAACGCCTTTTTCTACCGCTTCTTTCATACCAATGTCAGCATAGCCAGCCCCTTCGGAACCTAAATCGCGCATGGTTGTAATGCCCGCCATAAGCGATGCTTTTAAGTGATTCACCGCGCGGGCAGAACGTTCGGCAATGGATTCTTTTAAAACTTGGTCGTTCCAAGAAACCTCGTTGTATGGGTGAAGCAAAATATGCGAATGGCCTTCGATTAGGCCAGGCATCAAGGTTTTGCCTTTTAAAGTAATTTGTTGTTTGGCGCTGCCTTTGTAATTGGGGCCTGCGTAAAGAATGCGGTTTTCTTTGATGGCTACCACCCAGTTTTCGTGGATTTCTTTTCCATCAAAAACCATGGAGGGTTTAAGTAAATAATCGGCTTGAGCCTTAGCCCAAGAAATAGAAAGAATTAAGAATACTGCGCAGTAAGCAAGTTTTGATTTGATCATTTAGCAAAAATTTGACTTGGGTCTTTAAAGGATTTGAATTCAAGTGCATTGCCACTCGGATCTAAAAAGAACATTGTGGCCTGCTCACCCACTTCTCCCTTAAAGCGAATATAAGGCTCGATAACGAATTCAATGCCATAGGCTTCGAGTTTATCGGCCAGGGTATGCCATTGTTCCCATTCCAAAATTGCTCCGAAATGGCGTACAGGCACATTTTTTCCATCCACTTGATTGGCATGCGTTAAAGAAAGTTCTTCTGGTTTTACATGGGCGCTTAGCTGATGCCCAAAAAAGTTAAAGTCGATCCACTTATCGGTGCTTCTACCGATTTCGCAACCCAATAAATCGCCAAAAAAGGCGCGGGTCGATTCAATGTCCTTTACAGGAAATGCCAAATGAAAAGGAGTATCCATAGTACAATAGTTTAAAGCAAATTGAAGAAATATAAACAGCCTTGCAAGAGGAGATTAAATTCCGTCACTTAGTAATGGGGATTGGTCACTTTTATTTTTTGACAGCCAAGCACTTCGGTATTCTTGAGCATGAAACAGAAAGAATTAACACTTATCAAAATTGAGAATTGGGTTGTTCCTATTTTGACGATTTTCATTTTAATACCCGTTTTTGTTGGGCTTGTAAACTATTGGCCTAACACTGAGATAATAAACGCATCCATTTATAAGGTAAGTTCTACCCTTATTAGCGTTTCTCTATTTTTCCTTTTCAGAAGGTATTTTACAATTGACTTTTTTAAGAGTAAGAAGGTTGGGACATATGAATTGAGGCTAATCACTCAACTTATTCTAGTATACATTATACTGATAGTTGTTAGTAGCTATTTTTTGGAAACAAAAGATTCGGAATTGTGGAAAGTCTCATACAATAGTCCTTTTTGGTTAAATATTACCGATAATCCTTCTCCTCTTTTTATTCATTCAAGCTTAGCCTTATCTTATTTGACCAAGGTTAGTACATTAATCATACTTTACATTTGGGTTAGAAATTATTTCGTAATGCCTCCGTTTAACCTGGCTCTAAAGAGGCGTTTTAGTAATCAACGTCAAGAGTTGTTTTTTATAGGCTTGGTAGGTTGTGTTCTCGTTTTAATCCTCATTCTTCCTTCATCTATAAGGTTACAGCGCTTTGGTCCTGAACATTTTATTCCCCTTTTTTATCTTGGCTTTTCATTGACTTTCATGGCTTATCTAAGTACAATTTGGATATACCCTAAGAGTACTTGGTTTTCAGCATCTAAGAAGTGGATTTACTTAATAACAGCCACCTTGATTATTGCTTCTTCAACTCTTAATTCTATTTTCTTTTTTACTGATGAATTGGCACTCTCTTTCAAAATAGATTTGATTTTTTTCATACTCGCTATATTCGGGGCACTATTGATTGCGAGTCAAATAATAGCAATTCCTTACTATTTGGTAAGAAGGAAAGCCATTGCTAGAAACCGATCGCAAATGCTTCAGTGGGAGGCTAGTAAGTCAGAACTCTCCCTGCTTAAATCTCAGATCAATCCGCATTTTTTATTCAACTCGCTTAATACGGTTTATGGCTTGGCGCTAACGGAAGAAAGCCCAAAAACGGCTCATTCGGTTCAACAGCTAAGCGATATGATGCGGTTTATGCTACATGAAAATACGCAGGAGAAAATTCCATTGAGCAAGGAAATCGCTTACCTCAATAACTATATCGAATTGCAAAGTCTGCGGTTAGATAAGCGAGAAAATATCCGATTGGAAATTGATATTGATGAAGCTTGCGAAGGAGAAATTGCGCCTATGCTATTGATTCCTTTTGTGGAAAATGCTTTTAAACACGGCATTAGTTTACAAAATCCTTCTTGGATAAAGGTTAAGCTAAGTTGCTCTCAAAAAGAAGTACATTTAAATGTGCAGAATTCAGTTCATCTTAGAAATCACGATCCGGAAGCCGTAAAATCAGGTATTGGCCAAGAAAACGTGAGAAAGCGACTGGCTATTTTGTATCCTAAGCAGCATTTGTTTCAGATTTATGAGTTTGATGAAAACTACGAAGCTAACCTTAAAATTCAATTGAAATGATGCGAGCCATTGCAATAGATGATGAACCTTTGGCGCTTCAAATCTTGGAAAGGCACATTGAAAAAATTCCTTTTCTGGAATTGGCAGGAACTTACACCAACGCCTTTGAGGCTATTGCTGCCATTAATAGTCAAGCGATTGATGTTCTCTTCCTCGATGTGAAAATGCCCGACATTTCTGGCATTGAGTTTTTGAAGAGTTTGAGCAAGCCTCCTTTGGTGATTTTCACTACGGCTTATCAGGAATATGCGGTAGAAAGTTATGAATTCGAAACAGTGGATTACCTTTTGAAACCCATTGAATTTGGCCGATTGCTAAAGGCTGTAAATAAAGTGAGCGATAGGCTGCGGCAAACACATAACGAGTTTTTGTTTTTAAAATCTGGTTATGAATATGTTCGCTTAAACGTGGAGGAATTGAAGTTTGCGAAAGCTGAGGGCAATTATGTAAAGTTTGTGGCTGAAAAACAGACGGTGCTTTCCCGAATGACCATGCAAGAAGCCGAACAGAAATTGCTCGGCTTAGGCTTTGTTAAAACGCATCGTTCTTATTTGGTGAATAAAGCTTTTATCAGCAAGGTGGAGAAGCATCAGCTGAGCGTAGCCAATGAGCAAATTCCAATAACGGGTGCTTATTATCAAGAACTGATCGAAAAGCTTTAGTTCTGCAAAAGACTGGATTATGGAATCCAGTCGGCTTTTTTGAAGGCTTCTGGGCTAAACATTTTTTCCTTCAGCCTTGGCGTTTTAATGTTGCTGTAAACTTCTAAAATCTTCAGCCTATCCTTATTGAAAAACTCAACTCTAGTAGCTACCCAGCCACCGTCTACCTGTTGATAGTTTTCAAAATTCACGGTTTGAATTCTTCCTTCACCAAAATTCTGAACCACTTTGATAAAGAGCATTCTGTCTTTTTCAATCCAGAATTGGTTGCTGGTTTCGTCTCCTTCTTCAGCCCCAATTACGTAAATTTCTTTGCCCTCGTAAGTTTTTTCGTGGGCTTTGCTCAAATCAAAACCTAAGGCCTTTAGAGCACTTTCGGTTTTAATAACGGGCTGGTCGTAAACGGAAAAGCCGAGCAACAATAAAGGGTGAATCATTGGGCGCGAATTGGCAATTTCACCTTCCTGCATATAGTAAAGCGAGTTGCTTCTGAAAAGCATGCCATTGCCTTGATCCATGTCGTTGAATTTGATGCAGAGTTTATCGGGCATCAAAAGGGCTTCGTACCAAACATCATCGCTCACCACTTCTCCTTCATCATTGTAGCGAGTAGTTTGCTGTTCAAAACTCAAGGTTTTGTACCATTTTCCAGCGTAGCGATCATGCATTTTTTCCAATATATCCTTGCCATCACCCTCCCCATATTTAGGGAAGGCGAATAGCAATACTATCGGAATGATAAGTTTTTTCAACATTATTTAGTCTCTTCAAAAAGCTCCGTATAGGTAGCTTCTATAGTTCTTGATTGGTTGCCCTTCCATTCTGGGGCTCCGGGAATAATTTCGGTTTTGGCCAGTTCTTCCTTACTTTTTCCTGCCTCAATTCCCTTTTTTACATAAGCCAAAGATTTCTCCAGATAATTGCTGAAAGCCTTTAAATCATCTCTTGTTCCTTGGATTTTGTACCCTTCTCCAGAATGGCCATACACGAAAAGCGTATCGGCCGCAAATGTCTTATAAGTTTGTTCTAAAACCAACATCCAATTGGCAATATTGGCACCTGCCGATTTATCGATATATGGAGGTCTGCGATTGAAAAGTAAATCGCCCATATGAACCACATTAGCGTTTTCGAAGTGAACTACAGAATCTCCATCGGTGTGGCCAGGCCCAAAATAACGGAGCGTCATGGTTTCATTGCCTACCTTTTGGCTCCATTGCCCCGATTGGTAGGTAGTGTCTGGCAACAGAACGCTATTTAAATCCTTAGCAACCTTTTTTTGATTGGTTTTAGAATTTTCATGCGCTACCAATTGGTTAATCATGCCTTTAAAAGCAATATTTCCAGAAGTGTGATCGCCATGATGGTGCGTGTTGATCAGCAAATCGATGGGTTTTGACCAGTGTTTTTTGATTTCGGCAATCATGTGCTGGGCAGGAGCTTCAAACTGAGTATCCACAACCACCACGCCTTCGTCAGAAATCATCCACCCAATGGTTCCGCCCTGTTCGGTAAAAATCCCCACGTTATTTCTTAACGGACTGATTTGATAACTCTGAGGATTCAGTAAAAAATTGAGAAAAGAATAGCCTGTTGAGGCGCCAATTCCCACAGCCAAACTGCTGCTTTTAACAAAGGTGCGTCTGTTCATTTTAAGGTCAATAGTGTATTGAAGTTATAAAGTCCGAGTATTTAAGACTGTACCGCCTATATAAAAGCGTGGCCGAACGGATTTCCTGATGACTTCATAACAAATAGATTTTGGTATTTTCACCTTCCCTAACCCTAAATTTATGAGGCGTATATACTTTTTATCACTTGCATGTTTGAGCCTTGCACTTCGTGCTCAAGAACTGCCAAAATCTTTATTAACCACTCCAGAACTTAGTCAATATGAAAAAACATCGACTTATGCCGATGTGATCAATTTCATAGATGCTGTAACCAAAGGCTCTGATAAAGTGACCCGAATTTCGATGGGTACTAGTTTGGAAGGAAAAGATATTCCCGTGTTGGTTTTGGCTAGTCCGAAAATCAGTACTCCTGAAGAAGCCAAAGCTAGCGGCAAACCAATTATTTACATTCAAGGCAATATTCACTCTGGCGAAGTAGAAGGAAAAGAAGCGGTTCAAATTATGCTTCGCGAAATTCTTCATGGCGACAAAGGCTACTTGTTGGATAACCAAATCATTCTTTTCGTTCCTATTTACAATACCGATTCCAACGATAAAATGGAAGCTGGACGAAGACCTTCACAAGAAGATAGTCCTAAAGAAGTGGGAATCAGAGCCAACAGCCAAGGTTGGGACTTGAACCGCGATGGAATGAAGCAAGAGGCGATAGAAACACAAGGCCTTATTCAGAATATTATTGTGCCATGGGATCCAGCGCTTTTCGTTGACTTGCACACTACCAATGGTGTTTGGCATGGTTACTCCATCACTTGGGCGCCAAGCTACCACACGGCAGGTGAAAAAGCACCTTTCGATTATACTTGGGACAAGATTTTGCCAGAGATTACCGATCAGGTTAAAAAGAAGGACGATATATATTTTGGCCCTTACGGTTATTTCTATCCACAAAGAGATGGCTGGCCAATCAAATCCATTTACACTTACAATCACCACCCAAGGTATTTGGTAAATCAATTTGGTTTAAGAAACCGAATGGCAATTTTGAGTGAAGCTTTTGCTCATGAAAGACTTTATCAGCGAATCAATTCTACGCATGCTTTTGTGAGAGAAATTCTAGAATTCACCAATAAGCACGGCAAAGAAATGTTGAAAGTAAATGCTGAAGCTGAAGCTGCCGCCATTCAATTGGTAAAAGAACAAGGCGGAAAAGTCAGTAAAGGTGTTCGCTTCGAAATGACGCCAATGGAGGAAAAAATAGATGGCTACCGTCTTTATAACCACATTGTTTATGAAGAAACTGAAGGTAACAGACCTGGAAAACGCTATTTGAGAGAGCCTGAAATTATTGAATTACCTAATGTGGTAAACTACAGTGCGTTTACGCCAACCGCATCGGCCATTTTGCCAAAAGGCTATATTATTCCTGCCGAGTTCGCTCACATTGCAGAGCATTTGATGAACAACGGTGTTAAAGTGACTAAGCTTGAGAAAAACGTTCGCGCTACGGGTCAGGTTTACAAAGCCACTAAACTTGAACTTGCTGACCGACCCTTCGAAAAGCATAACATGGCCACGGTAGAAGGTACTTTTGAAAATACTACCAAACGCTTTAAAAAAGGAGATTATTGGGTGGATTTGGCTCAGCCGCTGGCCAATTTGATTTTCTATATGTTGGAAGCTGAATCAGATGATGGACTTGTGACTTGGAATTTCTTTGACGAGTACTTCCAGAAAAACGGCATTGAAAACCAAGCGGTTGAATATCCTATTTTCAAATATTTTGAATTGAAATAAGATGAAGAAAAGCCTATTCCCCTTGTTGGCTTCAGCCTTGCTTATTTCGGCTTGTGGCCCTAAAACCGAAAAGGAAAAAACGGATGCTACCGTAAAAAAAGAGACCATAAAAGAGCATGTCTATTTTTTGGCTTCTGATGAAATGAAAGGTAGAAATACCGGTTCACCAGAAATTTTGAAAGCGGCAGATTATATAGCGGATCAGCTAAAGGCTTACGGAGCCAAACCTGTTCCGGGAGCCGATGGCTATTTTCAGGCCGTACCTCTCAGAAAGAAAAGTGCGCCTACTGCAGCCACATTGGATTTCTCAGGTAAAAGTTTTGAGCTGAACACCGATTTACTAACCCTCGAAGGCCAAAGTGGAACATTTGAAGGCCAGATCGTTTTCTTGAACTACGCTTTAGAAGCCGATTATGAAGGCAAGGATGTTAAGGGCAAAATCGTGTTCGCTAAAATTGGCGATGGCGAAATGACCAATCTTCGTCAGGTAATGAACTTGAGCAGAAAAAAATATCAGCTAGCCGTTGATCATGGTGCAGCAGGTATAGTTGAGTTCTATAACCTGCCAGTTCCTTTTCAGCAAGTGGCTTCGCGATTTAGCGGAACCAACATCAGCATAGATGCCGATGGAGATGAAGGCAAGATTATTCCACAGCTTTGGCTTAAAGATGCCGACAATGCCACCCAAAGGTTTATGATGACCAAAAGCATAAAAACCGCTACCATCAATCTTGAGGGAATGATCAACGAACTCACTGGCGACAAAAATATTGTAGCGATGGTAGAGGGCACCGATCCTGAACTGAAGAATGAATTCATTATGTTTTCAGCTCATTACGATCATGTGGGTATTGGCACTCCTAACGAGGCTGGCGATTCTATTTACAACGGAACCCGAGATAACGCCATTGGAACGGTAACTGTACTTTCAGCTGCTGAAAATATTGGCAAATATCCGATGAAACGCTCAGCATATTTTGTGCTTTACACCGGAGAAGAAAAGGGACTTTTAGGCAGCCGTTGGATGGCCGATCACCCTGTAATTCCTAATAACGAAATCGTGTTTTGCTGGAATAGCGATAATGCTGGATATAATGATACGACTATCTCAACCATTGTTGGGCTTGAAAGAACTACCGCTGCACCTTTAATTAAAGAAGCAAATGAGGCTTACGGCCTAACGGCTATTGACGATCCTGCAGGTGAGCAAGGTTTGTTTGATAGATCGGACAATGTGAGTTTTGCTAGAAAGGGAATACCAGCGCCAACTTATAGCCTTGGTTTTACTGCTTTTGAAGGCGATGTTTTGAAATACTATCACCAGGCTGGCGATAATCCAGAAACCGTGGATTATGATTATTTATTCAAGTTTTTCAGCAGTTATGTATTAGCATCGCGTCTAATTGGTAATGCACCAGAAGCTCCTTTTTGGGTAGAAGGGGATAAATATTATGATTCGGGAAAAGAACTCTATGGAAAGGAGTAAACCTTTACCAAAAGAAAGATTACAAAAGGCCAATTCAGACACTTCTGAGTTGGTCTTTTGTGTTAAATATAAATTTTCTTTATTTATATTTAATTGTTTGAAGCCCCCGTTATTGTTTACAGTAAAAAAAGCTTTCAAGACTTTGAAGTAAAACTCACATGGCAAAAATCGATTTTTTAAAGAAGGCCGTTTTTATCCCCTTCTTCATTTTAACGTGTTGTCAAGGATCAGAAGAGAATGACGATCTTGTTTCCGTAAATGCAGAATCTTTTCCAGAGACCATTGACCTTACTTCTAGTATTGGAGTAGACTCCATTAAAACCCCTTCAGATTTATTCAGAGTAAACAGACTTGTATCTACAAGAAATCACATAATCGTGTATGAAAGCAGTAAAAAGGACACCCTTTTTAGAGTTTTTGACATGACCACAGGTGAGTATCAAGGCGGGTTTGGGTTTTCCGGACAAGGGCCATTAGATCTAGAGTTTGAACAGATTCAACAAAGTAGTATTTCCGTATTTGATGATGGCCTTTTTGTGGGTGACTTAAAAAGATTAAGGAAATATGAAATAGGGGGAGATAAAAAGCACATTTCATCAGCCGATGTTAGGTTAATGGAAACTTGGAGGATTCCAGATGAATTAGTTCAATTAGGAGGGGCTAATGTGCTTGGCGATAGCTTATTAATAGGAAGCATATTGTTTTCTAACAAACATTTTGTCACGTATAATATGAACAATAGCCAAATGGCAGATGTTCTCGAGTTCCCAAATAATCGTCCTGAAGTTCCTACAACAGCATCTTCTGTACTTTACCTAAACACTTATAACTCAAATATAGATAGAACTAAAGCCGCGATTGCCTACCGCTATTTCCCACAGATTAGGATTTATCAATTCAAAGATCAAAAATTCAAGGATATATACTTCAGCCCAAAAAATGAACAGATTAAGAACATAGAAGTTGACCAAAAGAAAAGTATAAATAGTTTGCCTTTGTATAACTATTACGGGAATGTTGAAGTGTCTGACAAAAGTATCTACGCACTTTACAGTGAACGGGTCTATGAATTTAGTGAAGGCTCACCTCCAACTAGGGTTCTATTCAATGAGCCTGAAATTCATAGATTTGATTGGAACGGTAAGCCAAAAACGAGAATAATATTACCACCGAATGCCTTTATATACTTTACCGTCACTCCAGATGATTCGTATCTGTACTTTGTCAAGCTAGATGTCGAGGATTATATTTTTAGGTATAAACTAAACTAAGGCTTCTTCAACTTCCCTTTAATCTCATTCAGCTTGAGTAATGCTTCTACGGGTGAAATGGTATTGATATCCAGATTTTCCAGAATCTCTTTGATTTCATTAAAAGTAGGATCGGCCTCGAAAAGATTAAGCTGGTAGTTGTTTTTAGGCATTTCTTTCAGCTTGTCCTCATTCTGGTTTCTGATTTTATCCTTTTCAAGGTGGTGCATAATTTCTGCCGCCCGAATCACAACAGGGTTTGGCATTCCGGCCATTTGCGCTACATGGATACCAAAACTATGCTCGCTGCCGCCTTCTTTTAACTTTCGCATAAAAATCACCTTGTTACCGACTTCCTTTACAGAAACATTAAAGTTCTTAATGGCAGGAAAGTCCTCCTGAAGTTGATTCAATTCGTGGTAATGAGTTGCAAAAAGCGTTTTAGGCTTGAATTTATCGTGATTGTGGAGGTATTCTACAATAGACCAAGCAATTGAAATACCATCGTAAGTACTGGTTCCACGACCGATTTCATCCATTAAAACCAAGCTACGATCGCTCAAATTGTTAAGAATGCTGGCCGTTTCGGTCATTTCTACCATAAAAGTAGACTCGCCTTTGGAAAGGTTATCGCTGGCTCCCACGCGGGTAAATACTTTATCGGTAATGCCCAAAGTAGCCGCTGAGGCAGGAACATAACAACCCATTTGTGCCATGAGAACAATCAAGGCGGTTTGGCGAAGCAAAGCCGATTTACCCGCCATGTTAGGTCCGGTAATGATTAATATCTGATGCGTTTGATCGTCCAGAAAAACATCGTTCGGAACGTATGTTTCCCCAACAGGCAATTGCTTTTCAATTACCGGATGGCGGCCTTCCTGAATGTCAATGATCATTTTATCATTGATTTGAGGTCGGCAGTAATGGTTGATTTGGGCTACCGTAGCGAAGGAAATAAGGCAATCCAGCATAGCCACAACCCTAGCGTTTTGCTGAACTTGAGCCGTATATTCCGAAGAAAAAGCCACAAGCTCGTTGAAAACTTGCTGTTCAATAACATGGATTTTATCCTCGGCAGTCAGAATTTTATCCTCGTATGTTTTCAGTTCTTCAGTGATATAGCGCTCGGCATTCACCAAAGTCTGCTTTCGAATCCATTCCGCAGGAACCTTGTCTTTATGAGAATTGGTGACTTCTAGGTAGTAACCGAAAACCTTGTTGTAAGCGATTTTAAGGGAAGAAATGCCAGTTTTAGCAGTTTCCCTTTGCTGGATTTGAAGCAAAAAGTCCTTTCCAGAATAGGCTATTTTGCGCAGTTCGTCTAGCTCATCATGAACGCCATCGCATACAATTCCTCCCTGATGAACCAACATTGGAGCATCTTCTTTCAATTCTTCTTTAATGCGTTGCAAAAGCTTTTCGCATGGATTGAGCTGGTCGGCAAGCGACTGAAGTGCTTTGTGCCCAGAATTGGCCAAATAACCTTGAATGGGTAGAATGTTTTCCAATGCCTTGCGAAGTTGATTCATTTCGCGTGGGTTAATTCTGCCTACCGCTACTTTAGAAATCAGCCTTTCCAAATCACCAATGGCTTTCAGGTGATTGCAAATCTGATCGCGGAGTTCGGCATTTTCACTAAAAGAATCTACGATAGAAAGTCTTTCTTCAATTCTGCTTTTTTCTTTCAAAGGCAAAACCATCCAGCGTTTCATCAAACGGCTACCCATGGGAGTAAAAGTTTGATCAAGCACTTCAATCAAAGGAACCCCGCCTTCTTGTTGAGGGTAAACCAACTCAAGATTGCGAATGGTGAACTTATCGAGCCAAACGTATTTGTCTTCTTCAATTCGGCTAATGGCCGCGATATGCTTTACCTCTTTATGCTCAGTTTCTTCCAAATAATAGAGAACCGCACCGGCTGCAATAATACCTAAGCTCATACTTTCGACCCCGAAGCCTTTTAGGTTTGAGGTTTCAAAATGGCTGGTTAGCCTTTCATAAGTATAATCGTAGGCATAAACCCAATCATCAATATGGTAAGTGTTATGAGCATCGGTAAACTTTGAATAAAAAGCTTCTTTGTCCGATTTCCTGAAAATGAATTCCGAAGGATTTAGGCTTTGAATCAGCTTATCGATGTAATCTTTAGAACCTTGCGCGGTTAAAAATTCGCCAGTAGAAAGATCGAGAAAAGCGATACCCACCTGATCTTTTTCGAAGAAGAGAGAAGCTAAATAGTTGTTTCGCTTTCTATCCAACACGTTATCGTTGAAAGAAAGGCCTGGAGTAACCAGTTCCGTTACGCCTCTTTTTACAATGCCTTTTACCGATTTAGGGTCTTCCAGCTGATCGCAAATAGCCACTCGATTTCCTGCCCTTACCAATTTTGGCAAGTAGCTGTCCAGAGAATGGTGTGGAAAACCAGCCAATTCTATATGGCTTGCCGAACCATTCGCTCTTTTGGTTAGCACAATGTCCAACACTTTGCTGGCCTTGATGGCATCTTCGCCAAAGGTTTCATAAAAGTCGCCCACACGAAACAGTAAAAGCGCACCCGGGTGCTTCGCCTTAATGGCGTTATACTGCTTCATTAATGGTGTTTCTTTTACTTCTTTGAATTTAGCCTTGGCCATAAATGAGGTTGATTTTAAGCTTCTTCAAAAATAGAAAAATACACTAGGGCTTTCTATTTATAAGAAGCAAAACTATTGAATTGCAGAGTTCGGTGAAATTCTTTCAGTATAAATCAAGAAAGTTTCTTTGCGTTTGCCCAGTTTGGCAAAAAACTAATCAATTAGTTTCTTCCGCCTCTTTTTCAAAATGAAAATACTTTTCTCGCTTTGACAGAATCAGGGCTTTGGTCTTGAACCTGAATCTTTGTTTCTGGAGCTCTACAGCAGTTTTTATGCTTTCGGCAAGTTTTTCTCATTAAGGGAAGGCATCTAAACAAAACAAAGAGTAGAGTTATGAAAAATCTAAAATCACTTATCGCAACAGTTGCTTTAGTTCCAGCTTTAATGCTCACAAGCTGTGACGACAGTTCCTCTTCAGATATGGAAGGCGGAAAAGGAATGGCTCGATTAGAGGCTACGGATGCAGCAGTAGATGCAGAAAATATTAGCGGTGTTTTCCTTTCGGTTCAGGAAGCACAATTTATGGCAGACGGACAAATCAAAAATTCAATCATGTTCGATTCGCCAAAGGAATTTAACCTTATGAGTTATCAAAACGGTGAAACCATCTTGCTTGGTGAAACCGATTTGGACGAAGGTTCTTACGATGGAGTTCGACTAATCTTGAATTCGGCTTCTCAGGCTTATGTAGAATTTAAAGATGGTACTACACAAGAAATTAAAGTGCCAAGTGGATCAACTTCAGGATATAAAGTGAATGGAGACTTTGATATTACAGCCAATGGAATGACTCAGGTTGTGGTAGATGTAGACTTAAGAAAAGCTTTGGTTAAAAGAGGAAATGGTGAATATAACTTAAGACCAACCGCTCGATTAATTACCAAAACCGAAACCGGAATGATTGAAGGTTCGGTAGATGATGAAGATATGCAAGGTGCCGATAGAGTAGTAGTTTATGCTTATTTGGAAGGTACTTATAGCGATTCGGAAATGAATGAGCCAGCTGATGGTAGCGCAAGATTCGAAGGTGCTATTAACAGTGCAATTACTGATGCAAACGGAAACTTTACTTTAGCCTTTATGCCAGAAGGTGATTATGAGCTAATTGTGGCTACTTATGGCGAAAGTGAAACTGACGATTCTTATGATTTTCAAACCGCTACACATGTAGAAGTTTCGATCGATGGAGAATTGACAGACATCTTCAAAGTAAAAGCTAATGCAGTAACCAGTTTGTGGGTTGACTTATTCAACTAGAATGTCTTAAGGTTTTAGCAAGGCTAAAACTAGCACAGAGCCCGAAGCTTCCAATCAACCTTTGGGCTCAACTACTAAAGGGGAATCTCATTGCGAGGTTTCCCTTAAGGAATATCGAGGATTAACGTCCTTACCTTAACCCCATGGGAACAGAAGCACGTTTGCTTTTCTTCCCGTGGTTCTAAACATAAAGAGCGCAATTGGGTTAAATTTACGGTAAACCGTTAAGGTCGATTTTTTTTCAATATCTGACTTTTTTAACGTTAGTCCGTAAATGACCCATTTCAAATTCAATAAGCGACTCACCCTAGCTTGGATTGTCAATTTTGCATTGATAATTCTCACCGTAGTTATTTCCATTGCTGGATTTAAAGCCTACCAGAGGCTGGATAATATGGTGGATGAGCTTCAGCAAAATGCTGAGCCAAATTATAATTTATTGATTCTGAAGGAAGTTTCCTTCTTGGTAAATGAAATGGAACGAGAAATAGACACATACCGCAGCGATTTAAGAGCAGAGAGCATGAGGGATTTCAACGAATCTCTAGACAACAGTCAATATTTGATTGATTCGTTGAAGAGTCGTTATAAAGACCCGGAACTAATGCGTTTGTGCGATTCGTTGTCTTATTTCATTAAAGAGAGGGCAAAAGTTCAAACCACTTTAGGCGCGGTTAGCTCCGATTTGCTAGCCAATACTTTGGACGACCTTACCAAAAGAATTGAGGAAATTCCGAAGGTAATGGCCGAAGCGGATACGGTTTCCGAAGAAGAGGAGAAAAGAGGATTCTTAAAAAGGATTTTCAAGAAAAAGAAGCCTGTGGATACCACCTCTAAACCTACACAATCAGAATTATTACAGAATGAAATCATGGAAGAACTGGCTAAGGCCAAAGAAGAAAGTGCAGAAAAAGATTCAGAATTACGATATGAACTCGCCTATTTGGAGAGGGAGTCGAGGGTTTTTCAAGACAAGATCATTGACGTCATTGACACCCTGGAGTTTGAGGAGCTTAAGCAAGGGCGGAACCATGTAAAAAGCATCCAGTCCCTAGCCAACGATACCAACAGAGAAGTCGTTATATTTTCGGCATTGTCAAGCGCTTTGCTACTGATCACACTCATTAGCCAACTGAATTATATAGGTAGAAATAGAAAATACCAAACTGCCCTTCGCGAAGCCAAAAAGAACGCTGAAGAACTGGCCGATGCCAAAGAGAAATTCTTAGCGAATATGAGCCACGAAATTCGCACGCCTATGAATGCCATTAGTGGTTTTACTAACCAGTTGCTCAAATCGAAAACCTCAGAGGAACAAAAGGAACAGCTCCAGATCATAAAAAGCTCTTCAGATCATTTGCTCCACTTATTGAACGATATTCTCGATTTTTCTAAGCTACAAGCCAATAAAGTGAGTTTGGAGAAATCAACTTTTGATTTGCAGCAATTGCTACACGAATCTGTTCGCCTTTTTGAAGACATGGCCACTGAAAAGGGTCTTCAGGTTAAAACAAACTTTGATGGCATCCCTCATTATGTAGTTGGCGATGCGCATCGGTTAAGGCAAATTCTCCTGAATTTGTTGCATAACGCCATCAAGTTCACAGATTCTGGCTATGTACAGTTAGGTGCTTCGGTGCTGATGACCACAGATAAAACCGTAACGCTTCGATTGTCGGTAAAAGATACAGGGATTGGCATACCCAAAGAGAAGCAAACTAGAATTTTCGAAGAGTTTGAGCAGGCAAATACCAGCGATCAATCGAAAGGGACAGGACTTGGTTTAGCCATTTCTTCAATGTTGGTGAAATTGCATAAAGGGCAGTTTAAAATTGAAAGCGTACCCAATCAGGGTACCGAAATGATTTTGCATATGCCTTACGAAATCAGCGATAAACAAAGTGGTACTTCTGAAGAAAATTCAATCAGTCAGGTGCAGTTGTCGGGGCTTTCTATTTTGGTAGCGGATGACGAACCTTTCAACTTAAAATTACTAGAAACCATTTTTGCTTCACACGATGTAACGTTGAAACAAGCCAAAGATGGAACTCAAGCTTTAGCGTTTCTACAGTCTCAGGCATTTGATATTGCGATTTTGGATGTGAAAATGCCTGGTTTAACGGGTTGGGAAGTTGTAAAACAAATCAGAGCAGGAAGGGGCGAAAATAGTAAAATCCCAATGGTGGCTTTAACAGCAACGGTGTCTGAACAAGAGCGAAAAGACAGCCTAAAGGCGGGTTTTAATAAGATTTTGAGAAAGCCATTTGATGAAAATGAACTGCTCGAATTAGTCCAAGCAATAACTTCTACTTCAAAGCGCAATGTTCAGAAAGTGGAGGCAGAAAATTCTGTGATAATGGAAGAGAAACCTCAATTTGATTTAAGCGGGCTTGAAGAAATGGGTGATGCGGATTTTGTGAGCGAAATGGTAGACATTTTCAAAGCAAGTTCGGCCCGAAGTATCGAAAACCTTAAAAAAGCGGTTCAGCTTAAAATAAGAGACAGCATACGAAATGAAGCTCACAAAATGCTTCCTCCAGCACGCCATTTAAGCGCTGTAGTGTTGGTGAAGGAGCTCGAAATTCTTCAGAAAAAGGCCGATAGCGAATCCTTTGATGAACTGGGTTTGAGAATTCAGAGAATTGAATCCCTTTATCAGTCCATCAAAGAAGCCTTAAAGGGTTAGCATTTAATGTTGCTGATTTAAGTTTTCTACTGGGTTTTTTCGAGTTACCTTCAGAGACTGATAGCTTACCGTAACCCAAGCCAAAGCCAGCATTAAAAACGCTGCCCCGACAAAGAGAAGCGGGCTTGGTTCTATGCGGTAAACAAACTCATTTAGCCATCCGCTAATCAGAAAATATGCTACAGGAATTGCCAAAACACAAGCAATGAATACCAGCTTTGTGAAGCTATTCAGTAAATTGAAGAATAGTTGTAAGCTGTTGGCTCCCAATATTTTCCTTATCCCCATTTCCTTTTTGCGTTGTTCTGCCATAAATGTGGCTAAACCGAAAAGACCAATAATGGCAATTACAATCGCCAAACCTGAAAATGAATTGATAAGCACCTTCATATTGTTTTCGCTGGCATACATGTTCTTATAATCTTCACTTACTAGTGATGCCACAAAGGGCTGACCTCCGGAATGTTCTTGCCAAGCTTCTTGAACAGTAGCCATGGCTTCCGAAGGCTTTCCGTTAAAGCGAATAGAAAGCGTCCAAGGAGTACTTCCTTTATAGAAAATCAAGGGTTTTATGGTTTCCCGAACTGAGGCATAGTGAAAATCCTTGACCACACCCACAACTCGAACATCAATGTTTTTTTGGCCAGAAGTTAAAATGAGCGCAGAGTTTAAAGGTTCGGCTAAATTGAGAGCCTTTACCGCGGTTTCATTCAGAATAATGGAGAAAGTAGCCGAAGAATCATTTGTGTAATTAAAATCTTCACCGTCCAAAAACTCTATGTCCCAAGTTTTGAAATAGTCCTTTTGAATGGGCCACGCTTGAGTTGTGATGGTTTCATCAATTTGTGAATCATCTCTTCTTTTCAAAAAAACTTCAGATCTATCTCCAGCCACAGGCACGTAATCTCCCAAGGAAATTGACTCAATATTGGGTTGCTGCGAAAGCTTATTTTTCAAGGCTTCACTGTTGGGTTGATAGCGGTTCAAGTCCATAATTCCGACTTTAATCACTTGGTTTTTATTGAAGCCGAGCTCCATTTCAGAAATGTAATTCAACTGATTGTTCACAACCAAAGTGGCAATGATCAGAACAGTAGAAATGGCAAATTGAAAAACTACCAAGCTTCCTCTTAGCCAGCTATCATGAGTTTGAAGTTGGTTTTGGCCTTTCAATGTTTTAATCGGTTTGAAAGAACTGAGCAAAAATGCAGGATAAGCGCCTGCGAAAAGGCCTAAGACAATGGAGCCGATGAGCATGATTAACCAAAGTGGAGGGGTTCCTCCAAAAGGTTGGGCGATTTCTTTTCCAGCCAATTGATTAAAGCTGGGCAAAACTAAGGCTACTATAACAGCAGCAAAGGCCACCGATAACACGCTAAAAAGTGTAGATTCAAATAGAAATTGGCTAACCAGCTGACGCCTTTGAGAGCCAATTACCTTTCTTACGCCCACTTCTTTACCCCGAATTGCAGCGCGTGCTGTGCTCAAGTTCACAAAGTTGATACAGGCCACAACCAAAATAATAAGGCCAATCATTGAAATTGTGCGAACCGTTGTGATACTTCCGTTGGGTAGAATTTCTCGGGATAAATTCGATTTGAGATGAATGTCAGTTAATGGTTGAAGGTAGAAGTGAGCATGATTTCCATTCGACTGAATTTCATCGGCTGGGACTTGAAGCGTCTGTTCAATGATTGGAGCTACATGTGAAGCAATGGTTTCATCAATCTTCCTTTCTACCTCTTCTGGGGAAGCTCCCGATTTCAGTTTGATGTAGGTATAAGAATTGTTCGACATCCAAGTATAGTCTTCAGCATATCTTGAATCTTGATACATAACCGACATCATAAAGTCGAACTTTACGTGACCATTATCAGGCATGTCTTTAAAAATGCCCTTGATGATAAATGGCGTGTTGTTATAGGTTACGGTTTGTCCAAAAGCTTCTTTTCCTGGAAACAAATGCGCTGCCATTGATTCCGAAATAACTGCTGTTTTTGGCTCGTCAAGAGCGTTTTTGGGATTGCCTTGAAGAAAATCAATGGTGAAAATGGAAAGGATTTCAGTGGTAGCGTAGGTTGCATTTTTGATTTGATATTGCTGAGAGCCCAAATCCACCACCGATGTGAAATTGCCGATCATCAACCTGCCCGCAGTTTCAATTTCAGGAATGGTTTCTTCGATATAAGCCGCCATTAAATTGGGTGTAATGGGGTTATGAATTTGGCGATCGCCCAACTTAAAGTCGGTTACGATTCTGAAGATTCTGTCGTGATCTTTGTTGTATCGATCGTAAGAAAATTCATCTCTTACGAATAGAAATATGAACAGGGCTGCGGCTACGCCCAAGGAAAGCCCCATCAGGTTTAAAAATGAATAGAACTTGTTGCGCTCAATAACCCTTCTGGCAATGGTAAAATGATTTCTGAACATGACAATTCGGTTTGAGTTTTTGCTTCTTCTTTTAAAGGCAAATGGGCGTAGGAATTGAAACAAATGATACCAATAGACCAAATTGGCTTTCCATCTGCTCGAACTTTTTCTTTGTTCTTGGTAGAATTCGAAAAGGTCTCCTTCTATTTCTTCAACCAATTCTTCGGTACAAAACCAGTAGAGAAATTTAACAGCCCATTTAGGAGGATTGAAATTGGCTTTTGGATTAGATTTTTCCATAGTCTAAAGACTTCCAGGCCAATTCTGGAATTTGATTGTACAATGAATTGCGGAGCTCTCGGTTTTTTTCCACGGCTTTTTTCCCAGCATTGGTAATGCTAAAAATTCGCTTTCTTCGGCCGCCTCTTTCATGGGTTCCGGCCGCCAGTTCAGACTTCACAAAACCTTTGTCTTCCAAACGGTTTAAGGCAGAATGCACAGCGCCAATCGCCACTTTTCGGCCAGTTTGGCTAATGATTTCTTCGCGGATGTTGAGACCATAGGCATCGGTATATAAAACACCAATAACCAAAAGCACCAGCTCTTCGAATTCACCTAGTTGAGTTCCCTTCATTGATAATCAATTTTCGTAAATGTAGAATAAATGATCAATTTCTACAAATATGAAATTTGATGCGAAATGAAATGTGTTCTAGAAGGTTATTTTAAGTGGATTACCCTTCCTTCTGCTTCTGCTTTTTTATCCAAACGAGCACCAATGGCAATTCCTATGGGCATACCAATCGGAAGGCCGATACTAGAAAAAGCAAAATTGTCGATGGCTATGGCGAAAAGAAATCCAATGGGAAGCCCAAAAGCTGCCATACCAATGGCCAACCACATGTTTTGATAGTGTTTTGGGGTTACGATGTTGTGGTTTTTGGAAAGCGTCATTAAAAATCGGCTTTTGAGGCTTAGCAGCTGTTTCAGTTTTAGCTCAGGGTGGCGGAGTTGAGTTTGCAATTCAGTGATCAGCTCTTCAAACTCATGGGCCTTGATTTTTTTAGCTTCTAAGGCTTCAAAAAGTTTGATCATTTCTTGAAGTACATCATGGCAGGATGAATTCTTGGGTCTGTCCTTTTCTTGATGAAGTTTCTGAAGAATTGATTCGTATGAGTTCATATTCAAAGGTAAGTATTTCAGGTTTCTCCATAAGATGAATCTATTGGAAGGGGTTACCTATAGGTAAGCGGTATTTTTTGCTTCCGTTGAAATTATTTTTAAATCACTTCGGTTAAAAACTGGGCAATCTTCTGCCCTTTCATTTTAAATCAAATCACATAACATATGTCTGAAAGTAAATTATTCACTGCATTTTCTTTGGGTTCTATTGAGCTTAAAAATAGAGTGGTTATGGCTCCCATGACCCGCTCAAGAGCCGTAGAGAATGGTAAGGCCAATGCCCTAATGGCTGAATATTATGAGCAAAGATCAGGAGCAGGTTTAATCATAACCGAAGGTGTTTCGCCTTCGCCAAATGGAACAGGGTATTCTAGAATTCCTGGGCTTTTTAACTCAGAACAAACCGAAAGCTGGAAACAAATTGCGGAAAGAGTTCATGCGAAAGGCTCTAAAATCTTTATGCAATTGATGCATACTGGTCGAGTAACGCATATTGATAATCTGCCAGAAAATGGCCGTGTAGTAGCGCCAAGTGCTATTCCTTTGGGTGGAGAAATCTATGTAGATAATCAAGGCATGTTATCTTATTCTGAGCCTGCCGCAATGACTACTGAAGAGGTGAAACAAACCATTCAAGAGTATATTCAGGCTGCAAAAAATGCGATTGAAGCTGGCTTGGATGGCGTTGAGATTCATGGTGCAAATGGCTATTTGGTAGAACAATTTTTGAATCCAAAGGCCAATCATCGTGCGGATGAATATGGCGGAAGCCTTGAAAATCGCTCTAGGTTTGCTATCGAAATTGCTCAAGGAATTGCCGATGCTATGGGAAAAGACCACGTAGGTATTCGAATTTCACCTTACGGTGCTTTTAACGACATGGGCGCTTTTGATGGGGTAGACGATCAATATGAATACTTGATAAAACAACTGAGCGAAATTGGAATTGCTTATGTGCATGTTGTTGATCATTCTCATATGGGAGCACCTGAAGTACCCAACCGTATTAAAGAAATCATCAGAAATAACTTTAAGGGTGCTTACATTTTAAGTGGAGGCTATGATAGAGCTAGAGCCGAAGCTGACTTAGAGGCCGACAAAGGTGATTTAGTTGCTTTCGGTGTACCTTTCTTGGCTAACCCTGATTTGGTAACTCGCCTGAAGGAAGGCCATGAATTGAATGCACCAGATCAAGGCACGTTCTATACGCCTGGAGAAAAAGGCTATACAGATTACCCAACAGTAGCATAAATAAAAGGGCCAGTTGAAATATTCAACTGGCCCTTTTTTAAAGCGATTACCAACTGCCTCCGGAACCTCCTCCTCCAAAGGAGCCGCCACCGAAGCCGCCAAAGCCACCGCCTCCTCCGCCACCGAAACCTCCTCCGCCTCCACGGAAGTTGTCCCAGTGATCATTATCTCTGTGGTTTCCTCCACTGCCCATCATAAGCCATATCCACCATGGAATACCTCTTGAGCCAATGCCTCTTTTTCTTCTACTGCCTACAATGCCAGGAATGATAAAGAAGAAAAGGAAGAAGACGATGAAAATAGGAAACTTATTCCCTTTTCCATTTGAAGACCTACCTCTTGAAAGCTGATCGGCTTTATATTCTCCTGAAGCCAATTTGAAAATCACATCAGTTGCATCATCCAATCCCTTATAGAAATTGCCTTCTTTGAAACGAGGGTTCATATACTCTTCTCTGATGGTGTAAGTTGCCGCATCGGTTATAGCTCCTTCCATACCATAGCCTGTAACAATGGCTGCTTTTCTATCATTGATAGAAACTACAATAAATACTCCGTTGTCTTTATTGGCTTGGCCAACACCCCATTTTTGACCAGTACGCTGAGCAAAATCGACAACTTCATAGCCATTCAATGAATTCACGATCAAAATGGCAATTTGAGTAGAAGTTGTGTCTTGATAATTTCGAAGTTTATTTTCGAGTTTATTTACTTCCGATCTGCTAAGTGTTTTTTCAGTTAGGTCATTCACTAATCGTGGAGGGTTGGGTTTATCAGGAATACCCGATTGAGCGAAAATAAGGCTTTGAACAAAAAGAAAGAGTAAGGCTATTGAATATCGCATGCTAGTTTTTTCCAAATGAAATTTCGTCTGAGAGTTCGTTTTTATCATCGCTTTGGTAAGGGAAGAAAGTTTTAAGCTTTTCGCCTGAACAAAGAATGCCTTCTACCAAACCTTCTGTTAGCTTACCTTCTTTGAATTTGCCCAACATTTTGCCTTTGGTTTCATCCCAAAAATCGTCACCAACTTTTTGATTTATACCAGCATCTCCAATAATGGCAAAGCGGTGATCTTTCACCGCCATGTAAATTAAAACCCCATTTCTAGATGCTGTTTCGTGCATTTTCAATTGCGCAAAAACCTGAGCAGCCCTATCCAGTACATTTTCTTTTTTACAGTAATTTTCAAGGTGAACCCTGATTTCTCCACTGGTATTTAGTTCTGCCTGCTGAATTGCTTCTTTGATTTTGCGCTTTTGTTCGCTGCTAAATTGTTCTTCTGCCATGAATTAGAATTTAACTTCAGGTGCAGTTTCTGAACCTGCTGTTGCTTGAAAATATCCCTTTCTTTCAAAACCTGACATGTTGGCGATTATGCTACGCGGAAAAGTTCTGATTTTGGTATTGTACTCCTGAACAGCATTGTTGAAGTTTCTTCTTTCAACCGCAATTCGGTTTTCTGTGCCTTCTAGTTGAACTTGAAGTTGGCTAAACTGCTGGCTGGCTTTTAAATCTGGATAACGTTCTACGCTAACTAACAATCGGCCTAAGGCTGAGCTTAAACCTTGTTGTGCTTGCTCAAATTGAGCAATAGCATCAGGAGATAGATTTTCTGGATTTACATTGATTGAAGTTGCTTTAGCTCTAGCCTCAATTACATTGGTAAGGGTTTCTTGCTCAAAATCTGCGTAACCTTTTACCGTATTTACCAAGTTCGGAATCAAATCCGATCTGCGTTGGTATTGGTTTTCTACTTGAGACCATGCTCCGCTAATACTTTCTTCAGAGGTTACCATTCCATTATATGTGCCTTTGAACCATGAGTAGCCTCCAAATAAAAGAACGACTACAATGATTAATACGATCCACTTTGTTTTCATAGTTTATTTTATGCTTTGATTATAAGGTACAACTCTTTGTGCGCAAGAATATATGCTAAGATTATTTTCGGACGATATGGCAGATAAGCGTAATGAATTGACGATTGGAGCTTTCAAAATGGCTAATCTTACCATCGCTTTGTGATGGATTTAATACTTTTTCATTTATCCTCTCAACTTTTGGGTTGAAAGAAGTCCATTCTAATTAGAAGTAAATTCAAAGGTACTTCTCACCATTTTCCTTTAGGCTTACAAAGTATGAAAACCTAACTTTGAAAGCAGCGCAAAAGCAAATAAGATGAATAACGAATCTTTTAGAAAGCATGCCCACGAACTTGTGGATTGGATGGCCGATTATCTGGAGAATGTAGAGCAGTATCCGGTAATGTCGCAAGTTAAACCGGGCGATATTAAGGCTCAGATTCCCAATCAAGGGCCAGCTCAACCTGAAAATTTCGATGATATTTTCTCAGATTTTAAGGAGAAGATCATGCCGGGTATTACCCATTGGGAAAGCCCCAATTTTATGGCCTATTTTCCTGGTAATAAAAGTGCGCCTTCGATTTTGGGCGAAATGCTTACCGCTACTTTGGGCGCTCAATGCATGATTTGGCTTACTTCGCCAGCAGCAGCCGAACTTGAAGAACAAATGATGGAATGGCTCAGAGATATGCTCGCTTTGCCAAAAACCTTTACGGGCGTTATTCAAGATACAGCCTCTACGGCTACTTTGTGTGCCATTCTAACCGCCCGCGAAAAGGCTTCAAATTATAGTGTGAATGAAAATGGATTTTCTGGCAGCGAGCAATTCGTGGTTTACGCTTCTAACCAAATTCATTCTTCAATTGATAAGGCCGTTAAAATTGCGGGCATAGGTTCGGCCAATTTGCGTAAGGTAGATGTTGATGAGAATTTTGCGCTCAAACCGAGTCATTTGATAGAACTGATTCAAGCCGATATTGCTTTGGGCAAAAAACCGCTTTGTGTAGTTTCGGCTTTGGGCACTACCAGCACCACCGCCATTGACCCAATTGAGGAGGTTTCTAAGATTTGTAAAAAGTATAACCTTTGGCATCATGTGGATGCAGCTTATGCCGGAACCGCTTTGGTGCTTCCTGAAATGCGATGGATGGCCAAAGGCGTTGAAAACGCTGATTCCTTTGTTTTCAACCCACACAAATGGATGTTTACCAATTTTGACTGTTCTGCTTATTATGTGAAAGATCCGGTAGCCTTAATTAACACTTTCACCATTTCCCCTGATTACCTAAAAACGTCTGTGGATGGAGAAGTGAAAAACTTCAGAGATTGGGGCGTTCCTTTAGGTAGAAGATTTAGAGCGTTAAAGCTTTGGTTCGTGATTCGCGAGATGGGAATTGAAGGCATTCAAGAGAAAATCAGAAAGCATATTGAAATTGGCCAATGGTTGAAATCGCAAATCGAAGATCATCCCCATTTTGAATTGTTGGCGCCAGTTCCGCTAAATACGGTTTGCTTTAGGTTTCACTCTCAATTACCAGAAAAGGAATTGGATCATTTGAACGAAACGATCATGAATAGGGTGAATGCTACTGGCAAGCTCTTTTTCGCCCAAACCAAACTGAATGACAAGTTTGCCTTGCGTTTAGCTTTTGGCAATACAAATTTAGAGCATAAACATGTTGAGAATGCCTGGAATCTTATTTTAGAAATTACTCAGGAAGTTTTGGCAGAGTCGGAATGAAAATTCGACTGGCTGAAAACCACGAAACGTTGGGTGATTGAAACTTGATTTAGAAAATTCGAGAGAATCTTCTAGCAAAAAATAGGATACGAAAATAAGCAGAGATAGAATTTTCTAACTCTGCTTTAATATTTTCAGGAAGACGAATTTTAGTGGTCTTCTTTCTTTTTTCTGTTTTTGAAAACCGCATCGTTCTGGCTCAATGCAGCCACAAAGCCGATAAGAACTACAACAATCCAAATGAAAGTATTGGCGCCATCGCCAAGTGGTGGGTTGAATAACATGATTCTTCTTTTTTGTTTTGCGTGACAAAGATAAATCAAAAAGCCAGTGTTAAGAAACTGTTCACCAAATTTTAACAAGGCTGTAACATTAGGGCAATTTGGTTTACCAAAATGTAATATAAACTTAACTACGCTTATGTACATAACCGGGCGTTAGCATCTAGTTTTACGGCAAGATTTCAACCAGCATGAAAAACTGTCTCCGGGACGAAAGAAAGCGCAAAAAAATCACCCAAGAACAACTGGCTTCCCTCGTGGGTGTATCTCGTCAAAGCATCAATGCCATAGAAAGAGGCAAGTATACGCCTTCAACTACCTTGGCTTTAAAAATTTCTGAAATCTTCAATACTACGGTAAACAGGTTGTTTGAGCTGGAACCTGTGGACTACGATAAATAGCCAATTATTCGCCCCAAGCTGTAATTACCAAGTTGCGGCTGCCTCCGTAATTTCTGTGCTCACAAAGGTAAATTCCTTGCCAAATGCCCATGTTGAGCTTTCCTTGGGTAATCGGAATTGAAACAGAACTTCCCAGTAATGAACTTTTAATGTGAGAAGTCATATCATCTGGCCCTTCAAAAGTGTGTTGATAGTGTTGACCATCTTCGGGAACCAAAATATTGAAATGCGATTCAAAATCTTCCCGAACCGTGGGGTCGGCATTTTCATTAATGGTTAGGCTGGCGCTGGTGTGCTTAATGAAAACGTTCAGCATGCCTACACGAATTTTTCCAATTTCGGGAAGCGCCCTTAAAACTTCTCTGGTAATTAAATGAAAGCCCCTGTTGTAGGGGCTAAGTTTGATTTCGGTTTGAAAATAAGCCATTATACTGCGCTGGCTTGTTCCATTCTCTCAGTGGTTTCAGCAATTCTCAGCTGCTCTATAAAGTTGCCAATTTCGCCATCCATCACCGTAGGTAAATTGTGCTGAGAATAACCAATTCGGTGATCGGTAACTCTACCTTGTGGATAATTATAAGTTCTGATTTTATCGGAACGGTCTGCGCTGCCCACCAATGATTTACGTTTTCCTGCTTGTTCTTCTTCCTGCTTTTTGAGCTCTTTTTCATAGAGTCTAGAACGAAGAACTGAAAGTGCTTTGTCGTAGTTTTTGTGCTGAGAACGGCCGTCTTGGCATTCTACCACAATACCCGTTGGAATGTGAGTAAGCCTTACTGCCGATTCCGTTTTGTTTACGTGCTGACCACCCGCGCCAGAAGAACGGTAAGTGTCCTTTCTCACATCTTTCATGTCCAAATGCACATCCACATCTTCAACTTCAGGGAGAACGGCAACCGAAGCGGCAGAAGTGTGAACCCTTCCTTGCGATTCTGTAACAGGAACCCGCTGAACGCGGTGAACGCCAGATTCAAACTTCAGTTCTCCGTAAACATCTTCGCCTGAAACGCTGAATACGATTTCTTTAAAACCGCCAGAAGCCGCTTCGTTTAAGCTGATTAGCTCTTTTTGCCAGCCTTTGGTTTCGATATATCTGTCGTACATGCGGTATAAGTCTCCCGCAAAAATGGCGGCTTCATCTCCCCCAGCTCCGGCACGGATTTCTACAATCACGTCTTTAGAATCATCGGGATCTTTCGGAATTAACATCACTTTCAGTTCTTCTTCAAGTTCTTCTTTTCGAGTAGAAAGTTCATCCAGTTCCATTTTCGCCATTTCTCTGAATTCTTCATCCTTTTCGGTTTTCAGAATTTCTTTTGACGAATCGATATTGCCAATCACGTTAGAGTACTCATCGTACGCTCTCACGATTTTTTCTAAATCTTTATATTCCTTGTTCAGTTTTGAATAGGCCTTCATGTCCGTCATGGCGTCTGGCTGAACAATCAGCTGACCTACCTCTTCAAATCTTGCCTTGATGGCTTCAAGCTTGTCTATCATATTTTCAGGAATTAATCTTCAAAATTAACAAACAAATGACAAGGGTGTTAATTTTGGAGCACAGAGCGCAAAGAAATTATTGAAATGAAGAAGTTGACGTTAGGTTTAGCAGCAGTTTTTGTAGTGGCTTGTTCTAATCAGAAGATTGATACCAAAAGAGCTTTTGATGAAATGAAGAAGCATGAAATACAAGTGGTTTCGGATGCTGATATTTTGGAAACGGCTATGGAAACGGGTAAAGAGATTAGCAAAAACTTGCAAGTAGCCCAAAGCGACAGTGCAGAATTCAATGTTTCATTTCAGAAAGAAGAGCTGGATAGCCTTACTGAATCGGTTTACTTTTTCAATAAGCCAACTGAGTTAAAAGGTAAAGCGCTGGAATTATATGATGCTTACGCCTATAACAGCGAAAATGGAGTTGAATCGCCTGATAATGTACAGTTTGATGAAGACAAACGATTTGTGATTTACACGAGCGCGATTCAATCAGAGCATAAAGAAGTTGGGGTTTTAATGGTTCGTTTTTCCAGAAAGGATATCGTACTCAGTTTGAATCAGTAAGTTGATTTCTAGGCATCTGGAGACAAATGATAGAAAGGGAAAATATCTAAATTTCTGAGTAGCCAAAAGGCTAAAACAATTCCCAAAATTACCCAAGGTGCATTTCGGTGATGAAGCAAGGTTTTTACAGGCTTCTGTTTCTTCTTTTGAATTGCGCTAGCCGAATAATGATAACCCACAGTAATTATTGCTGGTAGAAAAAGGGCATTATAGCTAAAAGTAGATTTTATGTCCAAGTGTAATAAACTGTGAAGGGCTCTTTGGCTACCACACCCAGGGCAGTAAATTCCAGTGTGGGCAAAGAGAATACATTTAGGGAAGAAATCGCTACCGCTAGGATTGAAAATAAAATAAAGGGTCAAAATGAGGATACAGCTTGACCCTAGTAATACAGAATGCTTTTTCTTCATTAAAAATTACCTGATGAAAGTAGCGCTAAGCCGCCTAGAAGGTAAGATCCTCCAATAACAACTACTCCAACAATTGCCGATACAATAGCCCATGTTTTGGCATTTTTTGAAGCCTGCTCAGCTTCGGCATATTGTCCGTCATCGTAAAGTCCGTTTACTTTAGCCGCGTAAACAATACTCACAATTCCAGCTGGCAAACAACAAAGAATAGTGGTGATAATTGCCACAGCTAAGTAATTGGATGGCCTTTTTGGTTTGTTCTCGTCTATCATTTTAAAAAGGTTAGGATTGATTGAAGTATGATAATAACCAAAAGATTTTGATTTTACTTAACCATTAATCAAACGCTTAAGAAAAATTAATTCGGATTTAAGCCTGATTTAATATCATCTTAATAGGTTGCTGAAAATTTAGGCGATGAAAAGGCTTTCTCAAATTTCAATTCTGTGGGTTTTGCTTGCCATGTCGGGTTATGCACAAAAAATGGACATGGACTATTTGGAGCAAATAAAACGGCAGGCCAGAACGAACAATCATGTAAAGAAGAAATTGAAGGGAGAAGTCGTTTCACTTTTATTTCATGAAATTACCACAACCCTTTACGGCTTTGTTTTTTCATCGAACGGAAGTTTTTATGAAGTAGCCATTCCCAAACATCAAGGAGAGGAGTTATACCCTTTGCTCAAAACTGGTGTGGTTACCGAAATTGAAGTTACTGCCGACCCTACGCTTTTTGAAAAACATCTTTTCGTGAGCAACCATATTCTTAGGGTCGAAAATAAATTGGGTATCCGAGTTTCGGGACTCGTTAATCTTCAACGGCTCACTTCTAAACTAGGTTTTTTTGAAAGAAAGCGCATTTCAATGCAGCAATTTGAAAATGCTTATTCGGAATACGAGGAACAAGTAAGGGTTATTTCCAAAAAAAGAGGCCCTTTTAATCAATGGTCGCTAGCCATGGAAAATGGAGACACGCTTTTGCTGAAAATGGATAATGGCGATGCAGACATTCAACCTGACGATCGAATTACCTATTTAAAATCTAAATCGCCATTGGCAACGGGCTCATTTGTCAAAAACTCAAACAGCTATAACCTATTTGCTCAGCCTTCCATGAGCAATGGAAAAGATCAAAATCCATTTGTAAGTAGCAAATCTGCGCTGCTAATTCAAAAATCGAACTTGAAAGCGTTGGATTTCCTTGTGCGAGATGATGGTTTGATGGAAGGAATTAAGGTGCTTAAAGGGAAAGATACGCTGAAGCTTTTTTTCGATACCAAAAGCGGTTCCAAAGTAGAAAATGAAATTTCGATGAATCAGGATTTTGAAGCTTTTTTAAGAGTGGATAAAAACAACCGAGGCTTGCTTTATGGTTTTTCTTCGCCAAAAGGTTCACAATTTCTAGCGCATGAAATAAGCTTTATTGGGTTAAAAAACCACTATTATGATGGTGAGAAAACTTTCACTGGAAAAATCACTAGATTCAATCAACCAGAAAAGGAAGTTAAAAATTCGCTGAAAGGCTTTGTGCTAAATGATTCCATTTATGTTAAGGTGAATGAAATTGTGGCCATAAATATCAATGGAGAACTGCAGCTTGGAAAGCCCGTTGAAATTAAAGGTTCGCTGAGAAAAAACGTTGAAGGAGAAGTGAGCATGAAGCATTACCAGATTTTTTCACCTTCGGAAATTCGAATAGATGGCAAACTATTCAAGCAACAGATTCACGACATTAACACGCAGTTTTGATGAAAATTCTACTGATTGAAGATGAGGCCAAATTGGCCAGTTTTGTTCAGAAAGGGCTTTTGGAAAATGGTCATTCTGTAAGCTTGGAACAAAACGGAAATCAGGCGGTAGAAACAGCAGCGTGTCACGATTTCGACCTTATTCTGTTGGATATTATGCTTCCTGGCCAAGATGGTTTCGAGGTGCTGAAAAATCTCCGTTCGTTTAATGTAAACACACCCGTAATTTTTGTCAGTGCGCTAAGTCAAACCGATCATGTGATTAAAGGTTTGGATTTAGGTGCTGTGGATTACATCCGAAAACCTTTCGATTTCGATGAACTTTTGGCTCGTATTAGGAATGTAGAACGCAAGTTTTCCTCCAATCGCTTTACCATTCTTCAGGTAGAAGATTTATCCGTTGATTTGGTGAAACGGGAGGTTGTACGTTCCGAGGCGTTAATTGAATTGAGCAAACGCGAATTTTCCATTCTAGAGCTTTTGATGCGCAATGCCAATCGTGTGCTTTCTAAAGCTGAAATCACCGAGAAAATCTGGAACATCAATTTCGATATGGGCAGCAACGTAATTGAAGTGCACATGCACCAACTGCGAAAAAAGGTTGATTCCACATTCGAAAAAAAGCTACTTTCAACTCAGGTAGGCTTTGGTTATAAAATCCAAGGCGCTTTGATCAAAAAGTAAGTTGAAATTCAAGGCTCTGTTTTCAAGCATTCGTTTTAAAATCGCGATGGCATTTTCCGCAGTTTTTGTGGTCATTATTGCCATTACGGGCTATCTAATCTATCAATCTTTTAAAGCCAGTTTAAACCAAGCTCACCTTAGTAGCCTTAGGCAAGAAGCCGAAAGTATTTTAGATCGCGTGGAATTAGATCCTCTGCAAATCCCTATTACTGAGGCCGAACAAAGCATTTTTATTTGGATTGAATCGCTGGCAGGAACCACAGATCTGTTTCAGAAACCTGGTTTTCCTTCTGAGTTTGCCACGGTATTTAAGAATTACCAACCTTTTGGTGAAGTCGAATCTATTCCTCCTTTGGAAATTCTGAGAGTAGATAGTGTTGATTTTCAGCTGGCGGAAAAAGAACTGGGTGGCTTTGGGCAGGGGAGCTTGAGGCTGCTGCTGATGAAAGACAATCGCGCTTACTATGCGCAACTAAAAACATTGAGAAACCAGATGATTGGAGCCAATATTTTGGCTGTTTTTATTGCCACTTTAGCCGCCATTTTCTTCTCAAAATTTACGCTTTCGCCTATCAATCGGGTGATTCACAAGGCCAATGAAATTAAGGCTTCTGAAAAAATGGATCGGTTGCCGGTTGGAAAAAGCAGAGACGAAATCGCTCAGCTTTCATTAACCATAAATGAAATGATTGAACGGATTGAATCGTCCATTCAAAATCAGAATCAGTTTTTTGCCATGGCTGCTCATGAACTCCGTACGCCATTGGCCAATATGCAATCGGAATTGGAATATCGGCTCAAAACTTCTTCGCAAGACTTGGCTCATGAAACTCTGAACAGCTTACGAGACGAGGTTATTCGGCTTAAAAACATTGTTCACGATTTTTTACTGATGAGCCAGTTAAAGTCCGAATCGCTTGTACTCCGAAAAACCAAGTTTCGATTAGACGATTTGGTGTACGATACCTTGGAGCGCATGAAGCCAGCCATGTCCCAAAAGCATTTTGACATTCAACTTTCCATAAAGGCCGAACCTGATACCATGAACATTTATGCCGATAAGGAAAAATTGGAAGGAGTATTGGTGAATTTGCTGGATAATGCAAGAAGATACGGAAAGCCTAATTCGACCATTTGGTTCACCATAAATTCACTTGAGAAAATACTGATAGTGGAAATCAAAAATGAAATTCCATCGCTAATCGACAAGAATTTGAAGGGAATGGGTTTGGGTTTGCAGATTGCCGAACAGATTATGTTGAAACACGAATTTGATTTCCATAACACCAAAGAAAATCAGTACTTTACGGTCTTTTTACGAATGCCCGTGAGTGAGCTGTAGCGTGTTCAAACCGATAGGGTTGAACGCCAAACGGATCGGTCAAGTTGTTTGCAGCTTTCACTCGGAACTAGGTTTGTAAATCTTTAAATCAAAAGCTCATGTTCAATTACTATTTCAAAATTTTTGTCAGGGTAATGGTCAAAAACCCTGTTTTCACATTAATCAATTTGCTGGGATTGGTTCTAGCTTTCAGCTTTGCTATGCTTATTTATATGCATGCGCAGCAAGAGCTTTCCTACGATAATTTCCACACCCATGCCGATGACATTTATCGCATTGCATGGATGAGCGACAATTCGCAAACGCGAACGCCTCACCCAATGGCGCAGGCCATAAAGCAAGATTTTTCCGAAGTAGAAGCTGCAGTCAGTTTGTCGCCCATTTACGGACCCGCTTTAACCAAAACCACTACGCTTTTCAAAAACCCGAAGAACAATGTGATGTACGAGGAACCGAATGGCTATTTGGTTGACTTTACATTTTTCGATGTTTTTAGTTTCGAAATTCTTGAAGGCAGCGCTGAAAGCTTGAAAGAAGTAGGTGGAATTTTGATCACCGAATCCATGGCCAAGCGCTTTTTTGGAGAAGAAAGTGCTCTAGGCAAAGTGCTTCTGTATGACGACACCGAATCTCCTATTCAGGTTTTGGCTGTTTTAAAAGATCCTCCGCTAAACTCCCACTTCAGGTTTAACTTTTTGGTTTCCTATGTTACAATGAAGGCCATGAACCCAACAGACAATTGGTATGCTTGGGCCGATTTTGGTCATTTCAACTACGTTCGTTTGAGACATGGCGCTTCCGCAGAAAACTTAGAAAAGAAGATTCCCGATTGGGTTATCAACTTTATCAGCGGAAGCGAAGAAGAGCTTAGGCTTTTTAAAGCTGGAGTGATCGGTTTTGAGCTACAGCCCATTGAAAGCATTCACTTGAATTCGCATTTGCGTTGGGAACTCGAACAGAATAGTGATGCCTCTTCCCTTTATATTTTCGGCATTTCCGCAGTGTTTATTTTGCTGGTTTCAGCCATCAACTTTATCAATTTAACCACGGGTCGTTCTGTTGAAAGGCTAAAAGAAATTGGGGTGAAAAAGACTTTGGGTGCTTTTCGCCATCAAATTTTTAGGCAGTTTTTCTTCGAGTTTTTTGCTTTAGTTTTTATAGCCCTGTTTATGGCTTTTGGGTTGGTAAACCTGTCAATTCCCCAATTCAATCAACTTTTTCAGGCACATTTGGAGGCTTCAATGATATTGAACCCCGTTTTGCTTGTTTCTATTATAGCACTTGCATTTCTATTTACTGCATTATCGGCTTTTTATCCTTCAGTATATCTCAACGCCATCGATCCTGGAAAAATATTGAAAGGAATGGCGCCTGGTTCTTTGGGAAATCACACTGCCAGAAATTTACTGCTTGGTTTGCAATTTTTCGTTTCGGTGCTTTTGATCTGCGGAAGTTTGTTGATTCACGATCAGGTGGATTTTCTACGTTCCAAAAGCTTAGGTTTTGATAAAGAAAACCTGATGGCGGTGAGAATAAAGAACGACATAATCGTAGAAAGACTGCCAGCGGTAAAGGCCAGATTGATGGAAAATCCAGCGATTGAAAAGGTAAGTGCGGTTTCGAATGTTCCTGGAGGTCAATTCAATTATAATCCGGTTTTTGCTGAAGAAAACCCTCAGAACCGTGTTACGATGGCCGAATTCCTTATCGATTTTGATGCGCTGCCATTGCTTGGGCTTGAATTGGAAGACGGCCGATTGTTCAACCATTCTTACGCTACAGATTCACTGGGTGTGAATTACTTGATCAACGAAACGGCTGCCAAGAATTTGGGCTTTACGGAACCCGTTGGCAAGCGCTTGGTTTGGGACGATGACGATGAAATGTTGAAAGGCACTGTAGTTGGTGTGGTTAAAGATTTCCATTTCAAATCGCTCCACGAACCAATAAAGCCAATGATTATGCAAATTCTGCCAAGGGATTACAGCTATTTACTATTGAAAGTGAATGGAAAGAATTTGTCTGATGTATCAGGCTTTGTTCAGAAAGTATTTAGCGATTTTGATCCGAAGAACGTTTTTGAATACCAGTTTTTAGATCGTGAAATTGAAAACCTCTATGCCGAAGAAAGTAGAACATTAAGCATCAGTATTGTTTTCTCGGGGCTTTGCATCTTTTTGGCCGTGGCAGGTTTATTGGGTATGGCTCAAATGGTGTTGAAGAAAAGAATTAAGGAAATCGGAATTAGAAAAGTGTTAGGCGCTTCTTTAATTCAGATTTTGTGGTTGCTCAACGCTAAATATCTTAAAATTGCTTTGGTGGCTTTACTTTTGGCGGTTCCTGCTACGTATTGGCTTATCGGAGATTGGCTAAACAACTTCACTTACCAAGCTCCAATCAGTCCTGCTATTTTTGTTTTTACGCTGTTAGGCATTCTGCTACTCGTGTTTGCCGTTATCAGTTTAATTTCGCTAAAAGCTTCGCGAAGCAATCCAACAAAAGCTTTGCGCTACGAATAATAACCAAGGGCAATTGGGCTATTTTGGCTCCAATTGCCCTTTTCAGTTCATCCCAATATTTTTTGAACCCGAATCAGCATATCTACAATTCAGTGCAAAAGCATTACGGTTCATTTCATTCTGGTTTTTTCTTGACTATTAACTCCCCATCATTGTAATGTCAATTAGCGCAAAAGCTAAGAGGCAAAGGTCAAAATTGTCAGTGGTCGCTGGCATTCAAAGCAACAACAGAGACAGTTGATAGGGCAGGAAGGTCAACCTGCCAAACTGCCTCGAAAAGAAACCAAAATGAATATGAAAACTAGAAGCACAAAAACTCAAAGTATGATTATGGGATTGGCCATTGCCGTTTGGGCAATGTTTACCCTAACCCACGATTTGAGCGCAAAACAGCGCACCAGCACCACTTCAAGAACCTCTACCTCCGTTAGCATTTCTTCTAAAAACGGAACATATAGCTACAGTTCTCGCTCTGGCGATCAAGGTTTGCAAATTGAATACGAAGGTAAAATCGAATTTACCGATGACGATAAAGCCATTAAAACCATTTCGCGTGGCGGCTATATCAAAATCAGAAGAACCTCTTTTGGAGAAAGAAGAGAAATTTTAGCCGAACCAAATGCAGATGGCACCATCAACTATGATTATTCGGTAGGTAGAAGAAGAGCTGAATTTGACGAAGCCGGCAAAAGGTGGCTTGCGGATGTTCTTCTAGAAGTTATCAGAACTACGGGGATTGGTGCAGAAGGCCGAGTTCAAAGAATTTATGCAAAAGGCGGAGTAGATGGTGTTTTGCGTGAAACCGATGAAATCAGAAACGATCATGTAAGCCATATTTACCTGAAGGAACTACTTTCTCAGAAGAATTTAAGCAATGGCGACTTAACCAAAATCGCGGCTTATGTACCTCGAAGCTTAGATTCCGATCACTACATCGCTGAAGTATTCAAAGATTATGGCGACCTTTTCTTAAAAACGCCAGAAACTACCGAAGCATTTTTGGGCGCCATCAGACGAATGGACTCTGACCATTATGTAACCCTTATTTTGAATCGCGCTTTGGAAGAAGATTTAAGCGATGAAATGATCAGCAAGGTGCTAGATGCTGCCGAAGTGATGGATTCCGACCATTATAAAACTGAAGTAATCAGAAAGGTAATGTCGCGAAGAGATTTAACCGACAAGGCCATTAATCGAGTTGTAAAAGCTGCTGCCGATATTGATTCAGATCATTATGCTACGCTGATTTTGAAAGAAGCTTTAGATCGACCAAACCTTTCGGATGAAGCTTTTGAAAGCCTAATGGAAGCAATCGGTAATATTGATTCTGACCATTACGTAACCGAGACCATGCGAGGAATGCTGCGCAGAGGAAATCCTTCGGATAGAGTTGTGGAGGCCGTGGTAAAAAGAGTTGGCAACATGGATTCAGACCATTACCGCACTTTGGTGATCAACGATTTAATGAACAACAAACAGATTTCTGAAAAGTACTTTGGCGAATTGCTAACCACTGTGGGCGAAATAGATTCCGACCACTATGCAAGCCAGGTTTTGAAAGAAATTTTGAACGAACAAAAACTTAGCGATGCTAACTACGATATGGTTTTGCAGAAGATCTCAAAAATGGATTCGGACCACTACAAAGTGCTAATCTTGAAAGACGTTTTAAGGGGTGATTTGAACAAAACGCATATGATCAGCATTTTAAAAACCATCGACACTATCGATTCTGACTATTATAAATCAGAAGTATTAAAATCTGCCTGCGATATGATGGGTACTGCGGATGACGAAGTGAAAGACCTTTTCCGCAAGGTAGCCCGAGGCATAGAATCAGACACCTACTATGGTCGTGTAGCCCGGTGTTTTGAGTAATGTTTTGTATCCAAAAGTGATGTCTGATTTCAGGCATCACTTTTTTTCTTAACTTCTCTTTCTGAAACCAAACGCTTAGGAAATGCCTCGCCTAATCAGGCTTATACTGTTTACGGTACTTGGAATTCTATTTCTGCTATACCTCTATTATAGCGAATATGATGTTGTTCCTGGCCTTCTGGAAGAATATAAGCTTTATATATTCACGGTTGTTGCCAGTATTTTGGCCGGAATTTCCATTGGGGAAATCAATAAATGGCTGAACAGAAAATTGCCTTGGCGCAAAAACATTCTGCAAAGGTTTGTCAGTGGCCTAGGTTTCGACTTTTTGGCACTTACGCTCATTCTACTTTTTATGGGTTGGTTAGCTGGTTTTACCGGTTTTGTAGACTTCCATATGTTCGAGGCCGATTTGGCCGAAAGTCAGCTTGAAGTAAAAGTGGTTGTGCTGTGTTTTCTCACCCTTTTTATGGTCACTTTGGTAGAATTCAATAGCTATTCTTATAGCGAATATTCGGTTGGTCAAATCCGAAAATTAAGGGCCGAAAGAAAGCAATTGGAATTTCAATTTGAAGCCCTAAAAAGCCAGCTGAGTCCTCATTATCTGTTCAATAGCATGAATACCATTTCATCGTTGATTTACAGAGACCCGCAGATTGCCGAAAATTTTATCAGAAACCTTTCGGAAACCTTCAATTATGTTTTGGCCACAAAAAACATCCGCTTGGTTTCAATCAAAGAAGAAATCGAAGCTTTGAAGGATTATGGCTATTTATTGAGCATTCGCTATGGCGCTGCCGTTGATTTGAAAATAGAAGTGGATGATGAAATTGCTGAGCGTGCGATTCCGCCTTTAAGTCTTCAGCTTTTGGTAGAAAATGCCGTAAAACACAATGTGGTTTCTAATGAAGAACCGCTCAAAATCAACATCAGAAATACCGATGGATGGCTTGTGGTTTTAAATAACAAAACCGTGGCACCAACCAAAACCAGTTCTCACAAAGTGGGCTTGGATAACATCAGAAAGCGATTTGCCTTTTTTACGGCTACGGAAATTGAAGTAGTAGACGAAGACTATTTCGAGGTTAAACTCCCAATTCTGGAAGCCATATGAGAAAGAATTTGCTTGATCAACCGCTTTTCAGAGTTGCCGTTCCGCCTTTGTACGGCTTCATGATGTACTTTCTCATTCTGTTGATTTACAACAGTTTGTATCAAATTACAGATACCATTCTTACTGAAGAACTGCTGGTTTGTGTGGTTTTGGCCTTTCTCATTTCCGAGCCCATTCGGCTTGCGATTGTGCTTTTCGAAAAAGCGGTTGGCGACAACATTAAAAAGCCGATTAACATTGGCATTCTGCTTTTGCTGATGTTCGTTTTGGGAAGTGCCATCATTTTTGTGGCTACTTATTATCACTTCAGCGAAATAAAAGGCTACGATTATCTCGCCAGTTTTAAATCGAACCTTATTACGCTTACCGTAACTTACGGAATCAGCGGTTTGCTCTACACGCTTTTCTACCTAAGCATTCACTTTCTTTCTATAAAAAATGAAACCGAACTAAGGCGAGAAGATCTGAAAAGGCAAAATTTGGAGCATCAGCTTGAGATTTTCAACAATGAAATCAATCCCGATTTGCTCTTTCAAAGCTTGGAAACCCTCATTACGCTAATTCACCACAACTTAGATATTGCCGAGGATTTTGTAGATCGCCTTTCATTGGTTTACCGCTATATTTTGGATAACCGAAAAAGGGAATTGATTTCGGTAGATGAAGAACTGAAGGCAACTCATAATCTGTTTCTGCTTTTTAAAGAGAAATTTCCCGAACAAATCAGTTTGTCTTTGCCTGCGCCTTCTGAAAATGGAAGAAAACTTTTGGTACCCAATACGCTGCCTATGTTGTTGGATTGCGTAATTAACAGTACCATAATTTCTAAATATCAGCCACTCGATATTAAAATCCATTTTGGGGAAGAAGGCTATTTGGTTTTGCAATACAAGGAAAACGACAAGCTGAGTTTCGACAGCCAAATCAAAAAGAGACATAAGAATTTACATCAGGCTTTTGCCTATTTTACGGACAAACCTGTAATTCAAATCAAGGCTTATGGCGATGCATTCATCAAATTGCCATTACTTGAATTCCACGACTGACTATGAAGGTATTTATTATAGAAGACGAAATTCCGGCAGCAGAAAAGATTCAGCGCTTTTTAAAACGCTACGATGAGCAAATCGAAATTCTCGGTCAGGCCATGAGCGTTAAGCAGGCTGTTGAATGGCTTCGCGAAGACCCAGAAGTGGATTTGCTGTTTATGGATATTCAACTTACTGACGGCCTCAGTTTTGATATTTTCAAGACATTGAACATCGACATTCCCGTTATTTTTACCACTGCCTATAATGAATACGCCATAGAAGCTTTTAAAGCCAATGGCATCGATTACCTTTTAAAGCCAATTACTTTCGATGCACTGAGCGAAAGCCTGGACAAGTTTCAGAATTTGAAAACAAGGCTCCAAGAGCCAGGAAAGGCAGAATCGGAATCGGTTATTGATTTGCAATCGGCTTTAAAAATGCTGAGCAAGCGCGAGTATAAAACGCGTTTTATGGTGAAAATCGGGGAACATATAAGGTCGGTAACTACCGATAGTATTTCTCTCTTTTATGCTGAAGGAAGAAACGCCTACATTGTAACCACAGAAAACAAGCGACTGATTATCGACTATAAGTTGGAAACGCTGGAAGAAATGCTCGACCCCAAAAAATTCTTTCGTGTAAACCGAACTTATATTGTCGAGATCAATGCCATTCGTGATGTGCTCGTTTATTCCAACAGCCGATTGAAAATATTACTCAACTTAGATTTCGATCGCGAAATCATTGTTAGCCGCGAAAAAGTAAATGGGTTCAAAACCTGGTTTGATGGGGAATAGAGACTGTTTAGTTCAATGGTTTTGACTGCAATGAAATGAAGAATTTTATTGTTCAAAAAAGTGAGTTTGAGCTAATAATTAAAGGAAGGGCAAGCTCTTTTTTGAAGACTTTTTTTCTGGAATTAGTATTCATTTTTATTTGGTACAGCGGCTTGTTTGCAAACAGAGCAAGTTTTAGAAGTGCCAACCCTATTTTTAGTTACATTTTCTTTTTAGCGCCTTTACTTTTATTGTTTTCATGGGTAAAGAGAATGAGACAGCATAGGCGCAGCAACCTACTCCGTTTTGACAGTAAATCTCAATATGCACATATTGGAAATCATCGAAAAGTAGCTTTTAGTGATATTGAAAAAGTCGTGGTTGACTTTAAAGCCCAACTTGACAATAATAGAATTTTACTGAAGCTGGTCTTAACAGACAATGAAAGTATTCTTTTAGCTGAAAGGGATACTAGTTGGAATAATGAACTTCAGGAAGTTGGTAATGTAATCGCCAAGTTCATCGGAATTCAATTCTATAATTTACATCCCTACGAATAGCTGAAAACTTGTTTCTATATCGATGAATTATCATTATTTTATGAAATGATTTTTTCGATATGCAGAATTTTTTACCGGAATTTTCTTTCCGCTCTAACCTTAGTCTTATTTATAAATCCTGCCTTTTCTCAAAAAAGCAAAAGCATTGAATATGGTGAAGACTTAGTTTTTAAGTTGGATTTTAAAACTGCTCTGGATGCTTATGGGCCAGTGAAGCACAAGGATTTCTACGCGTTTTTTACATATCCGAATACTATTAACCTTTATAATAGCCAAACCTTTGAGTTTGCTGGTACCATTTCGATTCCAGAAACGGGACCATATTCTGAGCGAAATCCATCGGGTTTATTTTCTGATGGAGAAGAGCTCTATGTCTTTAATGCCTATACTCAAAAGCTTAAGCGTGTTTCAATTGATGGTAAGGTATATCCAAGCTATGCGTTTAATTTATTAGAAGGTAGAAAGGCGAGTTTTTCTCCTTTTGGCGCTAATGGAGTTCATTATGATGAAAAGTATATTTATGTACCTATCCAAGGTAGTGTAGATTTTAACACCTATCGTGTTGGGCATGAATACCCCACTATTTCACGAGTGAATAGAGCTGATTCTTCAATTACTAGCTTTCTAAATTACCCTTCTAACTATGAAAATATAATTGGAGGTGGGTTTCAGTCTATTGTTCTGCCAACCTTCAATTCAAAGCGTAATTCGTTATTGGTAAGTTATCCTCTTAGTCATACGGTTTATGAGCTTATGCAAGATGGAGAGGTTAAAGAACATGTGATGATGACTGATGAAATCACTGATTTTGGTGGTCACTTTTATGGTTCTATGGCCGAATTAAAAGGAAGTAAAACCAAAATAAAATTCTTGAAAAACCCTTCGTATTGGAGGTTCTTTTATGATGAGTTTACAGACACCTACTGGCGCTTTGTCAACATGCCTCTTACCTACGCTCAATTGAATGAAACTGATATTATTGAAGGGGAAGTTAGAAATTATAAGGTCGTAGTTTTCAATGCGAATTTTCAGAAAATTGGCGAGAGTGAAGTGCTAGAGAATGTAAATCTGACGCTATTAGCTCCCCTAATTTTCTCCACAGAAAAGGGAATTCACCTTTATGCAAAAAGCCAGGAAGTTGAAGAAGAAATGAGGTTTAAAACCTTAATAATCCGCTAATTTTTTCCGGAAGTTGAAAATATATAAGTGGTTACGTTTATTCAGCTAAAGGCTTTATTATTGCCTTCTCAAAACTCAAGGTCAGGTTGAAAACTCGTATTACTCTATTTTTGCTTTGCGCAATGCTATCGTTTGCGCAAAACATAAGCGCTCAGGTCGTTTCTACTTATGCTGAAGTCAGTCCCACTATCGATGGTGTTTTAGATGACGACATTTGGCAGAAAAGCCCTTCGGTTACAGGCTACAGAACTTTTGTTCCAGATTTTGGAAAAGAAATGCCTTTCCAAACTCAGGCTTACATTGCCCACGATAGCGAAAATCTATATTTCGCCTTTAAGTGTTTTGATGATCCTAAGCTGATCAAAACGTCAATTGCTGCGAGAGATAAAATTGGTGCGGACGATTGGATTTGCATCAATCTGGATTCGTTCAACAGCGGCCAATCCCTTTATGGTTTGTATGTAAACCCTAACGGAATTCAGATGGATACGCGTTTTGCGGCCGGAAATGAAGACATCGGTTTGGACCTGATTTGGTACAGCGCAGCCAAAATCGTTGATGATGGTTATGTGGTAGAAGCCAAAATTCCTTTCAAAAGTATTCGCTATACCGTTAAAGAGGGTAATGTTGAAATGGGCGTAATTTTCGAACGAAAAATCAGCCGTTTTTCTACCCAGGGCACTTTTCCTCCGCTCGATCCTAAACAGGGTTTTTCATTTCTTACTCAAATGATGCCTTTGGAATATAGCAGAGTTAACAAGCCTAAATTGGTTGAAATTCTCCCTGCCATTACTTATGCGGTGAATAAAGAACACATTGAAGGCAACTACCAAAACGACTATAATTTTCAGCCAAGCTTAACCACCAAAATTGGTATTACGCCCGAACTTGTTTTTGATGCTACGCTGAATCCTGACTTTAGCCAAGTAGAGTCGGATGCCCAACAAGTTGAGGTAAATCAACGTTTTCCAGTTAACTATCCTGAAAGAAGGCCTTTCTTTTTAGAAGGAAATGAAAACTTCAACTTTGCAGGAACTGGAGGCTTCTCTCCTGTGAGTTCAGTAGTGAATTCGCGTTCCATTGTTTCTCCCAAAATGGCTACCAAACTAACGGGAAAAATTGGCGACAAGAATATTATTTCCAGCATTTATGCCGTAGATCGTGCCGATGAAAATCTGGTGGATTTTACCGAAGACGAAACCGCTGATGTTGGTGTTTTGCGTTATATGCGCTCGCTTTCTCAAGACAGTTATGTAGGCTTAATTGGCACAACCCGAAGACGAAACGGAGGCTACAATAATGTAATTGGTGGCGATGGTCAATACCGTTTTCTGCAAGCAAATCAGGTGACAGGGCATTTTTTGAATGCAGAAACGTTAAATACCCAAGGCGATTTGGTGAGTAATAATTCTGTGGCTTTTGGGGTTTCGCGCAACACCAGAAACTTTAGCGGTTCCATTAATGTGCTGGATATTGGAGAAAGGTTTGGTTCAGAAGTGGGTTATATTACCCGAACTGGCATTAGCCGAGCAACGCTAAGCTTGAACCCCAAAATTTTCCCTAAAAAGGAAGGCTTGATCAAAAGGATTGACCCTCAAATGTATGCGGCACTAACTAAGGATAAACCGAGCGGACTTAATGAACACGTACTGTATTTTTCTTTAGCAGCCACTTTGCCCCGAAATACGCGAATTTCAGTTTCTGCCGATCACTCTTCAGAAATTTATTTGGGCGAGGAATTTAAAGACGGCACCATCAGTGTTCAAGCGAGTTCGCAAATTACCAAGCGCATCTTCTTCCGCACCAATTACGATTGGGACAATGGCACTTACTATCAAGAATCCGCTCAAGGTTATGGAAGACGTATCAGCAATAACCTGACTTTGCAATTTTCAGATAAGTTTAGTGCGCAGGTTACCCATACGTTTAACTCGCTATACAACTCCGATACGGATGCAAAATACTACGACATCCACATTGTGCGGGGTCGTGTGGTTTATCAATTAAACCGATATCTGTTTTTTAGGGGGATTGCTCAGTATAATAGTTTGAGCAAGGTATTTAGTCCGAATCTTTTGGTTTCGTTTACCTACATTCCTGGTACAGTAGTTCACTTGGGCTGGGCTTCGGTTTACGAAAGAATTCGCTGGGATGGCAGCCAGTATATCAACCACGATCAATACTTAAACACCGCTCAGGGCTTCTTCTTTAAAGCCAGTTATTTGTGGAGGTGGTAGTTTGGTCATTAGGGAATTGGTCATTTGTAATTTGGTTTATGAACGATTTAAGATCTAGCGTCTAGGTTCTAATGTCTAAAGTCTTGCAATCAACTAATCCTTCCCCAATTAACCACTGTTTTGGGTAGGGATTGAATATGGCGGAGGATGTTGCGGTTTTCTGGTTTTGTAAGGTTGGGGTCATCATCCAGAATATCGCTGGCGGCATTTCGGGCGGCTTGTAGAATAGCGCCATCTTTGGCAATATCGGCAATCAGTAAATCTAGCACACCGCTCTGTTGGGTTCCGGTAATGTCGCCTGGGCCACGCAAACGTAAATCCACATCGGCAATTTCAAAACCATTATTGGTGCGTACCATGGTTTCCAATCGGGTTCGGGCTTCTTTGCTCAGCTTATACTCGGTCATTAAAACGCAGTAGGATTGTTCTGCGCCACGCCCTACGCGGCCTCGGAGCTGATGGAGCTGAGCCAAACCAAAACGTTCTGCATTCTCGATAACCATTACCGAAGCATTGGGCACGTTTACGCCTACCTCAATTACTGTGGTAGCCACCATAATCTGAGTCTCGTGTTTTATGAAACGCTGCATTTCAAAGTCCTTGTCTTGCGGTTTCATTTTGCCATGCACAATGCTAATATGTTGGTCAGGAAAAGCTCGTTTTATCGATTCATAACCATCGTCCAGGTCTTTCAAATCCAGCTTTGCAGATTCTTCGATAAGCGGGTAAACCACATAGATTTGACGGCCCTTTTTGATTTCTTCCTTCATAAAGCCAAACACCTGAAGCCGCTTAGCATCGTACTGATGTAAGGTTTTGATTGGCTTTCGCCCAGCGGGCAATTCATCGATAATAGAAACTTCCAAATCGCCATAAACCGTCATGGCGAGCGTTCGAGGAATTGGGGTGGCAGTCATTACGAGCACGTGCGGATGGAACTCCTCATTTTTGCCCCAAAGTTTGGCGCGCTGAGCCACACCAAAGCGATGCTGTTCGTCAATAATGGCTAGGCCAAGGTTTTTAAACTGAACGGCATCTTCAATCAGTGCATGTGTGCCTACTAAAATGCTGATATCTCCGTTTAAAAGCCCTTCGTGAATAATTTTACGCTCTCGCTTTTTAGTAGAACCCGTTAGTTTTGCAATGCCAATATTGAGTTTATCTGCAAACTCTTTGAGACCTTCAAAATGCTGATCGGCCAAAATTTCGGTGGGAGCCATCATGCTGGCTTGCGCCCCAGAACCCACAACCAGCAACATGCAAATAAAGGCCACAATGGTTTTTCCCGAACCTACATCGCCCTGCAAAAGGCGGTTCATTTGCTTACCCGACTTCATGTCTTGGTAAATTTCTTTAATCACCCTTTTTTGCGCATTGGTAAGGTCGAAGGGCAAATGATCGTTATAGAATTCGGTAAGTAAACTTGAATCGCGAAAAACTGCACCTCGGAATTTCTCTTCCCTATTCACCTTCATTTTTAAAAGGCGTAGTTGAATAAAAAAGAGCTCTTCGAACTTCATTCTAAACCTAGCTTTTTTCAACAATTCGGGGTTAGAAGGAAAATGCAAATGCCACATGGCAAGCTTCTTTTCCATTAGGCCAAACTGCTGCACCAGCAACTCAGGCAAGGTTTCTTGAATATAACCTTCGGCCAAAAGCATAATCTGGCGCACCATTTTTGAAATGGCTTTGCTGTCTATGTATTTGGCCTTCATTTTTTCCGAGGTATGGTAGACGGGCTGAAGAAAGGATGCCCTTTCGTTTTGTGTGGTGAGCACTTCAACCTCGGGATGAGCAATATTTACCTTGCGGCCATAGGCTGTGGGTTTGCCAAAAACCACATAATCAACCCCGATTTGTACTTTTTTTGTGACCCACTGAATGCCCTTAAACCACACCAATTCTAGGCCACCAGTACTATCTTCAAATTGAGCAACCAATCGCTTTTTGCGACCTTCGCCCACAGTTTGCATGCTTCTGATTCTTCCTTTTACCTGAACGAAGGGTAAATCTCCATGAACTTCGTCTATAGGGTAAAATTTCGTGCGATCTTCATACCGAAAAGGATAATGCTGAATGAGGTCGGCATAAGTAAATATGCCCAATTCAGCACCAATCAGTGCTCCTTTTTGCGGTCCAACGCCCTTGAGGAATTCAATGCGGGTTTCAAAAAATGAAGGCATGGAAACAATTTAGTATTTCCACTCCAAAGTGTTCAACATTTCGATTGCATCCTTTTTAATGAAATCGATTATAGGTTGAAGTGAATCGTTAGCCTCTGCGGTGTTAAAATACAAAGCGCCTCTAAAAAAGTGGTTTGTAGTGTCGGTAGTGAAGAATTGAAACTGCGAAGGCACTTCTCCGCTCAAGTCGGCAATGCTGGCCACTTGGCCATTTCTAATGCCAATCAGGTTTTCTTGAATAGAATAGGCTTTAACACTGTGCTTCATCATGAGCTCAAATGCATCGGTTAAAATTTCTTCAATGTTGTTTTTAGGGTTGGTCAAATCCTTATACGTGATTTGAAGTATTGCATCGTAGTCAGGATAGTATAGGTTTATAAAATAGCGGCCTGCTTTTGGGAAAGTATCGCGCGAAAGTTCCGCGTATTTTGAATAGAAGAAATGGTAAGGGAAAGTGTCGGGAAGAGATTGATAGACATGTTCAGGCAAATCAATTCTGTTGTATGCCTTAGGTTTTGGCAAATAGGTTTGTTCACAGGCCGAAAGCCCTAGCAACAAAACAAAAACTAAAATGAATGCTTGGAAGAAATGCTTTTTCAAACCGGCTGTTTACGATTAATCAATACCCTAACTCTTTTAATTCTGCGAACGTCTACGGCCACAATGGTAAAGGTAAATGGATCGAACTGAATTTTTTCTCCTGCACGAGGAAGTTTGCTATGAAGTTCCAACAACAAGCCTCCCAAAGATTCGCTTTCGCCTTTTACATTATCGAAGAAGTAAGGGTCGATATCGAGAATTTTGCAGAAGTCGTTCAACGAGGTTTTGCCCTCAAACACATAAGTGTTGTTGTCCAGCTTATTGTAGGCTACATCTTCATCATCAAATTCATCGTTGATTTCTCCCACAATTTCTTCAATAATGTCTTCCATGGTTATTAAACCTGAAGTACCACCGTATTCATCAACCACAATGGCCATATGAACACGTTTATCTTGAAAATTCTTTAAAAGGCTATCTACTTTTTTATTCTCTGGAACAAAGAAGCCAGGTCTCAAAAGCTCTTGCCATTTAAAATTCTCGTCTTGTTCAACGTGAGCAAGCAGGTCCTTGATATACAGAATGCCTTCAATTTTATCGATGGTTTCGTTGTACACGGGAATTCTAGAAAAACCGCTTTTATTGATTTTATCCATCAATTCGTGGAAGTCTAATTCCATATCAACTGCGGTAATGTCCATTCTGGAGCGCATTACCTGACGAACCGTTAGGGTACTGAAGTTCACAATACCTTTTAGAATGCCTTTTTCTTCTTCCGTAGTATTGTCGCCTGTGGTCATTTCCAGCGCTTGATTAAGCTCATCTACGGTTATGTTATGCCCTTTTTTCTGAACCCTTCTTTCAATTAATTGAGTGAAGCCAATCAGAATAAATGAAATTGGCTTTACAAATCCTTCGAAGAACTTGAGCATGCGAGCCGTGGTTCTGGCAAAGCTGAGGTTGTTTTGCGTAGCAAAGTTTTTGGGAACTACTTCTCCAAAGAAAAGAATTACAAAAGTTACTATAGCCGTTAAGGTTACCACTATAGTGCCTTCTGTGGTTCTAGAACCCACAATTTCCCAGGTAACGAAAGTAGAAAGCGTCACAATGGCAATGTTCACCAGATTGTTCATAATCAAAATGGTGGCTAGCAAATGTCTTGGGCGCTCAATCAACTTTACCACTAGTCTGTCTACAGGGGTATCGTTGTTTTTACACTCGTCAACTTGGTCGGAACTGAGTGAGAAAAATGCTACTTCAGAGCCTGAAATCAGGGCAGAGAGCATGACAAGTAAAATGAAAACCACCCCGTTTATAACTAAATATGGGGTGGAAATATCTTGAGCTAAGGCCAAAAGGGCCAAACTAGGATAGGGGTCGTCTGTTGTTGGTTCCAATCTTTGAACTATTAATTAAAACATCAGAACGGAAGGTCGTCCGAATCATCTTCTGGGATGCTCGAAACTTCGCTTGCCGACTGTTGGCTCGGTGCATAAGAGGAACTTCCTCCGCCTCCCTCGTTGTCGGACTTAGAACCTAACATGGTCAGGTTATTTCCTACAACTTCGGTAGTATATCGCTTGTTTCCGTCTTGGTCGTCCCAAGAACGGGTAGTTAGTTTACCTTCAATATACACCTGGTTGCCCTTTTTTAAAAATTTCTCAGCTATTTCTGCTAACGGTGTCCAGAGTACAATGTTATGCCATTCTGTGGTGGTTACCCGTTCACCTTGTTTGTTCTTATACGTTTCGCTGGTAGCAAGCGAAAAATTCGCTACTGCGCGTCCGTTTTCTAAATGTCTTACTTCAGGGTCTTTGCCTAAATTGCCTACAAGGATTACTTTGTTTACTCCAGCCATTATATTGTAAATATTTTTGAATAGAACAAATTAATTAAAATATAGAATCTTCCAAATATTTGCTAATCAAAACTGGCTTTGGCAAATCCCTAATTTGTTCTAAGGTGTATTTTTTTAATTGAGGAAGCTTAGCTTCAAGTTTGCCGAGCTCCGATGGGTTGATTTCTATTTTTACGAAGTTGGCAAAAATACGCTGATGCGTCAAAACATGTTCATATAATTTTGATTCTTCTTCCACTATCGCTTTACTCAACTCCAAATCAGAAATCTTGTTTAGCGTCTCTTCTATTGAAATATGAGCATCATTTTCGATTAAATGGAAGTCGAATAAACCTTGCCAAACATCTTTTGGCCCGCGTTGCTTCATGTACAGTTCATTGCCCACTTGAAAGGCTATATAAGTAAAGAAGCGCTTTTTCACTTTTACCTTCTTCGTTTTTACAGGAAGCCTGTCAATCTGATTGTGATTATAAGCATAGCATTCAGATGAAAACGGGCAAATGGCGCAAGCGGGTGACTTGGGGGAACACTGAATGGCGCCAAATTCCATTATAGCTTGGTTATAAATGGCTGGTCGTTCTTTATCCAATAGTTGATTGGCCTTAGCTTCGAAGATTTTTGGTGTGGCACTGGCAGAAAGGTCGGCATCAATCCCAAAAACACGGCTCAAAACCCGATACACATTGCCATCAACTACTGCATTGGGTTGATCGAATGCAAAAGAGGCAATGGCTGCAGCAGTATATCGCCCTACGCCCTTTAGTTTTAGCAGCTCATCAAAGTTGTTTGGAAATTGCCCACCAAACTCTTCTACCACCATTTTAGCACAGGCATGAAGGTTTCTGGCGCGCGAATAGTAACCCAAACCTTGCCAAAGACGTAAAACTTCGGTTTCTGAAGCTGCCGCTAAATCCTGTACGGTTGGGTAATGTTCTTTAAAGCTTTCGTAATAAGGCAAGCCCTGCACAACCCTCGTTTGTTGCAGAATAATTTCAGAAAGCCAAATAGAATATGGGTCTTTGGTGTTTCGCCAAGGCAAATTGCGCTTATGATGCCCGTACCAGCTAATCAGCTGATTTGCAAATAATTCACTGTTCAGCATGGTAATTTAATTTTACAAACAAATGTGGGAATGGGACTAAGGGTAAAATTTGAGGGTTTGTTTTTTTAATTAGAAATGAACTCGTAATTTTGCAGGCCAAAATAACTGGGAATTAGTTTTTTACACAATATTTATAAATCTAAAATTTAACAACGGTGACGAAAGCAGATGTTATTAACCAAATAGCAGAGAAGACAGGAATAGATAGATCTGACGTTACTACAACGGTAGAAACACTGTTTGCAGTAGTTAAGGATTCAATGGCCGATGGTGAAAATATCTATGTAAGGGGCTTTGGTAGTTTTGTCAATAAGAAAAGGGCAAAAAAGATAGCCAGAAACATTTCTCAAAATACTGCCATCGTTATCGATGAGCACTTTGTGCCAAGTTTCAAACCTTCAAAAGTTTTTATTGAGCAAGTAAAAACTAGCGATAAGGTTAAAGTGGTTAACAAATAAAAAATCGGCCTTTAAGGCCTTTTATGAAAAAGATACAAATTGTCTTAATCGTAGTTGGAGTACTGGTTGTAATTGGCCTTTATAATCTACCTACCGTAGTTGTAGACAACGATAAGCAACAAGAAGCTCAATTTGTAGACGAAAGTGTTCCGGGCGGTGAAGTGATTGATCACAGCTCGGAAATACCTGAAGAAACTCAACCTAAAATTGATTTTTGGAAAGGTGAATTGTTCGATGGCCAAGCCATTAAGGGCAATGAAGTAGCTTTGGATTCTCTGATGCTGGTTTTCCAAAGTGTTAATCAATACGACAGCGCAGCTTATTATGCAGAAATGTATGCTGCTGATGCTGACGAAATCAAGCTTTGGCAAAAGGCCGGAGATGCTTATTTTAATGCATTTACTTTCGCTTTAGAACAAAGTAAGGTGGAAAGATTAGGAAACAAGGCACGTGAGCTTTATCAAAAAGTGTTGGAGCAGCAGCCCGATAATCTTGATGTTAAAAACAATGTAGCGATGACCTACATTGCCACCACGAACCCAATGCAAGGAATTACCATGCTTAGGGAAATTTTGGCTAGCGATGAGAAAAACGAAAAGGCCCTTTTAAACATGGGGCGTTTATCTATGCAGTCGGGTCAATTTGATAGGGCTGTAGAACGCTTTGAAGACTTAGTGAGCTATCATCCAAACAATTTGGATGGTAACTACCTTTTAGGAGTTTGCTACTTTGAAACTGGCAAAACCCAAAAAGCAAAAGCTCAATTCGAAAAAGTGAAGAGTATGGATTCTGATCCTGTGGTTCAAACGGCCGTGGATGAGTATTTACAAAAAATAAAATAGAGTATTAAAACATTAAAACATTACGATTATGCCTTGCGGTAAAAAAAGAAAAAGACATAAGATTTCAACTCACAAGAGAAAGAAAAGACTAAGAAAGAACAGACATAAGAAGAAGTAATCACTTCTTCTTTTTGTGCTTATACGCATCATTGAGTTCTTTTTGTAACATTTAACTTTCTTCAAATTGAGTAACGAATTAGTAATCAATTCAACTCAAGATGGATGTCGTATAGCCCTTCTGAAAGATAAAAGTCTGGTTGAGTTTCATCATGATCAAGATGACAACCAGTTTAAGGTAGGTGACATGTACCTGGGCACTGTGAAAAAGATTGTCCAGGGACTAAATGCGGCCTTTATTGATATAGGGTACGAGAAAGATGCATTCCTGCATTATCTCGACCTTGGCCCGCAAATAAAGTCACTGAATAAATACACCAGAATGGCCCAACAGGCCAATAATGTGGATGGTAGCCTGAGCAAATTCAAAGGCGAACCCGACATTAACAAGCTTGGCAAAATGAGCCAGGTGCTGACGCGTGGTCAGCAAATACTTGTTCAGGTTGTAAAAGAACCTATTTCTACAAAAGGGCCGCAACTCTCTTGCGAGTTGTCAATAGCCGGGCGCTACATGGTATTGGTGCCCTTCTCCGATTCCATCAATATTTCAAAGAAAATCACTGATGGCGAAGAGAGAAAGAGATTAATGAGGCTAATATCCTCAATCAAACCGGAAAAATTCGGTGTGATTGTTCGTACGGTGGCGAAAGGAAAAGACGTTGCCGAATTGGACAAAGACCTTCGGAACCTAGAAGAAACTTGGAAAGAAGGCATTAAGAAATTACACAAAGCCAAACCTAAGGATAAGGTTATTGGCGAAATGAGCAGAGCCTCATCACTGCTCAGAGATATACTGAACGAATCTTTTGACAGTGTAGTAACAGATGATAAAGCCATTTTTAATGAAATAAAGGCTTATATCAGAAAGATCGCTCCTGATAAGGAGAAAATAGTAAAACAATATACCGGAAAAGCGAAGCTATTTGAAGCCTATGGCATAGAACGCCAATTCAAAGCTTTGTTCGGAAAAACAGTAAGCTTGCCAAAGGGCGGCTACTTAATAATAGAGCATACTGAAGCACTTCACGTAATCGATGTCAACAGTGGAAACAAATCCAATGCTGGCGAAGATCAAGAAAGCACAGCCTTAGCGGTGAATATTGAAGCCGCTAAAGAAATTGCTCGACAATTGCGCCTTAGGGATATGGGTGGCATTATCGTTATCGACTTTATCGATATGCGTAAGGCTGAGAATAAAAAGCAGCTTTACAAGGTAATGCGCGATATTATGGATGAAGATAGAGCCAAGAATACGGTTCTGCCGATCACCAAATTCGGTCTTATGCAGATTACTCGTCAGCGTGTAAGACCAGAAATGAATATCACCACAAGGGAAGAATGCCCAACTTGTGGAGGAACGGGTAAAGTAGGAGCTACCATTTTGGTTTCTGATCAAATTGAAAAGAATGTGGAATACATTCTTGGTACGCAAAACGAGAAGGGAGTATCATTGACTGTACATCCGTTTTTGCATGCTTACTTTACAAAGGGCATCTTTTCCAAAAGATGGCAATGGTATAAAAAATACCATTCTTGGGTAAAAATTGAGAAGGACAGTTCTTTAGGTCTTTCAAGTTATGTACTCCAAAATAAATTGGGCGAGGAGATTGAGGTAACCGCCTGATAAAACTTTAAAGCATTAAAAAACCCGAAGTTTCGCTTCGGGTTTTTTGTTTTATATCCGTTGGGGATTATTTCTTTCGGCCTTTTACCTGCATGGATTCTGCAAGTTTTACCGCTTCGTACGCACTGATAATCCCGCCCGACTTAGAGAGTTTAGAGAAGCTAACTTCATCAGCACTACCTGGTTCTGGCACTTTAATTCCGTTTAGTCTTCTCACAGATTTCATCAGAATGTCTTTTACTTGATCGGCCGTTAGATCAGGATAGTAAGAAAGTAGTAATGCGGCAACGCCAGCCACAACTGGAGAAGCCATACTTGTTCCGTTCGCATCTTGATAATCATTTCCTGGTGCTAATGAATAAATTGAAACCCCTGGTGCAAAAAGGTCAACAGTTTTACTTCCAAAATTACTGAAGCTACCCACGTAGTCGGCTCCTTCTCCGTATGAAGATGCACCAACTTCAATCCAGTTTGGGTGATCACCTTTCTTACCGAATTTATCATTTGGATAGTTGCTCGCCTCATCAGTGTTTTCTCCGCTATTGCCTGCCGCGTGTACAAGCAATACACCTTTAGATTCTGCATAAGCAATGGCATCATACACATATTGCAAATGAGGAGAATAGGCTTTTCCGAAACTCATGTTGATAACTTGCGCTCCGTTATCCACGGCATAACGAATGGCATTGGCAACGTCTTTATCTCTTTCATCTCCATCAGGAACAGCTCTTATGGCCATGATTTGCACGTTATTGGCAATACCATCAATTCCGATTCCGTTACCTCTTTTTGCAGCTATGATTCCCGCAACGTGAGTGCCATGGAAGTTGTCCGTGTTTTTTCCAATTACATCGTTATTTCCATAACCTTTTTCGTCTAACACATCAGGATTGTCTCCTACAATTTCTCGAGTGTCGAAATCTAAATCATAACGAAATTGAGCATCGGCACTCATTTCGTCTATATCGTGATTGATTAAGTAGACCACAGTGTCCAAAGTCATCTCATCGCCAACTTCTCCCAAAATTTGAGACATATAGTTTTTGCCAACATCAATAAGGGCATCGTTTGACTTGATTTCCTTTAGGTCTTCTGCCGTAATACCATCTTTATCTAAATAAGCCTCGAAAAGGCGATTGAACCTATCAATTTGACGAGCCAAACTGCTGTATTGATTAAACTGCATTTTGGCCTTCATGGAGTTTTCTTCGTATTTGCCTTTTACATCTAGCCAAAGTTCATACTCTGCCTTTTCGCCTTTAGAGATGTCCTTTTCGCTCTTATCACCATATTTTGCTTTTAAAGATTTGTAAACTCTGGTTACCTCATAAGTATCTTTATCCACATTTCGGCCATCTTTGCCACCAATAAAGTTCCAGCCATGGATGTCGTCAATGTAACCGTTGTTGTCATCATCAATGCCGTTGTTTGGTATTTCACCTTTGTTGGTCCAAACTACATCTTTAAGGTCTTCGTGGTCAATATCAATTCCAGAATCAATTACTGCGACAATAACGGGCTGAGATTTTTTGCCTGTTAACAATTCGCGATAGGTTCTTTCTGTACTCACTCCGTTCATTCGGTCTTCCACAGGATCTAGATTGAACCAGTTTTTTGGTGGAACCTGAACAGAATCTTGTTGTTGGGCGGCAAGCCTCATTGAGGCGAAAATCAATAGTGCCCAAATTGTATATTTTCTCATATGCTTTATTTCTAAATGGTATTAAGAGTCAAGTTTTGGTTCAAATTTTCCCGATAGCTCGTTTTTTTGGCAATTTTCAGGAACAAATGCCATTCCATTCATGGCTATGTAAATGCCCTCTTTTGCAAAGTTTAACAGTCCGACTGCTACTCCAATATTAAAGGCTGCATCGGAATTCGAAAACCTCTCTGGTCGATACGCGCCTGTTAAAACTATGGTTTTGTTTTTTATGTCAGAAAGAAATTGAGCGGTTTCAACAAGTGTATCTGAGCCATGGGTAATTAATATTTTATTTAAGGAAGTTCTTTCACAGCACTGCTTGATTGTATCTCTGTCTTCATCCGTAATGTCCATACTGTCCTTTTTCAATAGGCTCACAATCTCGAATTCAAAACCGGGATTTACATTTTGCAGCACTCTGTTTATAGCGGGTTCATCAATTTCGAAAGCATATCCTTTATTGGTTTTTGGATAATCCTTATCAATAGTTCCTCCAGTTTGGATGCACAAAATCTTCATTCGCGAAAGCTAATCCATTTTGGGATTCACCACAATAGAAAGGTTTTCAAACTACTCTTCTACAATTTTCATTGGGCACATACGGTTTAGTTTGTTCAACTTTTTATATTTTGAAACACTATGGAAAATCATAAGTCAGAAAAACTTTGGGGGATAGATTTAGGCGGAACCAAAATTGAAGGAGTGGTGCTTAAGTCGAAGGAAAATCCGGAAGTGCTTGTGCGCACAAGAATCGAAACCGAAGCCGATAAAGGTTATGAGCACGTGCTTTCGCGAATCAAACTTTTGGTTGAGAAAATCTCAGAAGAGTTGGGCGAGCAGCCGCAGTCCATTGGAATTGGTACTCCTGGAACAATTGATCCGCCAACAGGACTCATGAAAAATAGCAATAGTCAATCTTTAAATGAGCGTCCGTTTAAAAAGGATTTGGAAGCTCTTTTGGGTGTTCCCTTGTTTATGGCCAACGATGCCAACTGTTTTGCTTTGGCTGAAGCTAGAATGGGGATTGTGCCCGAGGTAGCCCCAGACGCTCAGGTAGTTTTTGGTGTAATCATGGGCACTGGCGCTGGTGGTGGCGTGGTTTTCAATGGCCAAGTTTGGGGAGGAAAACACGGAATTGGAGGCGAATGGGGGCATAATTTTCTAGATGAATCTGGTGGGCCGTGCTATTGCGGAAAGAGTGGATGTGTAGAAAAGGTGATTGCGGGACCTTCTTTAGAAAGATATTACCATGAGGTTTCTGGGCAGCAAAAAAGACTTAAAGAGATTATTCCATTGGCCCGCGAAGGCAGTGATATTCATGCCGTGGAAACTATGGATAGGCTTATGCATTTTTTCGGTTTAGCTATTTCTGTTGTCATTAATATATTAGATCCTGACGTGATTGTGCTGGGCGGTGGCGTTGGTAATATTGAAGAGCTTTATACTCGAGGTGTGGCTGAAGCTCAAAAGTATATTTTCAACCCAAGACTTGAAGTGCCTATCGTAAAGCCAAAGCTTGGCGATAGTGCAGGTGTTTTTGGTGCCGCTTTTCTTACCTGCTGAAGTGGAACTAAGTCCCATAAAATAATAAACCCTCCAAACGTTAGTTGTGACTCTAATGATTGGAGGGTTAGATGTTAAAAAAGTGGACTTCTATTTTCCGCTTTCTATTTTAGTATTCTCAGGCTTGGTGGTTGCGTTTTTAACGTGCTTATCTAACCAAGTGTCCATTTCCCAGAGCATGTGCATGATTGATTCTTTTGCCTGATAGCCATGACTTTCGCTTGGAAGCATCACCAATCTGGCAGTTCCTCCATGACCTTTGATCGCATTATAGAATCGGATACTCTGAATTGGGAACGTTCCTGAATTGTTATCAGCCTCACCATGGATGAGCAGAAGCGGCTCGTTTACTTTGTCAGCATGCATAAATGGCGACATATAGTTGTAAAGCTCTGGATCTTCCCAATACGTACGCTCTTCTTGTTGGAATCCAAAAGGAGTTAATGTTCTATTATAAGCACCACTTCTGGCAATACCGGCAGCAAAAAGATCGGAATGCGCTAATAAATTAGCCGTCATAAAGGCTCCATAAGAATGGCCGCCAACCGCTATTTTATTTCTGTCTCCTACTCCCATAGAAACTACTTTGTCAATGGCGGCTTCGGCATTCATAACCAATTGCTCTCTAAAGGAGTCGTTTGGTTGCTTATCGCCTTCGCCAATAATTGGCATTTCAGTATTGTCCATTACGGCATAGCCTCTCAACACCCAGAAAAGCGGAGAACCCGAACTTACTCTGGTAAATGAATAAGGTGTGCCTCTAACTTGAGAAGCATTTTGTGCCGATTTGTATTCTCTTGGGTAAGCCCACATTAAAACGGGTAATGGGCCATCTTTAGCTTTGTCATAGCCGGCAGGAGTGTATAATGTAGCTGTTAAGTCAACACCATCTTTTCTTTTGTATTTGATGATTTCCTTATTTACAGCCAACAATTCAGGTTGTGGGTGAGGAAATTCAGTAATTGCGGTGATGGTTCCCTTTTTAAGGTCGCGTAGGTAGTAGTTTGGAGGATCCTTCTCTGATTCTCTTAGTGTAATAACTTTGTCCGCTTTTTTGCTTAAAACATCGGTAACTCTTTCGTAGTAAGGGGCTTCGGAACGGAATAGAATTTCGGTTTTCTTATTCTTAAGGTTGAATCTGCTCAAATAAGGCCTATCACCTTCAGGAGAACCACCTGTACTTCTCATAAATATATCGTCCTTATCCATTAAAAGAACATACCAGCCGTAATCGTTTTTGGTCATTACTGGGTTTCCTGGATCGTTATATCGGTCTGTAGTAGGCCTTTCAATTATAACTGTACCTGATTTTGATGGATTTGTAGGATCGATAAGTGTTCGCTTATCCATTCTAGAAGCCCACCAAGATTCGTTAAGAATGGCTCTGTTGGCATCGCCCCATTGAATTCCTGAGTAACGATAAGTAGTACCCACCAATTTTGAAGGCTTGGCTGTAAAAGGTGCGCCTAATGTGTAAACCACATCTCTTTCTTTTACTTCTTTATTAGGGTCGCCACCATCTTTGGCTTCTGCCCAATATAAAGTATTAGGTTGATCGGCTCTCCAAGTCATGCTTCTTGGCCCTTCTCTTGTAGCGTCAAAACCAGTTGGTCTTTCTTCGTCCAAAGGAATTTCAGCCACTACTTTTAATAGTTTTCCACTGTTGTTCCAAACCTCATAATTGAACGGAAATCTAGATCCTGGAACCAAATAAGAGAATGGTCTTTGGATGGTTTGAACTAAAATGTATTGGCCGTCAGGCGAAATATTGAAATCCTTAATGATTTGTGGTGCTCCTAGCTTTTCAGCATTTCCATTCAAATCGATTTTTCTTAGTTGAACAGTGGTATAATAGTCGAAAAGCGTTTCGTCATAAGGGTTTTCCAACAAATCTTGATAAGTACGAGAGGCGGCCATGGCTCCTGAGGTTTCTTGTAACACAGGGCCTTTTGGAGCAGTTGGTTTTTTAGGCTCAGGCCCTCGGTTGTCTTTAGTGGTGCTTACCAATAAATGCGTGTTATCTGGCATCCACTCAAATGCGCTTACATAAGCGTTGTTTACAATGGCACCAGTGAGTTTTTTGGCTGATTTAGAGGCAATGTCTGCAAGCCAAAGTTCAATACCATTTTCGGTAGTGTTGGTAAAGGCAACTTTGCTTTCGTCCATGGACCAGCTTACGTTTCCGATTTGTGGTTTAGCTGGCATACCTGAAAAACTGAATTCTTCACCCGAAGAAATGTTTTTCAATGTAAGGCCGGTCATGTGGCTTTGACGGCTGCGACCGTTAGTGGCAGGATTAATCCTTGTTCCACCAATGCGAAGTTCTGGAGCGGCAATTTCTTCGATTGAAGGATAGCCAGGTCTTTCCATGAGTAACATCCATTCTGCTTTAGAATCGATACTTACGGAAGGAGTGGAAGGTGCATCAATTAGCTTTGCGATTTCTTCCGGAGGGCGCTGATAGCCGAGATTATCTTGAGCAAAAACAGGGTTGGTGCTCAGAAGAACCATGATCATCAACGCGCCAAAAAGTTGAGTTAGTTTGTTATAGGCTTTCATATGGCGTAGTTTGATATGAATCAAATTACCTAATCGCCATCTCTTTTGTTTGAAAGAATAATATCGGATATCGTTTAATGGTGATGGAAGGCTAGTTTAGTGTTGCGTCTTCCATCTGCCCCAATTTTTTCATGTCAATTTTCATTATAGTCTCATTGTCGCGAATGAAAACAGGAACGAATTTCTTACCCCAAACAATTCGCTCATGACTATAGCTTCTTCTATCGTAGATCATGCGGGCATAAGTATTGTCAAAAGCTTTGAACATGATGATGATTTCTAGGCTATGTTGCTTCATGTCCGCTTTGGTCAAATTGTTTAGCGGGCTTTTCTCATCAATTGGGTGAACGATGGTCCATGTGGTGGACAGGAAATTGATTTTGGAGCGCTCTAGTTTTAAGGGTTGAAAAATTCTACGATCCTCCTCTTCATCCCATACCGTAGCCACAACCTCTACCTCATTTTCTATCAGTTGATTTTTGCCTCCGTTAGCAAAGCGAAACATCAAGGCGTTGATGTGGTGGTAAGGAGCAATGATGGCGTTTTCACTATACATGAGTTGTTTTCTGGGTTTTGAAAACCGGGCAAACATAAGACCTGTAGCTAAGGCTATTCCCAATAAGCCTAAAAATGATTCGAAAGCAGATAATATGCTTACCCAGTTGGAATTGGGGCTAAGGCCGCCAAAGCCTACGGTGGTTATGGTTTGTGTGCTGAAGTAAAATGCATCGAGAAAGTGGTGTAGCGTATCGGTATGATTTGCACCCGTAATCGCCCCCTTTCCCGCTAGGTAATACAGAACGGCAAATATGAGATTCACCACCACAAAAGATAGAAACAGAATAAGAATGAAGCCCAGCCAGTGCATGTTAATAAGCTCGTGGTAGGCGTCTAAAGAACTCCAGAAATTCAAGCCTTCCCGCTTTACATTGGAAATCCCGTCTGAGGTTATCATTCGGGTATTTTTGCCATAAGCCTTATTGCCAAAGCCGAGTTCTTGGCTTTTCTTCTGTTTTGGGTTAAAGCTTAAGGGGCTTTTCATGCAGGTTGATCTTAATTTTTAAAGCTAATAAATTGAAAGAATAAAAAGTTCTACGAATTTATTCGTAGTGGTCTTGCGTTTACGAAATAGTTCGTATATAATTGTTGTACGAAATGCTTCGTAATGATTTAACTCAAAATATCTGATATGAATAAGCCAACAGAATCTGAACTTGAAATACTGAAAGTTCTTTGGAATAAAGAGCCGTGTACGGTTCGTGAAGTGAATGATGAACTGAATAAAACCAGGGAAACCGGCTATACTACTACCTTAAAGTTGATGCAAATTATGGCTCAAAAAGGCTTAGTAGAAAGAGATGAAACCTCTCGCACGCATGTGTACAAGTCAGCTATTAATCAAAGTAAAGTACAGCAAACTTTACTTAATAGACTTGTTGAAAGTGCTTTTAGTGGTTCAGCGTCACAATTGGTAATGCAAGCCCTTGGTCAGGGTAAAGCTTCCCAAAGGGAATTGGACGAGATTAAAAAGCTTATTGAAAAACTAGAAGGAGGTGACGAATGAATGCGCTGATTAACCCACAATGGACAGCCATTATTGGCTCAACTTTGCTCGATTCGCTTTGGCAAGGAGCACTTGTTCTTATTCTAACTTTCCTTTTGCTCGCTTTCACAAAAAATGCACGTCCCGCCTTGCGCTTTAAAATTGTACTTGTAGCAATTTTGGCCCTTCCTATAATTTCAGGTTTCACATTTTATCAGCATTACCAGGATTATCGTGTTGAATCATCTCGATTATCTTCAATAGGACTTTTGGATTTGAATTTTGTATATGACAGCACGGAGTTTCATCAAACGGCTGTTGAATCATCTCCAATTTCTTCTTCCGTAGACCCTTTGGCTTTTTGGAGGGAATGGACTCAGAAAAATGCAGGCATTGCAATGGCCATTTGGTTGATTGGCTGCTTGTTATTCACAGTCAGAATGTTGGGAGGTTTTGTGTTTCTTAATCGCTTGAAATCCAACGCCAACGAAATTACCGATTCAGAATGGCTTGGCGTTCTTCAAGCTTATTGTGAAAAATTAAAAATTAAACAAAAAGTGCTTTTAAAGTACTCTGAAGCTATTTCTTCTCCTTTGGTGATGGGGGTAATAAAACCTGTGATTATTTTTCCTATGGGTTTAATTCAGGCGCTACCTACAGACCAAATTGAGGCAATTCTTCTACACGAACTCGCTCATATTCGAAGAATGGATTTTCTTATCAACATAGTTATCAACGTGTTGCAGGTTCTGTATTTTTATCATCCTGCATTTTGGTGGTTGAACGCTCAATTGGACGATGAAAGAGAGTTTGACTGCGATGAAAATGCCATGGAACTGGCCAACGGGCGACTGTCCTTGGTGAGGGCTTTGGCGAGTGTTTCTGAATTTCAATCCATGAATCATTCCCCTGCTTTGGCTTTTGCAAATCGTAAAAATCAAATGTTGAAAAGGGTTCAGCGAATTGCTCAAAGAAAATCAAACACCAATTGGTTAGGAGGTTTGCTTTCTATGGCTCTTTTGCTTTCGAGTTTTCTGTTGATGAGCTACGTTCAAAAACCAAGTGAAAGCCCTTTGGAATCAGCAGATGTTATGCTTCAAGCCATTGAACCGGAAGCATATAATTTGAGCACCGATCCTTTGAATATTGATACCATAAACGATTTTTCAATCCGTGAAATGGTTAAACAGGATACGGGCAAAGTTGCCAATGCTATTCTCGAAATGGTTCAGCCGAACAGTGCCGTGAAAGTGAAAACCTCAGCTTTAGGCGCTGTGGAAAGTATCAGCATTTCTGGAAGGAATTTGACGGGAGATGAATTTCAGACTTACAAGGAAGCTTATGAACAGCTCAGAGGCTTTGCCAAAAAATCAAATCTGGCAAAACAAACCATAGAAGAAGAGCAAGTTGAAGACTTAACCAGAAGAATGAAGGCGGAAATAGAGGCTATTTCGCAACTCGAAAGGGTTTCTTCGGAACAACAGTTGTCAAAGGAATTGCGTGAGGAGTTAGAACAACTCAAAATGAGACTTAAAGAAGTTAGCTTGCAATCTCTCGATTCCACCTCTGTTCTTCTTCAGCTCAAGAAGCTAGATATGGTTAAAGAATTGGAAAACCTAAAAGATGCTTTGGCCATTCAGGAGCAAATTATATCAACTCATAAGCTCATTGAACTTACAAAGGGAATCAAAGCTGACAGCAGTGTTTTTCAATTCCATGGCAAAATTTTGAGCGCACAGGAATTGAATGATCTCATCCCAATTGGAATGAAGGTGGTCGACATTGTGGATAATTACAGATTTATTGACTCCGTATCGCTGAAAGCACTGAATGTAAAATTAATCTCCTTGGATTCTGCGAAGATTTTTGAAAAGAAGGGAGACACACACTATTTCTATTCAACTGAAGAAGCTCAAAGAAAAGAGGCTAGAGAAAGGGTAAGCGTTAAAATCCGTTCAGCAAAATCTGATGATAAGGAGGTGGTTTATTTGATAGATGGTAAGGAGAGAAGTGAACAAGACTTTAGGCTTATCGATCCCAATTATATTCTAAGTATCTCAGTAGATTCCGGCTCGTCAGAAGAAAAGTCCTTTGTGAAGGTTTTGACAAAGCATGGGTATAAGAAAAGCAGATATGATAAAATCGTTTTGTTAACGGTAACTAGCCCCGATTATTCAGAAGCAATATTTAGCGATTGGATTCCCGAGAAGGAACAACTTGATTTAGCACTTAAAGATGTTCAGGGTTTAACGCCTATGATTGAAGTTAATGGCGAACTAAAACCTGATTGGACTTTTGAAAACTTGTACAACTTAGGTAGTGGCACCCTTGAAAAAATGGAAGTCATCAAGGGTGATAAAATGTATGAATTCTATAAGAAAAAGCAACTGAAGAAGCGTGAGGTTCTCATAAAGGTAAAAACGAAATAGTTGTGTCAACAAACTAGCTTGTAGCCGAAACCTCTCACGTTTAGAATTTCAACCGAATCGTCTGCAGCTAGTTTTTTACGCAGTTTGGAAATGAAAACATCCATGCTGCGAGCATTAAAAAAGTCGTCATTGCCCCAAAGCTTGTTCAAAATCAAGCTGCGGTCGGTGACGGCATTTTTGTTTTCGCACAAATGAAAAAGCACTTGTGCTTCTCTATGCGTAAGCTGATGTTCGTTTTCTCCTAACTGAAGCCTTTGTTTAGAAAAGTTGAAAGAGTACTTGCCAATCGCAATTTCTTCGGAAGATTCACGCCTCTTTTTTCTGTCCAATAAAGCATGAATTCTCACAATCAACTCTTCCATGCTGAAGGGCTTTTTCAAATAATCATTTCCGCCCAGGCCAAAGCCTTCCACAACATCTTCTGTTCTGGATTTTGAAGTCAGAAATATCACCGGGATGTTTTCATTGCTAGTTCTGATTTCTTTTACCAAAGTGAATCCATCCTTTTTGGGCATCATTACGTCAAGCACCAACAATTCTGGACTTTCATTTTTATAAACCCTCATGGCTTCTTCTCCATTTTCACAAAATAGAACCTCAAAACCACGGGTTTCCAAACTCTCTTTAACGATGGTTCCTAAAGCAGTTTCATCTTCAGCCAGCAATATTTTTATTTTCCGATCCATCTTAAATCGCTATTTCAAAACTGGTGAGTTGGGGTTTTAGAATCAATTTTATAGAGCCACCATGCTTCTCTATAATGCTTTTGGTATAGTACAAACCAATGCCAAATCCTTTAACATCATGTTGATTACCTTTGGGTATTCTATAGAATTTGTCAAATATTCTTTCCTTTTGACTCTTTTCTATAAAGCCTCCGTTGTCTTGTACAACCACTTGCGTAAAGCCATTTTTCTGATCTAAAGAAACAGTTATTTCATCTCCTCCATATTTAATGGCATTGTCGATCAGATTGGAAATAGCGTTTTCTAAATGAAATGGATCGGCCTCCACAATTACATCTTGTTGATGTTCCAAAAACCGAATGAACTTAGCTTCGCCCACCATTTTATATTTCTCAATCATGGTGTGCAACATTTGGCTAAAATTGAGAGGTTCTTTTCTCAGTTTAAGATCTTCGCTATCCAAGGTTGCTGTTTCCAAAAGCTTCTCCACCATAAGGTTTAGCTTTTCCAATTGCTGGTTCGAAATGCTTAAATATTTGGCGGTTTTAGCCGGATCGTTCGCTCGATTGAAATTTGCAATGCCTTCCAAAGCGGAATTTACCGTGGCAATAGGCGTTTTAAATTCGTGGGTAATGTTGCTAATCAAGTCATTTTTGATTTCGGCCAATTGCTTTTGTTGGTTGATAATGCGATACAAATAGAGTAGCGAGCCAATTACGGCTAAACAAATCAGCAAAGAAATCAGCATGTCGGCCATTCCTCTTTTCAGAATAATAAGAGAAGAATTGGGGAAATCTATTTCAATAGACTGCCCTTTGGGCAAGAAACTGGAGTTGGAAACAGTAGATAAATCGAAAGTTCTACCTTCTTTTGTGGTGAACTCACCCTTCAAAGTTGAGTCCTTAAAATGTTTAAGGCGATAGTCAATGTTCAGATTTCTTCGGTCCAATTCTGCCAATACCCCTTTATTGAGCTTTTTGAAATCCACAGTATCCCTTGTGAGGGATATGATAACCATCTTAGTAAACTCTTCAAATGCCTGACTTTTGGTTACGCTGTCTACTTTGCGAATTTTTATAGAAGAAGGAATGGAATCTTTAGAAAAATAGCCCATCAGTTTTGGAGCTCGATCGGAGTTGCCGTATGAGGTTACATGAATGGAGCCAAATGACAAATTGCCGTTTTTTACAATCGAATCGGCCATGCTGATTTGCATAAAGGGTTTGGATTTTCCGATACTGTCTAGCAAACTGTCGGCTGAAGTACTCCATGAAGAAGATACCGCCCCGCTTAGCATTTTTTTGATCTGAGGTCCTTTTTCATCCAGTTCCTCCGTCTTGAATTTGAGTACATCGGTTTTGGCCATAAAGGCATAATAGCTCTCTACACCATTGTCCAAGGCGGTTTGAACATCCTTAATAAAGCGTTCCTTGTTCAGTTGATAATTCTGAATATTCCGGTATACCTGAATGCCCACGGTGAGCAAAACCGTGCAGGAAATCAAATAGATAATAAGTTTGAACTTACCCTTTTTCACACTTCAAATATAGTGATTCAGCAATGGCTTAACGCCTTGGTTAACACTCGTTAACACTCGTTAACTCATTGTTTAGACTACTATGACTTGGTTTGAATATCGAAAAATCAAAGTCTACGGAAATGAAAAAACTCAACATCTTTTACCTCCTACTTTTTATCATCACTTTGGCCAGCTCACAGCTCAAGGCCCAAAACTTTCAAGGAGAAGCTCATTATCAGTCTGTCACCCAAATGAAGGGTTTTAGTGTTAAAGGCGATGGCATGGACCCAGAAATGGAAGCCAAAATTGCTGAACAGATGAAAAAGCAACTTCAGAAAGAGTTCACGTTGAAGTTCAATTTGACTGAATCGTACTGGAAAGAAGAAGAGAGTTTGGACGGTGCTCCAACCGCAGCATCTTCAGGCGGGGTTGTAATTAGAATGACAACTGCTGGAGGAACTGGCTTGTATAAAAACGTGGCTACACAGCGTTTTCTGCGTCAGGCCGATATTTATTCAAAGCCATTTTTAGTAGATGATGAACTGGAAACCAGAGAATGGAAGCTAACAGACGAGACGAAAAAAATTGGCAACTATATGGCTCAAAAGGCTGTCAGTACCAAAATTTCTGAACACAAAACCATGTCTTTCTCTAATGAAGGCGAAAACGAAATGAAAACCGTGACCGATACTGTTCAGATTGAAGCTTGGTACACGCCTCAAATTCCTGTATCGCAAGGTCCTGGCGATTATTGGGGTTTGCCGGGTTTAATTTTAGAAGTGTCGGACGGTAGAACCACGTATTTATGTACAAAACTCACTTTAAATCCTGAAGGTGGCGTGGATATAAAAATGCCCAACAAAGGCAAAAAAGTGACTCAGGAGGAGTATGAGGCCATTCGTGAGGAAAAAACTCAGGAGATGATGGAGAAATTCAGTTCCGAAAGTAAAGGAGGCAAAACCGTAATCAAAATTGGTGGTAATTAATCGGCAGCCCTAGGTCAATTCACAAACAACAGGCATGAAAAAACTTTCTACCATCATCATTTTGATGCTTGGCTTATCGGGCTTTGCTCTAAAAGCACAACAAAAGGTGGCTTTTGTGGGCGAAGTACGCGATTCGCTGGGTATTCCTTTGGAATTCGCCAATGTAATGGCCTTGGATACCGCTAAGAAAACCGTGGCTTCTTTTGGCGTTACCAACAATCAAGGTCAATTCAGGCTAAATTTAGAAGAAGGAAAAGTATACCAGTTAAAAGCTAGCTTCATTGGCTTTTTGGCTTTTGAGAAAATCATTACGGCTAAAAACAACACTGATATGCCCATGCTGATTGTGCTCAAAAATGACGTGACTCAACTAACGGATGTGGAGGTGGTGACCGAAATGCCCGTGCTCATTCAAGGCGATACCATAACCTACAAAGCTGAAGTCTTCACCCAAGGGAATGAAAGAAAGCTTCAGGATGTATTGAAGGATTTACCAGGGTTTGAAGTGGATGATAATGGTGAGGTCTCCGTTCAAGGCAAAAAGGTGAATAAGCTTTTGGTAGAAGGCAAGGAGTTTTTTGAAGGAGACACAAAACTGGCCACGAAAAACTTACCAGCCAACGTGGTAGACAAGGTTCAGGTGCTTCAAAATTTCAACGATGTTGGGCCTCTAAGTGGGGTGAATAACAGTGATCAATTGGCTCTAAACATTCAACTTAAGGACAATAAAAAGAATATGGTTTTTGGTGATGTGGCTGCTGGTGGAGGGCCTGAAGGCAGATATCGAGGTCACGCAAATGTGTTCTACTACGACCCCAAAACTAATGTCAATTTGATTGCCGATGCCAACAATATTGGAGAATTAGCATTTTCCATCAGCGACTTTTTTCGATTTACAGGAGGTTTGGGTGGTTTTGCCAGCAGAAGCGGATCAAGTTTTCAGGTAAGTTCAAATTCTTTGGGTATTCCAATGGCTGAAAGAAATAATGCTCAGGAACTGAATAACCAGTTGGGTGCGCTCAATTACAATTTCACCCCTACTAAAAAACTCAGGTTTTCTGGATTTGCCATTGGTTCCAAAGTCGATAATACCTTGGGGTCTATTTCTCAGAGAAAATATGTTCAGCAATCAGGTGAAAGCAACGAGTTACTGACTTCTGAATCTAACGTGAAGAGCACTTCGGGCCTCTTTAAGTTTGGAACGAAGTACGCGCCAAATCCAAGTTTGCAAATTGATTACAGCGCTTTTTCAAGAATTTCAGATTTGAGAAATGCCGATGCTCAAACCTCTCTTTTTAATGGAAATACCAATATGATTAACGGAGAAACGAGCCAAAAACCTTTTTCATTAGACCAACAGGTGCGCGGTTTCTATGCTCCGGGTGAAAAGAATGTTTTTTCTTTTGAGGCCGCTTATAAGTATAGCACGCAAGATCCTACTTACGATCTGTTGACTACACAGCGTCCGTTTGCTTCAATCATTCCTATGTCGGGAAATGAGCCCTATAATCTGCTTCAATTGAAGGAAGTCACAACCAATCAGGCAGAAGCTGCTTTTAACTATTACCGTATTTTGAACAAAACCAATCACATCAATTTCAAAATTGGGATGAACTATTCAGCACAGGATATGACTTCTGGTTTGGTCGAAAAATTAGAAAATGGATCGACTGAAGCCATTCAGGATCAGCAATTCAATAATTTGGTTGATTACGGTTTTGGAGATTACTATCTGGGAGTGTTGTACCGAACCAAAATGGGCAAGTTTACACTAAGCCCAAGCTTAAATTTGCATTACTACGATATTCAGAATAGCCAACTAGGAACCTCAGAATCTTTCAACAAAACATTACTGTTACCCAGTCTGAATGCCAAGTATGACTTCCGTAGGTCTCATTCAATTGCATTGAATTATAGTACCGAAGCGCAGTTTACAGATATTCAAAATGTAGCTCAGGGAATTCTAGTTCAAGGTTACAATTCCCTATTTGCGGGTAATCCTGCTTTGAAAAACAGTTGGTATCACAGCGCAAATCTTAGCTATTCAAATTTCAACATGTACAACTTCCTGAATATTTATGGAGGAATGAACTATCAAAAACGTTTTGACGACATCAGCAGCGTGATTGATTTTAGCGGATTGGAAAAAGTCAGTATGCCAGTCAATATCGATGTGGCCAATGAAATGTTGACGGGTTATGCCAGTGCCGACAAGCGCTTTGATCGTTTTCGTGTAGCACTATCAGGGAATTGGAGTTGTAGTATCACCAACAATTTGATCAGTGATGTTTCTAACGAGAACGTGAATTTTACGCAATCCTACAAAACCACATTTTCAACTTCTTTCTTTAAATCAATCTTTTGGGATTTAGGCTACGAGGTTTCATTCAGCGATTATCAAGGGAGAAGTGCAGGAAGTAAATTTGAAAATCATAAACCATTTTCTAAACTCAATATCAACTTTCTAAAAGGCTTTGTACTGGACATTAACTACGAATACAATCAGTATGTAAACACTTCTAATGACACGAAAAGTCAGTATGATTTATTGAATGCCGATTTGAGTTATAGAAAAGAAGGAAGTAAATGGGAATTCAAAGTTTCAGGAATGAACTTGATGAATACTACAGGCATCAGAAGAGATTCTTTCTCAAATAACTTGATCAGTACGTACGAATATTACATTCAAAAACGATATTATCTCTTCTCTGTAATGTATGATTTATAGTAAATAGCAATATATTAAAAGATAGTTGAAAGAGCGTGTACTTTTTAAGAGTACACGCTCTTTTTTCATGAACACGTTGTAATATTCTGTAAAACGGAGTTTCCAAATTCGAATTATTGTATTTCAGTTGCCAAATTTCACTCCATTTTGATTTTCGAATGGTTAAAAAATATTACTTTTAACAAGTATTTTTTTCTAACTAAAAACAGATTGGGTGAAACGGCTAGATGCTTTAAAACTGCATCATATGAAATCGAGGATCCAGATAGCGATTTTCGATGTTGAAGGCTTTTTAAGAGAAAGCTGTAATTCACTTTTTGATTTGCTGCCCAGCCAATCTGTTTATGACCAATCCACATATCTTCACGGTTTAGCCGAGGTTTTTCCAACCATGCAAATTGGCCATGTTCATGACTTTAAAGAAGTTGTTTGGGACGAAGAAGGAAGCCTTATGAATTTCCATTTTGAAAGAATGGAAGACGGGTTGATCAAAATGGTGGCCGAAAGAAGTTCTGCAGTATCTACTGGTGAACTAGCAGAAGATGTGCCCACTCAAATGGCCGAACTTCAGTTAGAATTGATTTCGCTTAAGCAGAAGGAATCGACACAGGTTGAATTGGCTCAAGGGATTATCTCTACTATCGAGGATTTAAATTCTTCCGTCAGTCTGATGCAAACAGAGCCAGAACGAGCTGAAGACCACTTTTCAGTAGTGAAGTTGGCAACCGAACAGTTGAATGCTGCAGTTAGCGATATGTTCGATTTGCCAGTTCAGCAAAAAACTGATGCTGAAGGTTTGACGTTTGAAAATCAAAGTGAAAGCTCAGAAGTTATGCCTTTGGTGAACCTCAAAGGGCATGCTGTTTTATTGGCTAATGAAGCATCAGAAAGCAGAAATTTGGTGCAAAGCTTTCTGGAGCAGAGCGGTGCGAAAGTTACCATGGCTACTGATGGTTTTGAAGCCCTTGAATTTTTGACGGATAAGGAGCCTGCTTTGGTTATTTCTGACTTAGAATTGCCCGAAATCAGTGGCATACAACTGTTAAAGCGCCAAAGGAAACAGAATTCTCAAATTCCTTTTATTTTTGTGAGTGGACATACTGCCGAAAGCCAAAATGGGCTCAAGCATTATGAAAACTGGCAATGCCTTCAAAAACCTTTGGATTTAAAGGCTTTGTCGAATTCCATTTCAAATGTGTTGGCGATGAACGAGAATTATAAGGTGGATTTATCCACATTGAAGAAAATTGTGGGAGGAGATGAAGGGTTTCTGAAAGAACTCATCGTTACGATTAGCGATACATTGCCTGGAGAAATGACCTTATTAACCAAAGCCGTTGAAAATGAGCAATGGGAACCTGCCCGCCAAGTGCTTCATAAAATTCGCCCGAGTATCGACTATTTAGGTGTTGCAAGCCTTATAGAACAAAGAAATGAACTTCACGAACTCGTTCACTCAGGAGAAAACAAGGCTTTAATTATCAGTTTGCATCAAGAGTTTGACCAAGGCGTTGCTTTAGCTTTGGCCGATATGCAGCAATACGTTTGATACTACTCTAGAATAGTAAGGAAATAGAAAAAGCCTCTTTTGGAGGCTTTATTTTTTAAAAGAGTGATTTCTTGATTTAGCTATTCCTGCCTTAAAGTTTGACTTGGGTTTTGCCTTGCCGTTTGAACTACGTGGCTGCTAACAATTAAAAAGGTCAAAATAACCGCCAAAACCGTTGCTATTACCAAAAGCAAATAATTGAAAGTGGCTTGGTATGCAAAATTTTCAACCCAACTGTTAATAACCCAATAGGTAATGGGTGCCGAAATAACTCCAGCGATAATCACGATTTTAAGTGTATCGGCAAAAATGATTTTAACGATTTGGCCAGTCATAGCACCAAGAACTTTCCTTATGCCGATTTCCTTTTTCCTTTGACTCACATTAAAAGCCGAAAGCCCGGAAAGGCCAATTAATGAAATGATCATGCATAGAACGGACATAGAAGTAATCAACTTACTTTGGTTACGATCGGCATCGTATTGAGCCTTTAAACTTTGGTTCAAATAGGTGTAATCGAACGGGTAATTAGGAACAGCTTCTTCCCAAACAGCCTGAATATTTGCAATCAATTTACTTTCATCATTCCCTGTTCTATACCTCACAATCATTTTGTTACCAGCATTTGGGTTGTAAACAAAAATCAAGGGTTCTATGGGATTGTGTAAGGAAAAGAAATTGAAATCTCTTACAACTCCAATAATTTGCCCGGGATCTTGTTGGCGAAAGAAACCGACTTTTTTACCAATTGGAGCATCCCAGCCAAGTTGCTTGGCTGCGGTTTCGTTTACCACAAAAAATGCATTGCCACGGGTTTCGTCACCACGAAAAAACTGGCCTTCTTTTAAGCCTATGCCAAATACTTTAAGGTAATCGGCTCCCCCATTGATGGTTTTGAATTCTTGCTGTTGCATTTCGCCATCCTTTTCAACCTTAAAAACTTGTTGGCCAATATCGGTTCCCGGTAAAAAGTTGGAAGATGTCACCGCTTCGATTTGCGGATTTTGTTCCAGCGCATCTTTTAGCACTTTGAACTTTGCCTCCGCAACACTGTCTTGGGTATTGATCACAATAATTTGATCCTTATCAAACCCCAAACTCTTGTTCTGCATAAAATTAAGCTGATCTTTCATCAACAATGTGCCTGTTAGCACAGCAATGGAAATAACAAATTGAAATAGAACGAGGCCTTTTCTGACCCAATTACCTCCCTTGCTCGCTACCCAAGTGCCCCTCAAGGCTTTCACAGGTTTGATTCGGGCCAAATAGAACGCTGGATATAAGCCGGAAACCAGACCTGTTAATAGAACCAAAGCCATAATGAGCGCAATCAAATCGGGCTGTTCAAAAAGATTGAAAGAGAAATTTACGCCAAGCAACGATTGAAATGAGCTGTGTTCAATGATAAACCAAGCAGCGACAATGCTCAAGAGTAAAGCGATAAAAACTTGTATCAACGATTCGAATAAAATGCCCAATTTCAATTTGGCCGAAGCTGATCCTAAAACCTTTCTGATGCCAATTTCTTTAGCGCGCAATCCTGCTCTGGCGGTTGATAAGTTTATATAATTGATGCACGCCAAGAATAATATGGATAAGCCAATAATGCTAAAAGCGAGCAAATTGGCTGGATTGCCTTTAGGAAAGTCGTCATCAATGGCCGCGCTATCATAGTGAATGTCAGGTAAGCTTTGAATTCTTAATTTGTGTTCTCCGTTAATTTGGTTGCCAAATGGCATGTAATACTTTTCGTTAAAGGCTTCGAATTTTTGTAGAAACTTAGCTTTGTCAAAACCTGGGCGCATAAGAATATAGTTGGCGCAATCAGCATTCCAGAGCACTTCGGAATTGAAAACGCCATTTTGCATAGCAAATGCCCTGGTTTGAACGCCAGAAACTAAAGCCTGAAATTTGAAGTGTGTATTTTCTGGTAGGTCTTTAAAAACGCCAGTGACTTTTACATTCTGATTGTCAATTTTTACAATTTCATTCAGTGCATTTCCATTGCCGAAAATTCTGGTTTTAAGACTTTCAGAAATAATGACCGATGACGGTTCTTTTAAGGCCGTTTTGCTATTTCCTTCAATAAGAGGAATTGAGAAAATGTCGAAAACAGCCGGATCGGTATAGAAAATGTCCCTTTCTGTATAAGGCTGGTTTTCATAACTCACTTCTCTTTTTTGAGCGCCAACAAAACGGGCATATGATTCTACTTCGGGAAACTCTTCGGCAAGTAGTGGAGGTAATTCACTGGCGGAAAACGCTGTGTTGAATTCAACACCAGGAGCTTTTAAGTTGTGGCTGAACCTATAAACTCGATCAGCGTTTTCGTGATATTGATCGTAAGTGAGTTCATTTTTTAAATACAGCATCAGCCAAATGGACGCTGTAAGGCCTAGCATAAGACCAAAAATATTGAGCAGGGTGAAGAATTTGTTTCGCCAAAGAAAGCGAAAGGCAAAGCGTAGATTGATTGTGTTCATGTTGAGTTTGAGTTTTCTTCAATCTACCAAACTTCAAAATCAGTTAAAAGCAATCGACTAATTTTTTAGTTGTTAAAATACCGTCCCTTAAACTGATTTTAAGAGTTAATTAACGTTAAAATAATTTCTGAATTACAACTTTTCCGCTCAGATATCGATCTTTGTATTAAGAAACACAACAGAAGGCAGAGTTCTTCCGTTATGAAAGAAAAGAAATAAGGAGAAATATAAAATTCCTTATTATCTCAAATTAAAATAGGATTCATGGATTGCGAGTGAGTGATCCTCTTCATATAGTTAGTAGTTTATTTGTTTAGAACCCGAGGAGTAGTTAACCTCGGGTTTTTTTATGGCCATGCAAATCGGTTGATACAGGCTGGCCAAGCCATTTTTATCTTCTTTCCACTAACTTTTAAAATCGGCTCCTCACTTTGGTTTCATTTTGTAAATTGTGGCATGAACGAAGCCTCTTTTACCATTTTCGTAGTTGAAGACGATGAATGGTACCGCAAACTTTTAGTATATACACTCGAATTAAATCCAGATTTTAAGGTTTTGGCTTTTGAAGACGGAAAGTCACTTTTAGCCCAACTGCAGGAAAAGCCTCAGATTATCACCTTGGATTATCGTCTTCCCGATACCAACGGAGAAGAACTTCTTAAGAAAATCAGGGAAGTTTCACCAGAAACTAAAGTGGTAATCATTTCCGAACAAAGCGAAATCGATACCGCAGTAGGCTTGCTCAAAAATGGAGCTTACGATTACATTACTAAAACGAAGGACATTAAAGACAGGCTTCATAATGTAATTAAGCATATTAGAGAAAGGTCTTCTTTGGAAGAACGTATCGAGGTGCTTCAATCAGAAGTTGAGCAGAAATATGATTTTCAGAATTCGATAATTGGTAATAGCGATGCGCTTAAAAAGGTTTTTAACCTTATTAAAAAGGCTACCATTACTAACATTTCTGTAATTATAAATGGAGAAACAGGTACAGGTAAAGAGCTTGTGGCTAAGGCTGTGCATTATAATTCAGATAAAAAGAATGCACCATTTGTAGCCGTAAACATGAGTGCCATTCCTAAAGAATTGGCCGAAAGTGAATTGTTCGGTCACGAAAAGGGATCTTTTACGGGCGCGGCCAGCCGCCATATTGGTAAGTTTGAACAAGCCAACGGAGGTACCTTATTCTTAGATGAAATGGGCGAAATGGACAAAACCCTTCAAGCCAAAATTCTGAGAGCACTTCAAGAAAAGGAAATCACGCGTGTTGGGGGAAAGGAAACCATAAAGATCAATTGCCGAATTATTGCGGCCACTCACCGAGACTTGATCGATGAAGTAAAAGCTGGCAACTTCCGTGAAGATTTATACTATCGTCTTTTCGGTTTAACCATTAAACTTCCTCCTTTAAGAGAAAGAGGTAAAGATGTGGTGGTTTTGGCCAAGCACTTTATCGAGAATTTCTGCAACGAAAATAAACTGCCGAAAAAAACGCTTTCTAGCGATGCCAGCAAAAAGTTGATGGGATACACCTTCCCAGGAAATATCCGAGAACTTAAATCGGTGGTAGAACTTGCTGTGGTAATGGCTGAAACAGAAACCATAAAACCAGAGGATATTTCATTCGGTACAAAAGATATGGTGGCAGAGCTTTCCGGAGAAGAAATGACTTTGAAAGAGTACAATCAGCGCATTGTTAAACTCTACCTCAAAAACTACGATGACGATATTAAACTAGTGGCCCAAAAATTAGATATTGGCCAATCTACCATTTACCGCATGCTAAAGGAAATGGAGTAAAAATTCCACAGAATCTCTTTCAATTTGAAAAATCCACTCTCAAAAGTAGAGTGGATTTTTTGTTTCAATATGTTAAATTACTGAAAATCAGTTATTTATAATTTTTCTCAAACTTGGTCTCTTTTTGGCAACTATAAGGTCAAAAGATTAAGAGTTATGAGAACCATCAGACAACTTCTTATCGCAATCATAATAGTAGGCTCGGTGTCTACTGCTTATGCGAAAACAGGAAATCCTGGAAATACGGATCCCAAAGTTCCTGCGCCATTGGCAATGCAATATAATGGGTACGTTAGAAATGCTTTTGGAATTAGAGCTTTAGGTACTACTGGAATCACTTTTAAACATTTCAATAGTCGCTCGAAAGCCTTCGAAGCCATTCTAGGTTTGGGATACAATTCCTTGAGTTTTACAGGGCTTTCTGAACATTATGCACAGGCCTTTAACAGTTCAAATGTGAACGTTTATTATGGTTTGGGTGGCCATGCCGTAGTGGCTTCGGACACGCGCTATAATGTAGAAAATGAAAGGTTTAGCGATGCAGAAGATGATTTTGGCCTAGGGGTAGACTTTATCATGGGTTTAGAAATGGTCATTCCAAATTCTCCAATAGCAATTAGTCTTGATGTTAAGCCCTTTTTCGAAGTAGCCACTTCGGGCAACGCCTATATAGGTTTAGATCCAGGGCTTGGCGTAAAAATCATGTTTTAGAAAATTAATTCAGTTAATCATAAATAACAGTAGCCATGAAAATTAACAATTCAAAACCAGGCAGAATGCTTTTAGCACTAGCCGCGTTCGCCACTGTGGGGCTGGCGTCTTGCAGTAATGGCGAAAAAGAGAGAGTAATTCAGGAGCAGTCTACTTCGCTTCAAGAAATGGAAGCGGAAATAGCTGAGAGAGATTCGGCCTTTAATGAGGTTCTAAATATGCTAAACAAGGTTGAAAATCAAGTAGCCACTATCGTGGAAAAAGAAAACTTGGTAGCCAACGCCCAGCAGGGAGATAACGGTAACAACAAAGATAAACTTCTTAAAGAGTTGGCTTTGATCGACAATCTAGTAGAGCAATCGAACAAAACAATTAAAGAGCTGAACGGAAAGCTTCAGACTACCGACATGCGACTTACTGGTTTTCAAAAAAGAATCAACCAGTTGACCCAAGATTTGGAAGAAAGAAGCGGAACGATTGCCGATTTGAGAGCGCAAATCAGTCAGAAGGACAGACAAATAGAAGTGTTTGCTGGCCGATATGATTCGCTTCAGATCGAAGCTGCCACCCAAACCAGAATTATTGATGAAAGAGATAGAGAAATCGATCTTTTGACCTCAGTAAATGATGATTTGAATAAGGTACACTATGCAGTTGGTTCTTATAAAGATTTGAAAGAAAGAGGTTTAGTTTCTAAAGAAGGTGGATTCCTTTGGTTTGGCAGAACCGTGGATTTAAACGAATCGGCTAATCAAGAAGAGTTTATTGAAACCGACATCAGAAACTTTAACAAGCTTCCTCTTGAAGCTGATAAAGTAGAATTAGTTACCGAACACCCAGCTGATTCATATGTAATTGTTCAGGATGAGAATGAGGAGAACATCAAATATTTGGAAATCACCGACCCAGCTAAATTCTGGAAAGTGTCTAAATACTTAGTGATCTCAACTAAAAGCTAGTTAATAGCCAATCACCTAACAATTGAATCAAAAGAGAGGGATGTGCCCAGTTAGCCGGGCACATTCCCTTAAACCAAAACTTAAACTTACTAACATGAAGACCATAAGATTTATTTGCCTTGCGGCTCTAATGATAGTTTGTGCTTCTTCAGTAAAAGCGCAAGCAGGTTTAACCATCGGAGCCAATGTTTCTAACCTCTATGTGGATAACGTAGATGACGAAAATGCCAAAGTAGGTTTGAACATCGGGGTTTTCAACAAGAGCAAAATCAACAGTGTAATGGGCGTTCAATATGAAATGCTTTATTCACAAAAAGGCGCAGCCTTGCAGTACAATAACTTTCTGTCGGGCAGCGGTACATACAGGTTCAATTTGAATTACATCAAAGTGCCTGTAATGCTTACAGCAGATGTAGGCAGACTTAACTTTCAAGCGGGTCCTTACGCATCGGTTTTAGTGAATGCTAAAATTAAAGATGTAGATGGTGACGGTACGATTAACAGCGTGCAAGAACTTGACCGAGACGATTTCAATACATTGGACTACGGTGCGGTGGCAGGATTAGGATATGATTTTGCCGGGGGCACGATGGGACTAAGATATAATTATGGTTTCCGAGAAATCGGCAAATCAGGATCATTTGCTGGCGAAGCAGCCGAAAAGGCTAAAAACTCAGCATTAACGATATATATTGGTTTCCATTTTTGATGGTTCTTTGGAGGCCATATATGATGCAGGGACCTGACGGGTCCCTGTTATTTTTTTGAACCGTGTAAAAACATAACGGTATAGTTTACAAGAACTTGCGTCAACAGAACAATAATCGCTTTGCTCAGCGATTATTTTTAATTTTGGCCATGCGAAAACTTCAGAATGACGAGTTGAACAGACTCTCCGTTGATGAATTTAAAACAGCCGATAAGCAGCCTGTCATATTAGTGCTCGACAATGTGCGCAGCATGAATAATGTGGGTTCGGCTTTTAGAACCAGCGATGCCTTTGCCATTGAAAAAGTTTACTTATGCGGAATTACGGCAAAACCACCTCACAGAGAAATCAATAAAACAGCTTTGGGAGCTACCGAATCTGTAGAATGGGCGCACGTAGAAAGTACTGTTGAATTGTGTCGTGATTTGCAGAGCCAAGGCTATACGGTTTTGGCTGTAGAACAGGCTGATAAAAGCATTTCACTAGAAGATTTTTCGGCTAAAAGTGGCGGAAAGTATGCCTTCATTTTTGGAAATGAAGTGTTTGGCGTTGAAGATGAAGTTGTGGCTGCGGCAGACCATGTTCTGGAAATTCCTCAATTCGGAACCAAACATTCCCTTAATATTTCAGTAAGTATAGGAGTGGTTCTTTGGCATGTAACCAATCAGTTAAAATTTGCCTAACCACATGGACTATATATCTTCAAACCAGAACGCTCTATGAAAGAAATCAGCAATAAGGGAAAAGTAAACCGCTTTAAGTTCCTTATTTATTTTTACCTGCTATTTGTGGTATTCATCTTCGTTTACAAATATTTGATTGTTCCTGAAATGACCACTTGGGTGCTTTTAGTGGCCTTTGCTCCTATTTTCGGTTTTCTTTCCAGCTTGGTAAATTGGCCTATTTATTTGCAGGTAGTGGAGGCCAATGGTGGCGTGGTGATCAATTCAAAAAAGCTGTTCTCAAAAAAGCAGAAATCGCTTTTGATTAACAAATACAACTTCGATAGCTACTTCGAAACCGATCATTTGCATATTGGATTAAATATTCTGAATGAAAAGGATGAGCTTAAAAAGCATAAAATCAGAATTAGCTGGCTAAGAATAAAAGACTTAAGGGCTTTGGAAGAAAAGCTAAGGGAAATAAATCCTTATGCTCCTGTAAAGGAACAGTAGAGCTGGTTTTAAAGCATTTTGAACGCAAAGCGTCTTTTGATTTTTCTCCTGAAGCTTTGCGAAAGATCTATTTGTACAGGCTTTGACTTTCTTGTGTTCTTACAAAGTCTGAAACAATATGGTAGAAGAGGCCTCAAAATCAGTTTGAGGCCTCTTCTATTTTCCATAATTCCAGGTTGTTCTAACTACTCATATCTCAAGCTTTTCACTGGATTTGCCGAAGCGGCTCGAATCGAATGATAGCTCACCGTAATCAATGCAACGATTATGGAAGCCATTCCTGCAATCAGAAATGCGCTGATTCCCAAACCAACTTGGTATTCGAACCCTGAAAGCCAATCGTTTAAGAAGAAATAGGAAAGCGGAATGGCCAGCCCAAAGCCTAGCAATACCAAAAGCATAAAGTTTTTAGCCAAAAGCAGAATCAAGTTGATCACATTGGCTCCCAGTACTTTGCGAATTCCTATTTCCTTGATTCTTTGTTCGGCAGCAAACGAAGCCAAACCGAAAAGCCCTAATAACGAAATGAATACGGCAATGGCCGTAAAGCAATTGGCCATGGTGCCAATATTCGTTTCTCTTCTGTAAAGGTTCTCGTATTCTTCGTCTATAAAATTGTATTCGAAAGGATAAAGCCCGTTGATTTCTTCAAACACGGTTTTGATGTAGTTGATGGTGGCTTCGGTATTGGCGCCATTGGTTTTCATAAATACAAATTCCGCAGCCTCAGGCCTTAAGCTAATTACCAAAGGGTCGATTTTATTATGTAGAGAAGCGAAGTGAAAATCCTTTACAATACCGACTACTTTGCCAGTTCTACTCCAGAATGTAACAGGGTAATTGAGTGGATCTTCAATACCCATCAATTTCGCTGTTTGCTCATTGATAATCACATTGGCCGAGTTGCTGGCCATGGCTTCGTCAAAGGCTCTGCCTTCTTTCATTTCCATACCCATGGTTTTGATAAAATCGTTGCTCACCTGCAACACCTGAAAAAGCACATCGCTTTCTGGGTCTTTTCCGTCCCATTTAAATCCACCCGAAGTAGAATTGCCAATATTTAAAGGCGTGTTGTTCGCGGTAGTTACGCTACTGATGTTGGGGTTTTCTAGCATTCGCGATTTAAACAAATCAATGTTGCTGGCTTCACTTAATTTGCCTTCCATAGGCACATAAATGATGTTCTCTTTATTATAGCCTAAGTTTTTGTTTTTCACGTAGTTAATTTGGTTATGAACTACCAAGCTGCTGATAATCAAGAATATTGAGATCAGAAATTGAAAAACTACCAAGCCTTTTCTAATACCGTTGGTCCATCCCGATGAACGGAAACTTCCTTTAAGAACCTTAACCGGGGTGAACGAAGAAAGAAAGATGGAAGGATAACTTCCCGCCAGTAAACCCACGATCAATGCAATACCTAAAATAGAAAACAGATTAGAAGGGTTGAGTAATGAAAAGGCCATCTGTTTTCCCGTAAAATCATTGATTGAAGGCAAAACTAACATGGCAATTAAACCTGCTACTAAAGAAGAAACAGCTGCCATAATAATGGATTCACCCATAAACTGAGCAATCAGCAAGCCTTTGGAAGAACCAACCACTTTTTTCACACCAACTTCCTTTGCTCTTTTAGAAGAACGAGCTGTAGCAAGATTCATAAAGTTGATACAGGCAATGGCAAGGATAAAAATGGTGACATACATAAATAACCTCACATAAGTGATTCGGCCACCTGCCTGCTTTCCATCTTTATAATTGCCATACAGATATCGGTCGGCAATATTTTGGACAAATAGCTGAACAACGGAATTTTCATTCTTCTCTTGAATAAAGGTTTTGATTTTACTGTTGAAAGCATCAATATCTACGCCTTCGTGGAGTTTTACATAATCTCGAATTCCGTTATTCCCCCAGTCTTCTAGCCAAGTGTTTTGAACCAACCAAGGTTGAATAGGCAATATGAACTCATGATTGAAGGTAGAATTAGCGGGAAGATTTTCGTAAACACCACCAATTTTATAGTCGCCCCAACCATTTACCGTTACGGTTTTATTGAGTGCATCGCCTTTGTTAAACAGTTTTTCTGAAAGGGATTTTGAGATGTAAACTACATCTGGGGCTTCCAACGCATTTTCCGAAGAGCCTTGTATAAAGTCGTGTTTAAAGATTTCGAAAAAGCCATCACTGGCTACTCTGCCGTTGCTTTTAAAAGATTGGTCGCCAAGAATGAAAAGTCTTTCCTGCGGCCATGTCACTTGGCTGATGTATTCTACTTCGGGCACTTCTTCTTCAAAAGCCTTTTTTAATGGACCAGGATTGGCTTCTGTCGTAAAAATGCCAGTGGAATAAGTTTGATGTTCCAATACCTGAAAAATCCTGTCGGAATCGTCAAAGAATGTGTCTACTGATTTTTCATCTTCAATGTATAAGAACAAGATGAGGCTGGCCGAAATGCCAACGGTTAAGCCGAGTATGTTTAAAAGGGAGTAGCCGCGTTCTTTCCAGAAAACGCGGAGCGCTGTTCTAATTATGTTTTTGACCATTATTTTGAAGTTTGAGTTTTGTGTTCAGACGATTAAGCCTGAAATACATTACTTCAAAGACATGAAAAAGTAACCTTAGCTGCTCCGAGCCGAAGAATCTTAGATTAAAAAGGTTGAAAAAATTTCAATTAATTTTGGCGTCATGCATTGCATATTAAAAGGCCTTCATTAAATTTGCACTCCCAATTCGCTACAAGAGTGAAGCAAAAGGGTTGAAATACAAGCGAGAGTAGCTCAGTTGGTAGAGCACAACCTTGCCAAGGTTGGGGTCGCGGGTTCGAATCCCGTCTCCCGCTCATAAAAAGAAAGCGTGAACGCGGTTTTCCCGATCAGGGTTAAATCCTTTCTCGCTTTTTTATTTTAAAGCCATATCAAGATTTCCAGCTATCTGATAGCTGAAGCCGGAGTGGTGGAATTGGTAGACACGCAAGACTTAAAATCTTGTGAGCATCTGCTCGTGCGGGTTCAAGTCCCGCCTCTGGTACGTTTAAAGCCCCTTTTTAAGGGGCTTTTTCGTTTAGAGGATTTGGGTACAACATAGGTACAACAAAATTAGATTTGAGGCCATCCCTTGGAAGAGATTAACAACGCAATCAAACTCCTTAACAAATACCTAAAGAGAATGACTGATACGTGCGACATTGATAAAAACTTATCCAATCATATCGCTCGCCATAGTTTCGGAAATATTGCAGGAGACAATACACACCCATTAATGCCTCGAAAACTCTACCAGCATACCGACCTGAAAACCACAATAAATTATCAGGCCAACTTCATTCATAAGGAAGCGGATGAAGCATTGGATAAATCGCTAAACTCCTAAGGCTTAATACCTTCTGATCTTCATGTTAGTCAACACCTCACCACTAACCCGGATGAAGTGCTTAAAGTATAGATTAAATCATATTGTGGACAATTAATTGCTCTTCAAATACTCTGACTTAATCATTTTCTTTAATTTATAATCAATTTCGGTCCTAGAATTTTAAATAAACAGATACACGCTTTTAGCTTTTAATCAAGGTTGACATATGGGATGGATCATACTCATTTTTATCATTTATGTATTGTATTCATTCACTCGTAAGAAAGAGAAGAAAGTACCTTCAAGGAGTGCAGAAGTGAATTTTAGGAGTGACACTGACTATACCCACTCTTATTCTTACTTTGAAAAAGAAAAATCTAAAAATACCTCAAAAGGCAAATGGATCATGCCCGGTGAGGAGGTTTCAATAAAAAGCAAAACCATCTCAAAAGGGCTGTTTTATTTTGGCGGAGTTCTAAAAGGTGAAAATTATAACGAAACCGAAAGCTCTTTGGTCGATGAGACTCTTCAAATAAAGGAGAGCCAATATACTTACACTGATAGTAGCCTTGGATATTGGCCAAGTTTCATTGATTTATCACCCAGTTGCAGAGGTGCGTATATTGACTGGCTTGCCAGTGATCGTGATATGTCTGACACCCCGATCGGATATCTATTCATATATTTTTATGGACTGGAAAGGCGCATCATCAAGGACTATAAAGATGGCCTGGTAGGAGATGAAGAATGTCTTCAGATTTGCAATGAAATAATTCGTCTCAGATCAGTTTTCAGCGATAACTATTCATTTAATAGCTACTCCTCTAATCTTCTAGAATACATTTCCATCACCCTGCCCCATATTCTTTCCATTCAGGATGATCAAATAGAAAATTCGATATATTCGAATGTATTTAAAGTAAAACTTGCTCGAATTGCTCAAAATAGTGAGCCTTTGAATCCAGAGCTTGCGTTCTCCTGGATATCCAATCATCCAGAACACTCTTTCAGAACACCTGCGAGACGTTGCCCCGAAGAGTTCAGAGATTTGTTTTTATACAGGTATAAAGAAGCCTACAATGATGGTATTGTCATAAAGCCGAACAAAACAAAACTCAACCTTCATTATCGACCCGCAAGTAGAAGTTTAAGCTATTTTAGATACGGCCCGGATGACTTGAGTGATGTAACAGTGCTATCAGGCCCCACCAATAAATTAGCTAAAATTGCCTATCAGTGCGTTGATGACCTAGATGCTTACAGCAGATATCTCGGGAGAAAAAATTCAAACAAGGAAAGTATTGAAGCTGTAGCCCTTTTACCGAATGAATTGATTGCTGAAGTCCAATTGATCAAAGACCTTAGGCTATGGGCGGAAAATATTATAACTACCAATGATGGCATCTGTGAGTTTAAAGATTTTTGGCGGCAAACCAAACTACCTCTCCCTTCAAAACTGAATAAAAAAGAGCAGGAATTAGCTTGCAACCTCATTGAGAAAATTGGCTACTCAGCTGCACCAGATCTAAACTTACACAGTAGTAAACTCAACATTGATGACCCAATTGTGATTTACCATAGGCATGGACCAATAGAATTCAAGAATCAAGAAGTCTTTCGTGATGTGGCTATAAAGTTACGGTTAGGATCAATTATTGCGAACGCTGATTTGCATATTCATAGTAATGAAAAAACCTATCTTCAGGAACTTATAAACACCAATGACAACCTGTCTTCCGAAGAGAAATTGTCATTAGAAGCCTATCTTAAATGGCTGTTAATTTCACCCTCTGATTTTTCAGGTCTAAAAAATTCTTTGTCAAAACTCAGTGAGCACAACAAAGAATTGGTCAGGAAAATGATCATTCATGTAGCTCTTTCTGATGGCAAAATTGACCCTAATGAAGTCAAAGAAATAGAAAAACTATATACCAGTCTGGGATTTGATAAATCAGCAGTACCTGCAGACATACATGCGTTATCTTCACGCAAAGTCGAACATGTCTCTACTAGAAAAGATGCCGTTACAAAAACTAATGAAAGCAAATCCTTCTCTCTAGACGAGAGTGTTTTAAGTTTTCATGAAACAGAAACCAAACAAGCTCAGGACATTTTGAATAATATTTTCAAGAATGAAGATGAGGAAGAAGAAATGATCCAAGCCATTCCTGAACTAACACTTGAAAATAAAGCACTGTCTATCTATCAAATTATTTCTGATCGTGACCGAATAGAAAAAGATGAATTCGAAAGAATTTGTTCTGAATATGGCTTTTTTGTTCAGTCTGCTATTGATAGCATAAATGAATGGGCTTTTGAAAAAGTAAACGCACCGGTACTTGAAGAGGATGTTGATGTAATTGTCGATCGAGAAATTGCAGAAGAATTAAAAGAATACGAGGAAATATGATGAGTGGAATCAAAATTAGAACAAAGGAAAAGGATGCAATCATTCAGTCACTAAAGTCTGGAGTTACTCCAAAAATTGGAATACAGCATATTCAGGTAGGTCGAAGTAAAGAGCTTCAAGCTCTACACAAGGATATTGAAAGGGTTTGTGATGGTGGCTCAGCATTCCGCTTAATTATCGGAGACTACGGCTCTGGAAAAACATTCTTCTTGAGTGTCGTGAGATCAATCGCACTAGAAAAAATGCTCGTGACTGTAAATGCAGATTTATCCCCTGATAGAAGAATTCATGCTTCAGGAGGGCAGGCTCGAAATTTATATTCTGAATTGATGAGGAATATTTCAACCAGAACCAAGCCAGATGGCAATGCACTAACAACCATAGTGGAAAAATTTATCACATTGGCCCGCCAGGAGGCTGATCAAAAAGGTATTGATGTTACGGAATCCATCCAAACAAGACTTCAGGCGCTAACTGAATTGGTGGGTGGGTATGATTTTGCAAAAGTTATTGAGGCATATTGGCAAGGGCATGAAGCTGGTGATGAACATCTTAAATCTAATGCTATTCGATGGCTTAGAGCTGAGTACACTACAAAAACAGATGCAAAAAATGATCTGGGCGTGAGGACAATTATTTCAGATGATCATTTCTATGACGCTTTAAAGTTAATGAGCTTGTTTGTGCAACAAGCGGGCTACAATGGGCTTCTGGTCAATTTAGATGAAATGGTTAACCTGTATAAACTTCATAGCACTCAAGCCAGAACGTCTAATTATGAGCAAATTCTTCGCATTTTGAATGATTGTCTTCAGGGAAGTGCTGAGAATCTTGGGTTTCTGTTGGGTGGCACACCAGAATTCTTACTTGATCCAAGGAAAGGTCTTTACAGTTATGATGCTCTTCAGACAAGATTGGCTGAAAACAGCTTTGCCAATAGAGCAGGTGTCATTGATTATTCCTCCCCTGCCCTTCACCTCGCAAGCCTTACTCCTGAAGAGTTGTTCATTTTGCTTAAGAATTTGAGAAATGTTTTTGCCGGTGGAGATTCTACTAAATACCTAGTTGACGACAGCGCTCTAAAATCATTCCTAGATCATTGTAACAAAACCATAGGCAATGCCTATTTCACGACACCAAGAAACACTATAAAGGCATTCATAGACCTATTGAGTGTCTTAGAACAAAATCCAGAACTTGATTGGCAGAACTTAATTGAGGACACAACAATAGCTATTGAGGCACCGAGCGATATTGATGATGAGCCACTAAACTCAGATGATGGGTTGGCTTCTTTCAAATTATGACAGAGTCATTTCATAGTTTAGATAGGCGTATACAAAAATGGATATTCAAACAGGGCTGGACCGGTTTGAGACAAATTCAAAATGACGCTATTCCCCCAATACTGGCTGGAAATCAGGATGTGATCATCAGCGCCTCTACAGCAGCTGGTAAAACAGAGGCATTTTTTCTACCAGCTTGTTCTTCAACCATAGATGAAAAGGATGGCTATTCAATACTTTACATTAGCCCCTTAAAAGCTCTCATCAATGATCAATATAGAAGGCTTGAAAGTCTAAGTATCATTACCGACATTAATGTTACTCCCTGGCACGGTGATGTAGCACAAAGCCTAAAGACCAAATCAAAACGAAACCCTTCTGGCATTGTACTTATAACACCTGAGTTGTTAGAATCATTATTGATCAGGAATTCTGGCTGGGTTCAAAGGTCTTTTTCATCTTTAAAGTACATTGTAATAGATGAATTTCATGCCTTCATCGGTACAGAAAGAGGGCAACACCTCTTATCACTTTTAAATAGACTAGAAGCCCTACTCCAAGAAATTGAAGAGCCTATTCCAAGGGTAGCTTTAAGTGCAACATTGGGCAACTTAGATGAAATCCCTGGGGTATTAAGGCAAAACTCCCGAATGCCCTGTTCCATAATTAAGGAGAGTAAATCCAGCTCTCAGATTAGGTTTGGCATACAAGGCTATATTGACCCTGTAAACAACGACCAGAAGATACCGGCATTTCATCGAATATGTACTGATCTCTTTTCTCTGTGTAGAGGAGGTTCACATTTGATATTTGCGAATAGCCGAAAAAGAACTGAAAGTATTAGCGCTCAATTAAGTGATATGTGTGAACAAGAAGTTGTTCCTAATGAGTTTTTTCCACATCACGGATCACTGGATAAAAGTCTTAGAGAAGCTTTAGAAGCCAAACTCCAAAAAGATAATCTCCCCACTACGGCAGTATGCACCATGACCTTGGAACTTGGGATTGATATAGGAAAAGTGGACTCTGTTATACAGGTAACTGCACCTCATTCTGTAGCCAGTTTGCGTCAAAGGCTCGGTCGCTCTGGACGAAGAAACACCCCTTCTACACTCCGAATGCTTATATCTGAAAAGGAATTACATGCAGATTCTAGCATCGGGGACAAATTGAGAATAGAGCTACTTCAATCAATTGCAATGACCCGGCTTCTTATTATTAAAAAATGGTATGAACCAGCTGATTTAGGAAGCTTTCACTTTTCTACTCTCTTGCATCAAGTTTTGGCTCTAATTGCCCAATGGGGTGGCATTAGGGCAGATCAAATTTACAACTCTCTCTGTAAAGAGGGATGCTTCAATAATGTAACGGTCGAGCAGTTTAAAGAACTCCTACACCATATGGGGCAACAAGACCTGCTTACACAAATATCTGGAGGACAACTGGTTTTAGGGCTTAAAGGTGAATATTTAACAAATAGCTATAATTTCTATACGGTTTTTAAGACCCCTCAAGAATTTCGAGTAATTGCCGGAGATAAGACATTGGGAACTTTGCCAGTTGACACCCTTATATTGGAAGGACAGCACATTATTTTTTCTGGCAAACGATGGAGGGTTGAAAGCATTAATACTGATAATAAAACCATAATTGTATCTCCTTCTAAAGGAGGGGATCCTCCGCAATTCAATGGCCATGGAATGATAGTTCACGACATTGTCAGACAAGAAATGTTTAACATCTATAAAAGTGGAAGCTATAAAATTCCAGTTGGGAGGTCTGAGTTAGATTACTTAGACTTAACAGCCAAATCTCTTTTCAATGAGGGACTCGGATTCTTCCAGGAAGCATTACTTCATGAGCGAAGAATTTTTCAACATAACGATTATGTATATATAGTCCCCTGGATGGGTGATAAAATTGTAAACACTATTGCAACAATGTTGATTAAGCTTAATTATAAGGTCTCTATATTCTCAGGTATAATAGAAATTGAAAAAACGAAATTGGAATTTGTTTCAAATTCACTGTTTGAATCATGTTCAAACAAGCAGCTCACCAATTCAGATCTTGCCTTGTCTGTCAGAGAAAAAAGAATTGAAAAGTATGACGATTTTATACCTGAATCTCTGCTCAATATAGGTTACGGCCAGAATTACTTTGATGTAGAGCGAGCTAGGGAATGGCTTGAATTACAAATAATCTGAAAAGTCTTATTACAGCCTCACTAAAATTGAACCTCATTCTACAAATTAGAATGTGTTTATGTGCTCCAAATTCGTATTTGAAAATCAAAAGTGTTAGAATTGGTTTTCAACACAATACCAATGGGGGAACTATGGAGGTTATAGTTATAGAAAGTAAAGCCTTTGAGGAGCTACTGAATCAATTAGTAGAGAGACTCCAACCATCAGAAAAGGAATTGAACAAATGGATTGATGGTAAAGAAGCCATGGAAATCCTCCACATTACCGCCAAAAGTACCCTTCAAAAAATGAGGGACAATGGAGAAGTCGAATTCTCCAAAATCAATGATAGAACCATACTTTATAACAGGTTCTCGATAGAAGAATTCATAGAGAGTAAGAAATCCAAAACTTTTTGACGATGGGTGACAAGGAAAACAAGAATAACAAAGAACAGCTTGAACTATCTACCCTATATAAAAGGGCTTATAATGATGCCGAGTTGGTGATCAATCAATTTCCTAATCTCATAGATAAAATGGAACGTCCAAAAGGAGAGCCAAGTGAGTATACGAGAGGGTTCGAGGATAGAATAAGCGAACACAGAAAAGTCCAGGAGCTTATAAAGAACAATCCATATCAGCGCATGAATCAGCGATATGGCATTAAAAGGCAGGCCACCGTTAAGCCAAAGGAGAAACCGAAAGATGATCGTAACAAATAACTAGCACACAACCATGGGGCTTTTTGGGAGAAATAAAGAACATCCAAATCTTGAAAAAATTCTTGACCAGGAATTATATAGGGTTCCAACCACAGACACCTCAATTTCTTGGGCTGACAGTCTTGAAGGAACGTTAATAACCGGAGCGACCGGTAGTGGTAAGACTTCAGCAATTGGGAAGTATGTGGGGCAAGCTATGCTCAACAAAGGTTACGGGATGGTTATTTTCTGTGCGAAGAAGGAAGAAAGAGAAAGATGGGAGTCATATATAGAAGTTTGTGGCCGCACTGAAGATAAAATCGTATTTAACAAAGCAAGCGGATTAAAATTCAACTTTCTTAAGTATGAGTTGGGCCGAGACGGGGATGGTTCAGGCGATGTCCTAAATGCCCTGAACATTTTGATGAATCTCAATGAACAAAGCCGCGTATACCAGAGTGGTAATTCTGGTAACAAAGATGAACGCTTCTGGGATGAGTCATTAAGGAGATTAATTTCCCGGACAATTGCCATACTCCGTCTTGCAGGTGAAGAGGTGAGCATCTACAACATGCGAAAAATCGTTGTTAACTGTTTTCGAGACGAAGATGCCAAGCGTTATTTCAATCTTACGAAACTCGCCTTTAGTAATGAACAAATAGATAAGCGGGTAAAAGACCAAGCCTTTCAGGATTTAACCGAGTGGAAATCATCTAACTATTTTGTCGAGGTCATCGATATGATCATTAGTGGCACATATTACGGTTCTGAAGAAACAGATGTTATTCTCGACTATTGGCTAAAAGAATTTGCCAATATTTCGGACAAGACTGCCTCAATAATTATTGAGAGCTACATGGGGTGTGTGGAAGCCTTTATTGGAAATGGCATTCTAAAAGATCAATTTTCACAAGGATTAAGTAAAGAATTGGCTCCTGAATCAATAATCAAGAGGAAGAAGATTCTCATCATTGACTTCCCTGTAAAAGAGTTTGGTTTGAGTGCTATCTATGCAGCAACTATTTATAAAACTGCATTCCAAAACGCATGCGAAAGACGGAATTTGACAGACGAGATAGACCCCAAACCAATTGGGCTATTCATCGATGAATACCAAAGCTTTTGTAACCCTGTTTCAGACAGTCTCTTCCAGGCTACCGCACGAAGTTCTTGGGTTGCATGCGTGTACATCACACAGAACGTCAACAACCTTTTCTTTGTAATGGGAGATAGTCAGCCTCAAGCCAGAGCCTATAGTCTATTAGGGAATTTAAACCTCAAATACTTCGCTAACAATGCTGATATCACTACGAACGAGTGGGCTTCTAATCTTATTGGAAAACATTGGATTGACATTTATTCTTCCAGCTACAGCAAAGACAGTGATTTAACCAAGTCTAAATCAATGCAGTTTCACTACAAGGTTACCCCAGATCATTTTACAACCCTTAAAACCGGTCGAAAAGAGAACGGTCACAAAGTTCAAGCACTGGTATTCAAACCTGGAAAGCTTTGGGATAACAAGGATTCTAATTTTGCTGTGGTGGAGTTCAAGCAATAGTTTTTTAAACTGGAGTTATTCTAATTCGAATTTAAACATCTTTTCATTGAACTCATTAGCTTTGTCATCCGCATAGTCATCCAGAAAATCTGAGGGATTAAATCCTCTGTCGTATGCACCAGGATTGTGCCTGATGAAATCCTCAACGGCTTCATTAACATCATATCCATAGCTTTCTTCAAGTTGGGATATCATTAATGCCGCAGAAGAGAAGGCATCCTCAAATGAAACTGTCTCTCTTATGCCCAGACGACTTAAAAACTCTACAATTAACCCAATCTTAGTGGTACCCGTTCCGCTCAACCCATAACTCCATAATTAACAATAATCACTACACTTCAATATTTCCACCTTGATAATTTGGAAGGAAATTTTTCAGGTAATCGGAAAGGTCCTTCGAAATATTTTCAATTTCATTTTCCAAATTTCCCTTATAGTAAATCTTCTTTAGAACAGAGTTCCTTAATCTATTTAATGAATTAGATAAGAACTCCTTTTTTGTTATTACAATTACCACCTTGCAAACTGTTATGGCAATGCCTAATTGAAGGTAACTATAGCTCAGTGTTTCAGGATTGTCTATAATTAAAACGAAAAATCTGGTTGTCTTGAGTTTCTCAATATCCCGAAAAGGTTGCCTTTCGCCTTTAAGATCTTTCTTTGTAGGCATGTCTCCTCTTTTGAATGAGATATAAACCTGATTCTTGAATACCTCATCAAGATGATCCTTTATGTCGGAAGCAATTGTATAACTTTTTTCGGAGGTCGGAATGGATATAAAAACCCTAGGTTTATAACGCTCTAAAAACCTTTCGTATTTACTATTGTCGCTCGGTCGGTAATTATCAACATGAACTTTTAATGCTCTTTCTGTCCTTATATTGTGAAGTTTAAGGATGTTGTAATTTGTTAGTCTTTCAGATAAAAAAATACGAAAGGCATCCGGAATTGTATCTTCGTTGTAAGAGTTATGGTTATGAATGAAAGAATAAACCCCAGTTTTTAGTTTATTTTCTTTCTGGCCTTTTAAGTTTTGAAAAATAATATTGCCGCTTTGAATGTAACCTTTTTCAAAGGTTGTATACTGGCCTAAAAGGATATCTTGTTCAGGACTTCGGCAGAAGACCTTTATGTGAATGTTTCTAGCTCTCTCCTTGCCATTTTGTGGTTCTAGGTCGAATATTACAATTCCGTGATCTAAATCCATGTGTGTAGTGTAGTTTCCTGAATAATTTACTACACTATCAAATTCTATATTTTTAAACAGAACTGGAGTAAGAGATCCCAATGAGCTATCCACTTCAATAATAGCCCTACCTATCAAGGCTTCATTTACTTCGTTATGCGTATCGTCTTCCTTGTAATAAAGAAAATAAGCGGCCCACTTAGTATTGTCTAATTCATTATTATTTCCTCCAGTAAATATCCCTTTGGATTCTTCAATCGAATTGTCAGTGTTTCCTTTAAGTCCTTTAAACGGATTTTTTACGAACAGTTCTGCTGTTGTTAAGGTCTCCTGACACTTACTTAATACATCAGGGAAAGACCTTGGCTTAAAATTCACTGATTTCTTTAAATCACTCAATGACCCTCCAGAGGTAATGGCTTTGAGCGAGCTTATTTTGTTGCCAATAGCGGTATCGGAAATCCCCCCTTTGTTGCCAGGGCAATTTACAAGCTTCCAATCTTGTCTAGACACTCCTGATTTTTTTTCCGTCTCAGATATCTTCCTTTCTAAATTCATGTTTTCATCATGCTCACCTCTCTCATAGAGTGTGAGAAGCTTTTTTGCTTCATCTATTTCATCGCTTGTTGGGAAGATATTCTTTTCCTCTTCAGTGTTCATTGTGGGTTTTTTATTTATGCAATACACGCAAATATAAAGCTTGGATAAGCTTAATCAAGCTTATCCAAATAAAATCAGGCTGACCGTAGCTTTCTTTAGCTTCTAACAATATTTAATAAGCTTAAAATAATGATTGACAAAATAAAATATTATAAAATTGAGATATTAAAGAATAATAGGGAATGAATGGCTGGCCATATATACACTGAAATTTAGAACAAACCTTATTAATATGAAACTAAGACTAACATTGAAACAGTGGCTACTTCTCATACTACAAGGTGGTAATGTAGAAGAGTCCAAAAAACAGGAAAAGTATCAGAGACAACCTAAATCCAAATTTATTAGAGAATGGCGTAAGAAGTCATTTGATAGTGCACTTAGAGGTATAGATGTCAAAGAGGTCATCTCGCAAGCTCAGACTGCAATGTCAGAGTTGAAAGTCTCGGCTTCCTCAATTTACGACCAGGAAATTATTGAGTACACCAATTCCATTAAAGCAGATAGTCTGGAGTTGGAAAAAATCAATAAAAATCCTGAAGCATACCTCCAAATGATAATCAATACCCTTCCAGAAGCTGACCACCAGAATATAACCAAGCTTATGGTTGAATTAACAAAGGTTCAGGATGACCTTCAAAATACAACAGTAAGATTATTTGACCTTCAAAATAAATATAACAATGATTAATGAAACAGAAACCACCGGTATATACAGAAAGTCATACTGGTTTGTTGTGATAGTGTATGTCATTTTATGCACTGTCTTGAATCGCCCTACATTCGAGGAATTTTCAGGAGGAGTTTATCTCTTCGGTTTAGTCCTATCCTTGTGCATGAGTATTGTCGAAATGAAGTTAGCCAAGTTCATCGGGAAGTCATTGGCGCTCAAAAGATGGAAAAGAGCTATCATTTCGTTCATGGTCGGCTTGGGCATGGTACTCTACCTTGTGAGTAAACAGGTCGACTTTGGGTTTGGACTGATCATTCTTCTTGTCTTTATGGTAGGTATATTATTCTCCTATGGCTATGCAATGGATGAAGAGAAATACAGAATTCCCAAACTCAAAGCCTTTCTAACCAATAAAATTAATACCCTCAAAGGGAGTAAAGTCCAATTGAAAAATGACCTTAAAAGGGCTCAAGATAAATTGGGAATTAAAGGCCAGGCGATTATGAACGACAAAGTTGAATCACTCAACAAAGGCATGGCCTCCAGCTCCAACAGGATTGAAAAACTGACCAATGAAAAAGAGGCCGAGTTGAAATCAATTGAACTTCTCGAAAGAGAGATCATTGCTGAAATCAAAAGAGGTTACAGTGACTACGGTCAAGTAGCCTGATCATTTAACCCTTAAACTTTAGAACCATGAAACTACTTAACACAAATAACTTCAATGCATTGTCCCTGAGCGGGGCAATGCTGATAATATTAGCCACTGCAACCTCTTGTGAAGACAAAGAGCAATTAATGGGAGCCAGATATGAATATGTTCAGCTCGTTGACGTGTCAAAATCGTACGAAGATTCAAAAAGCGGTTTAACTGGGGATATCCTTCACTCGGCACTCATGAAAGAAATGGGGATCGAAGAGAATTCACCAACCAGCATAGGGGTCAGAATTTATTTCTCTTACATGGGCATGTCGTATCTACCCATTGTGAGTAAAGTCGAGTTAGAGCCAAAGGTATGGATGCTGAACCCCAGAAAGGATAGAATCAGCGAGGTTAATGCTTTTTACAACCTATCAAGGCAACAAACCAATGATTTACTATCCCGCAGTGCCAATGATCAAATAAGTAACCTATATAGAGGGATGCTCAATGGACTCTCCCAAATGGATCATTCTGCTCAACATCGTAAAATGATCGTAATGGCAGATTATTTAGAGTCATCGGTTATTCTGGATATGGGTGACTATTTAAAACACCCTGAAAAACTTCAAGCTGACTATGAGAAACTCAAAGGCTTACTGATTGCCTCAGAACCCGTTTCAGATGAATTCAAGGGTACAGAGATTGTCTTAATATGTCCTGAAAATTACCTGGTAACCTACGAGGCGGCTAAATTCTGGAAACGCTTCTACGAGGAACATGGCCTGATTGTTTCCATACGATCTAGTTACTAAACCACTCAAATTCTTATACAAAAGTGACTTCCAAGGCTTGGTGAAGGCCTTGCCTTGGAATGCTCTGCTCTTTCCACAGTCAAAACTTAACAGCTATGATCACTAAACAATCAAATCAAGACATCAAACCAAGAAAGAAGTGTTTCGGTGACAGTGCAATCATTTTTGGTGCTACGAAGACTGAGTTTTACAAACTTCTCTTTAAAAATCCATCCCTAGCTCTTTTAAGACTATTCAGTCAATGGATAGAGTTTACAACAGCTGCGCTTGCAAATTGCCAAAACACCGTGTACCGCAATCAATTTGGATTATTGAACCAAGGCATAATTCTCACATTCAGTTCAGTGGGACTTGCTCTAATCGCAAACTCGGAACATTCATATCTGGCCTTAGGATCACTCTCCTTGCTGGTATTACCATTTTTACCATTTATACATGATTGGGATACGCTTTACGTCTGGATATTTATTGATATACGTAGTTTCCCGCTTCTTATGTACTCAGGTATAATGCTTTTGACTGGCCTAGTGAACACAACCATGATTTACATCGGAAAAGGCAATCCAGATGATATGGCCAAATCTGGTGAAAGTTGGATTTTATTAGGGCTAAACAAACTTTATTCAAAAATCAAAAGATTTACCGGAGGTAAACTCAAACTTAAAACAAACGAGTTCATTGTAAACAGTTTCATAGAATGCGGGATTACTGCATCCATCGGTTACTACTTTTGGTCGGTCATTGGTGACCATACCTTTGAACTCTCTGCTTCTTGATATCCTCTGCAGAATTCTTTACCCAGATCAAATCCAAAACTTCTCAACTTAATCGACAGGCTTATTTGAATGAATCATAAGGTATTTTACAACCTTGACGTGTGAGTCAAAAACAGATACAAATTATCTATCAACAGCCGGACTTTATCCAGCGACTCAGCACAAAACCCCCAACAAATAAACTTAAGAACGATGCTTGGAATTAATGTTTTCAAGGATGTAAAATCTGCATCCGATTACTATATCAACCTTTCCCATGAAAGTGCTTATTATTTAGAGCATGTGGTCAAGGCGACTTGGTTTGGAAAAATCAGCAAGCGGATTGGCTATGACGGTGTCCAGGTCAAAAAATCAGATTTTATAAGTTTTGGCAGAGGTCAAGTCCCAAATTCAGATATCAGCTTCAAAGTAAGAAAGGTGGATAACGCCAGAAGCTATTATGATTTCACTTTCTCCGCTCCCAAGAGCGTATCATTGCTTTATGGATTAACCAGGAATGAAGCCATCCATCAATGTCATATTCAGGCATATAAAACTGTTTTAGCGGAGATCGAGGCAAACGCCCAGAGTCAGCATAATTCAGCAACTCAAAGAGGATGGGAGACATGTGGAGAGCTCCTAATTGCAAATTTTGACCATTTTTTAAGCAGGCCGTGTGAGGTCAAAAAGGATGGAAAAATTATATATGTATCAGATCCTCAGATACATACGCACTGTCTAATCCCGAACGTAACATTTAGCCATATCAATAACCGGTTTCAGGCCCTTGAGCTAGGCAATTCAGTTCATCGACAGGCCAAATATTTCGAAGCTGCTTACCACTCACATTTAGCTAAAAACCTTGAAAAATTAGGCTTTAGAACCAGGATCACGCGTGATCGTTTCGAGCTTGTTGGCATCACTCGGGAACAAATCATGCTCTTTTCAAATAGAACAAAGACAATCGATCAGGTTGCCTTGGAAAAAGGTATCTCGAATAAATCGAGCAAGTCCAAACTCGCCCTTCTCACCAGAAATGCGAAAGCCAAAGTAGTCGGAGAAGAAGAGCAGTATGAACACTGGAAAAGCCGACTGAGCGAAAAGGAATTTGAAGCTCTATTCAAATTGAAGAATCAGACGATTGATAAGAGAGATAGTATTTCAGCTGACTTAGCTATTGAAAAATCAATTCAACACCACTGTGAGAGAAATTCCGCTTTTAAGCAAAGTGATATCCTTGCTTATGCGCTCAAGTTAGGCTATGGCACATTGCTGCCCGAAGATGTCAAAGCGGCTCTAGCCAGAAGAGCTGACATTATCAAAGCTGAAATTGACACAGTCCCCTTTCTAACAACAAAGGACATGATCAGGCAAGAGTCCGAACTTGTCATGCGAGCCAATGAAGGAAAAGGTGCTTTCGCTCCAATCTTTCAGAACTACTCGCCTAAGCAATCCCCATTAAACGACCAGCAGAAAGATGCGATTAAGCAAATACTCCATTCAAGAGATTTTATAACAGTCTTAAAAGGGAGTGCCGGTGTAGGGAAAACATCATTGTTAACTGAAGTAAGGGATGCAGTAGCTCTAACGGGTAAGCAATTATATAGTCTTGCTCCCTCCTCTCAAGCCGTTTCCGTACTTAGAAGCAAAGGTTTTGAAGCGGAGACAATTGCCGGATTTCTTAAGAACAAAGCTCTTCAAGAGAAAGTATTTGGACAGGTAATATTAGTTGACGAGGCAGGGATGTGTGGGACTCGAGTAACCAATCAAATTCTGACAATTGCCAAAGAAAAGAATGCCAGGTTAATTATGTCGGGTGACACCTCTCAACATGCTCCACCAGCACAGTATGGCGACTCTTTAAGGCATCTGATAGAGAAATCACAAGTCCATACCGTTACGGTCAATAAAGTAGTTAGACAACAAAACGAGCCCTATCGCTCAGTTGTCCAATCACTGGCCAAGCATAGAACATACGAGGGCTTCAAAAAGCTGGACAAATTGGGAGGTATTATTGAAGAGCCTGATAAGGATAAAAGGCTGGATATGCTGGCAGATACCTATCTAGACACCATTAAATCCAAGAAATCCTGCCTTGTAATTAGCCCAACTCATAAAGAGCTCAATCAGGTCAATAACATAATTCGTCAGAAACTAAAAAAAGAAGGGTTCATTAAAGGAAAAGAACGTGAGTTCGACAGATTGCAGACTTTATCCTTCACAGAAGACGAGAAAAAACTGAAGGCCAATTACGAGCCAGGAATGGTTCTGAGGTTTATTTCCAATAGCAAAGGTGACTATCGTGCCGGTGTTGAATTTGAAGTCATATCGGGTAAGAAACCCGATGAACTAAAGGTAAAGGATAGGAAGACCGGTACTGTCAAGAAATTACCCTTGGAACATGCTGATAGATTTGAAGTCTACCAGCAATCAAAAATCCATTTAGCCAAAGGCGATCAGATCAGGCTAACAATCAATACCAAAACACAGCAAGGTTCGAAAGCCTTGAATGGAACATCCTATTCTGTGGTGGGCTTCACCAAAAAAGGAGACATCAAGCTCTCCAACGGAAAGACTTTGGCCAAAGACATAGGACATATCCGTTATTCCGCATGTGACACATCACATGCAAGCCAAGGAAAAGATGCCGATCATGTCCTTATTTCAGTTGATCCTTCCAATGGAAATTTATCAAGAGAAGGTCTCTATGTTTCAGTAAGTAGAGGAAAGCATTCCGCAAAGCTCTTTACTCCTGAAAAGGCAGAATTGAAAAAAGCAATAGCCAAGAGTGAGCAACGAATAAGTGCGCATGAAATAGCACAGCGACAGCAGCAACAAACTTTGGTGAGAAATCAGAGAAATCACCATCGTTTTCTCAATGAGAAGATAAGGGAACATGAGCAGACCAGAAGAAGAACACAACGAGCTTCACCAGGTATTTCAAACCAGCCAAAACCAAAGGGACATGAATAATAATAGGCATTCGGTTTCATTGCAGGATTATCAGCCCTATGCAGTAGCACATTCTGACGAGGTAGTGAAGCGTTTCCATATTCATCTGAGAAGTGGCGAACGATATAGTATTCCCTACTCTCTTCTTCCCATTTTTATCCTTAAGGATAATCAGGAGCTGATCATCAAAGCCTATGAGATTCAAATCACAATTTCCGGTAGAGGATTATCTGCCATTGAGGATGCTCTATCCAAGGAGGTTCTAATCTACATCAAAATCCATCCTTGCGGAAAGGATGATGGAGAGTCATCCGTTTTTATTGAAAAAATAAAGCTCGAAGGAGAAAATCTTATGCACTAAATCATTTTAACCCACTAAACATGAAAAAGACTCCAGATCAAAAGGAAGACCATCTAGCACCAACTCAAATCCCCTCCTCGAATGACAACAAGGAAGTTGAAAAGGCAGGTTTAACAGATCATGAACTAAGAAACCGGCTGGATATGATAAATAAGTACAGCAGAACACCCGAAGAGTCTTTCGGTATACAGAAGATTGAAAAAGAGTATATAGAGGAACTTAGAAAACGTGAAGTAGTTCGAGGAGAGATAGCCTTAAACTATTCCATGAGTCTTCAGAAAGATCTGCTTCGTGCACCTTATGAACAGATCCAACTTGGGTTTCAAAACCAGGATCAGGAATTAAGAGATGACATTACTGCAAAGGCTAAGGCTCACTATAACGCCAATAATAGTCTTTCCAAAGACTTCAAGGAATCCAAACAGCCTGAACCCAGTTTGTTCAAGCACAGCTTTGATAAAGCCAGACTTCACAAAGGAAAAGAGGAGAGATGATTTGCGTTTCTTTTCAAATAGAGAAAGCTGGTACTGCCAAAGCGATTATTGCTATCCTTTGTTTAGATAGATGCCACACTTTTAAAATCAGGGGCTTCTTTTATTGGGTGTTCACCTGTGGGACGGGCTATCACCGCTACACAGTAGCTGGCTCTATCCCTAACACTTGTTCATCCTTAAATCGGTTTTGATCAGCAATGGAATGAAATCTGAAAAGTATGGCCTTCATTGATAAGGCGCCATTTTTTGCCCATTGGCAAAGTTAGCCCCGCACAAGAGGGAACATCAAGAGACTACGGCATGAAGCCAACCCAATGGCCAAAGCTTGTTTATTCCGTTTCCTCTTGCCTTATCCCTTCTGCTCAGCAATTGGCGGCCTAAGAGAAGAAAATGGGATGGTGCGAAATATATCTACTGATAAGTCTTTGTGCGGCTAAAGTGGATTCGTCTTTTGGATATAGAAATTTGTAGTTTTCACTTTTTTTAGTGATTTAATCTTTGTAATATTAGTTTTAAATAAAAACACTAAGAAAAATGAACACAAAATTCAAGAAAATCATCTCAGCTTTTGGATTCATTGCCTTCTTGGCAATTAATTTTATTTTCCTCGTGCCAAGAGACGTTCAAGCACAGGAATTATTTGCTCAAAGAGCTGACTGCTATTGGACCTGGACACCTAGCGGACAAACGCTGCAAAGCTTTATTAAATGTGACGACTGTACTCGCATTGAAGCTTATAATCCGTTAGATGATCGTAGATGTAGGTTTGCAACCCCAGAATAACCAACCATATAGTCATTGGTTCGCTCAAACCATTGCCTTGCCTAAAGGCTAATCGTTTATGTTCTGTCCTATACCATTGATTGAGAGTTTAAAAGATCACATGGCGTAATTCTAAGAGCATCCAATTGTTTTTAGCAACAGGATACCGGACAATTATTGAAGGTGTTTTGGATCACCAATTACTGAGCTACGATTCAATCAGAATTCTATTATTTATTAAACCATAAACACAATGAAACCCATCAGAGTTAGAAAAATGTTATTGTCCTTATCAGCGGTTGCCTTATTAGCGACAAATGCTATTCTTTTACTGCCGCAAGAGGTTAAAGCACAGGAGTTATTCGCTGCTCGAGCTGATTGTTATTGGAATTGGCGTCCCAACGGACCAGGGGTCTTAACAAGCTTTATTAAATGTGACGATTGTACTCGAATTGAAGCTTATGTTCCGGCAGATGATCGAAGATGTAGGTTTGCAACTCCTGAATAATTTTCGCTCATCTATTGTTAGTGGGTGCTATTGCCGTATTTCTAGGGCTTAGAAATTTAAATCAGTAGCGCCTATTATTACGGCCCATGAAAAAAACTGCTCTTTTATTCTCTTTTGTTATTATTCTTTCATGTTCTCAAAGAGATGATTTTTTGCTCAAAGAGTACCAAAAGTCTTTTTCAGAAATCTTGGGTCTAAAAGTAGATCTTGAGGAATACTCCATATCCGGTAACTCTGATTATAAAGTACTGATATTATTGAATACCAAGTGTGCAAGTTGTGTCCTGACTGTTAAGAGATGGTCACAGTTTATGGATTCAAGTATTTTAAAGAATAAAGACATCGTCTTTTTATCCTATGGTCCAGAGGATGAATACTTTTCTAATAATTTTCAAGAAGCCCTTGGGGCTAAGAAAAATCTGAATCACATATATGACTTTACCGGTAATTTTATTTATGAGAATGATTTAGAACTATTTAGCCTTGATGTTTTTCTTTTAGACAAAAGCAATAAGGTTTTGTTGGTTGGTGACCCCACCAAAGATGAATTAGTAGAAAGCTTTTATAAGAATTTTTAAAATAATGAAAAGAACTTTTTTATTTAAGATTTTCATCTGTTTAGCCCTTATGACAATTCTCGAAGGGTGCAGCTACGGGCAGTCAAGAGAAGTAAAGACGTTTAAGGCTTTTCCTGCTAAAGGCGAACTTGAACATTCTGTTGTTAAAATTAACGAGCCAATAACACCAAGCACTATACATCTTATAGACAATACAGTAGTTCTAGTTGATAGAAATGCTGAACATACAATTCAGTTTTACGACATTAAGGATTGGTCTCTTAAGGGTGTTTACGGCAAGAGAGGAGACGGACCCGGAGAAATGAAAAGCCCCAAATTCCATGGGCAGTTTGTAAGGGAGAACGATGAAATCTATTTATGGTTTTCTGATATTCGAAATTATAAACTCAAGAAGATAGGGTTGCAGGCTATGTTAGGAAACAGTAGTGCCGAGCCAAAGATATCATTGAGATTACCTGCAGAATTAGCTTTGAGTTACAAAGACATATTTGCAATCAACAACAATGAATTCATTGGGACAATAGAGGGCGATATTATAGGCCTTTCAGGAAATGAAAATGCAGGTAGATTTTTTCGATTTGAAAACGGCAAACCCATAACCTGGATAGCCAATTTCCCTGAGCAAAAGTTAGAAGTTCCACAAAAGAAAGTCGGATATCTTTACGCCTCTAGAGTGGCATTTAATAATCAGACTAATCGGTTAGCATCAGGCATGGTGTACTTTGATAGGGTGGACTTTGTTGATGTGGTAAATGATGAAGTCATCACTGTCGTCCAAGAAGATAACCAGAAGACCAAAGAAGTTAATTTAAACGGTGATGGTTATCTAATTCCATTAGATGTAACTAACTTTTATGTTAGTGCTTATGGCACTAAGAATTTCGTTTATTTCTTTTATTCAAATTCCACTAATCAACAAGTTGTGGACTATTATGATGGAAAATCTTCATCCATTTCAAATTTACAGCTTCATGTATATGATTGGAATGGTAACCCAATCTACAGAGCAGAATTAGATAAATGGGCTCTTAGCTCCTTCTTTGTAGATGAACAAACATGGCAACTATACGCGACAGACTCTGACCCGGTCAGGGAAGATGAAATCATAGTTTCTTATCAATTACCAAAACTCCTAAATGAATAAGATAAAGAAACCTCAGCTTTTCATAGCTATTTTACTTGTGTTCAATTTGTTACTTCTCTTTCGGCTTAACTCGAACAATAATTATATAAATGAGTTGAAGCAAGGCATAGTGAAGATAAATGAAAACCACATTTCATCAATCAGCAAGGTGGAACGACTTGTGACAAACATAGAAACAGGATTCATTGATTCAGGAAAAAAAATTGTCAATTTCGATTCACAATTGTTTGGTGAGAAAGGCCTATTGCTAGTATTGAGAATACACGAGAACAATTGCAATGATTGTGTGAGGCAGAGTCTTACGTACCTCAATGACATAATCAAAGAGAAAAGAGACACATCCTTTAACATAGCCATTTCAACTAGCTACAATAATCTGGATCTTCTAAGACAGGATTTTGATGTTAAATTTTTACCTGTTCAGCAAGAACCCGAATTGAACTTGGATATTGATTTTACCTCGCAGCCTTACGTTTTTTTGGTCAACCGCAATGGAAGAGTTTCAAACATTTTTGTGCCGGAGTTTGACTCTATGGAATTGTTTGCAGCTTATTTGCGATCACTCTCTGGAATTGGCAATTCTGTCTTTTAAGGATATGCCTTTTTCAATTAAACGAATTTAAATAAACCAGCTCTTTATCTTTTTCTAACATGCATTTAATCCCAAATACCTCTGCTCGTCACCAAAAAGCTTTCCTTTCCATCGCAATTGGGGCATCTCATATTGGATGAGGTTTTCCTCTTGCCAGAACAATAGTAACAAGTTACTAGCTTCTCTTTTATCTGTTTTGGGGTAGAGTTGCCTTTGCCAGCAGCTTTCTTTTTAGGCTCTAAAGGCACTTCTCTTGACACACGTTTACTTCTTTCTGTTTTCTGTCTGCCCTTGAATCGCGACTTCTATAGCAGCAGGTACAGCAATCAGATCTGGGTAAGCCTTTAGCGTATCCTGAACGCTTTTAAAGGATACTTCCCTAGCACTAACTTCAACATACCATAAGCGTCCTCTCCAGCTATACTAAGCTCTTTTACCCCTTATGAATGTATCTTTTCTAATCCCATAAAATACCTGCATGCTAGATAGAGTATGCTAATTTAGTAATTCTTGTTTCACTTTAGTTCCAAGGAACAAAGGATTTGAAGCTGACACAGAGCATAGAGTGCTTTTCTCAAAAAGGCTCATCATGAAACAAATTTTGATAAGATAAATAAAGCGATGTCTTTAGAAAAGCGAGACTCTCCTTAAAGCATATATCCTTGTGTCTTTTTCCTTTCCGAATAGGCAAAGCTAGCCCCGCCCAAGTAAACACCAAGAGACTACGGCATAAAGCCAACGCTCAAAAAAGGCCATGCATGTTTATTCCGTTTCCTCTTGGCTTATTTCTTGGGCTTAGCAATTGACGGCCTAAGGAAAGAAAATGGGGAGGTGTGAAATACTTTGGGTGTCAGTGATCCAAGACAGTTTTGCGATAAACTTTTATTTTTGATAAAAAGCTTGGCTTATGTGTTATTCAATGTCTGCGAATATGTCCCATCAAGAATGGTCGGACATTCAGGAAATCTATCGAACGCTTTCCGGAAAAGAGTTTCTGGAAATGTTGGAGAGTGGAACGAGAGCCTTTTACTTCCTTGATGCCTATGGCGACTGGCATCCTGAGTTGCCTGTCATCACTCAAAGCCGACCTGGTGAAGTCAAAATGATGAGGTGGGGATTGATCCCCCCTTTTGCAAAATACATTGAGAAAAACGGCAGAAAGCTGCACCCTTATGATTTCGGGAATTACTACTCGAAAACGGCCAATGCCATGGCAGAGGGCTTGGCTGAGAAAACAACATGGAAGAGGCTTTACAAAAAGAACCGCTGCCTGATCCTTGCCTCGGGTTTTTACGAATTCTATCACCTCACCGGAAAGAAGGTTTCCTATCCCCACTACATTACCCTGAAAGACTATCCCGTCTTTGCCTTTGCAGGGTTACATGATACCTGGACCGATTCCGAGACTGGAGAAGTGGTAGATTCCTGCACAATCATCACCACCCGGCCTAATCCCATGATGAAGGTCATTCACAACAACCCGGATGCACATAACGGCCCAAGAATGCCTGTAATGCTAACGCCCGAGGAATGGTCAAACTGGCTGGATGGTGAAATGAGCTATGAAGATGTCCTGAAGTTTTGTGAGCCATTCCCTATGGATGGAATGAATGCAATAACCGTCAGACAAGGCCTCAAAAGTCGTAAAGTGAATTCTAATATCCCCGAAGTTCAGGAGCAGATTGCCTATGAAGAGCTTGGCACGGATTGGAACAAATACCCTGGGACTGAGAGCCAAGGCACTCTTTTTTAAGTACTGACTGTATTTATAATTTTTTTAGCAAACTAATTATATTAGTGATTAACTAATTTATTTAGCTTTGCTCAATGAAGTTTCAGGAAGGCAAATTCTTAGCCAAGCTCAGATCACCGGATCATATCGATGAGAAGGAATTCTTTCTGAAGATCACACTTTCAACTCTGGAAAGCATTACGTTTATGTCGATGATGCAGGAAAGAAGGAAATCGATGAAAGCGTCCGGGATTGGCTTTTGAATGACGTTCACCTTATCAGGCCACTCCATGAAACACACCGACCTGAGTTCAGAAAGGTGCAGTTTGTTGTTAGAGCCGAAAGCGAATTTGGAACTCATCATGAATGGACGACTACAAGTTGGGAGAGGCTTGAACAGATATTAAGGAAGTTCCCAGGGCTTTTGAAAGCCTATGTTTATGATAGCAAAAGAAGGTCATGGCTGATGGAATTTGTGAGAAATGCCAGAGAATTAAGAAACCAGAATATTTTTGATAAGAAAGCTTCAAAATAGTCCCTCCTCTACTTACCTGCCACTATATTTTTAAAAGCTCCGATAATCCCTTTGATAATCACAGGATCGGCACTCTTTGTCTTTCCGCTCTTCCAGGCCTTCACCACATGAGGTTTGACATCAATTCCCGCTTCTTTGACCAAGTCTTCGGCCTTCACTCCAGTCCGCAGCTCTTCCCTTTTCAGCATGTTCAGAAACTCAATTGTAATTGGTTCATAGCCGTATGATGGTGGCTTATAAATAGCTTTTGGTTCTGCTTTCTGAAATTCTGAGCTTTTGGGCTTCGCTTCCTTTATCTTCTTATCTGGTGTGTCTAGCCATAGCACCAACGCCAGTCTGATATGGTCTTCTCTGGCCGTGTCGGCCTTCCCGTTCTGTCCAGTAATGCGATAAATAATGCCGGAGGTCAGCCCAAGCTCACGAGCCCCTTTATTACCTTTCAAAATCCTTTGCGGACCTATTCCCGTGCGCTTGATCTCAGAAAGGATATGGTCTCTAACAGCCTGATTTATCTGTATATATTCTGACATTTCTCTTCCTTAACCGAGAATTCTAATCATAAGGAAGTATAGCAGGATAATCCCAAATAATTCAAACCAACAACGCCACAGCAGATAGATAAAATTTTAGATAAATACCCTTAAAATTTAGCTAAAACTGGTTGACATAATTTACGCTGAATTCATCTTTTTCTGTCACAATTATCGTGTCATGGGGCAAATGAAGGGGAAATTCCGTGTCAGATGTAGAGATAAATAAAGTCCATAAACAGGCTGAACAATTGAGCAAGCAACAGTTTGACCTCACCGTCAACGGTCAGGCTGAAAACGCTGGTGTTCGCAAAGTAAATGCCGCAGATGGCAACTTGGATAATCAGCAGGACTCAAAAGAGAAGAAGAAAGATATGAGCTGGGAATTACTTCAGCTCATTCAGGATTTCAAAAATGATGTGGGCGACATGCTCGATCGTTTAAAAGAGATACGCGAAGAAATGGACAAGGTCGGAAACCGTATTAACAAGGGCAAAGCAGCCCTTGAGAGCGGCAGCATGGATGCCATTACCTTCCAACTGATGAGTGAGCACAACTACTCTCAGGAAAAGATTGATGGGATGAGTGACGATGAAAAGACTGAAGCCCTCGAAAATCACATTGAGGAAGACAAGCTTACATACGATCAGTTGAAAAATGAATATATCAAGGTTGACCAGGCTTTGCAGGACAAACTGAACAGTGCAACATTCCAAATGCTCTCTAAAGAAGATCAGGAACGCCTCAAAAGTGAATATGAAGCCGAAAGTCAGGCTGAGATTGTAAGGATTGATGCTAAGGCGGAGCATTTGGATGTAGAAAACGCCAAAGCTGATGCTAGAGAAGCGATGGGCTGGGATTCCACTGTGCTCAGTAAATCAACAGATATTGATAAGCTTAACGAGGGAAATATGCTTGAGGGAGAGTTTGATGACTTTTCAGCTTTTGATGAATTCTCTTCATCTTCGTTTGCCGATACGCTGGATGATGGAAATCAGTTTGCCGCCTCTGCCGGTAGCATTACACAATCTTTCAATCAGGCAGGTGGCCTGGGCACTGTGACCTCTAATGTAGATCTGACGGGTGAACTAAATCAGTCAGAGGACGCCACATTTAGCGGCCAATCCATGACAAAAGGTATGAAGCTTTAAAGATTATTTTCGAGATTGTTTGAGGCAACAACCTGATTGGATTTGTCTGAATCTGGAATGTGGTTTACCACGACAAGACCGTTTTTCTCAGCAAATAGCTTTGTGACGACAGGGATCAGCTTCACCATCTGAGTCGGGTGAAAGATACCATCCCCATCCTCATATTTTCCACCATTCTTATCATATGTACGACCATTGATGTAGATAGTACCGAATGTATGTCTATCTCCACCTTCTTCATCAAAGAAAACAGAAATGTCTGTTGGGTAGTCGGTGCGCTTTGTATCCTTGAACATAACTTGAAGCATACGGGCGTATTGCTCGGCTGTGTAACGATCATCTTTTTGCCCACCTGAAATGTAAATCACAAGGGCAGAATTCTTACCTGAATACCCACTGGCATCACCAGCACCACCTGCTTTGATCACAGGAGTGGCTGCAGGCTTTTCCGTTTTAACAGCATTGTTAAAGGCAATTACATTGCCGTTATCATTGCTCTGCGCCTTGGCGCTCAAGCTGAATACGAGGCCTAATGTGGCGATCCCTGCTGCTATCTTTTTGGTTGGATTCATGGTTTTTATCCTATTAATACATTTCATTTATATCACCTTTTGCACCCTTACTACAATCACTTCCTGCTAACTCTTTAAGATTTTAAGAATTCGCGTGTGTGCAATTGAGAGCCGGGAGGACTGTTTTTACAGCCTCCCTAATTTCATAGCTCGTATCAAACGTAGTTATAGCCCTTGCCACCACAGTCGGTGCAAGTTCTCATTCCTGGGCTGTTTGTGCTGATGACGCTTCCCGTACCAGAACACATGACACATTTCACTTTTTTCATGGCTTTGCGTTTATGTTTAACAATGGATTGCGACTTATATGACGCAATATAAACATAAATTCTGAACTACGTTTTATAAGACGCGGATTTTAAAGACGCTTTTAACCTCTTTTGACCCATTATATGAAGGAAGAGGAAACGATAGAAACCACATTAAAAGCCATAGGAGACCGGCTGAAGCAATTGCGTGAAGCGGGAGGCTTTGAGGGCGGCTATGTCGGTTTCGCAATCCATCATGTAAACATGCAACCCAAGCAATATTGGAAGTTGGAGGCAGGCACAGCCAACTTTACAATCAAAACCCTTCTTCGTGTCTTGGATGTCCATAAAATCACACTCGAAGACTTCTTTAAGAGCACATAATCTGTGTGCATCAAGCACAGAATATTTGAACCTATACAGAATATCTGTAGTTTTACTACAGTAATACTGTACTAATAGTACACTATTTGTGTATAATGAAAGAAGAAGGGAGTTATTTATGGCACGTATTGATTTGAGCGATCCTTATGAGCGTTATCTAAAAAGTCAGGTGGATGCCGGACTATTCAGGTCCATCACAGCAGCTGTAGAGCATGCTATTCTGAACCAGATGAAGGAAGAAGAAAAACTTCGTTTGTCGGGCATTCAGGCCGCTTTGGCTAAAGGTGAGGAAGACATTGCCAATGGCCGCACTTTTTCCTATTCACCCGGCCTTATTTCTGAAATCTCAAAAAAAGGCAAGGAAGCTGCCCTATCCGGAAAGTCCGTGAAGCGTGAAGTCAAAGGCTAAATTCAATCTGGAACTCTCCTATGAGGCCTATGACGATTTGATCGACATTCAGGCCTATACCTATTCGGAATTCGGTGAAGCCCAATGGAAGAAATATGAGGAACTACTGAACGGTGCTTTTGAGCTTCTTATCCAAAACCCCTACTCCGGCCATAAACGCAGAGATGTACCTGAACCATATCTTTCCTGGAATGTCGGGGAGCATGTGATGGTTTACCGTGTAGAAGAAGACATCATATATGTTGTGCGTGTCCTTCATGGTCGCATGAATTTCCTGTACAAGCTCTAGCCCTCCTCACACCATAGTAGGAATTTATTACCTTTTCCAATTATATAGCCCTCCCCGAGAAAGGAATTTTTGAAATTCATAGTTCATGGACTTTATAGCTTCTTTCGCTCCAATCTCGAGTATTGAATTTCCATAGTTGTGCGTTCCGAACATGTTATCAAAAAACCTTCCGGCAGGATCGACCATAACATAAGATCCTTTTATTTGATTGTTGCTCTCCACAATCAAGTCGGTGCTTTCTGCTAAATGTATGTGGTTCGAAACAAATAGATCAAAGTCCTCTTCAGAAATCTTAAAGCTGTCAAAATGGTTGTCATTCTGACCAACAATTGGAAGCACTTGTAAAACCTTCCATCGTTTAGGCTTAGAACACAGAATGAAATTACCCAGGTCCTCTTTAAAGTTAAGCTGGTTTACAACAGTATTTATCTTTAATCCATATCCGTATTCTTTTATTTTGCCGACAAGAGAAAAGTAATAATCTGAATCCAAAGGCTTATTTCCCGAAATTGCCCTACCCATGGAAATGTTCGTTTCAGGGTTTAGGCTATCAATGCTAATCGCAATCCAGTCCAAATGCCGATTATTTTCAAACAGGAACTGATCGTTTATCTGGCTGCCATTTGATACGATCATTGTGGTAAGCCCTTCTTGTTTGGCTGTCGCAATCAGTTCAGTGAGCCATGGACAAAGGGTTGGTTCGCCCCCTGCAAAAGTGATTTTCTCAAAACCAAATGCAGCAAGCTGACGAACAACTTGAATGGCTTGCTCTTTCGGCAAATGTCCTTTGGGTAAAATACTGTTCCGTACATCTTTAAAACCTGCGAAACAAAATTTGCATCTCATGTTGCATGGTTCCCAAAGATGGAAGTTCACTGATGGGATAATTGAATTTGTCATAATTGATGAATTTGATTTGTCTCTTGGACTTCATCCACAAGACCACTCAACAATCAATCCTCAACTCGATACTTTGATAATTCCATGCATTATCAAGTTCTTTCCATATGAGATTCTTAGAAATGCAGTCCATTATTTGAGAGGGGGAACAAGAGCCCGTTTCATCCCATAAATCCCATTCAATTTTATCATCACCATCCGTAAAATCTTGGTTATTTCTATTATGATTTTTTTGCATTGATAAATAGGTCTCTAACAAATCTCTCTTTCGGTTATTCAGAATTACGTCCAGTTCAACCAGCGTGGTTTTGTTGAAGCCTCTGAAAGTTTTTTGATCCGCCTCGTAGTAGTTGGTGACTATTATTGGTGATAGTATAATATCTGAAAATGAAAGATTATCGTCAATGGACAGTTCTTCTTTTATTGCTTTCCAATTTTCTTTAATAAAATCACACGACTTTACAAGTTGATATTCTGCTTTCCCTTCAAGGTCTCTTGCTTCAACTATTGAGGCATGGCTGTATTCATTAGTTCCTATACCGTGTTTTGCTTCAATAATGAATAGATGACCTTCTTTGTAAGCCAACAGATCAATATCTCCAGAAATGCCATTTAAAGACTTGAATTTATAGCCTTGCAGAGTTCTGAACGAGTGTTCCTGAAATAGACTTTCGATTTTTAGTTCAAAACTTTTTGAATATTGATTATTTGTTGGGGTTCCTTGACTCTCGTATTTTAATCGCGCAAAAAAGATTGTTTCCCATCTTCGGTCTTTCATGAATGCCCCTAACCAATATATTTTGTTCTTGAACCTTAGAAACGGTCTATGAAGCCAGTGTCTGGGATTTGTTTTTGTGCCTATATCGATAATGAGAAATGACATCAGTTTCTCAACTTCTTCGATTGGCCATATGAAATATTTACTGATCCCTTTAATCAGCTCGTTCTCTTCAAGAATTGAAATGGATTCGTTTGATCCGAAAAGTTCAATGAACATACCATTGGGCTGATTAGCAATTGAAAACAGTTGACCATTTATTATCTGACGTTCCGGGGGGCCTTTGAAGACTGAAAATTGTTTTAAGACTGTAAAGACCCTTTCCAGCTTGATTTCTACAATTTTTGACGGTATTCCGTAGTAATTCAGATATTTAACAGATTCATTTCCGTCAACTCTTTTCGCAAACATTGATTTGAGCGCATCCTTGTCGATTTTGAGTTTAAGATCGCTAATGAAGTGTTCTTCCGGTATGGATTTTAAATCATTGTATCTGAAGACATCAAACTCTCTGTTGGTTCGGAGAAAAGCCGGATTCAAAGATTTTGATTCAAATTCCGCAAATCCTGATAGATAAAGTTCTATAACTCTTTGATTGGAATTGAGCTTAACTAAATCATTGATAAGCTGCGAAATATGTTGAAAACGATCTTCCACTTCATATTTTCTGTTTGGTTCCAGGACCGGATGAGGCCTTTCGTTCCTGAAGAAGATAGATTGAATCTCCTGATTAGAATCAAATGAAGTTTCGGTGTCCAGAAAAAAGCCTCCAGTTATAATTTTGTTGATTTCGTCAATTAAGGCCATCTCAATTTTCGTTTGATAGGCCTTATTGTTGAGCGATTGAGGACTCCTTTTGACGGAATGATATTCTAGCGTAAAACCAAGGAACAGTTCGTCTATTGGATATTGCTTGAGGTAATTGTAAATGTTTCCCCTTTCCCTTGCTGTGAATTCCAGTGCTTTTTTAATGGTTTCAATTTCATTGTGGAAATTCTCAGTTTGCTCACTGAGCGATGAAAGGTCTCGCAATAAGTCATAGAAGTCCTTATGTTTAAATGCTTGCCATAACTTGAAACTGCGTTGGAATTCTTTTGGGTCAGATTCCAGCAGTTTCCTGTTCAAGCGATCATTGCAGAATTGGTTTTTTGAAAAATAGTCTTGAAGAAAAGAGATTTTGAGTTCACTTTTCAAGATTCCAGCTACTTCAAATAGCGGAAGGTCGGATTTCCAAAATTTGTGGCTTTTAAAAAGCTTTTTATTGCGTTTATAGAAAATTTTCAATTCATCTACAGAAAAGCTATTAGACTCAAATAACTTAAAGAGCTGATTGAATTGATCAGTTAATAAATGGCCGGAAATGACCGGTTCGAGAAGTTCTAATTTGTTCATCATGTCTAATCTTATTTATGTCTCAAGGACGGATTAGCCATGAGCTTTAAAGATAGAAAAACTAAATCATATTTCCTTCAAGAAGATGGTTTTTGCTAACGACCAGTTATGATGAGTGTGGATAAGAAAGCACTGATCTTTCGTCACACACTATCAATTGATTGTAGTAAGGGCTATCGCGTTGAAGAAGAAACCATTTACGTTGTGCGTGTCCTCCATGGCCGCATGAACTTCCTGTACAAGCTTTAATCCTCCTCACACCATAGTAGGAATTTATTCCTTTTTCTCCTTGACTCGCTCTTGGCAGTCTACTAATTACTTGTTCCTGACCTAGCAATAGGAATTTAATCCCATAACATTCAAGAAAGGAACAAAGCATGAACAATACACTGTACTATGGAGAAATGGTAGCCCGGATTTCAGGTTTTATACACCATGACCCGATCACACTCTCAAGGCTCGAAAACAAGCTGAGAATGAGCGGTGAAATGCCTGATAAAAACACCCTCTGGACAATTTGTGCCGATGCCGCCCAGGTGTTTGATAAAATCGAGGATCTTTCAGGTGAGCACTATATCGACTGGCACAAAGCACTCGATATCTATTCCGACAAATTGCGGGACGTTCTATTGAATGGAACAGTACCCAGCATGGCCGATCTTATCGCTTTGGCCTCCTCTTCCATTCAGGAAAGCAGAGCAGCCAAAGAAGACCCAAAGTCAAATTTCCTTGAAGAAGGCTATCCATTGAATGCTTTAGGGCGTTCCCCCTCGCGCGGGCAAGACTAATACGAGCTGTTCAAACCGTATCCCCGCTTTTCCGCACCCTTTGGGTTTGTGCAAAGCGGGTGATCCCCCTCGGTTTGTACAGGCCTTGTCCCTTGCTCACCCCCTGTTCGCCACATGGCAAGGGTTATGGCGACCCCATAACCCTTTTCCAAAGGGATTTTTAACCAACGACATAAAGGAGATAAAATATGTCAAACACTGAAACCAACGAAACACAACCAACTGAAAACCTTTTTGCTGATACCAATATCAGCATGAAGTCAGGCCATCTTGTAAAGGATGCCGAGTTGATCGGTGATGGAAAATTTGCCAAGTTCAGAATTGCCACAAACAAGGAGTTTTTGGACACCAAAGGCGAAGTTCAAAACATGGCTAACTATTTCAACATTATCGTCTCAAGCAATCTCAAAGATGCTTTTGCCATTGCCCAGAACCTCAAGAAAGGCGATTGGGTCTATATCAAAGGCGAAGACAGCTCACGATCCATCGACACGGTCGAAGGCTACAAAGATACAGCCGTCACCACATTCGCCTACAAAGTGGTTTTGAAGAAGGAAAAAACCGAGCAAGTGCCTGAAGAAGGTCAAGCCCCAGAAGCAAACCCCCAACCAGCCTAAACCCAAAAGGGAAAGTCATTTCAATGGCTTTCCCTCTTTTTTGATGGAGCCCATTCATGTCCTATGCAAAGAACAAAACAGATATTCACCAGCAAGTCACAGATCAGATCATAAGCCTGCTCGATCAGGTTGACTTGAACAATTACCAGCCGCCATTTGCCAGCCTTGCAGCCAAAGGCCTGCCGGTAAACCCAACCACTAGAAACCACTACCAAGGGATAAACATCCTAAACCTCTGGTTTAACCAGCAAGCCAAGCAGTTCAGTTCTAACCATTGGGCGAGCTTCAAGCAATGGGAGGACAAGGGCGCAAATGTCAAAAAAGGGGAGAAAGGCACACAGATCATTTTCTACAAAAGCCTGATCAGAACAGAAGAGAACAGCAAAGGTGAAACTGAGACCCATAAAATCCCGATGCTCAGGCTCTACACTGTTTTCAATGCCAATCAGGTCGAGAATTTTGAGCCCGAAACGACTCCAGTAGATATCCAGACAGATAATGTCGAGCGCATATCCCTGATTGATGAGTTTTGCAAAGGCACAGGGGCAGACATCCGCCACGGTGGGGACGAAGCATATTTCAGCCCTATGGAAGACTATATCCAGATGCCCGAAACACGGCTTTTTCTGGATAGCAAACAATCCACCGCCACAGAAAACTACTATTCCACGCTCCTCCACGAGCTGACCCATTGGACAGGAGCCAAGCATAGACTTGAGCGCGACTTGGCCCACAACCAAAAGGAGCGCGAGAAATATGCGTTTGAAGAGCTGGTTGCAGAACTTGGCGCAGCCTTCCTTTGTGCGCATCATGGCATTGCCCAGAGCCACCCGCCTAATCATGCCCTTTATATCAAGAGCTGGTTGAAAGCCTTGAAGGATGACAAAACCTTCATCTTCAAAGCATCTGCACAAGCAGCCAAAGCGGTTGATTATCTCGATCACCTGGTCATGGGAGAAACACAGCCATGACCGATTACTTTAATGAACTCACCAGGCAAATGAACCAACTGGGCAGAAGGCATGATTTAGCCCGTGTATTCAACGACCTTTTGACCATGGGGATTTGCTCATACCATTCCACCAATATCAAAAGCTGGTTGCTGGAAAAGGACGAAGTGAATGAACGCCTCTACCTTGAAACGATCAAGCCCTACAAAAAGGAAGAGATTGAAGAATTCAGCAAGGCTTTAGGGCTCATACAATTAAATGTCTATGAAAACCCCTATTCCGACATTCTAGGCGAATTCTTTATGCAGCAGATCACCAGAGGCCAGAACGGGCAGTATTTCACGCCCGAGCCTGTGTGCGACATGATGGCAAAAATGAACCTTGAAGGCATTGAGGGCGAAGGCAAAAGGATTCAAGACCCTGCCTGCGGATCTGGGCGCATGCTTTTGAGTGCGGCCAAGATTAACCACCGCAATTATTTCTACGGTGCAGACAATTCAAGCACCTGCGCAAAAATGGCAACCCTGAATTTCTTTCTTAACGGGCTAAAGGGTGAAGTCGCATGGATGAACTCTTTAAGCATGGAGTGGTTTGGAGGCTGGCATGTCAACATGGATGGGCTTGGCATCAAACCCATTGAAAAGGAGCAGTCCCAACTCTGGTATGAAGCCCCAAAAATCAAAACCCCTGAATTTCAAAAGCAAGTACAGGGCAAGACAACGGAGCCAGCCCACCAGCTCACACTTTTTTAATCCAACCAGAAAGGAACCAGACCCATGAAAACCTATATCACCAAGGCCGAAATGTCTACCTATTTACAGGTCAAAATCAAAGCCAATTCGGAAGAAGAAGCCTATCAAAAGGCAAAGGAACTATGCGGCAGCGAATTCACAGAAATTGAAGGAACTGGAAGCTGGGAGGTCTACAATGTCGAACAAGAGTAGAGGCGATGCCCAAAACAAGTTTGAAGAGGTCAGGCTTGTGTACCGCAATAGGACCAAGGCCTCGGAAAGGCCAAAAGTCACAAGTGCCGAAGCGGCATATGAAATACTGAGGGATTCATGGGACAGCGACCAGATTTCCCTTGTCGAAGAGGCCAAGGTCATGTTTCTGGACAACCAGATGAGGCTGATGTCCATATCAACGGTTTCGAAAGGAGGTATGACCGGCACAGTGATCGACCTTAGGATCGTATTTGCCACCGCTCTCAAAAGGCGGAGCTCTACCATTATCCTTGCCCATAACCATCCTTCGGGCCATTTAAGGCCCAGCAGTGCCGATATTTCCCTCACCAGGAAGTTTACTGAAGCGGGCAGGTTTTTGGACATTACAGTGGCCGACCATATCATCATTACCGATGAAGGCTATTACTCTATGGCAAATGAAGGACACATACCATAGTCAGGCCCCCTCTTGGCAATGGATGCCATCAGAATAATCTAACATCAGCCTGAGTTTATTCAGGCTCCCACCACCTGAAGTTGCCATGGAGATTTGTTCTCCATGGCAATTTTTTCGTCTAAGGGGCCAGATGTTATTGCTATTAACAACCCGGATAGTGAAGCTACAATTTGTAGAGTGATTGGTCTTGTTTCAAGTTCAAAATCCAAAGTTCATTGACCTCATAATGCACCCCTTGTTAGGAATAAAATCCCGCTTCGGTTTACTTACAGACATCACGTCAGAGGAGATCAATCCCCTTAGATCTGCTGACTATCTGCCAGAAAATCTCCTGCTAAAAAAAGAACAATCCATGAACAAAACCTTGACGAGAGCCTGAATAGTTAGGTATATTTTCCTATTATTAACATTTAGGAATTCGGAGAAATGACCAGTCCAGAATTTGAAGACCTGATAAAAGCAAGAAAAGAATGTGCAAGAATCATTGCCCAATTCGGGGAGAAGTACCTTCCGATCTTCGAACGTTTGGAAAATGAGATTGCCAAGCGGGAATATCAAAATCTTTTACTGGAGAAGGCCGTCCAAATTGGTACACAAAACGGTACACGTTTTGGTACACAAATCAAGAATGAATTTTCAAACGCCTCAAAGTAAGCTTTGTTTTTCAATTACTTAGTAAAACGACCGGAAGAGAGTGGTGATCGCGCAGGGATTCGTTTTTCGGCAAATTATTGCATTCCAGTTATTCCTTAAATGATTGATTTTAATAACTTTTTTGTTGCTCCTTGACATTGTTCCTTTTTTTGGAAATACTAAACTGGTACACAAAGCGGTACACATATTGGTACACAAAGGAGCTAAAGGGTGTCAAAAAACTATATCCAAAAAAGAGGAAAAAAATACATTTACAGAAGACGTGTTCCCTCGAACGTTGCTCATCTTGATAAACGAACGGAAGTTAAGCTGTCCCTCAAAACCGAAAACTATCAGGAAGCAGTGATCAGGTCCGCAATTTATGATCAGCAGATGGGAAGTTTTTGGGCTTCATTGGTAAGCTCTAATCAGTCACAAGATTTTAACAAACGGTACAAAGACGCGGTCAACCTGGCTAAGGCACATGGCTTTGCTTACAAAACCATCAATCAGGTGGCGGTATCTGAAATAACAGAAATTGTAGATCGCCTTAACTCAGGTGTTCCAATTAAACAAAAGGCAGAGTCACTTCTTGGCGGTGCTGGAGAGAATGATATCCTTCTGTCAAAGTCAATAGAACTGTATTGGGGGCTCGTGAATGATCGATTGTTCAATAAGTCTGAGCATCAAATCCGAAAGTGGAAGAACCCCAGAAAAGCGGCAATGAATGCCTTTATTGATGTAGTTGGTGATAAGCCACTTCAAGATGTAACCAGAACAGATATTCTTTCATTCAGGAAGTGGTGGAACCAACGCTTGGAGAATGGGCTCAGCTCGATTAGTGCCAATAAGCAGATGCGTTTCATTCGGGACGTTATGCAACTTGTGGCAATTGATAATCAAATCAACATTGATTATTACCCCATGTTCACAAAGATTAATTTTCGTAACAACAGCAAATCACGACCACCCTTTGAAGCATCGTTTGTTCAAAACACCTTGATCCCCAGCCTTTATGTATTCAATGACCGTGACCGCGCTGTGATTATGGCGATTGCCGACACAGGAGCAAGACTGTCAGAGATATTTGGTCTAAAGCCCCAAGACATTAAGCTTGACGAAGAAGTGCCTTTTATTTGGATCAGACCTAGACCGGGCTATGATCTTAAAACAATAACATCGGAGAGGAAAATCCCTCTAGTTGGCACAGCTTTGATCGCATTCCGAGAGTTCCCGAAAGGGTTTGAACACACGGGCAATCCAGATTCTTTTTCAGGCAATGTAAATAAAAGATTATCACATCATGATTTGCGCCCCACTCCTCATCATTCCATTTACTCCCTGAGGCACACGTTTAAAGACAGACTGAGAGATATTGAAGCCCCAGAGGAAATAATTGATGAGCTCATGGGGCACAAGAAGAGTGGTCCAAAGTATGGGAGAGGACATAAACTCGAAGCCAAACAAAAAATCTTGTTAAAGATGGCATATGACACCTCGAAGCTTTAGGTAATGCCAATATTAAATGGGAAGAGTTTAGTCACACATCAATAACAGGTTGCAAATAGGTGTTAAAAGTTGAGGAGTTTAGAAAGCGCTAAGGATTCAAGTAGTGCTTTTTATTCTTTTGTTTAAGTGTTCATATTTCTACCTCTTTTACTTTGATTCCTAACTTTATTGGGTGAAGTGGCCCTACTAACTGAATTGTTGAGTGGTTTTTACAAATGGGCAGAAATTATTATATTCAACCCCCTTATCATATGAGGACTACGAGATTCTTCTTTTTAAATTAATGTATGCCATTCAAAGATTCTATGAATCTTTAGTAGTTCAAGTCCTTAAAAGTAATATAAAAAAGCCCCGCAGATAGGCGAGGCACTAAATGTTTTCACAACGGAATAATCCTTATTGTGAATAGCTTTCAAAATGTATTTCTAAATAAGGATATTTTTTTGCCAGAAACAAATAGTTGATACAGTAGAAGGAAAAATTGTGTTTGAAATGAAAATTGAAACTTTAAAAAATTACTTAAGAGAGCCTGTCGTTGAAAAAATGAAAGCTATTCACAACATAGAATGTGAAACCTATTTGCCAAGGCATCTCACACTATTCTCCAGGCTACTCTTAAGCATAGGTGTTCCAGCGTTAAGAATCATTCTTATGAGACATGTCCCCCCATCATGGCATGTAGAAAAAACTACATGTGGCCATATACTTAGCACAAACACCTTTGCAAAGGTGGGAAAAGATTTTAACAAAACAAATAGGTTTTCATTCTATGAGTACACACTATGAGTACACACTACATAATTTGCTGTTTAAAATTTATCTCTAAATTCGCTATGGTTCATTTCTATTTCAAATAGAACCACACACTATGGAAAATAAAATTAAAAGAATCCTTGGACTTGACTTAGGTACAACGAGCATTGGCTGGGCCTACGTTTTAGAACATAAAGATAGAGAAAAATCTTCGATTCAAAAGCTTGGGGTAAGGGTAAATCCACTCACTACAGATGAGCAAACAAATTTTGAAAAAGGAAGGCCTGTTTCCGTCAATGCGGATAGAACTTTGAAAAGAGGTATGAGGAGAAACCTTGACCGCTATCAGTTGCGTAGGGAAAATCTCTTGGAAATACTCATAAGGGAAAAATGGATTACCCCAGAGACTCCTCTTACGGAAATAGGAAAGCATAGCACGTTCGAGACCTTGGAATTAAGAACAAAGGCAGTAACAGAAGCAATTACCAAAGAGCAGTTTGCACGAGTTCTGTTGAAAATCAACAAAAAGAGAGGGTACAAAAGCAGTCGAAAAGCAAAAAATGAAGATGAGGGGCATATCATAGATGGAATGGCTGTAGCGAAAAGACTATATGATGAAAACCTTACACCAGGCCAATTGGCCTACCAATTGCTTTTGTCAGGGAAAAAGGTACTGCCAGATTTTTATCGTTCCGATTTGCAGGCAGAGCTTGATAAAGTATGGCAGTATCAACGACAATTCTATCCAGAAATTCTTTCAGATGAATTTAAAAAATCACTGGAAGGTAAGGGACAAAAAGCCACTTCTGCCTCCTTTTGGAGAGCCTATAGCTTCAATACGTCTGAAAATAAAGGTACCAGAGAACAAAAGAAATTGCAGGCTTATAAATGGCGGGCTTTAGCTATTGCTCAGCAACTTGAAAAAGAAGAAGTGGCTTACGTCATAACCGAGATCAACAATGATTTAAATAAGTCAAGCGGTTATTTGGGGGCTATTAGCGACCGAAGTAAAGAACTATATTTTAACAAGCAAACTGTTGGACAATACCTGTTCAGTCAAATTCAAACCAGCCCACATGCAAAATTGAAGAATCAGGTTTTTTACAGACAAGACTACATGGATGAATTTGAGATATTGTGGGAAACACAATCCAAATTTCATCCGGAATTGAGCTTGACACTAAAAGATGAAATTCGTGATGTTGTAATCTTCTATCAGCGCAAGTTGAAATCCCAAAAAGGTTTGGTTAGCTTTTGTCAGTTTGAGAGCAAGGAAATCGAGCGTGAAGAAAACGGCAAGTTCAAGAAAAGAACTATCGGTCTAAAGGTTACACCAAAATCCTCTCCTCTATTTCAGGAATTCAAGATTTGGCAAGTGCTCGGTCACTTGAAACTTAAAAATAAGAATACTGAAGAAGTATTTTTCCCTGACTTAGAAGCCAGGCAGTTTCTTTTTAATGAACTGAATTTGAAAGGAAATATCTCAGCAGCAAAGTCTATGGAACTGTTAGGTTATAAGGCTAAGGATTGGGAAATGAATTATACCCAACTAGAGGGTAACCGAACACAAAAGGTGTTTTATGATGCATACTTAAAAATTCTGGAATTAGAGGGATATGATGTAAAGGAGCTTTTGGAGGTAACATTAGATAAAGATGAAGTAGCGCTAGAAGGTTTGACAGTATCTGCTCAAGCGATCAAATCCATGATCCGGGATGTCTTCTCGGTTTTGGGAATCGATATAAAAATACTAGACTTTGACCCTGAAATAGACGGAAAAGACTTCGAAAAACAATCCTCATATCAACTTTGGCACCTGCTGCATTCTGCCGAGGACGACAACAAAAAGTACACTGATGAAGAAATCATAACTTTCGGGCATAACGACATCCATCTCAAAAAGGTGTTGTGCCAAAAATTTGGCTTTAAGCCAGAACATTCCAAAATAATGGCAGCCATTAATTTGCCGGATGACTATGGCAATCTTTCTGCAAAGGCCATCCGCAAAATCTTCCCATTTATTAAGGAAATGGAGTTCGATAAAGCGGCAGCCCAAGCAGGCTATAACCATTCCAGCTCACTTACTAAAGATGAAAACGAGAAACGTCCTCTCCAGCCCAAGTTGGACGTATTGAAGAAAAACAGTCTTCGAAACCCTGTGGTGGAAAAAATATTGAATCAAATGGTCAATGTTGTAAATGCTTTGATCGACTCTGAGAACAATCTGTTAGAGAAAGACGGGAAGCCTAGGGATTTCCATTTCGATGAAATCCGAATCGAATTGGCCCGAGAGCTAAAAAAGAATGCCAAAGAAAGGGCCGAAATGACCAGTAACATTGAAGCTGCAAAAAGGCGTCACGAAAAAATAGCAAAAACCTTGAATGTTGAGTTCAACATTAAACATCCGACCAGAAACGATATAATTAAATACAAGCTATATGAAGAGCTAAAAAACAACGGCTATAAAGACCTTTATACCAATACATACATTCCAAGAGAAAAGCTTTTTACCAAAGAAATTGATATTGAACACATCATCCCCAGATCTAGGTTGTTCGATGATAGTTTTTCCAATAAGACCTTAACTTACAGGCGAGACAATTTGGACAAAGGAGATAAAACTGCATTTGACTACATTGAGAGCAAGTACGGCACCACCATTGAAGACTATACTAACCGTGTCGAAAACCTTTTTACATTGGGCAGAAGCAATTTTGAAGAAGGCATATCCAAGGCCAAATACAAAAAACTATTGATGCGAGAATCCGAAATCGGAGATGGCTTTATTGAAAGGGACATAAGGGAGACACAATATATCGCCAAAAAAGCGAAACAGATGTTGGAAGTCATTTGCCGAAGCGTTGTACCAACTTCCGGATTTATTACCGATAGACTGCGTAATGATTGGGATTTGATAAATGTTATGAAAGAGTTGAACCTTCCAAAGTACAGAGCTTTAGGTCTTACAGAAGTTCAAGAAAGGAAGGGTGGTAATGAGGTTGAACAAATCATTGACTGGACAAAGCGTAATGATCACCGACACCATGCCATGGATGCATTAACTGTTGCTTTCACTAAGAGAAGCCATATTCAGTATTTAAATTTCCTTAATGCACGTAAGAATGAAGACCATAAGAAGCATAACAACATTATGGCTATTCAATCAAAAGAAACTACTCAGATAGTAGATAAGGAGGGTAACAAAAAAAGACTTTTTGTAGAGCCCATTCCAAACTTCAGACAAGTTGCAAAAGAACATATCGAATCAATATTGATCTCCCATAAGGCAAAAAACAAAGTAACCACCAAGAACAAAAACATCATAAATACCAAAAATGGTGAGAAGACCAAAATTGAATTAACCCCCCGGGGCCAACTCCATAAGGAGACCATTTATGGTAAATACCATTATTATGTACAGAAAGAAGAAAAAGTAGGTGTAAAATTTGATCAGGAGACTGTTCAGAAAGTAGCCAGCCTAAAGTATAGAGATGCATTGCTCAAAAAACTCAATGAAAACGGAGGAGACCCCAAGAAAGCCTTTGCAGGTAAAAATTCTTTGGCAAAAAGACCTCTTCGTTTGAATGAAACAGAAATAGTTCCTGAAAAAGTAAAATTGGTTTGGCTTGAGGAAGACTTTAGCATTAGAAAAGAGGTAACTCCTGAGAATTTCCCTAATGAGAAAAGCATTAAGAAGGTAATAGATGAAGGGACAAAGCTTGTTCTATTGAACAGATTGGAGGAGCATATAGGAAATGCAAAGTCAGCATTTACTGACTTGGATAGAAACCCTATATGGTTGAATAAAGAAAAAGGTATTCAAATCAAGCGAGTGAAAATTCGGGGCGTTAATAATGCCGAGCCGCTTCATTTCAAGAAAGACCATTTAGGCAACGATTTATTCGATAATGGAGGAAATAAGATTCCAGTAGATTTTGTGCAAACAGGCAGCAATCATCATGTGGCAATCTATGAGGATGAAAAAGGTAATTTACAGGAGAGAGTAATGTCATTCTATGAAGCAGTAGCCAGAAAGGGCGCCAATCTTCCAATTATTGACAAAGAGCTCAACTCGCACCTTGGGTGGAAATTTCTTTTTACGATGAAGCAAAATGAGATGTTTATTTTTCCAAGTGAAAAGACTGGTTTTGACCCTAGTGAAATCGACTTACTTGACCCTCAAAATGCAAGAACTATTGGACCAAACTTATTTAGGGTACAGAAAATATCTACTAAAAATTACCTTTTTACCCATCATTTGGAAACCAAGGCAATAAATGGGGACATACTAAAACAGTTTAAAGAACTATCCGGGGTTACTTATCATTCGATTAGAACTCCAGGTAACTTGGTTGGAATAATTAAGGTTCGCTTAAACCATTTGGGTCAAATAGTGAAGGTTGGTGAATATTAATTTTTAATTGAGAATGACCTTTGAGGGTGAACGGAGTAACACCGGCAATTGAATAAAAATTTGCCCATGATCAAAAGAACTCTTCATTTCGGAAAGCCTGCTTACCTCAGCGCTAAACAGCAACAACTTATTGTCAAATACCCCGATTCAAATGAAGAACGTAAGGTGCCCATTGAAGATATTGGTTTGTTGGTGCTAGAAAACCATCAGATCACTTTGAGCCATTACCTGATCCACCTTTTATTGGGAAACAATGTGGCCATTATTACTTGCGATGCCCAGCATTTGCCACAAGGCATGATGTTCAACCTGAACGGACATCATACTCAGCAGAGGCATTTTTCAGTACAGGTAGAAGCAAGCCAAGCTTTGCGCGACAGACTTTGGAAACAGACCATTCAGGCCAAAATCAATAACCAGGCAGCGATATTGGTCCAAAATGATATTGCTACAGATAACATGAAACGTTGGGCAAGCAAGGTGAAGAACGGAGACCCCGATAATTTTGAGGCCAGGGCTGCTGCTTATTATTGGAAGTGCATTTTTACCGATTTGATTACTGATTTTAAACGGGGAAGGTTCGAAGGAGAGCCGAACAATCTGCTGAATTATGGTTATGCTATTTTAAGGGCTACAGTGGCCAGGGCACTGGTGGCTTCTGGCTTGTTGCCTACTTTGGGTTATCATCATAGCAATCAATACAATGCCTATTGTTTGGCCGATGATGTAATGGAACCTTATCGGCCATTTGTGGATGAACTGGTATTGGAGTTGGTAAGGTCTAGCGATGATTATCACACCTTGACCACAGAACTGAAGCAAAAGCTGTTGCAAATTCCTGTGCTGGATGTGACCATCAATGGTCAACAAAGTCCATTGATGCTGGCCGTGCAACAGACCACCGCCAGCGTTTATCAGTGCTATGCACGAGAAAAAAGGAACATCAAGTTTCCTAAGCTTTGAGCAGTGTCGATAGATTTAATCAGTACAGGGTCATGTGGGTAATGGTATTTTTTGATTTGCCCACAGAAACGAAAAAGGACACCAAGAACTATAGAAAATTTGTGGAGGTGTTGGAAAAGGATGGCTTTAGCCGTTTTCAGTTTTCCATTTTTCTACGCCATTGCCCAAGTATGGAAAATGCTAAAGTGCATATTAGGCGGATAAAAAGTAATCTCCCTCCAAAGGGCCATGTAGGCATTATCCATATTACGGATAAGCAATTCGGGATGATGGAGGTCTTTATTTCGGCCAAAAGAGAATTGATTCCGCAGCCTGTTCAGCAGTTGGAGCTGTTTTAGACTGTCATATTTTCAATTGTCATCTTTATTTATAAGTCAACCCTTTAAGGGTTCCGAACCCTCACCTTTTAGAGGTCTGAACAATGGTGGTCATAATAAATAAGCAAAACCTCTAACGATTAAAAAATCATTAGAGGTTTTAAGGCGTAAATCATTAATATATAACGATTTACGCTGAGGTGTCCTGAGCTAAGATACATTTTGAAAGCCAATCACAACAGCTACATAACTACAAAACATAATGGCATGCCTGAGCTAAGATACATTTTGAAAGCCAATCACAACTACCCACAAGTGAATTGGTTATGGGTGAAACCTGAGCTAAGATACATTTTGAAAGCCAATCACAACTCTGTCTTTTCCTTCAAAGATCAAAGAGACCCTGAGCTAAGATACATTTTGAAAGCCAATCACAACAAGATTTCTCGTTAAAAGTCACGCTAACTTCCTGAGCTAAGATACATTTTGAAAGCCAATCACAACTGGACATTCAACTTCTTTCCCACGGATGAACCTGAGCTAAGATACATTTTGAAAGCCAATCACAACTAAGACTAGATGGTTAATGGGGCGAGCTAACCTGAGCTAAGATACATTTTGAAAGCCAATCACAACACTCAGAGTTCTTTAAACCAGAAAGAGAAGCCTGAGCTAAGATACATTTTGAAAGCCAATCACAACAAGGCTGCTATTACTGAATTGAAAGCGGCTCCTGAGCTAAGATACATTTTGAAAGCCAATCACAACAGGGGACGACCCTTTGTTACAGTGGGTATACCTGAGCTAAGATACATTTTGAAAGCCAATCACAACTGAATATATTGAAAAAGTAGGAGAGGTAGGCCTGAGCTAAGATACATTTTGAAAGCCAATCACAACGTCATTATCTCTAGCCGTATTTCGGCCAAACCTGAGCTAAGATACATTTTGAAAGCCAATCACAACCGTGAATGAGCAGCTTTTAAAGGTGGTGGGCCTGAGCTAAGATACATTTTGAAAGCCAATCACAACTGAAAAACAAAAATTTCGACCAAAACAATACCTGAGCTAAGATACATTTTGAAAGCCAATCACAACGAATGCACTTACTACTAAAGCGTGTAGCCTCCTGAGCTAAGATACATTTTGAAAGCCAATCACAACAAGCATCTTTTTATCAAACTCCTTTTGATCCCTGAGCTAAGATACATTTTGAAAGCCAATCACAACATGGTGCATCATAGAATTGAAAGCCTCTTACCTGAGCTAAGATACATTTTGAAAGCCAATCACAACAAGCTACTAAGCCAACATCTGAAGGCACTACCTGAGCTAAGATACATTTTGAAAGCCAATCACAACGCTCCCGATAAAATTTTCCCAATAGGTAAACCTGAGCTAAGATACATTTTGAAAGCCAATCACAACCGGCTTCAGATCCTGGAGTTGAGAAAATCACCTGAGCTAAGATACATTTTGAAAGCCAATCACAACCCTATGACCATGCGGTTTCTAATAGCTTTGCCTGAGCTAAGATACATTTTGAAAGCCAATCACAACTTCAATCACTACCTGCTTAGGAAGTGCCTTCCTGAGCTAAGATACATTTTGAAAGCCAATCACAACCTTAACAGGGTTACAGATTCAAAAAAACTACCTGAGCTAAGATACATTTTGAAAGCCAATCACAACCGCGTAAGCGTTATTCTGAAATTGATTGACCCTGAGCTAAGATACATTTTGAAAGCCAATCACAACTACACCATTATTGAAGACGTTAAACACTTCCCTGAGCTAAGATACATTTTGAAAGCCAATCACAACTTGGGGTATCTCTCCCTTACCTGCTGCTTTCCTGAGCTAAGATACATTTTGAAAGCCAATCACAACCGGCTTCAGATCCTGGAGTCGAGAAAATCACCTGAGCTAAGATACATTTTGAAAGCCAATCACAACCCTATGACCATGCGGTTTCTAATAGCTTTGCCTGAGCTAAGATACATTTTGAAAGCCAATCACAACTTCAATCACTACCTGCTTAGGAAGTGCCTTCCTGAGCTAAGATACATTTTGAAAGCCAATCACAACCTTAACAGGGTTACAGATTCAAAAAAACTACCTGAGCTAAGATACATTTTGAAAGCCAATCACAACTACACCATTATTGAAGACGTTAAACACTTCCCTGAGCTAAGATACATTTTGAAAGCCAATCACAACTTGGGGTATCTCTCCCTTACCTGCTGCTTTCCTGAGCTAAGATACATTTTGAAAGCCAATCACAACAATAGCCATTATCAACAGGCCAATAGCCACCCTGAGCTAAGATACATTTTGAAAGCCAATCACAACCGTGGTTTATTGGATCTGTGATGCGGACAACCTGAGCTAAGATACATTTTGAAAGCCAATCACAACTAGTGATCGAACAGGAACAGTTTGAGCAGACCTGAGCTAAGATACATTTTGAAAGCCAATCACAACTAGCTATATCATTTTTCATAATCTTGATCTCCTGAGCTAAGATACATTTTGAAAGCCAATCACAACAGACTTTTATTTTTCTGTTAACTTAGTATACCTGAGCTAAGATACATTTTGAAAGCCAATCACAACTAGTGATGGAACAGGAACAGTTTGAGCAGACCTGAGCTAAGATACATTTTGAAAGCCAATCACAACAATGCTCTCAACCTTTACAAAAGGAATACCCCTGAGCTAAGATACATTTTGAAAGCCAATCACAACCAGCTGATCCAAAAGCGTGTCCCTCTGCAGCCTGAGCTAAGATACATTTTGAAAGCCAATCACAACTATTTGTTGTTGCGTATAGAACATGGTTACCCTGAGCTAAGATACATTTTGAAAGCCAATCACAACCATTGGATACATCATTATTCTATTATCTGCCTGAGCTAAGATACATTTTGAAAGCCAATCACAACTGGTATTTCAAATTGTACATCTGCTTACCTCCTGAGCTAAGATACATTTTGAAAGCCAATCACAACTTAGTAGTCTGTTGTTTAGTATTTCTCTTGCCTGAGCTAAGATACATTTTGAAAGCCAATCACAACTACACAAAAGTCTTAATGTTGGCAGAAAGTCCTGAGCTAAGATACATTTTGAAAGCCAATCACAACACTGCAGACAACAGAAAAGCAATCGAAACGCCTGAGCTAAGATACATTTTGAAAGCCAATCACAACATGGCTCCGAGTTCTCAGAAAAATGAGACACCTGAGCTAAGATACATTTTGAAAGCCAATCACAACCCCTAGAGAAGACCTTCTTCGGATGTATGCCTGAGCTAAGATACATTTTGAAAGCCAATCACAACCAGCAAGATAACCCTCATTCAATCGGTTGGCCTGAGCTAAGATACATTTTGAAAGCCAATCACAACGCTCCCGATAAAATTTTCCCAATAGGTAAACCTGAGCTAAGATACATTTTGAAAGCCAATCACAACGATGTCATTGTAGTAGTCTAAGTCTGTCTTCCTGAGCTAAGATACATTTTGAAAGCCAATCACAACATGGCGATGTGTACAAGAACTTGATCAATCCCTGAGCTAAGATACATTTTGAAAGCCAATCACAACGGTATTGATAACACGGGCAAGTTTAACGACCCTGAGCTAAGATACATTTTGAAAGCCAATCACAACAATGAAGATTGGGACTTAGGAATCTTCCATCCTGAGCTAAGATACATTTTGAAAGCCAATCACAACTTCTAACAATGTATTACCCTCTACGTGCTACCTGAGCTAAGATACATTTTGAAAGCCAATCACAACACGGAACCAGGTAATTGCTCCAAAATCTTGCCTGAGCTAAGATACATTTTGAAAGCCAATCACAACCCTGAAGGTGTGATGGTAATTATCCCATCGCCTGAGCTAAGATACATTTTGAAAGCCAATCACAACGCTTTGTTTGGAGGCTGAGGGGATTATCAACCTGAGCTAAGATACATTTTGAAAGCCAATCACAACTAATTGTTTGGCCATCTTCCCAAACCACGCCTGAGCTAAGATACATTTTGAAAGCCAATCACAACAGCCAGCTACTCTTTAGGCTGCTAAAGACGCCTGAGCTAAGATACATTTTGAAAGCCAATCACAACCGGCAAAATAGACCTTCTACTTAATTACCTCCTGAGCTAAGATACATTTTGAAAGCCAATCACAACGGAATTGGAAACCGAAATTAAGGAATTGATCCTAAGCCATATATTATTTTTTAGACATTATTATGCCCGTAATAGACGGCTGGGAGTTTCTGGATGAATACGATAAGCTGGTAGATGTAAGGAAGGCCGGTGTGATGGTGGTAATGTTGAGTACATCCATGAACTCTGAAGATATGCTAAGAGCTGAGTCTCATTCTGCCATTTCAGATTTTCATTCCAAGCCTCTGGAAGAAAGTGCATTTATGAAGGTTTTGGATTCTTATTTTTCTGAATAATTCTTTCTCTTCAAATTAGAGGGTATACCGATTATTTCCTCAAAAACCTTACGGATATTTTTACGCTCTTGGGTTATGCATTTAGGCTTTTTGATCTAGGGCTTAGACGTTCTAATGAGCGCCAGCCTTTTTTTAAAGTATCGAATTTTTGGAGGTGGTTTAATTGATATCAAGAGTATATTCAGGGGTTTTGAAAGTGGCCTTTAAGAGAGATATGTACAAGGCATACGACTAAACCTAAGGAAATAAATAAATTTGAATATACTCTGTTGTCTGATGCAGTGTAGAAAGCATTTCTCAGTTCTAAAAGTCAATTACCTGATTTAACGCCTCATCAGTGTCTTTATGAATGAAATTGGCCTGGTAGCCAATTGTGGTTGTCACAACCGTATGTCTGTATAGCTTTTGGAGCATTTGAATAGGAATTCTGTCGCCAGAAATATTTCCAAAAGTGTGTCGAGCTATATGCATTTTCAATGGCTTTTCTAGGCCTATCTGTTTAGCAATCAAGCCTAGGTGCTTGTTGAATTTCTTATCCGCATTTTTGATTTGCTTTTGCACAGATGAACTATCTTCAAAATCGGTATGTCGAAGTTCGGGAAACAATGTGTCCGAATTTGTTAATGTATTGCACCTGTAATGGTCAATAATTGCCAATGCTTTTGGAGGTAATAATAATGAATCGGATTTGTGATTTTTACCCATTGTATAATATAACCGCCCGTCTGAAATGTCCCCCCACTTTATTCTTAAGGAATCAGAAACCCGCATCCCAGCTAAATAAAAGCAAAAGAGCCAAACATTTCGGGCATGCCATTGAGGACTATCTGTTCTTATACTGGTGTTTTCTAGGAGTTTTACTTCTTCTTCAGTCAATCCCATTTTTAGGCTCTGAGGAAACTTAATTACAACTTTTCCCTTACCAAAAGGGTAAAACTTTCTATCCACTAGACCATCACGAACTGCCCTATTGAGAATTGTTCTAATGGGAATAAGGTGATTAATGACAGTTCGCTTGCTTATTTTTCTTGTTGAGAACAGATATGACTGATATTTTTTCAGAAGTGTTTCACTAATCTCTTGAAACATAATATCCCCTTTTGTAAACTCACGGAAGTGTTTAATCATAGGCCTTTCGGAAGAAACCCTATTGTGTTTTCCTTGCTGATGTAGCTCAATCAGATATGATTCTGCCAAACTGAAAAAGGATTTATTTCCATACTCTCCTTTTAGGTGTTTTCTAACAGTCTTTGCTGAACTGTAAGTAGAACTCTTTTCGAGCTCTAAGAGGTTATCGTTAGCTTGGGCTAACTTTCCTAATAGGAGGGTATTTAAACGAACAGAGTTCGGGTGTGACTTTTTAACCCTCCTGTTTTTTTCATCCCAATACTTGTCATGAATGTACTGTCCAGTGTAGATAAAGGATGATTTTCTATCCTTTGTAATCCTAATTACCAGAGGAAACTCTCCGTTTTTATTTGATTTTTTTCGGAGTATTAGAGAAATAGATGCCATGACTCTGTGCTGTTTGATGTTGGGTACAACATAGGTACAACATTTCTCGGTTTTACTCAAATTCATACACATCAAAGTGTACTGATTATACCGAATAAGCACGATATAGAACTGTTTTAAGCTGTATGGAACTAAATGTCGCAAGACTTAAAATCTTGTGAGCATCTGCTCGTGCGGGTTCAAGTCCCGCCTCTGGTACGTTTAAAGCCCCTTTTTAAGGGGCTTTTTTCGTTTAGGGTATTTTTGAATACACAATTTCCCTTTTCATCACAATTCCCTCAAGCGTCATTTGAACGGTATATTTTCATAATTGCTTTTTTAGTATTTTGATGCATGACTAAGGAGAGCAACAGGTTATATCGGCTCAATATTCTTCTGAATATTTTAATGGTGAGCCTTCTGGTTTTGTTGTTTATACTGATCATTCGCCATATCAACTTACAAGATGCCGATGGAGAACTAATCAATATTTCGGGTAGGCAACGCATGCTTTCTCAAAGAATTGCCAAATCAAGTTTAGTGCTTAACGATAGTATAAGTGACTCTAATTTGGTGAAATCAGCACTGAAAAGGGATTTGGAAGAAATTGAAAGCAAGCACGATTACCTGATTAAAATGACCAAAGATGAGCAGATTGTTGAAGGGCTTAATCAGCTTACTTTGCAATTATATGCGCTTACCTCGTCAGCCGATTCTCTCATGATTTCTGATTCAGCTGATCGCCTGCAGCACTTAAAAACATTGTTACAAATAGAGCCTGTTTTTCTAAAATCTATGAATGATTTGGTGAACTTGTATCAGGCCCAATACGATGAAAAACAATCCGAATTCAAAGTTTTCACCTTTGTTTGCTTTTTCCTTTTGCTACTGATTGGATCCATTTTATACTTCTTTGTTTATGCTCCTGAATTGAAAAGAAACGTAGAATATGGCGAACAGCTTCAAGTCAAAAACAAGGCGCTTAGAGAGTTCATATTTGTGGCAAGCCATGATTTGCAAGAACCGTTGAACAATGTGGTTGGCTTTTCTCGCCTATTGAAAAGAAACTATAAAGCAGAATTAGGAGAAGAATTATCAAATATTGTTGATCATATCGATTCTTCTGGTTCAAGAATGCGAGCTTTAATCAAAGGTTTGATGGACTATAGCAGAATTGGGGAAGGCAAAACTCAAGAATGGGTCGACTGCAACGAACTTGTCCAGTCCATTCAGGCTGATTTAGCAAAAACCATCGAGCAACAGCAAGCCAAAATCGTGGTAGAGAATGATTTACCGAAAATTTTGGGCTACAGCGAAGATTTATATACTCTGTTTTTTCAGCTTATCGCTAACTCTATTAAATTTAGAAAAGAAGCTTTATCTCCCGTTGTCAACATAAGCTCCCGATCTCAAAAAAATCAATGGCTGTTTACTATTGAAGACAACGGTATTGGTATCGAAGAGGGCAATTATGATAAGATATTTCGAATGTTTCAGCGATTGCATGGCATTCACAAATATAGTGGTGTAGGCGTGGGCCTTTCCTTGAGTAAAAAAGTTGTTGAAGTTCACGGTGGAAGGATTTGGATTGATTCAAGTGGAAAGTCGGGCACAAAAATCTGCTTCACCTTAAAAAAGATATGATGACCAAAATTACCTCAATTGTATTGGTTGATGACGATCCAGCAACCAATCTTCTTCATAAAATGATCATTAAAAACTGTGGCATGAATTGCCAAGTGAAGGTTTTTTTAATGGCGAGGCAAGCCCTTGATTATTTACAATGCAAGGGAGAATATAAGGATGAAGAAAATTATCCAAAACCAGATTTAATCTTTCTAGACATAAACATGCCTGTAATGACAGGCTGGGACTTTTTGGATGAATACAAAAAAATGCCTGAAGAGGCCAAATCCAATGTTTTAATAAGTATTCTAACTTCAAGCCAAAACCCTGACGACAAAAAGAAGGCCGAGGAGTATCCTTTTGTAACCTCTTTCACTTCAAAATTGCTGACAGAAGAACAGCTTCACAAAATCAAGGATACCTACTTTAAAGATAGGATGTAGCCTTTTCAGAATTACTTGCCCTTGTTTCTTGAAGTATTTGAAATTGTTTGCCGGGTAACACCAATCAAGTCGCCCATGTCTTTTTGGGTTAAAAGATCAATCAATGGGTATTCACAGCCTTGAACATCCGAAACTTTTAAGTCGAAGAATGAACTGAGAAACGTGAGTTTTTCTTGTGCCTTTTTCTCGTGTACTTTCTTCAATTTTTTCTCTGCGCTGCACCAGCGCTTCACTACATAAGAAATAAACCACTCGGCCACTTTGGGTTCTTGAACCACCAATTGCTTAAAGAAATCACGGTTATAAACCCGTAACCTAGTGTCTATTAAAGCTTTGGAAAATTCGAAAAACTGATTGTTTAAGTATTTTAAATCACCAAAGAAGTCGTTTTTGAAGAGTACATCAAACGTGAATTCTTCTCCGTCATCGGTATAACTGCCAAGTTTTACCGCACCATCTAAGATTTCATAAATGTATTTATGATCTGAAGAAGGATCATAAACATATTCATTCTTCTTAACCACAACCTCTCTGATATTTCCAAATGCATGCGCAGCATTTGTGGAGGCATATTCGAAAAAACTAAACTCTAAATATAAGTCGTTGCTAGGGCGAATAGGGATGGCCATGTTTAACTAAATAATTTTGAGATAAAAGTAGCTTTATCCTATTATGTGAGGATTACTTAGAAATGAAGGATTTCATAAAATTGTAACAGTTCGTTAGGTTACCATTATATTACACGAATGGATTTTTTATAATGATTTAAAAAAGCACTAATATCCTAATTAATCGATTGCCTTAAGTACATTTGAAGTTTTGCAATCTATATTGCCTCAATTATTACCAGACTTGAAAATGCTGAATTTTCGACTGAAAACATGTCTTGTGCTTTTGATTAGCCTAATTTCTAATCAGGTACTGGCCCAATCCAATCAACAAGCTTTACAGTTGGCTCTCCACCAACGCGATTCCTTGGTTAAAGTCTTAGAAGCTAGAAAATCAGAAGTTGACCGGGAAAGTTTGATTGGCCAAATCGGCTATAAGGAACTTGTGGTGGGAGACCTATACATGAAACTAGAGAGATTCGATAGCGCCTCTTTTTTCGTCAATAATGCCATTTCTCTACTCAAGAAAACCACTAATGAGGATTTTTTGATGAGGGCATACATCACTGCCAGCAACATCGAATTTCTCACCAACGATTTGGCAGAAGTCAAGTCTTATCTCGATTCTGCTAAAAACCTTAACGCCTTGCCAGATGCCAGAGTGGCCTGGATTAATCAGTACCACCGGGTTTCAACTATGGAAGGCGAAGAAAGCGATTATACTGATTTCCTCGGTGACTTCATGAAAGACACAAATCCTGAGTTTGCCAACTTACCAGAGAAGTTTAAAGCACGCTTATATTCAGATATGGCCTTGGCGAAAATGGACCAGCTGCAGTACGATTCATCAGATTATTATTTCAAGAAGCAGGAAATTTCTTCTCGAGGTGAAGCAAAAGATGAACGCCAGCAAATTTTGAATCAGCTGAGGAAACTACGTTTTTATCTGGAAACCAAAGCCTACACCGATGCCCTGAATCTTTGCATTTCCATGGGAGGTTATCATTCGAAAATGAATCAAAACCAGTTGATGATTTATATGAGAAGGGTTTTGGAATTGCATAGTCTTTTGCCTGCTGCTCAGGCTAAAAAACTTCCTTTTTCTGAAAAATCTACATTAAGCAAGCTTCAGCAGCTTTTTAAGGCCGACAACGTACTTGTTAACCAAAAAATAGGCTTGGGAGAAACATTAAAAACCTATTATGAGCAAAAGAACGATTGGGAGAATTTGGCCAAGGTAAACGAGCGACTTTTGACCTTGGAGCGCGATGTTTACCAAACCAATGTAAAAGAGAGTTTTGAACGTGAAAAGGAGCTACTGGCCGCCAATTCTCAGGCAATTCAAGACTTGCAACAAGCGGAAATTGACAGAACAGAAAGGGAGCTGGAAAATGTGAAGCAGAACCAAAAAGTGCTTATTGGTGGCATTGTACTCGTCTTGTTTTTTGGTCAGTATGTATATCGAAATTCGCGTCAGCGCAAAAAGCAGAATCAGATTCTTGAAAGCCAGAAGGCAGAAATTGAGAAGATGGACGAATTGAAAAGCAGGTTCTTCATCAATATTTCTCACGAACTTAGAACACCACTCACGCTCATTCTCGGTAATACCCAAAACAGTTTGAAAGGTAAGTTTGGGCAACTTAACGAACGACAGCAAAAAGCCCTGAAAAACATAGATGCTAACTCTAAACGCATTTTCGGCCTGGTACAAGACATGCTCGATCTTTCCAAAATGGAAAGCGGAAAGCAAGAGCTGAATGTTCGACAGATCAACCTGAAAGAGAAGATAAAATCAGTCGTGAGCTTGTTCGATTATCAGCTTTCGGCCAAGGCCATGCAAATCGATTGGCAAGCCGCCAATGTGGAAACTCCGCTTTATCTCGATCCGCTGAAAATTGAAACCGTACTGTTTAACCTATTGGGCAATGCGGTGAAGTATGGCTACAATCATTCCGACATCAAAATTGAGATCTCTGAAAATGAAAAGTTGGTTGAGCTGAAGATCATCAATCAAGGCGAAGGAATTCCCGAGCAAGATTTACCTTACATTTTCGACCGTTTTTTCCAATCGGGCAATACTGATAGTGGTGAAGGAACTGGAGTGGGAATGGCGCTCACCAAAGAACTGATTGAGCTGCACCAAGGCAGAGTTTCAGTTCAAAGTGAACTTGGAAAGGAAACTTGTTTCACCCTCACTTTCCTTAAAGGAAAAGGGCATTTGCATGGTGCGAATATTATTGAGGAAGAAGCTGAAGTTTCAACTTTCGTTCAGAATTCAAGCAAAGGGCTTTCCACCGTTTTGGTGGTGGAAGACAATGAAGAAATGCGACAGTACATCAAAGATGTGCTCAACAATCATTTCAGGGTCGTGACTGCACAAAATGGCCGCGTTGGGCTAGAAATGCTCAGCACTGAACTGCCAGACCTGATCATTACCGATTACATGATGCCGGAAATGAATGGGCCGGAATTCTTCCGTTCGGTTAAATCAAGGCCAGAATTTGCCGATACACCTGTGGTTTTTCTTTCGGCCAGAGCCATTGAACGCGACAGGCAGAATCTGCTTTTGGAAGGTGTGGACGATTACATTCTTAAGCCTTTTGAAGACGCTACTTTGCTCAACCGCGTTCAGACTTTATTGGCGTTGAAAGGTGAGCGGCAGAAGTATCAGGAGAGCAATGAAAGCAGCGACATGGAACGCGAATTCATCGAGCAGGTACGAACCGTGGTGATCAATGCGCTTTCGAATCCGAAATTGACACCCGCCTCTTTAGCTGATACACTTTCCATTAGTGAGCGCAGTCTTTACAGAAAAGTGAAAGAAGCAACGGGTTACACTCCTCTGGCTTACGTAAAGGAAATCCGTTTGCAAGAAGCGCGCAGATTGCTGGAATCTTCCGCTTATGAATCTATCTCAGAAGTGGCTTATAATGTGGGCTTCGAAGACCCGAGCTACTTCTCCAAGAATTACAAAGCCCGTTTTGGTAAATCACCTTCAGCGGAATAGACCTTAGCACCTTTCCAAAAGTTCTAAACTTTTGGAAAGTTTAAATTAAAGGTTTCCCAATCTTCTTACAGAACAGGCAGATTTTGCCAAGGAGCAGTTTCATGCAAATTGCCATCAGATGAGCCTGGTAACCAGCTTTCCCAAAGCTTAATGCTTTTGGAAAGGTTGAACTCAAGACTTCCCCGATTTTTCTAAAGAATAGGCAGGTTTTGCCAAGGAGCAATTTCACGCAAATCGCCATCAGTTGAGTCTGGCAACCACCTTTCCCAAAGTTTAGAACTTTTGGAAAGTTTGAACTAAAGACTTCCCTGATCTTTCTAAAGAACAGGCAGATTTTGCCAAGGAGTAGTTTTATGCAAATTGCCATCAGTTGAGTCTGGTAACCAGCTTTCCCAAAGCTTAATGCTTTTGGAAAAGTTGAAACAGTTTAGATTTTTAGGAAAGGTTGATAGAACATTTTGGCAGTCCTTTACTATGCTTTGGCAGTAGGATTACAATGCCTAAATTGACTTTTTCTCAAATTTGAAAGGTGAAAATCTGCCCATTAGCATGGCATCCATGACAAACACATTTCTCAAAAAATACGGCCTGCTTTTGCTGATCCTTTTGGTGACAATTGTAGCTTTTTGGCCGGTCACTCACGGCACTTACATTTCCGGTTGGGACGATGACCAACAGATTGTCAACAATCCTGATGTTACAGCATTGAGCTGGCAGAGCATCAAAAACTACTTCACCACTTATTATGTGGCTTCTTATCAGCCATTGGCCTCTTTCAGTTTCGGGATTGAGTATTTCATTTTTGGAGAAAATGCTACGGTGCACCACACCACCAATTTGCTGCTTCACTTACTGAACACAATGGTACTTTATTTCTTATTGGGAAGAATCTTCAAAGAGAAGAAATTCATTGTGCTGTTGGTCACCGCCATTTTTGCTTTTCACCCACTTCAAACCGAAGTAGTCGGATGGATTTCCACCAGAAGTACGTTGCTTTACACGCTGTTTTTCTTCTTGGCTTGCCATGCATATCTCAGCTATCTTTCTTCGGAAAGGAAAAGCAAACTGCTGGTCTGCTTTTTACTTTTCGTGCTGGCTTTGTTCACCAAATCAGCCTCGGTTACGCTGCCGTTGGTGCTTTTTGTTTTCGATTATTACTTTGGAAGAAAGTTCTCGCTGTTCAGTATTTTGGAGAAAGTCCCTTTTCTCATTGGTTCCGTGATTATTGGTTTGGTCAGTATTGATTCGCGAAGAGTTCTGGATTCTTTAGGCGATTTCTCGAGCTACTTTTCGTTTTTCGAGAAGTTGGGAATTTCAGCTTATTCCTTGCTCTTCTATTGTGCAAAATCGCTGTTCCCGAACCAACTGGTGACGCATTATAGCTACCCCATGAAAATAAAAGAAGGAGAATCAATAGGGCTTCAATTCTTACTTGCTCCGCTTGTACTGCTTGTCATTCTCTTCCTTTTCTGGTGGGTCTACAAAAAATCTTCCGCTCAATTCAGAAAGCAATGGCTGTTGGGTTTTTTGTTCTTCACCATCAACATTGGGCTGGTGATCAACTTTACACCTTTTGGTCCAACCATGGTAGCCGAAAGGTATATGTATCTTCCCATAATCGGCTTTTTCATTTGCATTGCCTTAATCTTAAATGAACTCTTGAAAGTTGAAATTCTTAAGAAAACAGTTCATGTAGTTGTGGTGATTTGCTTGCTGGCTTTGGCGGTGAAAAGCAACATGCAAGCGAGGGTTTGGAAAGACAGAATCAGCCTTTGGACGAACTCCATTAAAGGCACAAACTCGGTTTACCCTTGGATGGAACTCGGCAATGAATATCAACTGCGTGGAGAAATTGACAAGGCCATTGAATACTATAATGGTGGAGTGAAACTGAATCCATACTTCCCTAAAGTCTATTTTTACCGCGGTTTGGCCATTAAGGAAAGGGGCGATTTGAACTACGCGAAAATTGACTTCACCCGCGTGATCAAAACGGATGATGACAAACGTGCCGATGCCTTTTACGAGCGTGGTTTGCTTTACGAAGAAATGAATCAGCTCGATAGTGCTTTGGTGGATTACGACAGTGCTTTGGCTATCAACCCAAATGGCCCAGCCATGTTCCGAAGAAAATCACTGGATGGTTCACTACAATCAACTTCTGAAACCCAAAACCTACTTGCTAGGCGCTTGACCTTAATGCTCAACAAAGGCGATTCTTTGCTTCAAGCTGGTGCGCTGGAGCAGGCTTCCGAGCAATTGGGGCATATACTTCAAATTAGTCCTAAGCTGGAAAGAGCCTTGTTTTCGAAAGGTTTAATTGAAACCTCTCAAGGACAATTTGCAGAAGCCATCGAAAGCTTCTCTCAAGCCATTGAGCAAAATCCAAACAATGAAAGGGCCCGACTTTCCAGAGCTTATGCTTATGCGCAAATCAAAAACTTTGCTGCCTCAATTGATGATTATTCCTATGTGGTCGATTCGCTGAAAAGTAAAAATGGCGAAGTCTACTACTTCCGAGGAATCTCCTACTTGAACAATAAACAAACCGCCAAAGGCTGCGAAGACCTAAAGCAATCTGACCAACTAGGCTACGCTCAAGCCAAAGGCTTGCTGGAGAAGGCTTGTAAGTAATGATCACTGACCAAAGTTCGCAGGAATTATTCCCCCTTTTTGATAAGTGATTTTCTAGAAAAGGGCACTTTCTTAACAACAGACAAATGTTTTAAATGCTACTCTTAAATCTAGCAGAAGCTATTCCCCCTTTTTTGAAAAGGGGGTCAGGGGGATTAGAGCTTATATCTCGCTTCAAAAGTCAATCCTCCCAACCTCCTTCGCCAAGGAGGAGTGTCCGTGCAAGTATCATTGGGCAGAATTTCATAGATATGCTACTTACCAGAAAATCACCTTTTGAAAGGATGTGGCAGGAGGATTAAAACTCCCCCTTACACCCTCTAAACTGCATTTGGCAGAGAATTACCAGAAGCTGGCAGCCATTTACCACAGCGTAGCAATCAGATTCAAGAATTTGCAGCATCCCTTACTGTGTTTCGGTATGGGTAATTCTTGAATCAAAAACTGCATATGAAGCTGCTCATTAGTCCTCATCCAAAAAGCTCTTTTCGTCATCTATTCAGGCGAAACGGAAAGCTAGTTTTTACCCTTCTGCTCCTGTTCATTTTTAGTTTGCAGTCAACGGCACGTCCTTGGCACAAGCGACTTTTCATCAAAGAAAATTTTGGTGCTATATCGAATTCATCTTCTGGTGAAAATGATGGCAATGAAGGAAAGGCGAAATCGAAAGACAAAACCAAAACAGGAGCCAATACACCTCCCGGTTTTGATTCCAGTCCAAAAACTACGGCTGGCGACAATGCACCATACGTTTACTTTATCGAAACCTCCGATGCTGATGGTGATCCGCTCACCGTTACCGCTCCAACTTTGCCTTCTTGGCTTAGTTTTCATAATCCGACTGACTTAACAGTACACACTTCTGCTGGGAATGGAACAGGTACAATGGCCGATGGATCGGGCACAAGCGCCCAGTTTTCCGATCCGAATAAAATTGCTGCTGACGCTTCGGGCAATCTATATGTGGTTGATGAAGATCGTATGTTCATCCGAAAAATTACGGTTTCAGGGGAAGTAACCACTTTAGCCGGAAATGAAAACTATGTGTATGGCGGCTATGTAGATGGTCTCGGAACCGAGGCTGCGTTTGATGGCATCAATGCTATTGCTGTTGATGCTCAAGGAAATGTTTTCGTTTCGGAAGAAAATAATTTCGTGATCAGAAAAATTACTCCAAACGGATTAGTCTCCACTTTTGCCGGGCAGCATAGTTCTTATGGTCATGAGAATGGCACCGGTACGGAAGCCAAATTCAAAAAGCCAAATGGATTAGTTTTCGATGCTTCGGGCAACCTATATGTAACAGATGAAAGCTATCGAGATATCAGGAAAATTACGCCTGAAGGAGTGGTTACTACCTTTGTTGGCGATCCTTATTCTTTAGCAAATAGCGATGGAACAGGTACTTCTGCACGCTTCGGAAACCCTTGGGCCATGACCATTGATGATGAGGGTAATATCTATGTTTCAGATACCTATTACGATATCATCCGCAAAATCACTCCCGAAGGTGTATCTACAAAATATGCCGGTGGAGGAAGTAATGCCACTGGTTCGGCACTTACTGTGCAGTTCACTTATGTTCCTGATCTAGCTTTCAGCAAAGGTAAAATCTACCTTCTGGATCAGAATTATCTGAAGACCATCGATAAAAATGGCTTGGTGGAAATTGTGGCCGGTCAGAGCAGCTATGGTTATAGCGATGGTACAGCAACAGCCGCTTTATTCAATGGGCCAGAAGGAATAACTGCTTCACCTTCAGGCCTCATTTATATAGCCGATAAAAACAATCGAAGAATTCGTAAAGTGGTGAAAGCTACTCCTTATTTGGAAGGAAGCACAGAAGGCCAAATCGGGCCACACAATGTAGTGCTTTCGGTTACCGATGGAGTTGACTCTGAAAATCAGCCTTTCACCATCAACGTTGTGGATGGCACACCGCCAGTTTTTAGTTCAGGGACTACAGCTTCTTTTCAAGAGAATTCAACTGGAACGGTTTACACTGCTCAGGCAGCTGACGCCAATGTAAACAATACCGTGAGCTATAGCTTGCCAACAGGCTACGACAACGACTTTTTCAATATCAATGCTTCTTCCGGAGAACTTACTTTTAAAGCCTCACCAGACTACGATGCCTTTGCCGATGGAGATAACAATAACATTTACCTAGCGGGAATTGTAGCCAGCGATGGCAGCAACCAAGCAACTCAAGTTGTTTCAATAACCGTAACCAATGTTAATGAAGAACCTGAATTTACTTCAACCGAAATAACCAGTTTAGATGAAAATGGCGCATACTCTTATGCCATTGCCGCTACTGACCCAGACCAAAACTTGCTTCAGATCAGTGCTCCAACCCTACCCAGCTGGTTGAGTCTTGCTGGCTCGATTGGCAATGTGGTTGAAACCTACGCTGGTGAGAAAACAAGAAGCTTTACTGGCTACGATGATGTAGCCCTTTCTCAAGTGGCTTTTGATTCGCCAGCAACCATTACTATGGATGGTTTGGGCAACATTTTCGTAAGAGATGATGAAAGTCAGGTGAGAAAAATCGGTATTGATGGCATGGTAACCTGGTATGCCGGGGCCATAACTTTTGGAACCACAATAGGTCCTGGCCCATCGTTGAACGGAGTAGCCGGTATGGTAGCCGATGATGAGGGCAATTTGTTTATTTCAGCTTCTGGTTCAAGAACCATTTATAAAATCACCCCTAACCATGACGTAACCATTTTAGCAGGAGGCGGAAGCTATGGTTATAAAGATGGAACAGGAACTGAGGCTCAATTTTTTAATCAGGCAGGGATTGATTTAGATGCTGACGGAAACCTGTACGTAGCCGATAAGTCAAATCATAAACTCAGAAAAGTTAGTCCTGAAGGCGTAGTAACCACCATTGCAGGAAGCAATCAGGGAATTAAAGAAGGAACAGGCACCGAAGCGCGTTTCTATAACCCAACCCAAGTGGCAGTAGGTAATGACGGAAATATTTACGTGGCCGACCTTTCAACCATCAGAAAAGTTACTCCAGAAGGTGTTGTGACCAGATTGGCAGGAGGAAACGGCTCTGGCTATATAGATGGTACAGGGACCGGTGCACTTTTCCGAAATATTGATGCCATTGATTTAGATGACAACAATAATGTTTATGTGGTTCAGCGTAGCGACAATGTTATTCGAAAAATCACTCCTGAAGGTGTGGTAACCACAGTTTTCGGAAGCTCTTCTTATGGCAATGTAGATGGAACAGGAACGGCTTCAAGATTCCAGAATCCATCGGGTTTGGTCATAGATAAGGCTGGAAACATTTTCATTTCAGACGAAGGCAACAAAACTATCCGATTGGTGAAAGGCTCTACTATTTTAGAAGGTACAGCTAACGTTGCGCCCAACAATTATAATGTGGTTTTAACCGCTACCGATCCGGGTGGGCTCAGCGATTCGCAGAGTTTTGCCATTACAGTAAGTGATATTACCGATCCAGTATTTGCTTCAGCAACCACGGCTTCCGTAGCAGAAAACACCACTGAAGCGGTTTATACGGCTGTGGCTACAGATGGAAGCGCAATCACTTATTCTTTGGGTTCAAGTAATGATGAGGCTTTGTTCAATATCGATGGAACAACGGGTGAAGTAACTTTCATTTCAATACCAGACTTCGAGAATCCATCAGATGGTGATACAGACAATGTGTATGTGATCAACGTGAAGGCCAGCGATGGCACAAACGAAGTAGATCAAAATGTGACCATCTCTGTAACCGATGTTCACGACTTCGATCCTGTTTTCACTTCTACTCCAACAATTACGGTAGGCGATAATGAAACCAACTATGAATATTCAGCTTACGCCTTCGATGGTGATTTGACTGATGTGCAGTTTACCGCTCCAACACTGCCAGCCTGGCTTAGTGCTTCTTTCTCTGTCAAGAATGATGTTATAGATAAATTCGGCAGTGATAATGGACCAGCAAATGGCACTGGAACTGAAATCCTCTTTAGTTATCCTAATGGTATTCTGATTGATGATGATGGAAACATTTATGTTTCAGAAGATGGATCAAACGCTATAAGGAAAATTACTCCCGATGGTGTTTCTAGCAATTTTGTGGGTTCATTGACAGAGTACGCAAATGTAGATGGAACTGGAACTGATGCGAGGTTCCGTGGGGGTGGCGGAATGGATTTTGACTCACAAGGCAATATTTACCTTGCTGGACTGAACACCAATTCAATCCGAAAGATTACTCCTGAAGGTGTGGTGACAACCATAGCAGGGGGCGGCTCTCCGTTCTCCGAAAACGGTGTAGGAACCGGAGCAAGTTTCCATAGCCCATTTGATTTAGCAATAAACTCACAAGACAATATTTATGTAGTTGAATTTAACTCTACCGCGATAAGAAAAATCACCCCTGATGGTACCGTCACGACTTTTGCCGGACTACTTAATGGTTATGGTTATCTGGATGGAACAGGAACCGATGCTCGCTTTACCTATTTATTGGGGATTTCCATTGACGGGGAAGATAATCTGTACGTAGCAGACACATACAATGAGCGAATTCGTAAAATCTCACCTAGTGGTGAGGTAACTACTTTTGCAGGAAATGGCACGAATAGCAATATCGATGGAATAGGAACCAACGCCACTTTTAGCCGCCCAGAGGGTATTCATACTACGCCTGAAGGTATTTCATATGTGTTCTCTGAAAGTGAGGGAACAGTAAGAGAAATCAAGCCGAATGGCCAAGTAACAACCATCATTGGTGATGTGAGTACTGGTGATTTGGAGGGTTTAGGTACGAATGCCCGTTTAAAACAACCTACGGATATTGCGGTTGATAAAAATGGTAACCTTTTCATTGTAGACCACAAAAGCCATAAGATCAAAATGGCCAGCGCGGGTACAATTACCCTTACAGGAAGCACGGTAGATCAGGTAGGTACGCACACGATAAAAATAACAGCCACCGATGGTGATGGTGTTTCTACAGACCAAGATTTCACCATTACGGTGAGCGATGCCACTGCTCCTACATTCAGTTCTGGTCTAACGGCAAACTTTGCGGAAAATGGAACAGGAACGGTTTATACCGCTGGTGCTACAGATACCAACAGCCAAGCTACTTTAGCCTACAGTTTCGGTTCGGGCAATGATGAAGCTTTGTTCAACATCGATGGAACAACGGGCGAAGTAACCTTCAAAACTTCTCCGGATTTTGAGATTCCAGCCGATGCGAATGAAGACAATGATTACGTCATCAATATAATCGCTAGTGATGGAATTAATGACACTGATCAAGATGTGACCGTTACGGTAACCAATGTTCACGACTTCGATCCTGTTTTCACTTCTACTCCAACAATTACGGTAGGCGATAATGAAACCAACTATAAATATTCAGCTTATGCCTTCGATGGTGATTTGACTGATGTGCAGTTTACAGCGCCAACACTTCCTACATGGTTAAGCAAAAAAATCATCGCTAAGTATGATGTGATTGACACGCTAGGCGGCAGCTATGGCTCAATTAATGGTACCGGAACTGAAATTGGCTTTAGCTTTCCCGAAGGTATTCTGATTGATGATGATGGAATCATGTATGTTTCTGAAGGAGGTAACGGTGCTATTCGAAAAATCACACCAGAAGGGGTCTCTAGCACTTTTGTGGGTTCATTGACAGAGTACGGAAATGTAGATGGAACTGGAACTGATGCGAGGTTCCTTGGAACTGGAGGAATGGATTTTGACTCACAGGGGAATATCTATGTAGCGGGAGTAAACACTCACACTATCCGCAAAATTACTCCCGAAGGTGTGGTGACAACCGTAGCGGGCAATGGCTCTGCTGCCTCCGTTAACGGTGTAGGAACCGGAGCAAGTTTCGATACCCCAGTTGATTTAGTAATAGACTCTCAAGACAATATTTATGTGGTTGAAGAGAAATCTCATGCAGTCCGTAAGATAGCGCCCGATGGTACGGTCACTACTTTTGCCGGAGCAATTGGTATTCATGGTTATCAGGAAGGATCAGGAACCAATGCACGTTTTTACTACATAAGTGGAATTAGCATTGATGGTAAAGACAACCTGTATATAGCTGGCAAATACAATGAGCGAATTCGTAAGATTTCACCAAGTGGAGAGGTAACTACCTTTGCAGGAAATGGAACCAGTGGCAATACCGATGGAATAGGAACCAATGCCACATTCAGTCTACCAAATGGTATCCATACTACGCCTGAAGGTATTTCATATGTATTCTCTGAAGGTAAAGGAACTGTAAGAAGAATAACCTCTGACGGAGAGGTAACTACCATTATTGGTAATGTTACTTCTGGTGATTTGGAGGGTATAGGCACTAATGCCCGTTTAAGCAACCCTAAGGATCTTGCGATTGATAAAAATGGTAACCTTTTCATTCTAGACCATCAAAATCATAAGATCAAAATGGCTAGCGCGGGTGCAATTGCCCTTATAGGAAGTACGGTAGATCAGGTAGGTACCCACACTGTAAAAATAACAGCTACCGATGGTGACGGTGCTTCTACAGACCAAGATTTCACCATTACGGTGAGCGATGCCACTGCTCCTACATTCAGTTCGGGTCTAACGGCAAACTTTGCCGAAAATGGAACAGGAACGGTTTATACCGCTGGTGCTACAGATACCAACAGCCAAGCTACTGTTGCTTACAGTTTCGGTACTGGCAATGATGAAGCTATGTTCAATATCGATGGAACGACTGGCGAAGTAACCTTTAAAACCTCTCCGGATTTTGAAATTCCAGCCGATGCGAACACGGATAATGCTTATGTAATCAATGTGATTGTTTCAGACGGAATCAACACAGTAAACCAGAATGTGACGATTACGGTGACCAATGTGGATGATACCGATCCAGTGTTCACTTCAGCAACCTCAACCACTTTTGCTGAAAACGGAACTGGGGTAGCCTATACCGTTGCCGCAACGGACGCAAACACAATCACGTACAGTTTTGGCTCTGGCAATGATGAAGCCTTGTTCAATATTGATGGAACCACTGGCGAAGTGACTTTCAAAACTTCCCCTGACTTTGAAATCCCAACCGATGCGAATACCGACAATGCTTATGTGATCAATGTGATTGCAAGTGATGGCATCAACTCGGTAAACCAGAATGTGACGATTACGGTGACCAATGTTGATGACACCGATCCGGTATTCACTTCTTCAACCTCAACCACATTTGCTGAAAACGGAACAGGCGTGGCCTACACCGTTACAGCAACTGATGCGAACACGATTACTTACAGCTTAGGCACAGGCAACGATGAAGCCTTGTTCAATATCGATGGAACTACTGGCGAAGTAACCTTCAAAACTTCTCCAGACTTTGAAATTCCAACCGATGCGAATACGGATAATGCTTATGTGATCAATGTGATTGCTTCAGACGGAATCAACACAGTTAACCAGAATGTGACGATCACGGTGACCAATGTTGATGATACCGATCCAGTATTCACTTCGGCAACCTCAACAACTTTTGCTGAAAACGGAACTGGGGTAGCCTACACCGTTACAGCAACTGACGCAAACACAATCATGTACAGTTTTGGCTCTGGCAATGATGAAACCTTGTTTAATATCGATGGAACCACAGGTGAAGTAACTTTCAAAACTTCCCCAGATTTTGAAATCCCAAGCGATGCAAACGCAGATAATGACTATGTGATCAACGTGGTTGCTAGCGATGGCATCAATACTTCCGAAATTACAGTTTCGGTTCAAGTAACCGATAACAACGATAATTATCCTGTGATAACTAGCAACGGAGGTGGTGCCGTGACTGAGATAAGTATTCCGGAAATGTCTACTACGTTGATAACCACGGTAACGGCCACTGATGCAGATGCTCTAACACCTTATTTTAATTTCATTCTAAATAGTGGAGCTGATGAACAATTGTTTAGTATCGACCTTACCACTGGTGAACTGTCTTTTAATATAGTACCCGATTTTGAGAATCCACAGGATAGTAATGGAGACAATGTCTACGAGGTTGCAGTATTGGCAATAGATGGTCCTCAAGCAACGGAGGGTACTTTAGCAACAAGACAAATGATCAAGATAACCATTACTAATGTTGATGACACCGATCCAGTATTCACTTCTTCAATCTCAACCACGTTTGCTGAAAACGGAACGGGCGTAGCTTATACCGTTGCGGCAACTGATGCGAATGCTATTACCTACAGCTTCGGTTCGGGCAATGATGAAGCCTTGTTCGATATAGATGGAACCACTGGCGAGGTAACCTTCAAAACTTCTCCAGATTTTGAAATCCCAGCAGATGCGAATACGGACAATGACTACGTAATCAATGTGGTTGCTAGCGATGGCATCAACACAGTGAACCAAGATGTAACTATCACGGTGAACAATGTGGATGATACCGATCCAGTGTTCACTTCTTCAACTTCAACCACTTTTGCCGAAAATGGAACAGGCGTGGCTTACACCGTAGCCGCAACCGATGTGAATACAATCACTTACAGCTTAGGCACAGGTAATGATGAAGCCTTGTTCGATATCGATGGAACGACCGGTGAAGTAACTTTCAAAACTTCCCCTGACTTTGAAATCCCAATCGATGCGAACACCGACAATGCTTATGTAATCAATGTGATTGCTTCAGACGGAATCAACACAGTGAATCAAAATGTAACCATCACGGTAACGAATGTTGATGACACCGATCCTGTATTCACTTCTTCAACCTCAACCACGTTTGCTGAAAATGGAACAGGCGTGGCTTACACTGTTGCAGCAACCGATGCCAACGCTATTACTTACAGTTTCGGTACTGGAAACGATGAAGCCTTGTTCAATATCGATGGAACGACTGGCGAAGTGACTTTCAAAATTTCCCCAGACTTTGAAATTCCAACCGATGTGAATACCGACAATGCTTATGTGACCAATGTGATTGCTTCAGACGGAATCAACACAGTAAACCAAGATGTGACCATCACGGTGACCAATGTCGATGATACCGATCCAGTATTCACTTCGGCAACTTCTGTGAATTATGCTGAAAACGGAACAGGCGTGGCTTATACAATTACAGCAACCGATGCAACCGCGATTACTTACAGCTTCGGTTCTGGCAATGATGAAGCTCTGTTCAATATCGATGGAACGACTGGCGAAGTGACTTTCAAAATTTCCCCAGACTTTGAAATTCCAACCGATGTGAATACCGACAATGCTTATGTGATCAATGTGATTGCTAGCGATGGAATCAACTCAGTAAACCAAGATGTGACCATCATGGTGACCAATGTCGATGATACCGATCCAGTATTCACTTCGTCAACTTCTGTGAATTATGCTGAAAACGGAACTGGAGTAGCGTATACCGTATTGGCAACCGATGCAAATGCTATTACTTACAGCTTCGGTTCGGGCAATGATGAAGTTCTGTTCAATATCGATGGAACCACTGGCGAAGTGACTTTCAAAACTTCCCCAGACTTTGAAATTCCAACCGATGCGAATACCGACAATGCTTATGTGATCAACGTGATTGCTAGCGATGGAATCAACTCAGTAAACCAAGATGTGACCATCATGGTGACCAATGTTGATGACACCGATCCGGTATTCACTTCTTCAACCTCAACCACTTTTGCTGAAAACGGAACAGGCGTGGCCTATACAGTATCGGCAACCGATGTGAATGCGATTACTTACAGTTTCGGTTCAGGTAATGATGAAGCTTTGTTCAACATAGATGGAACTACGGGTGAAGTAACCTTTAAAACTTCCCCAGACTTTGAAATTCCAGCAGATGCAAACGCAGAAAATGTTTATGTGGTCAATGTGATTGCTAGCGATGGAATCAACACAGTGGACCAGAATGTAACCATCACAGTAACGAATGTGGATGATACCGATCCCGTGTTTACTTCAGTAACTTCAGTTAACTATGCTGAAAACGGAACAGGCGTGGCTTACACCGCTTCGGCAACCGATGTGAATGCGATTACCTATAGCTTCGGTTCTGGAAACGATGAAGCTTTGTTCAACATCGATGGAACCACTGGCGAAGTTACCTTCAAAACTTCTCCAGACTTTGAAATTCCAACCGATGCGAATACCGACAATGCTTATGTGATCAATGTGATTGCTAGCGATGGAATCAACTCAGTGAACCAGAATGTGACGATTACGGTAACTGATGTTGACGAAGTAGCTCCTTCGGTAACATTAACCGCAGGTGATTTAGCCGATGGCGCTTACGTAATAACCGCTCAATTCAGCGAAGCCATTACCGGATTTGCGGTATCGGATATTACCACAGATGCTACGATAAGCGACTTCACTGCTGTTGATGGCGACACTTACACTTTCTCTGTGACTTCGAGCGGTAATTCAGCTTCTGTTAGCATAGCAGCCAATGTGGTCACCGATGCAACAGGAAATAGTAACACGGCTTCGAATACCTTGAATTTGGTTTACAATGTAGCGCCAACCGGTATCACCTTAAGCGCAAGCAGCATTGTGGAAAACAATGCGGTAGATGCCGAAATAGGAATATTCAGCACTACGGATGATGATGCAGGCGATACGCATACTTACGCTTTAGTTTCTGGCGAAGGAGATGCAGACAACGCAAGCTTCACTATCAGTGGAAGCAGCTTGCAAGCCGCTGAGGCATTCGACTTCGAGACAAAATCGAGCTACAGCATTCGAGTAAAAACTACGGACGCGAATGGAAATACTTTCGAGAAGGCTTTCGAAATAAGTGTTGAAAACCAAGCAGAGGCCATGATCACGGTTGATGGTGAAACGGAGTTTGAGCAAACCATTCTAGGTTTAACGAGCACCATCACCTGGACAATAAGCAATGATGGCGATGCGGACACCGAGGTTACGCTCAGCCAAGCTTCTGAATTCTTCGGCCTAAGTGAATCTTCAATTCATGTGGGCGCAGGAGAAAGCAAGGAGGTTACTTTGAGTTTCTCTCCAATGGAAGCCAAGGTTTATACCAGCGAAGTTTCATTCGCTTACCAAGTGACTTCAGCCATAGAAGGCTCATTGACAAAAGATCTGAGCGGTGAGGGAATCATTGTGACAGGCATCGACAATGGTCAGATTAAGGAAAGCCAGATCAATGTTTATCCGAATCCTGCCAGCACTTATATCACCATCGATTTGAGCGAACTGAACGGAATGCCTGTGGATATCAATATGATCAACCCGAACGGTGTGGCAGTTTTCCAGAAAGCTGATTTTGACCAGCCTGAACTGAGATTGGATGTGAGTAGCTACAGCAGCGGCCTTTATATCATTCGGTTCAACAATGGTAAATCGCTAGTAAGGAAGAAGGTTTTGGTAAGGAAGTAATGATGATTTTGAGACATGAGATTTTAGATGTCAGACTTCAGAGAAAACAACTAAAGATGAAAACAAACAGAATATATATGTTAATACTGGCGGTGGCAATGGTGGCGCTGTCATGTAAAAGTGATGATCCGGATGTGCCTAATGCTAAGGAATTGGCTTTTGAGAAACTCTCTGGCCAATGGGACTTAGGGCAAACGGGAAGTATTAAGGTAGACGGCTCCAATGTGAGCCCTAACTACCCTGGTTTTGCGCTCTCTTTCACCGATGGCGGTTATACTACCACAAATGCAGGCGACCTCTTCAATGCAAGCGGTACATGGGAATGGGCCGATGAAGACGCACAAACACTGACTTTGGACGATGGAAAGCTGATCATGATCAATTCTCTCACGACAACCGAATTTATCTTCAGCTTTACCAAGTCCGAAGGTTCTGTCAGAGCAGGCATAGAAGGCAATTATGTGGTTACGGTGATAAAATAGTTTGTATCCCCACGTTAGTTTGAGTCCGAGGCCCCGTTGAAAAGCGGGGCTTTGTTTTTTACATGAAATCGAATTCACAAAACTTTCTTCAATCGGTAAAACCTAAATATGCCCAACGTAGTTAGGAAGAAACCATTTCAGGGCTTTCCAAAGCACTTTTCGAAACGGAAAATCATTCGCCTAGCATACAAGCATTTTGAGTAAACTGATTAAGAACCGCTTTTTAAGAATTCTGCTCCGAATATTCCTCGGCATATTCGTGTTTTTGGCTTTGGTGATTCTCTTTATCCGCAGCCCTTGGGGGCAAAATATCATTGTCGGTAAGGCGGTCAATTTCCTGAAAGACAAAACCGAAACCGAAGTAAGTATCGATAGGCTTTACCTCACCTTTGGTGGAAACCTTTCTCTGGAAGGGCTTTATGTTGAAGACCTGAAGCAAGACACGTTGCTTTATTCCAATGATCTTGAAGTTTCGCTGGCCTTAGTTCCGTTGATCAAAGGCACGGAAATCAACATCAAATCTGTGAAATGGCAAGGGTTGAGGGCAAAAGTGTCAAGACCTTCGGAAAGTGAATCCTTCAATTTTCAGTTCTTGATCGATGCATTTGCTACACCAACTGATACCACCACAACCTCATCCACTTCAAGTCCTGAACTTGAAATTGGCGATATACAACTCGGCCAGTTCAATGTCGATTTTAATGATGGATTCGTTGGAATGAACGCTTCGCTTCAGTTGGGAGAACTCAATTTTGAAGTGAAGAAATTGGATTTGGAGCAAATGATTTATGCGGTCGATGAGCTTTCCATTTCAAATACGCAGATCGAATATGAATTGACAAAGGCTGCTCAGATTACAGAAACTTCAACTGAAGAATCTGCTGAAACCCAATTACCACAAATTTCTGTGGGTAAGCTGAAGTTGGAAAAGGTAAATCTGGACTATAAATCTCATCCTGACCAAACCTTTGCTTTGGCCAATATTGGCTTGCTTCAACTTGATTTGCCACAGGCAGATTTGAACAGTCAGAAGATCGTTCTGGATGAATTGGTTTTCAATAATTCCAAAGTGGTTTTCAGGCAAATTCCTTCGGAACAAGTTGCTGTTCCGACAGATTCAACCGCTTCCACTGAATTTGTTTGGCCCGATTGGAATGTGGAGGCGAAAAGTATTTCGCTTCAGAACAATCAGGTTGAGTTGCAAACCGCCAATACTTATTTAGAAGCAGGAGTTTTTAATGCAGAATGGCTTCAATTTCGTCAACTCAATTTCGAAGCAGAAGACATTTCCTTGAAACCGAATCAGGCTCATTTAGCGCTGCACGAACTGGCTTTTCAGGAAAGAAGCGGCTTGAACATTCGGAAAACCAATTTCAATCTGGATGTCGATCAAAAGCACATCGCACTGAAGAATCTTGATTTTGAAAGCAAATCCAACCTGCTTTCTGGCAATGTTCAACTCGAATTCAATTCGCTGAACAGTTTTCTGAATGCTCCAGATTCTGCTTCTGTCAATATCAATCTGGATGAACTTAAAGTGGATTTGGAAGAAGCTTCCGTTTTCAGCCCCGACATTAAGAAAAACGAATATGTAAAAGCACTTTCTAAAAAGGAGCTTTCAGGAAAAATCAACATAGAAGGCAAGCTTAATGACCTTGATATTTCTACCATCCAATTGAATTGGGGAAAGACTACTGCGGTAAATCTTGTAGGTAAAATTCAGCATGTTTTAGAACCTGAAATTCTAAGCGCTAACATTCCAAAACTTTCATTCAGTGCAACGAAATCAGACTTATCAGCCTTTGTCAATCCAGATTCGATGGGTGTGGAGTTTCCAGAAAAGGTCGATTTAAAAGGAAGTTTTCAAGGCGGTTTAAATGATGCAAAAACTCAGTTGCAGTTAAAAACCACTTCTGGAAATATTGATTTGAATGGGCTTTTCCAGCAGAAGGAAACACTTGCTTTTCAAGCGAACATTAAGGCGGAAGAAATTCAACTGAATAAGCTGCTGCAAAATGATCAGCTTGATACTCTTTCATTTTCCATGAATTTGGAAGGCAGCGGAAAAAACCTGAACGAGTTAAATGCTAAGCTGTCCACCGATTTTGAAAGGCTCAAGTATAATGGCTACGATTTCTCGAATCTAGAATTGCAGGGCGATATCACCAATGGAAATGGAGAGGTCGACTTGAAGTTTAAGGACGAAAACCTCGATATGGAAATGACAACGCTAGTTGAACTCGATTCTGTTGCACCTAAAATCGACAATACGCTTACCGTTCGTGGTGCAGATTTACTCGCGCTTGGCCTGACTGTGGAAGATGTGCGAACTGCTTTTGTGATGAAAACCACGTTTGCTGGCAATGCTTCAAACTTCGATTTGGAAACGCATCTGGACGATGCAATCGCCATTTATAATCTGGAGGCCTACAATTTTGGCGATTTCAATCTAAAAGCGGTTTCCTCGCCCGACACTACGCATGTCAATATTCAGAGCCAAATGCTCGATTCTAAAATCAATTCGAACAAAGGTATTCAGGAAATTATTCCGCTCTTTCAGCAAGAAGTTGAGCGCTATTTAGGTACACTCAGCCAGCAAAAACTCGACACCATGCAAACCAACACAAAGGTGGATGCTAAGCTGGTGGTTCGCCAATCGCCACTCATTTCCAAAGTGTTTTTCCAGAGTTTGGAACGCATGGATTCCATTTCGCTCAAAATGAATTTCGATTCGGATAGCAGCTACCTTTCTGCGGAACTTCTCGCGCCATACATTCAATATGAAGGCAGTTCGGTGGATAGTTTGGGGCTGAAATTGAATGGAAGAGGCGACAGTCTGAATTTTCTGCTTGGTTGGTCGGGCATTGAGGCTGGCCCGATTTCCGTTGACGATACCAAGCTGAATGGAAAGGTCAATAAGGGTTTGATTACTTCGCATTTCAGAGTGATTAACCGAAATGAACTACTGTTGAATATTGGTTCCGAAGTGCGATTGGGCGATACCTTGATGGTGCATGTTTTACCCGACAGCTTGATTTTCGATAGCAATCCTTGGCGCATTCCTTCAGAAAATCAATTAGTGATGGCGGGTGAATACCTAAATATTGAAAGCTTTGAGCTTTCCAATGAATCGCAAAAACTGACCGTTGGAACGAACCTTTCGGGTCAGGAGAAAGAACATGTCGGGGCTGTTTTTAGCAACTTCCATTTGTCTACAATCACCAGTTTATTGAATCCTGATAAGCCACTGGCCGATGGTACCTTGAATGGTGAAGTGGTTTTGGAAAATCCATTCGGAAACTTTGGAATGGTGGCCGATTTGGACGTTTCCGAGCTCTCAACCATGAATATTCCTCTTGGCAAATTAACGCTGAAAGCACAGGCGGCTGGCAGTCAAAAGTATGAAGCCAACATGACGGTGAAAGGTGAAAACCTGGATTTGGATGTTTCGGGAAGCTACCTGGCTTCGGCAGAAGGTGGCGATATTTCGCTAAACATGGACATCAATCGCCTGAAAATGTTGGTGATCGAAGAACTTTCCAACAATACCATTTCAGAAACGGAAGGAAATCTTGCCGCTTCGGTTGAGGTTTCTGGAAACATGAATGATCCGCAGTATTCTGGAACCTTAGATTTCAACCAGGTGAGCCTTTTGGTGAATGAGCTGAACACAAAATTCGCTATCAGTCAGGAACAGCTCGAAATCAATAATGATGGATTATTCTTGAATAATTTTCAAATCACCGATGAAGACAATAATGACTTCAACCTCGATGGAAAAATTCTTACCGAAAGTCTGGTAAATCCGAGTTTCGACCTAAAACTGACAGCCAACAATTTCGGAGTAATCAATTCTACTGAAGAAGATAGCGAACTTTTCTACGGGCAAGTAAATCTCGATGCCGATTTGACAATTACTGGTGATCTGACCATTCCGAAAGTAAGGGGAAGTTTGGCCGTTAACGAAGGTTCCGAACTCACTTTCACGGTTCCAGAATCTCAATTGGAGTTGAAAGAACGCGAAGGTGTTGTGGTGTTTGTCAATAAGAAAAACCCTGATGACATTCTTACCAGAGTAGAAGAAGAAAAGGCTTCGGGCTTTGGTGCTTCGCTTTCCGGCTACGATATCGAAACGGTTTTCTCCATTGGTGAAAATTCGCAGTTCAACATCATCATAGATAAATCTACAGGCGATAACCTGCAAGTGACAGGAACTGGAGACTTCAATTTGTCTATTGAACCGAATGGCAGAACCAGCCTTTCTGGGAAATATGAGTTGAGCGGAGGTCATTACGAAGCCAGTTTGTTCAATCTGGTAACACGCAGATTTGATATCGCTTCGGGCAGCACTATTTCATGGTCGGGCGATCCTTATGATGCTAAATTGGAAGTGAGAGCAGTTTATGAAGTGAAAACATCAGCTGGTCCGCTGATGGCCACCCGAACTTCTGCAGAAAATACGGGTATTGAAACTTCATATCAGGAAAGATTGCCGTTTCAGGTTTATATCAATGTAAATGGTCAGTTGCTAAAGCCTGAAATTTCGTTTACGCTGGATATGCCTGAAGATGACAGAAGCGCTTTGAGCGGAGCTGTTTATGGGCAGGTTCAGCAGCTCAACGGGCAAGAAGAAGAGCTGAACAAACAAGTCTTTTCGCTGTTGGTATTGAATCGTTTCTTCCCGAGTTCGGGTAGCGATGGTAGCAATGGTGGCCCAGCTTCTTTGGCATTGGACAACGTGAACAAAGTGCTTTCCAGCCAGCTGAATACTTATTCGGATAAGATTTTTGGTAGTGCAGTCGATGTCGGTTTCAATCTAAATAGCACTGCGGGGAATGATAGCAATGGTGGTCAAGCTCAGACACAATTGGGCATTACGGCCAAAAAACAGCTTTTCAATGACCGATTGATTATTCAGGTGGGCAGCGAAGTGGATGTGGCCGGAAACCAAAATGCTTCTCAGGGCGCACCAATTATTGGAAATGTGAGCTTGGAATATCTTCTCACCGAAGATAAAAGGCTTCGTTTGAAAGGCTTCAGTAGAAATAAATATGAAGGTGTAATCGATGGTCAGCTGACGGTTTCGGGCATTGCGCTGATTTTCACTCGCGAGTTCAACAAGTTGAAAGAACTTTGGACAAAACAGGTGAAAGAGGAAGTTGAAAAGGAAAAGGACGATAAAGAAAACGAAGAGAAATGATAGTGCGTCAGCCATCGGGAAATTTGAGTTTTGCGTTGCTTTTGGCAGTGTTGCTTATCAGTTCGTGCAGCGTCCGAAGGTTTGTTCCCGAAGATAAATATCTGCTGAAATCGAGCGAAGTGGAGGTTTCTTCCGATGAGAAAATCAAAGATTTGAAGAATGTAGATTCGGAGTTGGAAGGCCTATTGCGACCTGAACCAAACTCAGCATTTCTGGGCATGCGAATCGGTTTGAACGCACACTATAAAGCGCAAAGGAAAAAGCCTGGTTTCATTACTAAATTCCTTAATAAGAAATTCGGAGAAGAGCCCGTGTATCTCTCAGATGCAGACACGAGCCGAACGATGGAACTGATGAAAAATCGGTTGGAAAATAGCGGCTTTTTCAATTCACAAATTGCTCCGTATGTCGAAAAGGGCAAGAAGTTCGCGAAGATTAAATATAAGGTCACGGTTTCTGAGCCGTATACTTTGGCTAGCTATCAGCTGGATTCTGGTCAATCTGCCTTGCATACTGCCTTGAAAGAATCGCTGGAAGAAACGAGAATTAAGGAAGAAAGTCGCTTCAACCTAGACCTGTTTAAAAGCGAAAGAGATAGAATTGATGAAGACCTGAAGAAGAAAGGCTATTACAATTTCAATGCGGGTTTTCTGATTTTTGAAGCCGACACCAATCAGTACGATAACCGCAAATTCGACTTGTTCTTAAGGTTGAAAAACGAGGTGCCTCATAAGTCTAAGGTGCCTTATGTTTTAAATGAAATCAAAGTATATCCACATTACACTTTGCCAAAAGATGAAGCGGAAGATACGGTGACCATAAACGGAATTAAGTTTATTCAGGAGCCGGAATTCTTCAAACCTGAGCGAATGGAGCCTTATGTTCTATTCCGAAAAGGGCAGCTTTATAATCCAGATACTTCCAGAATTACCAGTAATAGACTCGCCTCTATTGGGGCATATAAATTTGTGAATATTCGCTACGAACCCGTAAATCCTACTGATTCTCTAAGCGACACTTTAAAACTGGATGCCAACATCTACCTTTCTCCGTTGAAGAAAAGGTCGATACGAGCGGAAGTTCAGGCGGTTACCAAATCGAATGGTTTTGCTGGGCCAGCTATTGCAGCCATTTACAGCAATCGCAATTTGTTCAGAGGTGGCGAAGTGCTCAATTTCTCTGGAAATTTTGGCTATGAAGTTCAGCTGGGCAGCGATGGAAGAACCACAGGATTGAGCAGCACGCAAATAGGTTTTAAAACCAGTTTGATTGTGCCTCGGCTTTGGCTGCCGCTCAATGTGAATGACAGGTTTTTGTACTCGGTCCCTAAAACCAATATGAGCCTTGGTGTCGATTTTTTTGACAGAAGTAACTTGTATAGCCTAAATTCTCTGAATGCAAGCTTTGGTTATAGTTGGCGAAAAAGCCAGTCGATTTACCATGAACTGAATCCCTTCAACGTCAATTATGTCAACACTTCCAATATTACCCCCGAGTTTCAAGCCATTCTGGATCAAAACCCTTTTCTCCAAAGCAGTTTTCAGCAGCAACTTATAACAGGCTTAACCTACACTTTTGTGTATAATCAGCTGACGGAAAATAAAAAGAGGAACCCGATTTTGGTAGTGGCCAATATCGAAGTTGCCGGCAGCAATGTGGGTTGGTTGAGCAAAAAAACAAATGAACAAGGGCAAAAAACGCTATTCGATATAGCCTACGCGCAATACACAAAGGCCGATGTCAATTTTGTATATAATTACAGAATAGGCGGTTCTCAGCAGTTGGTGGCTCGGCTTTTTGGTGGGTATGGCTTGCCTTACGGAAATTCCGAAACGCTACCCTTCTCCAAACAATATTTTTCTGGCGGCCCTTCCAGTGTGCGAGCATTTAGAACACGATCACTAGGCCCAGGAAGTTACCAGCCAGATGCCACGGATCAGGGTTCATTCTTCGATCGATCTGGAGACATTCGTTTAGAAGCCAACCTTGAATTTCGTTTTCCGATTTACTCCTTTTTGAAAGGTGCTTTTTTTGCTGATGCCGGAAATGTTTGGCTGACCCATGAAAATTCAGCTTTGCCTGGCGGAAAATTCAGTAGTGATTTTTTGAAAGAACTTGGAGTTGGTGTGGGAGCAGGCTTGCGTGTAGACATTCAGAATTTCGTGATCCGTTTCGATTTCGCCAGCCCCGTGCACAAACCATATTTGCCTCTGGGCGATAGAACCCATTTCGACCTGAAAGAAATCCTTTTCAATTTTGGGATTGGCTATCCGTTCTAATCGAGTGCGTAGCCAAACGTTTCAAAATCCGCCTTGTAGGTCTTTTGAACCAATTTTTTCAGTTCTTCATCCAAATAAACCGACCAATGCTGATGTTCGGACGCATTCCTTTTTTGTATCGAGTTGGGGTTGATTTTCAGGTGTTTACAAATGCTTGAAAAGTCCTCGTGTAGAGTTTCTAACTGGCCAATGTTATTTACAAGTAATATTCCTTCTTTATCGCATATAAAATGCGTTTGAGGTAAGAAATGAAGCTTTTTGAAGGTTTCTGTGTTTTGAAAAAGAAGCTTCATAAAGGCAATTGGGTTAAAATTAAAGGCCTTGTTTTTTCCATGTAAAAAGAAGCATGAGGAAACAAATCGATCATATGGATTTCTTACAAAAGCAAATTTGAAATAGGAATCCCAAATCTCATTTGGTAGGTGCTCTTTAGCTTCTAAGGCAGTAATATGACCGTGCTCTATTTGGGCCAATGGCTCAATGGGTATCCTTTTTTTCGTGAAAAGATCGACTTGTTCCCAATCCTCTTCCGAAAGAATAGGGCGCAAGGCATATCTCACAGCATGAGTGCCTGTTTTGGGAATTGCGAGAAAAATGAACTTGTGTTGATGAGAGACAATCATGCTAACCCACCATTTTTTTAATGAAGCTTTTCACTCTTTTGAATCTGCTTTTTTGGGTTTTATTCAAGTGGGGAAATGGTGTTGAGGGAATCGGTTTGTTTAGAAAAGTGCAGATTTCTGGCCAGGCATCACCTTTTTCCCAGTCCAATATGATCAAATCTTCGGGGCGATCCTTAAAATATGCTCTCACTTCTTGATTGTGGGCTTTGTATTTTTCGAGAAAAAGAGACTCGTTTCCTTCTGGATTTCCAACCCCATAAATCCATTTTCTGAAATCAGATTCACCTTTAAAGTAGCGTTTGGCACTTGCAAGCCATTTATGGTCATCGCGGATGGTCAGAATGAACTTGCTGTTAGGGAATTTTTTATCAAGCTCTGGATATATGGAAAACCAAGGATTATCCTCCATCGCATCGGCTTCTTCAGCAATCTCTAAAATGGCTTCAAGGTCTCCTTTCTTAAGCAACTCCATCATGGTTTGGTTGCCAAGCTTGCTTCGTACCGTTCCTGCACCATGAAAATTGGAATAGCCTAAAATCTCCAAGGCTTGCCCCAAAGAGGTTGTGCCTGTTTTATGAAAGCCAATTCCAATTACTTTTTGCTGCATGCCTTAATGGGCTAGTTTGTCTCGTTGTAGTATTCGAAAATAAGGTGAATTCTATCTGTATCGCCATTATTTTCTGCCCAGTGATGAGTGTTGTTGTTTACTTCATAGCCAAAGCCTTCCTTCATATGGACCTTATATTTTCCCATTAAAGGTTTCTCTACATAGAAAAACACCTGATCATTAGTAAAAAGTGGTACATGAATTTTATGTGGAAATTTAGCAGCAGGAGCACCATCAATATGACGGTCAATTTTGCCTCCAGCAGGCATTTTGGCCAACATAATTCTAGGATTCTTTCCGTTTTCATAGCCATATTCAGCCGTTACGGCTTCTATAATCGGCAAAATGTCATCCTTCCATTCTTCCCAAATAGGGTAATCGAAGAATTGAGTGTGATCTCGCAAATCGTGTAAAAACCTAAAAACGATATGCTGAGTTTTACCCAATACGGCAAACTTGTTTGGTTTATCCGCATTTTCGGCTTGCCATAAAGATTGCGGTATTTCTGAAACACGTTCCTTTAATCTGGTAATGTCCACAGAAGCCAGTTCTCTTATTCCTTTGGTTTTGTTTTCGTTTTGCATCTTATGAGCCTCTCGAGCTTTTTTAGGTCTCAAAACTGATCGGAAATCAGCTTTGTCAGGGAGCTAATGTCGATAAAATCTCGATGATTTTAAAAGTCTTTAATCATGGTTAACCCTGTTTTTGAATAGATTTTTGAATGTTTTTAACGGGACGTTAGTCCAGTTTTTTCTTGAAGATTAAATGATTAATCAGCGGGGTTACTTGGTAGAGCTGGTGATCTGCTCCCCTTTTAAAGTCTACATTACGCGTTTTATTAATCTTGGTGAAATCGGCATAAAGATGATAAGGGTGATCTTTAGGGATTTCCGATAGTTCCTTGGCAAGATCATCCAGTCCTTCTCCTGCCAAAACTTGTGGATTTGAGGCACCGTGTTGCCCCGCATGATTCCACCAAAGGCCAAGCGGTTCTACATTTTCATGAGCTTTTCGGATTAAATAACGGCCATATCCATTTCTAGACTTGTACTGTGGAGGAAGGGCCAAGTAAAACTCTAGCAATTCTAAATCAAGAAGAGGGTAACGATATTCCAAATGAAACGACCTAGTAGCAATGTCGCAGGTTGCTAGTCTAAAAGGCATATTTGGGGTTATGAACCTCTTCGCTTGGCGCTCTCGAAGGTTGCCTTTAAACGCAAAAACATCAATGCTACGCTTAAGTCTTTCTTCAATATTAACCTTTTGGGCAAATGCAGGCTGAATGGGTCGTTTGGGTAATTTTGTAATATGGTTTCTTTCCAGATTTCTAGCCCTGCTTGTCATGGTGCTCTGGTCAACACCTATTTTATCAAGAAATACTGATCCGGAAAATTTTATGGCGTTCCATATTACATTTTCCTTATCCTTCTTGCTTCTTTGTTTTACTTCGTCCCAAAATTCCCTGAAATGGCCAGTGGCCAAAAGTTCTGTGGCTACGCTCAAACCTGAAGAAACCATTTCCTGACCACCAAATCCTGAAAACAATACTCGACAGCCTTTTTCTTCACATTGTTTATAAATGATATCCCGAAACATTCCATTCATGTCGCGGAGCGGCTCATCTTGCACACGGAGGTTCCATTCCAAAGCAGCCTTCATGTCCCTTTCTGTTCCGTTGACGTAGTTCACTTTCAGGTTTTTGGCTTCGCTGAAAGGAAGAATATATTTCTTCTCGCTTAAAAACTCGAATTCATCTCTAGGCGGAACAATTGAAAAAGGGAGAAAATTAGAGCCAATCTGCTGATGCAGATGATGAACCACAGCTGATGAATCCAAGCCTCCACTTAATTCTGAAGCAATACCATACGATGTTCTAAGCCTTCGTTTGACTGAGATATCAAGTTTTTCATTAAATGCTTCGATGCATTCTGCCTCGTTTGAGAATTTGAGTTCAGCCTTTGTGTCAAAGTCCCAGTATTTATGGATCTGAAGCTGGCCTTTGTGGAAAGATAGTGAATGTGCACCATCCAATCTTTGAATGGCTTTGTACATGGTATTGGTGCGATCGACATGGCGCCTGATTAGAAAATCAGCAATCCAGAGTTCATCCAATTCCTTGCTTACACCCTCAATGCTCAATATGCCTTTTATTTCCGATGAAAAAGCAAAAAGGCCATCGTTGATGTAGTAGTAGAAAGGTTTTATGCCGACCTGATCTTTTGCACAAAAAAGCCTTTGCTCCTTTTCATCCCAAATTGCAAAAGCAAAATCGCCAAGGAGATACTTTGGGCAGTCCATACCCCACTTTTCGTATGCTTTTAAAATAAAATGGCTATCGGGGCTGCTTTCTCCTAACTCAGGAAAGTGTTTTTTCAGAACGTCCCTATTATCCAATCGCGCATCGGCCGTAATGGATAAACCCGCGGAAGAGGTAAAGGGCAATTCCTCTTTGAGTGATTGGAGTGTGTTGAACAACATGAGGTGGCCTAAACCTATGTTTTCCGCATGCCATTCACCTGTTTTATCGGCATTCCAATGGTTCAGCCTTGTAGACATTAAAGTCAGTCTTTTGGCTATTTCATTACCAGAAGAGGATTTAACGTTGCAAAGACCAAAAATGGCACTCATTGCTCTTTAGTCTAAAACTTGATTCAGGAAACCTTTATGATTCTCTCATTTTCAAGAGTAGAGAGAAAAGCAAGCACTTCAGTTTGGCAGGTATTTTTATCGATGTCGTAAGTTTTCAATAGTTCATCGCATAATTCATTTACCGTTTTAGGCTCTTTTAAAAGTTGCCAAATGGCGAAGCCCACTTTGTTCACTCCAAAATACTTTCCACTTTCAATGTCCATCATAACAAGTTCTCCACCTACTTCGCTTGTTAAAAGTTCTCCAGATTTTGAGATGGTGTTGTTTAATTGAATGCTCATAATTCTAAATAAGTAAATAAAAATAGGGCTTAGACTCGTTTAAATCTACGACTTAAGCAAATTTTCAATTTGTGATACTATTCCTAACTTTTCCTCTGAGTTTTCTGGTCGGGTTAGCTCATAAACCTGAATGGTTTTTGAAAGCATCACTGCTTGTCTAAAAATTTCTTGGGAAACTCCCAGACCACTCACCAACTTGAATCTAAATACATTGGAAAGAACAGCGTTGAATTTTTCACTTCCTTCAAGCTTTCGGAATGCGTATTCCTCTCCCTTCTTAAGATGAAAAAGATGACTTATGTTACATGGAACAGGTCTATTTTCTGATTCAATAGGCAGAAAACTTTTGGTGTCATTGGTACCAACTTTTTCTAGACAATCGGCAGCTTTGGGCAATGCCTCGGCAACATCGGGAGTTAATTTTAAGCGCGAAGTACCTGGGTTTAGCAATGGATTCCCCGACTTGTCGAAATAAATTACTGAAACGTCATCAGTAATTACTTTGTAGCCATTCAGTAAGAATGAAGCGGCAGTAGTTGATTTTCCCATACCAGAATTCCCTGCAAATAAGATTGCCTTTCCTTTAACTTCAATGGCACTTGCGTGAATGGGCATCAACTTTTTTTGATGCGAGATGGCACCAAAAACTGAGGCTAGTATAAAAATGCGAAGTTCATTTAGCGCAACATCTTTTAGTGGATCGATGGTGATGTATTTGCCGTGAGTGGCCATAAATCTGCCCACGTCTTTCACCGTTAGAATGTAGTGGTCTGGCTTTATCTGAAAACCATATCCCTTTTTTACTCTTCCTTCTAAAACTTCCGGTACCTCGCCAAAATGAATAAATACATCCACATCTTCAGTAGCTTCTATGGGCCAAAGTTCAGGGAACTCGGTTTCAGAAGCGACAACCCAACCATTTACAGTATAAAAGAAAGGCAAGGAGTTAGATGAAAGGGTATTGATTTCCATTCGGAATAATGGCGATTATTTTGATGTTTATTCGTTTCGCAATAATGCTGAATTATTTTCTAAAGTATCTATTATGAGAGCACTTTTGAAAGGATAAGTTGACGCAGGGTTTTTAATTTGAAAGATTGTTTTAACTCTCTCATAAGAACCGTACGATAAGTTCTATGCCACTCTTTTAAAAATGGAGAAGTAGTTTTGAATCGAATTTTTGAATTAAAAATAGGTCGAAAAATCCAGGGCTTTGGATGTCTTAAAAAGTGCCAAACTACTGCTTGCTGAGCAACATCATTAGCTACAGCTTCTTTTAAAAGCCAATTATATTTAGCCTCTAACCAATTTACCTTTTCATCAAAAAATTTATTCAGTAAAAACTGATCTGTGTGCCCTGTACTTACTGATTTGAACGATTCCTTTTTGATTCCATTTACCAATTCCAAAAAAGTATTTGTGCCGAAAAACGAATTGTTGATGATAAAAACCCCAGAATTAAATACCCTTTCGAAGCTACTTTCTGAAAATGAAGCGCGCTGGAATGTGATTTTATCACGGCCTTCCTTGGTATTTGAGGATCTGTCAGGGCAAGCTGAAAAACCTTCAGAAATTTCAAATAAAGGTTGCAATGAGCCTCTTATGAGAATATCACTGTCTAAAAAAAGGACTTTTTCGTAGGCTGATAAATTGAATGCCTCAATGCTCCAAAATCGATGAATTTTGTTTTTGTACTGCGGTAGTTCTTCAGACAGCCTTTCTACTGCAATCTTGAGCTCGGTGCTTACTTCAACAAATTTAATCGGAAAATGAGTAGTCAATTCCTGCTGACAAGCTTTCGCCAAACCATTATGAACCACAATAAAATCGCAAGAAAACCTAGCATTGTTTTGAACAAAGGATTGTAGCAACACTTTTGTTCCTGCAAGGTAATTTTGACTTGTAACCGTCACCAGCGCGTTCATAAGATCGAAGAAAATGAAACCATCATTAATTTCCTATTCAGCAGTGCGCTACCAAAACACTTCCTTGCATTGGTAACACTAGCTTATTTTAAGCATATTCGCTTTTTATAAAATTTGATCCTATGGAAGTGCCATTTTTGGATTTGAAAAGGCAATACAATTCTCTAAAGTCACAGTTAGATAAGGTAGTTCTGGATGTTGTTGAAGAACAGTGTTTTGTGAAAGGGAAGAGGGTTGAATCATTTGAAAATGAGTTTGCCGAAGCGAAGCAAGTAAACCATTGCTTGGGAGTGGGAAATGGCACGGATGCCCTTTTTATAGCACTCAAAATGTTAGAAATTGGGCCAAATGATGAAGTGATAATCCCAGCTCATGGCTGGCTTTCTGCAGCCGAAATGATTTTTCTTGCTGGTGCTACTCCAGTTTTTGTGGATGTTTCGCCAGAGTCATTTTGCATCGATACGCGCTTGATTGAACAGCGCATTACTTCCAAAACAAAAGCTATCATTCCTATTCATTTATATGGCCAAATGGCAAACATGAATGATTTGTTGGCTATTTCAGAAAAACATGGGTTACATCTGATTGAAGATTGTGCTCAAGCTCATTTCGCAACTCAAAATGGTTTGCCTTCAGGAAGTATCGGATCTTTGGGAACCTTTAGTTTTTATCCTAGCAAACTTTTAGGAGCATTTGGAGATGCGGGCTGTTTAATTACTAATCAACAAGATTTATCCTTGAAATGCCGAGCTTATGCAAACCATGGGGAGTTGAAAAAAAATGAACATCAATTTTTAGGGATTAATAGCCGTTTGGATTCCATGCAAGCAGCGGTACTCAGTGTAAAACTGAAGCATGTTGCCGCTTGGGTTGAAGGCCGTAATAATGTTGCTGCTTACTATAGCAATAGCCTTAAGGTTCTTGGCCAAGTGACCCCCCCTAAAATAATGGACGGCAATACCCATGATTTTCATCTTTATGTAATCCGTTGTGAAAGAAGAGACGAACTTCAGGCGTACCTCGGTTCCAAAGGTATTCAAACAGCGATTCATTACCCTAAAGCCACTCCTTTTACGGATGCTCTTCTAAAGCATAATTTTAAGTCAGAGGATTTCCCAGTGAGTCACCAACTGCAACAAGAAATTCTTTCATTACCAATGTTTGCTGAAATGAAGGAAGAAGAAATGGCTCATGTAGTGAATTGTATTCATGAGTTTTATTCGCATTAAAAATCTTTTGTTTCGAAAAAGGAAGAGTGTATATGGTCATATTAGGAATAAATGGAGGTGTAAGGCTTGGTTATCAGGATGTTTCAGCAACGCTGATTGTTGATGGACAGATTGTGGCCGCTGTTGAAGAAGAAAGGATTAACAGAATAAAGTTTAGCCCAGGTCAATTGCCCTATTTTTCTATCAAAGCAGTTTTAAAAAAGGCCAATCTTAGAATTGAAGATGTAGACTATGTTGCTACCCACGGTAGTACTTGGGGAGAAGAATATATAGAAGTTCTCAAGGGTTATTTCAGTTATACTTTTGGTTTTTGCCCCAAAATTGAAGCTGTACACCATCATAATGCCCATGCTGCCAGTGCCTATTTCCCATCAGGATTCGATAAGGCTATGGTAGTCACTATCGATAATTCTGGCGATGGTGTTTCAACCCAATTGGCCGTTGGCGATGAAAAGGGATTAACCGTTCACAATCGCTTTTCCAGGCCCAATAGTTTAGGCATCTTTTATTCCTTGATTACACAGTATTGTGGCTTTGTTCGAGATAGTGATGAGTATAAACTTATGGGCCTAGCCGCTTATGGAGAACCTGATATTGATTTGGACTGGCTTTTAAATTGGGATGGGGCATCTTATGTTCTAAATGATGAATATTTAACAAAAGTGGCTCCTACGGCTCCACAGCCCACAAGACAGCAAACCATTTTTACTAATGAACTGAGTAGCAAAATTGGAAGACCTCCATTACGGCCTGGACAAAAACCTGACTTTTTTTATCAAAACTTGGCTGCTTCGGCTCAAAAAAAGTTTGAGGAAATATTAATCAAACAGGTTGAAGCATTTCATAAAAAAACAGGATTAAGGAAGCTATGTTTGGCTGGAGGTGCAGCACTAAATTGTGTTGCCAATCAGAAATTGATGAATCTTCACTTTATTGATGAAATTTACATTCAACCAGCGGCCGGAGATTCAGGGATTTCGCTCGGAGCTGCATGTTTTCTTTCCAATGAATTGGGTTATAGACCAAAACCGACTTTCCATACTTATTTGGGAGATTCTTTCAGTAATGATGAGATTAAAGAGGTTTTGAAACTGACAGGCAATGCTTTTAAAGCCATTGAAAACCCTGCTGAATTGGCCGCTTCTCTAGTAGCTGATAATAAAACCGTAGGTTGGTTTCAAGGAGCAGCCGAGTTTGGCCCAAGGGCTTTGGGTAATCGAAGTATTCTAGCCAATCCTACAAACCCGGTAATGACGGAACACGTCAATCGAATCATTAAATACAGAGAATCTTTTAGGCCTTTTTGCCCATCTGTTTTAAAAGAAGATGCCGCATTGTTCTTTGAAGGAAAACAGAGCGCCTCTCCCTATATGACCATCACTTATGATGTGAATGAACATGGAGCTTCATCGCTTCCTTCAGTAACCCATGTGAATAAAACGGCTCGCATTCAGACTGTAAGTGAAGAAAATAATAGCCTGTTCTATCAATATCTTTCAGCACTAAAAAAGCTTACGGGTTTTGGAGTGAGTATGAATACCAGTTTCAATGTAAAGGGCGAGCCTATGGTGAATTCTCCTATCGATGCCATTCGTACTTTTTATGGTAGTGGTCTGGATTTTTTGGTAATGGGCGATTTCTTGATTAAAAAATAAATTTGAAATGAAAGTCTCAAAGCTCTTTAAGCTGTTAAAACTGATTGCCATAAATGGAGTCATTTTTCTATGTCTTTTGACTTTGGCTGACTTATTCTTGATTCAATATTATAATGGTAAACCTCAATCTTCCAAAGCGCAATTAAACCCAAGATCGCGCCTAGAGGCCTACAAAAACTATGATTGGACTAATGTTTATTGGCAGGAACATGCTCAATTCCGAAATACATACAAGTCTTATATCGGTTGGATAGGAAGTGAGTTTAATGGAGAAAGTATCCAAGTCAGTGAGCAAGGTTTAAGAAAAACCGCCTTTAATGAAAGGAACGCAAAACGGAGTGTTGCTTTTTTGGGAGGGTCAACCATGTGGGGTTATGGCGTAAATAACGAAAATACAATTCCTTCCTATTTTTCTAAGCAAACAGATTCTTTGCAAGTAATCAACATGGGGCAATTGGCATTTTGTGCCTTTCAGAGCTACCTATTGCTCAAAACTGAAATCGAAAAAGGTAATATTCCGTCCATTGTGATTACCTACGATGGCGCGAATGATTCCCCCTCTGAAAGAAAACCATATGCTCATTTATGGGAGGAAAGAATGAAAGAGAGATTAAAGGGAATGGACTTTGGACAAGAGGATGAGTTGTTAACTTGGCTTTCGGGAGTTAAGAAACTTTCACAAAATTTAAAATCAAAATGGAGTAGCCCCTCCCAAGTAACTCGTATAGAATCGAAAAAAAGTTTTACTCCTGAAGAGAATGAACAGGCGGCTAGAGAGCTGTTAATGGCTTGGAGAGATATGAAGTTACTTTGCGATAAAAATGGAATCGAGTTTTACTGTGTACTTCAGCCTCAAATGCATACTGGTAGTCCAGATTTGACCTATCTGGAGAATACCATATTTAAGGGTTTTTTGGAAATGGGTGATAATTATATCAAGTATTACAGCAACGTAATTCAGTTGATTGAAACACCGGAGTTTGCTGACTTAAAACCACACTTTTCGGACTTCAGAGGTGTTTTGGATGGGCAATCCAGCATGTATATTGATCAATGCCATGTTATGCCAAGGGGTAATGAAATCATAGCCAGCGCCTTGACAAAGCTAATTGGCAAATAAGTTTGAAGCTTAAGAAAATTCCATTTATAGATACCCAAACCTTTTCATGATATCCTGAGTAGTAGAAATAACTTTTCTTACCTGCCTTGGATTCAATTCTTCTTCCCAACTACCTACCTTCCCTTTTCTGAAGAAGTATTCTTTTACTTTCGGTTTTTCTTTATATCCTTTTTCTTGCTCTTGTTTTCTAAGTGCTTGAAAGCTGTTGTTCTCAATGGCTTTTTTCAAAATTTCATCTTCAAAAGAAATATTCAATTCTAAAATTACCTTCTTGAGGATATCAAAAGTGTTTTCTACCAAGTCTTCATAACGAATGGTTAAAACAGGAAAGTCCGCATTAACCCAACTCATAATGTTGGTTTTCCAGCTGCTAATCAATTGCTCCACATTCGTGGTTATTGCATTATCTCTAAAAAGCATGTATTCTTCATTGAGCATTACCTCAATGGCTTCGTCCAAACTGATGTGGAGATGATTGGCAAGCGAGCCAACAATATCCAACGGATTCCTTACGATGCAAATGGCTAATTTTGTTCTTTCCTTTGGAATTAGGCTGACATTTTGGTTGATGATTACATTGGCATCGTGCGTTTTAATAAAAAAGTCTTTTTGCTGAATGTGTAGTTCTTGATAGAAACGATTTTTGTACAAAAGCATTTCTGAAGTAGTAAGGTGTGCCGAGTTGAACTCTAGAAAATCGTCAAATACTTTTCTCGAAAGAAGGCCTAGATTTGCTGTTTTGATAGCATTTAAATCGGTAATCTCCCCCTCTTTGTTAAGAACACTGTCTAACAAGATTCTTAACCAGGTATTTCCCGATTTAGGGTAAGAAGCAATCCAGACTAGGTTTTTCATGATTTTAGGCTTTCGTCTAAGGTTCTAGCTACGGAGTTGATGTCCATTTTAGAATAAGGCCGAACAAAATGGCAAACAGGTGTATTTTGGGCCAATAGACTAATGGAGTTAAATGAGCTTTGCTGTATTCCGAAACCTTTGAAGCGGGTCTTGCCAATAGAATTGTTATTCAATAATTTAATCTGAGAAAGAAGATCAAGAGGTAAGATTTCCGCATTTTGATTGCTTGTTCCTTTAATTTGAAGGATAAATATGTTCGAAATAGGCAATGCAGAATTGTTCATTTTAAAATGTATTTTATAACACGAAAGGGCTTTTCTAATCTTGCTCTTTTCTTTTAAATCGAAGTATTCTGTTGCGTCTTCCCAGAGCTTAATGGTTTGGTCTCCAGATAGAATTTTGGCTGTTCCTTCAGAAGAAATCTTAATTGCACAGAGCTCGTCTGAAATTAGATCATAACCGATTTTATTCAAGGCCATTGCAATGGAAGATTTGCCTACTCCTGTTGGACCAATGAGCAAGCTCGCTTTTCCTTCTTTAGCAACCGCACTCCCTTGAAAAACAATTAATCCCCTCTGCATCAATAAAATGGACATTGCTGTGTTCAACAGGTGAATTTGCCACAGCTCATTTTCTAGGGTTTTAGGCGTTACAATTATTTTTCTTCCTTTACTTATGAAAAAGTTTGCCACACCTTCAATACCGAATAGAATGCCGTCTGGTAGAACTTCTTTAAACAGAAAACCCTTTTTCAAAGAAAAGCCATCCGTACTTACTTCTCCTAAAGTAAGGTCTACATCAATGGAGTTTGAAGCTTCTGTTTGAATTAAACCGTTCAATTCAAATTCTGATTTGAAGTTTAAATCATACGCTTTGTAGAAATAGCTCATATTTGACAAATATAGAAGCCTGATTTACTCGCGTCTAGGTTTTTTATCTGTAGAGCCAAAAACGAACTACCCTATTCTTTAATTTGTACGAGCTGATATTTTTTATCCTGATATACTACCGGAAACCTAGTGATTGTATTTATATCCAAAATGGCAAAATCGGCATGGTACTTTGTTTTGGTGTCCAGGATTTCTTCATCCGATAAGGCTAGCTTAGACATATCATAATCTCGAATTAACCAAGGGTTTTTAGTGTTGGCTTTGTGAATGGCTCTAATTCTATCGTACCATTCTTTCATTCCAACATCTTCCATAGGAATTGCGGCAAAATCAACAACCAGTGCTCTTTCGGCTGTAAGTCTTAATTCACTCATTATGGCAGGGCTGAGTATCACTGCATCTTTTGGAGTAAATTCTTTTAAAGCAACGGCCAATCTAGGATAGGCTACGGTACTGTTTTCAGTGTATATATGAGGCCTTAAAACATTAGATACTTGTAAGTAACGGGTTATTTTATGATTTGTATTTACATGGAATAAATTCAGGCCCAGAAATACCAGAACAAAAGCGACCCAACCGGCAAAGTATAAATAGGTTCTTTGGCTAAAAAGTAAAAATGATAACAGAATGAAGAACGCCATAAGTACAAACTCGGACCTTAGGCCATTAAGAAGAAGGTAAAAACCAAATAGCGTTAAAGCCGACTGAATCCATGGGTTTAATTTTTGCCCAATGATTTTGATGGCGAGCAAGTTGGCCACAAGCGTGAAGGGGTGAATACAGCTTACCCACGAAATAAAACCCTGCGATTTGTTCTGTTCTATAATATGCCAGATATATCCTGATATGAGTAAGATTCCAATCCACTTTAAAAAGATTAGAAATCGCCAAGTTTGGGCAATGAGCCAAATACGCGATGCCCATACTTCCACAAAAAGATAACCTCCAATACAAATAATCACTAAGCAAGCCAGAAAAAAGAGGAAGAATTGAGCTTCTCTCTTTCTGTTTACCAGTTTTTTCCAGTAAAGGAAGCTGAAACTTACTGAAGCTAGAAATGCACCCCCAATAAGCAGTTCCTTTTTAGAAAGGAAAAAGCTAGGTAAGTAATGATGGGGAAACCTAAAAATGCTGATTTCAATAAACAGCTCGTCAGAAATTGAGCCATTAGATTGATTAAAATAGGGGATCACATAAAGCAGAAGAGCTGCAAAAATCATTATTGCAGCGAGTCCAATGTGTGTGTAGTTTGATAGTTTTTTGTTTTTATCAAATATCAATACCAATGCCATTGAACTTAAAACCATTAAGCCTGTTCCAGCCCCTTCTAATGGATGAATGAGTGTTGAAATTGCCGCCAACAAACCAACCCATAATGCCTTATTTCTAATGCCGAAATAAATACTTGCTAAAATTAGCGGCCTTGAAAGTTGGCTTGGAACCAAATCGGGTCTCACGATCATTCCGCCATAACCTAACTTCATGGTATCCATACAATAGACTAAAACTACTGCTATAATGCCGACCCATTTATTTTCTTGGAAAAGGTATTTGGCACTTCTGAAGGTTATGAGGCCTATAAAAATGTTTGTTAAAATGGTCAAGCCAAAGAAAAGAATAGGAATGGGTATCAGGGTTGAAATACTAGCGAGGATTTTCGCGAAGTAATAGTCTTCATTAAAATTGGCCGAAGAGTTTGTAAACAGATCATTAATCAAGTAATCAGGATCCATCATTCTGTAAATGATGGGAAGCATATCGTATTGAACAATTCCGGAAACGAAGTTGTATCGAAAAATAGAGAAGCAAACTCCCATAAAAAGGATAAACCAAACTGCTTGCTGGTCAATGGGTTCTACTAATTTGATTGCGTTAATTTTCCGAAACATATTCTTTTAGCTGTGACTCGAAACTAATGGATTGAAAATACTTCTCTATGGTTTTTATATGCCAATGGATTTGATCCATAAAATCTTCTTCAGAAAGATTTAATCTACTTGGATCGAATGAACCAATTATCTGAACTGACTCTTCTTTCGCCATTTCTCGTAGCTCTTTTTCAAGCAAAATAATATGTTCATTCTTAATGGCATCATGGTAAAAACTAGGAGCGTAGGGGGATAAAAGTACCCAAACTTGCTCGTGTCGCAATTTGGCATGTGCAATCATCTTTCCGAACTGCTCCAATTTGGCCCAGTTTACTTGGCCAGAAGGATCGTAATTTGGGTCAAAAGAGTTTGGGTGGGCTTTTCTTTTGTTAAGAGAATCCGCCACTGTCATTCGGTTCCAAGAGCCATCAGGCCGAAAATAAATGGGGAGTTCTCTTTCTCCGTGCTCACTAGTATTGTTCCACATTCCTTCCATTGATTTTCTAAAGGAAGGGATGGAAAGTAATGCTCGAAGTTCAATGGCTCTTGCATTTAAATCTTGCCAAATTGAATAGTCATGAATCATATTCAAGCCTTTTCTATATTCCTTTCTTAAACTGATCCAACGCGGTACACTATTCATGTCTTCTAAAAAAGAATATGCGCTGATATCAAAAAGCAGGTGTTTGCTCTTTTCGGACTTTTCGGAATACGTATAATAAAGTCCAAGATAATCACGCATGTCGGCATCTATTATAGAGAAGTTGACAATGGAAAGTGAATCGAAGAGAGAACTGTTGACATCAAGAGAAGTGCTTCCCCCAATTATGGCTAAACCCGTTTGGGTTTTATGGTTCTCCATTTGGATTTTCCTCAAAATTCTAAGATTGGGAGGGTTGGAGATTTGAAATGTCTTGCCCGATTTTAAACTCGCTAAAATGGCATGTTCATCTCCAGAACCAAAATAAGTATAGTTAGGGTCTTGATAGCGATTTACTAAAGCAATCCCCACCAACAACAAAATCCCAGCTAAAATCTTTAAAGAGAATTTGAACATCTTTTTCTCATTTAAAATTGAAAGTAGATAAAGGATCTTTCATCAAACTGACCAAAGAAAAGAATGAGGACGATAGAGATGCCATAAGAGACAACTCTCCAGGCGGTATGCCATTCTTTCATTTCAAAAGGGTGTTCTGACTTACGCTGGAACCATTCAAAACTTAAAAGCGAAAAAGCCCAAAGCAAAGGTATTTTAAGTTGTGACAAGCCATCCGATTTGAGATTGTTAAAATCGAAAAGGTGCCCAAAATATTGCCAAGCATCTTGAATGGAGTTGGATCGAAAAATAATTGATGCAAGTACAAACAGTATGAAAGTAATGGACATTTGACCAAATTCCTTCAATGAAGGGAAAAGTGAATGTTGAGCTACTATATGGGTTTCTTTTGATGGATTTACTAGCATATAGACTCCAAAGTAAAGTCCATGTACAATGCCAAATGCTAAAAAAGTCCAGTTGGAGCCATGCCACATGCCAATTATAGAGTAGGTAACAAAAGTGTTTATGAACTGACGGCTTCTCGTGCCTCTATTTCCCCCCAATGGCTTATAAATATAGTCTCTACACCAAGCGGATAAACTAATGTGCCATCTTCTCCATAACTCTGAAATATTGCGTGAAAAGAAAGGGTACCGAAAATTCGTTGAGAGTTTGATACCAAACAGTTTAGCAGTTCCAATGGCAATATTGGAATAGGCAGAGAAGTCGGCATAAATTTGAATTGAAAAGAACGCTCCTCCTAGGGCAAGCACTAATGATGACTTATGTTCGTAATTCTCAAAAATACCATCCACAAAAGGGGCTAGGTTGTCGGCAATTACCAATTTTGTTAAAAAACCCCAGAGTATTTGTCTTAGGCCTGCGTTAGCTTCGGTAGAATTGAAGAAGCGAGGTTTTGTAAACTGAGGCATCAGGCCTGCCCCTCTTTCGATAGGGCCAGCTACCAATTGCGGAAAAAATGATACGAAGGTGAGGTATTGAATAAGATTTTTTTGAGCCTTTAAAGTACCTCTATAAATATCGATGGAATATGCCATAGTTTGAAAGGTGTAAAAACTTATACCTACAGGCACAATGATATTTAAAGCTGAAAAATTAGGGTTGAGGGTTGTAATGTGAAGAGCAGCAACAAGTTCTTGAACGAAAAAATCATAGTATTTAAAGAAGCCGAGCATTCCCAAATTCACAATCAGGCTTACTGCTAAAAGGCGTTTTTTATTTGCTTGGTTATCTGAAGCATCTATCGCCAAACCCACCAAATAATCAGTTACTGAGCTTGCTAGAATCAGGAATAAAAATCGCCAATCCCACCAACCATAAAAGACATAACTAGCCAAAAGCAACCATGCATTTTGAGTATTCTTTTTTTTGGGTAAAGCCCAATAAATAGTGAAAACGAGAGGGAGAAAGACTAAAAATTCGAATGAGTTAAAAAGCATAAAAACCTAATCGGAGCAAATAAAATGATTTTATTCACCAATCAAATTTCTTTCCGATCAATCTGTAAAAAGCTTCATTAGAATCAATGAATTTCTTTCGCAGTTCCGATTTAAATTCTTCGCTAACATTCTTGTTCATACCTCTATTGTGGACTTCAAAATTTTTCAGGACACATTCTTTAAGATTTAAAAATCTGGCAACCTCATTAAATGCCTCTTGAGGTTTTTCCGACATGAGTTTGTTATCTACGATCAGAATTTGATCTTTTGGAAAAAGCTCGTACCATTTTTTTAAATGCATAGCATAGAAACCTCTGTGAATGTAGGCGTGTTTGTGATATGCTCTACTATGATAGCAGTCTCTAATTTTCATCTCATGATGCTCCTTCTCGAAAGTTTCTATCGGTCGTGCAAAAGCTTCTTCAATGGGCAGGTTTTCTGCTCCAAACTTTAAGGAGTGATAATAATTTGAGATGGCCCTTTCCACTGGATCCCGAGCAATAAAAATCAACTTCACATTTGGTAAAAGGTTGAAGATTTTTTCTGGCGCTTGAGGGTGATTATAATATGATGTGCTGGCTTCTCCCGTGATAAAACCCTTTTTTGGATAAGGAAATAGAGATTTGTACCAATCTTCACCCTTTGTTGAACAAAGGCCTGAAAAATAATGGGGCTCCTTATTGAAAGGAGGATTTATTTGTGGATGTGAACAGAGATATCTGTATAAAGAAGTGGTTCCCGCTTTTTGAGCGCCAATGATGATAAAGTCTGGAAGAGAGCGGAATCTCCAAGTGGCTAATCTGTAGGCCTTTCTGACATTTCTTATTAAGCTAGGTTGGGTCATCAAAGATTTGATAAAAAATCAAGCTTGATTTAGTAACAGTAAGATATATCTTTATTCTCTTTAAAGGAATTCAATTTGATTAAAACTGCTATTGTTGGTTGTGGTTATTGGGGAACAAATTTAGCGAGAAATTTTGCTGAAGCAGACCAATACGAACTGAGCTATTTGTTTGATGTTAATCAAGAAGTGGCACTTTCTTTTTCAAAGGCTTATCCAAAAGCGCAGGTAATCTCATCAATGGATGATCTGTTGGGTTTAAAAGATTTGGATGCAGTTGCTTTGACCACTCCAGCTTCAACCCATTATTCCTTAGCCAAAAGAATTATGCTTGCTGGAAAAAGCGTTTTGGTGGAAAAACCAGCCAGCATGAGTGCTGAGCAAATGAACGAACTCCATACTATAGCCAAACAGCAACAAGTAGCTTTAATGGTAGACCATACTTTTTTATATGGCGGACCTATTCAAGCCATTAAGCAATTGTTGGAAAGTAATGCGCTAGGAGATATTCTTTACCTCGATTCTGTACGGATCAACTTAGGGAAAATTCAGCGAGATATTAACGTGATTTGGGATTTGGCTCCCCACGATTTTTCCATTCTGAATTATTTACTCGGATCAGAACCTACTTCTATTCAAGTAAATGCCTCTGAAAAACTACCGAATGGAATGGAGAGTGTCGCTTTTGTAACACTTCAGTATCCTAAAAATATTCTAGCTCATATAAATGTTTCTTGGTCTTCTCCTGTAAAGAGAAGGGAGTTGATTATCAGTGGCTCTAAGAAAATGATTGTCTATGACGATTTGAACCAACAATCTAAAGTTACTTTATACAATTGTGGTCATGACTTGATGAATAGTGAAGATGGCTTGCAAGTAAATTACAGAGCTTCAGAACCTGAGTTTTTATCGTTCGACAATACTGAGCCATTGCGAAATGTCGTCCATCATTTTTCAGAATTGATTAAAAACCCTTCAATGGTAAGCGCAAAGGCTAATTTTGATGTAGGTATCCTTAGGCTTTTAGAAACGGCTCAAGAATCGATAGATACAAAAGGTGCTGTAGTATTTCTTTAAACTGGAATATTTTTAATTTTTGGAATCACTTATTTCATTTCAATGACGGTAATCGTAAATGGTATTGAAAAAGCCATTAAGGCTCAAACTTGTACTCGGTGCGTTCAAGATAGTTCCGTTCCGGGAATAGCTTTTGACGAAAAAGGAGTTTGCAATTTTTGCCATTTACATGATAAAATGGAAATGGAATATCCTGATGGAGAGAAAGGTAAAATTGCTTTAGCAAGAATATTTGATAAAGTTAAACGTAAAGGCCAAGGTAAAAAATACGATTGCGTTGTAGGCATAAGCGGAGGAAGAGACAGCACCTATTTATTGTATTCCGTGGTTAAGCTTTGGGGGTTAAGACCTTTAGCCGTCCATTTTAATGATGGTTTTGATAATCCGGTTGCAGGAGAAAATATGATTAAGGCAACCAAGGCCTTAGGAGTTGAGCTTAGGACGATAACCTCTGACTGGAGAGAAGCAAAAGATTTGAAAATAGATTTTTTGAAAGCTTCTACCCCTGATTTGAACTTAGGAACTGACATTGGCATTGCCACAAGTTTATATGGAGTAGCGGCCAAAGAAAATGTGAAATACATTATTATTGGGCAATCCTTCAGAACAGAAGGGGTTAAGCCATTATCGTGGTCGTTTTTTGATGGCCGATATTTAGAGAAGGTTCATCATGAATTTGGGAGCGTTCCGCTTAGAAAATGGACACCTAACGATCCAGGATTTCACCTTACTCCTAAACATCTGTTCTATTATACTGCTGTTAGGGGGATCAAAACCATAACTCCTATGTATTACCATGATTACATAAGGAAAGATGCTGAAGCGATTATCAAATCAGAATTAGGCTGGGTGTATCCTGGTGCACATTATTTTGATGATCTCTATCACAGTTTAATAAAGTATGTGCATCGTGTAAAGTTCAACATTGACTTAAACATGAATAGCGATTCTGCCTTGGTGCGCTCAGGGCAAATGGATAGAGATTTGGCTTTAGAGCGTGCCCATAGTATCTATTCCATCGAAGATCCAAAGGTGATAGATCTTTGTATAAAGCGATTGGGGTTAACCAAAGAAAAGTTTGAAGAGTTTATGGCACTACCTCCCAAAACCTTTAGAAACTACCCAAACAGTCATGGGCTTATGCGTGCTTTTCGAGTCCCTATTTGGGTTATGTCTCGTCTTAATTTGCTTCCTAAAGTCGCCTACGACAAATATTTTAAATTTGGTAAATAGCTTTTATTTAAAAAGGCAGAATCATTGCCTAGTGGAATAATTTAAAGTTATTGCAACCTAAATATGAACCCTATTTTTTTAAGCTTTTGAGCTATGGAAATCAGTAAGCAGACTTGGTCTGTCATTATTTTTTGCTTCAATGAGGTGGGTACAGTTTATCATGTTGTTCAGCAAGCTGTGGAAGTTCTTGAGCAAATTAGCCAGGACTACGAAGTTATTGTAGTTGATGATGGAAGTACGGATGGCTCTTCTGAAGAAATTATAAGGGCTGCTACCCTCCCTAAAGTCTTTGCTATACATCATCACAAAAATCTAGGCATAGGCCATGCGTTAAGGTCGGGTTATGCTAAGGCCCAAATGGAAAATGTAGTAGCAATAGCGGCAGATGGTGAGTTTAAAATGGACGAGTTAATTCCACATGCTATTGTAGAAGACCATACTTTTATTTCCTTCTATAGAGAAGTTAACACTACATACAGTTCCTATCGAGATGCGCTTTCAATGATAAATAGAAAGCTGAATCGATTTTTTCTGAACATGGATTTACGCGATGTAAACTGGAGCAATATCTATAAAAATTCAGATGTAAAATCGTTGAATTTGGTGCTTACAAGTTCGTTAGTTGAAAGCGAAATATGCGCAAAATTGATCAAGAAAGGAGTTCGACCTATTGAGTCTCCTTCGGTTTATTTAAAAAGAGTAAGTGGAAAAAGTAAGGGAGGATCTCCCAAAATCGTAATACAAGCACTTAAGGACATTTATAAACTCATTTGGGCAGTAAATCGATAATCCTTCAAATTTCTGTTCTTCTATTAAAAGTCTCCCTCTAAATTTATATTTACTTTTTTAGTAGTCTACAGGTACAGATATTCAATAATTTTCATGAGCAAAAAATTGAAGATAGGCATGGCTCAGCTTTTGGTAGAAGGAGGCGAGCCAGAGCGAAATTTTGAAAGAGCAATTCAAAAGATAAGAGAAGCTGTTGAAGTGGGTTGTAACTTGGTTCTTTTTCCTGAAACAATAGATTTTGCTTGGACACACCCAAGTGCTCTTGTAGAATCACACCCCATTCCTGGGCCTTTCAGCAATCTTTTTTGTGAAGAAGCTAAAAAACATGGCATTTTCATATGTGTTGGCCTTACTGAAAAAGTTGATGAGGATACCTTTTACAATGCGGCAATTCTCATCAATCCCAAAGGTGAAATTGTGATAAAGCATAGGAAAATCAATTTGCTAGAAGTAGAATTTCCCTTTTACCAAGTAGGTCAAACGTTGAATGTAGTCGATACTGAATGGGGTAAAATAGGAATAAATATATGTGCTGATAACTATAATGACTCTGTGACTATTGGCCATACACTGGCTAGAATGGGTGCTCAGTTAGTTTTAGCGCCTTCATCATGGACGGTTGATTATTCCATTACTGAGCAGGACGATCCTTATCATGACAAATGGATAAAACCCCTGTCTTCATTGGCGAAAATGTACAATATGGTGGTAGTTAGTACCACAAGTGTAGGCTATATAGTGGGAGGCCCATATGAAGGCAAAAAGAAGGTGGGCTGCTCTTTAGCGGTAGATAAAAATGGAATTATTGCTCAAGGACAATTCAATGAGTTTGCTGGAGAGCTAATTGTCACTGAATTTGAAGTGCCCCAGAGAACGGAAAGGGGTACTCAAATTGGAAAGATGTTGAAAGAAAAAGGCTATTCTCTTAGCATTTGAAGCCTTTATGGCTTTATAATTTGGTTGCTTGAGATATAGTCGGCTAATATTTGAGCAAATTCAAGACACCCTTTTTCGTTTTTGTGAATTCCATCAGTAAAAAGTTGTTGATCTGAAGGAAACAAAGAGTCCATATCTACGAAATGGACAGCGGTTTCATTGGCAACTCTTTTAATCATTGGGTTTTCGTCTTTTAAGCCTTCTTGATAAGGTGCGTTCATATTCTGTCCATTTTTTATAAAGGGAATAACCTTAAAACTGCAAAGAATGACGTCTGTCCCGTCTGCTTTTGTCAAGGCTATCATTCTTCTTAGGTTGTTTTCAAAATAAATTGGTGGATTATGCTTCAAAACTTTCTCCACACTCAATGTATCAAATACTCCAGAAGGGTAGTTTCCGTGGTTCATCTGCTGGGCCATTTCTATGGCCAGTGAATTAGGAGAAATGCCGTTTAGGCTGGTTTCTAAATTATTGATTTTAAAATCGGAGAAACTTGCCAGAACAATCCGACCCAAACTGAAATAGCTTATTAGATCATACGTGCTGTTTTCGGGGAATTTTCGAATTCTATATCCAGAATTGTCTGCTTTATAAGCTTCGGGAGGCCAAACCATTCGAGCTTTTACATCATTTACGCCATGGTAAACGATGATTAAATCAGGTTGCAATTCTTGAATTCGTAATTCATAATTGATTAGAGATTCCCAAGAAGTATAGCCAGGCAAGCCTGCATTGATTACCGTTATTTGCTGGTTATGCTTCGTTTTTAAAATTTCTTGAAGCTGGTGTGGATAGGATTGTTTATAATCTGCCACAGAGATGTTGTAGGTGGTTGAGCCTCCAATACAAACGATTCTAAACTCGTTTTCACTTTTTTCTTTCTTAAACTCATCACCCTTAAAGCCAAGGCTATTATGATTAATACGTCCCTTATGGTAGTTAGGCGTAGCTACATAACCAATATAGTTATGAGCCATAGCACTGGCTACATAGCCTTTTGACCTCAATTGTGTTGCAGATCCAAATTTGAGAAGCCTGCCTTCATCGGCAAAATGTTCTATATATAGCTTAGCCGTAAGCTCTCCAATGAGTAGAGCAATGGCAACACCCCAAAAAATGCGATTTATTTTAGAAAGCAGTGTGGAGGATGATTTCATTTATAAAAAGTGTATGGCAAAATAGAATATTCTTTACGCTAAATAATGAAGAGATAGTGAAGAATGAACCAAATTTTTAACTTCAATTTTTGAAAGGACTTCCATAGATATTGCTTCAAACCTAAATGAAAAACACAAGTAGTTCACTTTATCAGAATATAGGGATTATTGGAGGGGGGACTGCGGGCTATTTTACTGCCTTAGCCATAAAAAATAAGTACCCCGATACTGAAGTTACGTTAATTGAATCGGACAAGATTCCTGTTATTGGAGTTGGAGAATCGACTACAAGGGTGATCATCAATTTTTTGCATAAGGATCTTGGCTTTTCTTTTAAAGAGTTTTTTGACAGTGTTCAACCTACATGGAAACTAGGGATAAGGTTTGAGTGGGGAGGAACAGACAGTGATTACTTTAATTATCCATTTGAAAAGCATGATTCCTACGGAGCGGTATGCCTTGAAAAGGATATAAATCTTGGCTCTTTAGGGTCTATTTTAATGAATCAGAGAAAATCCTTCTTGTATGAAAAGGATGGCAACCTTCATTCGTTGGGAGAAATTGGCCCTAAAACCAACTATGCATATCACCTTGATAATGTTAAGCTCATTAATTTTTTAAAAGAAAAGGCGAAGGAGCGTTCCGTCAAACTGATCAATTCAACAATCCAACATTGTGAGTTAGAAGCAGAAAATGGAGGCATCAACTACCTAATTGATGAACAAGGATATACTCATAAATTTGATATTTACTTTGATTGCACAGGCTTCAGGTCCTCTTTATTAGGAACTGCCATGAAGTCTCCTCATATCAGTTTTGCTAATAGCTTGTTTACCGATATGGCATTGACTGGTCATTTGCCCCATTATGGCAACATTAAGCCTTATACAACAGCAAAAGCCATGGATGCAGGATGGATGTGGAATATTCCTTTGCAACATGAAGACCATCTAGGATATGTGTTTAGTTCACGTTTTTACACTGAGGAACAGGCACAAAAGGAACTCGAATCTAAATTTCCGGGGGTTCAAAACACTAAAATCATAAAGTTTACATCGGGTAGAAGAGCGGATTGTTGGAGAAAAAATGTGATCGGTGTAGGAAATTCATATGCCTTTATTGAGCCTTTAGAGAGCACCGGAATCCAAATGATTATTTCTACAATCCGTGCCTTTATAAACGAAATGGAGAATGATGATATAAATCAATCAAGAGCGTTTGTAAACAAAAAACAAGGCGAACATTGGGATCATTTAAAGTGGTTTTTGACTTGGCACTTTAAGTTTAACAAGAAAATAAATACACCTTTTTGGGAAGCAAAGAGAAATGAAGCAGATGCTTCTGGGTACAATGATATTTTTGAATTCTACAAAAAGAATGGCCCATTCAGAAAACCGGCTCATTTTCATGACCAACACATTTTAGGGTTAATGAAAGGAAGCTTATTTAGATTTAATGGGTTTGACAACATTCTGATGGGCCAAGAGGAAATGCCAGAAAGTGTAGACAAACAATTTCTTTTCAATAACTCAAGGTTTTTGACCAGCAAGGTTAAACTCTGGAGTCAAATGTCGGCTTTGGCCCTAACTCAAAAAGAAGCATTTGAGAGACTGAATAATTTAGATGATCTAGAACATTTGTTTTATAATGAAAGCATTGACTAACATCGGCATAGTCGGAGGGGGAACTTCAGGATATTTGACCGCTCTTTGTATAAACAAATTGTTACCAGAAGTGGAGGTAACTGTAATAGAGTCTCCTTCTATTCCCATTATTGGGGTTGGCGAGTTTACCACTCCCAAGTTGCTTAGAATGTTACATGATGTTCTAGAATTTGACTTGTCTGAATTTTACAAAGAAGTAAAGCCTACATGGAAACAAGGAGTTAGGTACTTATGGGGCGATCCAAAATACGATTTTACTAATAATGCGCTTGGGTTCATTAGTCCATTTCTAAGTATTGAGGTAAACGAGGATATTAATTATAACTCGCTCAATTCCGTCTTAATGAATGCGGATAAGTCCTTCATGGTAAAAACGGGTAACCCTGAAAGTCCATATAAATCTTACGCATTACCTCATTCTTATGCGTATCATTTAGACAATGAGAGACTTTCAGCTTTTTTAAAAAGAAAGGCAAAAGAAAGGGGAGTTTCTGTTCTAGAAAGAACAATTGTTGAAGTGCAACTAGGTGATGATACTGTAAAGTCATTAAAATTTAAAGAAGAAGATAAGTCTCTAAGTTTTGACTTTTATGTGGACTGTTCTGGGTTCAGATCCCTTCTTTTGGGCAATGCACTCCGTGTGCCTTATCAATCATACCAAAAAAGTCTTTTTACTGATTCGGCTGTTGTAGGAAATGCCAAGCATAATGGAATCATTAAGCCTTATACAGAAGCTAGAACCATGAAAAATGGTTGGCAATGGAATATTCCTATGCATACTGAAGATCATATGGGATATATATATTCCTCTTCATTTTGTTCGGCAGAAGAAGCTGAAAGGGAATTTCGAGAGCTTAATCCCTTAATAGATGAGGTTCGTACTCTCAAATTTAAATCAGGAAGGCACAAGGATTTTGTTGTAGGCAATGTTGCGGCCGTAGGCAATTCCTATGGTTTTATAGAGGCTTTGCAGTCGACAGCTTTACATATGGTTATCACTAATATTTATGCCTTGATTTTATATTTAAAACGAATGGAGAAAGGTGTAGATGACCGCAAGGAAGTAAATAAAAACCTTGGTGAGATATGGGATAAGCTCAAATGGTTTATTGCTATGCAGTTTAAATTGAATAAGCGATATCAAACTGAGTTTTGGAAAGCTTGTAATCAAGATGTGGACATAAGCGGTATTGAAGGGCTAATTGAACTTTATCAAAAAAAGGGGCCTTTGCATGAAGTCAAACAAGATTATAGCTTAACTAAAGAATCGGAAATGCATCAAATATATGGCTTGTTTTCTCATGATTTTATGCTCTTAGTTTTAGGGGTCAACCCTAAGGAATTATCATTTGGGGTTGACGAAAGAGATAAAATGATCTGGAGAAACAAATATGCGATCTGGGATCAATTAGCTGAAAGGGCTGTTTATCAACACGAAATATTGGCCAAAGTGGAATCAGAGCCCGAGATTCTAGATTTTAAATCTTTTTTCAGTTCCCCGTTTATTTTAAAAAATGAATTTGATGCTATAAACACGATTGATATCGCAGAATTTATTATCAAAAGTTGAGATAAAGAGAATATCTAGGCATAAAAAAAAGCGACTTAGTCGCTTCATAATTTTGTTACTTAGAGTGCTCCATCTTAGCTAGCATACCAAGAATCATCCCCAGGGTTGTTAGTTGTGAAGTTTCCTCCTTGAGTATTGTCTACGTTTTCTGTGATCAAAACCGGAGTTTCCCAAACGAGTTTCTCAGAATGAGCTTCACTCGAACCCATTAAATTGTCCTTATCCATATTGTTCATAACATCAGTAGTTAAAGCCTTTTCAAATATAATGAAATCCTACATATTTAAACGAAATTAAATTTGTTTTTATTTTGGATTGTATATTAAAATAAGGGTGAAAAGTAAAAAAGGCCTAGTTAAATCGTTAATTCCCTTTATTTATAATCTTAATTAAAAAGTCTGAATACAAGTCTGAACCAAGTTGATTCCAGTGTCCATCATTCGCTAGCCAGTACTTCTTAATTTGATCTTCGCTAGCAAAGACTTCATTCCCGTTTAAAAATTCTAAATTCCAATGATTGGCAATAATTTGAACTTCTTCACTCGCTTGTTGATCCAGATTTCTTGGAGGAATGCTAGTAAGAATAATGTCTTTTTTATGTTGCTTGCACCAAGAGATCATGCTTTCTAACATCTGATACTTTCTTTCTCCAAGACTTTCTCGTAGTTCATTTAGGTTTTTGCTTATTTTTTTGTCACGCCTTATTTTTTTAGGTGAATTTAATTTTCGGGTTAGAAGAGTTTTTAAAGGCCAATCAAATTCCTTTTTAGGTGGAGAAGCTTTGAGGTCATCGATTTCTGAGTCAGAATACTGCAACCTCATTTGCTGGATGTTATACTGATTTAATCGGGAGGTATCTATGGGCCAATCTTCAATTCTTATTCTGCCTAAAAAACCATTTTTTTGAAGGCCTTCCTGAATGAAAAAATCACGGTAGAGGTCGTCTCCAAATATGGCCAAGATTACTCCATCAAACTCATAGTTTGGAACCACTTCATTAAAAAAGGTTTGGTGCCAATTGGCAAGACCACCCCCATCAATGGCAAATGAATAAATCTCTGCATTCCATGTTGAATCTTGATCCATAGCCTCTTGCATTCTATTTGGCAGGTTTTTTTTCAACATAATGCCTGCGCTAAAAGAATCTCCAAAAAGCAGCCATCTTTTTTTAGTTGGATTTGACTTTTTGAAGTGATAGTCTTGATCCATAACCCAGCCTTGCTTGTTGGTTGTAAATTGGTTGTCGAAAACGGTTTTGCTTTCAGCGATCTTAAAATACCTGACATTACGAGCCGTATAACGAAAACCGCGAATTGAATCTAGCTCAGCAAAGGGCTTGTTATAGCCCGTTATCGTTGTTGCAGGTGATTGAAAGTAAAGGGTAAGCTCTCCTAAAGGGTAAGTCCACAGAAGAATAGAGAGTGAAAAAATGATGTTAGTATATTTTTTCCCGATTTGCCAAATCAAAAGAAGGCCCAGGCCTACAAATAAAAAACCTAATTTAAAAAATAGGCTGTGCTGTGGATGGGTTAAAATCCAAGCAAAACCCACTCCAATGGTTGGAAAAACAATCGCTAATCGGAGTATGAATTTTAGTGGTGAAGACATGTGAAGCTAATTAAGGCAATATCATTTATATGATATTACTATTTATATGTTCATTTTGGCTTGACCCTTTAGTTTTGAGGTCTTTAGCTTAGTTACTTTTTTCAACCCAATATTTGTAGCCAGCCCTTAAAGGATGGTTAATAATGGTACTGTCTCCATTGTTCCAAATCACTAGAGCCTTGTTGATTGTTTCGGTGTTCTTCAGCCCGAAATGAGCAAAGGTTGGATTATAAGATTGATATCCTCCGCTTTGTCTGATTTCGCGCATCTGGTGTTGGGTGTTATTTTCTCCATAGTAGATTAACACTTTCGCCCCCAGAACATCAGTCAAGTGTTTTGCAGAAAGCTCAAATTGTATTGAATTTCCTTTGTTTAAATTGTTTTCAAAGATCAACACTGGACCTTCCTCCGCCAGCACGGCAATGTCCATGTCGCCATCGTTATCATAATCTAAATAGGTATAGCTTTGAGAAGAAAGATAGTTTCTGAGGCCTACCTGCTCTCCTTGCTCCTGAAAATTTTGTCCCTCTTGATTAAGATAAAAGAAACTAGATTGATTGGCAGCCATACTCCCGCTTCCATTCACCATGAATAAATCTACATATTCATCGTTGTTTAAATCCTCAAATTGAGCATTCCAAGTCCAACCTCCTTTGTCCATTCCGTAAGTCTTGGTTTTATCAACCATTTGACCTGCTTCATTTACAAAAAGTAAGTTTAAGTTCATTTTTTGCTTTAGGTATTCAGGTGAGGTTTGCATGAGCTCGCGGTTGTAATCTGTGTATACATTAGTAGAATCATGCATATAGTTCCAAAAGGGAAATTCGCTTTTATATTGATTCAATTCAGCTGAAACAGCTTTGCCCTGACTTAATCTGCGGTTCATCTCAAATAGTAAGTACAGTTTATATGCGGTTGCTCTTTGGTCATCTGGTAAAAAGCTGAAATTCAGTGTCATAGTAGCTAGGCGTGTGTTCTGTCGGCCTGTTACTATTTTTTCGCACTCATCTAGGTAGGGTGTTCCGATGAAACAACTGCAGATTTTATCAACGTTTTTGATCATTTCATGCTCGTTCAGGGTCTTTTCTGCAATCTGTGCCAAATACAAGTCTTGTTTTAAATCGTTGTTAATATCTGCGGCCGAAACGGACATGGTATTTGAAGTGGTGTAGGGTAAATTACTATTGGCCCTTATACCACTTTTTAAGTCAAAATCGGAAATGCTCCAGTCAGGCTGTGTGAAATCGATACCTATAAACAGTTCCTTTTTTGAGTTTCCATCTTGATCCCAAAACAGGCTAGTTAGTGTGGCTCCTTGAGGGTAGTTAGCTTTGACGAGTTCAAGGGAATCAATGTGGTTTACTAAAAAGAAATCTGTTGACGACCGAAGGCTCACTTCGCCCTCCCCTTTGCCTTGAGACCAATTTCCGCAAAAAAGGTCTAGGTCTCCATCTGCGTCAATGTCGTGAAAGGCTATTGTTCTAGTCGCTATATAACGGTCAGGGAATTCAACTTTCAGGTAGTTGTCTTTTTCAAAGCCTTCTGCTCCGCCATAGAAAATATAGAGACCTTTCATTAGGGCTGAAACGATGACATCCTTGAATCCATCACCATTTATATCTATTATATGACCCAAAATGATGTGTGAATTATCTAGAAGATCTATTCCAAACCGATCTTTTATAAAGCCTTTGCCCCCTTGATTCTTGAATCTTTGAAGGCCAGATGGGGAGCCAAATAACAAGTCTGTCCACCCATCGTCATCATAATCAACCCCCGAGGTAGAAAAGCCATGAAGGACGTTAAATCCACCTAATATTTCATTGTACCCTTCAAATTTATAGCTTCTATTGATTCCCACTTCTGGCCCTGGGTGCAGTGTAAAATTGAAGTTTCCTTTGCCTTTACTGTTGAATACGCTTTGGTTTATAATTGCTCCATCTACTTCAATCGGGCTGCTTTCCTTATTTACAGGTGAAAACTCAAATTTCTTTTCGGGCATAGTTATTCCCTCTACCTCGAAATAGCCGCCCTTATATTGCTTTAACCAAGCGATCATTTCACTGTCGTTGGGAGCTAAATATTTATCAAAATAAAGACCTGCTAAACCATTCATTACACCTACAATAGACACGAAGGAAAACAGCACCAAGGCGGTCTTTAGATTGATGGCTTTTCTTACAATTAGAAAAGAGTAAATACTGAAAATACCTAAGGTAAATAGCAAGGTGCTGGCTATAGAATAGGAAATACCCAAATTTAGCAGAATGGATACAATGATGATATCAAAAGCCATCGGGACGGGTAAAAAGGTTCCTGCCATGGCAAAGAATACCAACAAGAGAATAGTGAAAACCATTTGATTTTCATTCACTAAGGATGACAAGGCAATCATACCATCCCAATCAATAAGATTGATAAAAACACTACCTAAGAGGCCCGCCAATATCATTAAAGGCAATGTTTTTTTCAGAATAAAAAATAAGGATTTGGCAAACTGGATTATGAACCATTGGAAAGTTTTGAGGAGGCTTTCACTCTGATATATCCGTTCATCTTCGGCTAAAAAAGAAAGTGAAGGACTGTTAAGATTGTCTTCCACAATTGCATTTTTGCCTCCTAGTTTAGCTATAATAGGAACACCGAATAGAATGAGAATGGCTGCTGATATAATCTTTAAAAGTGCTAAGTAGGGATGAAACATTGTGAAAAGCATGGTGAGCACCACAAAGTTGAAAGTCGGTGAGCTCATCATCATACTTAAAGAGGAGATAACGTTTAAATTGGCTTTTCTGGCCCCAAATGCTATAGGTGCGGCACAGTTTACGCAAACGCCAAGTGGCGCTCCAATAAACAAACCAAAGAAAGATTGAGCATACTTATTTTTAAACTGGAGTTTATTAAGCCAAGAGAAGAGCATTAGAAAAAGGCTGGCAAATAGAATCCCGAAGGTCATCCCTTTCTTGTTGGTTTTCATCCAGTTTAAGGAGGTTTTTCCTATTTTTAATAAAAGCCCATCATTGGGTTGAACTTCAAACGCGATATTAAATCCAATGCCGGAAACAGGCATTTCGCCTCCCATAAGGGCTTTTTCATTTAATGCTGGATACCTAGAGCCTGTCCAGAAAAAATAAGCTAGTATGGAAATAAAAAAAAGTATCAGAAATAGTTTCTTCTTGCTGAGCCTTGAGGAAATGCTACCCATTCTATTGTTACATAAAAAAAATGAACCACTTATTATATTAGACATTAACCATTATACCTCTTGAATAATAGTATTCCATATAAGTTCTTGAATGCTGATACAAGCGAATTTGTAGATACCGAGATGTTTTAATGAAGGGGCAATGATGGTCTATATTGCTGGAAATATACGAAAGTTCTTTCCTTGTTTTTGACTGAGAAACTTTTTTGTAGTTAAGGCTTGGTGCAAGTCATTAATTGAAGGTCTATTGAATCGTATAAAATATTGAAAGATAATATATCTACTTCTTTTACCCTTTGATTGACCGAGATCTCTGATTTGGAGATAGGAAGTACCCTTATTAGACAGTACCTTGTCATACTTTCGATAAATGAAATATATTTAGAGAAACAGATTGTAATATCATTCTTAGCGCCTGGGAAAATGTCTCAAATGGAAAAACATCAAAACACTTTGCTTTCTCCTTATTCTGATAGAGACTTTTTTAACAACTACTTTGAAAAAGCACATTTACATATTTCAAGAAATGTTCCTGGCTATTTCAACTCATGGTTGACCTTAGAAGATATTGATGAATACTTGGCATATCAAGAACTGAGTTTTCCATCCGTCAATCTGGTGAAAAACAGCAATTCTTCCCCAATTCCAGAATGGATGATTCGGCCAGAGCTAAGAGAGGGGATTAAGCTTAACAGAGAGCAGGTTTTAAGGCATTTCTCTAACGGTTATACGCTGATTTTGAATTATTTGGAAAGGTATGTTCCAAAATTAAGCAAGAATTTAAATGACCAGAGTGATTTGTGGGGAGTGGAGCTCTCTTCGAATATTTATATCACTCCTCCACAAGCCCAAGGTTTTGATTGGCATTATGATGACCATGATGTGTTGGTGCTACAAGTGTCGGGCTCAAAAAGCTGGTTTATTATCCCCGAGGAGCCTTTTTTGCCGGATAGCAACTATAAGTCTGCGTTTCCTCCCACAAAGAATTCTGAAAATTCTATTGAAATTTTACTTCAGCCAGGAGATACTTTGTATGTGCCGAGGGGAATTTATCATAAAGCAATTTCTACGGAAGAGACTAGTGTTCATATAACCCTGGGCATTCAGACTTTTAAGGTATATGAAATGCTAAAAACACTAGTAAACTCAGCTATTCAGCAAAGAGAATTCAGGGCCAGTGTTTTGCCAAAGGTTAAGGATAGTGACAGTTTGAATTCAATTATTGAGTCACTTGAACAGCATTTTAAGAAACAATTTGATACAATAAAGCATACACCTTCAAAGCTGGTTAGAAATAGGAGTCAATCATCCGATCAGTCTTTTTCTGGCCGATTTATCAATGCGATAAAACTTTCAGCCTTATCACCTTCCTCTGTGCTTATTTCGAGACACAAGGAAGTGAAGTGGTCTGAAGATGGCCTTTTCATTTACCTTAAATTTGGACAAAAACACCTAAAGTTTCCGATTGTTTTGAAGCGTACTTTAGAGATATTGTTGAGCGGAAAAAAGGTAAATTATTCAGAACTCGATTCCAACATCGAATCTGCGCATATCCATCAGCTCGTGAAAAAATTGGTCACTGAGGGTTGGCTTGATATTGTGGCTTAAACAGGTTTTCTATTTAATCAAATGGTTGTTAATGATGTAGTCAGCCATCATTTGGGCAAAAAGCTCGCACCCTTCTTCCGTTCTATGAACACCGTCTTTGAATAGGTATTCATCCGATGGAAACTCATTGGCTATGTCAATCATATGTACTCCTTCCTTTTGAGCTATATTTCTGATCGCCTCATTTTCGTCATTAATGCCTTTTTGATATGGAGCGGTATGGTTCATTCCATTAATATAAATGGGTATGATTTTAAATGTAGAAAGCAAAACCTCTGTGCTATCAGCATGAGCCAAGTTGATTATTCTTTTGAGGTTATTTTCGAAATATACTGGAGAGTTTAATTTGAAAAGGCTATCAAGACCAACTTCTTTGAATATACCTGTAGGGTAAGTTCCGTTTCTCAATTGAGTTCTCATTTCAGGCAGCAATGAAGTTTTTGCATAGCCATTATATTTGAGCTCTGTATTGTTTACTTGATAATTCGTAAAGCGAGCTAAAATCATTCGGCCTAGATTGAAGTGACTTAAGAAGCTTCCTAAATCCTTTTCTGGAAACTCTCTTACCCTATACCCCGAATTATCAGCTTTATAGGCCTCAGGGGGCCAAACCAAGCGTGAGTTAACATCGTTTATGGCGTGGTAGATAATAATCAAATCTGGTTTCAGTTCTTGTATTCTCAGCTGGTAGTTGATCAGTGATTCCCATGTGGTGTATCCCGCAGTGCCAGCGTTTACAACCGTTATTTTCTTTTCGGATTGGTTTTGAAGTATTTCTTGTAAGCGATATGGATAAGTTTTTTTATCATTTCTCACACCTGTGTTGTATGTAGTAGAGCCTCCAATACATACAATTCGAAATTCATTAGAAGCCTTCTCGATTTCTATTTCATCGCCTCTAAAACCAAGGCTATTGTGCTTAGCCTGTCCTTTTTCAAAGTCTGGATTGCCGACATATCCAATGTAATTGTGCCCAAGCGAGCTTGGAACCAATTTCTTTTTGTTTAATTGTGAAGAAGATGCCATTCTAAAAAAGTCATCGGAATTGGCGAAATTCTCAATATAGACTTTTGCTCCAAGTTCGGCCAGTAAAAGTGCAATCACTGCACCCCAAAAAATGATGTTTAATTTTGATATAAACCCGGGTCTTTTTGAACTCATTTTAAAAAATCAATAATGCTATCAAATATACTCAGGGTTTCGCATTCGTTCTTGCAGAAGTCGGTCCTGAACTTCAATATTTAAATATTCAAAAATCAAGTGAATACGATCTGTAGTTCCGCCATTCACTACAGAGTGCATTCCTCCATTATTTACCTCATATGCTTTTCCAACCTCTAAATGATACCTTTCATTCTCCTCAAAAAAGTAACACCTATGGTTTGTAGTTAATGGAATATGAATTTTGTGAGGTGGATGCCCCTTAGCGTCACCATCAATATGTGGGGCAATAAATGTATTAGCTGGCATTTTGGCGAACATTACCTTTGGATAATAACCCTCTTTGTATCCATAAGAAGAAGTCACTTGATCCATTATAGGCAACAGAAGGTGTTTCCAGTCCTCCCATCTAGAACCTATATAGTATGTAAATGGCTCCTTTTGTTTATTGGCGAATTTTAAGATGATATGTTGAGTGGTTCTTAAAGCTCCTTTTTCATGTTTGTTGTAATTGATTTGAAAATCCTCTTCGGTATCCCAATCCGTTTCGCTTAAACTGGCAACTTTAGACAACAGCTCTGTAATATCAACAGAACCGAGGTCTTTCATTTTGGAGGTCTTGTTCGGGTTAATTTCAATCATAAAAAAGGCTTTCTGGCTACCAGTAATATAATGTAAAGGAAAGACTAAAAGCAGGCGAATATAAAAGTGATTTTTATGTACTTTTCTATCCAGCCTGAGTCTCGAACATATTAAAATAATGGCCACGCTTTTCCATTAGCTGGCTGTGAGTTCCGGTTTCACGAATTTGGCCGTGATCCATCACGATAATTTTATCAGCGACTTTTAAATTGTAGAGCCTGTGTGTAACTAAAACAACAATCTTGTCTTTAGTCAATTCTTTAAGCTTTTTGAAGATTTGATGTTCCGCTAACGGATCGATTGCGCTAGTAGGTTCATCCATAATGATGATCTCCGCATCACGATAAAAGGCACGCGAAATCGCTATCTTTTGCCATTGACCTAAGCTGAGTTCTGTACCCTTCATAAATTGGCGACCAAGCTGCTGTTGATAGCCTTGCGGAAATTCTTTAATAAAGCTGTCCGCGCCTGAGGCTTGGCTTACTTCATTTAGTTTTCCGTTGTCAACATGATAATCATCGCTCAAAGTAATGTTATCCTGAACGGAAAAGTGATATTGGGCAAAATCTTGAAAAGTGACACTAAGCTGAGATTGATAATCGTGAATTGGAAAGGCGTGTAAATCTTCACCATTCAATTTTATTTCTCCTTCCGTAGGGTCATAAAGCCTGCATAATAATTTGGTGAGTGTACTTTTGCCAGAACCATTTTCGCCCACAATAGCGCAGATTTCTCCCTTTTTCAAATGGAGATCGATATGGCTGAGTACCTTGATTTTTCTATCAGGATAGTGAAATGAAACATTTCTGAATTCAATTCCGCCATCAAAACTCTTTGGAAGACTGATGGGCTTTTCAATCTTTTTCAGGCTTGGCTTAAATCCTAGAAAATCGGAAATGTAAGTTAAGAACATGCGATTTTCCATCAATTGTACTAAAGACTGCAAAGCAGTTGTCAAGTTGGATTTTCCTTTTTGAAAAGCCTGAAAATAGATTACCAAATCACCAATGGTGATTAAGCCTTGAGTAGTTCGATAAACGATGAAAATGTAAACGCCAACTTCAGCGGTAATTTCTACGACCTTGGCAATAATCGAATTTCGGGTTCTCAGTTTGCCAATCTTAAGTTTCTCTTCAAAAAGTAAATGTCTGATTTTTCGGAATCGCTTTTTCAGTCTCTTTCCAGCACTAAAAACCCTGATTTCCTTCGCGTATTCCGCTCCGCTGATGACTAAAGAAAGGTATGCCGATTCTCTTTCTTTGGCAATCCTACTTTTTTGCCACTCATAAAGCTTTTTCGAGAAATAGTATCGAATGTAAATGGAGGGCAGAATAGAAACGATAAGAACTAGCGCCATTCCATAGTGAAGAAAAGAAAGGAAAGCAGCGATAAGCACCAGTGAAATCCCATTTTGAATTACGTTCACTAAGCTGGTTACAATTTGAACAGGTCGGTAAAGCGCTTCCTTTTGTGCCTGAAAATAAGTGTTATGAAAGTCAGGGTTTTCGAAATAGCCGAGATCCAATTTTAGAGACTGACTTTGTACCATTTCGGCCATATAATCACTAACCCTTTGTTGCTGTGCCTCATTCACCAATTGTGAAAATTGAGTAGAAATGGCTGTTGCCAACAGCGTGATTCCAAAATAGATGAGGAAAGGAAGCACATCGTTTAAGGCCACTTGCGAAATAGTACCTGCCTCGGTTACCCCATCAATGATCAGCTTCATAAAGTAAAGCGAAAGCAAAGGCAACAAAGCTTGAGTAATTACCAATATGGCCCATGTTATGGTCCATTTGGAAGAGCTTTGCCAAACTACTTTTAGCGCAAATAAATAAGGCTGAAGATGCTTTTTCACGTTGAAGATAAATATCGTTATTTCAGATTTTGGAGCAAGTTGCCACTGAAACTATTTAGAAAAGTGAGCAAATTTACCCACCACAGTAAAGTCTTTGTGCCCTTTTCTGCCCGTAACTATTCTTTGCTTTGCCCTAAGCCAAGCGTGCGCTTTCATCTCATTTTTACCTTTTTCGGTAGAAAGCCCAAAGTAGATGGTGTGATCAATTTTATTGGATTTTAAAATCCAATGCGCACATAAGGCTTGAGCAAAGCAATTGCTTTTCCAGGGCGTGTATTTGGAAGCTGCTTCAATTGCACTACCTATTCGTATGAGCTTTGGAGTCAGTTCAACTTGCTCTATTTCGGTAGTCTCTTTACTTGTTTCGCCCATCCAAACGGCTATTTTTTTGAAGGGAATAAGAAGAACACTCATACGGCCAATGCCTAATAAAATCACTACCCTAATCAGTAGTAACTTAAAACGCCAATCGGATTTTGCTATTCCTCGAGAAAAATTTTTAAAACGGGCCATCGGTCTTTGTTGAACCAAATTTACAGCTTCTTCAAGCTCTTCTTTCAATTCTGGTTTAAAAAGAAGGCAAAACAACCGTTCCGAATACATTCTATCAAATACTTTGCACTATTTTTTTGGATTGCCGTAGTGCTTACGTTTGTAATTCTTTTCTTTGCGCTCGAGTTAAAAAACTACTTTTAATGGGTAATGGGCAAAAACCTGATCAAAAAATCATGGAATGGCAAGCGCTAGTTTTGCTATGTTGTCAGGGTTTGTCTTCTGAAATGTTGCCTATTCCTTCAGAAATTAATCCCGAGATAATCAACTGGGATGAGCTTTTGAAGACCATTCAGCGGCATCGCGTTAGATCGTTGGTGAATGAAGGGCTTACCCGTTCACCTTTGAAGAATTATGCTCCGGCTGAGTTTTTAAAGGAGCTAAAGGAAGCGCATGTGCATCGCACTTTTGTGAATATGCGCCATGCCAAGGAGTTGAAGCAAATTCTTGCGGAACTGGCGAAAAAGGGTGTTCATCCAATTCCTTACAAAGGAATTCTCTTGGGTCAATCAGCTTATAAGAATTTAAGTTTGAGAGAAATGTCCGATATCGATGTTTTGGTCGATTTAAAGGGATTTCCTCAAATTGAAGAACTCATGCTAAGCCGAGGTTATGAGCCTACGGTTAAAATGAGCGAAGAATTTAAGCCAACTTATTTTAAGCAGAACTTCGAATATAATTTCGACTTATACGAAGGCGAAAACAGAATCTTTCATTTCGAACCTCATTGGCAAATTGGTGCTATCCGTTGGCAGTCCAATGTCAATTATCATGACATTCTTCCTCTGACCAAGAAGGGTAATTTTTTAGGCGAAGAAATTAATCATTTAACTCCCGAAGGCCTTTTGATTACAACCAGTTTACATCATGGAGCCGATGAACTGTGGAAAAGCATCAAATATTTGGCAGACATTGCCGCAATTCTTCAAACCTTTGAGGACGGATTAAATTGGGATTTACTTTTGAAGAAAAGTAGCGAGCTAAAGGTGAAAAACGTGGTGCTGCTTGGCGTGCTTTTGGCTCATAATATTTTTAAATCTCCTGTTCCAGATGAAATAATGAAGTTGCTTCAGCATAAAACTATTCAAAAACATGCCGTTGCTATTGAGCTGGAATTAACCCAACTACAGCGCAAGAAGAATATTGGAAGCTATTTGGAACATATGAAGTTTCATTTCTCACTTCGAGAGCATTATTCCACCAAATTGAAAGTAGTTTATTATCACTTTATTCAGATTTTTCCGCCTACTATTTTTGATCATCAGGATGAGCGAAACAAGGGCAAAAAGAACTGGCAAATGTTCCTAAATAAGCCCTTCAGAATTTGGCGCCAACATATTAAAAAAGGGAGTCATTAAATGACCATAGATAAAGGTTTTGAATGAAAGACATTTCTTTCATGGAATCTTTAGCGAACCTTTTATCTTTAGCACACTTTAACAAATCAGTCAAAAATTTGATCAAAAGCTATATTATTTAAGCTAGTTACATAACCATTAAATCATTTTGAAAAAGCTTTTAGTGACAGGCTCATCAGGCCTTATAGGTTCAGAAGTTGTTAGGTATTTCGACAATTTAGGATGGAAGGTTTTCGGTATAGATAATAATATGCGAGCCGATTTTTTTGGAGAAAAAGGAGATACACGTTGGGTTCAACATCAACTGGTTAAGGAATGTAAACATTTTGAACATGTAGAGATTGATATCCGAGATAGAGGCGCTGTTTTGGATTTGATGAAGCGCATCAAGCCTGATTATATATGCCACACCGCTGCTCAACCTAGCCATGATTTAGCTGCCAGCAGGCCTTTCGATGATTTTGATGTGAATGCGGTTGGAACTTTGAACTTATTGGAAGCCGCTCGTCAATTTTGCAAGGATTCCCCTTTTGCCCATATGAGTACAAACAAGGTATACGGAGATGCTCCAAACAATTTAAACTTGATTGAATTAGAGACTTGTTACGACTTTGCCGATGCTCAATACCAAGATGGAATCAAAGAATCTTTCACAATTGATCAATCTAAGCACTCCATTTTTGGAGCATCAAAAGTGGCGGGCGATGTTATGGTGCAAGAATATGGCCGCTATTTCGATATGCCGACATGTGCATTGCGTGGAGGCTGTTTAACAGGGCCAAATCATTCTGGGGTTGAGCTCCATGGATTCCTTTCTTACCTGATCAAAGCAAATATTCTTGGGATCGAGTATACCATTTATGGATATAAGGGAAAGCAAGTGCGAGATAATATACACTCCTTGGATGTAGCTCGATTTATTGAAGCTTTTTTTGATGCTCCTAGAATAGCAGAAGTGTACAATATTGGTGGTGGGAGAGAAAACTCTACTTCAATTTTGGAAGCTTTTACGCGTGTAGAAAGCATCACTGGTAAAGCAATGAGATATAAATACTCTGATGTAAACCGTGAGGGCGACCATATGTGCTATATCTCTGATTTGGCCAAAATGAAGGATCACTACCCACAATGGGATATTACCAAAGATTTACAGACTGTATTTGAAGAAATTGCAGCAGCTTGGCAAACTAGATTAGTCTAATCAGTCATGGGTCTTTTCTTCTTATAAATTCCTTTTTAGTATTTTCATCAATTACTAAAAAGGAATTGTATGGTAACGCCCGAAGAAATGCTAAAGACCATGATTGGCAATATGCCAGAGAAAACAGGTAAATCCTTGGAAGAATGGCATAAGATCTTGGCAGCAACAGATTGTCAAAAGCATGGTGAAATCATGAAATTACTGAAAGGTGATTATGGTGTTTCTCATGGCTTTGCTAATACCATTGCACACCTGTATTTAAAACCTGAAATACTTGATGAGCAAAGAGGCTCTACACAAGATATAGATGCTGAACTACTTCTGGGAAAAGAAGCTATAGCTGACGCTTTTCATAAGGCCAAGGCAATGTTTGCCGATATTGAAGGGGAAGTGGAATTTGCTTACAAGAAAACCTACATCAGTTTAAGAACACCCAAAAAGCAGTTTGCCTTGCTTCAACCAAGCACTAAAACCAGATTGGATATTGGTTTAAACTTAAAAGGTACTGATCCAGAAGGGAAAATTGAAGCTGCAGGTAGCTGGAACAGCATGGTTAGCCATAGAATTAAAGTCTCATCAGTTTTAGATTTAGAGAATCTTCAAACTTGGTTTCAGAAAGCATATAACGCTAATGCGTGATTTTAACTGCATTGAGCGTTGATTTGAAAAGAACCAAACACACATTTTTCGGTATTTCTTCCGATCTTTTGACATGTCGAATACTGGTTTAATCATTGAAGAGCGAAGTCGTGATATTGGCGACTTTTTAGTAGGTCGTTTAATACCATTCGGTAAGAAGCGAATGGTAGGCCCTTTTATTTTTATCGATCATATGGGGCCCACTACCATTAAACCAGGTCACTATATGGATATAGGTCAGCATCCGCATATTGGCCTTTCCACCCTCACCTATTTGCTTGAAGGTGAAATAATGCATCGCGATACTTTGGGTACGGCTCAATTAGTGGAGCCAGGAGCAGTAGGCTGGATGACGGCAGGCAAAGGAATTGTGCATACCGAAAGAACACCCGAATACCTAAGAGATGGCCGAGAATTTATGGCTCATGGCTATCAAATTTGGGTTGCTTTGCCAAAACATTTAGAGAAAATGGAGCCACAATTTTCCTACACTGCAGCGAATCAATTGCCTTCTTGGCAAGCTGGAAACCTGAACTTTAAGCTGGTTGCGGGTAAAGGTTTTGGTCATGTTTCACCCGTTCCGGTCCATTCTGAATTGTTTATGGTTGAAGTTAAGTCAGGCGAAAAGGAAGAACTTCATATTGAGGGTCAGTTGACCGGAGAAATCGGAATTTGTATTGTAGAAGGCTATATCGAAGCTTGTTCAGAGCGAATAGAAAAGGGGAATATGTTGGTTTCCAAAGAAGAAGACCTTTGCAGAATTACAATGGGAGAGAATTCTCACGTGCTTATTTTTGGTGGTGAACCGTTTGCCGAAGAACGCTATATCTATTGGAACTTTGTGGCTTCAGAAAAGGAAACCTTGGAAGAAGCAAAGCAACGATGGGCGAACAAAGAGTTTGAAATGGTTCCAGGAGAAACCGGTTACATTCCGCTTCCTTAACCCAAAATTTCTTTGCCTTAGTTTTAGCGCGGCCACTTGTTTTTAGTCGAAAACTATTAATTTTAGTTTTGCTAAAAATTATAGACATGATTAAAGGTAGAGGAGCGCAAAAACAAGTGAAGAATAGGTTCTTGATGCACGAATATGTTCAAGAACATTTGGAAGGAATAGATGAGTTTGATGCCGATTCGCCTTACACAAAGTATATTCCCATTTTTCCCAAAACCATTGTAAATAAAGTGGAAAGCCCTGATGTGGGGATGGAATACTCCCTAAATCCATATCAGGGTTGCGAACATGGATGTATTTATTGCTATGCCCGAAATAGCCATGAGTATTGGGGCTATAATGCTGGGTTGGATTTTGAACGCGTGATTCTTTATAAAGAATCGGCTCCGCAGTTGTTGGAAAAGCACTTTCAGAATCCTAATTGGCAACCGCGAACCATTGTTCTTTCGGGAAATACAGACTGTTATCAACCTTTGGAACAGAAACTTCAGATTACACGAAAACTGCTGGAGGTATTTCTGAAATACAAACATCCCGTAGGCATTATTACAAAGAATGTGACCGTAACTCGTGATTTGGATATTTTGGGGCCTTTGGCCGATCAAAATTTGGCGGGCGTTTATTTTAGTTTGACAACGCTGGATGAATCCGTACGAAGAAAACTGGAACCAAGAACGGCTTCTGCTCCCCGAAAACTAAAGGCTATAGAAACTTTGAGGAAACGGGGTGTACCTGTCAGTTTAATGATTGGTCCAATTATTCCAGGTCTCAACGACCATGAAATTCCTGAAATTATGAAAGCTGCTTCCGAAGCTGGAGCGAGCAGCGCGGGCTTTACCATGGTGCGTTTAAATGGTGCTATCGGAAAAGTGTTTGAGCACTGGGTACAGCAGGCCTTTCCTGATAGAGCCGACAAAATTTTAAACCAGATTAAAGGTGCTCACGGAGGTTCATTAAACGATAGCCGATACGGAACCCGTATGCGTGGCGAAGGGCTAATGGTGCAGTCAATTCATCGTCTTTTTGAACTTTCTAAAGCAAAGTATTTTCCTGAAGCAAATACTTTTCACCGGGCTTCACTTAGAACCGACTTATTTGTAAAGACCAACAGAGGCCAGATGGGGTTGTTTTGAAAATTGTATTGAGTATTCAGTACAAAGTATTGAGACGATGAGCTAGAAATATAGAGTTTATAGCTCATCGTTCATTGTTTTGAGGGGTGTTAAACCTTTCTCAACAAATTCTCCATTGAAGTAACTTCCTTCAACTTAGCTTTTAGCTCATCGATAGAAATTCGGATTTGTGAAAGATCATCTCTGTCTCTAATGGTCACCGTATTGTCTTCCAAAGTATCGTAATCCACGGTTACGCAGAATGGCGTTCCGATCGCATCTTGTCTTCTATAGCGTTTACCGATCGCATCTTTCTCATCGTACTGGCAATTGAAATCAAACTTCAGATCAGCCAGGATTTCTCGAGCTTTATCAGGAAGTCCATCTTTCTTCACCAACGGCAACACCGCTACTTTATATGGCGCTAAAGGTGCTGGTATTTTCAATACAGTTCTTTCGCTTCCGTCTTCCAAAGTTTCCTCAGTATAAGCGGCAGACATTACGGCCAAGAACATTCTATCTAAACCAATTGAGGTTTCGATTACATATGGCACATACGACTTGTTTTCTTCTGGGTCGAAGAACTGAAGTTTTTTACCAGAATATTCTTCATGCGCTTTTAAATCGAAGTCCGTTCTTGAGTGAATTCCCTCCAATTCTTTAAAGCCCATTGGGAAATTAAACTGTACATCTGTAGCGGCATTAGCGTAATGCGCCAAGTTTATATGATCGTGGAATCTGTAATTATCTTCGCCTAAGCCAAGGGCCTTGTGCCAAGCAATTCGTTTTGCTTTCCAGTTTTCATACCAAGTCATTTCTTCTCCTGGTTTTACAAAAAACTGCATTTCCATCTGTTCAAATTCTCTCATTCTGAAAATGAACTGACGGGCTATGATCTCATTTCTGAAAGCCTTACCAATTTGAGCAATACCAAAAGGAATTTTCATTCTTCCGGTTTTTTGCACGTTTAGGTAATTCACAAAAATACCTTGAGCGGTTTCAGGTCTTAAGTAAATTTTGCTGGCACCATCGGCTACAGAACCTAATTCGGTAGAAAACATCAGGTTGAATTGCCTAACGTCTGTCCAGTTTTTAGAACCCGAAACAGGGCAAGCAATTTCCAATTCTTCAATCAGTGCTTTAATGTCAGCCAAATCGCCCTTTTCCATGCTAGTTCCCAAACGGTTTTCGATTTCATCGATTTTAGTTTGGCTTCTTAGCACGTTCGTGTTTGTGGCTAAAAATTGTTCTTTATCGAAAGCATCGCCAAATCGCTTTTCAGCTTTGGTTACCTCTTTTTCAATTTTAGCCTCATATTTTGCTACAACTTCTTCAATAAGCACATCGGCACGATAGCGCTTTTTGGAGTCTTTGTTGTCAATCAATGGGTCGTTGAAAGCATCAACGTGGCCAGACGCTTTCCAAGTAGTTGGGTGCATAAAAATTGCGGCATCGATACCCACAATGTTTTCATTCATTTGCACCATGGCTTTCCACCAGTACTGCTTAATGTTGTTTTTTAGCTCAACTCCGTTTTGGCCGTAGTCATAGGCTGCAGCCAAACCATCATAAATTTCACTTGATGGAAAAATGAAGCCATATTCCTTCGCGTGACCTGTAATTTTCTTGAGCAGATTATCGTCATTCTGTGCCATAGGGCAAAGATATGGAAAGCGAATGAACTCAAACAAGCGAACAGGCAAAAAGGAAGAACGAAAGTGACTTGTTGCTTTTTGGGCTTATTGCCACAAGATTTTGTGTTTATTCTCGATTATTGGTTTTTCAGAAATCGAAAAACTGTTAAAAAGCTAAATCCTTATCAAGGAATGGGTTAAAACTGGGTGTGCGGCATAATCCTTGAGGCCTTTTTGGCGTCTAACACGCGTCAGATTTTATATATTTGCTCAGCATGAAGAGAAAGCTATCCGTAGTAGTAATTGTGATTGCCATTATTGTGGGAGGAATTGTGTCGTATCAGCAATACGAATTATACCAAACCAAAAAATACAGCCCCTCTGATGTTGCTACTTTTTCGAATAACGAAGTCAATATTGAAATCAGGTATAGTAGGCCGTATAAAAAGAGCCGCGATATTTTTGGCGATTTAGTGCCTTACGGAGAATGGTGGAGAACTGGAGCCAATGAAGCAACCACCATTAAACTTTCTCGCGACATTCTTTTTTCAGGAGATACCCTCAAAGCTGGCACTTATTCTCTGGTGACTTTTCCAGGAAAGAACGAATGGATTATCGTTTTCAATAACAAAATTCCTGACTGGGGAACAAGCTATTTTCCAGAAGATGACGAATTGAAAGTGAAAGGAAAAGTGGAAGAATTGCCTGAGGTTTTAGAACAATTCACCATTGATTTCTCCGAAGAAAAAGGTACTCCTGTTATGATTATTGCTTGGGATAAAACCAAGGTTACAACTCCATTTACGGTTCTATAAACCCTGTTTTTCAAGGTGTTTTCACCTAGAAATGATAGTTAACTATCAGGCTACTTCAGTGAACTAGCGAAACTGCTTACTCTTATTTTTCACACATCCGATTAAACCCTGATAGACCTCTTTGCATCCAAGCAACATAAAATGTTAATAAATATGAGGTCGATATTTAAAATTACAATGGTAGTGCTAATGGTTGGTTTTGTAAGCCAAGCCTGGGCACAGGACAGCAACAAGACTTTGTTGCAAACGGAAAAGATGGCTCAAAAGCTCGGATTGGATGAACAACAAAAGGCAGCTTTGGATAAAGAGTTGAAAGCGGCCAGAGAAGAGCGAAAAGAGAGCATGGAAAGAATGAGAGCTTTGAGAGAAGAAATGAAAAGAGATGCTTTTGTTGCTAGACAAGCTCAAATGGAAAAGTTGAAAGAGATTTTAACTGATGAACAATGGGAGCAGTTGAAAGCCGAAAAACAAGAGGCTTTTAAAAATAGACGTCAGTTTAGAGGTCAAAGAGGCCCTCAGAACCGACCTGAAATTACAGACGCTCAAAGGTTGAAAGCGAAAAAATTCATGATGAAAAAGCGCATGGATCGCAGAAAGGCTTGGCAGAAAGATGCCAAAAAGAAAGAAGATGGCGGTAAGTAAAACCTAACGTCATTGGGTGGTTGTTTGATTTAGGCACTTTGGAGTTTTTCCGAAGTGCCTTTTTTGTGTCTAACGATCAAACTTAAGCGCCACTTTCTGTAGGCTTTCATAAGAGCCAACCATGGTTAATGTGTCGCCAAGCCTTAGTCGCGTATAGCCATGGGTAATGATGCTTTGGCCATTTCTGTTTACCGAAAGAATAATGATGTCGGCAGGTAGCCTCAAATCTCGAAGAGGAATACCTCGCATATTTTGGTTCAATACTTCAACATCCATTGTGTCTTGGTCGTCACGCATACCGAGCAGAAGAGTGGCCGCTTGTGGTGAACGCACCAAGTGGTCCATCAAGCTTACCATAGCGGTAGATGGATCGACAATTAAGCAATCCAGTTTATGAAACTTCTGAAAATTGTATCGCTGATTGAGCCTAACAACAATGTCTTTAGTGCCGATATGTTGATAAAGATTTTCGGCAATCATTAGGTTTTCTTCATCCGTAAGCGCCAAAACAACGGCTTCAGCCTTTTCAATGTTCAAGGCCATCAAAGTTTCTAAAGTGAAGTTTTGGGTCTGGTGAATTTTGAGATCTGGAAATTCATCGGTGTTTAAATCAACCTTTCGGGTAATGATTTCCGCTTCCCAACCATGTTGTTTCAATTGGCGGGCTAAAGCAATGGTTTGGCTTTCGAACCCAATAATCATAGCATCACGAACACCGTCAAAGTGCAAAGTGTTGGCTTTTGTTCTGGCTTCACCTACCATATTAATGGACCATTTGAATAATGGAGGCCCAACAAATTGATTCAGTACAATAACCGCCACCACAACCGTGGCAAATTCTTGTCCCCAACCGGGGAACGCATCGGCTACAATGGTAGCCAAACCCAGCCCTACTCCTGCTTGTGTTACGTATGGCATCCATCCAATTCTCCGGAAAAGACCAGAATCGCCAGCCAAGCTGCCTCCAACGAATGAACCTAATACCATGGTGATTAGCCTTAAACTGAAAAGTAAAACAGCGATACCAATCAATTCAATGAATATATCCAGGCTTACGGTAGCACCTGTTAGTGTGAAAAAGGCGATATAGATGTAGGGACCGACTTCTTCCAAAATTTTAAGAAACTCATAGCGGAACTTGCTGTAGTTGGTTACTAAAAAGCTTCCGATAATACAGATGAGAAGAGGCTCTAAGTGAAATTCTTTTCCAAATTCTTCAACAGTATAGTGCTTCACGGAATAGTAGAGCGCATAAACGCCATAACCAATCGCCAGAATTAAAACTGTTTTAGCATGCTGATGAATTCGCTGCTTTAATACCAAAACCAAAAGCTTGCTTACTACATAGCCAAGCCCAAACGAAGCAGCCAATTCGGCCAAAAGGGTAAGTAGAAATTTAAGGCTTAGGGGATCGCCATGCACAAGTGCTTGTGAAATGGAAAAGCAAATGGCGAAAAGCAGAATCACCAGAAAATCCTTTACAACAGTGACACCCATAGCAGTTTGCACAAATGGGCCTTTTGCACGCATTTCGTTGATAACGGCAATGGCCGAAGCTGGGGAACGCGCTACAAAGATGGTGGCCATAAGAATTGCAACAGCAATTTTTACAGGCGTTTCCATGCCATCCATAAAAGGAATGACATCCGCCAAAAAGAAAATGGCGATGGAGCTAAGTACAAATGTGACGACCAATTGTCCGAATGTCATCCATTTAATGCTTTTAAATTGGCTGCGTACTTCTTTTAAGTAGAGTTCGGCAGCGGCAGCAAACGCGATGAATGACAGAGAAATGTCGTTGATAAAGTGGAGGTGGCCCCCAGCATTTTTTGGTAAGAGTTTGAAAATAAAAGGTCCGGCAAAGAGGCCTATTACCAATAATCCCGTGATAAATGGGAGTTTTATTTTTTTGAAGAACCCTGCAATTTGGTTGGCCGCTACAGCCACAATTGCGAATCCTCCTAGCGTAATAAGCGTAGCCTGAATGTTTGTCATTTGTTAAAATAAAGGGAACTAACCGAAGATTCGAAAACGGTTAAGTCTACAAAATAGCCAAAAAATATTTGCGATACCTTACTGCAACGTAATGCGCTATGCCTTAAGTTCAGTATTTACCTTTAAACCCGAGCTTAAAGTTTTGTGAACGGGGCACTTATTGGCAATTTCTAAAATTCGATTTTTTTGTTCTTCACTCAGGTTGCCAATAAGCTCAACCTCTCTGTCTATCCATTCCATTTGCTTAGAATCCTCTTTTTCTCCTTGCGCATCATCTACATGCCTTTTTTCATGAGTGAGGTGAACTTTAACCTCTTCCAGCGGCCATTTTTTATGATTGGCATACAAGCGAATGGTCATGGCAGTACAGGCGCCCAAAGAAGCTACTAACAAATCGTATGGGCTTCCTCCTAAATCGGTGCCGCCAGCATCTTTGGGTTCGTCAGCTACTAAGTAGTGCTTGCTGGCCATAATTTCAGAAAACAGACCGTTTTCCTTCTCGTTTCTCACCACGGCCTGAAAAGTTGTGGTCAATTCTTCCTCTTTTTCCTTGCCCAGATTAATGTAGCGATCGGCCCAAGCACCAATGACTTTGCCTACATATGCTGAATCGGCTTTGTCAGAGAGTAAATGATCGGCTCCATCCAGAGAAATATAGCTTTTAGGGTGATGCGCTGCGGTATAAATTTTTTCAGCATTAATAATGTCTACAGTGTCATCTTGTGGGGAATGAAAAATAAGCAGCGGTTTGCGCATTTCATGGATAACTTCAGCCAAATCGTTCTGTTCTAAATCATCGATAAACTGCTTTTTTATATTGAAGGGTCTTCCTCCTAAGGAGACGGTCGCAATTCCCTTTTCCTTTATTTCTTCCAATGAATTCTGAAATAGCCTTTTCACATGAGGAGGATCTGCAGGTGCTCCAATGGTCACTATCGCTTGAATGGAATCCAACTGTGAAGCTGCCATTAAAACGGCTGCTCCTCCCAGCGAATGGCCGATCAGAACTTTTGGAGCTTCATATTCTTCGGCTAGAAATTGAGCCGCCACCATTAAATCCTGAACATTTCCTGAGAAGTTTGTGTCGGCAAAATCACCTTCGCTTTCTCCCAAGCCAGTAAAATCGAAGCGCAAAACGGCAATGCCCATCGAAGTCAGCGATCGGCTAATGTTGGTTACGGCAATTAGGTTTTTGGAACACGTAAAACAGTGAGCGAAAATGGCATAAGCCAGCGGTTTTTTATCTACAGGGTTTTCGAGTCGTGCAGATAGCTTAAGCCCATCGGCATTTTCGAATTCTAGTTTAAGGGTTTTCATAATGGCGAGGCTGATTTAATGTAAGATATAACGCGGCCGCTTTAAAAGTTGTTAACTAAACGACTTTAAATCTTCGAATTGCCTGGTGAGCTTCAGCTTTAGCAATTTTATTACCGAATAAGGGTATTTGAAATTGAGATTGTTTAATAGCTGATCTACCTATAAATAAAGATCAATCGAAAACTGCATTTAAAGCATGAGGATACTTTAAGTGATCACTACTGTTTTTCGAGGGTGAATATGAATAAGAGCACTATCAGCCGATAGTGCTTTTTTATTGGCTATTGAAACGATCAATTAGCCCTAAGTTCTAAAAACAAATATCTTTGCAATCAGTTTCGCATGGGTAGATTCAGAAAATGCAAAAAGACAAAATAGGAGTATTGTTGGTGAATTTGGGCACCCCCGACAGCCCAAACACAGGTGATGTTAGAAAATACCTTCGGGAATTTTTAATGGATGAAAGGGTAATCGACATCCCGCACATTCCTAGATTCTTATTGGTAAACGGTATCATAGCTCCTTTCCGAGCCCCTAAATCCGCTGCTGAATATGCCAAGCTTTGGGTAGAAAGAGGTAGCCCACTGAAGTTTTACGGTTACGATGTTCGCGATATGCTTCAAACTGCGTTGGGCGAAGGTTATAAAGTGGCTTTAGGAATGCGTTACCAAAGCCCAAGCATTGAAGAAGCCTTGAATGAGTTGAAGCAGGCTAATGTGAAGCGAATTATTGTGATTTCACTTTTTCCTCAATACGCATCTGCCACCACGGGTTCTGTGGTTCAAAAGGTAAATGAAATTGTGAATCAGTGGCAGATCATACCTTCCATTCACTTTGTTAATCAGTTTATGAATCACCCACTTTTTATCGAGGCATTTGCCGCTAACGGTAAAAAACTGATGCAACAAAAGCAATATGACCATGTGATTTTCAGCTATCACGGGCTTCCTGAACGCCAGATTAAAAAGGGTTCAGTAGGAAATCAATGTCAGCTGGGTACCTGCTGTAACCATTTTCATGAAAGAAATAGATACTGCTATCGTGCGCAGTGTTTTTATACTTCTCGCCTTTTGGCGGAAAAACTTGGCCTAAAAGAAGAAGACTACACCGTTACATTTCAGTCTCGTTTAGGCAAGGATCCATGGATTCAACCTTACACGGATGAAGTTTTAAAAGAACTGCCAGCTAAAGGCAAAAAGAATGTATTGGTGTATTCACCAGCTTTCGTTGCCGATTGTTTAGAAACTACTGTTGAAGTTGGCGAGGCCTTTAAAGAAGAATTTCATAAAGTAGGCGGAGAAGAATGGGATTTGGTGCCTAGTTTAAATGATGATCCACAATGGGTGGAATGTTTAAAAGACTTGGTCCAGAATGCCTAATTGGGGCTAATCTGTTCTATTCTGAATAAGAAACCGCCTCCTACCAAATTGGCGCAATCCGAAGCTTGATTCAAAATTTCACCCTTGATGTAAACTTTCATGCCGTCTTCTCTGTAATCCAAAGGCAGAAATGTAGGCACTACAAAATCACCAGCTTCTGGTTGGATGATGTAATCGCAGTCCAGTTGAAGTGTGCTGCCTTCACGAATGGTGGCTTTGAATTCAATGATATCAATACCATCATCGGTAGAACAGCTTGAAAACAAAAAAGCTATGAGGCTTAAAAAGATGATTTTTAATTTCATATGCTTTTCAAACCTCATAGCCGCTTTATGGTTACAAATTTCTTATACCTGAACTGGAGCCATAATTTCGGCTAATTTTTCGAGGGTATAATCAACTTCTTCAACACTAGTGTATTTGCTAAACGAAAAACGAATACCCTGACGGTCTGGATCTGCATTAATGCCAGTAAGCACATGCGAGCCCGTGTTTGCTCCGCTGGAACAAGCGCTTCCGCCTGAAGCTGAAATGCCATTTATATCCAAGTTGAAAAGCAACATGTCGTTGTCTTCGTGAGGAGGAAAACTTGCGTTCAAAACGGTATACAAACTATGCCCTTCTCTAATGTCGCCATTGAATTCTATGCCCGGTACAATTTCTCTCAGCTGATCAATCATTCGGGTTTTCAGCCCTTGAACGTGTTTTTGATGAGATTCCATTTCGCTATAGGCGATCTCCAAAGCTTTGGCTAAACCAACAATGCCGTACACGTTTTCTGTGCCGCCTCTGCGATTTCTTTCTTGGCCACCGCCTTCAATAAATCGACCGATTTTTTTGCTTTTGCAAACGTGCAAGAAACCTACACCTTTTGGGCCATGGAACTTGTGGCCTGCACCAACAATAAAGTGGCAAGGAAGTGTTTGTAAGTCATGGCGAAAATGACCCATGGTTTGAACCGTATCAGAATGGAAAACGGCATCATATTCTTGGCAAATTTGGCCAATTCTGTTGATGTCGTTTAATGTTCCGATTTCATTATTGGCATGCATTACCGAAACCATTGAGCGGCTGTTGGTTTTCAACAACTCCGATAAGTGATCGTAATTGATGTGCCCTTGAGCATCCAATTCTAAATAACTCACCTTAGCCTTTCCTGTGGCTTCAAGTTTTTCAACGGTTTGAAGAACCGCCTTGTGCTCAATTTTAGTAGTGATAATGTGCTTCAAATCATAAGCTTCCACACTGCAGGTAATGGCAGTATTATCAGCTTCGGTACCACCAGAAGTAAAGAAAATTTCAGAAGGAGTAGTGTTTAACAACTCTGCAACCGTTTTTCTGGCGCGCTCCACCTTAGTTCTCACCTCACGGCCATGGGCGTGGGTAGAAGATGGATTACCATACATTTCCAACATCAAAGGCTTCATGGTTTCGAAGACTTCGGGGTCTAATGGTGTTGTTGCTGCGTTGTCTAAATAAACTCTCTTCATTGTTTTCTTATGATTTGGAAGAAACAATCTCTTTAATGTCGCCAATAATTTTGTTGGCTAGATATTCTGCGGTGGCTTGAGAATCAGATTCAGAATAAATACGAATGATTGGTTCCGTATTCGATTTTCTCAAGTGAACCCACTCTTTATCGAATTCTATTTTAACTCCATCGATAGTATTGATAGGCTGCTTTTTATAACGCTGTTGCATGCCTTCTAATACTTTGTCTACATCAATTTCAGGAGATAGATCGATCTTATTTTTTGAAATATGGTAGTTTGGATACTTCGCCCTTAATTGAGAAGTTTTCTTTCCAAACTTGGCCAAATAAGTCAGAAACAAAGCAATTCCTACTAATGCATCGCGACCATAATGAAGCTCAGGATAAATAATTCCTCCATTACCCTCACCGCCAATCACGGCATCAGTTTCTTTCATTTTCACGACTACGTTTACTTCGCCCACGGCAGCTGCTTGGTAAGTAGCGCCATGTTTTTCGGTAACGTCCCTTAATGCTCTGGTAGAAGAAAGGTTAGAAACCGTATTGCCTTTAGTTTGCGAAAGCACGTAATCCGCAACGGCCACCAGCGTGTATTCCTCGCCAAATGGATCTCCGTTTTCCGAGATCAAGGCCAAACGATCCACATCTGGGTCAACCACGATGCCTAAATCGAACTGGCCTTTTTCCATCGCACTCGAGATTTGTCCCAAATGTTCAGGTAATGGTTCAGGATTATGAGGGAAGTGCCCATTAGGTTCGCAGTAAAGTTCTTCAACTTTAGTTACGCCCAAAGCTTTCAACAAAGGAGGTAATGAGATACCGCCAGTTGAATTGACACAGTCAATTACCACTTTAAATTTGGCCGCTTTAATAGCTTCAACATCTACCAAGGGCAGTTTTAAAATGGCTTCAATATGTTTTTGAATATAAGTATCGTCTTTTCTATAGCTGCCTAGCGATTTTACTGGAGCAAAATCATAAGCGTCTTGTTTGGCTATATCTAAAACTGCTTTTCCATCATCACCGCTAATGAATTCGCCTTTAGCATTCAATAGCTTAAGGGCATTCCATTGCACAGGATTGTGGCTGGCTGTTAGAATAATTCCTCCACATGCCTTTTCGGCCGGAACGGCCATTTCAACGGTAGGCGTTGTAGAAAGGCCTAAATCGATAACGTCAATGCCAAGGCCTTGTAAAGTGGACGAAACTAAAGAAGAAATCATTTCGCCAGAAGGGCGGGCATCTCTACCGATGACAATTGTATTCCCTTCTCCGTTTTGTTTTGCCCAAGTGCCAAAAGCGGCAGCAAATTTTACAACATCGATTGGGGTTAGGGACTTATCTACTTTACCACCAATGGTCCCTCTAATTCCAGAAATAGACTTAATTAAGGTCACTTATGCGTACGATTGGTTTGTGTAATACAAAGCTAGCAAAAAGGAAATATGCCTGTCAGAAATAGGCGACTTTTGCGAAAGTAGTTTTGGGAACTACTTAAACTTCGACATTACCTTGTCTACTTCATTATCGGGGTTTCCACAGGCCTCACCTGCTTTAACTTCTTTGCCACAAAAGCCGCAGCGAACACCTTCTTTGTTCAGAAAGGGACTTTGAGAAGCACATGTGCCTTTGAATTCACCATTCTTAATAAGAATAAGGCGAACGGACATGAAGATGAAGAACACTCCCACAAAGCCTAAAGTCAATATCGTTGTTGTCATAGCAGACTTATTTGATGCAAATTTAAGATAGTTGTGTGTAGAACACTACCTTTGAGCGGGAAGTTTCTCAAAAAGCCTAAAACTCATGATTCAACCTCCTGAAGATACCCGCAGAAAAGAAAAACTTGAAGCATTTGACCGTCTTTTGACCATTATGGATGAGCTGAGACTCAACTGTCCGTGGGATAAAAAGCAAACGCTGGAAAGTATTCGCCATTTGACTATTGAAGAAACGTACGAGCTTTCTGAAGCCATTTTGGAAAATGATTTGGATGAGGTGAAAAAGGAGATTGGAGATATCATGCTCCATATGGTTTTCTACTCTAAAATAGCGGACGAGCAACAGGCTTTTGATGCCGCTGATGCCTTGAATGCCATTTGCGATAAGCTGATTCATCGTCATCCACATATTTATTCCGATGTGGAGGCGGCAGATGAGCAGGCTGTAAAGGAAAATTGGGAAAAAATTAAGCTCAAGGAAAAGGGTAATAAATCAGTATTGGGAGGTGTTCCGAAAGGTTTGCCAGCAATGGTGAAAGCTGTAAGAATTCAAGACAAAGCCAGAGGAGTCGGATTCGATTGGGATAGAAAAGAACAGGTTTGGGAGAAGGTTGAGGAAGAAATGCAGGAGTTCAAGGCCGAATTCAACATTGAAGACAATTCGAAGGTTGACAAAGAAAAGGCCACGGAAGAATTTGGCGATTTGTTATTCTCTTTGGTTAATTATTCTCGCTTTATCGATATCGATCCGGAAGAAGCTCTAGAGCGAACAAACAAAAAGTTTATTAAGCGATTTCAGTATTTAGAAACCGAATCTAAAAAGGACGGAAAAATAATGGGTGAAATGACGCTTAATGAAATGGATGAATATTGGAAAAGGGCTAAGAAAATTTAGAAATTCGCGGTAGCAAATCATGAAGCTTAACAAACTACTGACGAAGTTCTTAATTTGGCGAATTCGCCACATCAGTACCCGCAACTTTTTAATGTTGTTGAGCGGCTTGGTGGGAATAATTGGTGGAGTTGCTGCCGTTACCCTAAAAAGTACGGTTCACTATATTCAACACTTGCTCAGAGATTTCCGAGCCGACTTAAGCGAATACGTTTTCTTGATTTATCCGCTCATTGGTATTTTGGTCACTTCTTGGGTGGCTAATAAAATTTTAAAAGAAAAGTTGGGCCACGGTATCACCAATATTCTCTACATCATTTCTAAAAAGTCGAGTATCATTGAGCGTACTAAAATGTACAGCAGAATGGTTACCTCGGCCATTACGGTTGGTTTTGGAGGTTCGGTAGGACTGGAGGCTCCTATTGTGGTAACAGGTTCGGCTATTGGATCGAACATTGGCCAGTTGATGCACTTGAGCTACAAGCAACGTACGCTCATGATTGGCTGTGGTGCAGCAGCGGCAATTTCTGGCATCTTTAATTCGCCTGTTGCAGGCGTTATTTTTAGCGTAGAAGTAATTCTGACCGATGTAACAGTGGGTGCTTTCATACCTCTGCTAATCGCATCCGTTATTGGATCCTTAGTTTCTATGCTCACTTTGGGTTCCGATGTTCTCTTTTCGTTCAACTTAAAAGACCCTTTCGAGGCTTCTGATTTCCCTTTCTATTTGGTGCTTGGTGCTTTGTGTGGTTTGGTGTCCGTGTACTTCACCCGTGTGACAATGTATACTGAAGGCTTGGCCATAAAAATTAAAAATAAAACAGGCAGGGCGGTTTTTGGTGGTCTTGCGTTGGGTGTAATTATCCTCGTTTTTAGACCTATTTATGGTGAAGGTTACGATTCTATTACAACTATTCTTAACGGAAACCCTGGAGAACTTTTGAAAGAGAGCTTCTTTCTAAGTCATACGGATAACACCTTTTATCTAATTCTATTTGCGCTAGGCGTACTTTTAATCAAACCTGTAGCTACCGGGCTAACGATTGGCGCGGGTGGTAATGGTGGTATTTTTGCGCCTTCTTTGTTCATCGGTGCAATTACGGGTTATGTCTATTCGCAAACCGTGAATACGCTGGGTTTCGGTAAAATTTTGTCCATCAGTAATTTCACCTTGGTGGGTATGTGTGGAGTAATGAGTGGAGTGTTGCATGCACCTTTAACCGCGATATTCCTGATTGCAGAAATTACAAGTGGGTATACACTCTTTTTGCCACTTATGATCGTTTCTGCCATAGCCTTGAGTACATCGCGTTATTTCGAACAGTATTCATTCTACACAGGCAAGCTAATTAAAACAGGTGACTTGATTCCGCATGATAAGGATAGACAAGTGCTTAGTTTGATGAGAATTGATAAGCTGATCGAAAAGGATCTTCTTACCATTCACCCCGATAAGAAGTTAGGAGACTTGGTGAGCTTAGTGAGAAAGTCGAAACGAAATATTTTTCCTGTGGTGAATGAGCAAAATGAGCTTCAAGGAATCATTACTTTGGATGACATACGGGAAATTATGTTCAATCCCGACTCTCAAAAAAGTGTAATTGTGGCTACTCTGATGCATAAGCCACCAGCCATTGTATCGTCTGATGATAGAATGGAAGAAGTTATGTCGAAGTTCGAGAAAACCGGGGCATGGAATTTACCTGTTATTGATAATAATGAGTATTTGGGAATCGTTTCTAAATCCCGTATATTCAATGCTTATCGTACCAAATTAAAAAGGCAGCATCAGGAGTGATTTTCCTTGTCTACTTTTTGCTTTTACCTGAGTCACCCACGGCTTATATTTTTCTTAATTTCCATCTAAGTTGCTGTATTTGAGCTTGTTTGGAGAAGTTATCAACAAAATTTAATATAAATTTTTGTTTTATAAATTACTGAAAATCAATCAGTTGTGTTTGTTTTCCATTTTTATGTGGATAACTTTTTTGATTTGTGGAAAAACTAATTTGATTTTCTTCATTCTTCTTTTTGTCTAAGATTGGAAATATTTTACCTCTTCTTTGCAGTAGGTGAGTGGCATTTCTATTGCTAATTTTTTTGACATTGATTATCACTTTCGAAAGCTGAATTAGACTTCTTTTTTGTTCTTTATACAATGGAGCATCCACCATCCTTTGTTAACTCACTATTAAGCGGTATTGCCTTGTAGGTAACAGTGTGGAGAAACTAAGACAACACTGATTTAACTTCTAAAGTGTTTAGTTTTGGGCTCCTTGAAATAATTATATTTGGCCTAGTCTCTACATAAGCCTTAAGGTCAATATCATGAGAGTAAGGATGGAGAGGTAAGAATTTAGAGTTTCAGATGGAACCACTCTCTTTGCTAGATATTAAATAAGAAGTGGAATTTTGGCAAATTGGGCTTCTGGCGCGATTCCTGCTAAATTGGCCATATAAAGAGTAGAAATTTGTTGAAGTGGTTTGAAAAGTGGATTTTCAACTTCTTTTAGTGAGGCTACTCATAAATCTATTAGCTATGATTTACATTAAAAATATTGCTCTTATTGGATTGTTAATTTTGGCTTCGGCTTTTTCATTTCCTAGCCATGGAGTGAAGGTTGGGGATTCAGCCCCAGATTTTAGCCTGAAAGCTGTAGATGGAAGTGTTGTTTCCCTAAAGTCTAATAAAAGTGCTCAAGGCTATATTTTGGTTTTTACCTGTAACACTTGTCCTTATTCAACCCTCTACGAGGATAGAATTATAGATCTTCACCAGAAGTATTTAGAACAAGGCTTTTCAGTAATTGCAATCCAACCTAATAACCCTGAAAAATCATCAGGCGATTCTTTTGCTGCAATGAAGGAAAGAGCGAACAAAAAGGATTTCCCCTTTCCATATGCTATTGATACGGACGATCAGGCAACAACGGCCGCGTATGGCGCCACCAATACTCCACATGTATATGTGCTCGAAAAGGTAGGTGGTGATTTTAAAGTAGCTTATATCGGTGCAATTGATAACAACAGCCGTAATCCTAAAGCTGCTACCCGAAAGTATGTTGAAGAAGCTGTAGATGCTTTAGTGAGCGGAGGAAACGTTGATCCGAATTCTACAAAAGCGATTGGTTGTACAATAAAGTAAAGGCTAATCTTTCCTAAGATTTAACAGCGGTGAGCATTTCAAGAATATCATCAATATACTCTCGTGTATTTGATAGTCTCGGTACCTTATGTTGACCTCCTAGTTTCCCTCTTTTTTTCATCCAATCATAAAAAGTGCCCGAAGGTGCCATATGGATTATGGGTTCTGTAAGTGCCATATCTTTATAGCGTTTGGCATCATAATCAGAATTGATCTCTCTTAAAGTGCTGTCGAGGCAATTGGTAAAGGTTTGGAGAGAATCTGGCTCTTTTTCAAACTCAATTACCCATTCATGAGCAGCTTTTTCGTTGGTGCTGAAATATTTTGGTGCTGCTGTAAAGTTGTTGATTAAAGCTCCGGTTTCTTCGGCTGCTTTGGCAATGGCTCTTTCAGCATTTTCCACTACAACTTCTTCCCCGAAAGCATTAATAAAGTGCTTTGTGCGGCCTGAAATTTTTATTCGGTATGGGTCTACAGAAGTAAACTGAACTGTATCCCCAATTTTGTACCTCCAAAGGCCAGCATTTGTAGAAATCAACATGGCGTAATTGCCACCTTCTTCCACTTCTCCTAAGCCAATTACTTTAGGCGATTCTTTATGGATTTCTGCAAAAGGAATGAATTCATAGAAAATACCATAATCCAACATCAGAAGCATTTCTTCAGAACCCGTTTGGTCTTGTATGCCAAAGAAGCCTTCGGACGCATTATAGGTTTCCATATAATGCATGCCTTCTGAGGGAATCATTTTCTTGAAAATGTTTTTGTAGGGGCCAAAAGCTACCGCGCCATGAAAGAAAACTTCAAGGTTTGGCCAAACTTCTAAAATGTTGTCTACGCCTTTAATTTCCATGATCTTCTGTAAAAGAATGATCGTCCACGTAGGAACGCCCGAAATACTGGTCACATTCTCCTCCATGGTTGCCCTGGCCATCAAGTCAATCTTCGATTCCCATTCTTCCATAAGGGCAATATCGAGCGTTGGAGTGCGGACAAAGCGGGTCCAATAAGGAAGGTTGGACATGATAACAGCCGAAACATCTCCATAAAAAGATTCCTGATTGGCATCAAATTGATTGACTTGCTGACTGCCTCCAATAGTGAGTCCTTTGCCATCGAACATGATGGTGTTGGGGTTATTGTTGCAGTAAATAGAAAGCATGTCTTTGCCTCCTTTGAAATGACATTCCTCTAGTGCTTCATAAGAAACAGGAATGAACTTGCTTCTGGCATTGGTAGTTCCCGATGATTTCGCGAACCATTTGACATCCGTAGGCCAAAGTAGGTTTTGCTCGCCCATCATATTTCTTTCGATATATGGGCTCATGTCTTCATAACTAAAAGTAGGAATTAACCTTCGGAATTGCTCTTGGTTATGGATGTCAGCAAAGCCATGGGTTCTTCCGAATTCAGTATTTCTGGCTGTGGTTATGAGCTTTTTAAAAAGCTCATCTTGAACTTCTAAAGGGTATTTCATGAAAAGCTCGATTTGGTGCATCCGCTTTTTCATTACCCATGTCAATATAGAGTTCAAAAACGCCATCTATACCTTTCTTTTCAGTTCAAAGTGCTTTCCTAAATATACTTTTCTTACTTGTTCATCTGCTGCAAGTTCTTCGGCAGTTCCTGCTTTCAATAGCTTTCCTTCAAACATTAAATAGGCTCTGTCGGTAATGGAAAGCGTTTCGTTAACATTATGGTCTGTAATCAGAATGCCAATATTTTTCCTTTTCAGTTTAAAAACAATGGACTGAATTTCTTCAACGGCAATAGGGTCCACACCAGCAAAAGGTTCGTCTAGCAATACAAAACTTGGGTCTACTGAAAGTGCTCGGGCAATTTCTGTTCTTCGCCTTTCACCTCCACTTAGAACCTGGCCTTTGTTCTTTCTAACATGGGTTAAACTGAACTCTTCAAGCAAAGACTCCATCTTTTCTTTCTGCTCAGCTTTGGAAAGTTTGGTCATTTCCAGCACGGCCATGATGTTTTCTTCAACGGTTAGTTTTCTGAAAACGCTCGGTTCTTGAGCCAAGTAGCCAATACCCAATTTGGCGCGTTGGAACATGGGAAGTGGAGTAATGTTTTCGTCTTCTAAAAAAATACTGCCTTCGTTGGGCTTTATAAGCCCCACAATCATGTAGAAACTGGTGGTTTTTCCGGCTCCATTAGGGCCAAGTAAACCCACAATTTCCCCTTGTTCTACTTCAAGGGAAACATCGTTTACTACTCTTCTTTTCTTATATATCTTGACGAGGTTGTTGGCTTTTAACTTCATGATGGAAGGGCAAAAATAGAATAATCATTCAAATTTCAGGTCTTTAATGAAGAGTTGAAGGCTACGGTGGCCACGGAAATCATTTTCTTCAATAGTGTATGCCATATGAAATTTCATGCCACAATTTACCAAGTCGAAGTATTCTCCTAAGCCAAAACCAATTGCATCAAAGGCTATGTCGCTACCTTCTTGTTTTACCATGAATTTTAAGTGCTGACCTTTAAGTACTTTGGCGTTTTCGGCATGCAGGTTTTCCGATACAAAAACAGGTTGCATGTTTTGAGGGCCAAAAGGTCCCATTTGTTTTATGGTATTGAAGAATTTGAAATTGATTTCGTCAAGAAATATTACCGTATCGATGTTTATGGCTGGTATGAGTTGGTCATCAGTGATTTGTTTGGCAACCACTTCTTCGAACTTGGCGCGAAATGCGTCCACTTTATCGATGGACATGGTAACACCTGCAGCGTACATATGGCCTCCATATTGATCTAAAAGATCGGAACATTCGGTAATGGCACTGTACACATCAAAGCCCATCACAGAGCGGGCAGATCCTGTAACCTTGTCGTTCGATTCAGTAAGAATTACCGTTGGGCGGTAAAATTTTTCTACACAGCGTGAGGCAACAATTCCGATTACGCCTTTGTGCCAGTCTTCTTTATAAAGAACTGTTGATTTGGCATTCAGTAGTATTTCGTCTGACTCAATCATTTGAAGCGCTTCTTCAGTGATTGAATTGTCGAAATCTCTACGGGCGTCATTTTTATTGTCGATCATTTCGGCCAATGAAGCCGCATCATCATCTGTTTTAGCGAGTAAAAGACTTACAGAAGCTCCCGCATGATCCATTCTGCCTGCTGCATTTATGCGCGGACCAATGCCGAAAACGATTCCGGAAACGGTCAGTTCTTTGTTTCCTTTACACAGGTTGATCAAAGCTTTCAATCCCGGTCTTGGGCTTTGGTTGAGCTTTTTAAGACCGAAATAAGTAAGCACTCTATTTTCTCCCGTAAGGGGAACAATGTCAGAAGAAATACTTACAGCCAAAAGGTCCAAATAGTCATAAAGTCCTTCCAGCGGAATTTCGTATTGCTGGCAATAACCTTGGAGCAATTTGAAGCCTACACCACAACCAGAGAGTTCTTTATATGGGTACTCGCAGTCAATTCTTTTTGGGTCGAGAACGGCATAAGCTGGAGGTAAAATATCGCCAGGAGTGTGGTGATCGCAAACAATCACATCTACACCAGCAGCTTTGGCTTCTCCAATACGCTCGCAGGCTTTAATGCCGCAGTCTAGCGTAACGATAAGCCCAAAGCCATTTTGAATGGCATATTGAATTCCGGCCTGGGAAACGCCATAGCCTTCCTTATATCTATCGGGAATGTAGAATTCGAGTGTATTATATTTTTCAGCCAGAAATCCATAGAATGTGGCCACAGCTGTAGTTCCGTCTACATCGTAATCACCATAAACTAGAATTCGTTCACCTGTTTCTAAAGCCTGATTAAGTCGAGAAACAGCTTTATCCATGTCTTTCATTAAGAATGGATCGTGAAGCTGATCTAATTGGGGTCTGAAGAATGCTTTGGCTTCTTCATAATCCTTCATGCCTCTTTGCACAAAGAGGAGGGCAAGCGTTTCGCTTATGCCTAAGGATTCTTGAAGTGATCTTACTACTTCAACATCCGCTTGTTCACTAAATAGCCACCTCTTCTGCATGTTTAAAAATAGTAATAAAATTGACCCGAAAGTGGGTATAAAAAAAGCAGTGCTTTAGTTCCAAAGCACTGCTGTAACGTTTTTGGTATTGAAACTCTGTTATTTCGTTTTTTCAGCAGTTGGAAGAACGTCTTTTAAAGGAACTCTCTTTCCATCTCTGTAAGGCACAATCCAAGCGTCTTCAACGCCCATTTCGCGTAAATACCTTTTTAAAACGTTGGCATCTTCGTAGTTTCTGAAATTACCAATTACATATTTTCTCAGGTCTTCGCCTCCTTCTTCAGAAAAATCCTTTGAAGTATCAGCATACTTTTTCAAGTCTACTTTACGGAATGCACCTACCTGAACTTTGAAAACAACACCAATGCTAAAATCCTCTCCATTCACTTGGTTTGGATTGTAAGTTGGGCGGTCTTTCAATTGCTCTTTTAGGTTGGCAATTTCGTTTTGTGCTACTTGATAAGAAGACTGAATGCGAGTAACCTGCTTTTGTAAATCACTAATCTGGCTGTCTTTTGAGCTTACCTGTGATTCTAAAGATTCAATGTCGCTAATGGCAGCAGCATTGGCAGCTTTTAGTTCTAGGTGCTCTTCTGAAAGCACTTTAAAGTCCTCAGGAGACAAGGATTTCTTTTTCTTTTTCCATGCCTTCATTTCAGCCTTATGCGCCTTTTTTTCGGCTTTGGTCATTTCTTGAGCAGTAGCGAATGTGGCTACCATGATGCCCAACATAAGGGTGAAAATTATTTTCGAAGTCTTCATTTTATCCTTGATTTATTTGAGTTAAAACCCATAAAGTGACAAATTATAACTTTAATGTCAGCTTTTCAAACTTCCAATCATATCTTCAGGTCTTACCCAAGCGTCAAATTCTTCGGCAGTAAGGTAACCTAAATTTATAGCCTCTTCTTTTAATGTAGTACCGTTTTCGTGAGCGGTCTTCGCAATTTTAGCGGCTTTCTCATAACCAATTTTGGTGTTCAAAGCAGTTACCAACATTAAAGAGTTATTTAAGTGTTGCTGAATGCTTTTGTAGTTAGGCTCAATGCCTACTGCACAATGATCGGTGAAAGAAACGCAAGCATCGCCAATTAAACGCGCTGACTGCAAAACGTTGTATGCCATAACAGGTTTAAATACGTTTAGCTCATAATGGCCTTGAGCACCACCAACACTTACAGTAACATCATTACCCATAACCTGAGCACAAACCATAGTCATGGCTTCACACTGTGTTGGGTTTACTTTACCGGGCATAATTGAAGAACCAGGCTCGTTTGAAGGAATGATGATTTCACCAATACCTGAACGAGGGCCAGAGGCCAACATTCTGATGTCGTTAGCAATTTTGTTTAGAGAAACGGCCAATTGTTTTAAAGCTCCATGAGTTTCAACTAGAGCATCGTGAGCGGCAAGAGCCTCGAATTTGTTTTCAGCAGAAATGAAAGGCTGACCGGTGAACTCGGCAATTTTTTGAGCTACAAGTTCAGCATAACCTTCTGGGGTATTAATTCCAGTACCTACTGCAGTTCCGCCAAGAGCTAATTCTGAAAGGTGAGCTAATGTGTTTTTAACTGCTTTAATGCCATGGTCGAGTTGAGAAACGTAACCAGAAAATTCTTGTCCTAATGTAAGTGGTGTAGCGTCCATCAAGTGGGTTCTACCAATTTTTACCACTTTCATAAATTCTTGAGATTTAGCTTTAAGCGTGTCTCTTAGTTTTTCAACGCCAGGAATTGTGTTTTCAACAATCAGCTTGTAAGCAGCAATGTGCATTCCTGTTGGGTAAGTATCGTTCGATGATTGCGATTTGTTTACATCATCGTTTGGGTGAATGCTTTTTGCACCATCTCCCAATTCATGGCCAGCTAAAACATGGGCACGGTTGGCTACAACTTCGTTCACGTTCATGTTAGATTGCGTGCCCGAACCTGTTTGCCAAATTACCAATGGAAACTGATCGTCAAGTTTGCCTTCTAAAATTTCGTCACATACTTGAGAAATAAGATCACGTTTTTCTGCTGAAAGCACCCCAAGGTCGTGGTTTGCATGAGCAGCAGCTTTTTTCAAATAGGCAAAACCGTAAACTACCTCTAAAGGCATGCTGGCTTCTGGGCCAATTTTAAAATTGTTTCTTGAACGCTCAGTTTGAGCTCCCCAATATTTGTCTGCGGGAACCTGAACTTCCCCCATCGTGTCTTTTTCAATTCTGTATTCCATAGAACGAGATTTATGTTGCACCAAAATTAGGCAATGAAGCATGAGATAGAAAGTAAATGTTGGCCGTAATTCACCGAATATTAGAATAGTGGCAAAAAAGCTTGGCGAATACATTGTTCGTTTACCGATGCTGGGCGTTCGTTTACCGATTTGCCTCAACAAGAAGGCGGATATTCCGCGTACATTTGAATGTGTTTCAAGCCCAAAGGTCGAAAAACACAGGTCAAAATAAGGGATGGCAGACAGCCCTGCTCAAAACAACAAAAACTCAAACAACAAGCAAAAGGGGCTATTCAGAGTGTAGGTCAAAGCATTAAGAATGGCTCCTTTTTTTAACTGAAAAAATTATGTCACAAACATCAAGCAAACGGTACGTAGTGGGGGCGATTTTCCTAATCATAGGCGCTCTTTGGACGATGGATAATGTTGGTATTTTCAACATTCATATTCCATGGTATTTCCGTCAATGGTACAGCATTCTTATCCTAATTGGGGTTTTAATTGCGACAGTTCGAGAAAAGGTCGGTCTTGGGCTAACGTTAATCGCAGTGGGTTCGGTGTTTTTATTAAGAGATGTTTATTGGATAGACTTCAGAGATATTTTCGAATTCTGGCCGGTCATCTTCATCATAATCGGAGCCTCTCTTATTCTGAGGCAAAACCGAAATAACTCGGACTACGATCAAAAAAAAAATTCTGAATTAGACCTTGATGTGGTCGATGAAATGGCGCTTTTCGGAGGAGGAGAAAGGGTTGTTACTTCAAAGGCGTTTAGGGGCGGTAAGCTTACCACCATTTTTGGAGGCATTGAGCTGAACCTTTTAAACGCAGATCTTGCCAGCGGCACGAATGTTTTGGATGTATTCGTATTGTTTGGCGGAACGGACATTAGAGTTCCTTCAGACATGAACGTGAAAGTAAAAGTAACAGCCATTTTCGGAGGTTTTTCCGATGAGCGCAAATTCATTGGGGAAAGCGAACAGCAAGAAGGCAAAGAGCTAATTGTAAAAGGGTTAGTGCTCTTTGGTGGTGGCGAAGTAAAATAGTCTAGAGTAAAAGTTTTGGGTAATGGGAATTTTTCTCATTACCCAATCTGCTTTGTGGTCAACTCGATTCTATTTTTTAATTTCGGCTTAGCCAATTTTATGAACCACCCTTTTTTAAGAAACAACGGACTGATTTTTTACACGGCAGCTTGGCTGTTTGTGGCGATACTCTTCGGCTTTGGGCTTTACTATTTTTATGACTATACCAGCAAAGAGGCATTTATAGACAGTTTCATTTTTAACGGCATTTTCTATGGATTGGGCTTGGTATTTTGGTTTGTGGTTCGTTATAATTCATTCGATTCTTCTCAAATCGTCAATCTTATTGCCAGCCATTTGGCTGCAGCTTGCCTTTCAGTAGCGGGAGGCGTTTTTATTACTTTCACTATTCTTAAAAACCTTCTTTCTTATTCTGAAGAATCGCTATTCTTCTTACAAAGCTCCATGGTTTGGCGCTCTGCTCTGGCTTTGCTTTATTATGTGGTTATCATTTTGGTTTACCACCTTATTAAATACTACGATGACATTCGCGAGCGAACCCAACAACAAGCTCAGCTCGAAACCATGTTGAAGGAATCTGAGTTGGAAATGCTCAAATCTCAGATCAACCCTCACTTTATTTTCAACAGCTTAAATTCTGTGGCCTCGCTCACGATTACAGCTCCTAATCAAGCTCGTGAAATGGTGGTGAAACTCTCAGACTTTCTTCGCTATAGTTTGGGTAAAGAAAACCATCAGCTCAATTCTGTGGAAGAAGAAATGGCCAACCTTACGCTTTATCTCGACATTGAAAAAGTTCGATTTGGTGATAGACTGAGGGTAGAAACCGAAATTGAAGAAGATGCACTTCATTGCACTTTGCCCAATCTTATTCTTCAACCTTTGATTGAAAACGCCATAAAACATGGCATTTATGAAAGTTTGGAAGAAGTGACCATCCGTATTAAAGCTTATGTGGAAAACGGAATTTTAAGAGTGGCCATGACCAATGAATTCGATCTGCATGCGGTGAGTAAAAAGGGCCGTGGCATTGGGCTGAAGAATGTGAGGGAGCGCCTGAAAGTGATTTACGGTGTGCCAAAATTGGTTTTCACCGAAACGAATGATAATTTATTCACCGTACGATTGGATATACCACAACCGAATTAAGCATGATCAAAGCACTGATTGTAGACGATGAAAAGCTGGCCCGCGACATCATTAAAGCATACTTGGCCAGCTTTGCCCAAATTGAAGTAGTGGCAGAATGTGGTGATGGTTTTCAAGGTTTAAAGGCAATTCAGGAACACAAGCCCGATTTGCTTTTTTTAGACATTCAGATGCCCAAAATAACTGGTTTTGAAATGTTAGAACTGGTGGAAAACCCGCCTGTGGTGATTTTCAGCACCGCTTTTGATCAGTATGCGATTAAGGCCTTCGAACTCAATGCTACCGATTACTTGCTAAAACCGTACGCTGAAGAAAGGTTTAAAGGGGCAGTTCAAAAAGCTTTGGAGAAAATTGCCAGCAAAGCCGAACCCAAAACAGAAATCAAGAATTTAAAAGAAACCCGCGAAGATATTGCTGAAGGAATAGACAGGCTTGTGGTGAAAACGGGCAATAAAATCCATATTCTTGGCTTAGATCAGATTGCGCATTTTGAAGCTGAAGATGATTATGTGGGTATTCATTCCGACCAGGGCAAATTTTTAAAACTGATTAGAATGAAATATTTGGAAGACAACCTGCCTTCTGCTGACTTCATTAGAATTCACCGTTCACACATTGTGGCCATTAAACAAATCGAAAAGCTGGAATTGTACGAAAAGGATTCGTATCAACTGAGCTTGAAAAATGGCGCTAAACTTCCGGTGAGTAGAAGCGGTCATGCTAAACTCAAAGAGGTTTTGAAGTACTAAGCCATTTCTGATTTCCTTTCTTCAAAAGAAGGAAAATTGAATTTCAGATTATGAATTTTGGGTAATGGTTTCGTGAATGAACCTTAGTCCTTCCAAAGTTAATTTTCGGTTTACTTCGTCAAAGCGATCGTGCAGCGGTGTAAGTACTGAAGAAAGCCCTCCGGTAGCCACAACCTTGAACGGTCTTCCTATTTCTGTCTGAATTCTGTCAAGCATACCTTCCACCATGCTCACATATCCCCAAAGCACACCCGCTTGAATGGCATGAACGGTTTCCTTACCAATTACAGATTTTGGCAATTCCAAAGGCACTTCTGGTAACTGAGCAGTGTTGCCCACCAAAGCTTTTATCGCGGTTCTCAAACCAGGAGCAATGTTCACTCCGTGAATTTTTCCGGAAGATTCTACCACGGTAAAAGTAAGTGCGGTGCCAAAGTCTACCACAATGCAATCGGCTTTATACAAGCTGTAAGCCGCCATGGCATTGGCCATTAAATCGGTGCCAATTTGATGGGGATTTCCCGTTACTATCGGAAGTTGATCGTAATATTTAGGACCTATGAAAACGTGTTCGCAGTCGATAAGATTGGACCAGAATTCAGCCAAAATAGTGTTGAGCTGAGGAACTACAGATGAAATGATAATGCCTTTAACATCGCTTAGTTTGAGATCATTTTCAAGAAAATTCAGCCTAAGAAAGACTTCATATTCAATTTGATTTTTGATAGGGAGTGTGTTAAAACGCCATTCATGCGCCCATTTTTCTCCATCATGAATTCCGAAAACGATGTTTGTATTTCCAGCGTCAATAGCTAAAAGCATTATCTTTCAATGGTTAGTTTATGTAGCCCAAATTACTCAGTTCATTATTTAATAAACAATGGGGGATTTTGCTCATCGAACTCTGTTGCCTCCTGATAAGTTCTGGCAACCGCCAAAATAGTTGCTTCATCATAAAGGTTTCCAATGAACGAAATACTGGTTGGGCTTCCGTTATCGGTATATCCATTTTTTACCACCACGCATGGATTTCCCGTAAGGTTGGTTGTTAGCAACTGACTACCACCAAAGCTCGGGCTAACAATTACGTCATAGTCCTTCATTAAGTCATTTACCTTTTGCATCATCACAAAACGGGCTCTGTTGGCGTTGATATAATCTACTGCTGAAATGAATCTGGCTTGGCGGAACAAATTAGGCCATGCACCGGCATTTTGTCTTACCAAAAGTGAATCTCTATCCGAGCGGGTTAAGCCATCGAAAGCGGCTGCAGCTTCTGCCGAAAGAATCGCTTGCATAGCTCCATATGGAAGATCATCAACCCATTCTACTGGCTCTAATTTGGCGCCTAGGCTTTTCAATTGATCCAAAACGGCCTGGTCGTTTTTCTTTTGGCTTTCGCTTCTTGTGTTGTCGAAGTAAGATTTCAAATAGCCAACACGGAGTTTTGATAAATCAGCCTTGCCTTTGTAGTTAAATGGTGCGTCTTGAACCGATAAATCTTTGTTGTCGCTTCCTCTGATTACATCAAAAACCAAAGCACAATCAGTAGCATTGCGAGCAATTGGGCCAATTTTATCCATGCTCCAGCTCAAAGCCATTGCCCCAGCTTTGCTTACTCTGCCAAATGTTGGGCGAAGGCCTGTTACCCCATTTCTTGTAGATGGAGAAACAATGGAGCCTAAGGTTTCCGTACCTAAAGCAAAAGGAACCAAACCTGCGGAAGCAGATGATGCTGAACCTGCTGAAGATCCGCTCGATCCTTGTTCTAAGTTCCATGGGTTTTTGGTTGTGCCGCCATACCAAACATCGCCCATTGCTAATGCGCCAAGCGTAAGTTTAGCAACCAATACTGCGCCTGCGTCATCCAACTTTTTGATCACTGTTGCCAATTCATCACCGCGGTTTTGATTTTTGTAAGGAGCAGCACCCCAAGTGGTTTTATAATCGGGTACAGAAAGCAAATCTTTAGCGCCATATGGAATGCCATGAAGCGGCCCTAAATAAGTGCCCTTGGCTAAAAGCTCATCGGCTTTTTGCGCTTGAGCAAGTGCTCTTTCCTTGGTAATCGTAATAACTGATTCGAGCGTATCGCCATACTTTTCTAATCTTTCGATAAAGAATTTGGTGAGATCTACAGATGAGATTTTTTTCTCTTTAATAAGTACTGAAAGCTGAGCTACCGAATAAAAAGCGAGGTCGTTTTTGTTTTTTGGAAGAGAAACCTGCTTAGGTAAATCCCACTCGATTTTCTCTTGTTTGGTTCCGTATGGCTTTTCGCCTACTACTGGATTGAACCACAGGGCAGGAGGCGTTTCATTGCCCAATTCGAACTGATGAAGTTCTCGAACTCCTTCCATATTTCTATTGAGGCCAGGCAAAAGTTGATCTATTTCAGTATCAGTAAAATTCAGATCAAGAATCTTTTGTGCCGCTTTAACATCCTGCTTCTCAATAGCCATTTCCTGAGCTACTTTATAACCCAATGCAAAGCCAGAGGAGACAAAAAATACGGTTAAAAGCACAAGGGTAGTTTTACCTTGTTTAAGGCGAATTAGTTTTTTCATGATGGTAGTTTAAATGTTTTGCCTTGTTTTGTAGAAAAGAACGAATTAACAATCTGCAGGCCTGTCAAGTTATGAAAACGAAGGAAACGCCACAAACGCTATTTCCCAACTGGATGAGGGGATTCTTATTGATCGCCTCCATTTACAATATTTTCTGGGGCATTTTTATCGCTTGGTTTCCAGAGAGCTTTTTTCACTGGGTAACTGAAAGCCAAAATGCTCAACCAGAAATCATAATTTGGCAAGGTAGGGCCGTTCTAGCCATGGGCATTATTTACTTCATTTGCGCAATGCACCCTGGTAAATATTGGTATTTGCTCTTTGTAGGTTTGGGCACAAAACTCTTAGGGGCGGCATGGTTTTACTTCTTTATTTTAGAAGGACAAGCTGGCAAACAAGGCCTTTTTCATTTGCTAATGAATGATTTGATTTGGGTTCCGTTTTTGGTTTGGCTTGGCATTAATGCTTTGGCTTACGGAAAGGCAAAAGGGCAGGCGTTTTCTAAATCTAAATAGAAATTTAAAAGCTTTAGACTATGAAAGAACGCTTCACCAGAATGTATGAATACAATCTTTGGGCTAACAAATTATTCTCCGAGAAAATCAAATCAGAGCCTTTTGATAGTGAAGATATCGAACGAATTTTTTCGCATATCGCCAATGCTCAGTTGGTTTGGCTTTCGCGAATCACTCAAGTTGAAGGTGAAATTCCTGGCGTTTGGGACGTACACCCTATGCCCGAAGCTGTCGAACTCTTAAAAAAGGGAAGCGAATTGTGGTTGGAGTTCATTTATTCTCAAGAAGAATATGAAGATGTGATTCATTATACAAATTCAAAAGGCGTTGAATATGACGCTCGACTCTCGGATATTTTGACACATGTGGCCAATCATGGTACGCATCATAGAGGGAATTTGGCTACGCTGCTTCGTCAAAACCATATTGAGCCGCCAATGAGCGATTTTATTTTTTATGTAAGAAGCGAGCCTAATCAAAGGGCCTAGTCCAACTTATTGGTTCAGCAAGGTCAATCCTGTTTATAAACCCATTATCTTAGGCTATAAATCCAACCGATTATGAAACTGAAATTCTATCATTTCGCCATACTTTTTGCCTTGGCGTTACTCCAATCCTGCGGAAATACACAAAAGGAAACTGTTCAAGAAGATTATGGCAATCCTGCTTCAGAAGGTTTCAATCTAGAAGGCTCTGATCCAAAAGCTATTGAAATTGCTGACGAAGTTATGGAAGCAATGGGTGGCAGAAAGGCCTGGGACAACACCCGACATATTGCATGGAATTTTTTCGGGGTAAGAGATTTGGTTTGGGACAAATGGACGGGTGATGTGCGTATCGACCATGATAAAACTGTGTATTTGATCAATATCAATGACAATTCTGGTAAGGTGTATATCGATGGAAGAGAAATTACGGATTCCGATTCGCTATCCAATCTAATCAACAGAGGTAAGGGCGCGTGGATTAATGATTCGTATTGGCTTTTGATGCCTTTCAAATTGAAGGATTCTGGCGTTACCCTAAAATATATGGGCGAAGAACCAACCAATGAAGGTGTTGAATCTGATAAGCTCGAACTTACTTTCGAAAATGTGGGTAACACACCAAATAACCGTTACTGGGTTTGGGTTAGCCAAACAGATCATTTGGTAAAGCAATGGGCTTACTATAGAAATTCAGCGGATACGGCTCAGGGCTTTAATGTACCTTTCAAAGATTACCAAAGGAAGGGTGAAATCTTGATTTCGGGCGATAGAGGAGATCGAAAATTAACGAATATCCAAGTGTATAAAGAATTACCAGAATCTGTTTATCATTCCCCAGAAAAGCCTGATTGGGCATCTATATCTTCAAAATGAAGAAGTTTTTAGTAGTAGCAGTTTGCCTTGGCTTGATGGGCTGTGGCAGCAAATCGGAAAAGAAGGCCGAAACAGAAAAAACCACCCCCGTTTGGAATGCGCAGGAATCAGGCGTAAAGTCTAGCCTTCGTGGTTTAAGTGCAGTTTCTGAAAATGTGGCTTGGGCGAGTGGTACCCAAGGAACTGTAATTAAAACGGTAGATGGGGGTAAAACATGGGAGAATGTGAGCATTGCTGAAGCCGATACAATCGATTTTAGAGACATTGAAGCCTTTGATAAAAATACAGCGGTGGTTCTAAGTGCCGGACTTCCAGCAGTGATCTATAAAACCACAGATGGGGGCAAATCTTGGGAACAAAAGTACTTCACCATGAAAGAAGGTACTTTTTACGATGCCATGGATTTTTGGGACGAACAGAATGGAATTGCGTTTGGAGACGCCATGAATGGCCGTTTGCCAATTCTGAAAACTACAGATGGTGGTGAAACTTGGTCAGAACTTCCTTTTGAACAAAGGCCTGAGGCTCACGAAGGTCAAGGAGGTTTTGCGGCTAGTGGAACCTGTTTGGTAACCAATGGCGATTCTGCAGTTTATATCGGTTTGGGAGGAGCAGACGCTAGCCTTTTCTTCTCTTTTGATAGAGGAGAAACTTGGGGTAAAACTTTTACGCCATTGCAAGCCGGTGAACCTACTCAGGGCATTTTTTCCATTGCTTTTAAAAATAAGGATGAAGGATTTATGGTGGGCGGAGACTATCGTGGAGATTCTTTGACCCGCATTAACAGTGCTTATACGGTAAACGAAGGTCAGGTTTGGTTTCCACGCAGAGCGGGAGAGGCTCCTAAAGGTTACAGGTCAGGGGTTACTTATTTTAACGATCTGATTTTAGCAGTAGGAAGAGAAAGCTGCGATTATTTCCGCGATGGAATGACCTCATTTCAACCCATGGAAGGAAAGTATTATTCTGTAAGCACCACCAAAGATGGAAAAGCAGTTTATGCTTCAGGCCCAAGAGGATCGGTAGCCAAACTTGAATACTAAAATTATAGATGTTTTTTTAATTATATGTTTATGCGTTTTAATTTTTCTTTAATGTTTATCGTGTGCGGGGTAATCATTATTCATTTTCATGCAAGGGCTCAAAAATTTGAGTTAAAGGAGGGATATGTTGTTTTAAATAATGGAGATACCATTCGAGGACAGATAAAGTATGGGAATTGGAGATCTACTCCAAGTTATCTGGAACTTCAGTCGAACAATGGAGTTGTCCAGTATACACCAAATGATATTACGTTCTTTTATGTCAACGACAGGGCCTACATAAGTGCCGAAATTGAAGTAGAGATACTTCCTCCTACAAATAGGCCTCTAACGGAAAGGCCTCAATCAGAATTTATAAGAGAGAGATTATTCGTGGAGCGGCTTATCAATGCTTCTAAAGGATTGTTTTTACACACAGATAGGCATAGGGTAGATAGATTTTATATCAAAGATGATTCTGGCCTAACCCTGTTATTATTCAATGAATATAATCTTGAAGGGAAAGGAATAGTTAGATTTAGTCCTTATTTGGGGCAACTTTCTTTTTACTTAAATGATTGTGATTCTATAGAGAGTTTTTTGAAGAATACGGCTTATACTAAAAATGATTTAATTTCGGTATTTAGGAAATATTTCGAATGTATAGGATCGAATGATTTTGAGGTTAAACCCATTAAACCTTATAAAATAGCAAAACCCGATATATCGCTAAACTTTGGGTTGCTATCATCGAAAATGAGTTATACTCCAGAGGAAATATCTTATGGAGATCCAATTAGCTTTGATAATTCTAATTCTTTCATATTTGGCCTGATATCCAACATTTATTTATCTGAAAAGAAAAAAAACTCGATAGTCCTTGGGGTATTTTACGATAGATTTAAATCGAGCGGTGAATATACATTTGATGTTAATTCAACAGTTAGTAGGACCATTTGGGGCAATTTTTCATATTCTGGAGCTAATTTCCAATCTGGCCTTCGTCATTATTTTGACTTAAAGTATATCGAAGTCTATCTTGGGGTAGGTGGTGCTTTAAAATATATTTCTAAAATTAATGAAAATAGGAGGGGAATGGAGCAGGGCAACTTGGATTATAAGATTACTTTTGATGAAAACCTGTTGATTGAGTTTGTATCTGAATGGAATTTCAACCCTATATTTGAATTTGGTGTTAGACGTCAGAGTTTGGCTTTTACCCTTAGATATGAGAGAGGAAAGAACATTTCAAATTCACTTACATCAGAAACAAGTTCTAAGCATTTCTCTTTTTTAATAGGGTATTATTTTTGAAAGAGTTTAAGAAGACATAAAAGGAAGTTTAGCTAAATCTACATTTCCACCACTGATAATAATGCCCACTTTTTTACCCGAAAAAGTGGGTTTATTTTTTAATAAAGCTGCAAAAGGCACTGCTCCGGAAGGTTCTACAATAATTTTCATTCGCTCCCAAATCAATCGCATAGCCTCTACAATCTCCTTATCGTTTACCACAAATACTTCCTTGACAAGCTTTTGAACGATGTCAAAATTTCTATCACCAATGGTTACCAAAAGTCCATCGGCAATGGTATTAGTGGTTTGATTGGGCACAATTTCTCCTTTTTGAAACGAAAGAAAAGTGTCTTGAGCACCTTCGGGTTCTCCAGCATATACCGAAACTCTGGGCTGAAGATAATGCGCTGTAAGAGCAGTTCCTGCCAAAAGCCCACCACCACCAACGGGAGTAAAAATGGCATCTAAATCAGCTTGATCTTCCAATAGCTCCAGAGCCGAAGTAGCTTGCCCTTCTATTACCTTGTAGTCATTGTAAGGAGAAACAAAAGTAGCTCCGGTTTCTTCTACAATTCGAGCCGCATTTTCTTCTCTCGCCTTTTGTGTAGGTTCGCAAAAAGTGATTTGAGCGCCATAACCTGCTACAGCGTTTTTCTTTACTTCTGGTGCATTGTTTGGCATCACAATATAAGCCGGCACCCCAGAATCTCTTGCGGCTAGAGCCATGGCCTGCGCATGATTGCCTGAGCTATGGGTTACCACTCCCTTTTTGCGTTGTTCTTTAGGTAAGGAGAGCACTGCATTTAGCCCGCCACGCGCTTTGAAAGCCCCTATTTTCTGAAAATTTTCACATTTGAAATAAACTTCGCAACCAGCAATTTCATTGATGCTAGAGGAAGTCAATATCGGAGTTCGATGAATATAGGGCTTAATTCTAGCGTGAGCTTCTTGAATTTGAGCAAGCGAAATAGGCAGTGACATATTGCTGGTAATCGGGTTAATACTTTGAATGTTTTTAGTGTGCTTTCAACCAGTTTTCTCCAACACCTACTTCAACATCCATAGGTACAGAAAGCTCAATGGCAGATTTCATTAGTTCTGGAATTTTGGCTTTCATGGTTTCCAGTTCAGGTTTATACACATCAAAAACCAATTCATCATGAACCTGCATAATCATTTTCGATTTCAAGTTCTCTTTTTTCATCCAATCGTGAATGTCGATCATGGCTACTTTGACCATGTCGGCAGCACTACCCTGAATAGGTGCATTAATCGCGTTACGTTCGGCATGACCACGACCGACCATATTTTTAGAGTGAATGTCTCGAAGATATCTTCTTCTCCCTAAAATGGTTTCCACATATGTAAGCTCACGGGCTTTGTTTACTTGAGCATCCATGAAGCGTTTCACACCTGGGAATTCATTAAAATAAGAGGTAATGATTTGTTGGGCTTCCGTACGCGAAATGCCAATGTTTTGAGCCAAACCAAATGCCGAAATGCCATAAATAAGTCCGAAATTAACTTCCTTGGCTTTTCTACGCATATCGCGATCTACTTCTTCCAATGGAACGCCAAAAACCTTGGAGGCCGTTGTGGAGTGAATATCGCGACCGCTTTTAAAGGCTTCAATCATGCTTTCATCTTCGGCAAAGGCAGCTACAATTCTCAATTCTATCTGAGAATAATCCGCTGCCAGAAGAATGTAATCTTCTGATCTTGGCACAAATGCTTTCCTGATTTCACGTCCTTTCTCCGTTCGGATAGGAATATTCTGAAGGTTTGGATTATTAGAGCTTAGTCGGCCTGTAGCGGCCACAGCTTGTCTGTAATCTGTATGTACAAGGCCATCTACAGGGCTAATCATTTTTGGAAGCGCATCTACGTAAGTTGATTTCAGCTTTTGATATTCCCTGAACTCTAAGATTCTTCGTGCAATGGTGTGTTCGTTGGCCAGCTTCGATAGAATGTCTTCACCGGTAGCGTATTGGCCAGTTTTGGTTTTCTTGGGCTTGTCTACCAACTGCATTTTATCGAAAAGAACTTCCCCCAATTGTTTGGGAGACGCAATGTTGAACTCTACGCCAGCCAGCTCATAGATTTCTTCTTGCGCCTTTAAACTCTCAACTTCTAATTCTTTAGACATTGACGCCAGCGCATCGGTATCAATTTTCACCCCATTGTACTCAATGTCGGCCAATACATTTACCAATGGAATTTCTACATCTTTGAACAGCTTGGTCACTTTATTTTCTTCCATTAAAGGCGAAAATTTCTCTTTAAGCTGAAGTGTAATGTCAGCGTCCTCACCCGCATATTCAACAACTTTATGCACGTCCACATCTTTCATATTGCCTTGGCGAGTACCCTTTTTGCCAATGAGTTCAGTGATGGAAACTGGAGTGTAGTTGAGGTAGTTTTCGGCCAAAACATCCATGTTATGACGGGTATCAGGATCGATAAGGTAATGGGCAATCATCGTATCGAAAATTGGCCCCTTTACATCAACGTTATAGTTTTTGAGTACCTGAATATCATATTTGGCGTTTTGAGCAATTTTCAGAATCTCCTCATTTTCGAAAACAGGTCTAAATTCATCTACAATGGCTTGAGCTTCTTCTCTATTTTGGGGCGTAGGCACATAATAAGCTTCTCCCTTAATATAAGAGAAAGAAAGCCCCACCATATTGGCTTCAATAGGTTCAATGTTATCTGTTTCGGTATCAAAGCAGAATTCCTTCTGCAGTAACAGGTATTTGATGAGCCTTTGCCTTAATTCAGGTGTATCGATAAGATGGTAATCATGCTGTGTGGTGGCAATGGTTAACTTCTCTAAAGGAGCTGAAATGGACTCTGTTTCTTTTTGAAGAGTTGGGCTGTCATCGCTAAACAAACCCATCTGGGCTGTGGCCTGAGGAGCTGCTTTCGCCTTGGTAGTAGTAACTGAAGCTGTTTCTCCCAAAACACGCTTCAGTGTGGTGCGGAATTCAAGCTGCTCAAAAATTTCGGTAATTTTTTCTTTATCAGGGCCTTTATATCGAAGCGCTTCTTCATCGAATTCTATCGGCACCGTTGTGCAAATAGTAGCCAGTTTTTTAGATTGAATTCCTTGATCGGCAAACTCAATCACCTTTTCTTTTTGTTTGCCTTTAAGTTCGTGGGCGTGTTCTATAAGGCCTTCTACACTTCCATAAGTTTTTAGAAGTTTAGAAGCTGTTTTAGGGCCAATACCTGGAATTCCAGGAATATTATCCACCGCATCGCCTTGTAAACCGAGCATATCGATGACCTGATCTATGCGTTCGATATCCCACTTTTCAAGCACTTCTTTTACACCCATAATATCAACGCCATTGCCCATAAAAGCAGGTTTGTAGAGGTAAACATGCTCTTCTACGAGTTGTCCATAATCCTTGTCTGGGGTCATCATAAACACCTCAAAACCTTCTTGTGAAGCTTTTTTGGCAAATGTTCCAATGATGTCGTCCGCTTCGTAGCCGTCTAGTTCCAATGCAGGGATATTAAAAGCCCTAACAATTTCTTTTACCAGAGGAATTGCAATTCGGATGTCTTCAGGCTGTTCATCGCGATTGGCTTTGTATTCAGGGAAATCTATGTGTCGAAAGGTGGGCGCATGTGTGTCGAATGCCACCGCAATATGAGAAGGTTGACGTTTCTCTATAATTTCAAAAAGGCTATTGGTGAAGCCAAAGGCGGCTCCTGTATTTAGTCCTTTGGAGCTTATGCGTGGATTCTTGCTGAATGCGAAATGTGCACGATAGATCAGGGCCATCGCGTCTAATAGAAAAAGTGACTTCTCTGGTTTACTCATTCAATAAAGGTAAGTAATCCGAAAATGTACGGAAAAGGAATTTTGAAGAATGTGAAGTGTCCTTTTAACAACCTAACAACTCTTTGATTTAATAGAACGCTGAATGCAGTCTCTAAACTTTAAAATGTTTCATTTTGAAACACTATTTTTATGTTTGAACTGAAATCTCTTAGTCACAGAATCTTTAAAATTCAGTAAGTGATTGAAGGCTCTTTATCTGATTTATTTTGAGTTGAATTTGATAAAGAAATGAAGGTTTGAGGGAGAGAATTCGATAAAATTGATCGGCTCTAATGCTCAATAGTTTTGAAGAAAAACCACGAATAATGATTTCCTCGTATATAGGTTTGAATCTTACATTTCTCTAAACTTGATGACTTAATTTTGATGAAAAAATTTACCATATAATAAATACATTAAAATGATTTATAAAATCATTTATTGGTTGTTATGAATACATAAAAATGCTGTTTGTGTAAATTATTGATTTTGTGACAAAGTGATTATAACTGTATGTGAAATGTATTTTTGACTTTAGATCGTATACTGAAATAAGAGATGTTTTTTTCAGCGAATTTCAATAGTTTAAGATACGAGATTTTGGTCGCTTTTGAGTAAGTTTTCTTCTGTTTATCTGTGGATGGAGGTATTCGGGGTTTTGCTAAAATATTTCCTGAGAAATGACGTATTTTCACCAAATCATTAGATCAGTTTGATTGAATGCTACGCGCAACGCTCACCTTTTTTATTCTATTAAGTGCTTCGCTGCTTATGGGGCAGAGTTTTAATGGAGCTATTCAATCTGACTTCTCAGGAATTATTGGTGCTAGGCTAAACCCGGCTTCTATAGCGGCTTCACCTTACAAATATGACTTCAGCCTTCTCAATTTAAATTACTATGTAAACAATAACATTTCTTATCTGGCGCATGGCGATCAAGGTAGAGGCTTTGCGAGATATCTGGATTACAATCAGAAGTATTTAAATGCCAATGCTTCGCTTGGGGGAATTTCTGGTTTTGTCAGTTTAGAGGGGAATAAGTCCTTGGGCTTTTCTTATCAATTAAGAGCTCATGGAAGCGCCATTGATTTTACTCCTGAATTTATTGTTCAATTTGGACGTGTTTCTCAAGCCTTTGCCAACACACAAGCGCTCAATCAGCATGGCACTTTTAGCACTGCACTTTGGAGTGAGTATGGGGTGACTTACGCTTGGGTGGTAGAAAAATATAATTACACACGTTGGAAAATGGGTGGTACGCTCAAGTTGATCAATTCACGAGGCAGCATGGTAATGCGCGTCCGGGATTTGGATTATACCACCGATGCTTCTGGAGTGACGATGGTTACGGATGCCGATATGGTTTTGGGCTATTCAGATAACCTTGATCCTTTTCGGCAATTTGATGGCACAGAAGATTTAAATAGACTGCCCGATAAAACAGGTGCAAAATTGGCGCTCGATTTTGGTGTGGTGTATGAGAAAATAGCTTTTAGAGAGGATCCGGAAAATGAGAATGGCACAAAGCGAAAACCAGATGTGGATTACTTATATAAGATCAGCGCGAGTATCACGGATTTCGGCACAATGTCCTTTAATTATGGAAGTGCCTCGGCCAATTTCATGGGTATAAAGCCCACTGCTGCAAATGCTGACTTTGACCAACTGTTCAAGCCTCTAAGTTCGGTAAGGGCCTTTCGCGATAGCTTGGCTACCTTGACCAATGCTACCGACTTGAATGGAACCTATAAAGTCACCTTGCCTGCTTCTTTCAATTTGGGTTTCGATTATAACTTCGGAAATGATTTTTTCGTGGGGGCTTACGCAAGAGTAGATATGACGGGTTTGATGCCAACGGTTTATAAACTGAGATATATGAATAGCCTCACGCTGACTCCCCGATGGGAGAAGCAGAACAAAAGCGCATATCTACCTCTTTTCTTCAATGAACGAGGCGATTTTCAAGTGGGCTTGGCTGGCCGATTAGGGCCAATAACTGTCGGTACACAGAGCATTGGAGCCCTTTTCAATAGTGAACCGAATACAGGAGGTTTCTTTTTCAGCTTGAATATTAGAACGCTGAAGGCCAATTCCGACAAACCGTATTGTTTTGGCACATCCAGAGGAACCGCAATGACTAACACACAAAGAACTCCTTTATACAGACGTAAGAAATGGATCTTCTTCTAGCCCCTTTTATAACTGAGAATTTCTGAATTCAGAAGGTGTTTGTCCTGTGTACTTTTTAAATGCGGTGTTAAAAGTGGATTTGGAATTATAGCCGCAGTTTTCCGCAATTTCTTCAATCTTTAAATGGGATTGGCTTACAAGGAGTTCTTTGCTGTGCTCTACTCTTAAGCCGTTGATGTATTCCACGTAAGATTTGCCCAACTCTTCATTTAAAACCTGAGATACATGATGGTTGGAAGCTTTGCAGGCTTGTGCTAAATCAGAGAGTGATAAGTCATTCTTCAAGAAGAGTTTGTCTTCCTTCATTAAACTTTCAAGCTTGGTTAGAATGTGGCTTTTGCGCTCAGCATCAAGTGACGATTTGCTGTATTTTTCTGTGCTTCTTTTCGATCCTGAAATTTGATCTGATAAAATTTTGAACCCTACATAATAGATGATGATGGTCTCGAATGCGGCTCCTAAGTGGTCTTGCACATCGCGTAGTCCGGTAAAAGATTTGATGAGCCAATAGCCAAATGAAGCAATCCCCAGAATCAAATAATTACGGAACCACGCCATTTCGCGTGTAGCGCCCTTGAATAATTTTATTTCTCCCAAACGAATGGCGCGTGATAAATATTTACAAGCAACAAGAATATAGGCCAAAGTGTAAAGCACTCCCAATGGATTAGTAAGTGATTTTAGGCCAATGGGGTCAGGATCAACAATTTCTTCAGCATGAATAAATGGCATATCGGGATAAAACGCGTCAATAAATGCATTGAACTTGTAGGCAGGACTTTGCACATAGAAGAACCAGCTGTATAGAAAGTAAAGGGCTGCGGGAATGAAATGCAGATAATACTTTTTCGGGATGGGCTGGCTAATAAAGGAGAGCACCAAGAATAAGAAAACGGGGCCGTTTAAGAAGTTGATGAATTCTGAATAATCTACAAGCCAGAGTGCGTGGGTAATCCAGCCGGTGTAGCACATAAATACTTCGAACATTACGAGCGAGCGCATAAGCAATGAAATGCCCAGAAATTTATGTTTATCGTCCAGCCGATTTGGCTTTCTTAACAGAAAGTAAGAGAAGAAAAAGCCCTGCACCAAGCCGAGAAAAATCACAAACGCAAAGAGGTCGAGGCGCTGTGGAGCCAGTTCAGAATAGTTCATGCTACAAGTTATGGCAAAAATTGAAGGATTAAATCTCCTTCAGAATTTTACTGCTTTGGACTAATAACTACTGAACTCCAAATACCCTGAATTGAATCTCGTTTTCATTTTCTTGACCCTTCAACTGAATGTGTAAACCAGTGTTACTGGCAAATATTCCTTGGCTTTTAGGTACCGACATTTTTAGCTCATCGATTGGCAACTCGAAAGAAGCCATCTCTTCTTTTTCTAAATCCATAACAAGCAAAGTGGCTTTGGAAATGGTGGTGTATTCTATGTTAGTATTAGGGTTTACCGCTGGCTTTGTGCCGTGACTCAGAATGCGGTAAATGTATTTTCCGTTGGGTGAAATAAATAGATTGGTAAAAAATGGGGGCTGGTCGTGATTTACTACCGGCATAACACTTCCACTGCTTCCATTAGTGGATATTATCATTTCTCTCAAAGCCATGTAGTTTTTATAATCCGTAAGTGTTTCACTTGGCAAACCGAAGTAGATTCGCTTAACCAAAGCTCCTTCTTTAAACAGGTAAAGGCTATCTGAAATTGGGCTAGTTGCGAATAGATATGCTTTATTAGCTACGAATTGTTTGTCAAAGTCAGAAAATGTCTTCCCTTTTTCGGTTCTAATTTTCTCTATCTCATTATAGTTGGCTACAAATGATTCTGGCCTAATAAAGCCTTCGGAAATTGAATTGTCCTCAAAATTGATCAAAGTTCGAGCATAAGGTTTATTGGGTTCATGCACTTGTGAACTGTAGGCTACACCAAGCTGATGATTTTGGAAGCGTGTAGCCGCATCAATCGAAACATTGTTAATAGGAGCTTGTCTTTGTTCTGTGAAATTTTCAGAAGCAGGAACAATTCTGTTTAGGATTTCTGCTTCGCCACTTACCAAATACATGCCGTAAAAGGGTATTTGAACAAAAACCGAATCAAAGTTTTGAATCAAATATTTGGAGAATATAAACTGAGGAACACCATTCGGGCCTTCCTTTTCTAGGGTGATTTTTCGAGCGATTTGAGCGGAATCATAATCGTATATGTAGATAGAATGATTGGGATTGTTATAGAAGTGAAAATATTCCTTTTCATTTTCAAGATAGATTGAAGCCTCTCGAATGCCTTGAAAATCAGTTTCATTATCTAAAGGGAAAACCTTTAACCCCTTGTCTACTAAAGCGAGCGGTTTTTGCTCAATAGGTTGTTCTTGGTTGGACTTACTCGATGAGCTATCGCATGAAAATATGCTAACAATAAGTAAGAAGGAAAAAGCATGATGTAATCTCATCAGTCTAGAGGTTTAAAATAACCTTAATTACTGTACTATTTCGAGAATAAACAAGCTTTGAAAAGGCTTAGAAAGGGTAGGTTGTTTCAATATACATCTACCCTTTCTCAATTTCTTAACGGTATTGTGGCGGGGTGATTCCTTTCATTCTTAAATAAGTGATCATTTGCCCACGATGGTGCGCATTATGGTCTAAATACGAAATGATCTGTTCTGTCATCATATCGCTGGCTTCGGTAGCCAGAATCATTTTATGCATGCTGTCAAATTTTTGTTCTGTCCATTTTATCAGTTCATCCTTATTTTTTGAGTTCTCATCGCCAGGACTCCAAGCCGCCTGACCTTTATTGGCTAGGGCTCTTTCGAAGTAATCTACGCTGTAAGCAATGTGATAGGCTTGGGCTCCAAATGAACGTTGATCTTCATTCGGTTTGAAACCGTAATCATCGGCAGGCATGACCTTAAGAACCGCCAAAGTATAAGCCTTGGTATTGTCGAGTTGCTGCTTTAGCCATGCATAACCTTCTTTTTCAGGAGTAGCCATGGAAATAAGAGAAAGGCAGAAGCCACATAAGACCGTGAGGTAAGTTAGTTTTGTTTTCATAGTAGAAGTTTTTCTGCTTTATACGTAAGTGCTTACTGAAAATGTTTCTTTATTGAAATATTTATTAAACTAATTTTTTAGTTTAATATGGAATTGATAACAAAACTTCATCATGTATAGTGGTTAATCATTTGAGACTTGTTATCTCAATAATCCTGTTTATATGAAAAAGCTCCGATTTATTTTAATTATTTTTTTCTTGCTCCCGTTTTGTGAGTTGAATGCCCAAGATTTTAACTATGAAAATGCTTGGGAATTAGTTTATAGAGAAGAGCTTAAAGGGCTACCAAAATCTGCTTCTGCTTTGGCCGACTCTATTTATTCAGCCTCTACAAAGGAAAAGAATGAAATTCAGAGATTGAAGGCTGTGCTGTATCAGTCAAAGTTTGTTTTGCTTTTAGAAGAAGATGGTCAGCAGAAAGTAGTAGATAAACTGAAAGCAGAAATTAAAGCTCAAACAGCGCCCTATCGTAGCATAGCGGAAAAGTATTTAGCATCCATATTTTTCGATTATTACAGAAACTACCGTTGGCGTATTCAAAATCGCTCTGATCGAGAAGATAAGACTACTGACTTTAAGCTTTGGAATGCATCTCAATTCGAATCGGAGATTTTATTTCATTTAGATAACTCCCTCAATTTAAATCAGGATTTGGCAGAAATGCCCGTTTATCAATTCAAAACACTGTTGAATTCAGCGGAAGCAGATTCCGTCTATCGCCCATTGCTTATCGATCAATTGGCTCATGAGGCAATAGAGATTAACAAGAATCTGATCGCGTGGAGTAGGAATGATTTCACCGAAATCACCAAGCTTGCCAACACCCTAATGCTTACTTCTTCTGATGATTTTCTTTCGCTAAAGCTTGAAAATGATTCGCTGCTTTTTTCAAAAACAATGAACATTTATCAGCGCCTGATTAAGCTTCATCAAGAGAAAAATCAGGTTGAAGCTTGGGTTCAGCTAGAACTGGAACGTCTCGCTTTTGTCATGAATCAAAGCTCGGCTGCAGATAAGGGTAATCTTTACTTAAAGCAGCTTGAAGGCTTGTTTGAAGAGGTGAAGAATTATCCTGCATCAACTTTGGTGGGGTTTGCCATTGCCCAAAACTATTACGATCAAGGAAATACTTACAACGCAGATAGACACACCGAAAATCAATTCTTAAAAGTGAAAGCAAAAACGCTTTCTGAACAATACATAAAGTCCTTTCCAGAGAGCTTTGGGGCGAAGCAGTGTAGGGCGCTGATAAAGCAAATTGAAGCTCCATATGTAGGCATTACCACAGAGCAGTATCTTTTGCCTTTTGAGCCAACCAAAATATTGGTTCGATATAAAAATTATGAAAATCTACATTTCAAATCTTATGAAGTGCCTTTTGAGGATCAGGTCTATTTCAAAAACCTAATTCTAGATTCCGCCCATCTAGCAAATATAGCAAAGCTGAAAGTAGCCAAAACTTGGCAGGCAAAGCTCAAAACCGAGCATGACTATCAAACACATTCAACAGAAGTGCTTTTTCCTGCTCATGAACCTGGTCAGTATTTAGTTATGGTTACGGCCAATGATACTTCAGAGGAAATTTTAAGCAATAATTTGATTCAAGTATCTGGCTTGGCGCTGCTCCAAAAAGCATCAAATTCTGGTTTACAATTCAATGTCATCAGCAGAAAAAATTCTGCACCTATTCCAAATGCCAAGGTTCATATTTACAATGCCCCTTCAAATTATAGAGATGCAAAAATTGATACTACTGCTATCTCTAATCGTGAAGGGAAAGTGGTAATTCCTTATAAAAAAGGAGGCTACCAAAATTTGAAGGTTGACATCACTAGAAATAGAGATACCGTTAGTTTCAGCTCCTATTATTTGCCATACTATAGCAACTCTTCTATTGAGGACGAACCCGATAGCAGTTATGTTTTAACCACTCAAATTTTTACTGACAGAGCTATTTACCGACCAGGCCAAGAGGTGTTTTTTAAAGCCATTCTGCTTCAGAGGTTTGATCATAGTGTGAAGGTAGCGGCCAAACAACCGTTGAATTTGATTCTTTACGATCCGAATGGTGAGCCTCTGGATTCACTTGAATTGTTTACCAATGAATTTGGATCAGTTACAGGAAGTGTTAAACTTCCAACTAATCGTCTAACGGGGCAATATTATTTTGAAACTGACGACTATCATTTTTACACTCAGCTTTATGATGATGCTGATGATGTGGATTACAGTACTCATTACTTTTCTGTAGAAGAATATAAGAGGCCTAAGTTTGAAGTCATTTTCGAAGAAAATACAGATGCTTATTCGCCTAACGATAGTATTGTATTTAAAGGCAAAGCCCAATCTTTCTCGACTAGCAGCATTGCCTCGGCAACGGTAAAGTATTCAGTCAAAAGGCGCAATTCCAGCAGTAAATTCAACTACCGCTACTCTTACCCAAATAATCAAATAACTCTTTTAGTTGGTGAAACAATTACAGATTCCAATGGTGAATTTCAGATCGCTTTTACGGCCGAAGTTGATTCAACAGTAAAGAAATCGGCAGACTTGATATTTGTTTATGAAGTAGAAGCAACCGTTACAGACCTTAGTGGAGAAACCAGAGAGGCTAGTACTTCCATCAAAGTGGGTTATCGTAATTTTGAAGTGAATTTCTCTGTGCCTTCGCAGTTCAATCGTGAAGCGGAAAACCCAGCCTTTTTTGTAAATGCAAATACTTTGAATGGAAAGCCGCTTGAAAAAGCAGGAATCCTTACGATTCACAAATTGATAGGACCTAATGAGGTGAAGCGTATTTCACCGTGGGAAACTCCAGATTACCCCGGTTTTTCAAAAAGTGAACACGACAAACTCTTTCCTCATTTCCCATATCAAAACGAGATGGAGATAGAAAAATGGCCAGAAGGAAAGCTCTATTTCAAAGAAGAAATTAAGACAAACGATAAAGCTCCAGTGTCTTTATCAGGTGTTGTAAAATGGCCAATCGGAAAGTATAAAGCCGAGTTCACTGCGAAAGATGAAAATGGAGAAGAGGTTAAAACTGAAGCTATTTTTCAATTGAATAGCCAAGGTCAAACGCATTTGGCTGATCATCAACTTTTTTTCGCAGATATCGATCAGTTGAAATATCAAATTGGCGATACTGTGAACTTTCGCATGGGCACGGCCGCAGAGGATTTGTATGTGAATGTGATGGTGAAAAGAAATGAACAAATTCTACTTGAAAAAACGGAGAGGCTAAATAATGAAATTAAAACGCTTCAAATTCCGGTTTCTAGTGAGGATGAAGGAGGTTTTACCATCTTCTATTATTATGTGGCTTTTGGCGATTATTATGCTGGCCAAGTAGGCGTTCAAGTTCAAAAGCCTTCCACAAGCTTAGAGGTAGAAGTAGGTTCTTTTAGAAATAGAATAGAGCCAGGAAGCGAAGAAGAATGGTCGTTCAGCATAAAAGGGGCAGATGGAGAAAAAGCTTCGGCAGAAGTGCTGGCCTCTATGTACGATGCTTCTTTAGATCAATTTCAAATTAATAATTGGCGAGTTGATAATTACAAAAAGGATAACTATGAGAACAGTCGAATCAACGATTTTTCAAGCTTTGGGATTTCACATTTTGGCCAAAATTATTACTCTTATTCTGCCCCTACTCCTAGTCTTGAATTCGGCAATTTTTCCTTTTTTGGCTTGAATATTAATAATCCAGAAAGGGCTCAAAAGAACTATTTGCAAACCTTAAGGTGGAGACATAATCCCGAACCAGTAGTTTCTTCAAGAAAAATCGATTTAAAAAGCGGGTTGATATCGGGAGAAGTAATTGATGAAACCGGAGTCCCTTTGACAGGAGTTGCCATTTACACCTCAAATAAAAAAGCTTCAGCAATTACAGACGAACAGGGCTTTTTTGAAATTGAAGCCAAACCTGAGGAGATTTTGGTTATCAGTTTTATTGGTTATAGGAGCTTTCAAATGAAGCTCGGAGAAAATAATTACTACCAAATTCAATTGGTACCCGATGTTCAAAAACTTGATGAGGTTGTTGTAGTTGGTTACGGGCAACAAATGAAGAAATCCCTTTCGACTTCAGTAGCCCTTGTTGAAATTTCGGATGATGAAGAAATTATGGAGGAGATTTCATTCGAAATTGGAACTCTTCAAGGTAGAGTAGCAGGCGTTACGATTACAGATCAGCCAGGTGCTAGTAATACCATAAGGATCCGAGGTGCCTTATCTCTCGGGGAAACTAACAATAGCTTGTGGGTAATAGATGGTGTTGTGGTAGACGCTTCTACGCTTAGTCCAGATCAAATTGCAAATATTGAGGTATTAACGGGTGCCCAAGCTACTTCCATTTATGGGGCTCGCGCTGCAAATGGAGTCATTTTGGTCACAACCAAGCAGGGTCAAAAGCAACAAGAGGAACTTTTGACTCAGGTAAAAGCGCGAACAAATTTTAACGAAACCGCTTTCTTTTTTCCGCAGCTTAGCACAAATAACAAGGGAGAAGTTTCATTCAAATTCACCAGCCCAGAATCGTTAACCAAGTGGAAATTTCAGCTGTTAGCTCATGATAAAAATTGGAAGACTGGCCTCTTAAGAAGAAAAGCCGTTACCCAAAAACAGTTGATGGTTTTGCCCAATGTGCCTCGTTTTTTAAGGGAAGGCGATGAATTGGTATTTGCGGCCAAAGTAGCCAGTTTAGCTTTAGATACTTTAAACGGAATAGCCAAACTAGAACTTTTTAACGCCCTTACCAACGAACCTGTGAATGGTGTTTTATTGGATGAGCAGGACACAAAATCGGTCAATCCTCAGCCAAAAGGCAGTGTTAATTTAGAATGGAGGCTGAAAATTCCGGAAGGAATGGGCGCATTAAAGTATAGAATTGTAGCCGTTGCGAATGGCTTTTCCGATGGAGAGGAAAATGCACTGCCTATTCTCTCCAAAAAGATTTTAATTAAAGAAAGTACACCTTTCTGGGTAAAAGGCGGTAAAGCCCAAACCGTTGTGATTGAAGGCCTGAAGTCGACTGGGGAAAAAGGAATTGTTCATGAAAGCTTTACTTTAAACCTTACGGCAAACCCTGTTTGGGAGGCGATTCAAAGTTTACCTTACTTAATTGAATTCCCTTATGAATGTGCCGAACAGACTTTTGCTCGCTATTATGCCAATCGCCTCGGTCAGTTTGTGTTAGAACAAAACCCAGAAATTAAATCAACTTTAGAGAAATGGAGAACGTCCGAAATATCTGTCAGCAAACTGGAGCAAAATCCCGAGTTGAAGTCCATTCTTCTTCAGGAAACACCTTGGCTTCGCGAAGCTAAATCTGAAAAGGAACAGCAAAAGCGATTGGGTTTATTGCTTAATGCGGATACCCTAACGACCAGCCTGGAAAATGCCGTTCAAAAACTAGCTGATATGCAGATGTCAAACGGTGGTTTCCCTTGGTTTTCAGGAAGTAGAAACGCGAGTGTGTACATCACCCAGCATATTGTGGCTGGTTTGGCTCATTTAGCACAACTAACGGGAGATGATAAAACTGCGGACATGATTGCTAAGGCAAAGGTTTTTCTTGATCAGCAATTAGTAGAAAGCTATCACCAACAGAAGAACGAGAATAATATTTATTTTGGTTACCCTCAGGTGCAGTCCTTGTATTTGTCGAGCTTGGTGGAATCTCAAAATGACATAAAGGATTTGGATGAAGCGCTTAATTATTATCACAAGCAAGCATCTGAAAAATGGCTGACCATGGATTTACAATCTCAAGCCATGATTGCCCTTTACGCCCAAAGGATTGGTGAGGAGAAACTCGCGAAAAAAATAATTAAGTCTTTAAAGCAGAATAGTATTGAGTTGAAGGATAAAGGAGTTTTTTGGAAGGAAAACAAAGTAGGTTGGTTCAACTGGCAAGCTCCTGTCGAAACACAATCTCTACTCATCGAAGCTTTCTCAAAAATTGACAAAGATTCAGATTTTCTAGAAGGCATGAAGCAATGGCTTTTGGCCGAAAAGAGAATGAAAAACTGGCAAACCACAAAAGCGACAACTTCGGCCATTCATGCATTGCTCGCTTATGGCGAAAACTTAGCAAAGGCAAAATCCGAATGGCAAATAGCAATGGGTGATTTTACTTTGAAAAGTTCTGATAAAACGAGTACTGAAAGCCCTGCCGGTTATTTCAAAAAGACATGGTCTAAGGACAGTATCGATCAAAAACTTGCTGAAGTGAAAATAACCAATCAAGGCAAATCAGTGATTTGGGGAGGTGTTTATTGGCAGTATTTTCAAGATGTTGACAAGGTCAGCGCCAAGACAGGCGCCATTTCGTTGGCCAAAAAGATTTACAAAGTAGAATTGACCACAAAAGGCGAAACATTAAAATCAGTTGATGAAAATTTCAATCTCAAAAATGGAGATTTAATCCGCATTGTGTTAGAAGTGAAAACCGATAGAAATATGGAGTTTCTTCATTTAAAAGACATGCGCGCTTCTGGTTTTGAGCCAGTAAGCGTATTATCTGAATACAAGTGGCAGGAAGGTTTTGGGTATTACGAAAGCACAAAAGATGCCGCTACTCATTTCTTCATCGATTATTTGCCTAAAGGAAGCTATGTTTTCGAATATGACCTTCGCGTAAATAACAAAGGCACTTTTTCCAATGGGATTGCAACTTTAGAAAATATGTATGCACCAGAATTTTCAAGTCATTCGGATGCTATCGAAGTTAAAGTTGGGAATTGATTTGGCCTTCTTCTACTTGGAAAAATTTGACTTCGTGACCAATCGACTCGAAAATGCCATGGCTGCGTTCGGGGCGAGCATCGGTCACGAAGATTTGCCCAAAGGCATCGGAAGCTACCATGGCCATCAGCTGCGTAATGCGAAAGTCATCCAGCTTGTCGAAAATATCGTCAAGCAGTAAAAGTGGTTTAATGCTCGTTTCTTGATATATATAATCGAAGTTGGCCAGTTTAAGGGCAATCAAATAGCTTTTCTGCTGGCCTTGAGAACCGAATTTTTTGATCAAATCATTCTGCATCAAAAACGGATATTCATCTTTATGAATGCCCACATTGGTTCGCTTTAAGATTAAATCTTTCCTTCGGTTCTGTTTCAAAAGCGCATAAATGTCATTCTCAAAATCAGACTCATATTGCAGGTCAATTTCTTCACTTGCTTCGGAAAGGCGTTGGTAATGGCTAACTACAATAGGTTTAAAGGTTTCTACAAAAGCTTTTCTTACTTTATAAATCTGGCTGCCAAATCGAACCAACTGCTCATCATATTGAGATAGAAGCGCTTCATCAAAAAAATCACGATCGGCAAATTGTTTCAGCAGGCTATTTCTTTGTTTCAATACATGATTGTAGCTCACCAAATTATTCAGGTAAACCTGGCTGGTTTGCGAAATAATAGCATCGAAAAACTTGCGCCTGTCCTCACTGCCATTGCGAATTACATCCGTATCGTTGGGTGCGATAAGTACCACGGGAAACCTACCTAAATGTTCGCTGGCTTTTTTATAAGGCTTATCGTCTAGCTTAATCAGTTTTTTCTTTCCCACCTGCATTCCACAGACCACGGTATGGGCTCTGCCTTCCTGAATCATCTTGCCTTTTATGGAAAAAGCGTCTTCGCCATGGCTCACACACTGAACATCTTGCGGATTAAAGGCGCTTTTGGTGATGCACAAATAATAAATTGCGTCTAGAAGATTAGTTTTTCCACTGCCGTTTTTGCCCACAAAACAGTTTATTTCGCCCGAAAAGGCCGCCTTTAAACTTTCGTAGTTCTTGAAATTGTGGAGACTGATAGATTCCAGATGCATTAATTTCGAAGTTGATCGTTTTTGTCTTATTTTCGCAATCCGATTTCAAAACTATAGAAAGCTAAGGAAACTCCGATTTCCTTCAAATATATTGACGAATGGCCGCAACTAAAGCAACATCGAAAGCAAAAGCAAAGAAGGCTACTAAGTTCTCTAAAGAGACTTACATGTTCTGGTTCGAGAACATGCTGCTTCAAAGAAGGTTCGAAGAAAAAGCTGGACAGCTTTACGGACAACAAAAAATCAGAGGTTTCTGTCACCTTTATATTGGCCAAGAGGCCTGTTCAAGTGGTTCTGTAACTGCTTTGAAAGAAGGTGATAAGTGGATTACTGCTTACCGCGATCACGGTCAGCCATTGGCGTTGGGTACCGATCCTAAAGCAATCATGGCTGAATTGATGGCTAAAGAAACAGGTATTTCTAAGGGTAAAGGTGGTTCTATGCACATGTTCGATAAAGAGCGTGGTTTCATGGGCGGCCATGGTATCGTAGGTGGTCAGGTGCCATTGGGTGCTGGTATTGCCTTTGCAGAGAAATACAACAAAACTGGCAACCTTTGTATTTGTATGATGGGTGACGGTGCTGTGCGTCAAGGTGCTTTCCACGAAGCTTTGAACATGGCTATGACCTGGAAATTGCCAGTGATTTTCGTAATCGAGAACAACGGTTACGCTATGGGTACTTCAGTAAAAAGAACTTCTAACGTAACTGAGCTTTATACTTTGGGCGAATCTTACGACATGCCTTCTGCTCCTGTAGATGCTATGAGTCCAGAAAACGTTCACGTTGCTGTTGAAGAAGCTGCCGACCGTGCAAGAAGAGGCGATGGCCCAACTTTGTTGGAGTTCAGAACTTACCGTTACAAAGGCCACTCAATGTCTGACCCAGCGAAGTATAGATCTAAAGAAGAATTAGCTGAATACAAAGATCGTGATCCAATCGAGCAAGTAAGAGCTGTGATTTTGGAGAACAATTGGGCTACAGAAGAAGAATTAAAAGATATCGATAAGAAAATCAAGGACGAGGTTCAAGAGTCAGTGAAGTTTGCTGAAGAATCTAATTATCCTGATCCTTCTGAGGCATTTAAAGACGTGTACGTTCAAGAGGACTATCCGTTCATCATGGAATAGGATTTAATCCCTTGTTTTTCAACAATTTCTTTATATTTGCGACCTAATTTTCAAGAGATGGCGAATCAGACTTCAGGAGAAGTAAACAGTACGAGTAAAAAAGAGGGCTCTTCTATTGATAGAATGAAGAAAGAGCTTACCCCAGTGGGCTTTATTGGTGCAATTGCAGGTTTGGTAATAATCGTGGTAGTTGCCGTTTATTTCATTCTTAACAATAGCAAGAATAGCAAGAACACAGACGCGCAAAGCGAAATGTTCCAAGCACAGTATTATTTTGAGCAAGATAGCTTAGACTTAGCCCTAAACGGAGATGGTAGAAACTTAGGTTTCCTAAGCATCATCGATATTTATGGTGGCACAGAAGCAGCTAACTTAGCTAACTTTTACGCGGGTGCTATTTATTTAAAGCAACAAGAGCCTCAACTTGCATTGGATTACTTAGAAAGCTTTAGTACTTCTGAAAACTTTGTTCAGGCCAGAGGTAATGCTTTAGTAGGTGATGCTTACATGGAATTAGGCAATTACAGCGATGCTGCAAGCGCTTACGAAAAAGCAGCAAGTTCTGCTGACGATGACTTTTTTGCACCAGGTTATTTGTTGAAAGCTGCTTTGGCTTACGAAAAAGACAATGACTTCAAAGCTGCAATTAAACCATTGGACAAGATTATCGAGAACCACTTCGGTTCTGCTGAATATACCAATGCACGAAAGAAAAAGGCGCGCCTTGAAGGCCTTGCCGGTAGTTAATGCATTGATGAAAAATTAACAGAAAAGGTAAGGTCGAAAGGTCTTACCTTTTTTATTTTCAACCTACTTTCTTTTACATCAAAAACAGAATTATCAATGGCTTCAAGTCAGAAAAACCTTAGTGACTACAGTAATAAAAACGTTACCGATATCAGCTCTAAAACCTTTGCTGTTATTGTTTCAGAATGGAACGAAGAGGTAACGGAATCTCTATACCAAGGAGCTTACGAAACGCTTTTGGAGAATGGCGCAAGCAAAGAGAACATTGTAAGAAAAAATGTGCCTGGTAGCTTTGAACTTACTTTGGCAGCCCAATGGATGGCTGAAAAAGCCGAAGTTGATGCTGTAATTTGTCTGGGTTGCGTTATTCAGGGCGAAACTCGCCATTTCGATTTTATCTGCGATGCCGTTGCGCACGGCATTACGAATGTCAGTTTGAAATTCAATAAACCTGTAATTTTTGGAGTGTTGACACCAAACACTCAGAAGCAAGCCTTAGACAGGGCAGGTGGGAAACACGGCAATAAAGGTGATGAAGCCGCCATTACGGCCATAAAAATGCTTGGCTTCTAAATGGCACTTTTGGCCAAAATCAATCAAGAAAATATCTATAACCACTTCGGAATAAATTCATGCAAGTATTAAAATTCGGGGGAACTTCGGTTGGTAAACCGGAGCGCATGCACCAAGTAGCGCAGTTGATCACGAGAGATGATCACGCTAAAATTGTTGTTTTATCGGCTCTTTCAGGTACCACAAATGCTTTGGTATCCATTGGCGAATCTTTGGCCAAAAACGATAAGGAAGACGCTAAAACAAAGATTGAATCGCTTCGTGCGCATTACTACACTTTTTATAAAGAGTTACTTTCCACCGAAACTCAGCAGCTAAAGGCCAAGGAAGTTATTGATGAGCATTTTGAATTTCTGTTGATCACTTTAAGAATCTCCTTTAACGAGGCGTTGAACAGAGATATTCTTGCACAAGGTGAGCTGATGTCTACCAAGCTTTTCACTCTTTATTTAGAAGAAATTGGAGTAAATGCCAAGCTGCTTCCCGCTTTGGAGTTTATGAGAACCAATGAGGAAGAAGAGCCAGATTTGGATTTAATCTCTCAAAAACTGAAAGCCATTTTAGCCAAGGAAGAAGGGACTTCAATCTTTATCACCCAAGGTTATATATGCAAAAACCATAAAGGCGAAATCGATAACCTTCAACGTGGAGGAAGTGATTATACTGCCAGTTTAGTTGGTGCGGCAATTGAAGCTTCTGAGGTTCAAATTTGGACTGACATTGACGGAATGCACAACAACGACCCAAGGGTGGTAGACAAAACTTTCCCTATTGCCGAGCTTTCTTTCGATGAAGCAGCTGAGTTAGCCTATTTTGGAGCTAAAATTCTGCATCCAGCTTCTATCTGGCCTGCTCAAAAAATGGGCATTACAGTAAAATTATTGAATACCATGCAGCCTGAAGCTAAAGGGACTGTGATCAGCACAGCTTCAGATTCCGCAGACGTTAAGGCCATTGCCGCCAAGGATGGCATTACAGCCATTAAAATCAAGTCTTCCAGAATGCTTTTGGCCTATGGTTTCTTGAGAAAAGTATTTGAGATTTTCGAAAAATACAGAACGCCAATCGATATGATTACGACTTCTGAGGTGGCAGTGTCTGTAACTATTGATGATGATACTTACCTTTCTAAAATTCTTACTGAATTAGAGAAATTTGGAACAGTAGAAATTGACCAGAACCAAACCATCATTTGTGTTGTGGGCGATTTTGTGGCGGAAAGAAAAGGTGTTGTTAACAATATTTTTGAATCGCTTACTAGCATTCCTATTCGTATGATTTCTTACGGAGGAAGCCGTCACAATATTTCTTTATTGACGGACAGCAATTTTAAAGTAGAAGCACTGCAAAAATTGAACAAGCACTTGTTCGATTTATAAAAGGGTTTCTTAATGAAATAGAAAAGCACTAAGGTTCAAACCTTGGTGCTTTTCTATTTTCTCATTTACAGAAAACTCGGAGTGTCCATTTTTCGGTAAATGCGATAGGCGGCATTCACCAAACCTACATGGCTATAGGCTTGAGGAAAGTTGCCCCACATGGCGCCATCCATTGGCGCAATATCTTCGCTCATCAAGCCAACATGGTTGCTGTATGAACAGAGCTTTTCAAAAACCTCAATGGCTTCATCTGTTCGGCCTACGGCCGCCAAGGCTTCAGAATACCAGAATCCGCAAATGAGGAAGGTGGTTTCGGGCTCGCCAAAATCATCGGCATGCTTATATCGATAAAATAAGCCTTCTTTGGTTTTAAGCTCATCTTCCATCACCTTCAAATGCTGTTTTGCTCTTTCAGAACTTGGGTCTAAATAGTTCATCAGAATAAGCTGAAGATTACTAGCATCCATATGTTTTACGCCTTTGGCTTGTGTATAAACGCCTCTTTCCTCTTCGTAGCATTCTTCAATTTTCACTGAAGCTTTCTTCTGTAAGGCAATGGCTTTATCATAAATTTCTTGATAACCTCTGCTTTTGGCCACTTTTGCAATGGCCGAAGCGCCCGCCCATTGGAATAGGTTGGTGTAGGCATGTTGCTGCTCTCTGCCTCTGAATTCCCAGATACCAGCATCCAATTCATCAATGGTTTTTTCTATGTAAGTTGTTAGGTGGCTGAGCAATAAATGCGAGTCAGCCCTTTCGTCTAGAATAAATCTTCGGTCGTCATATACAGGCAGAATGGTCAGCATAATCTGACCATACACATCATTTTGAATGTGTGTATAAGCATCGTTACCAATGCGAACGGGTACATTTTTTAGGTAGCCAGCCAAAGGAAGTTCCTTTTCGATAAGCTGAGGTTCTCCTGTAATGGAATAAAGCGGCTGAATGCGGTCTTTCTTTTTCAGAATAATATTGGTGATGTACTGAAAGTACTTCTCCATTTCTTCAAAGTGACCAATATTTGAAAAGGCCGAAAGCGTATAATAAGCATCGCGCATCCAGCAATAGCGGTAATCCCAGTTTCGAGTAGAGTTTGGAAACTCCGAGAGTGAGGTAGTTGGGGCAGCAATTATACCTCCTGTATCCTCATATTGCATGATTTTTAGTGCTAATGAAGATCGGATAACTTCTTTTTGAAAGCGGCCTCTAATACTGGTCGACTTCACCCAAAGCCTCCAGTAGTTTACCGTTTTGGTAAGAAAACTTTCTACGGTTTCTTGTAGTGCAGCCTCAAAAGGAGCTCCATATGACAGAATCAAATACATGGTTTGAGAAAGCACAAAGGGCTGTTCGTCAATAATATAGCTTAGAGGAATGTTTGTGGTTAATCGAAGAGGTTCTTCCAAGCCGTGAAAGCGAATATGGCTGCTTCCGCGTTCTTTGGTGAGGGTTTTTTCACCGTATTCGCCTTTCGGGTTACAGCGAACCTGAATGGTTGGCGAACCTGAAAGAGGTTCTACCTTGCGCATTAACTGGGTTGGGCGGTAGTAGCGGTCATGCTGGAAAAAACGAGGCGCAAAATCCGTAACGCGGTATTTTCCGTCTTCTGTTTCCACTTCCGTAACCAACACATTGGTATTTTCTTGATAGTATTGGCGGTATTTACTTTCTCCATTAATAGGGCAAATACTGAAATCTCCACCTTTTTCTTCATCCATTAAACTCCCAAAAATAAAAGAGCTATCGAACCTCGGCAGACACATCCATTTAATGTTGGTGTTCATTCCGATTAAGGCGTTGAATGAGCCATTTCCAATCATTCCGAGGTCGTAAGTGTGTCTTTTCTGCATTTTTACTTTGCGTAGTTTTGTGATAGGGTTGAACCAAGAAGTTAGGCATATCCCGTTAAGCCATAAATAATCAAACCGATTGAAAGCGCAATCGTTTGAGAATTTCGGGTCAAAGTTTATGGAATTTTGATATTTAGAATGAATCCTGAAAACTGAGGATTGAACGGCAGGTGGGTTTTCAAGGTAATTTCAGTCGGAAATTAGCGGGTTAATCCATCTGTTTTATGAGCTTTTTGATGGAAGAGCGAAGAAGTCTGGAACTTATAAGCTTAGGTCCTTCATATACCCAGACAAACACGTTATCTTAAGTTTTTAAAGTAATTCGGTTCGCTGAATAGACAAGAAATCGTTATATGTTATTTGTCGATTTCTGAAGATTCTCGATATACAACCGATCATAATTAAATCTACATTTGCGGCCGAAATCATGTCGGTTATCCGAAAAGTGAAGGCGGTAGAAAAAGTTTTTGCGGCCCTCGACAACCATATGAGTAGTTTCCGCCAAACCAGCGGAATTGGCTGTGTTTCTGGCTGCGGAAAGTGCTGTTTCAAAGCTGAAATTGAAGCCACACCTCTTGAATTTTTGCCTTTAGCTTTCAATTTATTAGTGAACAAACAGCTCGATAAGGCTTACGATGATTTGCTGGAAAGAAGTAATCCTGCGTGTGCCGTATTTAGTCCTGTAATTGGGAGCTCTGAGAAAGGCTTTTGCGGAGAATATATGTATAGAGGCTTGATTTGCAGATTATTTGGTTTTTCTGCGATGCGCGATAAAAATGGAAGTCCAAAGTTTGTTACCTGTAAAACTATTAAGGAATCTCAAGCGGAAAAAGTTGAGCGTTTAACGCTTGAAATGCAGCAGGAGAATACAGTGCCTATGATGAGTGATTACTACTTCAGGTTAAGAAGTATTGATCCTGAATTGGGCACCAAGCTTATGCCTATTAATATGGCCATGAGAAAGGCGATGGAAGTAGTGATGAGCTATTATGCGTATAGAAAACCTCCTTCAGGTTATAAGAAATTAAGTGCTTGATAAGCTATAAAGAAGTTTAACCCTCCAAAAGTAGCCTGAGGTTTTGCAGCTATCTTTGGAGGGTTTATTTTTTTCAAGTGCCTCTTAGTTTTCTAAGGTAGATTCAACCTCAATTTTAGTGTCTAGTAATTTAGAAATCGGGCAATTTTCTTCAGCATCTTTAACCAGTTCATCAAATTTAGCCTTCTCAATGCCGGGTACTTTAGCTTTCAAAGTAAGGTGCAAAAGTGTAACGGTGCCATCTTCCAAACTGATTTTACACTTGGTTTCTAGTTCATCAGGGGTGAAACCCGCTTCTCCCAAATTGAAAGAAAGCTTCATGGTAAAACAACCTGCGTGGGCCGCGGCAATTAGCTCTTCAGGGTTGGTTCCTGTACCTTCTGCAAATCGCGAATTGAACGAGTATTGTGTCTGATTTAACGTTGAACTTTGTGTGGTTAAATGGCCTTTGCCTTCTTTTCCACTGCCTTGCCAAACGGCTGTTGCGTGTCTTTTCATATCAATTGGTTTTTTAAGTTCATTGCTATTATTAAGCTTAGTCCAATATTAGGCTTTGCCTAACCAACCCTTTGATAATTATAATGTTCAGTTATGTTGAACCTATTTTTCAATAGAAGGAACAGGGTAAAGCTTTAAGGGATGAAAACAAAAAAGCCTCAGTGATCATCCGATCACTGAGGCTTTTTTCAATTTGTTTAGAAGAGAAAATTAATTTCCTCCGTTTGCTTTTTGCATTGGATTAGAACCAAATGATTGGCCTCTAGCTCCTCCACCAAAACCTTTGAACAATTCAAATCTTGATGGCTTATTTACTCTTGGGAAGTAGTTGTTGCTTTCGTCCGTATCAGCAGTTTCACGCTTAGGGTCGATTCTAATTTGAACTACCTCTTTATTCTTCATGAATGCTTTGGTAACGTGGTCTTCATTCTTTCTCCAGATGTAAGCAGGAATTTTCTCAATTTCTGTGCTGCCATCGGCATAAGTCCACTCAATAATGATTGGCATTACCAAACCACCTTTGTTTGAGAAGTCGATTTCGTAGAAGTTTTTGTTGTCGCCCAACAATGCTTTTTCCTCATCGCTCAACGAAGCAGTGAAACGCTGATAAGCTTTTTCTTGCATCATCGGTTACAGCAAATTCATCATAAGAGTAGTAGAAATCTTGTAAGCCTTTATCTCTTGCGGCATAATAGCTCATTCCCTCTTCTTTGTTTTTCTCCTTACGAACGTCAAAATCAGCTTCGGTAGCTTCAGTTTTCATTCTTGGGTTTTCAACGTCAGGGTTTTTAGTATCTAGTTTGAACCATTTCACATTGTCAATCGCAATGTCGGTATGCTCAATGGTGAAATACCAGCCTCTGATAAACCAATCGATATCTACTGCAGAAGCATCTTCTAGAGTTCTGAAAAGATCGTCTGGAGTTGGGTGTTTGAAGGCCCAACGTTGCGCATATTCTTTAAACGCAAAATCGAAAAGCTCACGACCCATGATGGTTTCTCTCAAAATGTTAAGTCCGGTAGCTGCTTTTGCATAAGCGTTATTACCGAAACCTACAATGTTTTCAGAGTTAGTCATGATTGGCTCTAACTGATCGATTGGCAATGCCATATAAGGCGCGATTTTATGAGCTGGGCCTCTTCTTGAAGGGTAATTCTCATCAAATTCTTGCTCAGTTAAGTACTGCACGAAAGTGTTCAAACCTTCATCCATCCATGTCCACTGACGTTCATCAGAGTTTACAATCATTGGGAAGAAGTTGTGACCCACTTCATGAATAATTACACCAATCGCTCCCCATTTGGTAGATTCTGAATAGGTTCCGTCAGGTAAAGTACGGCCGTAGTTGAAACAGATCATTGGGTACTCCATTCCGTTAGAAGCTTCTACAGAGATAGCTACTGGGTAAGGATAAGGAATTGTGTATTTAGAATACGTTTTTAGTGTATGCGCTACAGCTTTAGTAGAGTAGCGAGAATAGATGCCATAAGCTTCTTTAGCGTAGTAAGACATTGCCATTGGTCTGTCTGAACGACCTTCGATATCTACCGCCATAGCATCCCAAACAAATTTTCTAGAAGAAGTCCATGCAAAGTCACGAACGTTTTCTGCTTTGTAGTGCCAAGTGTTTTTGCCAGTTGGTTTGCCTTGCTCAGCTGCTTTTGCTTCTTCCAAGGTTACAATTTCAACAGGGTCAACAAGCGATTTTTTGGCCTCTTCCCATCTCTTTTTCTGCTCAGCAGAAAGAATGTTGTTTGCGTTTTGAAGAACACCAGTAGATCCTACAACGTGGTCGTTAGGCACTGTCATTTTTACATCAAAGTTTCCGAATGTAAGCGCAAACTCTCCACGGCCAGTGAATTGTTTGTTATTCCATCCTTGGAAGTCTGAGTAAACGGCCATTCTTGGGTACCAGCCAGTAATGGTGTAAATGTAGTTTCCATCTTCTGGAAAATACTCATAACCACCACGAGCACCAGATTCGCTACGAGGGGTTGTGTTATACCACCATTTGATGTTGAATACCATTTTGGCGCCTGGCTTTAAAGGAGAAGCCAAATCGATACGCATCATGGTTTCGTTGATGGTATGTGTTAAAGCATTTCCTTTGGCGTCAGAAACTTCAGTTATATGAAAACCCCAATCGTTGTTGTGGCCATTCAATGACTGAATTTGACCATAAGACATTCTGTTTCTGATGCTGCTTTCATCCCATTTGTATGAAGGATTATCAGGCTGTCTTACGTTTTCGTCAAGCGAAATCCAAAGGTAATCCAATGGATCAGGAGAGTTGTTGTAATAGGTAATCGTTTCAGAACCAGTTAGTCTCTGGTTGTTGTCGTCCAACTCTGCTTCAATTACATAGTCAGCTCTTTGCTGCCAATACTTGTGTCCAGGAGCTCCTGAAGCTGTTCGGTAAACACTTGGGTCGCGCAACATACGCTCCAACTGTTCAAACCTCTTACCGTGGTTGCTATTGATAACTTGGGCCATGGCTTGGCCAGAAATTAATGCAAAGGCAGCCACTACAAAAAGTACTCTTTTCATATCTAATGGTTAGTTTGCTTATAAAGTTAACCCCGGTACCCCGAGGTTTAATTGCTAAAATACATGATACCTTTTTGAAAAAGGCTAAGTCTCTCCCCAGACTTTTTATGAATTACCAGAATTTTGTGCTCATCATCAAAGTGATGGCTATTCCGGCAATGGCCGATGAAATGACCATGTTCCAGTCTCTTTTAGCCACATTGAAAAGACCAATGAATACAAAAGAGATAATCATAAAGAATGCTACTATTATAATTTGGCCCAATTCTAAACCTAAGTTAAAGGCTAGCAATTGAGTGACAATGCTTTCATTTCTGCCTAAAAGGCTCTTTAAATAATTAGAAAACCCAAGCCCGTGAATCAACCCAAAGAATAGGGCGAAGAAATAGTTAAGGTTTAGGGCAGACGGCTTAATGCTGTTTTGCTTTCTTAAAATATTACTGAAGGCCGTAATGAAAATGGTTACGGGAATTAGAAACTCAATAATATCGGTACGGAAATTGACCAGTTGGAAAGTGCTTAATGCAAGTGTAATGGAATGCCCAATGGTAAAAGCCGTGATAAGAATCAATACTTTTCGCCAGTCTTGAATCAGGTAAATGGCACAAAGCGCTACCACAAAAAGAATGTGATCAAAACCGTTTACATCTAATATATGTTCGTAGCCTAGCTGGAAATAAAGTTTAAACTGATCCATTTATAATTAAGACGATGCCCTGAAGGATTTTCATTTAGCTTTGCAATTATAAAACTTAATTTTTGAAGCGCATACAAAAGAACTAGCCATGCCTACAAAGCTTTTATATACGGTGATCTTAAGCCTTTTTTGGAGTTTTCACCCATTTCACGTAAGTGTTTGCGATATAGAACACGACCCTGAAACCAATGCTTTACAAATTAGTCAACGCCTATTTATGGACGACCTGGCCACGGGCCTTCAGAAGTTCCATAAAATAGATTACATCGATACTTATAAGCCCGATAACCTGCAAAAACTGGATAGTTTGATTGGCTCTTACATTAAGGCAAAGCTTTTTATTACGGTAGACGGAAAAGATGTTTCTTTCAATTATTTGGGGAGCGAATTAGAAGGCGATGCTCGCTGGTGCTACATTGAAGTGAAGGGAATAAAAAGCATTGAACAAGCCGATGTTGCCAATACGTTGTTGGTAGAAACTTTCCCTGATCAAGAAAACATCGTTCATTTTAAAGCAAATGGCCAGCTTAAGAGTTATAAGCTTAACAAAAGAGAAATTTCACACACTTTTAAATTCGATTAATGCGACAACTCGCCTTTTTAAGCTTTTTGGCCTTAACCTTTAGCTGTTCCTTTGGCTCAAAAGAAGAGCAAAAATCTGCTGAATATTCATTAGATATTCCGAAGGCTACTTTTGTTACTTACCAGCTGCAAGAAGTGAAGGAATTTAAAGGCCCATGCACCGATCAGGAAAGTGGTGAACGCTGTTTGAGCATCGATATTCAATATCCTGTCATCAAATCAGGAGCTTCTGAACAAGCGCTCGACACCATTAACCTTCATATTGAAAAGGAAATTCTGAAGTACGCCTTTATCAACGAGCCTAAAGATGATTTTGACTTGCTGATTGAAGAAATGAGTACGGCTTATGATAAGTTTTTGAAAGAAAATCCAGATTATAAAGCAGGTTGGTTGTTGGAAATTAGCTCCGATATCATTTATCAAGATTCAACCTTTATCAGTACAGCTTCAACTATTTTTTCTTATACCGGAGGCGCGCATCCAAGTTCTTACCAAGTGTATCGCAGCTACGATTTAAAATCTGGTAAAGTGATCACGCTGAATGACTTTTTGGTGAAAGGTTATGAAAAGGAACTGAATGATTTGGCTGAGATTGAATTCAGAATGGACAAACAAATTCCACCAGAAAGATCGCTTGAAGATGAAGGTTACTTTTTTGATGAAGGAAAATTTTCGTTGAACGAAAACTTCGCCATCATCGATAAGAGCTTGCTTTTTTACTATAATCCTTATGAAATAGGTCCGCGATCAATGGGCGCAACGGAACTGGAGTTGAAACTTACGGATTACGTAGAACTGCTTAAGCCAAATGGCCTTTTGGGTAAGTTGAAAACGGAATAGAGTTTAATGAAATTTAAATTCTCGGAATAGCTCCCAGACTTTTCCATTATGTTTTAAAAGCCAGAAGGAGCTAACGGTAAACTCAGCTTCAAAGGTTTTTGACTCAAATTCCTGCCAAGCCTGTTCAAAAGCAGGCTTTTTTAAATCTCGAAAAGCCACAGTAATGTGAGGATTAAACCCTCGATTATGATTGCCATTAAACAGCTGCATTTGGCGCCAAGTGTATTTGATTAGCTGTTTTTGAAAGTCCATTAGGCTTTCAGAATAATCATTTTTGATAAAAATGGTCTTGGGAGCAAATGCGCCAAACCCGTTAAGCTTAAGGCTAAACGGAATAGGTTTTGGAGCTTTTTCCAAATACTCGAAAAGTTGATCTTCCTTATTTTCTTTCCAAAGAAAGGGCATGTGCACAGTGATATGAGCCGGAGAACGCAAAGCGCCCTTGCTTGCATAAACTCCAGCAAAATGCGCTTTAATCTCTTCTATTTTCTTACAAATGGCTTCCGGAGGAATAACAGCCAAGAAGTATTTTTGCTCATTCATCACTTAGGGGCAAAGTTATGCTATTTGTCAACGAGTTAAGTGACTGAAAGCATGGGTTTAAAACTAAAGACTGTTATCTTGAAATGATTTAATTTCTTAGGTGATTTTTTATGAAAAAGCTTTTTTCACTTTTTATTCTTGTGCTTTTCCTCTCAGCTTGTGGTAATTCATCCGAAAAAGCGGAAGCCGTAGTAGGCAATTACGAATTACAAATTGTTGATTCTGTTCAAGTAGATCTGTTTTCTCAGGGGTTGAATGTGATGGATGTTAACGATAAAACAGGCGATATTTTAGCCATTCAATCCGATCCTCCGGTAGTGTATGTGTTGAATGCAAAGGGCGAGATTTTGAAGAAAATGGACAAGCCAGCAGATTCTCCGGAAGGAGTGGGTTCATATGTTCTTTCGGCTGAATTTTATGAAGACGGTTTTGCTTTGATGGGCCATTTGCGTGTAAAAACCTACGATTCTGATTTCAATGTGAGAAAATCTACAAGGGTAAACGGCATACAGTCGGGTATGATTTATTTAGGCAGCAATCATTTGATGGAATTAAAAGGTGAAGATCATAATCGTTTGGTAGCTTATTTTGGCCCGCATTCTGAAAATTCTCCATTAACCGAAGAGTTCTATCAAGACTTTACCATTTTCGATGTGCTGGATCCATATTTGGCTTCCGATGAAAATTTGAACCTGAATGATACGTCTTCTCTTGTATATAAGCCTGTGGCAAAACTTGATAGTGAAAGCCGATTTTTAACCAGTGGAAGAGCCTTTTATTTTCTGCGCCCGATTTTCGACCTGAAGGATCACAGCTTTTATTATGCTTTTGAGAGCGATACAACGCTTTACGAACTTTCAGTGCCCGATGGAAAAACCTTGAGTAAAGTTTCAATCCCCTTCGATAGTTTCATTCCTTTTGATGGATATACCATGGGACAAGCTGGGCTTAAAGAACAGGGGCAACCTGGCGACAGAAGCGGGAGGATTGAAAAGGTATTTCACGTTGGCGATATGGATGTTGTCATTTACACTTCTGGTATTAAAAGGTCTAAAATAGAAGAGTTTGATGTTGAATCTCCAGACTTTCGAGACCAGCTTAGAAAGCTTGACTACAAAAAATACTTGATTCTAAAAGATGGGAAGAGAATGAATGCGGATTTGAGGCTTCCCAATAAAATATCATATTTTAATATATCTGACAATGACGGATACCTTTGGGCACGTCAAAATATCAATGATCTGGAAGAAGAGCCTGATTTGATTACTTTTTATAAAATGAAAGTGGTTCCTGTGAAATAGTTTTTAAAAGATATCAAGGTTTATCTCATAACATCTCTATTACCTATTTCCATTTGTATGATAGGCCGGCCCAGTTAGCCTATTCAGCTTTGAGGGCTAGTCAAATTGCGTTAAATTCCTCACGCTTAATACTAACTATATGAAAAGAATACTCTACGGCCTTTTACTCTTGGCTTTTTCTACATTTTTAATCCAGGCTCAAAGCCTGAAAAGCCCTGATGAATTTTTGGGCTACGAATTAGGAACTAGGTTTACTCCCAACTATAAAGTTGTTGACTACTACGAATATATTGCCGGCCAATTGGGCAATGTGAAGTTGCAGAAATATGGAGAAACCAACGAATTGCGCCCTTTGGTAGTGGCTTACGTTTCTTCTCAAGCTAACATCGACAAGTGGGAGCAAATTAGAACCGATAACTTGAAAAGAACAGGTTTGATGGAAGGCGAACCTTCAGCTGAAAAAATCGGGATTGTTTGGTTAAGCTATAATGTTCATGGCAACGAAGCTAATTCTACCGAAACGGCTATGAAGACTTTGTATGAGCTTGTTCGCCCTGGCAATGCAAAATCTAAAGAGTGGTTGAAAAACACAGTGGTGATTATGGATCCATGTATCAACCCTGATGGTAGAGACAGATACAGCAACTGGATCAATCAAGTGGCAGGAACTACGCCAAACCCAAATCCTGATGCTGCAGAACATCATGAGCCGTGGCCAGGGGGTAGAGCGAATCATTATTTATTCGACTTGAACCGTGACTGGGCTTGGCAAACACAAATTGAATCGCAACAACGTATGAAGCTCTATAATACTATTATGCCTCATATTCATGTAGATTTTCACGAGCAGGGCAGCAACAGCCCTTATTATTTTGCGCCTGCTGCCGAGCCTATTCACGAGCAAGTAACTCAATGGCAAAGAGATTTTCAGGATATCATCGGTAAAAACCACGCTAAGTATTTTGACGAAAACGGTTGGTTGTTCTTCACCAAAGAAAGCTTCGACATGCTTTATCCTTCGTATGGCGATTCGTACCCAATGTACAATGGAGCCATTGGAATGACATATGAGCAGGGAAGTAGCGATTTGGGCATTCTTACCGATGAAGGTGACACTTTGAAGCTTTCAGACGCCATTGCCCACCATTTTACAACGGGTATGTCTACGGTTGAAACTGCTTCAAAATACAATGAGAAGATGGTGGATGAGTTTGCCGCTTATTTCAACAAAGCCAAAAACAATCCTAAATCTAAGTTCAAAACTTACATTGTAAGAGGCACTAATCACCCGGATAAACTGAAAAGACTTACTGAGCTATTAGACGCTCAAAAAATTGAATATGGTGTTGGCCAAGTAAAAAAGCCGGTTTCTGCATTTGACTATAAAACTGGAAAAACCGGAAATGTAAGTTCGCAAAACGGAGATATAGTAATCAGCGCTTATCAGCCAAAGGCGGTGTTGGTCCAGGCTTTATTTGAGCCTAATACTTTTGCCAGCATTACCGATACTTATGACATTACTGCATGGGCAATTCCTTATATGTTCGGATTGGAAGCTTACGCTACTGAAGCTAAAATTGACGTTACTCCTCAAGCTTACCAAGTGCCTCAAGCCACAATAGATGCAAGTGGCAAACCAGCAGCTTATTTGCTGAAGTGGGAATCTTTGGAAGATGCAAAATTCTTGGCCGAACTGCTTAAGAATGATATCAAATTGAGATTTTCTGAAGCACCATTTGCTGTAGCTGGCAATGCTTACGAGCCAGGAACACTAATTATAACCCGAAAGGGAAATACGCACATGGGCAGCAAATTTGACGATATCGTTAAAAAAGCAGCTAAGGATTTGAACAGAAACTTATATTCAACGCCAACCACTTTTGTTGAAACAGGTAAAGATTTTGGTTCTAATGGTGTTCCGTTTTTGAAAGCTCCAAAAATTTTAGTTTTGAGAGGCGATGGTGTTTCCTCTTTGGGCTTTGGTGAATTTTGGTATTTCATGGAGCAAGAACTTCATTACCCAATCACCATGGTAAATACTGATGATTTCGGTTCTATCGATTTAGATAAATACAATACTTTGGTTTTGCCAAGCGGTTCTTATGGAAGAGCTCTGGGCGGAAGCAAAATGGATGAGGTAAAATCTTGGGTTCGTGGAGGCGGAAAAATCATCGCCATAGAACGTGCACTAAGTACTTTCTCTGGAAAGGATGGCTTCAGTTTAGATTCATACGCTTCGGATGCCGAAAGAAAAGCAGCCAACAATAAAACTGATGAGCAGAAGGAGAAAGAAGCACTTACTTCATATGCCGATAGAAGCGACTTGTATTCTAGCTTCCGTTTGCCTGGCGCAATTTTCAAGCTTAAAGTAGACAATACTCATCCGATGGCCTTTGGTTATGCCGATCAGTATTTCACTATTAAGAACAACAGCAGCCGTTATGCTTATTTGCCTAGCGGTGGAAATGTGGGTATTATTGAAAGTACCGATTCATACATCAGTGGCGTGGCTGGCGATAAAGCGAAAGAATCTTTAGCTAAATCTATGGTGTTTGGTGTGGAGAATTACGGCAGAGGAGCCATTGTTTATATGGCGGACAATCCTTTGTTCAGAGCTTTCTGGCAGAACGGAAAACTGTTTGTAGCCAATTCAATATTCTTTGTAGCTCAATAGAATCGAATGGTCTAAAAATAGAAAGGCCTCGTAGCAATGTTGCTGCGAGGCCTTTTTCATTCTTCTTTATAATTTTTAAAACTTAATGCCTATTTCTAAAGCGAAAAGCCTGTTTTTAAGCGTGAATTCGTCAAAAGCTGGGTTTTGCGATTTGATTTGATTGATAAAACCAAGGTTGTAAGAAAGTCCGGCAAAAACACGTGTATTCACACCAATGCTTCTTTCAAGCCCTCCACCAAAATTTCCTGCCAAATCATAACTTTTGAATTCGCGGATCATGTCATCATTATCCGGATTTCCATCGCTGCTGATTCTAATTTCAGGTATAAAACCAAAGTTGAAATATACTTTAGTGTCTAAAATCACTTCGTTGGTGTAAAGTTTCAATAGCAGCGGCACTTGAATAAACTCTTGGTCGAATTGCGAATAGCCTAATCGGGTTGAAATACTTTGCGTGGAGCGGGCCTCGATATCTACATTTTTCGAAGCGTAATTTACTCCAAAGCTGAAGTAGTAATTTTCTTGAAACTTATAATCTACAAAGCCTCCAAGTAAAAACTTAACCGACACACCGTTGGAGTTGAAATTGGTATCGCCATCAGTCGAAGGGTTGGAGTATGAAAGTGTTGGGCCTACTTTGATCCCAATGTTGTATTCTTGAGCGGCAGCGGTTAAGCTCACAATTGAGACAATAACGGCTGCAAATATGCATTTCCTCATGTGGATTAAAATAAATAAATACTTTTGTCATTTAAAAAGTGAGTATGCGCAAAAGCTGGTTTATTGTTCTTGTTTTCTTTTTTGTTCTGGGTTGTGGCAAAAGCGACCCTTGCACAGATATCCCAAACATCGATATCGATTTCACTTATGAAAGTCTGATTGAAGAGATTCATTCTGTTTCGGATACTTCTGAATTAAAACGCTTTTTTAAAGAGAATCCTATGGTGAAGGAATTCTTTTTTCAGGCAGCGCAGTATCCTTCAGAATCTGAAATGCTAACCGACATATTTGGCCAGCTGAAAAACCCTTACATCGATACTTTGTATCAAGAAACGGTTTCATTCTTTAATGAAGAAAACCTATCGAACGAGCTAGAAATTGCCTTTAAGCGCATTAAAGATCATTATCCTGACTACAAAGTACCGAAAGTACAAACCGTTTATTCAGGCTTTGGAAGCGATATTTACTTTTCTGATTCTCTATTGATTATCGGCTTGGATTTCTATTTGGGAGAAGAAGCTTCATTTAGACCTAATGTTTACGAATACTTAAAGCCTCGTCTTACACCTAATCACTTGGTGCCACAGATTGTCCAGTTTTCTTCATTGAAATTCAATAAAACGGATATGGGGCAACGCACAATTTTGGACGAAATGGTTTATTATGGAAAGGCACTTCAGTTTACCAAAACCATTTTGCCTTGTACGGCCGACAGCTTGATTATGGGGTATAGCAGTAAAGAAATGGCTTCGGCCATTCGCAGCGAGGGCTTTCTTTGGTCGTATTTTGTAGATAACGCCTTGCTCTACGACAAAACTCCAATGAATTTGACCAAGTACATCGATGAGCGACCAAAGGTTCCTGAAATCGATCCGATTTGCCCTGGCCGAATTGGGCAATGGTTAGGTTGGAGAATTGTTCAAAAGTATGTTGAGGAAAAAGAACCTTCTTTTGAAGAATTGATGGAAATGACGGATGCCAACGATATCCTTATGCAGTCAAAATATAGACCTCGGAATCACTGATTCTGATTTGTCTTTGATTGTTCAATACGCCAATTAGTTTCTGGATTTGAAGACGCTTAGCATAGTGATTTTCTGCTACTTGGCGAGCGTTGTTTTTATATCGCTCTAGAACTTCCGGATTCCTCATAAACCCTTTGATGTGTTCAAGAAACTCATCAGGGTTGTGAGGGTTGGCATAAAAGCCACATTCGTATTTTTCAACCAAATCTTTAGTCCAGCCTTTGGAGTTTACTACGGTGAGTTTACCTGAAGCCAAACTATCGAACATTTTGTTAGGGCTATTGGTGCCTAAAACAGGAATATCCGCAAAACAGACATAGGTTGCGTCTGTAATGTTCAAAATGCGCTTTACACCTTCTTTATTCTGATGGCTGTAAAATTCTAAATTATGGAGCTTTTTAAGGTAAGCCGATAACTTTAAGTTGGTAAGTCTACCGCCCTCGCCCACAATCTTAAAATTGATATTGAGATTTTGCTTTTGGCTGGCTTCGGCAATATCCAAGAAGAATTCCAAATGATTTGCCGTTCCAATACTTCCTAAATAGGTAACCACAAAGGGCATGTCAGCATGGTAAAAAGAGGTAAGTTTTGGATCTTTTTTCTCCTTGCTGAAAAATTCACAATCGGCCATATTGGGTATCATGAAAACATCCTTTTCAGGAACTACTTTCTTAATCCAATCCCGCATGCCAGGTGAGAGCGCTACTATTTTATCGGCATGGTTGTAAATCTTAGCCTCTAGTTTATAAAGCCATTTCTTAAGTGGTTTTCCTTTGATCACTCCAATTTGAATGGGTGCAGTTGGCCACAAATCTCTTACTTCAAAAACATAAGGCTTGTTGAGCTTTTCTTTTATCCAAAGCCCAATAAGGCCAACCGTTAAAGGTGTAGAAGTGATATAGGCTAAATCAAAATCTATTTTTTCTTTGACGATCAGTTTTTTGGCTTTCTTCACGAACTTCATGAAAGAAGAAACACGCTTCGCAAAACCCATATCGTTGGTATAACTGACAGGTAAATAGTGAACCGTTATGCCATCAATTTCCACCTTACGATAAATATTCTCATTGTGGCTGGTAATCATTTCTACTTCAAATCCATTATCTACCAAACCTTTCGCTAAATAATAAGAGCGAATGGCACCACCTTCTTGTGGTGTTTTAAAGTATTGATGGATGTATAGAATCTTCATAGGTAAGTATTATACACCTTAACGCAGAATTCCCTCCTTCTTTTCAAAATATCTGCAAAAATGTGTCAGTTCACATTTCTCACATTTCGGTGTTCGAGCCAAGCAGGTATATCTGCCATGAAGAATGAGCCAATGGTGAGCCAATGGAATTACCTCTTTCGAAAGGTTTTTAACGAGCTGTTTTTCAACGGCCAGTGGAGTAGAGGCATTTTGGTTTACAAGGCCTAATCTTTTAGAAACGCGAAATACATGCGTGTCTACTGCCATGCTTGGCTGATTCCAGATTACAGAAGTAATTACATTCGCAGTTTTTCGGCCTACTCCAGGTAGTTTTTGCAGTTGCTCAATGGTTTCGGGTATTTCGGAATTAAAGTCTTCCACCAACATTTTGCCTAAGCCCAAAAGGTGCTTGGTTTTGTTATTGGGGTACGAAACCGTTTTGATGTAAGGGAAAAGCTCATCGAAATTTGATGCTGCCAAGTGCTCTGGCGTTGGAAAATCCTGAAATAATTTAGGGGTAACCAGATTTATGCGTTTGTCAGTACATTGGGCACTAAGCACAACAGCCACAAGCAATTCAAACGGATTTGAATAGCTCAATTCCGTTTCTGCTTGTGGTTGATTTTCGCTGAAGTAATTTACAAATGCCGTGTATCTTTCTTTCCTCGTCATGCCCAAAAATAGGCTATTTCATGGAATGGAGATCGTAGGATTTTGAGTAACTCAGTATTTTATCGATTGATTTGTCAGAAGGAGCCATTTCAGCTTTGCTTAATGACTTTACAGTTTGCTGTAATGCTTTAAGTTCTGCGCCCATTTCTTCATCAAAAATGGCGGACGTTTCAATTTCGATATTTTCTTCAGTTTTGGTTTCCTGATATATATAACGGATCAGGTCATTCTGGGTAAAGGTTTTTATCATACGCAACGTTTAATTGGTCCATCTTCTTTCTAAGATTGATGAGCGCATAACGCATTCTACCAAGAGCAGTGTTTATGCTCACATCAGTAACTTCCGCAATTTCCTGAAAACTCATTTGCATATAGTGCCTCATCATAAGCACTTCACGCTGAGCATCGGGCAATTCCTTGATAAGTTCCCTTAATAACGCATGTGTGTCGTCTTTTATTTGACGGCTCTCAATAGATTCTTCAGAAAATTCCAAAGTGTTGAAAACATTGCTTCCGTCCTCCATTACAATGGTAGGGTAGCGTTTGGCTTTTCTAAAATGGTCAATGGCTAAATTATGAGCAATTCGGGTTACCCATGGCAAGAATTTTCCTTCTTCGTTATAACGGCCCGATTTTACCGTATTCACTACTTTAACGTATGTTTCTTGCAATAAATCTTCCGCCAAATCGTGATCTTTCACAATCATATAAATGGTGGTGAAGATTTTGTTTTTGTGGCGCGATACTAATTCCCCGAAGGCTTCTTCGTTACCGTTTTTGTATAGCGAAATCAGCTGGCTGTCGCTTACTGTATTATTCCTCATGTTAGTTACTGTTAGGTCTAAGTAGAGGTTTATATCATGCGGTAACGTTTGGGTTTAGAAATGATTAATAATTCGAATCTCAAATGTATTCATTCAAACAAATATTGCAAACGATAAATCGGCAAAATTTTAATGTGGGTTTGTGAATTTTCAGATGAGACTGAACACTCCAAACAAACCGCAACTATAATGCCATTGTGCGGAACTTTATTCTGATAAATGGATTTATTTTTCAGTTAACAAATAGCCGCTAGCTCTGTTATCTTTGCAATCTTATGAATTCAACAATTCTCGAACCCACTACCCCTATCGATAACCTTGATCCCAAGGAATTTATCATCATTAAAGGAGCTAAAGTAAACAACCTTAAAAGTGTAGATGTGGCCATACCACGAAACAAACTGGTTGTTGTTACTGGTCTTTCGGGTTCAGGAAAGTCGTCTTTGGCATTTGATACGCTTTTCGCTGAAGGCCAAAGAATGTATGTAGAAAGCTTGAGTTCATACGCTCGTCAGTTCTTGGGTAGAATGGAAAAGCCTGAAGTTGACTATATCAAGGGTGTTTCACCCGCCATAGCCATTGAGCAAAAAGTGAGCACTAGAAACCCTAGGTCTACTGTGGGCACCAGTACGGAGATTTACGATTATTTGAAATTACTTTTTGCCCGAATTGGTAGAACCTACAGTCCAATCAGCGGAAAGGAAGTTAGCAGAGATAGTGTAACCAGTATTGTTGAATTTTTAATGTCCAAGGATGAAGAAGCCAGGATTATGGTGCTTTGCCCTTTGATTGTTAAGGAAGAAAGGAGTTTGGAAGAGGAATTGAATCTTCTTTTGCAGAAAGGATACACCAGAGTTTTAGCGAAGGGTTCACCTTATTTTATTGAAGATTTGCTCAAAGATGGTCAAGACTTTAGGTCGAAAGATTTGGAAATTCTGATCGATCGCGGAGTTGTTACACATAATGAAGATACGCAGTTCCGATTTGCCGATTCTGTTCAAACCGCGCTTTTCGAAGGTCAAGGAGACTGTATTATTGATGTTGTTGGCGAGGGACGAACCTATTTCTCCGATAGGTTTGAAGCAGACGGAATGTTGTTTGAAGAACCGAGCGTTAACCTTTTCACTTTCAATAATCCTTACGGAGCTTGTAAGCGTTGCGAAGGCTTTGGGAAGATTTTAGGTATAGACCCCGATTTGGTAATTCCTGATAAATCGCTTTCGGTTTTCGAAGGTGCAATTGCGCCATGGCGAAGCGAAACCATGAGTACTTGGTTAAAACCGTTACTCAAGCATGGTATCGAATTCGATTTTCCAATTCACAGAACTTATGCGGAACTAACCCAAAAGGAGAAAGAAATACTCTGGACTGGCAATAAATACTTCAAAGGGCTCAATAAGTTCTTTGAACACCTCGAGTTTAAAAGCCATAAAATTCAATATCGTGTGTTGCTTTCGCGTTATCGCGGCCGCACAGATTGCCCAGATTGCCACGGCACCAGATTGAGAAAGGATGCTTCTTATGTTAAAATCAACAATAAGAGCATTACCGAGCTGGTTTTAATGGCCGTAAAGGATTCTGCCGAATTCTTTAAAAACTTGGAGCTTAGCCAGCATGAAGAAAAGGTGGCTAAAAGGCTTCTTCGAGAAATTCAAAACAGGCTGGAATATCTTGAAAGAGTAGGCTTGGGTTATCTAACCTTAAATAGGCTTACCAGCACACTTTCCGGAGGAGAATATCAGCGAATCAAATTGGCAACTTCTTTAGGAAGTGCCTTGGTAGGTTCAATGTACATTTTGGACGAACCAAGCATTGGTCTTCATCCACGAGATACTGATCGATTAATTTCGGTTTTACTTACCCTTCGCGATTTGGGAAATACCGTAGTTGTGGTTGAACATGAGGAAAAGGTGATGCAGGCCGCAGATCAAATTATCGATATTGGGCCTAATGCTGGTTCTCATGGAGGCGAATTGGTTTTTCAAGGCAGCATAGATCAACTGATGGAACATGGCCAAACGCACACGGCCAATTATTTAAGTGGAAGGGAGAAATTACCGATTCCTGAACAGCGTAGAGCTTGGAGAGATAAGTTGAAAGTAAAAGGCGCTCGTGAGAATAATCTCAAAAATGTCAGTGTGGATATTCCGTTAGATGTACTTACTGTAATTACAGGCGTAAGTGGATCTGGAAAATCTACTTTGATTAAGAAGATTGTCTACCCGGCTTTGGGAAAAATGCTAGGCACTGTTGGAGAGCAGACTGGCAAAATGGATGCTTTAGAAGGTGATGTAAAGAAGGTAACCCAAATTGAATTTGTAGATCAAAATCCTATTGGCAAATCTTCTCGCTCCAATCCTGTAACTTATGTGAAGGCCTATGATGCCATTCGAGCGTTATATTCAAATCAGCCTTTGGCAAAGCAGAGAGGTTATAAACCTGCATTCTTTTCTTTCAATGTTGATGGAGGGCGTTGTGAAACCTGCCAAGGAGAAGGTGTCGTGAAGATTGAGATGCAGTTTATGGCAGATATTCAGCTGACTTGTGAAAGCTGCAAAGGCCAGCGATTCAAACAGGAAATTCTGGAAGTGACTCATAACGGAAAGAACATTGCCGAAGTTCTGGATATGACCATTGATGATGCATTGATCTTTTTTGAAGATGAGAAGGCAGTGTATAACAAGCTACTTCCGCTTCAAGAAGTGGGTTTGGGCTATATTCGTTTGGGGCAATCGTCCAATTCTCTCAGTGGAGGCGAAGCCCAACGAGTAAAACTGGCGTATTATTTAGGCAAAGGAAAGAGCAACACCAAAGAGCATATTCTCTTCATTTTTGATGAACCCACCACAGGTCTTCATTTTCACGATATCAGTAAACTGATGAAGGCGATCAATGCTTTGATTGAGCAAGGAAACTCCGTAGTGATTATTGAACACAACACGGAAGTAATCAAATTAGCGGATTGGATTATTGATCTTGGACCAGAAGGAGGTCATGAAGGCGGTAATATTACCTTTACAGGAACGCCTGAAGAAATGATTCAGCTAGAAGATAACTACACCGCGAATTATCTGAAAGACGTTATGAAATAGGCTTCTTTCGAGCTTTTATTTTTCTGTTGATCACCCCTAAAACATTGGCTGAAATGATGAGCCCAGCACCCATGATTTTTGCGGTGCTCATACTTTCATTTAGAAAAATGTAGCTGGTGATCATGGCAATGGGAGTGCCTAGGTAGAAAATCAAACTGGTGTTTGTGGTAGGTAAAACCGTAGAAGCTCTGAGCCATAATGTATGAGCTCCAACAGTGCAAACTATACCAAGAATAAAGAGGTAAATCCAGTCTTGTTGACTTAATTCCCAATCAGATTTGGGAGATAGGATTATAAATACGATCAGGGCAAAAGTATATTGACCGAAGGCCCGTGTCAAAGAGTTGATATGCTGATTTTTCTGTTGGATAAAGGGCAGAATGGCAAAAAAGAAAGCGCTCACTAATCCTATTAAAATACCAGCGGTAAGGTCGTTTTCAAGGTTGAATTCTGGAACAATCAGAAAAATACCGACTAAAGCAATGGCTACGGCAAACACATCGGCAAGCAGAGGTTTCTTCCCGTTAATGATCCAGTTTAGATAGATCATATGAAGCCCAAAGGATGAAACAGAAAGAATGGCGATGGAAGGCGTGGAAAGCTTAACGCTGATAAAATAGGTGACCCAATGCACTCCAAAGGTAATCCCGATCCAGAAAAGGGCTTTCCAATCTTGCTTGGTCAGTTTTTTCAGCTTTTTACTTCTAACAATCAGGTATAAAAATCCAGAGCCAATAATGAGCCTAATAATGCCTATGGTAATTGCATTGACAGAAACTTCTTTAATAAAAACGGGGGTGATACCGAAAAGAAAAACGGCAATCAAACCTTCAATGTAATAGCGTGGGTTCAAGGGCTTTGTAATTCGGCTGCAAGTACGTTAAAATCTTGTCAATTTTGCCAAGAAGGAATGTTATATAAAAAAGAAGCCACACTGCGAAAACAATGTGGCTTCTCTCTAAGGTTTATGTTTTTTAGTCTTTTACTTCTGCGTTCTTAGTTTTCAAAAGTCCCTTTCTTTTCAAAATGGTCTCAACAAATTTTACCTCATTTTGAGTTTTGAAAACACTGAAAGGAAACATCATCATTTGGGCTTTGTTTACCACTAGCACAAACTGGTTCTTATCCATCCAAGCAGATTTGATCTGTTCCCATTTGATTGGCATGCCTTGCTTTGAGTTCAGTTTTATCAAAATCTGACGGCTGTCAATTTCGTATGAAAGTTTTTCGAAAAGCATTTTGCTTTGCTCCAGTTGAGTAACTCCAGTAAACTGAATTAACCAGAATAATATATAGAGCACAAAAGCAATTAGGGCTCCAATCCACCACCAATTAGATGGAATTACAAAGGCCATACTTGAAATGGCAACGGCAATTAAAACCACCCACCATTGCTCTTTTAAAATGTTGCGCATGCCTGCGCGGATATAAGCTTTTTTGTCTAAAGCGTACTTTTTTGTCTTTACAATCATGATTATTTCCCTGCTAACTCACACAGTGCCGAAAAAGGAACACAAACATAAGGATCAAAACCAAGGCTTCAATCATTAACTTCAAAAAATTCTGATCATTCCCTTTCAACTTGTTCTTCAGCTTTTAGACTAATATCCAAACTCTTGGCAGAGTGGGTAAGTGCTCCAACGGAAATATAGTCTACTCCGGTTTCAGCCACGGCCTGAATGGTTGATTCGGTAATGCCACCGGAGGCTTCAGTTTCTAAGCGGCCATTGATTATAGCTAAAGCCTCTTTCATCAGCTCGGGACTCATATTGTCCAGCATTATTCTGTCTACCCCTTCAAGGCTCAAAACCTCCTTAACTTCTTCTAAATCTCGAGTTTCTACTTCAATTTTTAGAGATCGGCCAGTATCATTTAAATATCGTTTTGTGGCTTCAACAGCATTTGTTATACCTCCTGCAAAATCGTTATGATTGTCCTTAAGCATCACCATGTCGAAAAGGCCAAATCGGTGGTTCACGCCACCACCAATAAACACAGCCCATTTTTCCATCAGTCGAAAATTTGGAGTGGTTTTGCGCGTATCCAGAAGTTTGCAAGAAGTGTGGGAAATCAGACTGTTGAGTTTGTTGGTATAAGTGGCAATTCCGCTCATACGCTGCATGCAATTGAGCATAAGTCTTTCGCCCGAAAGAATAGCCTGCGAATTGCCATGGATCCTCATGATGATGTCTCCTTTTGAAACACTTTCTCCATCTTTTACCAAAGCTTCAACCCGAATATTTGGATTGATTTTATGAAATATTTTTTCGGCTAATTCTATTCCTGCAATAATACCGCTGTCTTTCATAAGCAGATAAGCAGAATTTTCAGCATCGGCAGGAATAGATGCCAGAGAAGAATGATCTCCATCGCCCAAATCTTCTGCCAAGGCAGCAGTAATAAATTGATTTAAGGATTGTTCGGTTATGTATTTCGGCCACATGTGCCAAAATTAACAAATTGTGGGTGAGACTTATCGATCTTCTGTAAATTCCAATCGGTAAACTTTATAAGCTGATTTGTATTTCTTGGCCCTAACTACCACTCTGAATTTCTGATTTCCTGAAATATAGGAACCGATAGCATAGATAATTCCTCCATCAGAACTTCCTTCATGAATAAACTCAGTTTTATCTGCGGGGTAATTCTGAAAAAATTGCTTCAAAACAATTTCAGCCTGGTTGGTGCTATAATCTTTCTTCTCGTTGTCTAGCTTAATTTCTACCCTTTCGTGAAGAAATTTTGACAGTTCTCGGGAACTAGAAGATTTTAATGCCTCTTGTACATTATTGATGATGGTTTCTTCACTGTTTTGGGCATTGACCGCCAGCGAAAAAAACGTCACAATAATGGTAAGTATAAATACTTTAAAATTTTGAATCCTCATTTTTAGTGACTTAGCGCAAAAGTGAAACGAAAATAATGCCAATTATTACTTCCCTCCTAAGTGTTCAAAATCAAATTAATACAATGGTTTATCACTTACAAACCCGAGCATAATAATATATATTTGTCCCTATGGAAAAACGCGTGATTTTAATGATTCTGGATGGCTGGGGACTAGGAAATAACGACTCCGTGTCTGCCATTGCCCAAGCCAAAACTCCTTATATAGACAATCTTTACAAAACCTATTCACACAGCAAGCTTGAGGCTTCTGGCTTAGCGGTTGGTCTGCCTGAAGGCCAAATGGGTAATTCAGAAGTAGGCCACATGAATATTGGTGCTGGCCGAGTGGTTTACCAAGATTTAGTTAAAGTAAACAAGGCTGTTGAAGAGGGCACTTTGGCCGAAAGTCCGGTTTTGAAAGAAGCGTTGTCATATGCCAAGTCAGAAAATAAGAAGGTTCATTTCATCGGTTTGCTTTCCGATGGTGGAGTTCATTCTCATATCAACCACTTAAAAGGTCTTTTGTCAATCGCTGCAGATCAAGGTTTGAGCGATGTTTTTGTTCATGCATTTACGGACGGCAGAGATACTGACCCTAAAGGTGGAATTAAATATTTAGCAGACCTCGAAAACCATATGTCTCAAACTACTGGTTCGGTGGCTTCTGTGGTGGGTAGGTATTACGCCATGGACCGCGATAACCGTTGGGAAAGAGTAAAATTGGCTTATGATGCCATGGTTAAAGGTGTTGGTAAATCAACCGAAAATGTTCAGTTGAGTGTAGAAAGGTCTTACGAAGAAGGCGTAACCGATGAGTTTATCAAGCCAATCATTCAAACTCAAAATGGCGCTCCAATTGCTACCATCGAAGAGGGCGATGTTGTGCTTTGTTTCAACTTTAGAACCGATCGTGGTAGAGAAATTACTCAGGCTTTAACTCAAAAGGATTTCCCTGAGCAAGACATGCGAGCTTTGAAGCTTCACTACGTTACCATGACCAACTATGACGATACTTTCAAAGATGTTCATGTGATTTTCGACAAGGACAATTTGAAGAATACAATCGGAGAAGTATTGGCCAATGCTGGTAAAAAGCAGATTAGAATTGCCGAAACTGAGAAATATCCTCACGTTACTTTCTTCTTTAGTGGCGGAAGAGAAACTGAGTTTGACGGTGAAAAAAGAATTCTTTGCCCTTCTCCTAAAGTTGCCACCTATGATTTACAACCTGAAATGAGTGCTAATGACATCAAAGAGGCAATCATTAAAGAATTAGGTCAGAAGGAGGTAGATTTTGTTTGCTTGAATTTTGCAAATCCTGATATGGTAGGCCACACTGGTGTTTTCGAAGCTGCAGTAAAGGCTTGTGAAACCGTTGATAAATGTGCTGGAGAAGTATTGGATGCAGCTTTGGCCAATGACTATACTGCCATTGTAATTGCCGACCATGGTAATTCTGATATTATGGTAAACCCTGATGGAACGCCAAATACTGCACATACAACGAACCTCGTGCCCTGCATTCTTGTTGACAAGGAATTGAAACCTGAATTGAAGGATGGAAAATTAGGCGATTTAGCCCCGACCATTCTTACCCTAATGGGTGTGGACATTCCTGAAGACATGACAGGAGACGTATTGTTATAATGAAGAAAATTTTTGCATTAGCATTTACTGTGCTTTTGATAAGCGCTTGTGAAAAAGGTGAGAAATCGGAACCGATTAGAACAGGCGCTTATTTCGATTTGGTGGAGTTACTCGATGAGCAAACCGCCATTATGGGAGAAGAAAAGCCTAAACTTTCTAAGGAATTGGAAGTAGATGGCGAAACAGAAACCATAACTACCACTCTGGATTCTGCCAAAATGTGGAAGGATGAATTGGAGCTATTTTACCAGGCCGATATTAACAGACTTGGCTTAGAGAATGCTTACACTTCTTCTTCAGAATCATTGGAAAATGGCCAAACCAAGAAGGTAGATAAGGCAAAGTCGAAGGACACTATGATTCGCTCTATCGAGTATTATTATGAGCAAGAACGCCTTTCGAACATCAAGATTACAGTAGAGGAAAAAAACACCATTTACAAGTTCAATAAAGAGCTCAATTTAGAGTTCAGCAATGTAAATGGGCAAAATCTATTGACCTCCTTCTCAATTTATGGAGATCAGAAAATGGTATTAAAAAGCCCGTTGAATTATAATCTACGGGCTAATATCGATTGGAATTTATAGTTTGAAGAGAGCTTCGAGGAAACCGAGGTTCTCTTTACCTTTCTTCACAAGAAACAGAGGAATATCGCCACTTTCCATTACCAGCTTTTCTGCTACACTTCCAATTAAGAATGCAGCAGCGCCAGTTCTACCTTTCGAGCCCAGTATAATCAAGTCTACATCCTTTTCAGACGCAGTTCGGTAAATCTTATCTGCGGGGTGCGGGTCATCGTCTAGGGCGAAAGTATGCTCATATTCTACGCCTGTCAGATCAATTTTCTTGAAGAACTTCTCACACTCTTTTTTAGTGTTTTCAAGCATAATTTCAGCAAACTCATCATAGCTCTTTCCAGATTTATGATAGCCCACGGGAACCTTGTAAACGTGGTTGCTTAGCAACTTAGCACCAGTTTTACGTTGCACGTCCATTCCAATTTCAAAAGCCATAAGTGAATGCTCGGAATAATCCACCGGAACCATAATTTTATGAAGTTCCATACGGGGATTTTCAGGTACATACATGACTGATGAAGGGCTGCTTTTGGCAATTTTTTTAGAATTCAAACCTGTACCGGTCAGCTTCTGCTTCCTTCCCAAAATCATAAGGTCAACAACTTTAACCTTAGCTGTTTTTAGAACTTCATCAGTAATATTTCCAGTAGCAACAATTACATTCAAATCGCAACCTTCTGGTTTTTGAAAATGCTTATCGAGCGTATGCCTAATTTCATGTTCTAAGGTTTCATCTACCGGAACGGCCATGTGAGGGTATTTCTCTTTGATTTCCTCAGGCAATTCTAAGGTTTCGGCTACGTGAAGAAAATAAACAGAGTTGATCTCAAAAACCTTGGCAATCATTGAAGCATATTCAATGAGGTGGTTATCCATTTCGCTCAGGTCTAAGCAGACCATCATTCTTTGAAATTTATCTAAATCGTGCATGAGTGATGAAGTGTCTATTTACAGTGTAATTTATTGAAATAATCTGCCCAATTCTATGCCAAAAGGCTTTTTTTGATTGAACGGTAATTGAACTTGGGGTTTAAGATCAACATTCCTAACTTCGTGCGGTTTTAAAATTATAAGACTGTGGCAAAAGAGGGCTTTTTGGAAAAAATGAAGGAGCGATGGCATTTAGAATCGCTTACTCAGGTGGTGTTGGTCTTGGTTGTTTTCTCGCTTACGGGAATGTCGGTGGTTGCGATTAAACCCTTTATTTTCGATTTCTTTGGCATGAGTAGCCTGCCTTTGTTTGAGAAGATTTTGCTGTATATCGTCTTAATTTTCCCGCTTTACCAACTTTTCTTTCTCATTTATGGTACCCTGTTTGGGCAATTCCGTTTTGTGTGGAATTGGGAGAAAAGAACGGTAAGATCTATTGGGCGCTTGTTTACCAAAAAAAGCAACAAAGGCGAATAGCCTTCAAGGAACTTAATCGGCTTTTCATTCATTTTACACGTGAATGATTATATTTGATTGTGGACGCGCACGTTAAACAACTTTTAAAAGAACATTCTTTACGCCTTACCCAAGGCCGGGCCGATATTGTGGATATATTTCTCAATAATGAGGTGGCGGTTTCTCATGCCGATATCGAAGCAACGGTTGATGGTAAATACGATAGGGTAACGATTTATAGAACCTTAAAGTCGTTTTTGGACAAAGGCCTAATCCATAAAATTCTGGATGATAGAGGAGGAATTCGTTATGCACTTTGTGCGGACGAATGCTCTGAAGGTGCTCATCAACACAACCACATTCACTTCAAATGCAATGTTTGCGAACAAACCACTTGTTTAGAACATGTTGAAATTCCTTCGGTGAAACTTCCTAAAGGTTTTGAAGCTGAAGAAAGCAATTACTTGGTCACGGGTGTTTGCGATAAATGCCGAGTAAACTAGACCTTAAATTACGTTTTCTAATTCTTTATTCTTCTCCGTTTTGCTTGGCCATGAAACGCCAGGAGGAAGATCAATTTGAGGAGGTGTTAGCTCAAAACCTCCATCCGAATCATCATTATCAGTTTTGTTAATCAACCAGTGCCTCTTTATAAATTGAAATGAGAGGTAGGTGACTAGCACATAAACAATGCTGCTTAATATCAAATCAAGGTAAATGCTATTCATAAGCTTTCAACTTAGAGACATAATATCGCAATGTTTCTTCAGAAAGCCAATCAATAGCACTTCACTAAGTAAGAATACTTTTTCTTTTAGAAGAAGAAAATGAGCCAAATGACTACAAAGATTGGCAACAAAATAGGAACTGAATACCTAAGAATGTAGCCAAAGAAAGAAGGCATGTGAATACCGGTTTGTTCTGCAATGGACTTCACCATAAAGTTTGGGCCGTTACCAATGTAAGTCATGGCCCCGAAGAATACCGCACCAACCGCTATGGCGGTTAAGTTCAATACCGAATCATCATAAATTCCTCCGGCAGCATAACTTTGTACATCTAATATTGAGTTGATGTCACCACCTTGCGAGGCAAGGGCAGCCGCTAAGAAATTCAAATAAGTTGGAGCGTTATCCAAAAATCCTGAAAGAACTCCTGTTCCCCAGTACAAAGTATTATGGCTGATCAATTCAACTCCTGTTTCAGACTGAGCGAATTCACTTACCAAAGCCAAGGCAGGCATCATCGTTCCGAAAATCCCAATGAAAATAAATGCTACCTCACGAATAGGTTCAAAGTTAAATTCATTGCCTTCGATCGCCCTTTTATCAGCAAAACGGAAAGAGAAATAGCCTACGCTCAACATGATCAATTCTCTTAAGAAAGAGAATTTTTGTCCATGATAATGAATGGCTGGAACGCCCTCAATTACGTTCGGGTCTAAGAAAACTGAGGCAATAATTACTGCTAACCAAAAGAAGTTTCTAGCCCCAAGAATAGAAGTTTTATTCGTGTAATTAGGTACTTCGTCAGGATCAACGTCAGTGTTTCTTTTGTCTAGTATGTAGAAAATAACAGACAATATACCGAGAGCCGTGGCCCATGGAAAGAAGTTATGAACCAGTGTCCACATGAATGGAACACCTTTCAAGAAACCAAGAAATAATGGTGGATCACCAATTGGAGTTAAAGCACCACCAATATTGCTCACCATAAAAATGAAGAAGATAATATGGTAAGGCTGAATTCTTCCTTTGTTTAAGCGAACAAAAGGTCTGATCAAAAGCATAGATGCTCCGGTAGTACCGATCAAGTTGGCGATAACAGCACCAACTACAAGCAAACCTACATTGGTGATTGGTGTAGCCTTTTTGTCTACATTGATCATTATTCCACCCGATGCTATATATAAGGAAGAAAGCAGTGCAATAAACTGAACGTATTCTGCAAGCGCGTGCACAGGATGAGTTACGTCACCTAAACCGAATAGATAATAAAGTACAACGATTGCCGCTAATGAAACAGCAACAATGGGATAGTTCTTATGCCAAAAATGCTCGTAGAAAAGTGGGCCAGTAGCAATCATAGCCAACAGCAACACAAATGGGATTACAGACCAGCCTGGAGGTGAGACGTGATGCTCACCTGCAGCGGTTTCGTGTTCAGCATTTTCTTCATGATGTTCTTGCTCCACTATGGCAGCGGAATAGGCAGGAATCGGAACTTCGCTATATCTATCGACATTTTCTGCCCTGGCTATAAAGACCGAGAAAAACAGTAATATGGATAGTAAGAGTCTGGTTATCATGTAGGTTGATGTTGTCGCTAAAATATACTTCTGAATTGATATTACAAATTGCTCACAATGAATTCGGGGCAAGATAATCATTAGTGGCAAAACGAATGTTAATCTAATGTCAAATCAGCTTTTTGAGTGCAATTTCAAACGCTGTATTGGCAATATGAGTAGGTTCGCTGTTTTGTTTGTAAATATCTTCCAAGGCTTTTCTTATGGTTAAAGAAGTGTCCTGAAATATAGCTTGGTCTGTTATTTCTACCAATCCGCTCATAAAATAGGCAAAAGCTCTGGCCATTCCACAGTTGGCGATAAAATCAGGAATAACAGAAATTTGCTCGTCTACAAACTGCGCGATTGGCCCAAAGAAAATTTCTTTATCAGCAAATGGCACGTTGGCCCCAGAAGCAATTACTTCTAGTTTGGTCGCTAACATTTTGTCTACATATTCCTTTTTGAGCAGCCTTGAAGCAGCTGCGGGAACAAAAATTTCAGCGTCTAAATCCCAAATTTTTTCATTCACTTCTTCATAGGTAAGCATATTTTCAGCCACCAATTGATTGCCCTTTCTATTTAGAAATAATTGGGTGACTTCTTCGAAAGAGAAACCCTCAGTGTTGATTACACCGCCATCTCTATCAATAATGCCGACAATCTTTACGCCTGCTTTGGCGAGATAGTATGCGGCAGACGCACCAACATTTCCCCAGCCTTGAATTACAGCATGCTTGGTATTTAGGCTTCCGCCCCAGAGGTCGTAATAATGAATTACAGACTCGGCTACGCCATAACCCGTAATTAAATCCGCAACCGTGTATTTGTGTTCTAAAGCAGGAGTGTAGTTGATGTCTTCCACCACTTTTGAAACGCCAGTGCGTAATTGCCCTAGAAGTTTAATTTTCAATGGTTCGTTAGCTTGGTAGTGCCCATTTACCACGCCTTCTTGCGGATGCCAAAGGCCATAATCTTCAGTGATCGGAATTACTTCATCAATTTCATCAATGTTTAAATCACCCCCAGTTCCGTAGTAATTTTTAAGCAGTGGATAAACGGCTTTGTACCACCTTTTAAGCACTTCTTTTTTTCTTGGGTCGTTTGGGTCGAAATTGATACCAGACTTAGCCCCTCCAATGGCTGGTCCGCTTACCGTAAATTTCACTTCCATGGTTTTGGCCAACGATTCTACCTCATTTCGATCGAGCCCTGGGCGCATGCGGGTTCCTCCTCCTGCACTGCCTCCTCGAAGCGAATTAATGACCACCCAGCCGCAGGCTTCGGTTTCAGAATCGTTCCATTCAAATACAATTTCCGGCTTTTTGTTTTCGAATTTTTCTAGAAGATCTCTCATTTCCTTATAGTTTCTATGGGCGTAAAACTAATGATTAAACTGTCATACGCTAATGTTTTTACGATTGAAGTTGCTCAATTTGAAAATTAAAACTAAATTAATAGTTGTTAAATTGGAAGGTTCGTTATCATGGTTTTGACTGCGGAAAAATGTGGAGAATTGCTACTTCCTTTTTGATGAACATTCAAACCAGGGTTTTACATCTTTCTTGTAGTCAGACGGTTAACCTGCAAACGGTTGCCTAATTACTGGATAAGAGAAGGTGGCTTTAGAAATTACCTCTTTTCACAAATTTCGTTAAAAATGACTGATTTTAAGCCAATTATTAAGCGATCTAACTCTCATTTTTTTGAATCTAAAAGAAAAGCTGGCATATTTGTATCCCTCGAATTAGTGCTCGTTGGAACGAACCGTGTTTTGGTAAGCAATGCTTAAAAATCTAATAAAATATTCAGCCCTTTTATGGGCCTTTTTATTCTCTACAGGGCTTAATGCTCAATTTACTCAGAGTAGTTACTCTACTTTAGGTATTGGAGATGTTAACTGGGGAGGTTATTCGCACAATTCTGCCATGGGTGGCTTAGGAATAAGCTACAATAACCGCTTCTTTTTGAATAATATCAATCCGGCTTTGGTGGCTACCAATTACGAGTTGGTTTTTCAATTAGGAGCTTCTTTGGATTCGCGTAACTATACCCAGACAGATCCAAATACTTTGGATAATAATACCTTCAATTCATTTACAGGTGGGTTTAAAGATTTCGGTTTTTCACTTCCAATTAAATATGGAAAGTGGAATATGGCCTTGGGAATCAGTCCTTATTCTTCGGCCAACTATGGTTTGCTTCAAACCAATGACGGACCTGAAGGCTCTACCGTTTACACTGAGCTAAACGGTAATGGAGGTATTGATGAGGTTTATGTTACTCAGGCCTTCAAAATTGGAAGGGATTTAATGATTGGAGTGAAAGGTTCTTACTTATTCGGTTCAATTTTCCGCCAATCAGAATATGTTTTGGGTAACGTGGATGTAGCCACATTTGGCTCCACATATTATAATGAAAGAAGAAGCTTTTCTGATGTAACGGCCAGATTGGGTTTGGCTTACCGCTTAAGACTTTCTAAAACCAAAGCGCTTAACTTGGGTGCTTTCTACAATATCGAAACCAACCTGAGAAGTCGTAATCTCACTAAGTTTGAAAGTAGAAATGCCAGTGGTAATGTGTTGAGTAGCGATACGCTCATCAACAATGTTGATTCTCATTTGACTATTCCTGAAAGATTAGGTTTTGGTATTTCGTACGAGAAATTCCAGAAGTTTACCATTGGTGTTGATTTGCAAACTCAGGCTTGGAGCCAGTTTGTTACTGAATCTGGAACAACCAGTTCAGACTTCGGAGATGCTTATAGAATTGCCGTTGGTGGAGAATTTATACCAAATTCTGAAAACGGTAAGCTTTCTAGCAGAATTACTTATAGATTCGGGTTTCACTACGAAAGGACCCCATATTTAATCAATAATAATCAAGTAGGTGATTTTGGTATAGATTTTGGAACGTCTATTCCATTGAATGCTTTTTGGGGTGTTTCAAACGTCAACTTAGGGTTTTCATTCGGTCAGCGTGGTCAGGCAACTGATGGGTTGATCAAAGAGAATTACATTAAAATTAATCTTGGATTTAGCTTGCAAGACGTAACCTGGTTTGCAAGACAACAATATAACTAAACTACAGAGACATGAAATTTAAGTTATTATTTACCTTGATGATCCTTTCAATTGGATATTCAGCTTCGGCACAGTTCAATTGGCCTGAGGATCCTGAACAAAGAAAGGACGCTCAAGTAAAGTGGACTTTGTTTAGTGACAGCGAAAGCACTGGCAACTATGATGCTGCCAAGCCTCACTTGGAATACTTAATTAAAGAGTATCCAAATTTGAGTCAATCTACCTACATCAATGGTGTGAAAATTTGGGACGAGTTTTTTGACAATGCCAAAACAGATGAGGAAAGACAAGTTGCTGCTGATAAAGTGATGGAGCTTTACAACAAGAGATTTGAGATTTTCCCAGAATCTAAAAAAGAGAATATCGATAGACAAGCCATCAGTGCTTTCAAATACTACTATAGAGATGCCGATAAAACTCAGTTTCTTTTAGACATCTTTAAAGAAACTTATGATTTGGAAGGTAACGAAGCTTACTATCCTGTGGCAAAGTATTACATGAATACTGCTGCATTGGCTTTCGCTAGAAAAACTGGAATTACTGACGAAGAAATTCTTCAGATTTACGATAGAGCTTCAGAGCATATCGATGCTCAAATTGCAGATGCGAAAAGCAAAGGAAGAAGCACTAAGGCGATGGAAGCTAACAAAGAAACTATCGACCAAAAATTGGCTGACCTTAATTTGATCGACTGTGCTTTTATTGTAGAGAACTTGATTCCTAAGTTTGAAGCAGATCCATCGAATGCTGAATTAGCGAACCAAATTTTTGTTCAAGCTTACAACGGTGGTTGTACTGAAGAAGATTGGTTTGTAAGTGCTGCTGAAACTTTGTTTAAAGCAGATCCTTCTTACGGAATTGCTAACCTTTTAGCTTCAAGATATGCTCAAGAGAAGAATTACGAGCTTTCTAAGCAGTATTACAGAAAAGCATTAGAATTAACTGACGATAATACGGATAAAGGTAAAGCGTTGAAGCAAATTGCTCACACTGAAAGAGTAGAAGGCAATAAAGCTGAAGCTAGAAAAATAGCTTTGGAAGCTGCTGAAGTTGATCCAACTTTGAAAGAAGAGATGTACACTTTGATTGGTGACATGATTTTGTCAAGCTCAGAGTGTGATCAAAAGAAAAGCCAAGTAGATGACAGAGCGAAATTTATCGCTGCTTACGACTACTACATTCAAGGTGGAAACCAGGCTAAAGCCAATCAGGCTAGAACATACTTCCCAAGCCAAGGCGAAATCTTTACTGAAGGTAAAGAAGTAGGACAGTCTGTGTTTGTTGGATGTTGGATTCAGAAAAGCGTTAAGCTTCAAAAGAGACCTGATCAGCAATAAGATTTTGATTAACTGATATTGAGCGGTCTTCTCTACACTTTAGGGAAGGCCGTTTTTCATGAAATGACTTTTAAAAAATACATACTACTTCTGCCGGTAATTTTTCTGTGCTCTTGCGTAGGGGAAACCAAAAAACTCTCTGAAATGGAAGAGTATACTGGGCCTTCTCTGGAGTCGGAAGATGTTATGGTGATCATGACGGAAAATTCTATTTTGAAGCTGATCATAACTGGAGGCGAGCAGCTAACGTATCAGAATTCAGATGTGGAATTTCCTGATAAGATCAGAATCGATTTTTTCGATCCTGAAGGTGACACTACTTCCGTTTTGACTGCCGACTACGGTTATTTTGATGCTAAAACGAAGCTTTATAGAGCCACAGGCGATGTGTATGTTCACAATTTAAAAGAGAAACAAACATTAAGAACCGAGGAGCTGTTTTGGAATCAGGTAACCGAAAAGATTTTTACCGAACGCTTCTTTACCATCGAAACCGAAACGGACTTAATTAAGGGAGAGGGATTGGAAGCGCCTCAAGACTTTTCGGAATATTCTATTAAAACGCCAAGGGGCGAACTTGAAATTACAGAAGAGAATGAAGAACTTAACTGATACCATAATTTTCTCTCTTTGCGTGGTAATGTTTATCATAGCTGTTCATCAGACTATGACTTACGGACTGGCGGCATCATATTTTATTTTTATGATATCAATCGGTCTGTTATTTTTATACAGATTCCGCAAGGCCAAGCATAAAGAAAGAGAAGAAAAAGTACAGGCTCAGCAAAAGCCAAAGCGCAAAAACAAACGTTAATGGACTATTATCAAGGCTCGATTATTTTAATTAGCCTCATTTTCTCAGCTTTTTTTTCAGGGACAGAAATTGCTTTTGTCAGTTCCAGCAAGTTGCAGATTGAATTACAAAGCAAAAAAGGAGCCTTGAGTGGTCGTATTTTAGCTTTTTTCATTCAGAAACCTTCGCGCTTAATCAACACTGCTTTGGTGGGCAATACCATTGCTTTGGTTATTTATGGTTATTTCATGGCCTTAATTCTGGATCCGCTTATTAGTAGCGCTTTGCCAGAATATCTGGATAGCCCAGGAATTGTGCTGATTTTCCAAACCATACTTTCCACTTTACTGGTACTTTTTACCGCTGAGTTTACGCCAAAAAGCATATTTCTTATTAATCCGAACAGGCTTTTGAGCATTTTGGCTTTGCCCATTGCTTTGGTTTTTGGCTTGATGTTTCCCTTGGTTTGGATTATCGAGCAAATGTCGAAGTTCATTATCGTGTTTGTTCTCAGACAGAATTTCTCAGAAGATAGACCTGTTTTTGGTTTGACGGATTTGCGATCTTACATTCAGCGCAATTCACATGAAGATATCAAAGAAACTCGCGTAGAGCTGGACACCAAGATTTTTAATAATGCCTTGGAATTCAAAACCGTGAAGGTTCGTGAGTGTATGATTCCAAGAACGGAGATTGCGGCAGTTGAACTTGAAGATTCCATTGATGACCTCAAGGAAGAATTTATAGAAAGTGGCCACTCAAAAGTTTTGGTATATAAAAATAGCATCGATGAAGTGATCGGCTATTGCCACGCCTTAGAGCTTTTCAAAAAACCACAGGATATTGAAAGTATTCTGACCCCAATTATTATCGTTCCTGAAACCATGCTGGTAAATGAACTGATGATTCAATTCATTCAGGAAAGAAAAAGCCTTGCTTTGGTAGTTGATGAATTTGGTGGAACCTCAGGGCTCGTAAGTTTAGAAGACGTTATCGAGGAGATTTTTGGAGAGATTCAGGATGAACACGATGTGGAAGATTGGGTAGAACAGGAGTTAGGAGATAACAAGTATATTTTCAGTGCGCGCCACGAGGTAGACTACCTAAATGAGAAGTACGAATTCGATATTCCTGAAGGCGATTACGACACTTTAGGAGGCTTCATTTTATCCGTTACAGAGAATATTCCGCAAGTAAACGAGAGCATTTCTATTCCGCCATATAAGATAAAAATAGTGTCGATGGAAGATGCGCGCATCGACAATGTGATGTTCACGGTAATTCCTGACGAAGAAGACTGATTAACAGGCCTTTTTGTATCCCTTTTCTTTTGATTATAGTGCATAAAACAGTTATGTTTGCGCCTATTTCAATTAATAAGTACAAATGGCAATAATTAATACGCTCCGTGAAAAGATGGGGCGAATCGTGGTAATCGCAATTGGGGTGTCGCTATTGGCTTTCATCCTTTCTGATTTTAAATCCATTTTGGGTATCGCAGACTCTAGTAGAGACGTTGGTGAAATAGCCGGAGAAACTATTAGTCAAGAAGAATATACCAATCTGGTAGAAAGCATCAAGCAGAATTACATGGCTCAATATGGTGTAACGCCTAACGAGTTTTTGATGCAAACCATTAGAAATCAGGCTTGGGAGCAGCTTATTGCTCAAATTGCATACACTCAACGATTCGATGAGGCTGGTATCGAAGTTTCTACAGATGAAAGAGTAGACATGGTACAAGGTAAGAATGTTGCCCCTGCAGTGTTGCAGCAGTTCTCTGACCCTCAAACTGGTGAACTTGACAGAGAGTTCTTGAACCAAGTTTTAGTAAGCAGTGATTTGGATGCCCAATCTAGAATTAGATGGCAGATGTTTGAAAATAGCCTTGCCGAAAGCAGAAGAATGGCTAAATATCAAGCGCTATTCCAAAAGACAAACTACGTAACACTTGCTGAAGCTCAACAAGAATACTACAACCAACAAGCTAGTGCTACTGTAAACTATTTGTACGTTCCATTTATTTCGGTTGACGATGCTTCTATTGGAAACATCAGCGATTCTGATTTGAATGCTTATTTGAAATCTCACGAAGACGAATACAAAGTAGAAGAGAGCCGTTCTGTTGATTACGTTTCTTTCCCAATTATTCCTTCAGCAGCTGATTCAGCTTATTATAGAGATGAAATGGCCAGATTGAAAAGCCAATTAGAAAATTCTGACAACGACTCTACTTTCGCAGTAATCAATACAGAGCAAGGATTAGGTTTCTCTACTTACGATCCTACTGCCCTTCCAATTGAAATTGCCGAGAACCTTTCAGGTTTGAAAAAAGGTGATGTGGTTGGACCAAACTTGTCTAACGGAATTTACAGACTGTACAAACTTTCTGATATCGTTAAAAGCGAAAGTGAATTTGTTCGCGTTAGCCACATTTTGATTAAGACTGAAGGTCTTTCTGCTTCAGATAAAGCAAAAGCAAAAACTAAAGCTGATGGTTTATTGAGAAGAGCTAGAAACGGTGAAGACTTCGCTACATTGGCCAGAGAAAATTCTGACGATGGTTCTGCTACTGCTGGTGGCGATTTAGGTTGGTACAAGAAAGGTGGTTCTGGTCAAGGTCAATGGACTGAGCCTTTTGAAAACGCTGCTTTTGGAGCTTCAAGAACTGGCGTAATCAATAAAGTAATAGAAAGTGAATTCGGTTACCACATTATCGATGTTGTAAACGCACCTTCTAACAACAGATACAAATTGGCTATCATCATTAAAGAGTTGACTCCTTCTGACGAAACTATTGATGCTGCTTACCAAAAAGCTGGTGATTTTGTTTTCAATGCTGATTCATACGATGAATTCATCAATTACGCTTCAGAGAATGGTTATTCTGTTTTCAATGCAGACAACATTCTTTCTAGCAGCTCTAGCATCGGCCGTTTGCAAAACGCAAGACAAGTTGTTACTTGGACTTATGGTGACGCTTCTGTAGGTGATGTTCAAGATTTCGAATTGGGCGATGAATATATTGTAGCGGTTTACAGAGGAAAAGTTGAAGCAGGTATTGCTAAGCTTGATGATGTAAGAGGCGAAATCAAAATCAAAGTTCAAAACGAAAGAAAAGCGAAGTCTATCAAAGACAAACTTGCTAATGCTTCAGGTTCATTGTCTGATATCAGCAATTCATTCGATGCGCTTGCTCAAGTATATAATGATACTCAAATCAAACTTGCTAATGCTTCTTTACCAAATGTAGGCAGTGCTCCAGCAGCAGTTGGTGCAGCTTTCGCTTTAAAGAATGCTGGCGATAGAACTAAAGCAATCACTACCGATAGCGGTGTGGTTATTATCGAGTTGAAATCTAAAACTGAACCAGCTACTATTTCTGACTACACTACTTATGTGAATCAGGTTCAGCAAAGATTATCGGCAAGCAGCCAATTCAAGCTTAATCAAGCAGTAAGGGCCAAAGCCGACATCGTTGATAAACGTTATAAATTCTATTAAGAAATTGAATCGGCCTTCGGGCCGATTTTTTTTACCCATACGTTCTTAACTTTAGGGCATGGAAAAGTATACAACAGAACAGTTCAAGGAAAAGCTGGAGAACACGCATGATTTTCCTGCGCTTTATATGTTCAAATTTATTGTGACGGACGGAAAGCAGGAGGAGGTAAAAAGGCTTTTCCCAGGCCATGAAGTACAGTTTAAGGCATCCAGCAAGGGTACTTACATTAGTGTTACGGCTAAACCTATGATGCCTTCCAGCGATGCTATTATAGAAATCTACAAAGAAGCTGCTAAAATAGAAGGAATCATTGCCCTTTAGATTCAAACACTATATGGTTTTCTGTGCTTTTGCACTGGTTTTGGGTTGCTCAAAAAAGGAGAACGAAACCCAAACTAAGGAAACTATTGCCCCTTCCAAAGAGAGTAAAAAACAGCAACCACAGGATTCGCTTCAGGCAGAACCTTCTTCCGAAGATGAAGAGCGCACCGATTGGCAAAACCCTGATTTGATCATCGATTTGTTGGGCAATTTGGAAAACGAAGTTGTTGCGGATGTAGGTGCTGGTTCGGGCTATTTCACTTTTAAAATAGCAAGAAGAGCCAAAAAGGTTATTGCTTTAGATATTGATCCAAACTCTCTGGAGTACATTCAAAACCAAAAGGAAATAGTAGGAAGCTGGGCCGACAATATAGAAACCCGGCTAACTCCTGCCGATGTCCCGAACTTGTTGGATAATGAAGCAGATGTAGTTTTGGTTGTGAATACCTATGCCTACTTACCCAATAAAACCGAGTATCTGCCGAGGCTAAAAAGGGGAATGAAAAAGGGAGGTAGACTGGTAATCGTTGATTTTAAGGCTGGTGAAATCCCGATTGGTCCTTCAGATGAAAGTAAGATTGCTGCCAATGAAGTTGTACGTCAATTGAGAGCGGCAGGCTTTTCGAAAACAAAAACGGATTTGAACAGTCTACAATATCAGTACATTATAACAGCCATAAATGAGTAGACCATGTGGGAAGAGAAGGATAACAAATTAGTGAGAGAGTTTAAATTCGATGATTTTACACAAGCTTTTGGCTTTATGACAAAAGTGGCCATTGAAGCTGAAAAAATGAATCATCATCCAAACTGGTCTAATGTTTATAATACGGTGAATATTGAACTCACAACTCACGATGAGGGTAACACCATTACAGAAAAGGACCGTAAATTAGCAGCGAAAATCGATAGCCTAATTTAATGACTGAAATTTCACTCTACCTTGTGCCAACTCCCATTGGGAATTTAGAAGATATAACGCTACGTGCGCTTAGGGTTTTAAATGAGGTAGATATGATTTTGGCGGAAGATACCCGCACTTCTGGCAAGTTGTTAAAGCACCACAATATTGCCAAACCTTTACAGAGCTATCATATTTTTAACGAGCACAAAACAGTAGAGCAGCTCATCGGCAGAATGGAAAAAGGCGAACGCTTTGCCTTAGTTTCTGATGCTGGAACACCTTCTATTTCAGATCCAGGGTTTCTTTTGGTCCGCGAGGTGATTAAAGCTGGTTTAGAGGTGAACTGCTTGCCCGGTGCAACCGCTTTTGTGCCTGCATTGGTAAACTCAGGTTTGCCTTCCGATCGCTTTGTGTTTGAAGGTTTCCTGCCTCATAAGAAAGGTCGCCAGACCCGCTTGCAAAAACTTGCGGAAGAAGAACGAACTATTATTCTTTATGAATCTCCTCATCGCTTGATCAAGTGCCTTGAGCAATTAAAAGAGCATTTGGGTGATAGAAAAGCTTCCGTTTCCAGAGAAATTACAAAAATGTTTGAAGAGACCGTTCGTGGTTCACTTTCCGAAGTCATTGCGCATTTTACTGAAAAAGGCGTGAAAGGCGAATTTGTGGTTTTGGTGGAAGGGAAATCTTGATTGAGGCTCTAGCGGTTATATTTTGCGTATAGCTTATTAATCTTTTCCTTGGCGCGTGAGAGCCTCATTTTAACCGCGCTTTCAGAAATTCCCAGAGACAGTTCAATTTCTTTTATGGAATGTTTCTCTTTGTATTTTAAAAGCAGAATCAGTTTTTCCTCAGGTGTAATTTCTTCCAAAAGTTGATTTAGGGCGTTTTCCAAACTGTCCAAATCTACATTTTCTTCGTTAACCAAATCGGCCATTTCTTCTTGTAGCTTTTCCGAAATCACCTTGTGGGTTTTCTTTTTCTCTTTTCTTAAATAATCAATGCAAGTGTGGTGAATAATGGCATATAGCCAAGTTTTAAATTTGGCTTCTTTCCTGAACTGCTTCAGCTGCATAAAAACCTTGATCAATATCTCTTGACAAAGGTCTTCAGCCGCATCATCGTTTTTCACGTAACTGAAACACTTTTTCAGAATATAGCCCTCATATCGCGTAGTAATAAGGGCGAAATAGCGCTCATGAGCCCCACCATTTAGCATGGCCACTATTTCCTCATCGCTCAAGTTTGGATTATTGATCATAAAATAATTGTTGAACCACCTGTGACTTTTCAGAATGATTGCGTCAAAGGTGCATTAAAGTTAAAAAATTAGATGATCGTTCTGGATAAGACATGGTTTGATATTGATATGCTGCCTCAGCCTACGGACTCCACTTGTGGGCCAACTTGCTTGCAGGCTGTTTATCAATATTACGATGATTATATATCGCTGCCTGAGGTTATTGGGCAAGTGAAGCAGCTTAAAACGGGCGGAACCTTGGCTGTAAACCTTGGAAACCACGCTTTGAGAAAAGGATACAAGGCTACGATTTACACTTACAATTTGCAGCTTTTCGACCCTTCTTGGTTCGAAGGCTCCGAAGTGGATTTGCAGCACAAACTTTCCCTTCAAAGAAGATATAAAATCCAGCGTAGAATTCAGTTCGCATCTAATGCATACATGAAGTTTCTAAAGTTGGGTGGAGAAATAAAGTTTGAAGACTTAACTCCAGATCTGATCAAGGGATTTTTGAATGCTCAAAAACCGATTTTAACGGGCTTAAGTGCCACATACTTGTATGGCAGTAAGCGCGAAATCGGAGAAACCGTAACCGAATATGATGATTTAAGGGGTGTGCCAGTAGGTCACTTCGTGGTGTTAAATGGATATCATGAAGAGAGTGGTGAAGTGTCTGTGGCAGACCCGTTAAAAAATAATCCGTTGAGCCAAGGCCACCACTACAGTGTGGGCATCAACCGACTGATTAACGCCATCATGTTGGGCATTGTAACCTACGATGCCAATCTTCTTATCATCGAACCTAAAAGCTAATGTCGAAACTGATAGTAACAGAAAACCCAAAAAAATGGAAGTTTGATATACCCGGAGTAGAGGTGATTTCTGCCAGAGAATACTTCGCTAACGAAGGTTTAAGGCATCTCAACAATGTAAAAGTCATCAACCTTTGCCGCTCTTATCAATATCAAACTACTGGCTATTATGTTTCGTTATTGGCCGAAGCCCGAAATCACAAGGTGCTGCCCGAAGTGGCCACAATTCAAGATTTCCGCTTTCCGGCCATGATTAAGGATGATGCTCAAGACTTTGACGAATTGATTCAGAAAACCTTTAAAGGCTTAACTGAACTCAAGTTCGAACTGAAAATTTATTTTGGTTTTACAGGAAGTGTAAACACCGGAAAATTGGGACTCTTGCTCTTCAACTTGTTCCAGTCCCCTATTCTAAAAGCGGTTTTTATCAAAAAGGAAAAGTGGGTGTTAGAACAACTTAAACCCATGAACATTTATGATTTATCTGCGGAAGATAGACTGACATTGGGCGAGCAATTGGGACTTTTTTTAACCCGAAAAATGGTGGTTAGAAAGAACAACCCAAGAAGAAAGTACGATTTGGCCATTTTGGTGAATCCAGAGGATAACAACCCACCGTCAAACGCAAAGGCCTTACAGAAATTTGTAAAAGCCGCTGAGAAAACGGGTTTCAATACTGAAATCATCACCAAAAACGATTACGCAAGGCTCACTCAGTTCGATGCTTTGTTGATCAGGGAAACCACGAATGTAAATAACCACACTTTCCGTTTTGCGAAAAAAGCTGAATCAGAAGGTTTAGTGGTCATTGATGACCCAATGTCGATTTTGAGATGTACCAACAAAGTATACCTCAACGAATTGATGACAAGCCACAAAATCCCTGTTCCGAAGTCAACAATCATTTCACGCGATAAAGCCACGCCTGATACAGAAAAGCTTCAATTCCCTTTCATTTTGAAAGAGCCCGATGGTGCATTTTCAAAAGGAGTTAAAAAGGTGAATAACCCCGATGAGCTAAAAGCTTTATTGAAAGGCTTTTTCAAGGGGTCTGAATTGCTCATTGGTCAGGAGTTTATGCCAACACCTTTTGATTGGCGAGTAGGAATCATCAACAACGAACCGCTTTATATCTGTCGTTATCATATGGCCAGAAACCATTGGCAGATTGTAAACTGGAAAGAAGGCGATAAGCATGTGGAAGGCAATGCCGATACTTTGGCTGTGGAGCAAGCACCTGTGGGCTTGTTGAGAACCGCTTTGAAAGCGACCAAGCTGATTGGCAACGGACTTTATGGAGTAGACATAAAGGAAGTGAACGGAAAATTCTACGTGATTGAGATCAACGACAACCCGAACATTGATTCGGGTGTGGAAGATAAAATATTGAAAAACAGGCTCTATGAGCGCATTATGGAAGTAATGCTAGAGCGAATTAAAGCGAAATAACATGACAAACACAAACCGTCTTCATCTGTTTCAAGGTTTTGGAATAGAACTGGAATATATGATTGTGGATATGGAAACCTTGAGCGTTAAGCCTATTGCCGATGAGGTTTTTAAAGCGCTTACTGGTGAATATATGGGTGAAGTTAACTTGGGCAGCGTTACGTGGTCCAACGAACTTGCCTTGCATGTATTGGAGCTAAAATGTTCGGAGCCTACAGCTGATTTAAAACAATTGGCTGAGGATTTTAAAGATGCCATTGAGCAAATGAACGAGCTTTTGGCTGGTTTCAATGCAAGGTTAATGCCTTCAGCAGCCCACCCATGGATGAATCCTGAAAGGGAATCATTCCGCTGGTTGCATGATAATGCTGAAATCTATGAAGCTTACGATCGAATCTTCAACTGTAAAGGACATGGCTGGAGCAACCTTCAAAGCACGCACATCAACTTGCCTTTTTATGATGATGAAGAATTCTCAAAGTTGCATGGAGCCATTAGGGTATTGCTACCGTTGATTCCTGCGCTTTCTGCGAGTTCACCTATTATTGAAGGTAAGTTTACAGGCTTTTTGGATAAGCGTTTGGACTATTATCAAAACAACCAAAAGTCAGTACCTTCTTTAACAGGCAAGGTAATTCCGGAAGCTATTTTCTCTAAAAGAAGCTATAGAAAGTACATATACAGCCAAATAGAGCAAGATATTGCTCCGCTTGACCATGATGGAATTCTAGATCCTATTTGGTTGAATTCACGAGGGGCGATTGCTCGTTTTGATCGTGGTGCCATTGAAATCCGCATCATTGACATTCAGGAATGCCCTTCGGCAGACTTGGCCATTGCCAACTTGGTGATTGCTGCTTTGCAAATGTTGGTCGATGAAAAAGTGATTAGCACAGAAGCTCAGCATGAGTTTAAAACCACTGATTTATATCAAATATTCAAGTCGGTAATTCGTCATGGAGAACATGCCATGATTCATGATAAGGCATATTTGAAGGCTTTCGGTTTCGATCCTTTTGAAGAGGTTTCGGCTGCCGAATTCTGGAAAACGATGTTCATCAAATTGCTTCAGTTATATCCTGAAAGATTGGAACCTTGGTACGAACAAATCCATATGATTTTAGATCAGGGAACATTGTCGAGCCGTATTTTGGACGCTTGCAACGAGAATTTTGATCACAGCAATTTGAAAATGGTGTACCGTGAGTTAACCGATTGTTTGGAGAATAACGAGATGTTCGATCCATGCCTGGAAGACGCATTTTAATTACCTGCGAACATGCAGGAAATGCCATCCCAGAGCATTTTGCATATTTATTTAAAGGGGAAGATGAGGTGTTGAAGTCGCATCGGGGTTGGGACCCTGGTGCGGCTCAAATTGCTACTTATTTGGGTAGCGAGGCTGGCTGGCCAGTTTTTCTCCACCCTACAACCCGTCTTTTAGTTGAGGTGAATCGTTCTACTTTCCATCCTAACCTTTTCAGCGAGTTTACCATGGGATTAGATCCTGATGTAAAGAAGTTCCTTCTAGGAAAATATTATCAACCCTATCGTAAGTCGGTTTATCAATGGATTGAAAAACAAGTTGAAAGCAATTATGAAGTTGTACATTTTTCAATTCACACCTTTACCCCCGAATGGAATGGTAAAAAGCGACCAACCGATATCGGTATTTTGTTCGATGAAAAAAGAAAGAGGGAAAGCAAAATAGCGGCCGCTTTAAAGCAAGACTTAACGCATGCCGCCCCTCTACTTCGTATCGATGATAATGAACCTTATAAAGGCTCTGACGATGGTTTTACCACGGCTTTAAGAAAGAAGTTTGGAGTAAAGAAATACTCAGGAATAGAGATTGAAGTGAATCAGAAATTCTACTTCAATCAAGAACTGGGTTCCGTTCAATATTTGTTGAAACAGGCCATTAAAAACCTAGAGTTAGTTACGGCTTAGTTTGAAATTTAATTTTTGAATCGCTTTTCCATTTAAAATCTCAGCTGAGATTAAGGTTTGGTAATTCTGATTTTTCTGGAAAACCTTAGCAGAGTTACATAATGCCATATTAAGTTAATGTGGCTTACAAAAGAGAAGCCTTTTGAAACCCTTATATTTGCGTCAGAATAAGCCAGCCGTTATGCAACAACTACTTCAAGACGTTATTATACTCGCCAAAGAAACCGGAGAATTCATTCGTCAAGAATCCCTGAAATTTGATCAGTCGATGGTGGAATATAAGGGGAAGAACGATTTGGTTTCTTATGTAGATAAGCGCGCAGAAAAAATGATTGTGGATGGCTTAAAGCAGATTTTGCCAGGCGCTGGGTTTATTACTGAAGAAGGAACTGAAACCAAAAAATCAGACAGCTATAACTGGATTATTGATCCGTTGGATGGCACAACCAACTTTATTCATGGTTTGCCCGTTTTTGCGGTTTCAATTGCTTTGATGAAGCGCAATGAATTGGTTTTAGGCGTTGTTTACGAAGTGAATAGAGATGAATGTTTTCACGCGATGAAAGGTGGTGGTGCATTCTTAAATCATATGCCTATTTCGGTTTCTAAAGCCGATTCGCTAAGTCAATCGCTGATTGCAACGGGTTTCCCTTATTACAATTTTGAGCAGATGCATGCTTACCTTAACATTCTGAATGAGTTTATGCAAAACACGCACGGGCTGAGAAGAATGGGGAGTGCTGCCGTTGATTTGGCTTATACTGCCTGTGGCCGTTTTGAGGGCTTCTTCGAATATAATTTGAATTCATACGATGTGGCGGCAGGCGTTTTAATCGTTAAAGAAGCTGGTGGAATTGTAACCGATTTTAAAGGTGGAAACAATTTCGTTTTCGGTAGAGAACTGATTGCGGGTAATGCCAACCAGCCCGAAATGCTGGCGGTGATTCAAAAGCACTGGCACTAAATTACTTTTACCGCCAGGCTGTTTGGAATAATTCTAAATAACCTCGAACTTCGAAGTAGATTTCACGGTTAGATAGGCGATTATGGTACAGGAAATCATTATTGGAGCAATCTTTTTAGCGGCCGTATTTTTTATGGCTCGCAATCTTTATAAGCAATACAAAAGCGATAAAGGGTGTGCTGTGGGCTGCGCCTCATGTAATATTCCAGAGCCAAGTAAAAAGGATAAAGTTGAGCTTCCGAAGCATTTAAAAGCCCAATAATCTTTTCCGGTTAAGCCCAAACCCTAGTTCCTTCCGAGCAATTTTTACACATTTCAATTTCGCTGCGTGATTTTATCAAAGCCTTGCGAAAATTAGAGTAAGCCTCACCTTTCCAAATACTGTGGAAGTTTTCCGAAGCCATTTGGCCTAGTTGATAATGAGCGTCCTTATCGAAACAGCAGGGGACAACTTTTCCATCCCAAGTAATTACACAAGAGTGCCACATTTTCCAGCAGTGATTCAGTAATCGGTTTTTGATTTCCCACTTACCATCGGCTTTCTTTCTATAGCGTGCATATTTTTCAAGGGTCGGAATCAAATCAGAACCATCTTCATAATCATAGATCTGAGCCGTTTTAAAAGCTACTTCATCTACGCCTAAATCTTTGGCCAATTGTTGCACATCATCCAGCTGATGCTCGTTTGGTTTCACCACTAAATATTGAAAAATAATATGCGGGGTTTTGCTCTTGAGCTCCTCCTTCCATTTCACAATATTCTTAGTGCCTTCAATTACCTTTTCTAGCTTGCCGCCAATGCGGTATTGTTCGTAGGTTTCTTGAGTGGTACCGTCAATAGAAATAATCAATCTATCGAGGCCAGATTCCACGGTAGCTTTGGCGTTTTTGTCATTTAAATAATGAGCATTGGTGGAAGTTGCGGTGTACACTTTTTTAGAAGAAGCATAGGCAACATGTTTCAAGAAGTTGGAATTTAAATACGGTTCTCCTTGAAAATAGAAAATAAGATAACTGAGTTTGGGCGCTAGTTCGTCAATCGTTTTTCGGAACATTTCGTCCGTTAACATGCCCGTTTCCCGAGTAAAGTTACGCAGTCCGCTGGGGCATTCTGGGCAGCGCAAATTGCATGACGTTGTAGGTTCCAGAGAAATGCTGGTGGGCATTCCCCAGTGAATTGGTTTTTTGGTCAGTTTTGAAACCCAATAACTGCCAGCCAACTGCATCATGTTCCAAACCCTAAGTGGGCTGAGTTTCGAAATGTAGTTTAAGCCGTCAGTAAAATTTCGGTTCATGGCTTCAAATTAGGTTGGCAAATTTCTGCATCAAAACCGTAACCTCATTTTAATCGGATAAGTATTTTATCTTCGTACTCAGATTCAAGAAAACGAATGAAGCGCACAGTAATCTTTCTCGGTCTTCTATTGGCCACCCTCAACCTTTCGGCCCAGTTTTTAAGACTTTCTACCCAAGCCGAAGTAAGCATTATTACTGTTGGGCCGGGTTCGGAGCTTTACGATTGTTTTGGCCATGGCGCTATTCGGGTTAAAGACCCTTACTTGAGTATTGATGAGGTTTATAACTATGGTACATACGATTCTTTCGAAGATAATTTCGAAGCCAAATTTGCCCAAGGTAAGCTTCGCTACCGTTTGGACGTGCAAGATTTTAATCGGTTTTTGGGCTATTACCAATATCAGAGCCGTTGGGTAACAGAACAGGTTTTGAACCTGAACCAGCACGAAAAACAGGAGATTTTTGATTTTTTGAGATTGAATGCAATTCCAGAAAATAGCTATTATTTATACGACTTCTTCTACGACAATTGCGCTACCAAACTGCGCGATGTAGTGAAAGATGTTTTAGGCGATAAATTGATTTTCAAAGAAGAATACCTCACCGACCAAAAAACCTTTAGAGACCTGATTCAGGAAAATACATTCAATCACCCTTGGTGGGATTTTGGAATTGACATTGCGCTTGGAGCGGTAATCGATGTAAAAGCCACGCCTTGGGAACATATGTTTTTGCCCGATTATGTGAAAGAAGCTTACGACCATGCTGTAATTGAAAGGCCTTACGGAGAAGAAGCTGCTATAAAACAAACCAACAAGCTTTTTGAATCAGATTACTATGAAGTGAGGCACGAATCAATTTCGCCTTGGATGGTTTTTTCGCTCATTTCGCTGCTTGTTATTGTGCTTACTTTCAGAGATTTGACCCAAAACACCAGAGCGCGTTATCTCGATTTCAGCATTCTGTTCATCACAGGTTTAGTGGGCTTATTGGTGTTTCTGCTTTGGTTTGCTACGGATCATTCGGCTACGGCTAAAAACATGAATTTACTCTGGGCTTTTATGCCCAATTTGGTGGTGGCCTTTTACATTGTAAAGAAAAAGCCCGCTCGCTGGGTTCGTGTTTACGTACGTTTTCTATTCATTCTATTGCTTGCCATGGCGTTGATTTGGGTGTTCCAAATTCAGGTGTATTCTATCGCCATGTTGCCTATTATGCTTTTCATGGCCGTTCGCTATGCATTTCTTTGGCAAAAGGCTTTAGCAAAGTAAGCGATCAGGTTTTTTTGCTCTTAAAATCAATTGATTTGTAGAGGTTTATCTACAACTGGCGGAGAAAGTGCGCACCTACATCCCTTCAAAACGGCCTATTTCGGGCTTTTTACAGCTGGCATAGTATTTCCCTTATAGAGATTAACAATTTCGTTAAAATCTAAACTATAAAATTATGTTACGTTGGACACTAACCTTTCTCGTTATAGCCGTAATAGCGGCCATTCTTGGTTTCGGTGGATTAGCAGCTGGAGCCGCGTACATCGCTAAAATCATTTTCTTCATCTTCCTTGTGCTGTTGGTGATTTCACTATTCAGTGGTTTGGTAAGACGGCCTTAGCACAAAGCATTAAAAGAAACCATCACAAGAAGCTCTTTTGGGTATTTGTCTTTATAGATAAATACTCCTGCTTCTTTCAAAAAACCTCAATCTAAAGCATAGTCACTATGCTTTTTTTGACCCCAAGTATTATGAAAGCGGAGAAAAAAGAAATCATACTTATCTATAATTCTGAAAAGAAAGAAGATAGAATGGCGCTTACTTATGCGTCATCAGTAGGTGGATATCAGTTGAATGAAAGGAACATCATCAAAGATCCTTTAACGCCAACTCAAGTGGCTGAAGTAGCCGATGATTTGGGCGTTCAGGTTGTGGATTTGATAGATAGACAATCGGAGTTTTACATGGATGAGGTTAAAGATGCCAGCCTTTCTAATGAAGAAGTACTGAAATTGATGAAGCAACATCCAGAATTGCTAAAAACACCCATTGCCATGATGAATGATAAGGTGTTTTTCGTAAATTCTTCATACGATTTCGTGAATGTTGGCCTCGACTTTAAGCCTGATGAAGCTGAAAGTGGAAACGTTTATGAAACGCAGAAGAATAAATAGCGGCATTGAAAAGCTGCTTTAAAACCATTGATTAACCTAGCATAATTGAATGACAGACCGAGTTTCTGAATCTTTTCAAAGATTCTGGGATACCATGATTGCCCAACTGCCTCAAATTGTAGTGGGTGTTGTGATTTTTGCCTTATTAATTCTATTGGGCTCATTTCTGAGAGGATTGGTCCGTAAAAGATTGCTTAGGCGAGTAAACGATCAGCTTTTGGTCAACTTTATTGGCCGCTGTGTTTTCTTGGTCTTCTTCATTTTAGGTGTTGTGATTTTCTTGAACCAAGTAGGCTTGGGCAAAGCTGCGGGAGGCTTGCTGGCAGGTGCTGGCGTTTCGGCCTTAATTATTGGTTTTGCTTTTAAAGATATTGGTGAGAATTTCCTCTCCGGATTTTTTCTGGCCTTTAGTCGCCCGTTTGGGATTGGCGATATTATTCAGATCGAATCTTTTACGGGAACCGTGAAACAGCTGAACTTGAGGAATACGCATATCCGCACTTTTGATGGTCGCGATATTTTTGTTCCTAATTCCATGCTCATCAAAAATCCGCTGACCAATTTCACGCGCGATGGCCTTATGCGGCATGATTTTATTGTCGGTTTGGACTATGGCGATGACATTGCTGCAGCTACCAAATCCATATTAGAAGAACTCTCATCGCTTCAGAATATAAGCCGTTCCCAAGACTTAGAACCTTTTGTGATCATAAACGATTTGGGCACAAGCACGATCAATCTAAAAGTCCATTTCTGGATCAATACTTTCGATTTTCTGGGGTCTACCACGGTTTTAAAAAGTATGGTGATTCAAGCCGTAATTAAAAGGCTTATGAATGAAGGCTTTACCATGCCTGCCGATATTGTTGAACTTAAGATTTATCAAGAAGGTCAACCGATTCCTGTTTCTATTCGAGATGAAATTGGGTTTTTAAAGAAACCAACTCAAGGCTCTTAATTTGACTTAAGGCCTTTTAAAACGATATCTTCACGAATAAGAACATCCCTCATAAATAGATTTCTGTTTATTTTTTTCTGCCCTGATTCTTTAAAAGCTCTTAATATGTTTGAAAGGGTTAATGCCTCAATGAGCGAAAGATTAAGCTCGAAATCATCTCTACAATCGTTAATAAATTCATCGCTAAAATTAGGAGCCACGAGTAGTGTTTTAATTACTGAGTAGCCATAGGATTGTACCATTTCCTTGTATGCTTTAATCTGCCGAGATACCGTGCTGAATTTGGTGTAATTATCTTTGCTCGTTTTACATTCGATTAGAATCACATTGTTATCTCCTAGATTTACTAGAATATCAATTTGATTCTTCTTGTTGTTGATTTCTCGCTTTAAATGATCATCTACGGTTAAACCAAGCGTATCTAATATACTAGCTGTGATATCTTCAAATTTTAGTCCTAGATCTGCTTCCTTGATTTGTAAGCCATTTTCTTTCAGGGCATTGAGATCCCTTGTTCCTATCAAATGATAATTTTCTATGTAAAGGCTTTCAATGTCTTGATATGCCTTTAAGATGTTTGAAATTTCATCACCTCTTGTGGATATTTCTTTTGACTTACAAAAGCTCTGAATAGAATCTTGGCTTAAAAGATCCAGAATATCACGAGGCTTAATATTGAAATCGAGAAGATATTTTCCCGATAACACGTTTTCCTCACTCAACTCAAATTCTTCTTTTAATAGTTTGTTGATGCCTTTAATAGAGGAACCTAAATCGATTAACAGCCTTTCGTATCCTTCTATGGAAATACCGATTTTATCATCCTTTTCAACATTTAAGAAGTGATCAGTGATTAAATCAATTTTTGCTTCTATTGTGGCTCCACCGAAATTCGAAATATGAAGCTTTTCTGCAATGGTATTCAGGGTTTTCTTTCTTTCAGTAAGATTTGTTCCTGGTTTATGAATGTCTTCAGATAATGTCCTTTTTATGTTTAAGCCTTCAGAAATTATGGTTTTGATTTTAACTTCTCTTTCGGCTTTCCAGTCAATGTTATGTTTCTTACAAATAAGGTTGATTTGAGCATCTGAAAGTGTTTTTAAAGTTCTTCTAAAATGCTTGTCTGCTACTTCTTTCCCCCTGACATGCCTCAGTACTCGAACGATTTCATCTGCAACAAATACCTTGTTCTGTTTTTGCGAGTAAAATAAAACCCCTTTGTTCTTTAGCTCATCAATTATGGATTGAACTTCTTTTGAAACGAGAGGTATTATCTGATAATTTATGAGTTGTATTTCTTCTTGCGATAAGCCTAGTTCATTGGCGAGAGTTACTAAAATGCTCAGCTCATCACTGGTTATTTTAGAGTCAACATTATTGGCTATATCGTTGAAATAGGCAGTTTTTAAACATGCATGATAAATATGATAATCCCTTAGCCTGCTTTCAGAGAGTTCTGCATTATTCATCTCTTCTTGAAGGCTCTTAATTTTCTTTTTAATTGCCTTTACTTCTTTTACATATAAGGAGTAGAACCATTCTCGATTCATAATTGCGTTTCCGTCTCTACTGATTATATCAATGAGAAGGTCGAATTGAGAGGAAGTGTCAAGAAATTCATTTCTTAAGTACGTTTCAAAATCCTTTTCCAAGTACTTGAAAACTTCGCTAATCAACAGACTGTCTAGGTTCTTCAATTCGCCATCGTAACTCGATGTGATTTTGTCTATTGCCAACCTATTTTCAGAAACGGGAATAATCTCATTGATGATTTTCAGGAAAGAGTTCTTCTCTCGGAAGTTCAATTGTTCGACAATTTCATGAAGTTTCATAGTGCTGTATGGTTTGGTATGACCATTTAATCTACAAAAAATCAAATATTAATTAATCATATTATTAAACAATAAGCCTGAGTTGTTACTAATCCTTGCGAATTTTTTCAATAATCTTTTCTTCTCCTCCATTTTTCTACTGACATAGGGTTGTCACTAGTGCCCTTTAGGTTTGTGTAAGATTTAAATATACACACCATGAAAAATGAAACACTTGACGCTGTAGTGATTAGCCCTAGCCACCTTTTAACGCATTGGCAAGGCCATAGAACATTAACCCGAAGAGTAATCGAAGCTTTTCCAGAAGATCAACTCTTTAATTATTCCATTGGCGGAATGCGCCCTTTTTCTCAATTGGCACTTGAAATGATTCATATGGCGGTTCCCAGCGTAAAGGGGAGCGTTACTGGTCAATGGGAAGGTTTTGGCGATGGCTTTAAAGAACCTACCACCAAAGCAGAAATTTTAGCCCTTTGGGACGAATCTACTGAGCAATTGAATGAGCTTTTCCCTCAAATTAAGCCAGAGCGTTTTCAAGAAGTTGAATTGGCTTTTGGGCAATACGAAGGCACTATTCAAGCCTTGATTTTCTATTGTATCGATAATGAAATTCACCACAGAGGCCAAGGCTATGTTTATTTAAGAGCTTTGGGCGTTGAACCTCCAGCTTTTTGGGATAGAGTAAGATAAGCGAATGGAGTTTCACTTTTCAAAATTTGGTGAAACGGCCCATAGGATAAAAACTCAAAACAGAAAGAGTTGCACCATGTGTGGCTCTTTTTTTATACTATCTCGATTCGGAAATCAGCTCTTCAACCACTTCCCTAATCAAATCACTTTCAAAGCCCTTCATCATTAAATGCTGGCTTAGCTTACCCCTGATGATGTAGTCGTTTTGGCCTAATAAAGCATTGAATTTTTTCTCTCCGTGTTTCTTCAGCGTTTCGTAGTAAGCGTCTTCATCAATTTCCAGAAGGCCCTTTTTTACGCAGTAATCCGATATTTTATGTTGTTTTAGGCCTTGCAGAATTTTCTTTCGGCCCCAGCCCTTCATTCTAAATTTCCCGCCAACATAAGCTTTTGCAAATCGCTCTTCATTGATAAAACCTTCCATAATCAAGTCGGCCAAAATTTCTTCAACCTCATCAAAATGAAGGCCATAACTGTAAAGCTTATCCCGAACTTCTTGTTGCGACCTTTCTTGGTAAGCACAAAAATCGGCCGCTTTCAACTTGGCTGCTTTAGGCTCTAATCTCTTCTGTTTTCTATCTTCACTTTGAAATGCCATCGAACTAAGATAGAATGAATTATCTTTGGCACGAAACGCGAAAAATCGAATCATGAGAAAAAAAATCGTAGCAGGTAACTGGAAAATGAACAAAAGCTTCAGCGAAGGCCTTACACTGGCTTCTGAAGTAGTGAACATAGTAAAAGACGAATTAACCGATGATGTGTCGGTAATCATGTGTACGCCATTTATTCACTTGGCTCAAGTGGGTAAAACTGCTCAGGAAAGCGATAGCGTATTTTTAGGTGCTCAAAACATGAGCGAACATGCTTCAGGTGCCTACACGGGTGATATTTCTGCGGAAATGATCAAATCTGTTGGTGCTGAATTTGTGATTTTAGGTCACAGTGAAAGAAGAGAATATCACAACGAAAGCAACGAATTGTTAGCCAAAAAGGTAGATGTAGCTTTGGCCAATGAATTGACTCCTATTTTCTGTTGTGGCGAAGCTTTGGAAATCAGAGAAGCTGGAACTGAAGTAGCTTATGTAACGAATCAGCTAAAAGAAAGTCTTTTTCATTTAAGCGAAGAAGAAATTCAAAAAGTGGTGATTGCATACGAGCCAATTTGGGCAATCGGAACGGGCAAAACCGCAAGTTCGGAGCAAGCGCAAGAAATGCACAAAGCCCTTCGCGATTATTTGGCTGGCCAATATGGACAAGCCGTAGCCGATGAAATTTCTATTCTTTACGGTGGAAGTGCAAAACCAGGAAATGCTCCTGAGTTGTTCTCTCAACCTGATGTGGACGGAGGTTTAATTGGTGGAGCTTCTTTGAAAGCTCGTGATTTTGTGGATATCGCTAAGTCATTCTGAATTTATACTGCGTGAGCGAAATGAATTATATAGAAATCAAAGTCCATTGCGACCCAACTTTTGGCGAAATCCTAATTGCTGAAATGGGCGAATTGGACTTTGATACTTTCGTTGAAACCGAAGTTGGTTTCGATGCATACATTCCTGAGGATCAGTTTAGCCACCCTGCCTTGCAACAGCTTTTTAACAATTATAGAAAGCAAACCCGCATTTGGTACGAGCTAAAGAAAATCCCAAAACAAAACTGGAATGAGGAGTGGGAAAAAAACTACGACCCTATTGAAGTAGGCACAGATATTTTTGTGCGAGCAACTTTCCACGAATCCAGACCAGGTTTTACCCACGAGATCATCATTAACCCACAGATGTCCTTCGGAACGGGCCATCACGAAACCACTCACCAAATGCTGGCCATGCAGTTGGGGCTCGATCATAAGGGAAAAACTGTGCTCGATGTAGGTTCTGGAACTGGAATTTTGGCCATTATGGGCGCTAAACTTGGTGCTGCCGAAGTTTCCGCTACAGATATTGATGATTGGTGCATCGACAACGCGAAAGAAAACTTCGCTCTAAACGAAATTGAACCTAAGGCAGTATTGCTCGGTACCATTGATGAACTCAGCTTCGATAGCGATTTCGATATATTGTATGCTAATATAAATAAGAATGTTTTGTTGGCCGAAATGGATTATTATGCCAAATTGACCAAAGCTGAAGGCTATTTGTTTTTGAGCGGTTTTTATACCCACGATGTTCAAGATTTACTGGATAAAGCCCAACCTCTGGGGTTTGAACTTCAGAAACAGAGCGAAAAGAAAGATTGGGCAGCTCTTCTTCTAAAGAAAGTAGGCTAAAAGCATATTTTTTCGGCTGCTTATGCGTTAATAAGGGTCAGTCAAAAGGTCAAAATGGTTAAAGTGCTGAAGAGGCTCGCTTGTGTAGTTTGTTTTGCCTTGGCTTTTGGGTCGGGCGTGTATGCGCAGCAAAGTGCTGTCCAAGACTTTATTGTCTATTCTCCAGATTTAGAACGGATTCTGAAAACCCCAACTCCTTCGAGTTTTGGAGAAAACTACCAAGCCTTTATCGAAAAGTGGCAGTCTAACGGATTTACCTCTGAGCAGAAAAGTCAACTCGGTCAAACTTTAGTCAATCTGGAAGAAAAGGGTTTCAGGCCTCGCTTCGATTTTAAAGCGCTTTTCCACATGTTGGAATTGGCTGAAACTGAACGAAAATTCAATGCCCAGCAATTTGACGACCTTGTTAAGGCCTGCTTGAAGGCTTCCGAAAATTATGACAAAAAAGGAGTTGATCAGTTCTTTCAATATGCTTCTTATTTTCTTGGCGATATGGCTTTGTATAAAGACCGTAGCTACGGAATTTATGTAGAAAATGCTGATTTTGTACTCAAATTCAATGGTGTCGATGATTATGTGGAAGAGGAAAGTGAGCCTATTCAGGTAGATCAGGGGCCCGATGCTATTGAGCTTTTGATGCAACAGCGCGAACGCGAAGAGCAGGGCTTAACCACCGAAGAAGAAACCAACAATCTAGAAGATGAGTTGAATCAGCCGCTCCCAACAATGCCTCAGGAATTAGGAGCCGTGATTGAATTTAGTAAAGTCGATTTGGTTTTTTTAAACCGGCTCGACACCATTTATTTAAGAGGTGCTCAAGGAAATTTCTCTTTTGAAACCTTAGAATTTAAAGGCCAAGGTGGAGCCGTTGACTGGAGTAATGTTGGACTTCCGGCTTCTGAAGTATATGCCCAGCTGAAAAACTTTGCGTTTCCTATTAGAGCTACAGACATCAAGTTTGAAGAATCTTATTTTCACTATCAAGGCAAAATTCAGCAGCCTGTAGTTGGCTCGGTAGAAATCACACTTACTCCGCAACGGTCGAGTGTAGATACCTATCCGCGCTTTATTTCTGATTTTGCCGACACACCCGTTCAAGGCTTGGCTACTCCGGAACTCACTTATACTGGAGGAGTTAGTTTCGAAGGCAAGAAGTTCTATAGCCGTTCTGCTTTCAATGAATTTTCTACCATTGAGGTTAGTGTAGATGGTCAGAAGAAATTCAAGGCTCAAGCGCCTAGCTTCAATATCAATCAAGAAGATTCGGTTGTAAGTTCTGATATCGCCAGAGTGATTATTTACAATGGGCAAGATTCCATTTACCATCCAGCGGCAGAATTGGTGTACAATTACCACAAGCATTTGCTCAATTTGCAACCGAGTAAAGATGGTTTTGGCACTACGCCATTCAGTTCGTCATTCCACAATATGGATTTGACGGGCGACCGACTGATTTGGAATTTGAATGCAGATTCCTTGAACTTAACCATCGGTTCCGCTCGAAGCGAAGTGCCTTTGATTGTAGAATCGAAAGACTATTTCAATACCATCCGTTATAACAGTTTAGCGCAGTTATATGATTTCCATCCCCTGATTCTATCGGTAAAACAAGCCAGAAAAAATGAGCCCAAAAATGAGTTTTATTTACCAGAATTAGCATATGACAGAAAGCTGAACGAAGGCGTTTTGAAACGCACTATGATCGATCTGATGTCGAAGGGTTTGGTGCTTTTTGATGAGAATACGGGGCAGGTAATTATTACAGAAAAGGGTTTTCATTATTATGATGCTGGTCGCGATGAATCCGATTATGACGACCTGATTATTCCTTCTATCATCAGTTCTGCACCCAACGCCAAAATTGATTTGAGCAATGATACACTTACGGTGAGAGGCGTTGATAAATTCTTTGTGAGCGATTCGCTTGATGTAATTATTACGCCAACCGATGGTGTAATCAAGATTTTGGATAATCGAAACATGGAATTTGATGGCTCTTTGGAGGCAGGAAACTTCCAGTTCAATGGTCAAAAGTTTAAGTTTCGTTACGATGACTTTTTGGTTCAGCTTACCCATATTGATTCCATTAAGCTGGAAGTAGATTCCGAAGATGGCGGAAAGGAATCGCTGAAAAACCAACTGGTAAATACTTCCGGAACGCTAAGAATTAACGACCCAAATAATAAGTCGGCCCGAATATCGAAACCCGATTACCCGATCTTTTCTTCAGAAGAAAGCGCCAATGTGGTTTTCGGGAAAAAGGATGTTTTGAAAGGTGCTTATGACAGCACGGTTTACTTCGATGTTCCGCCTTTTCAATTGGACAGTGCTTCCAAAGCAGATCCTTCAGCTTATCAATTCGGAGGAACTTTCCATTCCAACGGGATTTTTCCTGAGTTTGAAGAAAAATTGCGGGTAATGCCCGATAAATCTTTTGGTTTTGTTCACGCCATTCCCGACTCGGGTTATAACCTTTACGGAACTACGGGTAAGCTCTATGGCGAAGTTAAAATGGATGAAAATGGGCTTACTTCTCCAGGAGCTATCGATTTTCTGACGGGTTCTTTCAATAGCGAATCGGTTACTTTTTACTTGGATTCGGCTTATACCAAAAAAGGAATCGATGGGGCAATTGCGGCTGGATCGGTCAATGGAACTTCATTTCCTTCAGTAAAATTGAAGCGCTATCAAATGAATTGGCTGGCCAAAAAGGACAGCATGCAGTTAAAGAATTTGGAAGGGCCATTTGAGGTTTACGATAGTTTGGGCAAGTTCAATGGAACCATGACGCTTTCTACCAAAGGTCTTTTCGCAAAAGGCAACATGGCCATTCAGGGTTCCAAAACCGAATCGGATATGTTTACCATGGCCGAAAATGCTTTTGAGGCTAGAAACTCGAGTTTTGAAGTAAGTTCAGACAATGCGCGCAAACCCATTTTGAGTTCCAAAGATGTTCGGGTAGATTATGATTTGGCTGCTAACCGCGCCAATATTCAACCCGAAGTGCAGGGATCTGCGGCCTTGACCTTCCCTTATGCGCAGTATAAAACCTCGATTCCTACGGCAGAATGGGACATTACCAACAAGGTGATTACCATGACCAAACCCGACACGGTGGATATTAGTAAGTCTTTCTTCTATTCAACGCGTTCAAAATTCGATTCGCTTGCTTTTAACGCTACCAAAGCTACTTACGACATCGCCAAGCAAGAAATGAAAGTGGAGGGAATTCCGTACATCACCGTTGCGGATGCGCGCATTACGCCTGAAAACAACGAAGTAATCATTGGAGAAAATTCAGAGATTTCTCAGCTGAAAAATGCCGTGGTTGTTATCGACACGGCTAACGGATACCACCGTTTCTTCAATGCAAGCATTACCATTGATTCGCGAACCCGATTTAGAGGCGAAGCTACTTACCAGCTTGTGAATGCTGTTCAAGATACTTTCAACATAAAATTTGATGCTTTTAGAACTGAGGAAGATGAAGAGCACGGAAAATTCACTAAGTCGAGTGGAAAGGTTTCGGCCGATCAGAATGTGATTGTTTCTCCAGGCTTCACCTTCAAAGGCGATATTTCGGTGTATGCTTATCGCGAAGCACTTGAATTGAACGGAGCGGTAAAGTTGAACTTAGATCGCTTGGAGAAAAATGTGTGGATCGAGTATCAGTCGAACGATGACATTAAGGAAGTGGTAATCCCATTCGATCAAGCTAAAACCGAATTTGGAAAGCCACTCAATGCGGGCCTCCATTTCAACAAAGGCGACATTTATATGACCTTTATTACAGAGAAACGAGGTTTGGACGATGACGATTTCTTCATTCCGAAAGGAGGAAACCTGTTCTACGATACGGAGCAAAAGAGCTACAAAATCGAAAACCCTGGAAAGGCCGAAGATCCCGCCAATCATTATAAAGGAAGCATGTTTTCTTATAATGAAGAAAGTCAGGATGTTTCTTTCGAGGGCAAGCTCAACTTCGTGAGTCCTTTTACAAAAGGAGTTGACATGCAAGCTTCAGGCAAAGGCGAAGGAAATTTAGATTCGGCTGATTTTAAAGTGAATGCAATGTTGGCTATAAACTTCGGTTTACCCGAAGAAAGCGCTCCACTAATGGCTAATAACCTGAAGGAAATGGGTGAGAAATTGGGCATTGCTCGCGCTCATGACGACCGTTCAGAACTTATTTATAAAGTAGCAGAATTTATTGGCGATGAAGCTACCAAAAAGTGGGATGAATCTTATCAGGCAGTGCCAATTCCGTTAGTTTCTGCTTCAGCAAATGGCGAACTGGTGAAGAACTTAGTGATTACGAATGTCGATTTAAAGTGGTCTAAACAGCTTAAAACGTTTTATAGCGAAGGCAAAATCGGAGTAAGCAACGTAAACGGAATCGATGTCAATCGTGAATTGGATGGTTTTGTCGAAATCAAAAAAACACCCGAAGGAGACATTGTGAATGTACTGCTACAAATGACCGATGGAACTTGGTATTATTTTACTTATGATGGTTTTAGCCTAGGTGCGTTTTCTTCTAACGATGCCTTTAATGCGTCCATAGCCAATGGTTCTAGCAAGGGCAAGCCAAGCAATTTCAAGCTGTTTTCTTACACGCTTGAAGAGGTTATTGCTTGGTCGAGAAACTACAGAAAGCTGTTCTATGGCGTGGATGAGCCTTATAAGCTTTTAATGGCGAAGGATTCGAACCAAAATGTGAAGAAGAAAGAAGTAGTAGAAGGCGATGGTTTCTAGACTGCCTTTGTGCCGCAAACGCGTTGGATTATAGCCGATTCCGTTTCTTCATTCTATCTTTTGGGCATTCCTTAACTTCTCTCTTTAAATTCGTTTAAATTGCGTGCAAACCTATGATTAAACGTTTGATATGAACGAATATATCCAATCTAACAAAGACCGTTTTTTGAATGAATTGCTCGATTTGCTTAGAATTCCTTCGGTAAGTGCCGATAGCAAATTCAAGGCAGACGTTTTAAAGGCGGCAGAATTTATCAAAGAAAAACTTATTGAAGCTGGTGCCGATGTAGCCGAAATTTGCCCAACGAATGGCCATCCTATTGTATATGGCGAGAAAATCGTTGATGCAAGTTTGCCAACCGTTTTGGTTTATGGCCATTATGATGTTCAGCCGGCCGATCCATACGAGCTTTGGGATTCCCCTCCTTTTGAGCCTGTCATCAAAGCTACAGAAATTCACCCTGATGGCGCTATTTTCGCCAGAGGCGCTTGTGATGATAAAGGCCAAATGTACATGCACATTAAGGCTTTCGAAACCATGATGCAGACTGGAAATTTAGACTGCAATGTTAAATTTTTGATTGAAGGCGAAGAAGAAGTAGGTTCAGATCACTTGGGCGTTTTCCTTCAAGAAAACAAAGAGAAACTAGCTGCCGACATCGTTTTGGTTTCAGATACTGGCATTATCGCGAATGATGTGCCTTCAATTACCGTTGGGCTCCGTGGCTTGAGCTACGTTCAGGTAGAAGTTACAGGGCCAAACCGCGATTTGCATTCGGGCTTGTATGGTGGCGCTGTTCCAAACCCAATCAACGTGTTGGCCGAAATGATCGCTTCTTTAAAAGATGCCGATAAACATATTTCAATCCCAGGCTTCTACGATGATGTAATTGAGCTTTCAACCGAAGAAAGAGAGGCCATGGCGCAAGCTCCTTTCAACGAAGAAGATTATAAAAAGTCGATTGGCCTTTCAGCTACTGAAGGCGAAAAAGGCTACACGTCTATGGAGCGTTCTTCTATTCGTCCAACATTAGATGTAAACGGAATTTGGGGTGGTTATACTGGCGAAGGCGCTAAAACCGTGATTGCTTCTAAAGCTTACGCTAAAATTTCAATGCGATTGGTGCCAAACCAAAAACCTGATAAAATCACCAAACTGTTTGAAGAGCATTTTAAAGCTATTGCGCCTCCTTCGGTGAGTGTAAAAGTAATTCCGCATCATGGTGGATTGCCAGCGGTTACCCCAACGGATTCACCCGCTTATATTGCTGCAGCCAAGGCAATGGAACAAACTTTTGGAAAAGCTCCTGTGCCTTTCAGGGGAGGAGGAAGTATTCCGATTGTTGCGCTTTTTGAAGAAACACTCGGCCTTAAAACCGTATTGATGGGCTTTGGCTTAGATTCAGACGCCATCCATTCTCCAAACGAGCATTATGGCCTTTTCAACTATTTCAAGGGCATCGAAACCATTCCGTTGTTCTTTAAGTATTTCGCTCAAGAAAATAAATAATCAACTTCTGCCAGATTCGTTCTTTTATGTTCGAATCTGGTAGGGTTTTCAACCTTCAATCGTATTGAATTACGTGTTTCACAGAATTCATTAATTATTCCTTCTTTATGAAAAAGCAGTTTCTTCTTTCATTCGCTTTTCTACTGCTCACCTGCTTTAGTGTTTATGGACAAAATTTCAAGAAAACCACTTCATGGTCTTTTGATGCTTCGCAGAAAGAAGTAAAAGTTGGCGATGAAGTAGAGCTGATTTTCAAGGTTGATGTAATTGACGATTGGTACATTTATTCTAGCGATGTAGATCCTGATATTGGGCCAATGCCTACGGAAGTGAGCTTTGAAGAAAATGGCTCGTTCGAAGTGGTTGGCAAACTAGAACCTGTTCACCCTAAAAAGAAATTTGATGATATATGGGGAGCAGAAGTCACCTATTTTACCGGTTCCGGAGAGTTTCGCCAAAAAATCAAAATTCTAAGCTCAAACCTCAAAATTGGTGGGACACTGGAATTTCAGACTTGTACTGATGTAACAGGGCAGTGCATTCCCGGAGATGAGGATTTTGATATCAGCTTTATTAAGGTTTCGGAAGAAGAGAATGAGCAAGAGGAACCTCAACAAACACAATTACCGAACATTACTTTGGGCACGGGCTTGCTTAACCCAACGGAATGGACTTTTGAAGCGAGCAGTAACCAAGTAAAAGTTGGCGATGAAATTAGCCTTTCTTTCAAAGTAGAAATTGAAGACGGCTGGTATTTATATTCCAGCGATGTAAATACCGATGCGGGTTTGAACCCAACCACGGTTGTTTTTGAAAAGAATTCAACTTTTGAAGCTTTAGGAGAGCTTTTACCCGTCAATCCAAAGGAGAAATTCGATCCTATTTTTAAAACCGATGTTACCTATTTTGAAAAGACAGGAGAGTTTCGACAAAAAATCAAAGTCCTTAAAAAGGATTACAAAATCAAAGGCACACTGGAATTTGTGACATGTTCCAACGAAAGTGGTCAGTGTGTAAAAGGTGAAAAGGACTTCACCATCGACTTTTTAGAGGTTTCAGGTAAGGATGTAAAAGTTGCCAAGCAAAGTAAGAGTTATGAGGATTTGCTAGTGCCTGAAGAAGGCAAGAGTCTTTGGGGCTTTTTTATAGCCGCATTCCTTTTTGGCCTAGCCGCCCTTTTAACGCCATGTGTTTTCCCCATGATTCCTATGACGGTCGCTTTTTTTACCAACAGCAGCCAGAGTAGAGGCCAAGCTATTTTTAAAGCGGCAGTTTACGGCATCAGCATTATCGTTATCTATATTTTGGTAGGCCTGCTGTTTACCAGTCTTTTCGGGGTTGGCATTGCCAATGACTTGGCCACGGGAGCTATTCCAAATATTATATTCTTCAGTGTGTTTCTGGTTTTTTCGCTTTCGTTTTTCGGCTTATTCGAAATCGTTTTGCCGAGTAAATTCGTGAATCGCATGGATCAAAAAGCTGAAAAGGGTGGCTTTTTAGGCACTTTCTTTATGGCTTTTACGCTGGTTTTGGTTTCGTTTTCATGCACGGGACCTATCGTAGGAACAATTCTTATAGAATCTTTTCAAGGCCAAGTAATGAAGCCAGTTGTAGGAATGCTGGGCTTTTCAAGCGCTTTTGCTATACCGTTTACATTGTTCGCCATTTTTCCAGGCATGTTGAAGGATTTACCAAAATCTGGCGGATGGTTGAATTCCGTAAAGGTGGTACTTGGCTTTATTGAACTCGCTTTGGGCTTTAAGTTCTTGAGTGTGGCCGATCAGGCTTATCATTGGGGGATTTTGGATAGAGAAATTTATATCGCCATTTGGTTGGTGATTGCTGTTTTGTTAGGCATTTATCTGCTCGGCAAGCTTCGACTACCTCATGACGATGAAGTTCGGGTGACCACGGTACCTAGGCTAATGTTGGCTATCGTCAGCTTTGTTTTCGCGGTGTATTTGTTGCCCGGAATGTTTGGTGCGCCTCTGAAGGGATTGGCGGGTTATCTGCCTCCAATGACCACGCATGATTTTGCTATACATCAAATTATGCGAGATGAACTAGGTTCGGTTCAGCCTTCAAATTCTGTTTCTAAAAATGGTTTTCCTGAAGAAGTAAGACATGCAAATATTCTTCATTTGCCTCACGGAATTAAAGGCTTTTTCGATTTTGATCAGGCCATGGCTTATGCTAAAAAAGTGAACAAACCTCTGTTTATTGACTTTACGGGGCATGGTTGTGTTAACTGCCGAAAAATGGAAGAATACGTTTGGTCCGACCCTGAGGTATTGAAAAAACTGAAGAACGATTACGTTGTGGTTGCGCTATATGTAGACGATAAAACAGAATTGCCTGAGTCAGAATGGTACACTTCTGAATTTGACAATAAGGTTAAGAAAACGATAGGAAAGCAGAATTTTGATTTTCAAATCACACGATTTAATGGAAATGCACAGCCTTATTATGTATTGCTCGATAATAATGAACAGCCTTTAGTTCGCCCAAAATCTTACGACCCAAGCGTTCCCAATTTCATTAAATTTTTAGACAGCGGATTGAAGGAATTTAAAAACAGATAATCCCATTTAGTAGGCACTAATCAATTTTTCAAATTGTTAAACACGCATGGCTGAAACGATTGTTAAAAACACTTATCCCGTTGAAGGCATGCATTGCGCAGGCTGCGCCAATACGGTTGAAAAAGCGCTCAATAATGCGAAGGGAGTAAAAGAAGCTTCGGTAAATTTTGCTACCAATACAGTTAGCCTAACTTTTGATCAATCCGAAGTAAACTTCAAAAGTCTTCAGAAATATGTTGAAGGCGCAGGATATAAATTACAAGCCAAAGAAGATAAAGCTGCTACTGATCAGAATCGAGAAACTGAACTTTTAAAAACCAAAAAGGCTTTGATCTGGGCCTCGGCTCTTTCATTGGTGGTCATGGTGCTTTCAATGTTTGTTGGGGCATTCGATTATAAGAATTGGGTGCTGTTGCTACTTTCCACACCAGTGGTTTTTGTGGCGGGTTCACGCTTTTTCGTCAGTGCTTTTCAGCAAATAAAAAGAGCAGCCGTTAATATGGATACGCTGATTGCATTCGGAACGGGTTCTGCCTTCCTTTTCAGCTTATTCAATACCATTTTTCCAGAGGTAATAAAAAATCAAGGGCTCGAGGTTCATGTGTATTATGAGTTGGCCGCGGTCATTATTTCATTCATTTTGTTAGGGAAATTTCTGGAAGAAAGAGCCAAATTTTCAACATCAAAAGCAATAGAAAAGCTTTTTCAACTTCAAGTTAAAAAGGCGATTAGAGTAAAAGATGGCCAACAAGAAGAAGTGGCTTTAGAAGAAGTTCAGATAGGTGATGTGCTTTTGGTGAAGGCGGGAGAAAAAATTCCAGTGGATGGAAAGATTGTTTCGGGCCAAGCGAGTTTGGATGAAAGCATGATTTCTGGAGAATCGGTTTTAGTGGTTAAATCTGAGGATGACCAGGTGAGAGCTGGCACAATCAACACCGATGGTTCTCTTGAAATTCGAACTGAAAAATTAGGTGACGATACACTTTTAGGGCAAATCATTAAAATGGTGAGCGATGCTCAAGGTTCAAAAGCTCCTGCCCAAAAGTTGGCAGATAAAATTGCTGGAATTTTTGTTCCTGTAGTTTTGGTTTTGGCCGCCATCACTTTTGTGTTGTGGTATATTTTGGGGCCAAACCCATCTGTCACTTATGCCTTTATCAATACATTTTCTGTATTGATTATTGCTTGCCCATGTGCTTTGGGGCTTGCAACACCCATGGCCATAATGGTGGGTATTGGAAAAGGAGCCAAAAGTGGAATTTTGATTAAAGATGCTATCGCCCTGGAAAATGCATCTAAAATCGATAAGCTTTTCGTAGACAAAACAGGAACCATTTCCGAAGGAAAACTTTCAGTTACTGACTTTCACACTTTCTTTGATGAAGACCAAAATCTAGAGATACTAAGTGTGTTAAATGGAATCGAAGCAGCTTCAGCCCATCCTATTGCGGACGCTGTCACCCATTATTTGCACGATCATTATCATTTATTTCCAGTACAGGTAAAGCAGTTGAAAACTATTGCAGGCATTGGAATGGAAGCGCAGCTAGGTGAGCATTCTTACAAGGTTTTGGGCAAGAATGGGGTGAAAAATCTGACCATAAATAATCAGGTAGAAGCTTTAGTCAAAGACTTGGATAACCAAGGAAGAACGCTTGTCTATTTTGTTCGCGATGAAGAATTAATGGCGTTGATCGCGCTTAACGATACTGTGAAGAAAACTTCAGCATTATTGGTTGAGCAACTTCAAGCCAGTGGAATTGAAGTTGAAATGCTTTCTGGAGATAATGAAAGAATCTGCGCAAACGTGGCTCGAGAAACGGGAATTAAGCATTTCAGAGCCAATTTACTTCCTGCAGACAAACATAAAATTGTAAAGGAGGCAAAGGCAACCGGGAAAATAGTGGCTTTTGCTGGCGATGGCATCAACGATGCACCTTCAATGGCCGAAGCTGATTTAGGAATTGCAATGAGCACAGGAGCCGATGTAGCTTTAGAAAGTGCTTCAGTCACTTTATTGAATGGTGATATTTCCAAACTTCTCCAGCTCACAAAGCTTTCAGAAAAAACCATCAAAACTATGAAGCAAAATCTCTTTTGGGCTTTTGTTTATAACCTGATTGCCATACCCGTGGCAGCGGGAATTTTGTATCCTATAAACGGATTTTTGCTCAACCCAATGATAGCAGGAGCGGCCATGGCTTTCTCCTCACTTTCTGTTGTTTTAAATAGCCTTAGGCTCAGAAATACAAGGCTTTAAATCCGTAAAACTTTTTTGACTTTGGGCTTATTATTTTCGTTATTTAGCCGTTAAAGGTAAAAAATAAAGAATGAGCAAAAAGAATTTAGGAATTGCCGGAGTTGTGGGTTTGGTAGCAGTGGCAATTCTTTATTTTACTTTTCAGAAGAAAAGCGATGTACTAAACTCAGACGAAGTAGAAATAAGGGCAGAAGAAGAGGTGCTTCCGCCAGAGCCCCAATTTAAATTTGGAATCCCTCTTGATGAATATGAGATTGTCGAGGGCAAGATCCAAAGAAATCAAACCATCGCAGACATTCTTCTTCCCTTTAACATCAGTAATCAAGACATCTTCAGTTTAGATAAACTCTCAAAGAATGTTTTCAGTGTAAGAAATTTAGTGCCTAATCGAGATTATACCCTTTTCTACAGAGAGGATTCGATTAAAAAGGCCGCTTTTTTTGTGTATGAGCCAAACGCACTTGAATATGTAGTGTATGAGCTTGGCGATTCTATTCAAATTCACAAAGAAGAAAGAGATGTTGAAGTGGTTGAACAAACCATGTCTGGGCAAATTACAGTTTCATTAGATCATGCAATTCGTCAGCAAGGCGGTTCCGCTGCTTTGGTAAGTGCTGTTGCCGATGTTTTTGGTTGGCAACTCGACTTCAAAACCCTTCAAAGAGGCGACTGGTTTAAGGTGGTTTATGAGGAAAAATTAGTAAATGGTGAATCCATTGGCATAGGACAAATTAAAGGAGCTGAATTTAATCACGTAGGTCGTCCTTTTATGGCTTATGCTTATGATTTAGGCAATGGTTATGATTTCTATGATGAAAAAGGAGAAAGTCTTCAGCGTGCTTTTTTGAGATACCCAGTAGAGTATTCAAGAATTTCTAGCCGCTATAATCCGAACCGTTTTCACCCCGTACTCAAAAGAAGAACCCCACACTTGGGAACCGATTTTGCAGCTGAAAAGGGAACACCAATTAAGGCTGCTGCAGACGGAACAATTATAGCGCGTGGTTGGACTAACGGAAATGGGAATTATGTGAAAATCAGACATAACGGAACTTATACTACAGGCTACTTGCACATGTCTAAATTTGGCAAATACAAAAATGGGCAAAGGGTTAAAAAAGGAGACGTTATTGGTTATGTAGGAGACACTGGTTTGGCAACAGGCTACCACTTATGCTTTAGGTTCTGGAAAAATGGCCAGCAGATAGACTTCTTAAGAGAGAAACTTCCAGCAGAGAAACCACTTTCGGCTGATCATTTGGTGAAGTTCGAAGCCATTCGTTCGCTTCTGGATAAGAAACTTAGTGATATTCCTTCTGCCGGAGCAGAAGATGTTATAACGGCAAGCGCCAAATAATGAAAGGAAATTCTAAATTTAAAGCAGGATCATCGTCCTGCTTTTTTTATGCCTTCTAAACTATGAAAAAATCACTTGTTACATGTGCCTTTTTGTTAAGCTGCCTTTGCTTACACGGTCAAAAAGTTGGTGTGGTAATGAGTGGAGGTGCAGCCAAAGGCATTGCTCATATTGGTGTTCTAAAGGCTTTGGAAGAGAATAATATTCCCATCGATTATGTGATTGGAACCAGCATGGGGGCAGTTGTTGGTTCGTTGTATGCTGCAGGTCTTTCGCCTGTGGAAATTGAGCAAATTGCGCTTAATCCCTCTTTTGAAGATTGGGTGAATGGAACTTCTTCGGATCGCTATCAATACAACTACACCAAATCTCAGGATAATGCTTCATGGCTTACGGTAGATCTTCTTTTCGATGAAAATTTTCAAGCTTCTTTCAATACACCATTAGCCAATGACTTGATCATTAATTTTTTGCTGAACGAATATTTGAGCCAGGCTGCTCAAGCGGCAGACTATAATTTCGATCATCTTTTTGTACCTTTTAAAGCCATTGCGGCCGAGATTTTCTCAGAGCAAGTGGTGAGACTGGATACTGGTTCTCTCATGCTTGCTACCCGATCTTCAATGGCCGTTCCGTTTTTCTATCGTCCTATTAAGTTTCAGAACAAATACATTTTCGATGGAGGTTTGTACGACAATTTTCCTGTCGACATAATGAAGGAAGTTTATAAACCTGGGGTTACGATTGGGATAAATGTGGCTACTAAAAAAGTAGATAAATATCCGTTTGATGCAGATGAAGAAATTCTTACCGATGCTTTGCTCTTCATGTTCTTGGATAAAACTGACCCCAACATGCTGGATAGTACAGATATTTACATCGAACCAAATATGAAGCCTTTTACAGCCATGGACTTTGATAAAGTGGCGGAATTAATTCAAGCAGGTTACGAAGTTACATTAGCTCAAATGGATGAAATTAAATCCAGAGTCAGCGCCAGAGTGGAACCTTCAAAGGTGGATCAAAAGCGAAAGGAATTTCGAAGTCATTTTAAGAAATGGCATTTTGGTGGTTTGAAATTGCATGGTTTTGAAGAGAAGCAAGAGGAATATATCAGTTCACTCATTTCGTTTGAAGATGGCCCGCTTTCTTTGCAAGAAATCCGTCACGCTTACTTTCAACTAGTTTCCGAACCTTATTTCAAAAACATTTACCTCAACTTTGATTATGACTTTGAAAAGGACTTTTTTGTGCTGGATTTGTTTCTTAAGCCTACCGCTAAAAAAGCGCTTTCTGTGGATGTTGGTGGTAATATTTCTACAAGAAATGTAAGTACCCTTCACATGGGTTTGAATTTCAATTCGTTCAACCGCTACCTCAATACCTATAAATTCAAGGCTTCAACCGGTCGCTTTTACGAATCTGTTTATTTGGGCTCTAGGTTCAACTTAAATCCTAAATCGAGATTTTTTCTAGAGCCATCTTTCCTTTTCAATCAATGGGACTTTATTGATGCCGATGATTTTTTCGATGATGGATTTAGCCCAACAGTTCTCAACCAAATTGATAGAAAACTAGGATTGACCGCTGGTATTGGAGCCGGTCAGCGAACCGTTATTTCGGCCGAAGCTGCGGTAATTCGCAATTCCGATAGGTTCAGCAACATTCCAAATGTTTCTTCAGATGAAACCTTGGATAGGCTCTCGTATAAGGCTTTTAAAGGGAAAGTTAGTTTTGAGCGTAATAGCTTGAACGCAAAGCAATTTCCAACTTCGGGTGTTCGCTTTTACAGCAATGCTAATATCTTTTTAGGAAGCTCTACTTACATACCTGGCACTACAAGCAGTTTTTATAAACCCAATATGAGTTCACGATATGTAAACGATAGGAATTGGTTTACACTGGAACTTCATTTCGAAGAATATAAAAAGCTTTCCGACAATTATACTTTTGGGTGGAAAGTAGAATCCATGTATAGCACTCAGCCCGAGTTCGATAATTACCAAGCAACCTTGATTTATAATCGGCAGTTTAGCCCTATGTTTGATTCAGAAACCTATTTTCTACCTAAATACAGAGCCTTTAGCTATTTCGGTTTGGGAATGGTGCATTCATTTTTGTTGGCGGAAAGTCTTTATTTGAGAACTGAAATTTATGGTTTTTCACCTTACCAAATGGTTATAGAAGCCGATGATCAAGCGCCCGTTTTCAAGAAGGGTTTTGATAAAGTCCAGTTTTCAGGAATGGCTGCTTTGATTTACAATACCATTTTAGGGCCACTGACTTTTCGGGCCAACTATTTGGAGAATCCCAAAGCACATGTGGGCATGTCATTAACTTTTGGTTATATGATTTTTGGGCAAAGGTCAACTTATTGATGCAAAAAGCTTTGCTACTTATAACTGCATCTTTGTATCAAACATGATTAAAATTCATTATTATTGAATATCAATAGTCTGATAAAGCATCAACTTTTATGAGAATCTTTTTCAGCGCCCTATTCTTGGTGCTTTTCTCAAGCCTACTTTATCCGCAATCCACTATGCAGTGGGCTTCCCGGGTAGTTGACTTTTCTTCTGAACTCTCAGAACTGCAAGGTTCTGCTAGGCAAGCTTTGGGCAAGCCAAATATTTTGCCGGCTGGGGGCGACAATCCTAGTGCGTGGTCGCCTTTCAATCCGAATACCTTAGAGTACATCAAAGTTCAGTTCGATATTTCTATGCCGATAGAACAGATTGCGGTAGGTGAAACTTTCAATCCAGGAGCCATTAAAGAGATTTTGGCTTATGACGATGACGGCAAAGAACATTCTGTTTTTAAACAAACCCCTGGGCCAGTAGAGGAGCTTTATCGCATGTTCCATGTTTTTATGGATCGAACTCCCTTTAATGTTAAATCCCTGAAGTTGGTTATTGATGGAAAATCTGTGGATGGTTTTACTTCGATTGATTGTATCGGCATTTCCAATAGCCAAGAGCCCATTGAGGCGGAAATCAATCTGATGCCGAATATCAATACAAAGTTGGTGGTTTACAGATTGAATGATTTGGTGAACAGCACCAATCGTGAAATCAAGCCTTTGCTAACCAAGGATAAGAAAACCCTCTATTTCAGCAGAAGAGGTCATCCTGAAAATGTGGGAGGAGAAGATGATTTGGAAGATATCTGGTATTCTGACTTCGATGAAAAAACCATGGATTGGGGCGAGGCCAAAAATGTTGGCGAACCTTTGAATAATATCGATCCTAATTTCATCAGTTCATTTTTGTTAGAAGATGAAGAGTTGATCATTCTAGGGAATGAATATTGGCCCGGAGGAATGAAATACGGCATTTCGAAGAGTTTAAGAACTTCTGATTCAACTTGGAGTAAACCGGAAAACCTGCGCATTTTCAACGACTTAAATGTTCATCGCAATGTAAATTTTTGGCTAACTCCCGATAGTGAAATTCTTTTGATTTCCGAAGAAGGAAGAGGCACAGAAGGTGGCCGCGATTTGTACGTATGTTTTTTGCAGAAGGATGGTTTATGGACGGAACCTCTTCACATGGGAAATGTCATAAACTCTGCAGGAGAAGAAGAAGGTCCGTTTTTAATGCCCGACCGCAAGACTTTGTTTTTCACTTCGGAAGGACATAGTGGCTATGGAAAGAAGGACATTTTTATGACCCGAAGATTGGATAACTCTTGGCAAAGCTGGACCGAGCCGCAAAACCTTGGCCCAGTAATCAATAGCGAAGTAGATGACATGTTCCTTTTCATTCCTCATGATGGCTCTTTTGCATATTTCTGTCGCGAAGTGGAAGGAAACGATTTGGATATCCATTCTTTAACGCTGCCATTGGTAACAGAACAGCTTCGCCTGGTGAGTTTGTGTGGAAAAATTACCGATCCTGAAACTCAGGAGCCTTTAGATGCTGAGGTAGTTTTTTCTCGTTTGAGGGATGGCGTTGAAGTAGGTAGAGTACGTACCGATGAAGCAGGCAATTACTGTATTGAACTTCCCGCGGATGAAATATATAGCTATAGAGCCGAAATTCCAGGCTTTATTCCGGTGGGATCAACCATCGATTTGCTCGATGTTGGTGAGGTAAATGTATATGCTGCTACTTTAGACAGGTTGGATTTGGATAGCGCAGATGTTGCCGCAGGAGAGCCAATTTCAGTGCCCGATGATGTTATGAAAGCCGTTGCTATCAACCTTTCATTGCCAGAAATTAAGCGCGATACTTTTGAGGTTTTGAATGCACAAAGAAGAGAAATTACTCAGCCTCAGATTCAAGGAACTGCAATAGTAAGTGGAGTAACTGCTCCAGTAATTAACCTGAACACGCAAATCGTAAAAGCCGCTCCAGGAGCTTCATTTATTATCAGAAATGTATTTTTCGATTTCGATAAAGATTTGCTCAAGCCAAGGTCATGGACTGAGATTCGGAACCTGGCCAAGTTTATGAACGACTACCCAACTGCGGTTGTCGAATTGGCTGGTCACACCGATAATTATGGCACTAACGAATATAATGTAGATCTTTCCCGAAGAAGAGTTGAGGCGGTTCGCAAAGCATTGGCAACGCTGGGAATTAAGGAAGACAGACTGAAGTTTGTGTGGTACGGGGAAGAAATTCCGATAGCTTCTAACAGAACTCGAAGTGGAAGGGCGCTTAACCGCAGAGTTGAGTTTACGATATTGAGTATGTAACGTAACCCTCTAAAAATATTTAAGCCTTTAAATGCAGCTTTTTATAGCGATTTAAAGGCTTTCTTTTTTGATGCTCAGCTCTGCTTATTTCGTCTGGCTGATTTTGTGCTCACGCAGGTGCGTGATGTAATTGCTAAGAACGCTCTGCTTTACTTGCTCGCTAAGGTCCTTATTGTGCAGGATTTCATTAATTACTAATTGCATAATGTATTTAATTCTAATGGAAGGGTAATATTCATTCGCCTTCCGGGCATACTCTAACGCAGAAAGTAGCTCAGAGTTTCTAAAAGCTACAATTGCCTTATTGTAATATTGTAAGCCTGCTAACTGCTTCAGGTCAATCTTATTATCGAATTGGCTATGGTCTAAAATTCCATCTGAGGCAACCAGCATTAAGTCGCTTTGACTTATTTTTTTACTGTATTCTTCTATGGCTTCTTTTACTTCAGAAGTTCCGGCTAAAAAGCCTCTAGCGCCTAAAGTGGATTCTAAAATGAAAGTTCGGCCATTGTTGTTAACCGTTAAATATACATGGTCGGGTAATTCTACAATTTGGTAATCAAAACCAAAATGAGATAGAATCAGGGAATACATAATTGTACCTGTTAAACAGCCATATACATTTTCTGTCATTGTATCGTTAAAATCGGAATAGCGATCATAACGTTTTAACGCTCTTCTATTGGTGCGTTGAAACATCTTTCTTAAGAATTTGTAGTCGTCAGGAGTTTTTGTTCTCAGGGTTTCTACTTCGGAAAGTATGTTCTCGAAATTTTTACGAACATTGGCTATAACTGCTGAGTCTTCTCCTGTGAAAAAGACATCAGCCTTCTGAAGGGTTTCAGGGATTGTAGGGGACTGATGGGGATGAGCTAGAGGTTGAATCGCCAAGAGACCAACCACCATCATAAACCATATTTGCTTTCTTCTCATCATCTCTTTTCTGCTTCACGTTACGATGGTTAATAACGAAAAATTTAACACTAAGTTAACATTGAATTAACATTAGGCAAAATTTGGTAATCTTTATTTTACATTGGCTTGACTTTGGGCGTCTTCTATTGATATAATTTCTGTTGCCAAATCCAGTAAAATTCCACTTCTTCCGCCAATCAAACCAATTATACTCATGCCGAAAGCCCCGACTTAAATTGCTAAGTCAATTCGTTCCTATAGACAGGTGCATAAAATTCTGGGTTTGGTGTTATCGGTATTGGTAATACTGAGTGCGGTGACGGGTATTTTTTTAGGCTGGAAGAAGAACTTTGATATTCTTCAGCCCCCAACTCAAAAAGGCGCGACTTTGAAAATGGCCGAGTGGAAACCCATTGAAGAATTGGCCCAGGTCGCATTAACTGCTGTGGACAGTATAGGCTTGTCTGCTTCTAATTTCGATAGAATTGAATACCGACCTACCAAAGGAATTGCCAAAGTAATTTTCGATACGGGTAGCTGGGAAGTTCAGATTGATGCACAAACGCTTGAAGTTCTATCCGTTGCAAGGCGCCATTCCGATTGGATTGAGCACATTCACGATGGCTCCATAATTTCAGAAGTCTTTAAAGTCACGGCCATGAATGTTTTGGGCTTTGGACTCCTGGTTCTTGTGATTTCGGGCCTTTGGTTATGGTATGGCCCAAAGAAAATCCGAAAGCTAAAGTCTTAGCCCCAAGATTAATTAATCTTGAAATTTGTAACATCGCCTAGCCTTGGTAGTTAATAATTTATCTACTTAGACTTACATTCGCATACATATGAAACGCTTTTTAAAAATCTTCTTCGGCATTATTGTGGGCATTTTCTTATTGCTTTTGCTCATTCCGGTTTTTTTCAAGGATAAGATCCGAGACCTTATCATAAAGGAATTCGACAAGAATACAGAGGCAACTTTGTTCTTCGATGTAGATCAATTCAGTCTTTCACTCATCAGAAATTTCCCGAACTGCACCATCGGTTTGGGCGACTTTGGCATTATTGGCAATGGTGTGTTTGAAGGCGATACGCTCGCCAGTGCACGAGAGCTAGAGGCTACAGTTGATATAAAAGAAGTGCTTTTTGGCGATGCTATTAACATCAAAGGAGTGAGCCTAAATTCGCCCGACATTACCATTATCACTTTGGCGGATGGTACTGTTAATTATGATATTATGAAGGCCGTGGAAGAACCAACGCCAGAAGTTTCTTCTGAGCCTTCAGCCGTGAATTTTGGTATCAAAAGCTTTAGTGTTTCAGATGGTAATTTTGTCTATTTCGATCAAGCTGCAGGTGTGGTGGCGCAACTTAATGGCATCAACATTTCAGGAAATGGTGATTTTGCCCAAGATATTTTCGATTTAGAGGCGAATGGCGAAGTAGAATCCGTTGGGGTGAACTACGATGGAATGGATTACTTAACGGATAAAAAAGTAACAATCGATATGATTTTGAGCATGGATTTGACCAACTCAAAATATACCTTCAAGGAAAATGAATTCCTGATCAATGACTTTCCGCTGGCTATCGATGGTTCGTTTACTATGTTGGAAGAAGCTTACGCCATGGATTTGTCGTTTTCTTCTCCTTCTTCTGATTTCAAAAAAATCTTCTCACTTATTCCTGGGGCTTACACCGAAAGCTTCGATAATGTGGATGCCTCTGGTAAAGTAGCTTTCAGCGGAATGGTAAAAGGGCGCTATTCAGAAACCGAAATGCCTGCTTTTAACTTGGCTTTGAATATCGAAAATGGTTCTGTTCAATACCCAGATTTACCCGAATCCATTCACAATGTGGAGGTTGATTTAAAGGTGGATAATCCTGATGGAGTTATTGAAAACACCATGGTAGACTTGCGCGAAATGCATGTGGATTTTGGCAAGAATCCATTTTATGCTAAGCTGAAGATCGATAATCTGCGCGATTACAATATGAATGCGGATGTTCAGGGAACCTTGAATTTGAAGGATTTGAACAGCATGATTCCAATGGAAGGCCTAACCCTTGATGGACTACTTTCTATTAGTGCTAAAGCAAGCGGGGTTTACGATTCCATTCATAATAAAATACCAACTTTTGATGTTTCCATGGATTTGACGGAAGGTCGAATTCAAACCAGCGAATTCCCTACTCCGCTAGAAAACATCAATGTAAAAGCGCAAGCTACAAATTCAACTACCAGATTAAACGACACCAAAATCAATGTTCCATCGGCTAAGTTTACCTTAGATGGACAACCTTTTGAAGCATCGCTTATCGCTGAAAATTTAGACGATATTCATTGGGATGCAACTGCTAAAGGAAAAGTGGATTTAGAAAAGCTCTTCAAGATTTTCCCGATGGAAGGTGTAGAAGCTTCAGGGATTATAACCGCGGACTTGAAGTCTACCGGAAAGATGAGTGACGTAGAAAATGAGCGCTACCAAAGTTTAAATACTAGTGGTGCTATAGAAGTGCAGAACTTGGTGTATAAAGACGAAGCCATTGGTAAAACGATTAGCGTTTCTTCAGGCAAAAGTTCATTCAATAAGGATGCAATATCGCTTGATCAGTTAGAAGGAAAAGCTGGCGAGACAAGCTTTAAAGCCAATGGTAAAATAGAGAATTACATGGGCTTTGCTTTGAACGAAGGAACCTTGAGAGGAAATCTTAATGCCACAGCCGATGTTTTGAATATTGACGAATGGATGACTTCTTCTGAAGAAGAAGCCGTTGATGAAAATGGAGAACCGCTCGAAGTTGTCAGAATTCCTGAAAATGTGGATTTCAAAATGACTACTAAAGTGGATAAGGTTTTATACAATTCACTAACCATGAACGATGTGAATGGTGGCGTTGTGGTAAAAGATGGAAAAGTAAGCTTGGACAACACCAACATGAAGGCTCTTCAAGGTACAATTGGGTTGCAAGGCTCTTATGACAGTAAACCGGAAAAACCACTTTTTGCCTTTGGTTTTAAGGTGAAGGAAGTTTCCATTCCAGCTTCGTTCCAAAGTATCGATATGATCGCAAAACTAGCGCCAATCACAGAAAGAATGGAAGGTTTGCTTTCTACGGATTTCTCTTTGGCAGGTGCCTTGGGAGCAGATATGATGCCTGAGTATAGTTCTTTGACAGGTAGTGGCGTAATTCAATTGTTGCAAGCGAGTTTAGATGAAAATTCGAAAATGGTGAAAGGTTTGGCGGCTTTGACCAAAATCAACGATTTGGCCACCTCAACTTTAGATAGAGTGAAAATGACAGCTGAAATTAAGGATGGCCGACTTTTCGTAAAACCGTTTGATGTAAACCTTGGTCAATATAAAGCGAGTATCGGAGGCAGCACGGGCATTGATGGAAGCATAGATTATGTTGTGGCTATGGATGTTCCTGCGGGTAAAATTGGCTCCCAGCTCAATAGCTTAATCGGTCAACTGACAGGTAATAATGCTATCGCAGGTTCTAATACCATCCGACTGAACATTGGTGTGGATGGAACTTTTAAAGATCCTAAGTTTGGCTTAAGAGGCGTAGGCAGTGGTGATGGCACTGATGTTAAGTCAGCGGTTACGGCTTCTGTAAAAGCTAAAGTTGAAGAGAAGAAAGAAGAAGCCAAGGCTGAAGTTCAAGCCAAGGTAGACCAAGCGAAAGACTTTGTTGATGCGAAATTGGATGCTAAGAAATCGGAATTGAAAGCAAAAGCAGATTCCCTTCTAGAAGCGAAAAAGGATAGTGCGGCTTCAAAAATTGCTGACAAATTGGGTGTCAATAAAGATAGCACCGATCAGAAATTAGAGGAGGCTAAGAAGAAAGCTGAAAGTGTTCTGAAAGGAATTCTGAAAAAGAAAAAGAAGGATAATAAAGACAATGACTAGGGTTTCTCTTTAGCAGAAAAGGAAAGTCACAAAAAGTTTTTGCAGCCTGTAACATAATGGGCCTTAAGCACATCTTATAGGTATCGAGAAATCGATACCTTTTTTAATGATTTCTTCTAATCGGATGGTAAACTTAACAATCTGATAACTAGAAGTTTGAAATGAGGAAATTCCAATTTTGTAAGATTGCTCTTAATTATGAAAGCTCTACCACACATCGATTTAGGAACGGGTTATGTGCAAATATCTAAGCTTCCATTCGACCAAGCTTTGCTTCTTCGCGAATGGTTGCCACAAACCAGTTTTATCAAGCTTCAGGCTGCTGATCAGATTCTAGAAGATTGCATTCAATATTCTGAATATGAATACTGGTTTGATTTCCAGTTTGCCGCTGTAAGCGACTTCGAATTCGATTTCTAGTTTATCGACTGCCAAAAAAATAAGGCCACCATTTCTGGTGACCTTGCCTGTTTTTTTAAGCTGAAACAAATTTTTAGAATTCCATTGGAACTTCAATCACTAAAACTTCAGCATAAGACCTAGCTTTCAATTCCACTTTATCAGTTTCGGTTACGCCAATTGCATCGCGGGTGTCTAAGTTTTCACCGGCCGCGCTGAGTTCTCCATTCAATACAAACAGATAAACACCATTGCCTGATTTTTTGACTTCGTAAGTCAGCTGGGTGCCAGCGTCTAAATTGGCTAAGCTGAAATACGCGTCCTGATTGATCCACAAAGCATCTTTATCCTCAGGAGAAACTACCGTTTGAAATTGATTCATTCGGTCTTCTGGTAGATAAGTTTTTTGCTCATAACGCGGAGTTATGTTTCTTTCTTTAGGGAAAACCCAAATTTGAAGAAAATGTACTTCCTCATCCTTGTTGTGGTTGAACTCCGAATGCTGAATACCTGAACCGGCCGACATGATTTGTACATCACCTTGGCGGATGACTTCGTTTCTACCAGTAGAATCTTTGTGTTCTAAGTCACCGAACAATGGTATGGACACAATTTCCATGTTGTCGTGAGGGTGGGCTCCAAAGCCTTTGCCTTCTGCCACTTGATCGTCATTCAATACTCTCAACGCCCCAAAATGAACCCTTTCAGGGTTATAATAGCCAGAGAAACTAAAAGTATGTCGGCTTTTCAGCCAGCCATGATTGGCTTCGCCACGACTTTCAGATTTGTGAATTACGGTTTTCATATCTATTTCCTTTCTTTAAATTTCAATTTGTATGTATATACATGTAATTAACTTTTTATACTAAATTTAGGTTCCATCACTTATCATTTCTTAGTTAATCAGCTTTTAAAAGGTCGTTTATAGAACATTTTAATCCATGAAAATTAAGTGAAAGGAACTATTGTTTCAAAGTCGGCTTTCTGCTGACTGAATATTTATAATTTTGTCCGTGACCGAACCGCAGCAGCAGAATATTAAAGTAGTTATTCCAGCTTTCAACGAGGAGAAATCCATTGGCCATGTTATTTCTGATATTCCTAAAAACTGGGTTTCAGAAATTATTGTCGTCAACAATGCTTCTACTGATAATACGGCCGCTGTGGCTCAATCTTTAGGCGCTACTGTACTGAATCAACCGATTCCTGGTTACGGAAACGCCTGTTTGAAAGGAATAGAATATCTTACCAATCCTTCAAAAAGCCCCGAAATTTTGGTGTTTATGGATGGTGATTATTCAGATTACCCAGAAGAACTTCCGCTACTTGTTCAACCTATAATAGAAGGAAAAGCTGATTTTGTTATCGGTTCTCGAGCTCTTGGAAAAAGAGAGAGTGGTTCAATGACTTTTCCGCAGGTTTTTGGTAATTGGTTGGCAACTACTTTGCTCAAGTGGTTTTATGGCACTCAATTCACCGATTTGGGGCCTTTTCGCGCAATTCGATTCGACAGCCTTCTTCAGTTACAAATGAAGGATAAAACTTATGGCTGGACGGTAGAAATGCAGTTGAAAGCTGCGAAAATGAAACTGCGATCTACCGAAGTTGCTGTAAACTATAAAAGGCGAATTGGGGTTAGCAAGGTGTCTGGAACGGTGAAAGGAACTATCTTGGCGGGTTATAAAATTTTGTTTACAATTTTTAAGTATTTGTAATGTATTGGTTGGAATTAATCGTACTCACGCTATACACAGGAGCGCTGTCGTTTATTTTCCTTTACAGCCTATCGCAGCTTAATTTGGTTTATAAATTCCGCAAAGCGAAAAGAAAACACCTTCTTCCAGAAAAGCCTGAAATTTCTGGTGATTACAGATTTCCTCATGTCACTGTTCAGCTGCCTGTTTATAACGAACTCTATGTGGTAGAAAGGCTTATCGATGCCGTTTGCAAATTGGATTGGCCTAGCAAAAAGTTAGAAATTCAAGTGCTGGACGACTCCAATGACGAAACGGTTGAATTGATTGCAGCCAAAGTTTCCGAATGGCAGCAAAAAGGTGTTGATGTTCAGCATATAAGAAGGCCAGAGCGAAAGGGTTTTAAGGCTGGTGCGCTTCAATATGGATTGGAAATCGCAAAAGGTGAGTTCATTGCCATTTTCGATGCTGATTTTCTTCCAGACACGGACTTTCTTAAAAACACAGTTCCTCATTTCGATAGGTCGGAAAAGATTGGCGTAGTGCAAAGTCGCTGGGGGCACATCAATGAAAAATATTCTTTGCTTACCAAGCTTCAAGCTTTTGGGTTGAATACCCATTTTTTTGTTGAGCAAAATGGGAGGTCAACTGGCGGGCACTTTCTCAATTTTAATGGCACGGCAGGCATTTGGCGAAAAACCTGCATAGAAGATGCGGGAGGTTGGAAAGCCGATACGCTAACTGAAGATTTAGATTTGAGCTACAGAGCCCAACTAAAAGGTTGGAACATTTTCTATGTTTCTAACACCGTGGCTCCTGCCGAATTACCGGCTGCCATGGGAGCAATAAAATCGCAGCAATATCGCTGGACGAAAGGTGCTGCCGAAACCAGTCGAAAACTTTTGCCTAAAGTGCTTAAGGCACATTTACCCTTCGGAACCAAGTTTCACGCTACTTTTCATTTACTGAACTCTGCAATTTTCATTTGCATTGTCATCACTGCTTTATTAAGTATTCCTGTGCTTTTCATCAGAAATTTATCTTCTGGTTGGCAGGTTTTGCTCAACATTTCAAGCATCTTTCTTTTGGGCTACATTTTCCTTATCGTCTTTTATTGGAATGGCTTCAAAGAAAAGAAAGAAGGCTTTTGGAAGACTTTGCTTGAGTTTATTCCTCAAATGTTTATGCTTTTGGCGGTTTTTCTGGGGCTTAGCATCCACAATGCCATTGCAGTGTTTGAAGGTCTTATTGGAAAGAAAACGCCCTTTGTGCGAACACCAAAATTCAACATCAAATCAAAGGCTGATGGCTGGAAACAGAACAAGTACTTTAACAAGAAAATCAATGCTTTAACAGCTTTGGAGGGGCTGCTTTCCTTATACTTTGTGGCAGGTATTGGCCTTGCTTTTTACTTTCATGATTTTGCTTTACTCCCTTTTCATATTTTGCTTAGCTTAGGCTTTATGTTGGTGTTCTACTATAGCATTCAGCATACGCGCAATGCCTAAAAATAACGGTCTCCTTTCCTCTTCATACATCGTTTTAGCGGTTTTAACCATCGTGTTGGGCTACTATATCGATCGCGGACAAACCATACCTCTGCTTTCTGCCTTTATAATTATGGTAGCTGCTACTTTTTATGTAATAAAGCAGACCCATGAAAGCGAAGTCGATTTGCCTTTTTACTGGGGAATGTTGCTTCGCTTGCTCTTGCTCTTTTCCATTCCAGCCCTTTCCGATGATGTTTATCGTTTCATTTGGGATGGGAGATTGACCACTCAATTGATTGATCCATATAAGCATCTCCCCACTTTTCATTTAAATAAGGGGATTGAAGGCATCACTCCCGAACTTTTTGCCAAGCTGAATTCTCCTGAATACTTCTCGGTTTACCCACCTTTTAATCAGGTGTTTTTCTTTTTAGCGGCTTTACTTAGTCCCAATTCTGAGTTTTGGTCTATTGTAATTTTAAGGCTGGTAATTTTCGTTTTCGAAATTGGCAATGTACGCATGATCCGAAAATTACTTAGGCATTATGGCTTGCCCGAAAAATATGGACTTTTCTATGCCCTAAACCCAATGGTGATTTTGGAACTAACGGGTAATCTCCATTTCGAGGCCATTTTAATATACTTTCTGCTATTGGCCATTTGGTGTTTCGAACAAGAAAAACTCAGAACTAGTGCTGTTTACTTTGGCCTAGCAGTGGCTACTAAGTTTATTCCTTTAATTTTTCTTCCCCTTCTTTTCAGAAAAATCGGGTTTAAAAAAACCGTGGTCTACGGCCTTATTGTCGCGCTGGTAGTGGTCATTTCTTTCCTTCCTCTAATCAATACGGCACATATTTGGGCCATTTACGACAGTGCTGAGCTTTATTTTCAAAAATTTGAATTCAATGCAAGCGTGTATTATCTGGCTCGCTGGTATGGATTTGTTACGCAAGGGCATAACATCATAGCCCAAAGCGGTGTTTGGATGATGATAGCTGCTTTTTCTGGCATTATGCTTTACTCCTTTTTGGGGCTGAAAAGAAAGTTGCCCGAACAAATGATGTGGGTTTGGGCCATCTATCTGCTTTTTGCTACAACGGTTCACCCTTGGTACACCATCCCTTTGTTGGCGGTGAGTTTGTTTACGGAAAAGCGGTTTGCGTTTATTTGGACGATTTTGATCTTTTTCACTTACGCCAATTACATGGCAGGTGAGTATTTTGAATGGCTGGAAATTGTTGCGATAGAATATTCCCTAGTGGCTTTGGTAGCCATTTACGAGGCGTTTGGCCGTTCGGTGCAAAGGTGGTTTGTTTAAACCAGCTACTTTTTATCTTCGCAGCCATGAGTAGGCTTTTGATTCTCGGATTTTTGTTGTTGGCGCCTTTTTCATCCCAGGCTCAAGAGGATTTTCTGGTGATTTTCTCTTCCGGAAGAAACTACAAGCATGATGCTTCTGGTTTTTCAGAACTTAAGGGCGGTACACAACTTTCTGCGGAAGATAAAATTGAATTGCTTCCAAATAGTACAGCTGTGCTCATGGATAGTGCAGGGCGATTATTAAAACTCACGCTCGATGGAAAGTACGATATGGCTACCATTAATCTTTCAGGCCTTTCTGCTCCTTCGGAACTGATGCATAGAGAATGGACACAGTTTTATAGAACCATAGAATTGCGTTCAGAGCCCGAACTAAATGGCTTTCTTTTTCCGAAGACCTATGTGCCTTTTCAGTTTGATTTTCCTGTTTCTACTGAAGTTTATGGCCGATACATTATGTTGAAATGGCCTGAGAAAAAAGGCCCATACGCAATTGAAATCAGTGATGAGTACGAATCGGTTTTCAAGCAATTTAAAACCGATTCAACCTATTTTTCTCTAGATATTTTGGGAGAAGATTTGGCTTTTAAAGATGCGTTTGGTGTTCAGGTAATAGATCAAAATTCGAATGCTAGATCTGGAGTTTTCTTTTTGGACAAAATGTCTCCACCGGAAAAGGAAATTCTGGATCAACTTCTTCGTTCGTTCCCGGAAAATGAAAGCAGCATTTTTGAACTGACCAAAGCTGTCATTTTTGAGAACCGTGGTTTGTTTGCCGATGCTGCTTCTCTGCTGAGAAAGCTTGCTCAGGAAAACCCAGCCCTTTATAAAACTTTTTACGAAGCGTATTTAAAGAGAAATGGCTTTGAAGCCCTTATAGATTCAACTGATAAGTAATGTGCTTTTTGCCAGGAACAGCACCAAGTGCCTTGTGAATAGCAATCATTTTATCGTTAAAATCGCCAACCCAGCTTAATTCACCTTCAACATAGTGGCTACCTGAAGCGCCTTCAAAACATTTGTAAGTTACCACGGACTCCAAGCCCATGTTTTGATATTTTGGGTGCGTTCCCATTACAACCACCCTCAAGCGGTTCATTACTTTTCTGTGCTTTAGCCAAACAAAGCGAAGCTTGTTCCAGAAATTAAGCTTACCATTAAAGTATTTGATGATTTGGTTCACATCAGGAAGCACCAACACAAAGCTGGCAGGCTGATTATCGATATATGCGAACCAAATAAATTGAGGATCGTGAAAGGGCTTTATTTTTTTGAAGGTCTCCTTTACGTACTCTTTTTTAATCGGGGTGAAGTTTTCGTGACCCGCCCAGGCTGCATTATAAACCGTCATGAAGTCTTCGGCAAACATGTCGAATTGCTTCATGTCGAATTGCTTTAAGGTCAGGTTGGGGCGCTTCGAAATGGCATATTTTGCAATTTTAACAAATCGCTCTGGCAACCCATCTTCCACATTCAGGTGGTTGGTGAGCTGCTCCATTTTGGTGGTGAAACCGTAGGCCTCGAAAAATCCCTTATAATAAGAATGGTTATAAGCCATTCCGTTTGAAGGATGCGTAAAACCTTCTACCAAAAGACCCCAGAAAGAATCATTTTCACCAAAGTTGATTGGGCCATGGATTGTGTTTACACCACGTTGAACCAGCCAATCTTTAGCAATATCGAAAAGTTTAAAGGCTATTTCCTGATCGTTAATAAACTCGAAAAAGCCGATTCCGCCTATTCTTCGGTTATCATAATTGGCTTTGGATTCGTTGATGAAGGCCGCAATTCTACCAATTAATTCGCCTTTATCATTTTTTAGAATCCACCTTGTCGCCTCACCATCTTGATAGAAAACATTCTCGGTAGGATCGAAAATAGCATTGATTTCTTTGTCTAGCGGACAGACCCAAACGGGATCATTTTTGTAGATGACCCTGGCCACATCCAGAAACTGACGGGCATCTGTACTATTTTTGACCTCGATAACCTGCATTCTCTATTTGGTGTTTTTGACTTTTGATGACAAAGAAATCTGATATTTAGCAATACTTAAAGCCTTTAACGTATTTTTTGAGCTATCTCAGCAACCCTTTCGATAATAGATCATCAAAAATGATTCGATCTACAAACGAAACCAAGTCTTTGTCTTTATGCTGAACCCATCGAATTTCTTCAATCTCCGCGGCAGCTTCTAGCGTGCCGTTGAAACTTGCCCTGTAGCAGGTCATCTGAACCTCAATTCCTTCTGCTTTGCCATGTGCCTGAGCTTGAAAAGTGCCATAGTAATCCAAACTTTCTGGTTTGAGGCTTACCGATAGCTCCTCTTCGATTTCTCTCAGTAAAGCTTGTTCATCGGATTCATCTGTTTCCCTTTTTCCTCCCGGTATATAGTAGGCGTCTTTCCCTTTGGATCTAGCTACAAGAATTTTCCCTTCTTGAATTTCGATCCAAGCCAGTTTGTCAATCAGTTTCATTCTTCCATCAGTTTGCGCAGAATTTCCTGAGCAGCTTTGGCAATTACGGTTCCCGGACCGAATACAGCTGTTGCTCCGGCATCTTTCAAAAATTGATAATCTGCGGGAGGAATTACTCCGCCTGCAATCACCATAATATCTTCTCTGCCCAATCTCTTCAACTCATTAATAAGTTGCGGGATCAAGGTTTTGTGACCAGCGGCTAAACTTGACGCTCCAATGATATGAACATCGTTTTCAGCAGCCTGAAGTGCGGTTTCTTCCGGAGTTTGAAAAAGTGGCCCGATATCGACATCAAAACCAAGGTCGGCAAAACTGGTAGCAATTACTTTGGCGCCTCTGTCGTGGCCATCTTGACCCATTTTGGCCACCATAATTCTTGGTCTTCTACCGTCCATTTCGGCAAATTGATCGGCCAATTCGCGAGCCTTTTTAAAGTCTTCGTTGTCTTTCACTTCGTTTGAATAAACACCAGTTATGGAATGAATTACGGCTTTATGTCGGCCAAATTCTTTTTCCATGGCCATTGAAATTTCTCCCAAAGAAGCTCTGTTTCTAGCTGCTTCTACGGCTAATTCCAGAAGATTTCCTTCACCCGTTTTTGCACAGTTTTCAAGAGCTTTTAAGCTGGCTTCAACTTTTTCGGAATCGCGCTCTCTTTTTAGTTTATCAAGTCTTTCGAGTTGAGCCTTTCTTACTGCAGTATTATCTACTTCAAGCAATTCAATATCAAGCTCTTCATCAATTTGATAACGGTTTACGCCCACAATGACATCCTTACCAGAATCGATTCTGGCTTGCTTTCTAGCCGCGGCTTCTTCAATTCTCATTTTGGGTAGGCCTTGCTCAATCGCTTTAGCCATTCCGCCCAATTCTTCGACTTCTTCAATAAGCGCCCAAGCCTTTTTCACCAGTTGGTCGGTTAGGTATTCTACATAATGGGAACCGCCCCATGGGTCAACTACTTTGCAGATGTCAGTTTCTTCTTGAAGATAAATTTGTGTGTTTCGCGCAATTTTGGCTGAAAAGTCAGTGGGTAAAGCAATGGCTTCATCTAATGCATTGGTATGAAGCGATTGGGTATGGCCCAAGGCGGCTGCCATAGCTTCTACACAAGTTCGAGTTACGTTATTGAATGGATCTTGCTCGGTGAGGCTCCAGCCCGAAGTTTGGCTGTGAGTTCTTAAAGCCAAAGATTTGTCACTTTTTGGGTTGAATTGCTTCACGATTTTCGACCAAAGCAAACGACCCGCTCTCATTTTGGCAATTTCCATGAAGTGGTTCATGCCAATGCCCCAGAAGAATGAAAGGCGAGGAGCGAAATCATCAATATTCAAGCCTGCAGCAATTCCTGTTCTAATGTACTCTAAACCATCAGCCAGCGTGTATGCCAACTCGATGTGAGCAGGTGCACCAGCTTCGTGCATATGATAGCCAGAAATACTGATGGAATTGAATCGAGGCATATATTTGGCGGTGTATTCAAAGATATCGCCAATGATTCTCATGGAAGGAAGAGGCGGGTAGATGTAGGTGTTTCTCACCATAAACTCTTTCAGAATATCATTCTGAATGGTTCCGCTAAGTTGTTCTTTGCTTACGCCCTGCTCTTCTGCCGCTACAATATAAAATGCCATGATAGGAATAACGGCTCCGTTCATGGTCATAGAAACAGACATTTTATCCAATGGAATTTGGTCGAAAAGTACCTCCATATCCAAAATGGAATCGATGGCAACACCAGCTTTTCCGACATCGCCTACTACGCGCGGGTGATCCGAGTCGTAGCCGCGGTGAGTTGCCAAATCAAAGGCTACGGAAAGCCCTTTTTGCCCTGCCGCTAAATTTCTTCTATAAAAAGCGTTCGATTCTTCTGCAGTAGAAAAGCCCGCATACTGGCGAATTGTCCAAGGCCTTTGTGTGTACATTGAAGCGTATGGGCCTCGTAAATAAGGCGGCTGCCCTGCAATAAAGCCTAAGTGTTCAGCCTGGGCAATATCTTTTTGGTGAACACTTGAAGGAACCTCAATTCCTTCAGCCGTAGTCCAAGTTGAGCCTACTTGATCAGATGCTTTATGCTCAATTTCGAGTGATTTTAAAGTAGGTCTCATATCAATAATTCTCTATTAAAGCTTCGATTTGATCTTTGGATAATTTGCCATAACCGCCATGTTTTTCAATTTCGGTTAGCATTTGCCAACTGCCTTCAACGATTTGGTTGGTAATGGATTCTATGTAATAAGAACCCGCAGCAGGATCAATCACTTTATCGAAGTACGATTCGTCTTTCAGTAAGGTGGAAATGTTTCTAGCGATTCTATCTCCTTGATCTGGGTTTTTCGGAAATAGTTCAGAGAAAGGCTGAACAATTAGAGCGTTGGAACCTCCGGTAATAGCTGACATCGCTTCTGTTGTTGCCCTTAATAAATAGTTGTACTCGTCTTTTGTAGGTTCAGTCCAAAAGCCTGAAAACGAAGCGATTTCAAATGCCTGAGCCTGAATGTTTAAGCCGTATGATTTAGCTAATTCTACCAAAAGTATGCGTAAGGCTCGGTGTTTGGCTATTTCTATGAAATATGAGTTGCTCAATTTTAGGCAAAACTGAGATTGCTTTAAAAAGCCTTCAATATCATCCGTTTTTAAGCCTTTTTGGTCAATTTCATCGATCAATTGAGCCAATAAAAAAGCCAGTTCCAATTTGACATTTTCATGTGGACTATGAACAAAGGCCGTATTGAAATATGGAAGTGTTTTGGCAAACGATTGAGTGCAACCATAAATAAAACCTCTTACCAGTTTCGGATCAACTCCAGATGTTTCCACGTACTTCTCGAAACTTGGTAACGTTTCTTCTGAATTTTCAGTGCACTGAATCGCTACATGGCAATAAGGCAGCATGACATTTTGCAGAAGCTTGTTGAAATCAGGTTGCTTTTTCAGACTGAAAAGTAAACCCGTGGCTCCGCTTCCTAAAGCCTTTAAGGCCTTTGCGTTGGCAATAGCTTCATCTTCAGCCTTAATTACCTGATAGTTTACCCAGTTTCTGGCGCCTAATTCGGTAGCTTGTTGGTTGGGTTGGTCTAGATTGGGTAATTGTTGCGGTAAATCTTCTTCCGTGTAAAACGGCTTGAGCGAAAGACCAGCTTTTTGCCAGTTTAAACTTTCGGTCGATTTTCCCTTTAGTTCTTTTTCAATTCTAAGTCGCCATTCTTCAGGGCCCGACTTTTTAAAATCATCGAAAAGTTTTTCCTCCATATCCTTTTTGATTGATAGCGCGAAAATAAGGCATTTCTGATGGCTTTTGTTTGGAATATACAAATTCACGTAAGTCTTTCATAACATATTGACTTAATCCAAGTTATTGATATGGCATTAATTAAGAGGGTAAGTTTAAGTCTGAAATTAATTTGAAGAAGGATCAATGATTGACTTTCATGTTCGTCTAATTTTTATCAATTTTGTCTTCCCTCTAAATTCAAACGAGGGATTTTTTTTCCAATTTGCATAATCATTTAATGGTGAAAGATAGCGTATCGGTTTGGGAAGACTGTCTGCAATTCATTAGAAGTCAGGTAGGTGAGCAGAGCTACAGAACTTGGTTCGAGCCGATAGTACCTATAGCTTTAAGAGAAGGAATTCTAACGATTCAAGTACCCAGTCAGTTTTTCTACGAATATTTAGAAGAGCATTATGTTCACCTGTTGAGGCAGGTAATTCAAAAGGAATTGGGCCAACATGGAAGGTTGGAATACTCGGTAATTGTGGATAGTGGCAGTTCTCAAAACCAGCCATATTCAGTTACCTTACCTAACCAAAGTCCAAAAAATAAATGGGAGCAAGATAAACCCGCTCCAGTTAAAAGTCCGTTCGAAATGCCTTCTGTTGAAGATGAGTTCAGGCATTCGAACCTTAATCCGAATTACGATTTCGAAAATTATATTGAAGGCGATTGTAACCGATTGGCGCGTTCGGCAGGTATTGCTGTGGCGGAAAAGCCTGGTGTTACTTCTTTCAACCCATTAATGGTTTATGGCGGTGTTGGTTTGGGAAAAACCCACCTTATTCAATCAATAGGAAACAAAATCAGAAGAGATAACAAGAATCACTTTGTGCTTTATGTTTCTTCTGAAAAGTTTACCACTCAGTTTACTGACGCCATTAAAAACAACAGCATTCAGAGTTTTACAAACTTCTACCTTCAAGTAGATACGCTGATAATAGATGACGTTCAGTTCTTCTCTGGAAAAGAGAAAACTCAGGAAATGTTCTTCCACATTTTCAACCACTTACACCAAAGCGGCAAGCAGATTGTAATGTCATCGGATCGTGCACCAAGAGACTTGAAAGGTTTGCAAGATCGATTGCTTTCGCGTTTCAAATGGGGCCTAACAGCCGATTTGCAAATGCCGGATTTTGAGACTAGGATGGCTATTATCAGCCGTAAAATGCAATCTGACGGTATTTATATTCCTGATGATGTAATAGAATATTTGGCTTACAGTGTCGACACCAATGTAAGAGAGCTTGAAGGCGTTTTGATTTCTTTAATTGCCCACGCTACTTTAAATAAAACGGATATCAATCTGGAGCTGGCTAAGCAGACTTTGAAAAATATTGTTCACGATATTGAGTTTGAAGTAGGCGTAGATTACATTCAGAAGTCGGTTGGTGAGTATTTCCAAGTGAGTGTGGAAGACTTGAAAGACAAAACCAGAAAGAAAGAGATTGTAATTGCTCGCCAGGTGGCGATGTACCTTTGTAAAGAGTACACCAATCATTCTTTAAAATCGATTGGTTATCATTTTGGCGGTCGCGACCACTCTACTGTAATTCACGCAGTGCAGTCCGTTAGTGATATGATGGACGTGGACTCTAAATTCAGCCACAGTATAGAAGAGCTGAAGAAGAAAATGAGAATGAAATCAGTATAAAATAAAAAAGGGGCCTTCTGCCCCTTCTTTTTTTGCTGTAACGTGATGCACTACTTCACCGCTACGAATTGTATGAATTCTTTACCTCTTGTGTGAAATTTCACTCTGTACTGGCCTTGAGCCAATTTTGAAAGGTCGTATCTTCTTACTTCTTTGTTTTCGTTCACTTTTTCAGAGAACAAGCGATTTGAATTGCTGTCGTAGATTGAAACTTCTACATCTGATTTCTCTTCAGCAGGAAGAATGATATCTAACAAGTCGCCATTTTTACGAAGAACAGGTTTTAGGATCACTACTTTTTCAGACTCTAAAACACTGGCAGCTACTTGAGAAATTTTAACCGGCACAATGGTTAAGCTTGTTTCAGTTTCTACTTCAAGAGAATAATTTCCTGCTTTTAAAGAAGAAAGGTCAAACTTTTTACCGTAGTCTTTACCGTTAGTTACTCTTTCAAAGTGTAGTTCAATTCCTCTGTCGTCTGTCAATTTGATTTGAGTCTCTCCTTTTCCGAACCCACTTGCATTAAGAGCAATCATTTTTGCTCCAATCGTCTCTACTTTCACTTCTGGTTTGCCACCATTTGCGAAACTCATTGTTGAGATCATGACCATCATGATCATCAATATTCCGTTTTTCAAAGTTTTCATATTGTTTGATTTTCGGTTGTTCAATAACTAATTGATGGTAACAAAGGTAGGGCAGGCACCATGCGCTCACTACGACAGTTTTGGCAGGTTTATGTGCTAAATTAACCCAGTATATAGGCGATTCGCCTATAATTGGTAGTATTGAATATATATTGGTTAATTTTGCATAGAACAAGCTTAACTTTGAAACGTTAAATTGTCTGTTGAATAGGGGAAGGAGTTAAAGATGAAGACAAACAAACCCGCATTAGAAAGAATCAGTCCTGCCTTTGGAAGCTCGTTTTTGGTAAGAAGATATTCTGATTCTTGCGAAAACGAGTTGGCAAACTGGCATTTTCACCCAGAACTTGAACTTATCTATGTAAATGGCGGAAGCGGCAAACGCCATATAGGTAAGCATTTGAGCTATTTTAACGATGGTGATTTAGTGCTTATGGGATCTTACTTGCCACACTATGGCTTTACAAATCGCTTAACGGGAAATAGCTCGGAAACCGTTATTCAAATGCGAGAAGACTTTCTGGGTGATCAGTTTTTCGAACTGCCAGAAATGGCTTCTGTTAAAAAGATGCTGGTTTTGGCTAAAAAGGGTTTGGCTTTTCATGGAGAAGCCAAAAAACGAATTGGGGAAAAAATAGAAAGCTTGGCCTGGAAAGATCAATACGATCGCCTTTTGGGTCTGTTGAGTGTTTTAAAAGATTTATCGTTAACCGAAGAATATGACGTTCTGAATGCTGAAGGCGTGGCCATGGCTGTGGATCTTCAGGATAACGACAGAATGAATACGGTATATAGTTACATCCGCGAGCATTTTAAAGAGCATATTTCTTTAGAAGAAATCTCTGATAAAGTGAGCATGACGGTTCCTGCCTTTTGCAGGTACTTTAAAAAGATTTCTAGGAAAACCTTCACACGTTTTGTGAATGAATATAGAGTAGTTCACGCCTCAAAGCTATTGGCCGAAACATCCACCAGCATTACTGAAATTAGCTTTGAAAGTGGCTTCAATAATTTTTCTCATTTTAATAAGCTCTTTAAAGAGTTTACAGGCAAAAGCCCTTCTGCCTACAGAAATGAGTTTAAGAAGATTATTGTAGAGGAGTGACTTGACTAGAGTAAAAAGAAAAGAAGCTATTTCAAAAGCTTTCAAGTCTGGTTATTCTGAATTTATTTCGAATTCCCTCTTATTGGATTTTCATCCATTTTCAGGCCTGAAACAAGTTCAGGGCGACTTAAATTTTGCTAATGAAATAGCCTCTTTGTGATTTATCTTCGGTTGTAGCTACTGAAACCTATACCTCAATGTATTCTGGTTTCCGTTTTTGTCAATAATATCGATATATATGTTACCAGAGTAACGCTCTAAATAGTGTGCCACACTAGAAGGGTCCGCAGCCCATTTTCTGTTAATGGCGTAAATGATATCGCCTTCTTTAATGTCTTTTAATTTTCTTAAGAAACCCGTGTTCTCATTGATTTGGGTCACTTTTACTCCGTATTTCAAGCCTAAATCTTCCAATTCAGCCGGGGTAAGTTTTCTTAATTCAGCCCCGAGAAAATCAGAGAAGTGAATGTCTTCTTCATCTAATCCAGATTCTCTATCCAAAATATCAGTTGTGCCCAAAATGTTCTCTAAAGTCATTCGGGTTTCGTAAGCACGTTGGTTTCTTTTGTACTGAACCAAAAGTTCTTCTCCTGGCAACATGTATGAAAGCAACTCATCGAAAGTAGCTTTGCTATTTACCTTTCTGTCATTCAATTTAGTGATTACGTCACCAGCTTGTAAACCAGCTTTTTGCGCAGCACTTTCTTGTCTTACCGACTGAATTAATACACCTGACAAATCTTTCAGGTTTTCTCTCTCGGCAATTCTTTCTGTTACATCAGTAACCTCAGCTCCGGTATATGCTTTCTGTACATACTTGTACTTTTTCAAATCTTCAACCACTTTGGTTACCACATCTGAAGGAACAGCAAAGCCATAACCAGCATACGAACCCGTTCTTGAAATGATAGAAGTATTGATGCCGATCAACTCACCTTCAGTATTAACTAAGGCGCCACCGCTGTTTCCTGGGTTAATGGCAGCATCGGTTTGAATGTACAATTCGATTGGGAAATTCTCCCTTAAAGCAGCAGTTTCGCTACCCAAAGCACTTACAATTCCTGCAGTTACGGTAGAATTAAGATTGAACGGATTACCTACTGCTAAAACCCAATCTCCAATTTTTACATCAGAGCTTTTGCCCATTTGAATAGCCGGCAAATCTTCAGCATCGATTTTCAAAACCGCTATGTCCATTCTTGGGTCTGTACCAATAAGTTTCGCTTCGTAAGTTCTTTTTTCGTGCATTACTTCAATGGCATCCGCACCTTCAATCACGTGATTGTTGGTGATAATGTAGCCATCCTTGGAATAGATAACTCCCGAACCAGAAGATATGGCAACTTGCTCATTGCGGCTCTGATCGCCATAGAATAAATCTAGGAATGAAACGCCTCTTCTGTTTCTCTGCAAATTTTTAATGTAAACCACACTGCTGATGGACTTGTCGGCAGCGGTTCTGAAATCAGCAGGAGCCTCAAACGGTCGAGCTACTGATGCTACTGATTCTTCTTTGTCATATGTTTCGTTTTCGTTTGTATAACTTACCTGACGGTAACCTGAAGGAACCTCTCTGATGACTTCTTTGACCTGAGTAGGACTCAGCCATTGCTGAAAGGTGAAGGCTCCGGCCAGTCCGGCCACAAAAGCCAGAAAGATGGTTTTTACGGTGCTTTTCATAAACTTCTCCTTACTTTATTTTTTAGTCTGTACTTACTTTTTCAAAAAGTGTGCAATTGTATTAAGCCTGAAAACTTGTCAGTATTTAAAATGCACAACATACAAACGTACGTTCAAGGTCAAATGTTGGTCTTGAAAGGTTTGTTAATTAAGGTTAAATGCCCTTTTGAGTTATTGAGAGCTACATTCACCTATATTGAGAAACTTCTGATTTGGTGTTTTTGGCGCATTAAAAAATATATCTTTGCTGTATATGGGAATCAAGTCGTTTCTTAGTAAACCGATGGCCAAATATGTGGCTTCGAAACAGCGCAAATGGGCTTCAAACCCCAAAGCAACTCAAGAAAAGGTATTTCAGCAATTGATTGAATCGGCAAAAGATACCGTTTTCGGAAAGGATCATGACTTCGGTAACATTCGAACGTATGAAGATTTTAAGAGCCGCGTTCCTGTAAGAGATTATGAGGAGCTGAAACCCTATGTGGAGAAGATCCTACAAGGGGAAAGTGATGTGCTTTGGCCGGGTAAACCAGCCTATTTTGCCAAAACATCGGGTACTACTTCAGGCACCAAATACATTCCTATTACCAGAGATTCAATTCCCAATCATATCAACAGTGCTCGAAATGCGATTTTGAGTTATGTAGCGGAAACTGGAAAATCACAGTTTCTGGATGGTAAGCTGATTTTTCTCTCGGGAAGTCCCGAAACCTATAAAACGGCAGGTATTAATACGGGTCGACTTTCCGGTATTGTGAACCATCATGTGCCAGGTTATTTGCGCGCCAATCAAATGCCTAGCTACGAAACCAATTGTATTGAAGATTGGGAAGAAAAGCTTGACGCCATTATTGACGAAACACTGGGAGAAAAAATGACCCTGATTTCGGGTATTCCCCCTTGGGTTCAAATGTATTTTGATAGAATTCAGGCCAAAACCGGTAAGAAGATCAAAGATGTTTTTCCTGATTTTGGCTTGTTTATTTATGGCGGAGTAAACTTTGAGCCTTACCGCCAAAAGCTTTTTGAAAGCATTGGAAAGGAGGTGGATAGCATTGAGCTTTATCCTGCTTCGGAAGGTTTCATCGCTTATCAAGATTCTCAGAAAGAACCTGGTTTACTTCTTTTACTGAACACGGGTATATTTTTCGAATTCATTCCTGCGGAAGAATATTTTGACGAAAACCCAACTAGGCTTTCCATTGCAGAAGTTGAACTAGACAAAAACTACGCACTGATCATCAACAATAATGCGGGCTTGTGGGGCTATTCAATTGGCGATACGGTGAAGTTTGTATCAAAAGATCCGTATCGTTTAGTGGTTTCAGGCCGAATTAAACATTTTATTTCTGCCTTTGGCGAACATGTGATTGGCGAAGAAGTAGAAAAAGCCATGAAATATGCCATGGAAAAGCATCCGGAAACAGAACTTGTAGAGTTTACTGTGGCTCCGCAGGTTACGCCAACTTCAGGCTTGCCGCTTCATGAATGGTACGTGGAATTCTCTCAAGAACCCGCTGATTTGGAGGCCTTTGAAAAAGACCTAAATTTGCAGCTTCAAAAACTGAATACTTACTACGATGATTTGATTACAGGAAGTATTCTGAAAAATCTGGAAGTAAAAGTTTTGCAGCGCGATGCCTTTATTGAATATATGAAATCGCAAGGCAAATTGGGTGGTCAAAACAAAGTGCCACGCCTTTCAAACGACAGAAAAATAGCCGATGCACTTATGCATTATCTGAAATAGTATTACACCGAGTGGAGGAAAATAAAAAGCACATTGCCATCCTGGGCTCAACCGGATCTATCGGTACTCAGGCACTGGAAGTTATTGCCGCAAACCCTGACAGGTTTTGTGCGGAGGTTTTGACGGCTCAAAATAATAGTGATTTGCTGATTCAGCAGGCTATTGCCTTTCAGCCAAATGCCGTTGTGATTTGCAATGAAGACCATTACCAGAAGGTTTTCGATGCTCTCGACCCCCACGATATAAAAGTATATGCAGGTCAAAATGCGCTTTCTTCAGTAGTGCAAATGGATTCTGTTGATTTGGTACTTACCGCTTTGGTAGGTTATGCTGGTTTAACACCCACCATCAAGGCTATTGAAAGCAAAAAGCCAATCGCTTTGGCAAACAAAGAAACTTTAGTGGTTGCGGGCGAGCTGATTACCAATTTAGCCAAGGAAAATGCCGTTAATATTTATCCGGTAGATTCAGAGCATTCTGCCATTTTTCAATGTTTGGTGGGCGAATTCCATAATCCTATTGAGAAAATTATTCTTACAGCTTCAGGAGGTCCTTTCAGAGGAAGAGATATTGATTTTCTGAAAAATGTAACCAAAGAACAGGCTTTAAAGCACCCTAATTGGGATATGGGAGCTAAGATTACCATCGATTCAGCTTCTTTGATGAACAAAGGGCTCGAGGTGATTGAAGCCAAATGGCTTTTCGGATTATCTCAGGAACAAATAGAGGTAATCGTTCATCCACAATCCATTGTACATAGCATCGTTCAGTTTGAAGATGGCAGCATGAAAGCACAAATGGGCTTGCCAGATATGAAGCTGCCTATTCAGTTTGCCATGACTTACCCCGATAGAATCAAATCCGATTTTCCTCGATTTGACTTTATCAATTACCCAGAATTAACCTTTGAAAAACCAGATACTCAAACATTCCGTAATTTAGCTTTGGCTTTTGAGGCTTTGAAACAAGGCGGTAATATGCCTTGTATTTTGAATGCGGCCAATGAGATTGCGGTTGAGAAATTCCTGAAAGATGAAATCAGCTTTTTAGGAATGTCCGATTTAGTGGAGCACTGCATGCAGAACATATCTTTTGTAAAAAAGCCTACGTATGAGGACTATGTCTTTACGGACAATGAGACAAGAAAATTAGCATTAGAACATATAAATTAATTAATGGAGACTATCGTACAAGTGGCCCAGCTTCTGCTGGCACTTTCAATTTTGGTGGGAATACACGAAGCTGGTCATATGATCGCTGCCCGTATATTCGGTATGAGAGTAGAGAAATTCTTTATCGGTTTTCCGCCAAGAATATTCAGTTTCAAAAAGGGAGAGACAGAATACGGCCTTGGAGCAGTTCCGCTTGGGGGCTTTGTTAAAATTTCAGGGATGATTGACGAATCCATGGATAAGGAGCAAATGAAGCAAGAGCCTCAGCCATGGGAATTTCGTTCGAAACCAGCTTGGCAACGACTTATCGTGATGTTGGGCGGAATCATTGTAAACGTTGTAGCGGGTATCATCGCTTTTATTATTCTTACCTACAATATGGGCGAAACCTATATTCCAGCAGAATATTCTAAAGAAATCGGAATTGTTGCTGGGGATATTGGTCAAGAAGTTGGTTTCGAAACCGGAGATAAGGTGATCAAAGTAAATGGAGAGGACTACAGCCGCTTTTCGCAGATTTGGAGTGGTGAAACTTTGCTGGCTTCAGATGGCTATTGGACCGTTGAAAGAAACGGTAAAATGGTTGACATTCCTGTTCCACACGGCTTTTTAAATCGTTTGGGAGAAGATGATTTCGAATATAATTTCATAAGAATCAGGCTCCCGGTTGTGGTAGGTGGTTTGCAGGATGGCTTCAATATTCCGCTTGAAAAGGGAGATAAGATTTTGAAAGTAGCAGATCAAAACATTCAATATTTTGATCAGTTGAAAGCTACTTTGCCGAATTACGTTGGGCAGGAAGTTCCTTTCGTTATCGACAGAAGCGGATCTGAAATGACCGTGAACTTAGCCGTTAATGACAGCGCTCAAGTAGGCTTTGTTTTGGGCAATACTTTAGAGCTTGCTAAAGACGAATATACTTTTGCTGAAGCTATTCCAAGAGGAACATCAAAAGCTTTCGGTGCCGTTATTTTGAATGCAAAAGCCATGGGTAAAATGTTTACTGGAGGTGTTTCTGCAAGAAGTTTGAGCGGCCCAATCGGTATTGTAAACATGTTCCCTAAAACCTGGGACTGGAATCAATTCTGGTTTACTACTGGCTTTATTTCAATGATTTTGGCCTTTATGAATTTGCTGCCAATTCCAGCATTAGATGGTGGACACGTTGTGTTTTTACTGTTCGAAATGATTTCTGGAAAAGCTCCTTCTGATAAATTCTTAGAAAACGCTCAAAAAGTAGGTATGATTATTCTGCTTGTTTTGATGGTGTTCGTTTTCGGAAATGATATTCTAAAATTATTTGGCATTTAGCCATTACCACCTTTGCTTCCGGTAGCAGGCTCAATGTTGCCGGAAGCTTCTTCAGGATCGCGATAGATTTCAAATTCCACTCTTCTATTTATCGCTCTGTCTTCGTCCGTTTTTTCCTTTTGAATGATAGGTCTTTGGCTACCATAGCCAATAGCAAACAATCGTGATTCGTCTACACCTCTATCGATAATCCAGGTTCTGATGGCATCGGCCCTGCGTTGTGAAAGCGTTAGGTTTAATAAAGCATCACCACTGGAATCTGTATGGCCAGAGACATTGAGCTTGAAAGAAGGATGGTCAATCAAGAAGTCAACAACTTTCAATAAATCATCTTCCATTTCAGGAAGAATATCTGACTTTCCGTTTTCGAATTCTAGTGAAGCAAATTCTATTTTACTAGCTACACGCTCTACTACACCTTCGTAGGTAGTTTCTCCATCAAGGAAAAACATTTTTTCGAGCCTGAAAATATCATCTCCCTGAATCACCAAAAGGTAATTTCTTTCATTTATCAAATCGAACTCAAAGGTTCCGTCATCCCTCGCAAATTTCGGGGCGACTTCTATCCCTTCATCCAAATCAATGATGGAAACCACCACGTTTTTAGGAATCTTCCCTTTTACTTCTTGAATTTTTCCAGAAAAGCGAGTAGTGGCCAAAGGCTGGCCTTCCATTGGTAAGGGGAATGAATACAAATCGAGGTTTTTCATGCCCTTTTCCTTCGATCTGGAATAGAAAATGTCGCGAGAGGCTTTATCAATGCTGAAGTAAAACTCAGTTCCAACCCCATTCACCAATGGGCCAATATTGATAGGTTCGGAAAAATTCTTCCCTGATTTATAAGTCTTATAAATGTCGTAATCTCCAAAGTTGAGGAGGTGACCATTGCTGCTGAAATAGAGAACATTATGTTCTGGGTGATAAAACGGACTCACTTCATTCTGTCTGGTGTTTACAATAGGTCCTAAGTTTTGAGGCACTACCCAACGATTGTTTGAATTTTTATAAGTGTAATAGAGGTCTGCCAAGCCGAATCCGCCTCCTCTATCAGACGAAAAGTAAAGTGTGTCTTCTGTTGGAGAAAGCGTGGGGTGCGAATCCCATCCGCTAGAATTCACCCATCCACCCATGTTTTTTGGTGCAGACCATGCTGTGTCGCCCTGATATTCTGAATAATATAAGTCACAGTTGCCAAAGCTATCGGGAGCCTCACAACGGGAAAAATAGATGGTTTTTCCGTCTTTGGTCAGAGCAGCTGAGCCCTCGTTATATTGGCTGTTGATTCCGCTAAAAGGTTTGGCTTCTCCCCAACGGTTTCCATCAAATTCTGAAAAGTAGATGTCTTCATTGGCGATTACTTTAATGCCTTCAGTTCGGGCATTTCGTTTTGATGTAAAAAGTAAAATCTGGTCGTCACGAGCTACGCTAGGGGCATAATCTTCCAAAGTTGAGTTGATTTGGGCTCCCATGGTGGTTAACACTCCTCTGGGTGGAATTAGCGTGTCTACCTGCCTTCTAAAATCGACCAATTCATAATAATATTCTAGAGGAACATAGTTGCGAGTGCTGTTTGGATTAAGCGAATCGTAGCGAGCCAAAACCTGCTCTATGGGTAATCCCCGCCTGTGATGTTTTAAAACAAGGCTATAAAGAGGGCGTGCTTGTTCTGGCGAACCAAAAACTTCAGTGAGTTTGGCAAGCCGCCAAAGGTAATAGGTTTCGTAAGCGAAGTTTTGAATTCCGAAATTTGAAACATACTCTTTTAGGGCTGGGTAGAGTTCTTTCCAATTTCGTTCTCTATCAAGTTTTTCAATATGTTTTTGGGCTTTCGCGTTTCGGTAGAGGTTTACCTTGTTGATGTTCTTAAAAACAAGGTTTGTAACTTCAATGGAAGTGGAGTCGGAGTTTAATTCAACCTTTGTAGCCGTTTTGTCATCTTTCTTGTTCTTTTTGAAAATCTGAGCCTCAGTAACAAGGTTACAACAAACTAACATGACCAATATGTAAAGGGTCAGTCTTTTCATTTTAAACACATACTGAGCTTTTGGCTGTAAAAATTAAGCTAACAAGGTCTTTTGCAGGTAAATGATCACTCGATCGACCCACACAATAATTCAATCCGAAGACAGTCAAAGAACGTAAATTCAATTAATATTCTTTAGAAGCTCTTCAAAACAAAGATGAAATTACTCGTTTTTCGTCACAATAAAAAAACGGTTCATGTCATACTAGTGTTTGGCATAGGGCTTGCAATTTAGGTGAGCCGCATTTATTTAAGGACAAACGTGTCAATATGGCACTTGCTATATGAAAATTGATAATCAGATGTTTGGGGCTATGTTGGCCAATGAGGTTGATGATGAGGAAGCTGCAGACTTTATTCAAGTAATTGGAGGAGAAGAGGAGGAAGAGCCCAATGAGGCTGAACAACCAGATGAACTTCCGATTTTGGCGGTTCGTAACACCGTTCTGTTTCCTGGTGTTTTGATTCCTATTACGGTTGGCCGCCAGAAATCCATAAAAGTTGTCAAAAACGCATACAAGGGAAATAAAATTGTAGGAGTCCTAACGCAGGAAAATCCTCAGATTGACGACCCTAAAGAAAGCGATTTATTCAAGGTTGGAACAGTAGCCAAAATTGTAAAAATGTTGGTGCTGCCCGATGGCAATACCACCATTATTATTCAGGGGAAAAGAAGGTTTGCGGTAGAAGAGTTTACTTCTACGAGCCCTTATTTAATGGCCAAGGTTAAGTATTTGGAAGAAAATTTTCCAAAGAGACAGAGCAAGGAAGTAAAAGCCATTATCCAGTCCATTCGAGATACTGCGAATAAAATAATGTCGCTAAATCCTGAAATTCCAAAGGAAGCTCAGGTGGCGCTAGATAATATTGAAAAGCCAAGTTTCTTGGTTCATTTTCTTTCCAGCAACATTAATACTGAAGCAAAGGAAAAGCAGAAGCTGCTTGAAATTAATGATGGCGTAGAACGTGCCACAGCTTTGCTACAACATATGATGAAGGAAGTTCAGCTTCTTGAACTCAAGCATGAAATTCAGAGTAAAGTGCATTCTGATATCGATCAGCAACAGCGCGATTACTTCTTGCGTCAGCAGATGAAAGTGTTGCAAGATGAGCTTGGTGAGGATGGCCCAGAAAGAGAAGTTGAGGCACTTCGAAAAAAAGGAGAAGGTAAAAAATGGCCAGACAAGGTTAAGCTTCACTTCAATAAAGAACTCGACAAAGTTTTACGCATGAATCCTATGGCTGCGGAATATCCTATCGCCATGAATTATGCTGAACTGATGATAGACTTGCCTTGGGAAGACTATTCTGAAGATAAACTCGACTTAAAACGAGCCAAAAAGATTTTGGATAAAGATCACTTTGGCTTGGAAAAAGTGAAAGATAGAATTCTGGAATACTTGGCCGTTCTTAAATTGAAGAACGATTTAAAAGGCCCTATTCTTTGTTTATATGGCCCTCCTGGTGTGGGTAAAACCTCGCTAGGGAAAAGTATTGCCAAGGCGCTTGGTCGCCAGTATGTCAGAATGTCTTTGGGTGGTGTTCATGATGAGGCTGAAATTCGAGGTCATAGAAAAACCTATGTAGGGGCTATGCCGGGCAAGGTGATTCAGAACATTAAAAAGTCTAAAACTTCGAACCCCGTTTTTGTATTGGACGAAATCGATAAGGTCAATTCTAATTTCCGTGGAGATCCGTCTTCCGCTTTGTTAGAGGTGCTCGATCCGGAACAAAATAACGAGTTTGTAGACAACTACTTAGAAGTTGAATACGATCTTTCTAAAGTGCTTTTCATTGCTACGGCCAACGCTTTGGATACCATTCAGCCAGCCCTTCGCGATAGAATGGAAATCATTGAAGTGACAGGCTATACGGTTGAAGAAAAAATTGAGATTGCTAAGCGTCATCTGATTCCAAAGCAGAAAGAAGATCACGGTTTGAAGCCTGAAGATTTGACTTTCGATAAAAAGGCAATTCAGAAAATTGTTGATGAATATACGCGTGAATCTGGTGTTAGAAATTTAGAAAGACGTATCGGTTCTGTGGTGCGGAGCGCGGCCAAATCTTTGGCAATGGAAGAAGAGTACGATACTAAAGTTTCTTCTGAATTCATTGAAAAAGTACTTGGTGGACCAATTTTCGACAAGGAAACTTATACGGATAATAAAACCGCAGGAGTTGTAACTGGCTTAGCTTGGACAGCTGTTGGCGGTGAAATTCTTTTCATTGAAACCAACCTGAGCAGAGGCAAAGGCAAGCTTACGCTTTCGGGCCAGTTAGGCGATGTAATGAAAGAATCTGCTATGGCGGCTCTTTCTTACCTGAAGTCCGAAGCGCATAAATATGGTATAGATTATCGCGTGTTCGATCGTTACGATTTACACATTCATGTGCCTGCTGGTGCGGTTCCGAAAGATGGACCATCTGCTGGAATTACTATGCTTACGGCCATAGCTTCTTTATTCACACAGCGTAAAGTGAAAAATAAATTGGCCATGACAGGCGAAATTACTTTGCGCGGAAGAGTGCTTCCGGTTGGGGGTATCAAGGAGAAAATCTTAGCGGCCCGAAGAGCGGGAATCAAAGAGCTTATTTTGAGTAAGAAGAACGAAAAGGATATTCTTGATATTGATGATAGATACATCAAAGGGCTAACCATTAATTATGTTGAAACGGCTGAAGAAGTGCTTGAATTGGCTTTGTTAAAGCAAAAAGTAACCGATGCTGTTGAATTAGTGGTAGAAGACTAAATTTCAGACTATTTTCAAGTTTATAATCTTACTTCAATTCCTGCCGTTGGAATGATAAAACCATCAGTCATATGGATGCTTAAATTTTTCGGACATTGAGCTACCGAAACGCACTCATATGGCTGATCTTTTTTTTACCTGCTGTTGCCCAAGCACAACTGGGGGGCAAAAGGGCTTTTGAGTTTTTGAATCTTCCGGGGAGCGCAAGATTGTCTGCTTTGGGAGGAGTAAATATTACCTCAGGTTGGGCTGATCCCGCAATGTTGGCTTCAAACCCTGCCTTACTCAATAGCCAATGGCACAATCAGCTTGTTATAAACCGATTGGGTTACTTTGCCAATATTGGCCAAACCAGTTTGGTTTATGCCAGAACGCTGAAGGATTCCAGTACTTGGGCCGCTCAATTGACTTATTTGGATTATGGAGACATCCAAAGTCGTGACCAATATGGATTTCTCAATGGGGAATTTAAAGCGGCTGAATACGTTTTTGGGCTGAGCCGTTCTATCAATTTCGGGCCATTTCAGGCGGGTACCACACTTAAAATTGCAGCTTCTAGTTTGGGTGGATTTAGTGCCTCTTCTCTGCTCATGGATTTTGGAGGAACATTTAAACATCCTGAAAAGGATCTAACCATAGGATTGGCGGTAAAGAACCTTGGTTTTCTCCTTTCCGATTACACCGAAAACAACAACAGCCAGCTGCCTTTAGATGTCCAAATCGGAATGAGCTACAAGCCTCGATATATGCCTTTCCGTTTTTCTGTAACAGCCAGAAACCTAAATCGCACTGACGTAGTTTATTTTGATCCGGCCAGTAACTCGTTGTACGGAAACAACGAAAAGCCGGGCTTTAGTGAAGAAATTTTCAGAAGGTTGGTTTTTGGAACCGAATTGCTGATTCATAAGAATTTTCAACTTAGGGTGGGTTATAATCACCTGCTCCATCAAGAATTAAAAATGGAAACCGCTTCGGGCGGTGCTGGCTTCTCTTTTGGATTTATGTTCAAGGTAAAACGCTTTGAATTTTCCTATGCCCGAGCCATGTACCACACTGCTGGAGGTAGCAACACCTTTCAAATGGTAACCGATTTAAGCGGAATCGTAAAGAAAAAGAATTGATATGCTGAATGAACAATATTTAACCCCAAGGCAAATCGTAGCTGAGCTCGATAAATACATCATTGGCCAACACGATGCGAAAAAGAATGTGGCTATTGCGCTTCGTAATCGTTGGAGACGCATGCATGTAAAAGCTGAAATGCAAAGCGAAATTGTGCCAAATAACATTCTTATGATTGGGGCAACAGGTGTGGGTAAAACAGAAATTGCCCGAAGATTGGCTAAAATTGCCGATGCGCCTTTCACCAAAGTAGAAGCTTCAAAATTTACAGAGGTAGGCTATGTAGGTCGCGATGTAGAAAGCATGGTTCGCGATTTAGTGGAGCAATCTGTGAACTTGGTTCGCCAATCAAAAAAAGAAGAAGTAAAGGGCCGCGCAGAGCAAGCAGTTGAAGATATCATTCTCGATGCTTTAATTCCCCCTATTAAAAATACTCGCCCTTCGGCCACTGTGGTAGAAGATGGTGCTGAACCCGATAAAATGTCGGATGCGGAATTGAACGAGAGAACCCGCGAGCGTTTTCGCGAAAAAATACGTTCAGGCGAAATAGACAGCCGAAAAATTGAAATTAACGTGCAAGCGCCTTCTGGGGCCGGCATGGGCATGATCGGTGGTGGAGGTATGGATGAAGTTTCCATGATGAACCTTCAGGACATGCTGAGCAATGTGTTGCCTAAGAAAAGCAAACGCAGAAAAGTTACAATCGAAGAAGCCAAAAAGCTGCTTTTAGAAGAAGAGAGCGCCAAGCTCATCGATATGGACGAAGTGAAAGAGGAGGCCATTCGTAAAGCTGAAAACACTGGGATCATCTTTATCGATGAAATTGATAAAGTAGCGGGCAGTTCATCCAAACAAGGCGGAGGCCCAGATGTGAGCCGCGAGGGTGTTCAACGCGATTTGCTTCCGATTGTGGAAGGCAGCTCTGTGAACACGAAGTACGGAATCATCAATACAGATCATATACTTTTCATTGCAGCAGGTGCATTTCATGTGGCAAAACCTTCTGATCTTATTCCCGAACTTCAAGGTCGTTTCCCAATTCGTGTGGAATTAAATAGCCTTACAAGAGACGATTTCTATCAAATTCTGAAGGAACCAAAAAACGCCTTAACTAAGCAATATGAGGCTCTATTAATGTCTGAAGATGTGTCGTTGGAATACACCGATGATGCTTTAAAAGAACTGGCAGAAATTGCTTTCAGGGTGAATGAAGAGGTTGAAAATATTGGTGCTAGAAGATTGCACACTGTAATGAGCAAATTGCTGAACGATATTCTTTTCGATATTCCTGACACCATTCCGCATAACGCGAAGGTGGTAATTTCTAAAGAAATGGTTCAAGAACGCCTTTCAGGTTTGGTTCAAAACAAAGACCTGAGCGAATTCATTCTTTAGCATAAAAAAGGAACTCTTCCAAAGTTCATTATTCAATTGTGTATTGAACAAAAACGGACCGAAGCCAAATGATTAAAACTTTTGGAGAGTTCAGATCTAAATAATTTTGAATGACTAATTTGCCCTCAAATAAGCAAGCATGAAACTCTGGCAAAAAGAAACGCAAGTATCCGAAATTGTAGAACGTTTTACCGTTGGTCGCGATCTTGAATTCGATATTCATTTGGCTCCCTACGATGTGCTGGGTTCCTTGGCGCATACCGAAATGTTAGCCAGCATCGACCTATTGACAATGGAAGAAAAGGAGGCCATTCATGCTGAGCTTAAAAATATATTTCGAACCATTCAGTCGGGTGATTTTTCTATTCAAGAAGGAGTTGAAGATATTCATTCTCAAGTGGAATTATTGCTTACCCAAAGGCTGGGCGATATAGGTAAGAAAATCCATAGCGGTCGTTCTCGAAACGATCAGGTTCTTGTGGATTTGAAGCTTTTTATGCGTTCTGAGCTAAAGCAAATTGTAGAAGGTGTCGATACACTTTTCAAGCGATTTATGAGCCTGAGCAACGAGTACAAAGGGGTTTTGATGCCAGGTTATACGCATATGCAAGTCGCCATGCCTTCTTCTTTCGGTCTGTGGTTTGGCGCTTACGCGGAAAGCCTGGTAGACGATTTATACACGTTAGAAGCAGCTTATAAAGTCGTAAATAAAAATCCATTGGGTTCTGGTGCTGGCTTTGGTTCTTCCTTCCCCTTAAACCGAAGAATGACTACCGATTTATTGGGCTTTGAAGATCTGAATTATAACGTGGTGTATGCCATGATGGGCCGAGGCAAGGCGGAACGAACTTTGGCTACGGGAATGGCTGCGATAGGTGCAACACTCGGCAAATTTGCTATGGATGTTTGCTTGTACATGGGGCAAGATTTTGGCTTTATCAGTTTCCCAGATGAGCTCACTACAGGTTCCAGCATTATGCCTCACAAAAAGAATCCCGATGTTTTTGAACTGATGCGTGGCAAGTGTAACCGTCTTCAGGCTTTACCTATGGATATCGCTATGATTACCACGAACCTGCCTGTTGGCTATCACCGTGAAATGCAGTTGATCAAAGAGCTGATTTTTCCTGGTATTCAGGATTTGAAAGATTGCTTGTTCATGGCTGATTTTATGCTTCAGAAAATAAAAATCAATCAAGAACTTATTGCCAAAGACAAGTACAATTACCTGTTCAGCGTGGAAGAAGTGAATAGACTTGTGCTTTCAGGAGTTCCTTTCAGAGATGCTTATAAACAAGTAGGAATGGAGATTGAAAGGGGCGAATTCAAACCTGAACGCACGGTTAATCATAACCACGAAGGCAGTATTGGTCAGCTGAACCACTCAGAAATTAGCGCCATGATGGAGAAAGCTCTTTCTGCTTTCCATTTTACCAAATGGGAAAAAGCTTTTGAGGGATTGGTGAGCTAAGTCTTTCTCGAGTTCTTCTGTTTAAGGCAGTTGAAAATGAGCTTTTGAAGAGGTGAGGTTTACTCACTCAATTCAAACAGATCGTTGCTAGGCCAGTTTTTGATTTGCTTGAAAGATTCGCGCATAGCCCAACGGCTAGTGTTCCAGAAGCTGCCTCTGCGAGGCGTTGTGTTTGCGATAATCACCCAAGAAATTCCATTCAGGTCGCGGGTTAATAGAGCTGAAGTGCCGGATAATGTTCCGGTTCTCCACCAATGCTCACCCTGAACACTTCGCCATCCTAAAGGTCTATTAACACCTCCAACTCCGTGAATCATCTTGTCCATAAGGCTTTCGCTTAAAATGTCTTTGTAGCGTTTGGAATAGCCATCTACCAAAACCAGAAGCCTCATTAAGTCTACAGAATTGGCAACCCATCCGCCTGCTGGCCCAATCAATTTAATGTCGTCTGCGCCATAAGGCTTGTCGGTCATTTGGCCAGAGCCCGTGAATGATAACTGTTTGTTGTCGGGGCTGTAATCGTAATATTTTACCTCGTTGGGCAATCTGTCCTTTTCAAAACTACCCGCTATTTGCATGTGCCTAATTCCATTGGGCTTCAGAATATTGGCTTGAACCCATTCTTCGTAACCTTTGCCCGTTTTTTCTTCAATAATTCTTCCTAGCAAGCAGTAACCAAAATTGGAGTAATCATAATGAGTGCCTGGCACATAAGGCAAGTGTCGGGTAATTACAAAATGAATCACCTCATCAAAATCAATCGGATAAGCCGCCTTATCCATTTTATGGATTTTGTGAGGAATAAACATCGGATCGCCATAAGTAATCAAACTCCAGCCACCGGTATGGTTAAGTAGGTGTTTAACTTTGATTTTGTAATAATTACGATTTCGAATTCCAGAATATTTTGGGCCTTTAAGAATGCCCTTGTCTCCAAAAACAAAGTCATCTAAAGAAAGCTTTCCATCGTCTACCATTTTCAAAATGGCTGTTGCTGTCAATAGCTTGGAAACACTACCGATACGGAAAACATGAGAAGGATTTACAGGCACCTTATTTTCTTTATCGGCATAGCCAAAACCTTTGGCGTAAACCAACTTTTCATTTTTTACAACCCCAACCGTAATACCAGTTAACTTCAGGCTATTTACAACGCGTTGTGCATAGTTGTCGATGGGTTCTAGCGCAGCAATATCAGAGTCGGCATTGGTGAGCGCTCTTCTTGCTTCTTCCTTTTCGGTCTTCACTTTTTCTTCACTTTTCGGGTGAAAAGCTGAAAATGCTACGAATAAACTTATCGAAAGAATAACCAGAATTATCTTGCTCTTGTACTGCATAGAAAGTGAACGACCCTTATAAATAGCAAGTATAAGAAAACTCACTAAAAACGTAAAGGCCAAGGGACAGTCCCTCGGCCTTTCTTACTTGACATCAAAACGAAAATTAACGGGGAAGTACTTGATTTTAAGTGTTTTATTGAGATGCATCGTTTAAACTCCAATCGTAATCCATAAAGTTTATTTCAGCATCTTTATCAATTTTTATTTTCGAATACTTGTTCAGAAAATCGATCAAGGTTTGGCCTTTTTTGAAATCGCCACCAAACCAGTTGAAGATTTTTGATAACTCAACTTCGTTCTTGTTGATTTTGTTACGCTGCGTGTCATTAATAAAGGCTTTTGCCTGCTCGTTCAATTGCCTTTCAATTTTGTCGGCTGTGTAAGCTTCATTTCTTAATACTGGGCATGAAAATGACGCGCAATTGATGGCGAAATGGATTCGAGGTTCGTTAAACTGCTTTCTAAGAATTTTGTGTTCAATGCGGTCGAGGCTAAAATCTTCGCCTCCAATTTTAAACCATTCCTTCGTCCAAACCGTGTTGAGCGTAGGAATGCTGATGGTGGGATTCAGGTCTTTAATGCTTTCTACTGGGTAATTGTCTACGATTAATTTTACCGTAAAGGCGTTGTAAGCGTTAATCCAATACGCCAGTTTTTCCTCTTTGTTCCAAGTGTCTGAAGGGGCATTTTCGCTAAGTTCATCTAAGTACTTTTGCAATTTTTCCTTCTCAGTACTTATGCCTTTATAGTTCATAAAACCATTTGAGCTTACATATTTATGCAGAAGCTCATTCCACAATTGATGATCGGGAGATACACCAGAATTGGCGAACGAACTGTTGTTCTGCGAACAGGCGGCCAGTAGAAACATCAAAAGGATCAGGTTCAAAAATCTTTTCATAACTCCTCATTTAACTTTAGAAACGAAACAATGTTCACAACGGTAAAACACTGATGTCGCCTGAAAGCTATACGAAGTGAATTGACTTACCTGTTGATGTAATTTATTTGAAGCAGATCTTTTTGTGCTGAAATGCATGAGACACTTCCGTAATCGAGGTTTAATTTGAAGAAATTTTCGGGTGTTAAATTCACGGATTTCCCCAGTATAGACAGAATTACACCTGCGTGAGTCACTATGCCTATTTTTTCATCTTTGGTTTAAAGTAGTTCTTCAAAAAATGAAGAAGTGCGCTCTATCAAATCCGTCATGCTCTCGCCATTGGGCACACGATAATTGACAAAATCGGCCATCCATGGTTCCAGTTCTTCGGGAGCAATTTCATTCCAATTCAGCATTTCCCACCTACCGAAATGGAGTTCTTTTAAACGATCGTCACCTTGAAAATCAGGAGTAAATTTAGCCGCTAATTGAGTACAACGAACTAATGGGCTTGAATAGACTTTATCCAATTTTGGCAGGTGTGGGCAAAGTTTCTCAAATTCCGAAGTAAACGTTTTTTCGTTCAGAGCTAAGTCTGTCTGTCCGTAACAAATTCCCTTTTCAACCTGGGGTGTGGTATGGCGAATCAGATAAATTTCCACAGCAATAAAATGGAAAGGTAAAATACGATTTCAGTGATTTGTTGGGTTGCGCCAAGGCAGTCGCCTGTATAGCCGCCAATCCATTTTTTAAAGAAAGTGCCTAGTTTCCATTTGGCGATGAAAAGTGGGAGAATGACCAGGAAAATCCATTCGTTTTGAAAAAGAAGCAAGGGCAAAACACCTAGGAATCCAGCAACCAAAACAATGTTCCATGAAATGCCTTTGGCTACAGGCTTGGCTTTCGAAAGCGCATCTTCTCTTACATATTCATGGGTGAAAATGAAAGTTGAAGCCACAAAGCGACTTAAACTGTGGCCAGCAAGGTAAACGGCCAAAATACGAATGACATCGCCATGAAAAAGGCTTGTCAGCCTGAAAAGAAGCCAGAATTTAACGTCCAAAATGAAAATAAGCCCAGCCACGCCATACGTACCCACGCGGCTATCTTTCATAATGGTCAGGATTTTTTCTTTAGTCCAACCGCCACCAAACCCATCGCAAACATCGGCAAAACCGTCTTCGTGAAATGCGCCAGTAAGCCAAACCGAAGCAATCATAGAAGATAGCACTGCTAAAACAGGTTCGCCTAAATAGTAGAATGCTGCAAAGGGAAGCAGGGAGAGAAAAGCTACAATCCACCCGATTAAGGGCAGATATCGTGTAGCCTTATTCAAATATTCTTCAGAATGATCGACCCATTTTGGGCATGGAATCCGCGTATAAAACATTATCGCGGTAAAGAATATTTTAACTTCCTTTCTCATTTATTAGCCTTCATTTTTACTCGAAACTCCAGCAGATTCGAAACTTGCCATCTCGTTCAGAAAGTTGACAGCACTTTGGATAATGGGATAGGCCACAGCACAACCGGTTCCTTCTCCCAATCTCATGCCCAAGTCAAGGATGGGTTCTGCTTGCAAGAATTCGAGCATTTTAACATGGCCTTGTTCTGCAGAAGTATGACAGAAAATGGCATTTTGAATTACATCGGGATTCAATTCCATGGCTGCCAAAAATGCAGAACCCACAATAAAACCATCGATTAGCAGCATCATTTTGAGCTCGTGGGCTTTTAAAATCGCTCCGCAAATCATGGCAATTTCGAAACCACCATAGGCGGCTAATGCGCTTTCAACAGAATGGTTTTTGCCGTGCAGCTGAACCGCTTTTCGGAGCATGTGAATTTTATTTCTAAAACCCTGATCGTCCAAACCGGTCCCGCGTCCGATGCATTCGTTTAAAGGAATCTCGGTAAAAATATGCATCAACAACGCAGCAGATGAGGTGTTTCCAATGCCCATTTCGCCAAAGCCAATTACATTACAACCACTTTGGAAAATCTTTTCAACAATGGAAGCGCCCTTGTCCATAGCTTCTTGGGCTGCCTTTTCGCTCATCGCTTCTCCTTCTAAAAAATTAGCCGTGCCCTTGCCCATACTGGCATGTATCAAATCTTCAGTCGATTCGAAATCGTAGTTGACACCCGCATTTACAACTTTCAGTTCGATATTATTTTGCTTCGCGAACACATTAATGGCAGCTCCACCTCGCATAAAGTTGAGCACCATTTGAGCAGTAACTTCTTGCGGATAAGCACTGATGCCCGCTTTGGCTGCGCCATGATCGGCCGCGAAAACTACAAGGGTTGGTTTTGTCAATTTGGGTTGTGAAGTGCCCTGAATATTGCCAATCTGAAAAGCTAGTTTTTCCAATTTGCCCAAGGCGCCCAAGGGTTTGGTTTTGTAGTCAATTTTGGCTTGAAGTGATTTTTGAAAATCAGTTTTGTCCATTTTCTATTTAAGATTAAGAGGAAGGCCCGAAACCATGAGAATGGCTTTGTCGGCCTTTTGAGCGATATATTGGTTTACCCAACCTTGCAAGTCGGTGAATTTTCTGCCTGATTCATGGTGTGAATGCACACCCATTCCAATTTCATTTGAAATGATGATGAATGTCGCGGCTTGTTGACTAAGTCCATCGATTTCTGTTTTGGCTTGTTCCAAACATGCATCAACATCGTTTTTGGTGTCGACAAAGAAATTGTTGAGCCAAAGCGTAACGCAATCCATAACCACAACACGGCCAGTAAAACCGAGTTGGCTTACGTATTTTTCTTCTTCAATATTTTCCCAGCGGTCGTCTCTATCGGCTTGATGGCGAGCAATTCGGTTTCTAAAATCACCGTCCCAATAGCGTGCTGTAGCCAGATAAATAGGGTTGTTGCTCAGTTCCAACGCAAGCTTTTGGGCATAGCTGGATTTACCAGAGCGTTGGCCGCCCGTGATGTAATAAATCATGTTGCAGAAAATAATTCGATGAATGCGTAATGTTCGAAGCTTAGGATTTCGCCCGTTTTGATGGCGAGAGGTTCGCGGTGCAAAGGGCCATCAACTACCAGCGTGTGGTATTCTCCATTTTCGCCACAGGCATCAATTTCCAACTTGTGAAACATTTTGATCATGTCTTTGTCAATGATTTTTCCGAGCAGTTGTGGAGCCAATTCTTTTCGGCATGAAACAATCATGGCTTTTATGCCCAAATCCACCATTTCATAAACCAAAGCTTCACGGTTTTGCTGCCAAAGTGGAAGTTCTGCTTCCAGCCCGGCTGCTTCTGAAACCTTTTCTTCCCAGGCTTTATGAGATTCAATATCGATATCGCCAAAAACCATATTGCTTGGCTCATACACCATTTTTAGCTTTTGAAGCTTTTCGATATATGCCGTTTCATAGTCTTGCCAAGTTGCAGAGCCAAACCAGATTGGGAGGTTTACGCACTTGGCCTGTTGCTTCAAAATATTTTTGGGAATGCCATGAGACCGGGAAAACTCACCGTTTTCATTTAGCATATTGAACAAAGCCCGAGGTTCGGCTCCGGCTCTGTAGGCTTTCAAAAAAGCAAGATAGCAGTCCTTTCCCCCGCTCCAGGAGCAAAGGAAAGAACTGCTATGATTTAGTGAAGTCAAGGGCTTAGAATTTGCCGGTGATTCCGATGGTGAAGTTGGCTGGACGAGTTGTATAGCCGTAAACACCCACAAAATCTTCGTCAAGTAGGTTGTTGATCATACCAGAGAAAATCAGTTTTCCGTCCAAAATTTCATGGCTGATGGTTAAGTCTACCATGTTGTAACCGTCAAGTGTTACTAAATATGGATCAGAGAAAATTGAAGCTTGTCTGTCACCAAAACGGGTGTAATTCACCGAAGCTCTGGTTTGAGGAGTGAAAGCGTATCTCACTTTTGCTCCGTATTTTAAGTCAGGAATTCTATAGAACTGAGCTGGATTTCCGAATTGGTATTTTGCGAAATTTCCGGTCAATTCTAGTTTTTCTGCGGCTTTCCATTCAAAATCAACTTCAACACCCTGAATTTTTCTTTCGCCCACAACATTAGCATAACCGCCTCCAATGTAATTGCCTTGGCCGTCATATTGTGATACAAAATCGATAGCGTTTTCCTCGGTTCTCCAGAAGTATTCAGCATTCAAAGTGAATTTTTCACCCAAATAAATCGAAGCTCCAAAGTCAGTTGATTCGCTTTCTTCAGAACTCAAATCTGGATTTCCATAGAAAGAAGAGAACAATTGGTAAAGACTAGGAGAAACAAAAGCGGTTGAATAAGAACCAAAAACCTTCAATCGGTTGGTTTCGCTCAGGTTGAAAAGGTAGCTTGGGTTAATGTTGTACACAAAGTTTGAACCGTACTCGCTGTTGATGTTCAAACGCACGCCACCATTGAAAGTAAAGCCTTCAGTTACTTCAATGAAGAGGTTCAAGTAAGGGTCGATATTGCTTTGAGTTGGTTGTTCACCAGCATCTTCGAACTTATAATCCTGATACTGAACACCTACAATGCTTTTGATTTTATCGTTGAAAATGAACTCGTTAGTTAAGTCAGCTTGGGTGTTTTTTCCTTTGTTGGTTGAAGGATAAGCCGAATCAAATGCGCGGTTGATGCGGTTAAAGTTATACTTCAGCTGAAGTTTACCCTTGTTGTACTTGAACTGAGGGTTCAAACCAAAACTTACCTGACGAATGGTAAATTCATTGTCGGCATCTGCAAAAGCGCCATCGTCATAATCCGACTTCAGTTTTTCGTAAGAGAAGTTTCCGTTTAGAGTGAAATTCTCAGTGAAATCATAACCCAGTTTGGTTCTTCCAGAATATCTGTAGTAACCATCGTTACCGAAAGCTAGGTTTGGATCATTATCCTGAGCTGCAGAAAAACCTTCGCTGGTAGAAAAGGCCCCAGCGGCCAAATATCTGAATTTGCCAGCTTTTCCCTGAACATCGGCATTGGTGTTTGAAGTTGTAAACGAACCGATAGTTTGAGAAAGCGTAACCTCCGGTTTTTCAGCGGTTGGTTCTTTCAGTTTGATATTGATTACGCCAGAAGAAGCGCCAGTTCCGTAGAGCGCGCTTGCTCCGCCTTTCAATACTTCAATGTATTCCACGGCTTGGGAATTCAACAATCTCAAGTCGTAATCATTGGCAATTGAAGAAGGGTCGTTGATGGGCAAACCATCGATCAAAATCAAAGTTTGGCGGTTTCTGCCTCCGCGAATGCTGTAATCTAAGTTAGTGCCGGGCGTACCGAAAGCGCCATCAATGTTGATGCCAGGTAGCAAATTCAATAGGTCTGCAACCGTTCTTCCAGGTGCCTTTTCAATATCCTCAGCCGTGATTTTGTAAATCACTTTACCCGTTTTTTCGATCGGAGTTTCGAACTTATTTGCGGTTACCACCACTTCGCCAAGGTCTCGGAATTTTTCCTCTTGAGCCTGAGATACTGCGATGGCTGAAAAAGTTAGGGCAAAAAAAGCCCCCCATTTTCTAAAATTTAGATTCATAGTTTATTAAATATGTTTAAGTAGTTCCTCTATTGAATGATAGGTTGTATTGGTCGTGTTTAAGTGCCATTGAGGCTTGCCTAAGCCACCTGACGCGGTTATTATTTTGTCTTCGTTTGCTAATTCCGAAGCCACAAACCCAGCCCTTTCTATGGCGCTTTTGGTCCATCTTTTTAGCATCGGTTCTCCTTTTATTCCGATACTCGCCAGAATTGGGAAATCAGAAATACGCTTGAAGCTTCCCAGTTCATAATCGAATTGCAGGTTTTCCTTTTGAAAAGCTTTTTCAAATTTTCCTGTCAACACCAAATCCTCAGGGCAACCTTGCTCAATGGAGTAATCCTGCGTAACGAGCCAAAGCTGATCGGCATGCGCCAAAGCCATGTCAACCTCGTGGGTAGAAAGCAGAATGGCCTTGTTTTCTTCCATGGCCAGTTTTCTTAAAAGGTGGAAGATTTCGATTCGGTTAGGAAGATCGAGGTGGGCAGTAGGTTCGTCCAGAAAAATGATTTCAGTATCCTGAGCCAAAGTTCTTGCGATCATCACTTTCTGCCTTTCGCCATCGCTGAGTTCTCCAATATGAGTATTGGCAAAATCAAGCGTTCCTGTGGCTTCCATCGCCTTATAAATAATGTTTTTGTCTTCTTTGGAAAGTGAACCGAGCCAGCCCGTATAGGGGAAACGTCCCAAGCTCACCAAGGCATAAGCCGTCAGGTTTCCTGGAGCAACCCTATCCGTAAGCACAAGGCTAAGTTGCTTGGCCATGGTTTTGGGTGAAATGGAGGCCAAGGGCTGATCATGAATGGAAATGGCGCCTTGAATTGGCTTTTGAATGCCTGCCAAAGACCGCATCAAAGTGGATTTTCCAGCGCCATTTACCCCGAGTAAACAGGTCAGTTTACCTTTTTCTAATCCAAGGTTTAGCTTTTCCAGTACCATTTTGGCATCGCCTTTATGAAAATAACCGATGCTCAAATTCTCCGTTTTCAATATGGTTTCAGGCATTTTCAAAAGCTGGCTTTTAGGTTTCTGCGTTGAAGAATGATCCAGATGACAATGGGAGAACCAATCATAGCGGTGATGGCATTGACTGGTAAAATGGTTTGGCTGCCCGGTACTTGCGAAATTATGTCGCAAAAGAGCATCAGGATGCCTCCGATTAAAGCCGAAGCTGGCACCAGAATTCTATGATCGGAAGTATTAAGAAAGCTTCGCGAAAGATGTGGCACAGCAATGCCAACAAAACCAATTGGCCCGCAAAAACCTGTGATGGCTCCTGCTAATAGGCTGGTAGTGGCTATAATGGCTATTCGCGACCATTTTACATTCAGCCCCATGCTTTGCGCATAGTTTTCGCCCAAAAGCAAAACGTTCAGGGTTTTGGAAAGAAAGAAGGTGATGACAACTCCGGTGAGCACAATAATAGAAAGAGCTCCTAATTGCCCGTTAGTAACACCTCCTAAGCTGCCGAATGTCCAAAGAATGTACTCTTGAATTTGTTCAGGATCGCTGAAATATTGCCAAATACTGACCACCGCAATCGTAATGTTCGCGACCATGATTCCGACAATCAGCATGACTACATTGTCTTTTATTTTGAAGGAAATGCCGAGAATAATGAGCAGTACTGCTGCTGCCCCTAAAGTAGAAGCAATAATAATTAGCCAGCTGCCTTCAATACCCAATTGGCGAATGGAGAATGCTGTGGTGGCAGCTCCTGTGGCCAACATTACAGCGGCAACACCCAAGCTTGCACCTGCAGTAATTCCCAAAACCGAAGGCCCAGCCAATGGATTTCTAAAGAGCGTTTGCATTTGCAAGCCACCCAAAGAAAGTGCTGTTCCTGCTAACAAAGCGGTAATAGCTCTGGGTAATCTAATTTTCAGAATGATGGCATGCCAAGCCGCATTGTCTATGGTTCCGCCCGTGAGCGCCTTAAAGACATCGGGTACAGGGATTCTCACCGAGCCGAGGGCAATGTCGAGCAGAAAAAGCACGGCCAATACCAAGCACAGAATGATGAGCAAACGCGCCTTAAAGGCACTGGCCTTTGCGGTAATATCGTTTTCAGGAAGATTCAATTGTGATTTATTGAAGTTGGGAGTAATACACCAATTCGTGATCGGGCAATAATTGCGGGTGGAAGATTTTTACCACATCTTTCAAAACTACATCAGGTTCAACCACTCCGCGCTCGTAATAATCGTTCCCACCTCCCTCGGTATAGCGGCCAAAGATGTTGTAGATGTGATTTTCCTTGTAGGATTTGAAATCTGAATAGCGCTCATCGCGAGAGCGAATGTCCTTCATAGTTCTGGCTGAACCTGGCGCCATCCAAAAGTCGGCTTTTAAACCAAATTCATAAACGGTTTCAAAATCGAGTTTCAAGCTACCCGTTGAAGGATCGTTTTTCCAAGGGTAGTCAGAACCTGCAATATTCATTACATGGTAAGCGAAACTTCTTCCTCCGGCCACGTGCCAAGCATCACCTTGAGCAATTCCTGTGATTGTTAGTGGTTTAGAATCTACGTTTTGCACCAATTCTAGCACCTGATTGTAGCGATTTTCAATGGCCGAGAATTTCTCGTTTACCAAGGCTTCTTTGTTTAAAAGCGCAGCCAATAGTTTAACCCATTCCGCACGGCCCAATAGATTGTTTTCTTGCCAATCGGCATTCATTACCACAGGAATTCCGACTTGAGCCAATTGCTGATAGGCTTCGTTCTGTGAATTTGGATAACCCACAGACAAAACCACATCAGCCCCCATGTTAATCACGGTTTCTACATTGAGAGAGCCAGCAGGAGATACTTCTGTAATTTTACCAGCATCGGTTCTGTCTTTAATTTCTTGGTTGCTGATGTATTGTTTGATTTCCACACCTTTCAATTGATCTATAGCATCTAGCAATTCGAACATGCCTAAGTGAGTGGTGGAAAGAGAAACCGCATTTTCAACAGGAATGGAAACGATTTGATGCTTTTCGAAACCTTCAGGTGCTGGAGTTCCTTTTTGTAACAGCACAAAATCGACTGTGTCTGCTACTTGGTTATAGTGCCTGAAAAGGTGAAGCGTTTTGTAGTTGCCATGATATTCAATGTCGAAACCGACTGAATGATCGATAGAAGCCTTATCGGGGAAGTAATCTTTCTTTGGGTCGAAATCGGGAAAATCAGATTGCTGCTTAGAAGCATTCTGGCAAGCCGAAGTGGCGAAGAAAAGTAAAAGGGCAAACGGTGTTAGAAACCGCAAGCCGAAGCTGGCTTTGTTTTCAGTTTTTCTCATGCTAATAACTCTTCCTCAGAGAGCGGTTTAGTGAATAATTACAAAGGCAGGTCTTCTGACTTTCCTGGGTGATTGCGCCTTCCCATCCCGTTAATCGGATAGTGGCTTTTTGCAACAACCTTGATAAAGGATTACAGCAGCTGGGACTGTTCAGGACTTACACCTGATTCCCTTTTAATTTCTATTTCTTGGCAGAAACAGAAAACCCTTGCGGTGGCACAAATGTAGATAAAATTTGAGATATCGTGTTTGAAGGTCGATTTTTTTACACTTGCGGAAGCAAACCAAATGCCTTGGCGAATTCTTCAACTTTGTTTTTTAGCTCAGGAAGAGCTTCTTTCGGATCGCTAAAATCGATGTCGTTTACTTGCCAATAGGTGATTTTATCTTCCCATTCTGAAAACATTTCCTTCATCATTGGTCGGTGTTCTCGCTCACAAAGCGCTACGATGTGAGGCGTTTTCTGAAGGTGTCTTTCTTCCAGCTGTTCCGGAAATTTTTGAATGCCAATGGGGAGTTTCAGTTCATGTAAATATTTGAGAGTGTGGGGAGAAATAAGGCCTTCGTTGATGCCTCGGTAAGCCAATAAGCCCTTCGAATTGGCTATGTTGCTTTGCGTAATATGATTTAAGTAAACCTCACAAAACCTGCTTCTGTAGTAATTGCCGGAACAGATAAAGAGAACTTTTGGGCTTTCGAAATTTAAATTTTCAGTAGTCCATTGGCCGATGGCCACCAAAGTTTGAGCGTCAACTATTTGACCTGAATGTATTAACAACTCAACTTCTTTTTGGGAAAAAAAGCTGCAACTAAATTCTGATTCATTTTTAAGATGAATGGCGCGTGCAGCAAAAATGGAAATCCATTCATTGGAATAGCCCACAGAAGGGTTGACGGTGATTAAATGCTTAGCCAAATTGAAAGTATAACCTGTTTCTTCTTCCAATTCGCGCCTGGCGGTTTGTTCTGGCGTTTCTCCTTTTTCGATTACTCCACCCGGAATTTCATAGGTAGGAATTGGATAGTCGCTGCGTTGTTGCTCGAACAGCAGAATGCGGTTTTGTTCATCGAGCAATAATACTGATGCTGAACCAGGATGATCGATAATTTGATTGAAATTTTCGCGCGAAATCAATTCCTTCATGAAATAAAGGAAAGCAAAACACTGATTTTAAGAAAGCGGTTGATGCTTAGTTTGTGTTAATTTTCGTCCCAAAGATTGTTAGGTACAATTTCTAAAACGTGTCCATCAGGGTCGTTAAAATAGAAAGACTTTAAGCCTTCTCTCCATTCATATTCGCTTGTGATTTTTATACCTAGGGCAATGATTTTTTCTTTCCAGAAATCATATTCTGAAATGAGAACGCCAAAGGCAATGTGTTGCTTTCCTTCAGCAGAATGAGGAGGAAGAACTTCTTGATTTTTACTTGATTCGGGATTGAAACAAAGCAGCATACAATCGCCCACACGGAAGAAAATATGCTTGTTTTCGATATGAGCGACAATGGGCAAACCCAAGCGATCGTGATAAAAAGCTCGGGTTTGATCAAGGTCTGAAACGTAAAGGCAGGTTTCTTTAATATGGCTTAGCTGCGGGCTGGCCATATCATTTTTTCCAGCCTTTTACGGCAATTTCTTCAACGCTTTTTTCAACTTTTTCGCGAAGTTCGGTTTTGTATTCAACCAGTCGATTGGTCAAATCTTGATCGAAAGCTCCCACAATTTGAGCGGCAAGAATACCCGCATTTTTGGCGCCATCTAAGGCTACCGTAGCAACAGGAACACCGCCAGGCATTTGTAGAATGGACAAAATTGAATCCCATCCATCGATAGAATTACTTGACTTTACAGGAACGCCAATTACAGGCAAAGTAGTAAGTGAAGCCACCATTCCCGGTAAGTGGGCTGCTCCACCAGCTCCGGCAATAATCACTTTCAATCCTCGAAGGGCTGCCTTTTCAGCATATTCCACCATTCTGTGTGGCGTTCGGTGAGCCGATACAATGGTAAGTTCAAAATCAACGCCTAAATCTTCAAGAATTTGAGCCGCCTCGCCCATTACGCGAAGGTCGCTTTGGCTGCCCATTATTATGCCTACTTGTGGAGTATTCATGCCTTTATCTTTAAATGTGTTTTAACGAAATCAACTTTTTGTGCCAAATCCTCTACTTGTGGGGCAGTTATGGTAACGTGTCCCATTTTTCGGAAAGGTTTGGTGGTTTTCTTACCATATAAATGAATATGCACGCCAGCTTGTTCAAGCACTTCTTCCATACCTTCGTATTTGGCATCGCCTTCAAAACCATCTTCGCCTAAAAGGTTTACCATAGCCGCAGGCTGAATAAGTGAAGTGTCGCCTAAAGGCAAGTTCAAAATAGCGCGTAGATGCTGTTCGAACTGAGAAGTTTTATTGCCTTCAATCGTCTGATGGCCACTGTTGTGGGTACGCGGAGCAATTTCGTTTACCAAAACTTCACCATCCTTAGTTAGAAACATTTCGATGGCCAGTAGCCCAACCATTTCTAATTTGCTGATCAGGTTTTTAGCAATGCTTTGTGCCTTTTCTTCTACTTCTTTGGAAATAGTTGCAGGAGAAAAAAGATACTCCACCAAGTTGTGTTCTGGATGGAAAACCATTTCCACCGTTGGAAAACTTGTGATTTCACCTTTTTCGTTGCGGGCAGCAATTACTGCCAATTCCTTTTCGAACGGAATCAGTTTTTCTACAAAACCAGGCGCATCAAAGGCTTTGTCAAGGTCGTTTTCAGTGCGGATTACCTGAACGCCTCTACCATCGTAGCCACCAGTCGCCAGTTTGTTTACAAATGGAAGGAAATCCTTGTGGTTAGCAACATCGGCTTTGCCTTTTACTTCAATAAAATCAGCGGTAGGTATGCCGTGTTCTTTGTAAAAATTCTTCTGGTGAAATTTATTCTGAATCAGCTCAATGATTTCAGGTTGAGGGAAAACCTTTTTGCCTTCGCTGGCCAATTTCTTCAGGGCAGCTGTGTTCACATTTTCAATTTCAATGGTGATCACATCTTTATCCTGACCGAATTGATAAACGGTATCAAAATCGGTTAGGGCGCCATTGGTAAATGAAGACGCAATTTCTTTGCATGGAGCGTTTGGGTCGGGATCCAAAGAGTGCACATTGAAGTTGAAATCAATGGCAGATTGGATCATCATTCGGCCTAATTGACCACCTCCTAAAACGCCAATTTTAAAGTTAGAATCGAAAACAGACATGCTTGATTTTTGTGGAATGCGGGCAAATTTAGTCAATAATTTCTATACCCATCTTCTGCATCAGCTTAGTAGCATTAAAGCTTTTGCAAATGCCTGGGGTTAAGGTATAATCGAAAATAATGTCGTCATTTTCAATTACACTATTAAAGCTGTAATTCTTAACACCTTGGAGTTCTGTTGTAATTTGGCCAAGCGTTAAATCGTGGGTAGAAACAAAACCAAATGCATATGATTTGTTGAGTTGCCTAATGAGGGCAATGGCTCCTGTATGACGATCTTCCGAATTCGTGCCTTTTAGAACTTCATCTACCATAAACAGAGTCGGAATTTCAGTGTTGATTGAGCCCAAAAGCTGCTTCAGCCTTTTCAGTTCGGCATAGAATGAAGAAACGCTTTCTTCCAAATCATCTTGGGTTCGCATACTGGTGAAAACCTGTAACCTGGAGATCTGCATATTTTCAGCACACACAGGAGCGCCAAGCAGTGCAAGAACAGAATTGAGGCCCACCGTGCGTAAAAATGTACTTTTTCCGCTCATGTTGCTTCCTGTGATTAAACAGATTCCGCCCTTGCCAGAAAAATCAAAATCGTTGCTTATCCGCTTTTTAGCATTGATAAGCGGATGCCCCATTTGTGTCGCTTTGATTATAAAAGGCTCTTCTTCAATAATAGGGAAAGTGAAAGCTGGATTTGAGAAATGAAAGCCGCCAACACTGTTAATGGCTTCAATTTCGCCAATGGCCTGAAACCAATCACTGATATTTTCTTTAGTGCGTTCTTTCCATTTTTCCGCCTGAATTACCCAGTATACATCTAACAAAAACAGCATGTTGAAGATATGATACATGAGGTTGGCCCTGTTATGAAAGTTGTCCAAAATAAATTGAAGTTGCTTTATGATAACTGAAGCCTTTTGATTGTCGGAATGCAAGCGGCCTTTCAGCTCCACCAGCAATTCTGATTTTAGCGGTTGCTCTTCAATCAACCTAATTTGAGCTTCGTAAGCTTTAATAAGCTGATTGCTTTCTATCGTTTTCTGATATATGTTTCCCGCTCTTGAAAATACAGTAGAAAGGATAATAATATTGAAGACCACAGCCAATAAAACGAGGCCAAAAGGTGCTAATCCTAAGGCAGATAGCGCTATCGCTACAACTGAAAAAAGCGGAAAAATAAGCATTGCGATACTGTAGAACTTCTGCTTCAGTACGGTACTGTCTTCTTTAATCCATTCTAATAGAGAATGAATACTTGCTTTTTCGTCATGATTGGCTCTTCCTGCGGCTGCAATGTTTTGCCTCCAATCAATAAGCTCACTTACTTCTTCAACCGCTTTTTGTCTTCGTTCAATTTCTGTTTTGAATGAAGGCTGACTTAGCCAATTTACTAAGGTTTGCTTTCCATAATTGGTAGAAGTTCTGTTGAGCAATTGAAAGAGGGAGTGCTTTCCAAAAATATCTAAATCAATATGATATTCGTGAGTCGGTTTGATGAATTCACTGCCGTCTTCTAAGCCAGAAAGTTTCATTTCAAGCCTGGCCAATTCTTCTTCATTAAGGTTGAGAAGTGCCTCTTTAAAAGAGAGTTGAGCCTTAATATTTACATGCCTTTTTAAGAAGAAAAGAAAGGAAACCAGAAAGATTAAAATCGTAATAACTATGCCTTCGGTAGATTTTTCATTTGCAAAAACGGTGACTAGCGTAGCGGCCAAAAAAAAGGAGAGAACCCTAAACCAAGCTATGTTAATCGACTTTTTTTTGAGTGTATTGTGTTCGGTTTCAAACTTTGAAATACGATCGGTGTAGATTTTTTTCATGAGGAACTTTAAGGGGCGTTTTCAGTTTGATTATTGAAATCTGCCAGATTCCAAACTTATTGATAGAGATTAACACTTTTACCTAAAAACAGAATTAATTGTTGCCCTTATTATGTGGGGGTAATTTGTTTTTTCTTTTTAACTTCAACGCTATTGAATTTTTAACTGAGTGCCAATAAAAGAGAGTCAACTGATAGCTGCTTTTGCCAAAGGTGACAGAAAGGCTTTTGAACAGCTTTTCCATGAACATTACCAGCCAGCGTGCCGGTATGTTCAGCGTATAATCCGAGATGAGGACACTACGGAAGAGATTGTTCAGAGCACGTTTGTAAATATTTGGGAAAAGCGAGAAATGCTTCGTGAAGACATAAGCTTTAGATCTTATTTGTTCAGGGCCGCGTACAATACGGCTTTGAATTATATAAAGCATAAAAAGGTAGTAGCCAATTATGCGAATAAAAAGCAAGAGCATTTAGAGGTTTCAATGCAAAGCTATGTAAGTCATCAGCCCGATTTTGAACTTCAAAAAAGGATTGAAACCGCTTTAGATAGCTTGCCTCCTCAATGCCAAAAAGTGTTTAGAATGAGCAGGGAAGAAGGGATGAAATACCATGAGATTGCCGATGAATTGGGCATCTCAAAAAAGACGGTCGAGGTTCATATGGGCAAAGCGCTGAAGATACTGAGAACCAGCTTAAAAGATTATTTGATTTTTTTTCTGCCACTAGTGGTTTTTTGGTAGGGGAATAATCAGTTAGGGTTGTTACTTTAACTGACAGAAAGAACAGAACAATGGAAGAGTTAATAGCCAAGTATTTGGCTAATGAACTTAGCGGGAAAGAAAGAGCCGATTTTGAAGCAGAATTGATTCAAAATCAGGCACTGGCTGATGAACTAGAAGTTTATGCAGCTGTGATGGATATTGCTTCTGATCAAGCATCTACCTTTAATTCTCAAAAAGCTTGGAACAACGTTGACCAACGTATTTCCAAAACCAAGGTTGTTGAAATGAAACGACCTACTTATAACTGGCTCAAAGTAGCGGCAGCCTTTTTAGTTTTTGCAGTAGCTGGTTTTTTAGCGTACAATTCTTCTCAGAAGAAATCTTCGACAGACGAGGAGTTAACGCTTGCAACAGAATCGAATGGGATTAGAGAATTTCAATTGGCCGATGGTTCTGTAGTAAAATTAAATGCGAATTCTAAAATCACTTTGGCTGAAGGCTTTGGTGAAGATAATAGAAGCCTGACCCTTGAAGGCGAAGCAAATTTTGATGTCTCCAGAAACGAATCACTTCCTTTTGTAATTAATGCCGGTAATAGTCAAGTAAAAGTACTTGGAACTAGCTTTAACCTGACCACATATCCTGATGAGGATATTGAGCTAAATGTTACCGAAGGTACTGTTGAATTTTCATCTACCGTAAATGGTGATGTGAAAGAGCAGATTACCAAAGGCGAGATGGCAAAGATGGATCGTGGAGGAAGATCAATTCTAAAAGCCAGCATCAAAAATGCTAATTTCAGCGGCTGGTGGACCAGAAGATTAGAGTTTGATAATACGCCTTTACCTGAAGCGCTCGACTATATTGAAGACACCTATTGGGTGAAGTTCGAGTACAACAAGGAAACCTTCAAAAACTGCCCATTGAATGGGATTTATGAGCATAAGTCTGTGAGCGAAATAATCGAAGCCATAGACGCCACTTTCCCAAATATTCAATTCATCCAGAAAGAAAATCACATAAAATTAGAAGGAAAGCCCTGTACTGAGTAAATTGGTGCATGGTCAGGAAATTTCTGGTTTCCATTTACGCATTTTGGTGTATATCTAGTCAGGCTCAGGAAGTAAATCAGTCGGTACTTGAGAAGGATGTAAACATTGAATTTAACAATGTTTCGCTTAGTGCTGCCCTGCGCCAACTGAACCGACACACTGGTATCAGCTTTTCCTACAACAATAATATCATTCCTAAAGGCGAGAAATTCTCTGCCAATTATGAAGGTGTTCCTTTGAAAATTGTACTCGAAGAAATGCTTTCTGAAGCCAATCTCTTTTATAAAGAAATAGGTTCTACGGTTGTTATTTTAAAAAGAGAAACTACTGATAGAACCATAAAAGGTAGAGTTATTGATGCCCAAACCAACTCACCTTTGGCTTATGCGAATGTATTTATTGACAATAGTACCTTGGGCGTTGCATCAGATAGTGAAGGTTATTTCGAAATGCGCGATGTGCCCAATATTGCCTTTAAGTTGGTGGTGTCTTATGTGGGCTATGTTTCCAAAACTATTCCGTTTGCAGAAAAGCAGGATATTGAGCCGCAGAGCAGTTATATTGTTGAGTTAGAATTAGAGGAAATTACGCTTGCTCCCATTCAGGTGTTGGCCAAAAAAACTTATAGACAAAGAAGGAGAGACAAGCGACTCTACAAGCGTTTTGAGGATGATTTTTTAGGTAGAGACAGCAATGCCAAGGATTGCAAAATCACCAATCCAGAAGTCTTAGATTTTATCGTGCTAGATTCTCTCGACAATTATCAGGTGGAAGCTAGCGATGTTCTTTATATCGAAAATCAAGCTATGGGTTATCGGATTGAGTATATGCTGGATGAATATACGTTTGTAAATGGAATAAAAACCAGTGTGGGGAAAGCTCAATTTGTGGAATTGGAACCCAAATCAAAAAAGCAAAATAGACGTTGGGAAGAAGCCCGTTCAAGAGCCTATTACGGTTCTGTCAATCACTTTCTTCACTCACTAATCGATGAAAGATTGAGGGAGGAAGGCTTTATGATCAACACCGTTCAGTTTGACTCTGTGACTTCTGAATACAGTACTCCTTTGAATCCCAAACCAATTTCTGAAATATTCAGGCTTCAACAGACTGATAGTGAGTTTGAATATGTTTTAGGTGTCAGTTCTGATATAGAGGTTACTTATACCAATGCTTACGAAGATGATGAGTATAAGAAGTTGTACAGAAGTAAATCAAAAACAGGCAACTATAAATACACAGATCAGAAGTCGCGTTCTACCATTTCGCTTTCCAATGACCAAAGCCTTTCTAGTTATCAGGTGGTTGGTATGGACATCAGTGATGTGCCATTATTCCAGAAGTCTGTAATCCTTTTTCAGAAGGAAAATCCCATTGTGGCGTACCCAGGGTATTTCAGCGATAAGAAAGCTGCTTTATACTTGGGCTGGTGGACTTGGGGTGGCTTGTCTGTTAAACTTCCGCTCAATTACAGGCCTTCTCAAGAAGACGACCAACCAGAATAACCTTCTTTTGCTTAAGAGAAAATGTGATAAGTGACCAATGCCGAAAGGTATGCCACGGCTGTCATGTATGCCATTTGAATCAATGGCCATTTCCATCCTTTGGTTTCTCTATAAACAATTGCCAAAGTACTCATACATTGCATAGCAAATGCGTAGAATACCATAAGAGAGAATGCTACAGCTCGAGTGTACATTGGTCCGCCTGTTTCAGGATTCTTTTCTTCTCTTAAACGTTCACGAATTGTGACTTCATCGTCATCATCAGCGCCAATACTGTAAATGGTCGACATGGTACCAACAAACACTTCTCGGGCAGCAAATGAGGTGAACAGTGCAATTCCTATTTTCCAATCGTAGCCTAAAGGACGAATGGTCGGCTCAATCATTTTGCCAAAACTACCAGCAATGGAATGCTCAAGTTTGTATGAGTTCAGGGCGATTTCGTATTCTTCTTCAGAAACATTTGTACCCAATTCTACTCTTACATTTTCTTCGGCATTTTTAAATTTCTCGCTAAAACCATAAGAAGCCAATACCCAAAGAATAATGGAAATCGCAATAATCACTTTTCCAGCTTCCAGCACAAAGGTTTTGGACTTATCAAAAATGGTTAAGCCTATGTTTTTCCAGCTTGGGATTTTATAACCAGGCAGCTCCATAATGAAGTAAGCTCGCTCGTTGGTTTTGAGAATGAACTTCATGGCAACTGCCGATAAAATAGCAGCCAGAAAACCCAACAAGTAAAGTCCCATGAGCACAAGGCCTTGAAGATTGAAGATGCCCAAAATAGGCTGATTTGGCACTACAAGGCCAATCAATATGGCATAAACAGGGAGCCTAGCCGAGCAACTCATGAAAGGGGTGACAAAGATGGTAATAAGCCTATCTTTCCAGCTTTCGATATTTCTTGTGGCCATAATTGCAGGAATTGCACAGGCCATTCCGCTGATAAGTGGCACTACAGATTTTCCGTTAAGGCCGAACTTCCTCATGAGTTTGTCCATAAGAAAAACTGCTCTTGACATATAGCCGCTTTCTTCTAAAAGAGCGATAAAGGCGAAAAGAATAGCGATTTGAGGAATAAAAACGAGTACTCCAGCCAAGCCGGCTAGAATTCCTTCCGTTAATAAATCAGTAAGTACGCCTTCTGGCAATACTGAAGATACCCAGCCGCTAAATTCGGCAATGGAACCTTCAATCAAGTCCATTGGTCCTTCTGCCCAAGCAAATATGGCTTGGAAAATTAGCATCAGAACGGTGAAGAAGATCAAGTAGCCAAAAACTGGATGGGTAGCAACTTGATCGATTTTCTGTGTAACGGATTTCTTATCTTCGTCTACCGAAGTTTTGATGTTTCGGTCTACAATGTCAGAGATGAGCTGATATCGGCCTAAAGTTTCTTGAGACTGAGTTGGAACGTCATAAAAGCCGTTTTCATCTTTGATTTTGGCGATTTTCTCTTTTTCATCTTCGCTCAAAAAACTTAGCCTTACCGACTGCTGGGCATATTGGTAAGCTCTGTAGTTTTCAGTCAGTTCAAACTCTGACTTAATATCTTCTATCGTTTTAGGCGCTAAATGATAGGTGTCGTAAAAAGGCCTCTTGTTTTTAAGTAGCGATTGGGTTAAGGCTTCTTTTAGTGTTTTAACCCCATCTCCGGAATGCGAATTGGTAGGAACAATTTTTACCCCTAAATCGATGCTTAGTCCTCTTAAATCGATATTCAACTTTTTCAGTTGAGCCACGTCCATCATGTTCAAAACTAAAATGATTGGCATGCCCAAATCCCTCATTTGAGTGAATAGAAGCAGGTTTCGCTTTAGGTTTGAAGCATCCGTTACAATAATCAGTTTATCAGGATGCTGAGGGTGATTTGGGTCCAGAAGAACGTCTTGCACAACCTGTTCATCCAAAGTTTTTGGATAAATACTGTAAGTGCCAGGAAGGTCAATGATTTCAGCTGTGGTGCCGTCAGGCAGTTTGGCAAAGCCAGATTTCTTGTCTACCGTAACCCCAGGGAAATTTCCCGTTTTTTGATTAAGGCCAGTAAGAAGATTGAAAAGAGTGGTTTTTCCTGAGTTTGGATTGCCCACCAAGGCAATTTTTGTTCTTTCAGATTTTTGCATCTAACTAATCTTCAAGCATGATACAAGCTGCTTCGTTTTTGCGAAGCGAAAGGCAGTAACCAGAAACTGCTATGGCAATTGGGTCTCCGAAGGGAGCTACCAAATCCACTTTTACCTCGGTTCCGGGTAGGCAACCCATCTCCATCAGTTTTACCGATAGCGTGTCATCATTAAATCCTTTGATGATGCCTTTCTGGTTTTTTTTCAACTCTGCCAGGCTTTTCATGGCTTGTGCTTATTTAGATTAATTATAAACAGCTGCAATTTAGCAGAGCTTATGATTATTACAAAACGATGAATCTTAATAGTCACTTAATTTCTGATAATCGTAAAAGAAAGTGGTTTTAATGATCGGTTTCTGGGGTTAAAATCCAAGTTGAATGTTTAAAGGGTTGCCATTTTACGTTGGTCAAATCTACTTCTGGGTCGATGATAGCCTTTCGTGCACTACCATTTAGGCTGATTTTGGTCGTGGCGTAAACTTCTACATCTTCTATTCCTTTTTCCTTAAAGTCTTCTTCTATTTTTTGTGCAAACTGCCAAATCATATCAGGGTGTGTAGGAACAATCGCCATTTGTTTGCGGCTTAGATAGTCGGCTGAATCAATGATGAAAGTTTCTCCTGTGGCTGGATCAACCACCTTCATTTCTAAACTGCCATACTTTACTCTAAGCATCATTCGCCATGAAAGTCGGTGGCCTTCTTCCGTCCAGAAGACATCGCCTTTAAACAGATGATGCCTTAAGGGAAGGTAAATCTGTAAACCGAAATAGCAGGCAAAAACCACGGCCAATACAAATCGACCAGCTTTGAGTTCGGTTTGTTGGTTCTTCGCTAAAGCGAGGCTTGGTTTCTTTTTGAAGAAAATTCTTCGAATTGTTTCCGGTTCAAAGAATAGAACACAAGTGCCAATCATTAGGTAGGGGAAAATCCCGATCTGAAATACTATAGAATTGAACAGATGAAAAAATAAGGAAGCAATGAAAGCGGCTACACGTGTTTTTTTCCAAAGTAAGAAGTAAATAATCAGCAGGTCGAAAATTACTCCTCCATACATAATCGACTTTTGTAGCCAATCTTCCTGCAAAGCAGAGCCAATGAGCCAATAACTCTTTTTGGAAAGTAATGCAACGTGGATAAATTGACCTTCTACCCAACCTGGATATAATTTGTTAAGAGCAGCATAAGTGAAGACAATCCAAAGCTGAATTTTAAAAATCGTAAGACACCAACGAGGGCAAGTAATGCTGACAACACTATTCCACCTTTTGGCGTCAAAAGACTTATATGCATGAGCCGGTACGGTAAGCATGAATAGGCAGAAAAGAATAAGTAAATAGTAGTGGTTGTTGTAGTAGGATTTCTGCATCCAATAAACGAGTGTCCAAAGAATGGTGAAAAGGCTGAGACTAATTCGATAATGATAACCTACCATAACGCAGAGTCCGCAAATTGCCATGGCAGCAAAGTAGAAATACATGCCGTAGCCAGGTAAAGGCTGTAGCCAATCTAAACCGATAAGGCTAAAAGTGAACTGAGGTTCAAGCAAGGCCACTCTTAGCCAGCCTGTAAGCATGGCGCCAAAGGTTTCGGCAAAAAGTAAAAAGCCGAAAATCATCCTAAACAAAATGAGCGGAGAGTTGTCTACCTGATCAAATTGGCGTTGGATGGTTTTTGAAATTAAACCGAACATGAAGCCAATCTATACATTTCTTGAATCTAATACATTCTTAGATCGTTATAAAATCATAAGTCAGCCAGAAGAACAAAAGCCTAAGCCGAAAAAGGCAGAAGAGAAAACCCAATCTAAAAAGCCTAATCAAAAGGAAGAAAAGGAGAATGACGATCCATTTGATTTCGGTGGATTTCCTAAAAATGTTCCGTTAAAAAAGAATATAGGTTGTGGAGGCTAACTATTCGGTGTAATATACCCTTTTCACCCTATCACTTACATTTGTGAGAATCTCATAGGGAATAGTATTAGCTTTTTGAGCTAGCTCGCTGATGCTCGGTTTTTCGCCAAAAACAATTGCTGGATCTCCTTCATCGGCATCTATATCCGTAATATCCACCATAGTCATGTCCATACATACGTTCCCAATAACGTTAGCCAGCTGCCCATTGATGAGCACTTGTCCGTTGCCATTGCTGAAAATGCGTGAAAAGCCATCGGCATAACCAATGGCAATGGTGGCGATTTTCATGTCATGTTCGGCCTTCCCTTTTCTGCCATAACCAATGCTTGAACCCTTTTCTACCTTTCTGATTTGAGAAATTACGGTTTTTAAGGTGCTTATTGGTTTTAGGGCTTTTTGTAAAATGCCGTTCGGTTCAATGCCATAAAGGCCAATTCCCAAACGGACCATGTCCATTTGATATTCAGGGAAACTGACAATGCCGGCCGAGTTTAAAGCGTGCTTGATTGTTTTGATACCTAAAGCTTGCTCCATCCGTTCGGCATTTTCTTTAAAAACCTCAAGTTGTTTTAGAGAGAATACTTGGTGTTCCACTTCATCAGAAGCGGCCAAATGTGTGTAAATACTCTGAACCCTTAAATTGGAGCTGCTTTTGATGTGTTCTATTAGCTCATCTAAATCGGAAGGATCAAAGCCCAATCGGTTCATTCCGGTGTTTATCGTGAAATGTCCTTTTAATACTTTGTCTTTCTTATTATAGAAATCGATGAACTGTTCGAACTGTTTGAAACTGTAAATTTCAGGTTCAATGTCAAATTCGATCAAGTTTTCTAAGTCATCTTCCGAAGGGTTAATTACCATAATAGGCAATTTGATGCCACTTTTTCTAAGTTGAACCGCTTCATCTACATACGCAACGCCCAGATAGTCAACCTTATGGAACTGTAGTAGATTGGCAATTTCTGCACCGCCACTCCCATAGGCCAGCGCTTTTACCATAATCAGTAATTTGGTGGAAGGCTTGAGCCGCTGCCGATAAACGTTCAAATTATGGGTAACAGCATCGAGATTGATTTCTAGAACAGTTTGATGAACCCGTTCCATAAACTGTTTTACAATGCGTTCGAAACCGAAACTTCTAGCGCCCTTAACCAGTATTACCTGCTTTTCGAAATGTTGAAGCGAATGAGAAAGAAACTCTTCAGTGCTTTCAAAGAATTGACTTGATTCAGGGAATAGGTTTTTGAATTGAGAAATCTCAGGCCCCACCGCATAGAACTCGTCAATCCCTTTTTCAGAGAGCAATTGAGCCACACGTTTATATGTCGATGGTTTGGCTCCAGACTGAAGAATATCGGATAGAATTAGAGCTTTCTTCTTAAAATGAGTTTGCTGGGTTAGAAAATCTAAAGCTGTTTCAAGGCCAGCTAAATCATTATTATAAGTGTCGTCAATGATATAGGTATTGTTGATGCCCTTTTTCAACTCTAGCCTCATTTTGATAGGCTTTAGGTTGTCAATGCCTGCTTGGATTTGCCCTGGTGCCCAACCGTTGAAATAGGTAAAGCAAACGCAGTGGATCATATTCTCCAAGTAGGAGTCATTTTCAGAATGAAATTGAAGCTGAAATGTTTTGTGATTATAAGTGAACTGGAAGGTTCCTTTGCCTACTCGCTCAACAGATAAGTCAGCCGTTGCATTAAACCCCCAAGAAATTAATTGCTTTGGGTGGTTTTCCAGCCTTTCAATGGCTCTTGAAATTAATGGATTGTCATTTCTGTAAAACAAGGTCTGAGCATGTTGAAAGAGAATTAGTTTTTCGTCAAGCTTCTGATCTATGTTTTCAAAATATTCCTCGTGGGCAGAACCGATATTTGTAAGTATGCCTTGCGTAGGTTGAATGATGTTTTCCAGCTTTTCCATCTCTTCAGGATTGGAAATGCCAGCTTCAAAAATTCCCACATCATGGCCTTCGTTAAGGTTCCAAACCGAAAGCGGAACGCCAATTTGAGAGTTGAAACTTTTGGGGCTTTTGCAAACATTCCAATGGGCCGAAAGCATTTGAGCTAGCCATTCTTTGACTATAGTTTTTCCGTTGCTGCCAGTTATGGCCACTACTTCTTTGTTGAATTCTTCCCGCTTTAAAGCGGCAGTGGATTGAAGAGCGGCAACCGAAGATTTAACCTGAATCACATTGGTTTCAGGCGGCATACCGCTTATCTCTTTTTCAACAATAAAATTCTTGAACCCTGAACTGGCTAATTCTTGTACAAAATTGTGCCCATCATGGTTTGGGCCAGCAATGGCAAAAAACAATGCAGCTTCAGGATCGGTAGCATTTCTGCTGTCCGTTACGAGTTGTTTGATGTCCTGATTTTCGCCTTTCGAAAGAAAGATTCCTCGGACAGCCTTATGGATTTGGTCAAGCTTCAACAGTGAAAATTAGAATAAGCGAACCCCATTTGGTACCGGTTTGTCTGGAGCGCAAAGTACTACGTTTTCGTTCTCATCTGGAAATCCTGTCACCAAAACCTCTGACATAAGGTTGGCAATTTGTTTAGGTGGAAAATTGGTTATGCATACGACTTGCTTACCGATGAGCTCTTCTTGTGAATAATGATGAGTGATTTGAGCACTTGATTTTTTAATGCCTAATTCTGGGCCCAAATCAACATGGAGAATCCATGCAGGTTTACGGGCTTTTTCAAAAGGCTGAACTTCTATGATCGTACCCACACGGATTTCTACTTTCTCGAAATCTGACCAATTTATGTGACTCATGTTGCTTATTTGAGAATGTGATTTTAACGTCTTAATAATATGTATGGGGGAAAACTAAACAAAATAAAATATCGACCGTTTAGATAATTGCGATTTTTTGTTAATTTTATCGCCCTGTGAAATAACAATATGAGCAAGAGACTACTTCGAATCGTTACTTTTGGATTGCTTGGCGTAACCGTTCACACACTTAGTGTGATGGGTCAAGAACAAGGAGAAGAAATCTTAATTCCTGTGGTAAAACATGAATATACCTCTCAGGATAGCGTTACATCGTCAGATTTTGGTGTAGAGCACAAAGCTGAAACCCGTTCAGAATCCACTACTCCTACCAACAATTTGAAATTAATTCCTTCAGATTCACATGCCATCCCAGCCGATAAATTTGCTGGCGAAAAGAAAGGTGATTCTACCAAAGTGATTAAAAAGGAAGACAATCAATCGAATTTATCTTTCAATTTTCTCTATTACATTTTTTACAAGTTCAAGCCTTCCGAAGTCTTCGAGAAAAAATAAAAACCTTTTCTACTCTGTTTTTACCTTTTGAACTTTCGTTATTGCAATAGCGTTGCATCTGCAATTACTTTGCATTCATGAATTTCAAAGGAACCCTCCTCATTCTTTTTACGCTCATTTATTCTACTGGTCTGTTCGCCCAAACGGATTGTCATATCCTTTTGTCGGGGTCGATTATTGGTGCCGACACTCAAGAAACAGTTCCTCTGGCCACTGTTGAAGTAGTTGGAACGGGTAAAAGTGCAGTGGCAGATGAGAACGGGAAATTCAAAATAGATAATCTCTGTAAGGGTAATTATCAGTTGATTGTGCGTTTTGTGGGTTATCAAACAAAAAAGGAGTTTGTTGAAATTTCTGGAAATCAGGAAATAAAGATTGAGCTGTCTCCTGAGGTCAAGGATTTGGAGGAGGTGACCGTTGAGGGAAATAAGGTTGAAGAAATAGCCACTTTGAAAAGAAATGCCTTGCAAAAGGAAGAGCTTTTTCAACGTGGGGGAGAATCTTTAGGTAAGTCTTTATCGGGGATTTCCGGAGTGAATATGCTGCAAACTGGGCCAAATATTGCCAAACCTGTAATCCACGGTTTGCACAGCAATCGAATCTTGATCTTGAACAATGGAATTCGACAAGAAGGTCAACAGTGGGGGCAAGAACATGCTCCTGAGATTGATCCTTTTGTAGCCACAAACTTAGAGTTGATCAAAGGCGCGGCAGCCGTAAAATATGGCTCTGATGCTATTGGTGGAGTAATTTTGGTGAACCCGCCAGATTTGCCCGATTCAGGTGCTCCAACAGGATCTGCAAATCTTGTTTTGGGTTCGAACAACCAAATGTATACGGGTAGCATTCAAGTAGAAGGTGGAGTTAGTGGAATAAAGGGGCTTGGATGGCGAGCTCAAACCAGTTATAAAAAGGCTGGCGATGCCCGATCTGCCAATTACAGATTGACAAACACCGGGACGTTGGAACATAACTTTTCCTTGGGCCTTGGCTATCATAAAGAAAGGGGTGGGTTGGAATTGTTCTTCAGTAGTTTCGATGCGCAGATTGGTATTTTAAGAAGTGCCCATATCGGAAACCTATCGGATTTAGAAAAGGCTATTGGAAGCGATAGGCCGTTGATCATTAACGATTTCAGTTATGAAATTTTGAACCCTCACCAACATGTAAAACATCAGCTGCTTAAGGTAAATGGGCATTTGGACAGTGATTTGGGTGAGTTTACGGTTCAGTACGGTCTTCAGCATAATGAAAGAAAGGAGTACGATATTAGAAGGGGTGGTCGTTCAAAAATTCCTGCGCTTTCTCTTGAGCTCATCACTCATACGCTTGAGTTGGATTTAAATACCAAAACAGTCAATAAATTTAAAGGAGATTTTGGAGCAAGCTTTTTATACCAAGGCAATACCAATAATCCGGAAACCGGCATTCGCCCTCTTATTCCAAACTTTGATAATTGGACTGCCGGAGCTCATGCCATCGGCCGATACATAGAGGATAAGTATGAGCTTGAAGCTGGATTGCGATATGATTTCAAACACTATTTGGTAAAGCGGTTCGATTCTCAAAAGAACTTGTTAAAGCCTGAATTTAACTTCAGCAATGTGACAGGTTCTATTGGCGCTTTATTCTTTTTGAACTCAAGCTGGAGTTTGAGGAGTAATTTAGGTACGGCCTGGAGGGCTCCTCACATTAATGAGTTGTATAGTGGTGGACTTCACCATGGTTCGGCTACTATTGAAGAAGGAAGAGACGATTTAGCCAGTGAAAAGGCAATTAAATGGATAACCGATTTAGAGCACAATTCAGATAAATATTCCTTCAACCTAGCCTTTTACTACAACTACATAAGAGATTATATTTTCTTAAGACCAGAAGATGTTGCACTAACTATTCAAGGGGCTTTTCCTCTATTAAGGTATACCCAAACGGATGCTTCGTTTGTGGGAATAGATGCAGATTTAGACTACCATTTAACCGAACACTTCGATGTAAAAGGAAAGCTTTCGTTGATTCGAGCGGAAGATTTGGTGACTCATGGTCCTTTGATCAGCATTCCTGCAAATCGACTGAATGCAGGAATAACCTATCATTTTAATGAAGGTAAATTGAAAGAGCCTTTCGTAACCTTTTCTGCGGATTTTGTAGATAAGCAACGCAACGCGCCAAGGGTGGTTACTATTGAAGAAATTTTGGAGGCGGACAAAAACGATCAGGACTTGTTTGCCAATGATCAAACCGTGTTCGATTTAACCGCCCCACCTTCTGGCTATATAAATTTGGCCATTAGCGCAGGCTTCAAAGTGCCATTAGCACATAACGATCTTTCTGTTTTCGTTTCTGGTGAAAACATCTTGAATAACGAATACCGAGATTATATGAATCGCTTGAGGTATTATGCGGCCGATATGGGAAGAAATATCAGCTTAAAGCTGAATTATACCTTCTAGTTCTTTTGGCTAACAATAAAGTCTTCTAAGTCTTTTAGGGTAAGATTGCCTTCGTAGTAAGCCCGGCCAAAAATAACGCCTTTAACGCCTATTTCTTCAAGCTTTTTGATGTCATCTATGGAACGGACACCGCCACTGGCAAGTACGAAAATGTCTTTAAAACGAGAGATGATCTCTTTGTACATTTCGAAATTTGGGCCCTCTTGAATCCCATCTTTGGCTACATCAGTGCTCTTTACATATTTGAGCCCACGCATGTAGTAATAGTTGATGTGATCAAAAAGATCGATGTCGGTGTGTTTTTGCCAGCCTTTAATGGCGATTTTACCATTCAATGCATCGGCTCCCAATGTGATCTTTTCCCTTCCGTAGGACACTAACCATGAACCAAATTGCTTTTGGTTGGTATGCGAAACAGAAGCGGCTGTAATTGAAGTGGCGCCATATTCATAGGCCTTGCTTATATCTCCATCGGTGGAGATTCCACCACTGTAATCAATCTTCAGTTTGGTATAACCTGCAATAGATTCTAGTACATGGTAATTGACAGGAGTTCCCTTTCTGGCCCCATCAAGATCTACAATATGGATTTTCTTAACGCCACATTGTTCAAACCTTCTGGCAATATCCACAGGGCTATCTTTATAAACGGTTTCGCTTGAATAATCACCTTGTTTTAAGCGAGTAAGCTTGCCATCAATAATTGATATAGAAGGTACGATTTCGATCATATAAAAGTCTCTAAAGTAGGGTTGAAATGCTTAAAACTAATCATTAATGCACCAAATGTATCAACTTGGATATTATTAATTTGTTATAAGCGGAGCCAATGAAAGTACGAAAAATATAGCTTATTTCAAAGCGCATTTCGGCTTGCTCGTCTTGAAATTGAGGCTAAATTTTAAGTTGAATATTAGATGAGTACAATGTTAATCTGCTGTACTCTCAGTGATTAGCTTAAATCCAGAGCCATGTAAGGTTATGATTTGAACTGATTCATCTTCCTTCAACATTTTTCTGAGCTTGGCAATGTAAACGTCCATACTTCGAGCGTTAAAATAGCTGTCGTCTCTCCAAATGATTTTAAGTGCAGTAGATCGGTCTAAGGGCTGATTAATGTGCAGACAAAGTAATCTTAAAAGCTCTGATTCTTTCGAAGTAAGCTTGTTCTCGTCACCATTTCGGGAAAGAATTTGCTTGTCGTAATCAAAGTGAAATGAACCAAACTCAAATACTTTTTGATCGGAAATTTGAGGGTTCTTTTCAGCGGTTCTTCTCAAAATGGCTTGAATTCTGAGCAGAAGTTCTTCCATGCTGAAAGGTTTGGTGATGTAATCATCCGCACCAATTTTAAAACCTTCGATTGTGTCTTCCTTCATCGATTTGGCCGTAAGGAAAATGATCGGAGTCACTTTGTCTTCTCTTCTGATTTCCTTTGCCATGGAAAAACCGTCCTTTTTAGGCAGCATCACATCAAAAAGGCAAAGGTCGAAAGCTTCGCGCTTAAAGGCTTTAACACCTTCTTCGCCATCGCGGCAAAGTTTTGTTTCATACCCTTTTAAAGAAAGGTATTCATTAAGGATTTGCCCTAAGTTAGGGTCGTCTTCTACGATTAAAAGTTTAAAACTAGCCATGAGTGAACGGTAAATATACTTTAAATGTGCTGCCTTTTCCAAGGTCGCTTTTCACAGAAACCGAACCCTTGTGCATTTCAACTATGTTTTTTACGTAAGATAGGCCCAAACCGAATCCTTTGATGTCGTGAACATTTCCGGTAGAAACGCGGTAGAACTTCTCAAATATTTTTTCTGTGGCTTCTTTGGTCATACCAATGCCTTTGTCAGATATTCTAATGATCACTCCGGTAGAAATGTTTTCCGTTCGAATATGAATTTCAGGAACTTCCGGAGAATACTTGTTGGCGTTGTCCAGCAGGTTGTAAATAATGTTGGTGAGGTGAACCTTGTCCGCTTCAATAATTGGGTTACTTGCCAAAAGCTGACTAGAAATGGAACCGCCTCTTTTCTGAACTACAATTTCGATATTTACTAAAGCCTTTTCGATGATATCGTGAACATCGGCACTTTCAAATTTTAGTTTGAAATCTTTCTTATCTAAACTGGCAATTTGAAGTACTTTTTCAACCTGCATGCCCAGCCTCTTGTTTTCATCACGAATCACCTGAACATAACGATCTACAATGCTTTGGTTTTGTTTCAAGTCATTATCCTGAAGTGCTTCTGCAGCAAGTGAAACCGTTGCTATTGGCGTTTTGAACTCGTGAGTCATGTTATTGATGAAATCGTTCTTGACTTCAGAAATTTTCTTCTGCCTAAGAATTACCATAATGGCGTAGGCAAAACAGCCGATTACAATAACCATAAGTAGGCCCGAAGCAGAAAGCGGCAATAAACCTTGCTTCAACAAGTATCTTCTTTGACTTGGGAAATATATGCTCAGGTAATAATCTTTCGGTACCAAATCCATCGGAAAAAGATTGGCCTGAAGATTAGAACTCTTGATTTTCATTGTGTTTTCAGGATCATCAGTATTGATCAATGGTGCATTGCCCGAATCATGCTGAATAATACCGTAATTATATTCTAAATCTATACCTCTGTTTTTCAGTTCTCGCTTTAAAAGTGTGTCCAAATCCAAAGGGTTTACTCTTTCAAAAAGATTGTTGCTTCCTTCTAAATGACTTGCCCAATCGCGCTGAATTGCTTTAAAACGTTGGTTCATTTGCTGTTCTAGCTGAAGCTTCTGGGTTTGTAAATCAGCATTCTGGTTTGGGTAGAAGGCATTTTGAGCTGGTCCAAAAACGCTAAAATCGAAAAATATATTCAGCTGTTTTGTTTCTTCGTCAAATTCAAACTGAATGGCCGATTCCATCATCATTTGATCGATTTCTGGAATTGGAGGCATTTCATTTACGCTGCCATTGTTAGCATTGATCAAACTGTCTCTGATAGAACGCAGTTGCTCTGGCGGTACGGGCATAATCTGATTCACATCACTTTGCAGAAAGTTGAAATCATTTTCCCGAGCCAGTTTATTGGCCACCTCATTAAGTGCAGACTGAACGCCTTGCGTAAAGCGTTCCTCATTCACCTTGTTTACCTCGCTAATCCAATAGAACTGAAAAACGATCAAGCCCGTCATGGCTAAACTCAGCAAGGCTATCAACCACCGTATCTTCTTTCTGCTCATGTGTCAAAAGTACTTTATTAAAATAGCTATGGTTCTGAGCTTAACAAAAATTAACATGATTTAACCACCCTTTAACATCCTCAGGGCGGTATAATAAATAGTTTTGAATCAAGGATTTAAAGGTTAAAATATGAAATGGTCAATCAATAAAAATTTAGCAAAAATTGCCATGGGTTTGATGGTGTTTTTGGCTTTAGGTTCAGGTTGGAAGGCTCAAGCGCAAACCCAAGAGCAAAGTCAGAGCAAGTCGGTTTCGATAACTACTACCGAGGATGGAAAGGTAAAATTGAAGGTGACAATGAAAGAAGGGAACGACACCAGAAATTTTGAAAAGACCTATGATAGTTACGAGGATATTCAGGCAGACCCTGATCTGGAAAAATATGGAATCGATTTGGATGCTTGGAATTTTGGTGGTGCAACAGGAGCCAGTGGGCCAACTAGCTTTATGAACTTTAGAAGCATGCCCGGAATGCCAAGTTGGGACGATGACGATAACAACTTCTTTATGTTCGACTTCGACACCGATTCTATTGGCAGCAGAATTCAGGAAATGATGAAGGATCATTTTCAGGGAAATCGCTTCTATTTCAATTTTGGCGATGGCGACAATCCGTTTATGTCAAAAATGGATTCCCTTCAAAGCCAGTTTCACTTCAATTTCGATGATGGCAAAATGTTTTTTAATGGAGATGAATTCATGAATATGGATTCCCTTCAGCAAGCTTTAAAAGACAGGTTTGGCGCTATGCAATTTGATTTTGACTTCGACAATTGGGATAACTTGGACAAGTTTCCAGGATGGAATTCCAATGAAGAAGAAACCGACAACGGATTCAGAGTAATTTCTAGATCACGAGTGTATGTAAGATCGGCCAATGAAGACGATAAAGCTTTAGCGGGGTCTGATAAAATGGAAGATTTAGCCATTAAGGACATCAGCTTTTATCCAAATCCGAGTGATGGAAAATTCAACCTTGAACTGGCAACTGCTCAAAAAGGCGCAGTTCAAGTGAAAATAATTAGCCCAACGGGTAAGAAGGTGTTTGATAAAACCAATTCAGCAGCAAGTTCTGACTTTGAGTTTAATATCGACATTTCCGACCAAGATGAGGGCGTTTATGTTCTTCAGGTAATTCAGAACAACAAAGTACTTACCAAGAGAATTATTATTGAGTAGTCTAGTTTCATAGTTAAGGTTTAAGAGGAAGGTTGGTCAATCTTCCTCTTTTTATTTTTCTACCACCTATATTTGCCCCTCAATTAATTATTAAGATGGATTTAGTAAACAACCGTTTTTCCATTCAGGGTGTAGATGTAGAAAGCTTAACAGAACAGTTTGGCACCCCTTTGTATGTGTATGATGCTGAGAAAATTTCTGAGCAATTCAACAAGTTGAACAATGCTTTTAGCGCTGTTAAACTTAAGGTGAAATACGCGGCTAAATCCCTTACTAATATTTCAATTTTAAAACTGCTGAAAAGCCTGGGCTCCGATTTGGATTGTGTTTCTATTCAGGAAGTACACTTAGGAATAAAGGCAGGCTTTACGCCAGATCAGATTCTATACACTCCAAACTGCGTTTCTTTTGCTGAAATCAAAGAAGCAGTTGCCCTTGGCGTTATGATCAATCTGGATAACATTTCTATTCTAGAGCAATTTGGCCACGAATACCACGGCACAGTTCCGGTTTGCATTCGCCTAAACCCACACATTATGGCGGGTGGAAATAAGAAAATTTCTACTGGTCATGCCGATTCTAAATTCGGAATTTCGATCTACCAACTTCAGCATATCGTGCGCGTGGTAAATACCTATGGCATCAATGTTACTGGGCTACACATGCACACTGGTTCTGATATTCTTGATGCTGAAGTTTTCTTAAGAGCAGCCGATATTCTTTTCGATGCCGCTAAAAACTTCAAGAACCTAGAGTTTATCGACTTCGGAAGTGGTTTTAAAGTAGGTTATAAAGAAGGTGATATCGTTACTGATATTGAAGAATTAGGCGAAAAATTGGGTTCTGCTTTCAATACTTTCTGTAAAGAATATGGTAAAGAGCTTGAAATGTGGTTTGAGCCAGGTAAGTTTTTGGTGAGCGAATCGGGTTATTTATTGGCGAAAACCAACGTGGTTAAAACTACTCCAGCAACTGTTTTTGTAGGGATTGATACAGGCTTAAATCACCTTATCAGGCCAATGATGTACGATGCCTATCACGAAATCTTTAATGTATCGAACCCCGAAGGAACCAAGCGAATTTACACCGTAGTAGGTTACATCTGCGAAACGGATACTTTTGGGCTGGACAGAAAAATTACGGAAGTAAAAGAGGGCGATATTATAGGCTTTAAAAATGCTGGAGCTTATTCTTTCAGCATGTCTTCAAATTATAATTCGCGATTGCGTCCTGCTGAGGTTCTCATTTATAATGGCAAAGCGCATTTGATCAGAGAAAGAGAAACTTTTGACGATCTGCTCAAAAACCAAATTGAGTTGGATATATAATTTCTGGATCGATTTATGCATAACCGAGCTAATAGTTTGGAGGCTGTTTGTTATCTTTCCGAACTAACGCGTTGAAAATTTTTACCCAATTCAGAATTTAGAAAAATGAAAAGAGTTTATATCCTTTTTGTAGTTTTTGCAGCAGCAATCGCATCTTTCAGTTTTACTAGTGCTCAAGATCCAGCTTTGAAAAAAAGTATGGAAGCTGGTAAAAGTGTGTATGATGGGCTTTGTATGGCTTGTCATCTTAATGAAGGTCAAGGTATTGCTGGTGTTTTTCCTCCTTTGGCAAAATCAGATTTCTTGATGAAAGATGCTGATAGAGCTATCAAAATTTTGATTCACGGACAGGACGGTGAACTTACCGTAAATGGCAAAAAGTACAACGGTGCTATGCCTGCTACTGGTCTTGAAGACAAAGATATTGCTGATGTTTTGAACTACGTTCGTAACTCATGGGGCAATAAGGATGAGAAAATGATTACTGCCGAAAAAGTGGCTAAAATCAGAGCGGAAAAGAAATAATTGATAAAATAACATTGTCTTAATAGCCTCAACTGAGGCTATTTTTATTTTAGGGCTTTCGTTCCTAATTAAAATCGCCTTCCTATGAAGTCAATTCAAAATACTAAGTTTTTTAAGTCTGCCTTTTTTCTGTTCACGCTCATAGCTCTAGTAGGGGCTGGTTGTAAGGAAAACGGCTCCGATCCCGATCCGATTGATTCCGAAAGTGAAATCAGTAATCGATTTTCTTTAGGCGAAAAAGTAGGTCAAATCCAATCTGCTGAAATCAATGAAGCTTCGGGTTTGGTAGAAAGTAGAACTAAATCAGGAGTGCTTTTTACCCACAACGATAGTGGAGGAGAGCCGAAGGTTTATGCTATCGATAAGGAAGGAAAAACCGTTTCTACATTAACTTTAAGCGGGGCAACAAATAGAGATTGGGAAGATATTGCCGCTGGGCCTGGGCCAGAAAATGATGTGTCTTATGTTTTTGTGGGCGACATTGGCGATAACAATGCGGTTAGAGAAAATCTTGTGATTTACAGATTTGTCGAACCAAATATGGCTGCAGATGACTTGGCTGATGAGCAAACGATCCAGACTGTGGAAGCCATTAAGTATAAATATGAAAACGGAGCTCGCGATGCGGAAACGCTAATGGTCGATCCACAAACAAAAGACATTTACATTGTTTCCAAACGTGAAGCGAAAGTTGGTTTATACGTGCTAGCCTATCCTCAGTCTACTACGGAAATGAATACCGCGAAATTCGTAACAGAAATCCCTTACACCTATTTCACTGGTGGTGAAATTTCGCCTGATGGTTCTGAAATTTTAATTAAAAACTACTTCAGTGTTTATTACTGGCCTAGAAACAATGGGCAAACCGTAGGAGAAGCTTTGGCAGAATTGCCAGAGAAGTTGCAGTACAATTCTGAACCTCAAGGAGAAGCCATCTGCTTTGCAACAGATGGCTCCGGATATTTTACTGTAAGTGAAAAGGATGGCAGTAAGCCTGTTCCTGTTCTTTTCTATAAAAGAAATTAACTAGCGCTAATCGTATTTAGCGTAGCAGTAAAGGCATTGTAATACGATCTACCTATCGGAATTTTCTTCTCGCCAAGGTGAACGTGATTTGTGTCAATTGCAGTAACAGAATCTACCTGAACTACGAATGATTTGTGAACTCTTAAGAAGCGATCTTTAGGCAGCTTGTCCGTGATTTCTTTCAGAGATTTTCTCACTGTGAAATCGCGACCATCGCTGGCGTGTAACGTGATGTGATTTCCGTCTGCTTCAATCCAAATCAAATCAGAGTATTTCACTTTTTCCAACAAACCTTTCTTCTTCACAAAGATAGAATCGTTGTTGTAAGTGGTTGGATTGCTGCTTACTAAGCTTTCACCAGAGTTTACTGCAATTCTATTTTTGTTGAAAAGAGCTACCTCAATAGCAGCGTAAACATCGTCTTTAGTGAAAGGCTTAACAATAAAGCCTAGAGGTTGTGTATGCTTTGCTCTGTTAACAGTTTCTTTATCAGAATACGATGTAATATATACAAAGGGAACTTTATACTGCTCTTGAATAATTCCTCCAAGTTCAATACCATCTTGATCTCCTTTAATTTTCACATCAAGCAACACAAGGTCGGGCCTCGATGTCTTTATGGCTTTGATAGCCTGATTTGCGGAGTTGGCAATTTCTGTTCTTTCATAACCAAAAATGCCTAGCATTTCCTGCAGGTTTTCTGCAATAAAGGGCTCATCCTCTACTATTAATATTCGAGGAGATTGGTCATAGTCATTGTCGATTATAGCCATCTGTTTTGTATTTATGCGGTTGAGGTGAATAGTTTTTTTTGTCCGTGATACGGGAAAATACTATCTTAAAATTAGACAAATTAATTCATAGAGGCCATAGTTGTTATGCAAAACGTTTTAGAGGGTCCCACAGACGAAATACCAGATTCAAATGCGAATTCGGTCAATTATAAGTCTGTGATTAACAATCTTTCAGAAGTTATTTGGAGTGTAGATCTTTCCGTAGAACCATATAAAATTATCTATTTAAACGATCCGTTGGCCAGAGTGCCAAATGGTACTTTTAAAAGAGCTCCCGAAACCATAGATGAGTGGCAAACTTTTATTCATCCCGATGATCAAGAACGTATCATGGATGAGTTGGTGAATGCCTTCAATTCTGGAAAAGGAAGCTACGCTTATCAGGTGTTGCGAGGAGATGATACTTATCGGTATGTGAGGGATTGTGTGAATGTGCTTTATCAAGACGATAAGCCCATGCGCATGGATGTGGTAACCATCGATATTGATGATGTGCGCAGGTCTCGAAGAAATTTGGAACTGAGCCAGCAGCGCCTTAAAAGCATTGTAGATTCATTGCCCGATCCTGTTTTTATTTCTACTCAGGATTCGGGAAAAGTCATTTTCGCTAACGAAGTACTTTTCCGGGTTTATGGAATGAAACCGAGCGAGTTTTTAGGGAACAAGCTTATTCATTTTTACCAAAATTTTGAAGGCAGAAGATCTTACTTGGACGGATTGGTGAAAAATGGAATGGTTCAGAATCATGAACTTATGCTCACCAATAGCAAAGGCGAATCATTTTGGGTAAGCGCATCTACCAAGCCGCTAGACTTTCAAAATGAGGCTTGCTATATCACCATTCTTCAAGATATCACCGTTCGAAAATCTCTGGAAAGGGAGCTGAAACAGAGTAATGATCGCTATCAACTTGCTGTTGAAGGAACCAATGATGTAATCTGGGAGTACGATTTCAAAAAGCGAACCTCTTACTTATCTCCCCAGTTTTGGGATACCATGGGTTTGCTTACCTCGGAAAACCCGCTTGATGAAAATTTATTGGCCAAGTTTATTCATGAAGAAGATCGAATGGATTTCATTCAGACTATTCATGACAAATTTGAGGCACAAGAAGAAGAACTTGAAATGGAAGCCCGCTTTTTGGGTGCAAACGATCGGGTGATTTGGGTTTTTATCAAGGCCAAAATCCTGTACCGTTCTGGTGGCGACCCGAAAAGAATTGTAGGCTCATTGTCTAACATCACTTCGTTAAAACAAGCTCAATCCAAGCTTCGCGAAAGTGAATTCAAATACAAACTGATTTCCGAGTATTCCAGCGATTGTATTTGCCTGCAAACGCCAGACGGTACTTTCGTATTTGTGAGCCCCGCCTGTAGCGAAGTTTTGGGGTATGAAGCCGGTGAATTGGCGGAATTGCGCATGAGAGAATTTATGGAGAAAGATCACCTGATACGTGTTTCTGAAACCATGCTCGAAGTGATTCAGCGCAAGAAGAGAACTGGAAGCGTAACTTTTAAAGCAAAACATAAAAAGGGCCATGATGTATGGCTTGAAACTCGTGGAGGTTTGATTCTGGACAACGAAGGAGAACCTCAATACCTACTCACTTCAACCCGCGATGTAACCGAAAGAATTGAAGCCGCTCAAAAGCTTTGCGAGAGCCAAGAACGCTATAAACTGATTACAGAAAATTCTCACGATGTAGTTTCTCTCATCGACCTTTCGGGGAAATACGATTTCGTTTCGCCTTCTGTTAAGGAAACGCTGGGTTACGAAATTGATGAAATGATCGGTAAGGTTGTCATAGATTTTATTCATCCAGATGATATGCCTGAGCTTGAAAGGCACATTACGGATATCGTAAGCAATAAAAAAAGAGATGAGCGATTGACTTTCCGTTTCAAGAATCGTGATGGCAATTGGCGTTGGGTAGAATGCCAAATTGGGGTAATTCTAGACGATCAGAATGAGGTGCTTTATCTGAGATCGAACAAAAGGGATGTCACCGATCAAATTGTTACCAAACAAAAACTGAAGGAAAAAGAGCAGCAATACAAACTGGTTTCAGAAAATTCTGGTGATGTGATTGCCCTGCAAGATGTGAATGGGGTGATTTCGTTTATTTCGCCTTCATGCAAAGGGCTTTTGGGCTATAGCCCAGACAATTTGTTGGGCACCAAGTTTGAAAGCTTGATTCACAGCAGTGAAAAACCTTTTGTGAAGTCGGTGATCGATCAAACGATCAAAGATCAGAGTAAGAACATCAAAGTGACTTACCGAATTCAGTCGGAAGAACTTGAATACGTTTGGGTTGAATCGTCTTACACTGCTATTGTAGACCCGAAAGGTAAATTCCTCTACTTACAATCTTCAACCCGAGATATTTCCGAGAGAATTAAGGCTTTGGAAAAGGAACGCCAACTGAGCAAGTTGAAATCTAGCTTTATTTCCATGGCTTCTCACGAATTTAGAACTCCGCTTACTACGATTCAATCGAGTAACGAGCTGATCAATATGTATTTGGAAAGTGACTCAGATTCAAATCCAAAACTGAAGAAGCACGTGGGGCGAATTCGTACTGAATTGGAGCGAATGAACTCGTTATTGAAAGATGTTTTCACGCTTGGCAGGCTCGATGTTGGCAAAACCAAACTGAAGCCAGAAATCACTTCTTTGGCAGGTATAGTAAAACAAGTGGTGCTCGAAAATTCAGTTCAGCATCAGTCAAGAAATGTAAAAATTCATATTCAAGGCGAAGAAAGGCAGGTCAATTTGGATAGTCAGCTTATGAGCCATGCGATCTCCAATTTGGTGAATAATGCTTTGAAATATTCGCCCGATAAACGCGACCCTGAAGTAACCATCATTTACTATAAAATTGGAGTTAGAGTTGAAGTAAGAGATTTTGGAATTGGTATTCCAGAGAAGGATCAAAAAGGTCTTTTTGAATCTTTCTCGCGAGCCAGCAACGTTGGTGATATTGAAGGAACCGGCCTAGGATTGATTATTGTAAAGCAGTTTGTGGAAATGCATGGCGGAACAGTTTCATTCCATAGCGAGGTAAATCAAGGAACCACTTTTGTGATAGATTTGCCCGAAGAAAATTAGACTATACAAAATAAAAGAGGCTGTCTCTAAAACTGATTTCTGAACAGTTTGAGGCAGCCTCTTTTTATAGTTTCTCTTTTAGAAGTAGAAGCCGAATTTAATCAGGGGAACAACGCCTTCTTCGGAAGCAGCAACCAAAACATTGATAGCAGCAAAATTGAAAGGTGTAATGAAAACACCTCCGCCATATCCATGGTGAATTTTGTTAGATTTTTCGCCATCTACCCAAACCATTCCTAAGTCGTTAAACAGAATCAAACCAACCTGAGAAGGCAAAAGGTACGATCTCCAATCAAATAACTTTATTCTCAAATCGAATTGGTGATACATGCTGCTTTCTCCATAAAATCTAAATCTTCTATAACCTCTTAAAGTGCTGAAACCGTCTAGTCTGGCTGCTTGGAAGAACTCAAAATCACCAAAACTTTTTTGATAGCCCATTCTTGTGGCAAAAGTTGTTCGCGAAGATTCTGTAAAGCTCCAATGGAAAGTGAAGTCTGTATTCAGCTGACTACTGTTTTTAGAATATTCCCCAATTCCGCCACTATATTGGTAATTCAAGTTAAATACAGCTCCTTTGGTTGGAATTAAAGCATTTCTGGTTCCGTCAATGTGTATCCCGATAAGGCCACCCGTGTAGAATTTACGCTCGAAGAAATTTTCGCCTTGGCCACTGCTTGCCGCGAAACTCGTGATAAAACGGTCGTTGCTATCTTCTACTTCCACGCTTCGGAAATGTGGGCCAAATTCAAGATATCCGAATTCTGTAAATGGAACCTGCAGAGTTGGTTTTACGATAAATTCTTCGAATCTGGCGCGGTAGTACGTTCTATCTAAATCTTTATTTAGCTCACTTTTATTACCCAAACCGAAGAAGTTGTTGACAAAATTCGGTACGCGAGCATCGGCCACAAGTGAAAAATCTGTTTTTCCATAAATGTCGGTTAGCTTAAGATCGTAAGAAAGATTGTAGCTCGAAGTGGCCATCGCATAATTCGCTTGAATCACTTGTTTCGATCCGTAAGGTTCTTTTCTAAACCCATCTTTCTTGATCAGAACTCCTCCACCAAGAAAAACTCCATCATCTGGATTGTAGTTGAAAGAAGCTAATGGAGCCACCAAATCGTAGTCAAATTCCTCTCGGTTATATCTGTTGATATCTAAGTCATGATCGGTGGTTAAATCTTTGGTTTCAGAGCTTTTGGTTAGAGAAGTTCCCGTTGCATAATCGTAAACCAGTGTTTTTTTGCTCCAACCTTTCACCTTGCTGTTGTCAACAATGGTGTCGTTTCCTTCGCCAGCAATAATGCGGATTTTTATGCCTTTGTCTACCTCGCCCTTAAGCTCGAATCTGTCGTCATCACCAAAGCCGAAAAGTCTGATTTCTTCCGTTTCCGAAGTTTTGAAAGTTCTATCGTAAATGATTTTATCTAGCTTTCCCTTCTTCGAAATTTTATGAATGGTGACTTTCGTGTGCTCGTCATCCAGCCTGTTGATTTCGAACAGTTCTCGTTTGTCGCTTGCTAAAACATCCACCTGTTTTGAGATGATCAGGTAATATTGCTCAGCGTATTTTTCAAGATTGTCTCTTCGGTTTTTGAGTTTTCTGATAATTTCTTCCCCGTGTAATTCGAAGATTTGTTCCGGCCATTGATGAATTGCCTTTTCAATCAACTCATCCGTTAATGCGGCTTTCAATTCTTTGGCTTGCTGAAGCCATTCTTCCAGAGAAACGCCCGTCATAAAAATACGATCGAAGTAGCGAATTCGGTACGATCCCAAACTTATCATCAGATCGATATCATCATGAAAGCCACGAAGGGCAGGCTGAGCCCATTTAGAAGAGGCTACTTTTTTGAATAGTCCTTCTCCTGCAAAAAACGCTACGTCACGGTCGCGAGGAATAGGTTTAAATAGCTTTTCATCGTCTTTTTTATTGTATTCGATCCAGCGCCATTGGTCGTCATGACGATCCCAATCACCTAGCCAGAAATCAAAGAGACGGTTTCTGGCTACAAAAATCTGGTCTACATGATTGTCGTTGTCCTTTCTTAAGGTTTCGTACAAATCAGGGCTTGACTCTACATCGTCTCCATTGCCAAAAAACGGTTCTTTGATGTTTTCTTTATTGGCCCTTTCTTCAAAAAGAGCCATAGTGTTTGCAAAATCCTTTCGGTAAATGCCAAAACGAGGATCGTCAGGAATATAAAAAGCCTGAGGATTGGTATGGAAAATACCGGCAGCTTCGGCCAATGTGGGAATCACGAACGGAGCATAAGGGTGCGAGGCCGAAATTCCATCTTGCACAATGGACTTAATAAAGGTTTCGCGCAATTCGGGAGGAAGTGTGAGCGCTGGGTTTTTATCCATGGAGCGCAAAACATACTGCTTTCCATCCTTGCCTTCTAAGCGTAACGAAATGGTTTGGTGGCCTCCTCCTCTTTGTAGAATTTTTAAGCCCCCTTTTATACTTCCCAAGTCGAAAACAGGCACTTTTACATCAGCAGCCCATTCTTTTCTATAGTTATTACCAAACAATTTCAGGTGGAGTTTACTACGCTCGAAGTATTGCTTGCTGGCAGCAAAAACGGTGTCTTTGTCTTTGAAAGAAATTTTGGAGTATTCAGCCATTAAATCTTTAGGAGAAGGCTGAAAAGGTTTGTCGGCAATGATGGCCGAATAAAGCGTTTTGGGTTCATTGTTTTCTGGTGAAACAAAAGTCAGCTTGGTTTCTCCGTTGGCGTAATAGTCCAAACGGGCAAAGCCCATGGTGTTGGTGGCGAAAACAGCATCGCCTTTTTGTTTTACGTGAGCGTTGTTCTTCGAGCCAGCTCCGCTTACAATATAATTTCTGCCATCTTTTTTAATGTACTCCAAGGCATGCTCATGGCCAGCTACATGAATCAAATCTGGGTGCTGTTTCATCAGAGCAACCATAGCTTCTTGAACTTCTTTGTATTTAGGGTGGGCAATGTCTTGAATATTGCCGAACCACTTGCGATAAAGCGGGTAAATAGAACCAATCACCGGCATAGGCAAATAAAGCGAATGCGTTTTTTTCATGGCCGTAAACGGGAAGATGTGGTCTTTAAAGCGAAAAACGCCTCCATGAATTCCGTAAGTGTACATTGGGTGGTGCGTTGCTACAATCACCTTTTTATGGATGTTTCTTAAGAGAACATCTTGAAACTGTGAAAAAACATCTGCTTTAGTAATGGCGTCACAATCTGAGCCTTCTCCTGGTTTTACGCCTCTGTGCAAGAACCATTGCACATCAACTATCACCAAGGTCATTTTTTCATTCAAATCAACTTCTACTGGGCCAGGGCAGCCTCGGCTTGGGAGCCAGAAATTTTGACTGTCTAATCTGTCTTCTACGTACTTTTCTTGCCTCAGTAACCAGTCGTAGCCATAAAGCTTGCCTTGTGCCCAATCGTGATTTCCTGGAACAAAAATTTTAGTGCCTAGAAAATCTTTTGCGGCTTCAATTTGTCCATCAATTGCTTTTTCTGAATCGTCCCTGAGTTTATGGCCTACAGGAGGCAAGCCTTTAGGATAAATGTTGTCTCCTAAAAACAATACTGCTCCATTTTTGCCGGCTTTGTCTAGCTCGCTTTTTAGTAGAGTGAGCACGGGATTTTCAATAGGTTCACCAGCATCTCCCACCAGAAATACCGAGTATATAGGTTTTTCTTCGGCTTGAAAAGCTTGGGCGTTACTGACCAAAAAAATAAAAGAGAGGATCAGGTAAATTTTCTTCATAGACACTTTTTACACGATTGGATTTGGAACATGTCTCAAATCAAAAAAATTCAAAGTAAGGCCAAAGAGATAAAATACCGAATTATTTCATTTTAAACCTTACAATAGTACCGCCATTTCCGTCTATTTCATTGGCGATAAACAGTTCTCCGTCAGGCGAAAAGGTAATCCCTTCTGGCTGTGGAAAAATACTGCTTTTTAATCTTGAAAGGTTTTTCGGTTTTCCTTCGTTATCGAAAACTACTAAAGCACGACCAACAGAAGCTAGCAGATAAATATCTCCGGTGATGGGATGAACCGCTACTCCCGATGGTCTAAATTTCTTGCTGTCTGAACCTAAAACCCGTTCTAAATCCGAATCTCTTAAGGTAACCACAGGCGTTTTTGAGAATTTCTCAGTAGCCAAATCATAGGCATAAACAGCTTTTCCTTTCACTTTTACTTTGCCCACATCGCCTTCATCTTTCAAAGCAATTAAAAGTCGGTGATGTGCTTTGTCGTAGCCCAAACCTTCAACATTGTTGTCTGAATCAAAAGGAGAATCGATAGTTCCCACCACACCTTCAATGTTGATGTTGAATTTGTACATTTTGCCATTGCTTTTAATCGCGTACATGTCTGCACCAACCAATTCGATGCCTTCAAAATCGCCATTTCCTTCAAATCTGATTCGGTGAACGATTTTTTTCTGCTGAATGTCATATACGTAAACACGTCCGTGCTCATCATTAAGAGCAGCAAGTTGGTTTGGAGCGTAGTAGGTAAGGCCTGAAATTTCTTCTAGAGAAGAGGGCATGTAAAACACATCATCAGGATTTTTCAGGTCGTAAGGGAATTCCTCTTTGGATTGGGCCAATGCTGGTGAAATAATAGAAATGAATAATATAATTTGTAAGAAAAAACGCGTTAGTGACATGCTTACGTAACAAAATAAGAGACAAATTGATTTCGCTCAGATAATTTTCGGCCTATGTAATTTAAGCTGAGCCAATTATATTTAAGCAATGATAGAACAAATAACGGTTTTGGACAAAGTAAAGGAATACACAGAAGAGATTCTGAAAAGTAAGATTCCTTCCAATTTTGTTTATCACAATCAGTATCATACCAGCAGAGTGGTAAAAGCTGCGGAAACCATTGGCGAGAAAAGCGGCTTAAGCGATGAAGATTTAGAGGTGGTTTTAATTGCAGCCTGGTTTCATGACACCGGCTATAGTGCGGGTTGCCTTCAGCATGAAAAATCGAGTGCTGAACTGGCCAAAAAATTTCTAGAAGAAGCACAGTATCCAGAAGCTAAAATTGAAAAAGTTTTAGGATGCATTATGGCTACGCAAATGCCACAGAAACCTCAGAATTTGCTCGAAGAAGTTTTATGCGATGCAGATTTGCATCATTTAGCTTGCGATGATTACCCAACAATGTCGGCTAAAATGCATGCCGAAGTGGAACATATCAAGGGCTATAAAATCAATGAAGATGATTGGAATCGTATGAATTACAACTTCTTCAAAGACCATGAGTTTTTTACGGATTACGCCAAAACCTATCTGGAACCTATTAAAAAGCAAAACCTGAAGGCCATAAAAAAGAAAAGCAAATCCGATAATAAGGATGACAAATATGTAAAGGAACTGGAAGCTAAAGTTTCGAAACTTGAATCTAAATTGAGTTTAAAGCCCGATAGAGGCATAGAAACCATGTTTCGAACCACTTCTAAAAACCATTTGGAATTGAGCTCTATGGCCGATAATAAGGCTAACATTATGATCTCCGTGAACACTATTATTATTTCCGTGGTGGTTTCAGTGCTAATCAGAAAGCTTTACGAGTACCCCAATTTGGTGATTCCTACGGTAATGTTGGTGGTGGTTTGCTTAACCACTATTGTGCTTTCTATTTTGGCTACAAGGCCAAATGTTTCATCAGGTATGTTCACTGATGATGAAGTGCTTAACAAAAAAACCAATCTCCTTTTCTTCGGAAATTTCCACAAAATGAAATTCGATCGCTACGAATGGGGTATGAAGGAAATGATGAAAGATGGAGAATACCTCTATGGCAGCATGATTAAGGATATTTATTTTTTAGGGGTTGTACTGGAGAAAAAATATAAGCTTTTGAGGTTAGCTTATACCACTTTTATGATTGGCTTTGTGCTCTCAATCATTGCCTTTGTCTGTGCCATGTTGATGTTTCCGCCAGAAGAGCAGCAGACTTTCTATACTTTTTAAATCAGTCTGAAGAACGTCTCATAATCGAACTAAGGTGAACGTTATCGAACATTATTTAAGGGCGAAATTTTGCTTAACTGCTTTGTATGAATAACTTAGTCCTTGGCATGTTAATTGGTAACTGCTGAGAGGTCAAAAATTAAATTTTTACGCATGATAAAGCTACACGATATCGATAAGTATGTCGATTCAAAATATCAGAGAACCTTCATACTGAAAGGCATCGATTTAGAAATTGAGCAGGGCGAATTTGTAACGATTATGGGGCCAAGTGGAGCCGGAAAATCCACTTTGATGAACATCATCGGTATGTTGGACGAGCCTTCGCAAGGTGAATATTACTTTTTTGACGAACCCATTCACCGAATGAAGGAAAGAAAGCGCTCAGAGCTTCACAAACATCATATTGGCTTTGTATTTCAGGCTTACCATTTGATTGACGAGCTTACAGTTTATGAAAATATTGAAACGCCACTTTTATATAAAGGTGTAAAATCTTCTGAAAGAAAGAGTTTGGTGGCAGAAATGCTGGATAGGTTTCAAATGGTAGCCAAGAAGGATCTGTTCCCAGAACAACTTTCAGGAGGACAGCAACAGTTGGTTGGTGTGGCCAGAGCTTTGATTGGCCAGCCTAAGTTACTTTTGGCCGATGAGCCTACCGGAAACTTGCACTCCGATCAGGCAGAAGAAATTATGAAGTTGTTCCAAAAGTTGAATCAAGAAGGAATGACGATTGTTCAGGTAACACACTCTAGAGAAAACGCTGCTTATGGCAAAAGAACCATCAATATTGTAGATGGAGCCGTAGATACTGACGACAGACACTAAGCTTATTTTCCACAAAGAATATGTAAAGCATCGGGATTCCTCGATGCTTTTTTTATGGTTGAACCACAGTAATAGTTTATTCCTTGAATTTGATTTTGAGTATCACCGGGTTCTCTGAAGAGAGGATTTCTTCTAAGTTATAATCGCCTTTTACCGACCATTGACTACTTTCTAAACTTTCTAAAAAGGCTTCGAGCTTGTAGCTTTGCATAAAAGCTACCAATCTATCTCCTTGCCATTGACGTGCTCTGAACCATAAGCCTTCTGCACTTTCCTTTAATGTTGAAAATTCCTTTGTGTTTCTATTTAGAAGGCCGAATTCTCTGTGTTTTCTATTGATCCAGTATTCAATGGCAATCATTTTTGAAGAAATTAAAGGGAACAGTTCATAAACTTTTGTTCCTTTTTGCATTATGGAAAATGCCTCGTTTAAAGTTAATTTTTTGTCTTTGCTGCCCCAGGCCCAATTTTCATTAAAATCTAAATGGAGGTAAGGTGTAACCCTATCTTTTGCGACATAGTACAGCGTGTCTTTCAGTTTTTTCTTGAAGAGAATGAAATTGTCTTCTTTGATCAGCTCTGAAGATATGCCATGTGGGAATGGGGGCACGTAATTACTTTTCAGCTTTTGATCTACCACCTTCAAGTTCTGATCTAAAATGAGGAGAGAGTAGCCGGCTGCTTTGGCTCTTCCATTGGGGAAAATATTTTCAGAAGTGCTAATGACATACCCGTCATCTAGCATGGACATTTCACCTAAACGAATCGTCTTATCAATGCTTACCTTTTTTTCATTCAGATATTCCCCGTTTAAGTCAAACCTTAGCAGTTTTCTTTGATCTTGGCTAAATACTTCAATCGTATTATTTTTTAGCCAAACACTGTTGACGCCTGAATAGTAGGTTGGGCCATTTCCTTGGCGGCTTATAGTGGAAATATGCCCTCCTTTACTGTTGAATATGAAGATTTTTTTCTGGTATTTATCCACTACGGCCAGTCCCTGTGGTAATTCTACAAAAACAGTGGCTTCGGAGATAAGCGAGTTTTCGGTTTCTTCTAAGCCAATGATTTCAACATGATCTATAATTTCAGCAGGTTTAACTTTTTTTGAGCTAAGGGCTAGTTTATAATGCTCAAAATTGGGCGTCTCCTGAGCTGTCAGTTTTAAACTGATTGACAGAAATATTAAAAAGTAGATGTGCTTGGTTCTCATTAGAATGTGTTGTGTGTTTTTGTCTCCGAGCACTGAATTTTCTTGAGTCGAATGAGCAGCGAAAAGTGTATTTCAATCACTTTTGATTTCGTTGAATTTGATATGTTACAATCTCAAAATGGTTTTATAAGCAATGAACGACTATTCGCTAAAGTTGGATTGAACAAGTTGTTCATAAATTATTTAAGGTACTGTTCTAAAGAACCCACTAGCTTAAAAAGTAGTCGCGAATCTTCAGTGATTATTTCTGCAGTTCCGTTCATTTCCTGAATAAACTTTAAAGGTTGTTCATAAGTAGAGTTCATTCCGTTCTCCAAACTTATTTGTGCAATGTACTTTTGCTCAACAGGAACAAGCGAAATTGAACTGATATGGCCGATCAAATATCCATATTCCAAATAGGGAAAACCGGAAAGCTTAATATTCACCTTTTGACCAATTTCAACTTTTCCCAATGCGGCTCCGTCAATGGTGGCTCTACAAATAATCTCAGTTTTTTCATTGGGAACCACGGTAGCTAGCGCTTGACCAGGAGCTACGGTTTGCTTGCTGCTCCAAAATTCAGTTTGTGTTAGCTGACCAGAGATTGGTGCAGTAAGAATATAACGACTTTTCCAGTCTTCAATCGATCGTAGTAGGTTTCTTTTTTGATCCGCTACGTTCGTTCTTAGTTCTGTGAGTTTTTGGTAATGTGCCGCTTCTCTTTCATCCAATTTTTGTTTGAGGTTGAGTATGGCAACTTCGTTTTCGTTAAACGATGCCGTGTATTGAATATGTGAAGCTTTTTGTTGCAGAAAGGTTAAAACGGCTCCGTCATAATCCATTTTGCTAATTCCATAACCGCCTTTGTGGTAATAAGTGGAATCCCTCAAGTATTTCTCTTCTAACATGCTGAATTCCTTTTCTTTTACCTTTCGGTGTTCCTTCATTTGTTCATAGAACTCTTGCTTTTTCTCAATTTCCTTTAAAATGAAATTGTAGTCTTGTTCAAAGGTGTTGTGAGTCAAATACTGTTTGGTTTCGAAGAGTGTTTTCTGAAACTGAAAGAGGGCTTCTTTCAATGAACCTAGACTGAGGCCTTCTGGAGTAACAGCATTTGTTATTTCATTGTTGGATGGTGTTAAGCTGTTGAGCCATGTTTCCAGTGTATTTACGTCTTCAAGGCTGGCCTCTGCTTCAAAAATTACGATAGGTTCGCCTTGTTTGACTTCATCTTTGTCTTTCTTTATCCAGGTTTCAATTCTACCCCCTTCCCTGGAAATTATGGGCGCAGGAGAATTCAAAGTAGTAATGAGTAGTGGAGCTTCTACAATTACAGGATATTTGAAAAAATAACTGGCTACAAGTATTCCAAAAATGGTGGTAAATAAAAGTGTAATTCCCCAACGAATGATCCAATGGGGAATATGCCCCATAATTTCCTGTACCTCTTCGCTATGATTTTGTTCTAAATCAATTCTTGGCATTTCCCTGCTTGTTTAATCACCTAATTCTAATTGATTTCTAACTAGTTCGAAATACGCGCCTTTCGCTTTTACCAGGTCTTCGTGAGTGCCTTTTTCAGCAATTTTACCTTTATCTAGCACAATGATTTGATCTGCATTTTTAACTGTACTCAGCCTATGAGCCACTATAACTACAGTTCTGCCATGGAAAAACTCGTTTAAGTTTTCCATAATGACACGTTCATTTTTGGCATCTAAGGAATTGGTGGCTTCATCAAAAAACAGGTAGCCAGGGTCTTTATAAACCGACCTTGAAATTAAAATCCGCTGTTTTTGTCCAGAACTTAAGCCGTGTCCATCGTTACCTATTTTGGTGTTAAACCCGAGAGGAAGAGACTCTATAAACTCACCAATATTGGCCGTTTTAACCGATTTTTTCACTTTGTCCCAATCCGGTTTATCATCGATTACGCTGATGTTTTCCACAATGCTGTCGGAGAAAATAAAGCCATCTTGCATTACCACTCCACATTCTTTGCGCCATTGGCTCGGGCTATAATTTCTAATCGGTATTTTATTTAAAAGAATTTCCCCATTAACGGGTTTGTAAAAGCCCAAGAGAAGTTTTATTAGGGTGGTTTTTCCGCTGCCGCTGGCCCCTACAATTGCTGTTATCTTTTTTGAAGGAATGCTTAGACTGATGTTGTCAAGCACCTTTTCTGAATTTGGTCCTTCATATTGAAAGGTAAGATCTATTATTTCTAAAGTAGAAGCTAAAGGGATGTCCCTGATTAAGCCATCTTCAGGTTTTTCTTCATCTTCTCTATCATGAATTTCCGAAAGCCTTTCTAAACTAATTTTAGCATCTTGAGCTGCCTGCGTAAAGCCTATAAATTGCTGAATGGGTGCATTTAATTGGCCAATTATGTATTGTATGGCCACCATCATCCCAAGTGTCATTTCTCCGTTAACAACGGCTTGAACTGAAAGGAAGGAGATAAAAATGTTTTTGGTTTGATCTATAAAAGTAGAGCCTATTTGTTGGTTTTGGCTGAGCGTGAGTCCACTTACGCTTACTTTGAAAAGTCTGGCTTGTATCCGTTCCCATTCCCAACGCTTTCTTTTTTCAGCATTGTTCAGTTTAATTTCTTGCATGCCAGTAACAAGTTGAACCAGATTACTTTGGTTAGAAGATGATTCTGTAAACCTTTTGTAATCTAGGTCGCGCCTTTTCTTTAAAAAAATGAGAATCCAACCAATGTATAATACACTCCCTAAGTAAAATACACCCAAAATACTAAGGTCGTATGTAGCCATAATAAAGCTGTACAGCACCAGAGTAATAACAGCAAATATGATGTCGATTAAAGACTTGGTTAGGAACGATTGAATTCGGTTATGATCGCCAATACGCTGCATGATGTCTCCGATTTTTTTCACATCAAAGTAGGCGATGGGTAGGCGCATTAACTTGGAAAGAAAGTTTGAAATCAGTGAAATACTTACTCTCGTTGTCACGTGCAGCGATATCCAACTTCTGATTAGGCCATTGGCAGTTTGTCCAAAGGTTAAGATCAGCTGGGCAATTAGCACTAGAACAACAAATCCGATATCCCTATTGTTGATGCCTACATCTACAATAGACTGTGTTAGATAAGGGAATAAAAGGCTAATTAAACTACCCGTTAGCAGCCCAAGCATTAATTGAAGAATGTACTTTCTGTAAGGCCGTAAATAACCTAGCAAATACCCAAATTTGAGTTTCCGCTTTTCGTGCGGATTGTCTTCATAGAATTCTGGTGTAGTTTCTAGTAGTAGGCTAATCCCTTGGCCAGATTCGTTATTCGAAACTGTTTTCCAATGTTTGATGAACTGCTCTTTGGTGTAGGTAATTAATCCATGAGATGGGTCGGAGACATAGATGGTATCTTTTTGGTTTGCCCTTTTCTTGATTTTATAGACAACCACAAAGTGGTTTTGATTCCAATGAACAATAGCTGGCAAGGGGGCTTCATCTCTTAATTGTTCGTAGCTGATTTTAACACCTTGGGTATGTAAGCCTATAGCTTCAGCGGCATGGCTAATGCCCATCATAGAAACGCCCTCTCGGGTAATGTAACTTAGCTCACGTAGCTTTTCAAGGCTAAAGGATTTTCCATAGAATTTGGCGACTATCCTTAAGCAGGTGGGGCCGCAATCCATGGTGTCGAGTTGTTTGTAATGAGGAAATTTCAATTTATTCTTTTGGGAAAGAAATTGTAAGAATTAAAGTAAATGTTTTTATTTAATTGTAATGTTAAAATTAATTCGAATTATTAAATATGAAGTTTGAAAAATATTTATTCTGGTTAAAATTTACTTTAACGGCAACTATTTTACTATATGTTACTGGATGCTCGAATAAAGAAGGCAGTCAAACCAACGGTGAGGTAATCCTTATTCCTATTGATTCAATTAGGGTAGACGTTTTAAATACAATAAGGTCTTTTGATTATGATGCCGAGAACAATCTTTTTTTGCTAGGTGACGTAGCGGATGCTACGAGTGCATTGCTTCCTCCAGGGGGGGCGTCAAGTGGAAATAAGTTGGGGTTTATAATCGTAAATAGTGAAGGTGAAATTATAGGGCAGTTTAATAATACAGAAGAGGGGCCAAATAGTCATGGAAAATGGTCTATGAGCAACCTATTTCTTGATAGTGGCAAGGTTGGAGTTTATTCTGAAAGCGGTTTTTTTGCTTATGATTTTCGTGGTGAACTGTTGAAAAGAGTGAAAGGGTTGAACTCACGATCTTTTTTCGGGCAGCCTATTTATAATATAAGTGCTTTTCAAAACGGAAATCTGGCTTTGGGTTATACAAAAATGACCAATGAAGTATTTACTCACTTCGATAGCCTGTATTATTATTTGAATTCCTTTAAGATTTTTGACTTGAATGGCTTATTAGAGTCAAGTGATGATATTAATGAACATATAATTAAGTCATTCAGGCTTCCACACGAGATAGCTTCCGTTGATCCCAATAAAATTAGTGGCTGGGTTGTTCCGAGAATGACAATTGATAGAAAAAGAGGTGTTTTGAATGTATTATATAACCAAGTTCACAAGGTTTATCAATATTCAATAGAGGATGGAAGTCTCTTGAATACTATTGATTTGAAGCCTCTTTACTTTAGTAGCGGTAACGAACCTCCTGAAGTTAAGGAAAGTAGTTGGATGCGAAATGGTGGGGCGTTGATCAACTCATCCTATCGGGATATGATACAGGTTGGTGATTATACATTAATAAGATACAACAGTGCTATTTCACAAACTCAGGCCGATCAATTGGTTAATTCTGGAGGGCCTTCAGAGAGTGCGTATTGGGCAACATTGCGACAATCGAGCTATAAATTTTATTATCTTTTGATAAAAGGTAATAGTATATTAAAGAAAGACTTTCAGTTGGATGAATTGACCCCACAGCCTGGTGAAGAGTATTTTGAAAGCTTCTCAAGCCTAAGAGGCCAAATCATAGGAGGAGATGGTTTAAACTCTCTATATGTATTATATAACAATGATTCCTCTAAGGAAAGACCATATAAGTTAATTGTTAGATATGAACTAAAAATTGACTAACCATTTTTTCTTTAGAATTTAATATTCAAGTCGTTTTTCTTTTTTGGCTTGAAAAGCTGATTGAGCAAAAAATCATGATTTCTTCAGAAGCACTTTGTTGGGCTATTTCACAAAATTCCATGCTCCTGACGAACTATGTATAAAAGTGAAAAATGATGCTGATTCATATTATTTAGTGCTTACGAAATAATGAATCGCCAATGGCTTCAGCGGCATGGCAATGCCCATTATGGAAATGCCCTCTCTGGTTATATAGCTGAGCTCCCGGAGTTTTCTAGGGTAAAGGCTTTGCCATAATATTTGGCTATCATTCTGAGGCACGATGGGTCGCAGTCCATGGCATCCAATTGTATGTAAAAAGGGAATTTCAAGAGGGTCTCTTTACTTTAATGTGGCAATCATCACTACTGGATTATCTTCTGGTTCTATATTTTGAAGTTTCTGTAAATTTTTGGGCAAAGAGGAAATTTTATCGGGGTTGTTTTGAAACCAGTCGTAAATTTGTTCCCCAGATGCTATTCCTATTGCTTTTTGTTCCTTATGGTCTATCCTTTCGGGAATAAAGTCGACAAAACCATCTAGGTCATTTTTGAATCCATCCCACTCGGCTTTTTTGTTATTTGCTATTTTTAGCGTCCCCGTTTTTTTATTGAAATAGCCACTATGATTACGGTCATGAAAGCCAATTCTGAAAAAAAGGAAATCCTCACTTTCTGCAATGGAGAACATGAAAATATACTCCGACATTGATTTTATTAATATTTCTTGTCTCTTTTCATAGGGAGGGCTGTATTTGCCTAAGTCCAAAACGTATCTGGCCTGTAGGGTATCCAAGGTTACTTGAAAAATGGTATCCGAGAAATATTCCTTAAAGTAAAGGTCGTTTTTAAGATTATAGAAAAGCCCCTCTCTTGTATTGGATACATACTTGTTTGGGTCAATTATACAAGTAAGTTCATTCTTATATGTCTTCTTCAAATCGCCATTAAAATCATAGGCAATAAGCCTTGTTTTTCCCTTTCCGGTATGGTTGGGTACAAAACCAACCACGTAGGTATCATTGAGAATGCCAAAACTCGCAACTGGTTCTTCCGAAAGACTTTCCCAATTGGGACTAGGGATTTTGTTGGCCACTTTCCCGGTCCACAAGGAATATTGAAGTATATCATTGCGCCAGCCTTTGGCATATACAAACTCACGGGTGGCATCTAATCCAAGAAAGCCTAGTGAAGTTAAATATCCCTCTGGGTCTCTACTGGTATTTCCTATTTCTCTTAGGTATTTTCCGGTCAGCCTGCTATACAACGAAATTCTTTTAAAAGCCTTGACCAGGATTAAGCTGTCGTTCACAATATGAACTTGAGGATACCCCTTAAAAACACTCTCCTCAGAATTTTCCAAGGGTATGTACTCAATACTGCTAACAAAGGAGCTAACGGGTATACTTTCCTCTTTTGTTAATGCTTGGTATATGGGTAGTACTTCAATGTCATTATTGATTCTTTGGTTAGAATTACTCGAACATGAAACCAATAGAAAGAATAATGGTAGAGAAATATTCAAGAGTGTTCTGATGTTAATAGAGTTATAAAAGTAACCCTCTAGAATATTTCTTTATTTTCAATAGAATAAGAAAGAGGGTTACTTGAACTATTGGTTTTTTTGATTATTGTTAATTAGCAGGTTCACAATGTCCGTTTGGTACCTCACCCACGTTCTCATTAGGGTAATAAGGGTTTGTACCCCCATCTACGTACCCACAATGGAACACTACATCGTCCCACATGAACTGCTCAGTATTGTATACGCCAGACCATTGGGTTGTAAGGTCACCATAAAGACATTGGCAAGAAACATCAAGAGCCATATTACCTCCTTTAACAGAAAGCAATGTTTCATTTGAAATTGGTTCTCCTATCTTTTTCATTTTTCTAAAAATTTAGTTGTTAAAAATTGGTTTAAGGTGTGTTAACACGGTACTATATATTAAATGATCATTTCGGGTTGGGTTAATTTTGAAAGCTTAGGAAGCGGATGAAGATCAAGAGCTTCTGTCAATTTGTATTCTTCAGGAATTGATTTTTGATTTATAAAATAGGCTGGAAGCCCCTCAATTCCATTTTGCCTTAAATTCAAAAAGTTGGTACTTATAAATGCCTTTTCCTCGGGGCTTAAATTTTCAGGATTTCCATCTTCATTTGAGGGCTTGAATTTGTGCTTATACCAATCTTCTAAAAGATTGAAACTTGCCTGATCGCCTGCGTTTTTTAGAGTGGCTGAGAGTAATTTCATAAAACCTAATTGTTGATTGTCTGTTTGACTCATCACTGGAATTACATGGATACGCAGCCTTGGATGTTCATCCATAATATGTCTTAATGAAAGAAAGCTCTCCTTACAATAAGAGCAGGTGAGGCTGATAAAAACGGTAAGCGTATCGGCTTCTAAGGACACATTGCCAACCAAAATATCGTATTGGCTATAGTTAATTTGAATCGATTTTTCTTTTTGCCACAGTAAATTAAAAATGTCAGGATTTCTTTTGAACCTACTAAGTTTAAGGCCTTCTTCTTTTAGGTTGATTTTGTTTAACCAAGCTTGTTTAGCTAGTAAATAAGCTATTGAGAAAAACAGAATATAGGGAAGCGTTGTGGTGAATAGGTTTGATGAGGGAATGGAAGGAGAGAAAAGAAGGGCGATACTTCCTTCTATTAATATGATAACCAATGTAGTCAAACAGAATACACACCATTTTTTAATCAGGACGGCTTGCTGATATACAGATATGAATAGATAGGGTAAGGCCATCAAGGCCAAAATTTTAATTTCTGAAATAGATTCAGGCTTTGTTAAGAAGACTAAGAGCGTGGATGAGAAATAAATAAAGCCTATGTCGCTCCATTTTATCCATTGATATAGCCGAGAGTATTTGCTGCTTAAAACAGAATCACAGTCTACTGACTTACCCATTTTGCAGACTTTCGAGGCGAAGTCTTTATTCGAGGTCCAGTCTTTATAAACTAACACAGAGGTCAAGGCGAGCCCTAAAATCTTTGTGATGAAAATGCTAGCCCTTTCAGTAGAAGAAAAGATGACTGAAGCATTAATTATGGATAGATAGAAGAACGCTAGAGCGAATAAAAATGTAAGAGAGTATAAGAGAAAGGAGGTTGTGTCTTTTTCAGATGTGAATTTTTTAGGGGTGAAGTCTTGTGATTTCTCTATGAGTACAACAATACCAGTGAATGTTTTTTCAAATCCCTCACGTGATATTGTCTGAATTTTTTGTGAGGTACTGTAATACTGTACTTTTTCACTATTGATATTTAGAATGAATGCACAGTTTTCTTCTTTCCCATTTTTGAGGTGGGCTATAAAACAGCCGTCAATTTCTTTAAGCTGCTCTGTTTTAACTTTTGCAGGGTATGTACTTATGCCAAATTCCTCTAGCGTATCACAGAGGCTTTTAAGCGTTGGGTAGTTGGGGTGCGATCTAATTCTGGATTCTAGAGTTTCTTTTTTTACTAAAACATTGAAATGATTTAGCGATTTAATTAGAACGATAGTAAGGTTATGATTCACTTTTAATGAAGGATTTTATAAAAGCTAATTTTAATTGCTTAGAAATAAAATTATCATTCAAATATTTTATACAAGAGGTTTTATCTGTTTTTAATAGGGTTAAAATGTTTTTTTATATAATATTAAAAAGTGAATTGATTAGAGTTTTTTGAATTTGATTTTGAGTATCACCGGGTTTTCAGATGAGAGGACTTCTTCTAAATCAAAATCTCCCTTGATTTGCCATTGCTCTTGTTTCAAGGTTTTTAAAAATGCATCGATTTGATAGCTAGCCATAGTGGCGATGAGTATATTGCCTTTCCATTGAAGGGGTTGGAACCACAAGTCTCCTGAATTTCCTTTCAGGGTCAAAAACTGTCCGGTACTTCTATTCAAAAGTCCAAATCCCTTTCGTTCTCTATTGATCCAGTACTCAATAGCGATCTTCTTTGGAGAGACTACAGGGAATATTTCATAGACTTTTGAACCTCTTGTTATTGCGGCAAACGCTTCGTTCATACTCGGTTTTTTGCCTTTAGAACCCCAAGCCCAATTCTCGTTAAAGTCTAAATGTAGATAAGGGGTGACTTTATTTTTCGATGCGTAGTACAAAGTGTCATTCAGTGTGTTTTTGAAAAGAACAGCGTTATCTTCTTTAATCAGATTTAAAGACAAGCCATGTGGGAAAGGAGGGATATAATTGTTTTTCAGTTTTTGATCGACAACCTTCAAGTCCTTATCTAAAATAATTAGGGAGTAGCCGGCTGTTTCAACTCTTCCATTAAGTGAAATATTCTCAATTGTACTGATGACGTATCCGTCATCTAGCATGGACATTTGACCTAAGCGGATGGTTTTATCGATTTTCAGTTTTTTGTGGTTCAAATATTTTCCATCTAAACCAAACCTGAAGAGTTCTCTTTTGTCAGAATTGAAAAGTTCAATTGCGTTATTTTTTAGCCAAACACTGCTAAAACCAGAGTAAGAAGTTGGTCCATCTCCATACCGGTATATGCTCGAAAGGTATTTGCCCTGACTGTTGAATAAGAATACTTTTTTCTGGTTTTTGTCGGCAATGGCAAAGCCTTCGGGCAATTTAACAAACATAGATACATTTGAAATGAGGGAGCCTTTGGTTTCTTCTAGGCGGATGATTTCAATATGGTCTATGATGTCAGAATGGTTAACTTTTTTTGAGTTTAGACTTAATTTGATGTGTTCAAAATCAGGTGCTTTCTGTGCAAGCAGATTTGAGGCTAGAATAAGTGATGTGAAAAAGTAGATAAATCTCACTTTAAGAAGTTTCTACTATACTACTTAAAATGATATTTATAATTAAATTAATTTTTTTTAATCTAAAATTAAGTTAGTGAAGAAACTTCTAATTCAATTGTAAAAACAATTGAATTAATGAGCAAGAAAATTTAACTGCGGAAGGGCTTTCTAGCTATAGAGATCAAAAGAATTCGAAGAGTAACCCTTTTTCTAAGCACCTCTTGGGAATCAACCTTTCATTTTATATAACTGCCACCATGGTGTTCCTGGTAAGTCGTGGTGTTCGTAGTGGTAACCAAAGAAATAACAGCTTAAAAATGCCCATAAATGATTTTTCTGCAAGCTTCTTGAAAAATGCTTGTTGTTGGGAGAATGCGTTCCTTTATGCGGTAAGTATGTGCCAAAATAAAACAGCTGAAAGGTGGAAATCACGGCAGGAAGTATCCATAGTAAGATCAAATTTTCAACAGGGAAGAAAAGCTTCAGTAGGTTGAAGGTGATGGCCATCAACACTATCTGTTGCCAGCTGATGTATTGCTTCAAAAAATTAAAATACCACACAAAAAAATTACCACCGTGATAATCAGGGTCTTTATCGGTTGCTACAAAGCGGTGATGCTCATGATGTTTTGGGAACAACCTATGATAAAAATTGAAGCTGAAAAGCAATGCTGCAAGCGTTCCAATAGATTTATTCACCCTTTTGTTTTTTGAAATTGAACCATGCATGGCATCATGCGCAGTAATAAAAAGACCAGTATACAAATGAGTTTGAATTAATATCAGAAGGTAGAGCCATGGCGATTTGTAATCGATGGAAAGTTGTAGGCCATACGAAAGGCAAACAAACCAAATTGAAATCACCGTTATGGCGATGATAATTCCCAGGTTTGTTTTCAGCCATTGCATATACAAAGAAAGGGATTCTAATTTTATAAGGTTAGGCTTGACTGCGTTGAAAACAAGCTAGAAAATCCACTTTGAAAATAAAAATAGGATTGACCTAGAGGTAAAGTTTGGCTTGCGATCATTCTATAGCATTTCCAAATAAGTCTTTATTTCTTCCATAAGCCACATTGGGGTTGATGTAGCTCCGCAAATGCCAATGCGTTCGTTTTTCGAAAACCATTCTGTTTTAACATCATCCAAAGATGAAACGAAATAGGTATTGGGATTTTGACTGCGACAGACATTATACAGCACCTTTCCGTTCGAAGATTTTGTGCCGCTTACAAACACAATTTGATCGTAGTTTTTAGCAAAGGCCCGAAGTTCTTTGTCGCGATTGGATACCTGTCTGCAAATGGTGTCGTTACTGTTAACGCTAATTCCGCTTTCGGTTAGCACTTTATTGATTTCGTAAAACTGGTCGGTGCTTTTGGTGGTTTGGCTATACAGCGTAATTTCTTTCGGAAGATTCTCAATTTCCAATTCATCCAAATTCTGAAAAACAACCGCTTGATTATTGGTTTGGCCCAAAAGTCCTACTACTTCGGCATGGCCATGTTTTCCGTAAATGAATATGTTTTCTTCCTTATCGAATGAATTTTTGATTCTGTTTTGAAGCTTGAGCACTACCGGGCAAGAAGCATCTATCAACTCCAAATTATTCTCTAATGCTAATTGATAGGTTGAAGGCGGTTCGCCATGAGCTCGAATAAGCACTTTGGCGTTTTTAATTTCTTTTAATTGCTGATGATTGATGATTTCTAGCCCTTTCTGTTCCAGTCTTCTTACTTCTTCATCGTTGTGAACAATGTCGCCAAGGCAATACAATTGCCCAGTTTCATCCAGAATTTCTTCTGCCATTTCTATGGCGTAAACCACTCCAAAGCAGAAGCCCGAATTTACATCTATCTCGACTGTCAGGTTGAACATATGCTTGGAAACAGAAATCAAACGTTTATGTTTTGAGATTTTTCACAGTTTTTTCATCCTATATACGCGCTGTTAAGTGCTTATGGATGAGCCTAAATGATCTTTACTCTATGCTGAAAATAAGTGTAAAGCAGGATTCCCATTTTTTTGGAATCGGCAATTCGAATTCTCTGTTCTTTAATTTTTGAAGCGGGTAATTTTTTGATTTTGTTGAAGAGCTTTAGGTAATATCTGTAAGCCAAATAAACCCCTAGCTTAGCTCCGGCAGGCAATCGTAAAATGCCATCTAATGCTTCGTCAAAGTCTTTTTGAATATCTTCCTCTATTTGAGTCTTAGCTCCTTTCCCAAACTGATTAAAATCTACTCCAGGAAAATAAACTCGGCCTCGGTCTTCATAATCGCTTTTAATGTCTCTTATGAAGTTCACTTTTTGAAATGCTGCACCTAACTTTTTAGCTGGAGCTTCTAATGATTGATAAAGTTCTTTATCTCCTTCGCAGAAAACATAAAGGCACATAAGCCCTACCACTTCCGCAGAACCATAAATGTATTCTTCATAGCCGGCCTTATCGTAATGGGTTTCTTCCAGGTCGAGTTCCATGCTGAACAAAAAGGCATCAATGAGTTTATGATCTATCTGATATTTATTCACTACCCATTGGAAACTATGAAGAACCGGGTTAAGGCTCAGCTTATTATCAATAGCCTGATAGGTTCGTTCTTTAAAATCCTGAAGAAGCTTTCGTTTGTCCTGATCATGGAAAGTATCCACAATCTCATCGGCATAGCGAACAAAGCCGTAGATGGCATAAATGGGCATATGGAATTTTTTGTCCAAAGTTTTAATGCCCAAGGTGAATGAGGTGCTGTATCGCTTGGTAATCAGCTTGCTGCACTCCAAATTGGTTTTATCAAATAGATCCCTCATATCAGTAGAATAGCCCTGTATTTGAGCTACTTATGGTTCAATCGGCTTTATAACTAAAATATAACCTCGAGGTTTAAGAAAATTCCTTTAAAATTTCCTTTGCCACTACTTGGCCTGAAATCAGACTAGGCGGAACGCCCGGCCCAGGAACAGTTAGCTGGCCCGTGAAGTATAAGTTATCCAATTTTTTGCTTTTAAGCTGAGGCTTGAGAATGGCAGTTTGTTTTAATGTATTTGCCAAACCATAAGCATTGCCCTTAAAGGCATTGTAATCACTAACGAAATCTTTGTGGGCAAAAGATCTTTTATAAACGATATTCTCGCGAAAATCTAAACCCAGTTTATCTTTCATTCGATTCATAACCAAATCGAAATAATGCGCTCTGATTTCTTCCGTATCTTCTAATCCTGGTGCTACAGGAATAAGTATGAATACATTTTCACATCCTTCTGGCGCTACGGTATCATCTGTTTTTGAAGTGACAGAAACATAGAATAATGGATTTTCAGGCCATCTAGGGTCCGTATAAATATCGTGGGAATGAGGACCAAAATCCGTATCGAAAAATAGGTTATGGTGAAGGAGACCATCTAATTTTTTGTTCACGCCCAAATAGTACAACAAAGAAGAAGGAGCCATCACTCGGCTATCCCAATATTCTTCATCATAATTTCTTTTGCCTTTGCTTAAAAGCTGTGAATCTACATGATGATAATCTGCGCCAGCAACGATAATATCGGCAACAAATTCACCTTGAGGCGTGGTAACCGAACAGGCTTTGTCTCCTGTGTGATTAATGCTTTGAACTTCGTGGTTGGTTAAAATCTCGACACCTTTTTCGATGGCGAGGTTTTCCAAGGCTTCAACAATTTTGAACATTCCACCTTTCGGATACCATGTTCCTAAAGACATATCCGCGTAGTTCATCAAGCTATAAAGCGCAGGTGTGTTTTCAGGAAGTGCCCCCAAAAAGAGCACAGGAAATTCCATCAATTGAATGAGTTTTTCATGCTTAAAGAACTTCCGCACGTGTTTCGCCATCGACTGAAAAACATCCATTCTCAGAACATCAACCAGAAGTTTTGGATTGGCGAATTCCATAAGAGAACGACCAGGTTTATGTACCAAATCGTTTATGCCTACCTCGTATTTGTAGGCGGCTTGCTTCAAAAATTTTCTAAGTTGAATCCCGGCCCCTTTTTCAATGGAATCGAAAAGCTGTTCTAGCTCCTCCATTTTAGCAGGAAGCGGCATAACGTCTTGCTTATCGTAAATAACCTGATAGGAAGGGTCTAAGCGGATGAGCTCGTAATAATCGCTGGTAGATTTGCCAAACTGATTGAAAAAGTTTTCGAACACATCGGGCATCCAGTACCAACTAGGACCCATATCAAAGGTAAAGCCCGAATCAGAAAACTGTCGGGCTCTACCTCCAATGGTTGAATTTTTTTCTAAAAGCTTTACGCTAAAACCTTCGTGGGCTAAGCATATTGCTGTGGATAGGCCGGCAAATCCCGAACCTATGATAATTACATTTTCTTTTGCCATTCAAAGCTCAAATGCTAGCGAGTTTTGTAAGTTTTCAGTCTGTCTTTCAAAAGTTTTCTAGCGATGTGAATTCTGTTTTTCACAGTACCAATCGGAATCTCCAATCTGTCGGCAATTTCTTGATACTTGAAACCTCTGAAATAAAGCAGGAAAGGTGTTTTGTAAACATCATCCAATTTATCGATAGCGCTGTTGATGTCTCTTAAGGCGAAGTCACCGTAAGCTCTGTTTTCAATTTTGCTGTCAGAAGAATTGATGAAGTGTAGATTATCGGTAGTGTCAATGAAAGTTCCTCTTCTCACCATTCTTTGGTAATTAGTGATGAAGGTGTTTTTCATAATGGTATATAACCAAGCTTTCAAGTTTGTTCCGTCCGAAAACTTATCTCTGTTTTTGTAGGCCTTCATAAGCGTTTCTTGTAGCAGATCGTTAGCATCTTCCGAATCTTTGGTCAATTTCAGCGCAAAAGGTCTAAGAGACTTGGTCATTTGGCTGATGGTGTGATTATACTCAAGAGCTGTCATGGTTATGGATATTTTTGTTTAATCAAATTTGTTAAATAGTTAAACACAATCCAAGCAAAGACTGTGGAAGTTTTGCCAACAAAAGTTAAACAAAAGTTAATTTGCTTAGTCTATTGAAAGATCAACGACTACAAATGCCCATTTCAGAGCCATAAACGGCAATTTTTAGGGTTTAAATTTTGTTTAAAAAAATTAAACAAAACTAAAACAAGAGAGGTTGGGAGAAATCTTAATGTGGAATTTTTTGCCCACTTGAGATTTTGAGTGTGGAATTTTCTTCCACATAGTCAATCAAATGGTTAAGGTTTGATACCGCTTTTACATTCTCAGGCAGGTTTAAATCCTGTCCGATCACCTGTCGACCGCTTACCAGAATCTGAGAATTTGGGAACAGTTTTGATACTGTTTGAAGGTATTCTTCGGGCGCATTATCATTAGGGCGCGAGGTTAGCACAGTAAGCAAGAATTCGGGCTCATAGGCTTCATATACTTGCCTTAAATCTTCCAAAGGAAGAGTTTGTCCTAAGTAAATCACTTTAGCCTGCCTCGACTTTATTAAGTAGCTAGCAAAAAGCAGATTGAGCTCGTGCAATTCACCTTCAGGTAAATAGAGCATGTATTTAGGTGCTGAAGTATCTGTGGTTGCTACTTGACCATCGATAGCGGCTATAATTTTCTGTTTGATTAGGTGGCTGATGAAATGCTCGTGTGCTGGATTGATGGCATCTGTTTGCCACATGATTCCGATCTTGGCTAGAAAAGGGCTGATGATTTTCATCATGGTTCTTTCAAAGCCGATTTTCAAAGTATTGCTACTGATGATCTTTTCGAAACGCTGTTCGTCTAAATCGATCATCGAAAGGGTAAGTGCATAAATCTGATCAGAGAAGTTGGTGGTTTTGTCCGCATTTTCGTTGACAGCTTCAATCAGCTCTTCTTTAGACATTTCGGCTATTTTGGAAATTTTATAGCCATTGTCCTTGAGCAAGGAAACATTGAGAATGAGCTTTAAATCATCCTGATCGTAATATCGAATATTGGTTTCTGTGCGCTTTGGGTTGATTAAATTGTATCGCTGTTCCCAAACACGCAAAGTGTGAGCTTTAATCCCTGAAAGGTGCTCTAAATCCTTAATTGAATAATTCGCCACGACTATTTCTCTCCTTCTTCTCTAAAATACTTTTTCGGCACTAACAACAATCCGAAAGATACACTTCCGTCTTTTTCTCTAGACTTATGGTGATCGCGATGGGCTTTGGCTATCGCTTTCAAATATTTGGATTTAGGTCTTCCAAACCAGCTCAACCTTTTATGAATCAACACATCGTGTAACACAAAATATAATGTGCCATACAAGCTGATTCCGGTTCCAATCCAAAATCGATAATCTAGCGTTTCAACACCTAGGAAAATAAGTACAATGGCTATTCCTCCAAAAATGAGAGTGAATACATCATTGAATTCTAAAAATCCCTTTGTGTGTTGATGATGGGTTTTATGAATTTTCCATAAAACCCCGTGCATAATGTATTTATGGATCCACCAAGAGAATGCTTCCATCAGGGCAAAACCTAAGAATAACCATAACACAGATTCAATCATTAGCCACACAACTGGTTGTTGAATACTTTGTTTATAAAATTTTTCAAATTAAGCTAAGCACTGCGAAAAACAAACTCATTATGTATAAAAGCTTAATTGCCAGTGGATTGTTTTTAGAAAACGGTAATTTTTGAAAGAGAAAGTGAAGGCACAGCGCAGTGACAAACCAACCTATGTAATTTTGTAATGGAATTTCGCCTGCCTGCCAACTCCAAAAATCAAAGGCAATGGCCACAGGTTCAATAAACAAATCCAAGGCAGTCATCATTAAAGCCCCAAGGATGCAGCGCAGCCAGAAGTTAGAAGTTAAGGCATTGCTGGCAAACCCCGTGATGTAAATCAGTATGGCCCAGTTAAGTCCAATGGCTAAAGGCACATTCATAACTTGAAAACCCAGTGTAGCACCATAACTATATTCTCCGAAAATTTTGCCTGTTGAAACGCCAACTACTTCTATCAAAAAACCTAAAACCGCAGTGAGAATGATAAAAAGAAAATAGGCTGGCTTTTTCTCTTCTTCAAAATGAAAAATAATGGCAGCTGTTAATAATAGATTGAACGGTGTAAGCTGAATGAACAGATCGCGCGTATTTTCAAAGCTAAGGCCGATAACTCCTGCCGCATACATGGCCATTAAAAGGAATAAGGCCAGTTTTTGATTTCTTGGACCTGTAGAAAGTAATTGTTCAATCATGGTTTAAAATCCCGTCTTGATGGCGTATTTGTTTAGAGCTTCGAAATGATTGTTCTAAATTTGCCTTAAAGCTAATGCTATGATTTTATACAACGTTACTGTAGCCATTGAAAAGTCGGTTGAAGAAGACTGGAAAGTTTGGATGAAGGATATTCATATTCCTGAAGTTATGGCCACAGGTGCTTTTATAGAGTTTAAATTTTTTAAGGTGATGAAAGAAGAGGAAGATTCTTCTTCATACAGCATTCAGTTTTTTGCAGAAGACATGGCTAAACTACAGCATTACCTTGGTCATCATGCGCCAGCTCTTCAGCAGAAGAGTGCACAGGCTTTTCCTGATAAATTTGCAGCTTTCAGAACCCTACTTAGGCAAGAAGTTTAAGTTTAGCTAAACTTAAAGTCTTGGATTTGCTGATATTCTAATTTGCAGTTGATCCACTCTTCGTCCAAATCTGCCCCCAGTTTTTTGTAGAAGTTAATGGCTGGCTCATTCCAATCGAGTACTTGCCACATTACCTGTTTGGCGTTTACAGCTTGAGCTTCTTTAACAATGGCGTCTAAAAGCAGTTTTCCCAAGCCTTTTCCGCGCTGAGATTCGCGAACTACCAAATCCTCTAGGTAAATCGCTTTTCCTTTCCAGGTAGAATAACGGTAATAGAAAATGGCTGTTCCTTGGATTTGACCTTCTACTTCGGCTACAAAAAATTCAAAAATGGGTTTCGCTCCAAAACCATCTTCTTGCATTCTTTCTACCGAATTGTCCACTTGGTCGAGCGCCTTTTCATATTCGGCTAATTCTTTTACAAGCTCTAAAATTGCGGGTAAATCTTGAATGGTTCCTTTTCTGATTTGCATTTGTAGTGGTTTGAAGTTTTAAGCTTAGTTTCTTCTGGAAGACTTTTGATTGGGTGCAAATTTACCTCACCAGTTCAATTTTGCCAGTTCGCAACTCATCTATTGAATATTCGTTTACCTCGAGTTTCCAGGCCGCTTTATAAGAATATTGACCGATGGGTGCGGGTTTGCCTTGAAAATAGCCGTCCCAACGTTTGGCTGGCGAATCGGAATAGAAAACTATGGCTCCCCAGCGGTTATAAATGGTCATGTGAAACTCAAAATCGCATGAGGTTGACGGCCCAAAAGTGTCGTTATTCTGATCGCCATTCGGAGAAAAGGCAGTTGGCATAAATACCTTCGGAATGGTTTCTTCCACAATTTGGCTTGAGGAAGTGCTACAATTATTAGCGTCCGTGACCAAAACAGAGTAAGTGCCCTGAGGAAACCCTGTTGCCAAAGCCGTTTCATCTGGAGAATAATCCCATGTGAATCGGTAAGGTGGTGTTCCGCCCGAAACAAAGGCTTCTAATGTGCCGTCACTTCCTCCTGGGCAAGAAACCAAGGTCGAAGCAATCGAATCGATTACCAGCGGTTCTGGTTCACCAATTGAAAATTTTAAAGTGATTTTACAGTCGTTTTCATCTAGGATATCTACGGAGTAATCTCCTTTTTTCAGGCCAGTGGCTATAGGCTTGTTAGAAACACCATTAGGCCAGTAATACGTGTAATCGCCAGTTCCGCCCGAAACCATTGCGGTTGCCGATCCCGAAGCTTGTCCATAACACAAGGCATCCGAAGCTTCAATATCCCCTTTAAGTTGAGTGGGCTGTGTAATTTCAAATTGAAATTCGCTGATACAGCCATCAGCATTAACTAAAACAGAATAGCTGCCCGCTGGTAGCCCTGTGATTTCGTTTTCATTTGCAGTTCCGCTGTTATTGGTTTGCCAAATAAACCCAAGAGGCGTGGTGCCTTGCTTTATAATGGCTTCGGCAGAGCCATTATTCCCATTATAGCAACTCACATGGTGCAGATTGAATTCAACCAAAATTTCATCTCTTACATCAACTTCTAAGATCGGAGAATCACCATCACAAACGTCAGTAGCCGTGCTTGTGCTTTCGGTAAAGTACAAGGTTCCTTTTCCTGGAGCATTCCATTGAACTTCGATTTCAGGCGAACCTTGTCCGTTTATAATTTGCCCGTTGGTGATGTGCCATGTGTACAGCGAGCCCGGGCTTTCCACTGCTGTATATGTGTACACCTGATCGATTTCTAAAAAACAAATTATATCTAAACCGTCTGGTTTTAATGGCTCGAGCTTTTCGTTGATGGTTACATCTAATGTGGTGTCTATTTCGCAATAAACACTCGAAGTGGCCTTTAGCGAAACGGAGGCTGCATTGTTAGTGTCGCCCCAATTCACAATAATTTCGTTTGTGTTTTCGCCTGAAACAATTTTACCACCGTCAACGATCCACTCATAACTGTAACCGCTAATGCTGGCTGCGGTATAAGTAACGCCTTCAAGGTTTGGGCAAACTGAAGTTGGGCCTTCAATGCCGATTTCAGGTTTAAAGTCTAAAGTAGTGGTTCCGCTGATGGATGAAACCACATCGGGTTCGTTCGCAAAACCTCCATATTCTACAATATATCCTGTTGGGGCAAATTGTCCATCACCTCCTGCGTTGGGCAAATCATTCCATCTGCCTGGAGGAGAAGACCAGTCCATCATGTGAGCGTAATCTTCGTCACCGCCTGTGTTGTTGGGCTCTCCATTGTTCCAATTAATGAAACCAGCGGAGAGCAATCTTCCCGCTCCACCGTTTTCGGCAAGTTCTGGCCCAGTAACCCAGCGCCAAGTGCCTTCTTGAGCTTCATCGGAAGCTCCAATCCAAGCCGTTCCTGAAACCCTGTTCAGAATGAAATCATTTTCTTCGCTGGTTGTGATTGTGGCCAAATAGCCTTTCAATCCAAAGAATTCTGTTTGTGAAGCTTTGTCTCTTGCACTGGACCAAGTAACTCCGCTTTCAGCAAAAAATTGATAGAAATGGCCATTGGTTACCAAAAAATCTAAGTTAGAAAGGCTGACATCGATATTTTTAGTATTGAGACTGGTGCTTTCAGAATAGAAAAAAGTTTGGGCAAGAGCGTCTCTATATTGCTGAACCGTGGCTTGCCCAGATAGATTTAATACGCCATTGGCGTCATCATAAGAGGTATTGATGCCAGCATTGCCAGCGAAGTAAAGTGTATCTGTGGCCGCATCGTAATTTTCGCCAATTACAATTTGAATGCCTTCCAGCGGATCGTTATCGTTGCCTTCCAGCGTAACAATTTCGCTTATGCTCATGGCAGCATTGGGTGTATAACAAAAATACGCTTGCATTTTTACCTCAAGCGTATTCTGTGCCTGTACACCCAAGGCTGTACTAAGCAAAATGATCCACAAAGAAATTTTAGAAATTTTGTTCCTCAACACAGTCCTCTGGTATAGATAGATAGCCTCAAAAATGAGGTTTCTAAGATAGGAGAATTAAGGGTTAAAATTAAATTCTATCAAATCCAGTATACGGAATTAATACCTCTGGTATATTGATTCCATGCTCGGTCTGATTGTTCTCTAAAATTGAAGCAATAATTCTTGGTAAAGCTAAAGCGCTACCGTTCAAAGTATGGAGCAGAGTGGTTTTCTTGTCTTCGCCTTTATATCTCAGTTTTAATCTGTTTGCCTGATAAGTTTCAAAGTTACTTACTGAACTCACCTCAAGCCATTTTTCTTGAGCTGCAGAGTACACTTCAAAATCGAAAGTAAGTGCTGACGTGAAACCAATATCGCCACCGCATAATCTCAAAATTCTATATTGAAGACCTAGCTTTCCGAGCAAACTGGCTACGTGATTACACATGTCATCCAAAGCTTTGTAAGAATCTTCAGGCTTACATACCTGCACAATTTCTACTTTGTCGAATTGATGAAGGCGGTTTAGACCGCGAACATGGGCTCCCCAGCTTCCTGCTTCTCTTCGGAAACATGGCGTAAAACCGCAATGCTTTACAGGAAGTTGATCTTCATTTACGATTACATCTCTGTATAAATTTGTGATTGGAACCTCCGCTGTAGGAATAAGAAAAAGATTTTCGTTGCCTACATGGTACATCTGTCCTTCTTTATCGGGCAATTGGCCGGTGCCATAACCAGAAGCTTCATTTACCATGATTGGAGGCTGCACTTCAGAATAGCCAGCCGCAACAGCTTCGTCTAAAAAGAAGTTGACCAAAGCTCTTTGCAAACGAGCACCTTTACCTTTATACACAGGGAAGCCTGCACCGGTGATTTTTATACCTAAGTCGAAGTCTATTATGTCGTATTGCTTGATTAAATCCCAGTGAGGAACGGCTTTGTCATGAAGCTTAGGCGCTTCTCCCACCGTTTTTACTACTTCATTGTCCTCCTCAGTATTTCCACTAGGCACTGAAGTATGAGGGACGTTCGGGATGGTGTAAAGCAAATCCTGAAGCTCTTTTTCGATTTGGGCAAGTTGCTCGCCTAACTCTTTGCTTTCGGCTTTAAGTTGGGCTGTTTTCGCTTTAATCTCGTTAGCTTCTTCTTTTTTGCCTTGTTTCATTAAGGCGCCAATTTCTCTAGCAATGGCATTGGCTTCTGCCAAGTTGGAGTCCAGCGATTGTTGTGTGGATTTTCTGTTTTCGTCCAAGGCAATGGCTTGGTCTAATACTTCTTCCAAATTAGGGAAATTTCTTTTTTTCAATCCCTCGATTACACGCTCTTTTTCAGAAACAATCTGGCTGATTTGCAACATGGCTATTTTTGATTTAGGAGGGCAAATTAAATGAATTCCACCCAAAAAGGAGAGATAATCTTAGTGCTTCTGCATCTATTTGTCTAATTTTAGCGTTAATGCTTGACAAGTAATTTGGGAACCTCTATTATTGCATGTTCCTAAGATGAGAGTGATCTTTTCCGCACATCATCTCTTGAATTACTCTAAATAATTAATCAGAAAATTTTTATTTAATCTTTCCCCACCAGGAATAGGGATTCCCCAAAGAATAAATTTATGTACACCATTGAAGAATTGAAGGTTAGGCTTCTTTCAGAACTGAAGGAGATTGCCGAAGCCATGGGCTTGAAGAACTACAAAAAGCTCGCAAAGCAAGAACTAATTTATGCTATTCTCGATCAGCAGGCCATCACCCCCGATGAAAAATTGCCAAAGAAATCGAGCGAAAAAACTGAAGAAGCTGCCCCTTCCCCTCAAGCAGAAAAAACAAACACCCCTAAGAACGAAAAATCAGAAAAAGATCGTCCTACAAGAAGAAGGGTGAAAAGAGAAAACGTAACGGATTCTAAATCTGAAGATTCAACCAGCGAGGCTAAAACCGAAGTTGCTGTTGAAGAAACTAAGGAAGAAGCACCAGAAGTACCTAAAAAACAGCCAAGACGCGAGCAACCAAAAGAAGAAAATGTGGAAGCGCCAGCGTCTAATTCATCTCAAGAAAACGAGAGTGAAAATGGCAAAAGAGAGGGTAGAAGGAACGATAAAAGGGAAAACGGAAACGGAGAGAGAAGGGAAAACCGCAGGAACCAAAAACAACAATACAATCAAAACATCAAGGATTTTGATGGTTTAATTGAAAGCGAAGGCGTTTTGGAAATTATGCAAGATGGCTATGGTTTCTTAAGGTCTTCTGACTACAATTATTTGGCGAGCCCAGACGATATTTATGTTTCACCTTCACAAATCAAACTGTTTGGCCTTAAAACAGGCGATACAGTTAAAGGTCAAATCAGACCTCCTAAAGAAGGAGAAAAGTATTTCGCTCTTTTAAGAGTAGAATCTGTAAACGGAAAAACTACCGAGGAAATCAGAGATAGAGTTCCTTTTGAATATTTAACACCTCTTTTCCCAGAAGAGAAAATTAACTTAAGTACTAAGCCAAGCATCAACTCTACCCGTATTTTGGACATGTTCGCGCCAATCGGTAAAGGACAAAGAGGTATGATTGTGGCTCAGCCAAAAACTGGTAAAACGGTACTTTTGAAAGAAGTGGCCAACGCCATTGCTGAAAACCACCCAGAAATTTATTTGATCATCCTTTTGATCGATGAAAGACCTGAAGAGGTTACTGATATGGCAAGAAGCGTTAAAGCTGAAGTTATTTCTTCAACTTTCGATGAGCAAGCTGAGCGCCATGTTAAGGTTTCTAACATTGTGTTGGAAAAAGCAAAAAGAATGGTTGAGTGTGGTCACGATGTAGTGATTCTTCTTGATTCTATTACCCGTTTGGCTAGAGCTTATAACACTGTAGTTCCTTCGTCAGGAAAAATTCTTTCTGGTGGTGTGGATGCTAACGCACTTCACAAACCTAAGCGTTTCTTTGGTGCGGCAAGAAATGTAGAAAATGGCGGATCGCTTTCTATCATTGCTACTGCGCTTATCGAAACAGGTTCTAAAATGGACGAGGTTATCTTTGAAGAATTCAAAGGTACAGGTAACATGGAGCTTCAATTGGACAGAAAATTGGCCAACAAGCGTGTTTATCCGGCTATCGATGTGCCTGCTTCTGGAACCAGAAGAGAAGATTTGTTGATGAGCAAAGAAGAACTTCAGCGTGTATGGATTTTGAGAAAATTCATGTCAGACATGAACTCGACAGAAGCCATGGAATTCCTTTTGGAAAGAATGAAAGGAACTCGCGACAACGAAGAATTCTTGATTTCAATGAACGGATAATCGTTTTAGATATAATTTTTAAAGCCTGTTTGGAAACTCAGACAGGCTTTTTTTATGGCCTGTGTTCATGAAAAAACAGAATTCCATACAAACCAACTTGCAAAGAGCCTCTTTTTCATTTAGATTTTAAGGTATGATGAAAAAGAGGGTGCTGGTTGTTGAAAACGAAATCATTATTGCCGATAATCTCTGCAGTACACTTGATTCTTTAGGGTACGAAGTGAGTGAGCCTGCCTTGAGTTACGCTATGGCTATTGATACGCTGAAAAATCAAGAATTTGACATCGCCATTTTAGATATTCATTTGGGAGGGAAAAAAACAGGGATTGATGTAGCTGATTATATCCGAACCCATCTTAAAATTCCTTTCATTTTTCTGTCTTCCCATTCCGATCAAAAAACATTGGAATTGGCGAAAAGCACTATGCCTTATGCCTATTTAGTAAAACCTTTTCAGCCAGCGGATGTAATGACAGCTTTGGAAATTGCGATGAACAATTTCAGTCGTTTTGCGAAATCTGAACCAAACGCCAAGAGCAACTCAATCCCGGATTTAACGGCTATGGAAAGGGTGATTATCCGCTTGGTTGCCGAAAAATTGACCACCAAACAAATCGCTGAGAAGCTCTTTATTAGTGAGAATACGGTGAAAAATCATCGCCATAATATTTGCGCAAAGCTTGGGCTTACATCGGGAACACACTCCCTTTTAATGTGGGCTTTAGAAAACTCAGAGCATCTGGGTTAGATTCTATTCAAAACGGGCGAAATTTCCACACTTGCTCCTTTGGGCTTATGAGATTATAGTGTTTATCTTTATTAAAGATTATACTTTACTGTATTCAAGCCTCAAAATTCAGTCTTTATGTTTTGCATTCGTGATTCGGGCTCACGAAGGTAAATCTGTATAAAATGACGCTTTAAAAGGTTTGAATCAACGACCGACTGAACCTTGTTTTATGAAAATCAGACGACTATTTTTTCTGTGCCCGTTTTGTCTTTTGCTGTTTTCTAATGCTGCTTTTTCCCAAAGCAAACTTCAAAAACAAATCGACAGCTTAGATCAGATCATTCAACATACCAAAGATCAAGATTCTCTTCTTTCCCTTCTTTCTACCCAACTCAGTTTGGTAAAGCAAACCGATGATTTAAAGAAGCAGGCTTTGGTAGAAATGGCTCTGGGAAATGCTTCGGATTATGAAGGTGTTGCCATGGAAAGCCATCATAAAAATGCTTTGGCTATCTATAAAACCATCGCTGATACTTTTGGGATTATCAATGCTTATTACGAGTTGGCTGAAGCCAAACTTCTTCAAAATAACTATGACAGCACCAGAATTTATGCTGAAGAAGTGGTGGCTCTGTCGCTAGTCGATAAGGATACCGTCTCTTTAATCAAAGGCAGGTTGATGTTGGCGAGTGTATACAACCATTTGGCCTTGTATACGGAAGCCCTGAAGGAATTGAATCAAGGGAAAATTCTGGCAGAAAGTACTCCAGATAATGAAACCGTTTTGATTGATATATTGAATCGCGAGTTGTTCATTTTCTATTCTTTGGGCGAATACGACAAAAGTGCTGAAGACATTAGCCGAATTCTGGAGATTCTTAAACCAAAAGGAAATGCTAGAAGCTTAAACATATGGTCGAATAACTTAGCCAGTGTGTATTCGCTTTGTAATTGTGTTTCGTATGAAAAGCGAAAATCCATTCTAAAACAGTCTATTGCTTATGCTGAAGAGGCAAATTTCCCATATGGAAAAGCCTTCGCTTATAAACATTTGGCCGATGTACATAAAGATGCTGGCCAGCTCGATAGCTCAAAAGTCTACTTAGACAAAATTGAAAAGCTGCTTCCTCAAATCAATAAGAAGGATTTTACAGCTTTGGTGAGCATTGCTCAGGCTGTTTATTGGCGCAAAAACGGAAATAGAGATAATGCCATTCAGTATTTCACTAAGGCATATAACATTTGGGAAGAAATTGGGAAGCAGAAAGAGCAAATGGAAATTGCAGGCAATCTTTCCAGTTTGTATGAAGAAAAGGGAAATTTTACTCAGGCCTATAAGTACATGCACACTTATGTTAGCCTAAAAGATTCACTTTATAGCGAAGACAATATCCGAAACATCAAAGAGTTGGAAATGACCTATGATTTTCGCCAAAAACAAATCACGGATAGCCTTCGAAATCAAGAACAATTAAACAGATTGGCTTACGAGGCTTCTTTCCAAAAAAGAACCAAAAACCTTTTATTTATTGGTGTTTTCGTGGTTTTGATTGTCGCTATAATCGTTTACAAGAGTTTGGTAAGCCAAAGAAAGCTATCGCGTTTGTTAGCGATTAAATCCGAAGAAGTTGAAAATGAATTGAACGCCAAAAAGCTATTACTTACAGAAATTCATCACAGGGTAAAAAACAACTTTCAGATTCTTTCTAGCCTTTTGGAATTACAAGCCAGAGGAACAGATGATCAAGCTACTCGTGATTTAATTTCCGAAGGAAAAAGTAGAGTAAAGTCTATGGCTTTGATTCACAATCAGCTTTACAATACGGATAGTCTTAAAGTCAAGTTACTGGATTACCTAAAAAATCTCGTAACGGAAGTTCAGAAGTCGTTTGTAGGCCATGAATCAGAAGTTGACTATGATGTAAATCCTGACTACGATGTTGATGTGGACAACATGGTTCCATTAGGGCTTATTGCCAATGAGCTGATTACTAATGCTTATAAGTATGCGGGCTCTGTGAATCTGAAATTGACGATTAGCCTTTATACCGATGGGAATTATAAAGTACTTGAGTTTAAAGACAACGGGCCAGGTTTACCAAACAGCTTCGACTTGACTCAGACAAAGACCACCGGAATTTGGCTGATTTCTCGCTTGGCAATGCAGCTGCATGGTCGCTATGAATATGAATTTCAAGAAGGAGCAGTCTTCAAAATATACTTTTCTCAGAGCGAGTTTGTTGAGGCTTAATTAGAATAGGTAAGCAATTTCACTTCGAAAAAGCATACAACCGTTCATAGGAAAAATTGTCATATCCATATATTGTTTAATACTAATATTTAGTCTTTTAGGTCTATTTACCAGCAAATGAGCAAGGCTTAGTTTTGTTTTCGAATAAACATAAGTGGCGACTGCTCAGAAAACTGTTCTTATTGTTGAAAATGAAATCATCGTTGCCGATGAGATTGCAGGAATTGTAATTGACTTGGGGCTTTTGCCTCTTTTTCCAGCTTTTACATTTACCCAAGCCGTTCAGCTTTTTCAAACCACTTTGCCAGATTTAATCATTCTAGATATCCGTTTAGCTGGTGAGAAATCGGGCTTTGAATTTGCCGAATGGGTCTATACTTTCAAGGCTACCCCTATAATTTTTGTAAGTGTAAATGATGATTTGGCAACTCAAGTAAGAGCGAAATTGATGAATTCGTTTGGCTATATAACTAAACCATTTGAAGCTAACGAACTGAAAAACTGTGTATTAGAGGCTCTGAGAATATGAAAATGAACCTTTAGGTCTATTTACCCTACCAAAAAGGTCTGTTACCTTTCTCCTGTTATTATAACTTTTTAATTATGGCTAAGAAAATTTTGATCGTAGAAGACAATGAGGGGATAGCCGAAAATTTATGCGACTTGTTAGAACTGTCGGGGTACGACATTTGCCCGTTTGCCCCAACGTATGACGATGCCATTGATAAATTTCAGGAGTTTAACCCAGATTTAACCATTTTGGATATTAACCTTGAAGGTGATTTAACGGGCATCGATGTTGCAAATTTCATCCGCGAGCATTCCGATAGACCGTTTATTTATCATTCTGCTTCAGTAGCAAAAGAGACCTTAGAATTGGCTAAGGCAACAAATCCATATGCCTTTTTGGTAAAGCCTGTGCAGTTTATCAACCTGAAAACCACACTTGAATTTGCCATAAATAACTATGAATCGCAGGTTGAAGTAATTCCAAATGTAAAGGTAACGAGGCCAGCGCAGGCTGAATTGCCAAAGTTTACACCCACCGAACGAAAGATCATTAAGGAGATCGCTAAAAATCATTCTACCAAATTGATAGCCAGAAAGCTGGAGGTGAGCGAAAGCACAGTTAAGAACCACCGCCATAACATTTCTCGAAAATTGAAACTATCTGCTACTACACATGCGTTGGTAAATTGGGTTTTGAGCCATAAGGCAGAATTAAATATCTGAATGGCAGAAAAAAACATATAAAATTATAAAATAGACCTTAAGGTCTATTGGACAAGTAGGGCAAACCAATTACTTTTAATCCGATTTATATGGAATAGGACAAAAACAGAGCTATCTGTAATTTTTTTTCCTGAAAATTTAATTTCATAGAAAAATGTAGAAAGATATCATTGACCATGTAGTTGTGGATCGATGGACTATTGATTGAGGTAATAGTCGAATAGGAAAGCTGCCATAAGGGTGGCTTTCTTTTTTATATATATGTCTACACATGAAATGGAAGATACCCTAAAGCATTTATAAATTTTCCTTGGCAAAGGGATTGCATTATCAATTCCATTAACCATTTCATTTAACCATATGCCGCTCTTAGGAAAAATTATAAAGAAGACAATTGATGTCGCTAGCGACTTTTTTGAAGAAAGTCAGAATCCCGTTGAAGCTCAAGCCAAAGTGCTGGAAAATCTGCTTAAAACGGCTAAAAATACAGCTTTTGGCCAACGTTATCAATTCGATCATATTCTGGAATCACCTGATGTTTCCAAAGCATTTCGCAGTGCCGTACCCTGTTTCGATTATCATAGAATGCATGAGGAATGGTGGCACAAAACTGTGGAAGGAATTCCCGATGTTACATGGCCGGGAAGCCCCGAATATTTTGCTTTGAGTTCTGGTACCACAGGCTCAAAAAGCAAGCGGATTCCTGTAACTGCTGAAATGATTGAAACCATTCGTAAAACGGGAATTCAACAGATTATGAGCCTTTCAGAATATGATTTGCCAGAAGAGTTTTTCGAAAAGCAAATCATGATGCTAGGCAGTAGCACCAATTTGGAAGAACGCGATGGCCATTTAGAAGGCGAAATCAGCGGAATTAGCGCAAGCAATATTCCTTTTTGGTTTAAAGGATATTATAAGCCTGGAGAAGATATTGCCGCTATTGATAGTTGGGATGAAAGAGTGCAAACCATAGCCGAAAGAGCTTCGCAATGGGACATCGGAGCACTTTCAGGTATTCCTACTTGGATTGAATTGATGCTTAAAAAGGTGATTGAGTACAACGGACTTAACCATATCCATGAAATTTGGCCTTCGTTGTCTGTTTATACCACTGGAGGAGTTCCATTTGAGCCTCACCGCGAAGGGTTTGAGAAACTCTTGGGCAGACCGCTTTTATATTTAGATACATATTTAGCTTCCGAAGGATTTATTGCCTTGCAAGTCCATCCGAACGATGATATGTCGATGCAATTGGCGTACAATGGAGGGATTTATTTTGAGTTTGTTCCTTTTGAAGAACAGAATTTTGATGCTACTGGAGCTCCACATGAAGACGCTCCTGCCCTGTCGCTGGCCGAAGTTGAAGAAGGTAAAGAGTATGCTTTACTAATTTCTACGGTTAGTGGAGCGTGGCGCTATAGTATTGGCGATACTGTGAAAATTACCAATAAGGAAAAAGCAGAAATTAAGATTACGGGTAGAACCAAATTCTTTCTTAACGTAGTCGGTTCTCAGCTTTCTATGAATAAAATGAACGATGCTATTCGAGGTTTGGAAGAAAATTTCGAACTGGATTTTCCGGAGTTTACAGTAGCGGCAGTTCAATACGATGATGAATTTTATCATCATTGGGTTTTGGGAGCCGGTAAGCCTGTTCACATTGAAGAAACTAAATTGGCTGAAAAGCTGGATGAGTTGCTGAAGAGCGCAAATAAGAATTATGGCGTGGCCAGAAAGAAAGCTCTAAAAGGCGTTAAAGTGACCGTGGTAGATAAGGAAGCTTTCTACGATTGGAGTGAAAGGAACAAGAAGAAGGGTGGTCAGGTTAAAGTGGCTCAGATGCTGGGAGAGAAAGAAATGAAAGAATTCCTTTCATTTCTTGAATTAGACTTCAGCTAATTTCTCAGGAATTCTTTCCTCATCAGTATTTACAATCTCCATAATCTGCTGAGGACTTAAATACAACTTGCTGATCTTTCGCTTATATCTATTCGGAAGATCAGCATTGTTTATTATAAAGTTTTTGGTCGCTAGAATTTCATGTCTTAAACCATGGCGAACGGCAATTTCATCTGCAGTACGCTCGGCTTTTCTCATAAATTTTTTCGAAGTAAGATACTTCAGTCCAAACTTAATCAGGTCCATCAGCGATCTTTCTCGGTAATCCATCACATGACCAAGTTCATGGCCTAACCAACCAATCATAATGTTTTGTGGCAAAGTTTCAATTTTCATCAACTCGCCATCAATCACAAAGCGTCTTCTTATGAAAATCACGTATGAGCGATCTGCAGCATTTTTGAAAAAGGAAGGAATGGTTGGGCGCGCACTCATAACCGACTTGGTTTTGGTTTCGGCAAACCTAAACTCTATTCGCACCTCTTTGAGTTCGGGGTAATGAGAAAGTGTTTTTAAAATGGGTTCGCGTAAAGCTTCAGGAATGGTTTTTCCCCAAGCAAATGTGTTTAGCATTAAATTATCCATATGGGTTTTGGTTGAACGTTTCAAAATTGAGATTCGATTTGTAGTTTGGCCTTTTCAAAATATTTATCACCGAATTTTTGGGCGATAAACTCAGGTTTAAGGCGTTTAACAAACATTTTTGATTTTTCTTAAAGAAAATTCCGTGCCGAGCCTAACAATTTGGTTGTTTCTGTGCTTTACTAATTATTCTGTGTAGATAATTCCCCAAAGTGGAGCGCAGAGTTCATCAGGTTTTAAGAAATATGCAAGATTCCAGAAAGGTTGCAATAGTAGATGACGAAGAGTTTATTGGAAGAATGGTTTCTAAATTCCTAGAAAGAGAGGGATTTAGTACCAAGTATTTCGATCGTATGAACGCGGCTCGCGAGGACTTTTTAGAAACGCAGTATGATTACTATTTTCTGGATTTGAACTTGCCTGATGGCACTGGCTTCGATCTAGTTCCCATTATTAAGGAGCATACTCATAATGCTAAAATCATCATTATAAGTGCCCATGATGGGGTGGAAGAAATGACTAGAGCAGAAGCCCTTGGGGTGGATGACTTTATTCATAAACCCTTTAGTAAAAAAGCTATACTGGACACCTTAACATAAGTTGATGAGTAAAATACTAATTGTTGATGACGACAAGGATATTTGTCTGTTGTTGCAAAAATACCTGACCAAAAAAGGTTACGAAGCTTCTGTAGTAGATAGCGGTCGCGATGCCGAAGAATGGCTCAAGAAAAATGAGGTAGACTTGGTGCTTTGCGATTTTAAGCTACCTGACTACTCGGGTTTGGAGATGCTCCAAAAAATTAAAATCATCGATTCTAAAATCCAGGTGATTATCATAACGGGTTACTCCGATGTGAGAGTGGCCGTGGAGGCTTTGAAAAAAGGCGCTTTTGAATACGTAACCAAGCCTCTTTATCCCGATGAGATTTTACTTACCATTCAATCGGCATTAAACAAAAAAGAAGAGCCTGCCCATCCACGCGAAAAAATTAAGCGCGGTGGCAGTAATCGTAAAGATTTTGTGGAGGGAGTAAGTCCAGAAGCCCAAACCATTTCCCGACACATCGACCTTATTGCCCCTACCGACATGTCGGTGATTATTTTGGGCGAAACCGGAGTTGGAAAAGAATTCGTGGCCAATGCCATTCACGAAAAAAGTAAGCGTTCCGGACAACCTTTTCAGGCGGTTGATTGTGGCGCATTGCCTAAAGATTTAGCAGGTTCTGAATTATTCGGTCATGTAAAAGGTGCTTTTACCGGAGCTATTACCGATAAAAAAGGATGTTTTGAATTGGCCGATGGAGGAACCCTTTTCTTAGATGAAATCGGAAATTTAACTTACGAAAATCAAGTAAAGCTTCTTCGTGTTCTTCAAGAAAGAAAAGTAAAACCTTTAGGCGGAACCAAAGAAGTTCCGATCAATGTGCGCGTAGTTGTGGCCACAAACGACAACCTAAAGGAAATGGTAAAGCAAGGAAAATTCAGAGAAGACATTTTCCACCGACTTAACGAGTTTAGAATTGATGTTCCGCCTTTGCGAGAAAGACCTGAAGACGTAAAAGTGTTTGCAGAGTACTTCTTGGTTCAGGCCGACCGCCAATTAGATAAAGACGTGAAAGGCTTTACCGATGAAGCCATGGATAGACTCAAAGAATACACCTGGCACGGAAACCTTCGCGAGTTAAGCAATGTGGTAAAAAGAGCGGTGCTTCTTTGCCAAGATGATTATATCGAAACCATTCATTTGCCTCAAGAGATTGTTATGCCTGAGCTTTCTGAAGACAATGGCGTTATGGAGGTTTCCTTCAACGGAGAAATGCCTTCAGACCTAAAATCCGTGGCCGAAGCAGCTGAAAAGCGTGCCATTATGGAAGTGTTGAGAAGAACAAAAAACAATAAGAGTAAAACAGCAGAGCTGCTTAAAGTAGATAGAAAAACACTTTATAATAAATTGAAATCTTACGGAATTAACGTTTGATTTCTTTAAGCAAAAAACATTAAAAAGGCCATCTGAATTTTCAGATGGCCTTTTTTGGTGGTTGTGGTGAGGATATTTTATTGCATACCCAAGGCTAAGTAAAACTGGATCAACGAGTTTTTAGCGTCTCCCAATACAGCTCTTGAATTGTCGGAATTTGCAATTTCGGCTAGTCCCATGTTGTAACGAGCACCTACTTCGGCATTGCCAAAATTGATACCTACACTTCCTACAAATCCATAATCGAAATCTTTCAAATTATCTCGGTTTACTTCATCGTAAGAGCTACCAAAATCTCCATCGGTAGTAACGTTGGCACTAATCAGGTAAGAAATATACGGTCCGAAAGAAATATCCAATGCCGAACCCGCTTTCAAATCAAGCATTACCGGCAAATCGATATAGTTAAGGTTAAATTTGGCTTCCCCGTCAAAAGGTCCTGTGCTGTATTCAGATCTGTTTCCTTTTGTAGAAAAAAGTAATTCGGTCTGAATGGCGGCTGAAGGAGCAATTTGTGACTCTTTAAAAATACCCACACTAAAGCCTGGGCGTAAATTTTTATCATCAATATCTTCTGTATAGAAGTTACTTAAGTTGAAACTTCCCTTAATACCAGATCTAAATTCTTGGCTATGCGCCTTTTGTCCACACAGGCTCAAAAGTAGTAGGGAAAAAATGCTTGTTAATACAATCTTTTTCATGACTTTATGGTTTATTCGTTAAGTTTTAAGTACCATATGGAAAAGTTCATGCCACGCTAATTTTGTGGTATTGGGCCATTGTTTCACACATTTTGTGGGGAAAAAGAACCACGAATGAGAAAAAACCACCCTTTATGCTCCAAAGGTTAGCCAAGGATCCCGAGTTTGCAGAAATCATTCTTGCCAACTTACAATATGCCCCTTATGGCATTTTTACCTTTAAATCGTTGAGAAACGAGCAGGGTGAAATCTATGATTTTGAATGTGTGTTCATGAATCCCAAGGCAGAAGAAATCACGAAGATTCCGCGGGATGAAATGGTTGGCGCTACCTTGCTACAAAAAATGCCGGGCAATAAAGAAGCTGGCTTATTCGACCATTATTGCGCGGTAGTTGAAACAGGCGAGAAAAAGGTAATCAAGCAGTTCTACGAAGGAGAGCATTTTAATAACTGGTTCGAAATCCATGCCTTTAAAATGGACGATGGTTTTACCGTTAACTTTTTAGATGTAACCGCCTATGAAAATGCCTTGGGCGAAATAGAAGTAGCCGATTCTCGCTACAGACAACTTTTCCATGAATCCATAGATTGTATTTTCATTACTAACAATGAATTGTTGTTCATCGATGCCAACAATTCAATGGTGAAGACTTTCGGCTTTGAACGTGAAAAATTTAGAAATCTATCGCTGAAAGACCTTTTCAAGAATGAAGATGACTTTATCCGTTTCAATCGTGAATTCTACAAAAACGATCGGGTTATTGATTTTGAGGCAGAACTGGAATTGGCTTGTGGAAACATTGCCATTTGCCTTATTAATATAGTAGAGCTCTCGCATACCGAAGATGGCATTCACATGTTTCAAGGAATCATTCGGGATATTTCTCAGAAAAAAAGGGCGGAAAGGGAATTGCTTTGGGCTGAAAAACTAAGCATGACGGGCAAAATTGCACGAACCATTGCCCATGAAGTCAGAAATCCGCTTACTAACCTTTCCTTGGCTTTAGATCAACTCAGAGAAGAAATTCCCCCAGAGGTGGAAGACTCGGAGTTGTATATGGATATCATCGATAGAAATGCCAAGCGTATTGGGAATTTGATTACGGAATTGCTGGAATCGTCTAAACCTAAATCGCTGAGATTAGAACGTCTTTCTTTGAAAGACCAAGTTCAAACTACTTTGAAGCTGATATTAGATCGGTTGAAATTGCAGAAAATGGAATTGGTTGAAGATTATGACGAAAAACTACCGCTGATTTCCATGGATAGCGCTCAAATGAACATAGCGCTGCTCAATCTTTTTCTAAACGCGATAGAAGCCATGAAACCTACTGAAGGTAGGCTCACTATTAAAACGAGTGTTTTAGAAAATCAGGCTTTTTTAGAAGTGAGCGATAATGGTAAGGGAATACCTAAAGATGATATGGACAATCTGTTCGAGCCATTCTTTACCGCTAAAAAAGGAGGAATGGGCTTGGGCTTAACTACAGTTCAGAATATTGTAAAAAGTCATACAGGAAGAATTTGGGCCGAAAGCGAACTAGGGACAGGCACCACCTTCAAAATCCTTCTCCCCTTTAATTGAGTGATTTCCTAGAAAAGGGCATTTAACTGAATGTTCAATTAAAAAACACTAAATATGTTCCTCTTCAATCTAGCAGACTAGCAGAGGCCATTCCCCCTTTTTCGAAAAGGGGGCTAGGGGGATTAGAACAACCATATTTCATTACTTGAAAAGCCAATCCTCCCAACCTCTTCCGATGCCCAGAGACTTCGGGGCGGAACGCCAAGGAGGAGTGTCCGTGCAAACATCGTTGATCAAAATTTTATGGAGGTGCTCTTGCTAGGAAATTACCTTTAATTGAGGGCTCTTTTCCACACTTTTGTGTATGTCTTTGCTCAAAATTTTATGTTAAGTAGCCGCTATTGCCTATAAGTGCCTTGGAACGAAATTCGTGTCATAGTTATCAGTTGACAAAAAATAAATATTAAGACGATATGATAACTGAAAACGGAATTGCACAAAAAACGGAGATTAAGCCTACAACTCATAAACGAGTTTTCGCCCGATTGGGCTATACAAAAATGGAAACTGCTGAAATTGTAGAAGCCATGAATAAATTATTGGCCAATTACAGCGTCCATTATCAAAAGCTTAGAAACTTTCACTGGAATGTAAAAGGAGCCGATTTCTTTGACATGCACGAGCAGTTTGAGAGACAATACAATGATGCGAAAGTAGCCATTGATGATATTGCCGAACGCATTCGTGTTTTTGGCCAAACACCTTTAAGCACCATGAGAGAATATTTGGAATACTCTCAAATCAAAGAATCAGGTACAGATTTGACAGCAAAAGAAATGGTTTCGGAGATTCTGAAAGACTACGAGATTTTGCTTGAGTTCAAATTCAAAGTAATCGATGTAGCCTTGGATAATGGCGACAGCGGTACAGTAGATATGATGAATTCGTTGGTGAAACAAACAGAGAAAAATCACTGGATGTTTACTGCGTTTTCTAGAGAACAATAATTAAAAACTAAACTATTGAGTATGTAGAGGTGGGGTTATTCCCCACCTTTTTTTGTGTAAAAAATTCCACGCTTTTTCACCCAGTATTCTCAAAATGTTGCTCTGTAAGCTTAAAATGGCTGTTTTTGGCTTTGGTATGGTTCTTTCAAACTGAACGGTGAACATCAAAACTCAATTGACATTATGAAAAGATTTCTTCAAGGCAATTGGAGTCAGATCAGGGGAAAGCTAAAGAGAAAACACGCTGAACTTTCCGATGATGATCTGAAATATGTGGAAGGTAGGGAAGAAGAACTCTTAGGAAAACTGGAAGTAAAGCTAGACAAGAGTAGAACAGAAGTTATTTCAGAATTGAAAAGCTTAATAACTATATAAAATCACTGCCTAACACATGAATTTCGGGATATCAGACGCCATCCAAATTGTATCGAATAAACTAGAAAGCTGGTTAGAAACTCTAACCTCTATGTTGCCCAATATTGTGGTAGCCATTCTGGTCTTTCTGGTCTTTTACTTGGTCAGTAGAATTGTGAAATCAACATCGAAAAATTTGATTTCAAGATTTTCTGAACAACGCGCCATAATAGACTTGTTTTCTACCATTCTGGCCTTGGTCACTTTGATCATCGGCTTGGTTGTAGCCTTAAATGTGTTGCAGCTTACCAAAGCGGTTACGTCCCTTTTGGCTGGTGCGGGAATCATCGGTTTGGCCTTAGGTTTCGCCTTTCAGGATATCTCGGCCAATTTCATTTCCGGTATAATCATGGCCTTTAAAAAGCCGATTGTAGTTGGGGATATTATTGAAACGAACGGATATAGCGGCTTTGTAGAACAAATCGATCTGAGAGCCACCGTTTTAAGAACGTTTCAAGGGCTTCATGTCATTATTCCGAATAAGGATATTTTCCAGAATGCCCTTACCAATTATACACGAACACACACACGAAGAGTGGATTTAGAAGTAGGCGTTTCGTACGGAGACGATCTCGATAAAGTAAAAGATGTTGTTTTAAAAGCCGTGAGTTCAAATTCTCACCTCGTTGATGGCAAGCCTGTAGAAATGGTGTACGAAGAATTTGGAAGTTCTTCCATCAATCTGAAGGTAATGTTCTGGATAGAATACGGGCCGGAAAATCCCCAGTATTTAGGTGCCAGAAGCGAAGCCATTGTGGCGATTAAGAAAGCCTTCGATGAAAATGATATCATGATTCCATTCCCAATCAGAACCTTGGATTTTGGAATTAAAGGAGGAGAAAAGCTGGCTGAACAACTTGAATCGAAAGAAATTAAACTGTTACCAAAACATAAATAGAAAAGTAAATCACAATTAAACCCCTATAATCATGAAAAGAACATTCAAAATCATAAGTGCTTTGTCGCTATCATTATTCCTTTTATCAAGCTGCGACAATAACAGAAGAACAAACGATCATTTTGAAGATGAAAGATCGGAAATGGCTCAGAAGCTGGATAGAGCTGAAGACGATATCGATGAGATGATTGACAATATTGACGACAGATTAGAAAAAGCAGGAGATGATACCCGCAAAGGTTTGGAAAATGCTCGTGAAGAATTGGTAGAACAAAAACATGCCATTCAAGAAGCAGCTGATGATGTTGCCGATGCAACAGAAGATGCTTGGGAAGACACCAAAGATGCTGTTGAAAAAAGTTATGACAAAACCGTAGATGCCTTGGACGATGTTAGAAACGACATTGCCGATTGGTTCTCTACTAAATCATAATATCAAACATCCAAACTAACTCAAAGCATTAAAATCATTTGGCTCTATATACTGTTAAACCCATCAAAAGATGGGTTTACTCAGGGCCTTAAGTTCTTTAATCAAAAAAAATAAACAGATGAAACGAATTATTATTTGCGCATTCGTAGCCATGCTCGCTTTTGGCTTTTCAAATCAAGCTAAAGCCCAGGACTACAACACAGCTGTTGGACTTCGATTTGGAGGAACCAGCGGATTAACAATTAAAACCCGTGGATTTGAAGGTATTGTTGGCTTCTGGGGAAATGGCTTTAGCCTTACCGGACTGGCCGAAAAACATACTATGGCTTTCGATTCTCCTGATGTAAACTGGTATTACGGATGGGGTGGACACGTAGCATTTTACAATGACGGAGATCCAAGATACGATTACGGTCGTGGAGACAGAAGATATGACGATTCCGAAGTAGGTTTCGGTATTGATGGTATAGTTGGGCTGGAGTTTTCTCCAAGAGAAATTCCTTTGGCGTTTAGCCTGGGCCTCAAACCATTTCTAGAAATAGACACAGATGGCGATTTACATGCCGCACCCGACCCTGCAATCGGTATAAAATTTATAATCAATTAATTCCTGTTGAGGTAGATTGTTGAGTTGAGAGGCTCCTTGTTTCAAGGGCCTCTTTTTTTGTGTTTGGTAGAAAGTAATTTCTTCTTGCCTCTTTTAGTGATTCCTTTTCTCCTTCAGTTTGGTGTTTTCTCTTCAGAAGGAATTTTTATTGAAGGGCATTTTCAAACTGTGCTCAAATTCTCTTCAGCATAAGTAATCGAACGAACATTTTTTAGCGTATCAGTTTCTCCTCTTTTGTTGAAAATATACCCGCATGCGCTCACTGTTTCGGGGTGCAATTTCCCCAGTTTCCCCATTTAAATGTGTTTTTTTCGGTCAAATTCGCTGTTTTTGGCTTTGGTGAAGTAATTGCCATTTAACCAGTACAAACAAAAAAATCAAGTTTCATTAAAATCTAATAATCATGTTATACTGGTCAATAGTCTTTTTCATTGTAGCCATAGTTGCTGCGCTATTTGGTTTCAGAGGAATTGCCTCGGCCTCTTCAGGCATCGCCAAATTCTTGTTCTTTATTTTCATTGTATTATTTATTCTATCACTCCTTTATCAAGGTTTCGCGTGATAGCCCAATCATAAAAGAAATCGGAAAGCGCCAGCCCGAAAGCGGAACACCAGAGGCAAATCGTCCATCAAATGGAACAGTGTGAAATGAAAATGTAGAGCGAACGCTACATTTTCAAGCCCAAAACCCCTCTAATTTCTCAATTCAGCAGTTGGTCAGCTTTTTGGATAAACCCTAAACGTTAAATCAAACAAACTTTAATTGATATGAAAAATTTAAAAACAATAGGTTGCGGACTTCTTGCCGCGCTAACACTAGGATTCACAACAAGCTGTAGTGATGATGACAATTCTGGAGAAATGTCAGGTACAGGTTCTGCCACTTTCGAAGTAGCAGATGCTCCAATCGATAACGCTGAAGTAAGCGGTGTATTTGTAACTATTACTAATGTTGAAGTTAACGGAGAAACTGTTGATTCATTCAATGGCCCTATAACTGTTGATTTATTGGCTCTTCAAAAAGGTAAAACTGAGGTGTTAGCTACTGACGATTTGAACGCGGGTACTTACAATGACATTACTTTTACTTTAGATTTAGCCACTGACGAAGACGGAAACAGCCCAGGTTCTTATGTAATGACTACCAGTGGTAAGCAAGCTCTAGAGTTGAACGGAGAAGAAAAAGTTGAATTGGTAGCTAGCGGTTCTTACGATATTATGGCGAATTCTACCCAAAACATTGTAGTTGACTTTGACCTTAGAAAAATGATTAAGGAAGAAGATAACGGTGCAATGGAAAGCGATAAATATACTTTGGTTTCTAAATCAGAAGCTAGTGCTGCCCTAAGATTGGTAACTAAGCAAGAAGCTGGTAACATTATGGGTTCTGTAGATATGTCTGGTTTCGAAGGTGCTGACAAAGTAATCGTTTATGCTTACAAAAAAGGTGAGTTCGATGCTGATGCTGAAGCGCAAGGTCAAGGAGAAAGCAATATCAAATTTGCTCATGCAGTTTCTAGTGCTGTTGTAGATGGTAGCTTAACCGGTTCTGGTAGTTTCCAACTTTCATATATGGAAAAAGGAGATTACGAATTAGTGTACGCTGCTTATAACGAAAATGAATTCACCAGTGAATTAGACTTTTCAGCGCTTATTAAATCTTCTTTGAGTGCTGAAGGCGAAATGGGAGATGAAGTTTCAGTTTCTGCAAACGCTAACGTAAACATCTCTTTGTCACTAACTTCATTGTTTGACTAAGAAATACCCCAATCAACATAGATCTTTAATCAAAGGGAGATTGCCTAACAGCAGTCTCCCTTTTGTTTTTTTATTCTGTTCACCTCTTGTCTACCCTGTTGTAGACCATTTGACTTATGAGTAAATTGATCTTAGCAAAGAAATTTTAAGTGCTTTACGCAGCCTTTTCTGTCTTACCGAAGTACGGTAAGCGAAAGGGGCGGCAATTGACTAAGATTGAAAAGCTTTTGGAACTGATTATTGAGGGCTGTAAGCAAAACGACAGGCAAAGCCAACAGCAGTTGTATAAAGATTATTACAGCTATGGCATGAGCATTTGTATACGCTACACTGGCAACGAAACCGATGCTGTGGAAGTGCTCAACGATGGCTTTTTAAAAGTATTCAAAAACATTAAAAAGTTTGAAAGCGACAAGCCCTTTAAGCCATGGCTTAGAAGAATCTTGGTCAATTCCTGTATAGACCACATCAAGCGAAACGCTAAACATAAATTCTTGGCCGATATTACCGAGGCAGAAATTGCCCAGTCGACCGGTGAAGCTCCCGATCATAATCTCAATTATGAGGAAATTCTAGCCAGAATTGGGAAATTGTCTCCAGCTTATCGCGCTGTTTTTAACCTTTATGTGATTGACGGTTTTAAACATCAAGAGATTGCCGATAAATTGGGGATTACTGAAAGTACTTCAAAAGCAAATTTAACCAGGGCCAAGGCCATTTTAAGGGCGGGTCTTCAGAAGGAGGTGTTCAAATATGGATGAGGCGAAAGAACCCGAAGATCGGTTAGAACAGTTGGCGAGAGAAGCAGCTGATAATGCGCGGTTTGAATTTAATCCGGGTGCATGGGAGGCCATGGAAAAGAAGCTGGACGCTCCGAATAGAAAGCCATTCGCTTGGTGGAAATGGCTATTGCCTCTTTTGCTTCTAGGCAGTTTGGCAGTTTTTCTGCTAAAACCCAATACTGAAAATCAACAACCCAAAGCTAACCAGAAAGGTGAAAGTTCAAGCATTGATTCAACCCAAAACAAACCTAATTCAGTAGAAAGCGATTCTAATTCTACAGAAAAAAATCAGGTAGCCGAAAATGCTCAAAAGGAGGGTGCTTTCGATTCCGACAGTGATTTGCCAAAAAATGAGTCATCAGCTTTGGCGAATGTTGATAGAAGCTTTAATACTGATGAAGCAAAAAATAACAGTCTCAGTAATTTAGTGCCAACTGAGGATTCAGAACTTGATAGTTTTATTAGTCGAACGAATGACCTACAGGCCGCTCCAATTATTTGGCTGGCTTTTGTAGAAAGCCTGAAGGCTCTCCTCAAATGGTTTTGCCTCAGCTCATTCTTTACAAAGAAGATGAGATTGATTCCATGAAAAGCCCAAAATGGGCTGTTTCTGTATTTGCTTCCGCTGACTTTAGCACTACCCGATTAGATGGTTTTTCCAAACCAGGAACTATGGCAGGTATAGCTTTGGAATATTATTTCAATCAGCGATGGAGCTTTCAAACTGGAGCCGTTTTTTCAGTGAAAAAGTATACCGCGCTAGGTTCAGAATACCAGAACCCTTCATGGGCTACTTATTACGACATCACGAATATTAATGCCACCTGTAAAGTGGTAGACATACCTTTGAATGTCCGCAGATATTTCGCTACCCAAAGCGGAGATAATTTTTTCGCGTCTACTGGGATTTCTTCTTACCTAATGCTTTCCGAGGATTATGATTACCAATACGAAGGCTATCATCCTAATTGGCCCGATCACTATGGAGTCAAAAATCAAAACCAGCATTATTTGGGAGTATTGAATCTTTCTGTTGGTTATGAACGCATGTTGACTTCTCATTTGATCTTAGGCCTAGAGCCTTTTGCTAAGGTGCCTTTGGCGGGCGTTGGTGTGGGTAAAGTCAAGTTATTGAGCTTTGGCGCCAATTTGTCGCTCAAATTGAGGCACTGAGCAAACTTCTTTTAACAAAGCGACTTGTAATCAGTTAAATACATAAATCAGCAGCGGTTTTTAACAATAAAAAATCGCGCTAGCGGTTTTATTAATGTGCGGTATAGCAAGTACTGTATGTTTTGGTTGAAGAGAGAGGTTGCCTATTCAGGCGGCCTCTTGTTTTTTAAGCGTTCTTAATCCGAAAACCGCTGAGCTTACGCCAAAAAATTAGTTTCTTTAAACATGAACTGGGGATTTATAGGTTTCGGGAGAATTGCCCGAAAATTTTTAGAGAGTTTAAATGTAGTTGACGGAGAAGTGGCTTATGCTTTTGCTTCACGATCTAATGCCAAAGCATTGCAAAATGAGTTTCCTGAAGTTAAAGTATACAATAGCTACGAAGCGCTGTTGGCCGACCCCAATGTTGATGTAGTTTATATCAGTACAACCCATAATTTTCATTGCCAAAACACGATTGATGCTTTGCTGGCTGGAAAACACGTGCTTTGCGAAAAGCCAATGGGAATTTCTTCCAAAGAAATATCCGCTATGATTGAAGCCGCAAAATCATCGGGTAAGTTTCTTATGGAAGCCATGTGGATGCGCTATCTGCCAGCATATAAAGAGGCCATTTCAAGAGCCAAATCGGGAGCAATCGGAAAGGTGAAATCAGTGACCGCCAACTTCGGATTTAATTCTCCGGAAAAGCTTTCGGATGAAGGCCGTTTGCTCAACCCAGATTTAGCTGGTGGAGCTCTTTACGATGTGGGCGTTTATCCCCTCACCTTCGCTGCAGATTTGTTTGGCTGGCAGCCCGATAGCTTTAAAGCTTCAGCCGAAATTTCATCTACCGGTGTTGATGAAAGCATTTATTTGCAGTTGGACTATGGCAATGAACAAGTGGCGCAATTGGCGGCTAGTATTACTTTAGTTACCAGCAAAGAGGCCTATATTTATGGAGAAGAAGGATTTATCCATCTTCCATTTTTCTGGAAAAACGAAAGTTTTACCATTCATAAAGGAGACGAAATTGAAACAGTGAATCTGCCGTATACAAGTACAGGCTATGCTCATGAAATTGAAGAAGTAGCAAGATGTATAAAGGCTGGAGAAAGCGAATCACCGTTGTTCACCCTTAACGATAGCTTAATGAGTGCTAAGTTGGTAGAGAACATTCTTTCTTCCATATTCAAGTAAACTAAAACCAAAACAACATGCCCAAAGGCTTTTTAATTGATCAGGACGGAGTTATTTATGTAGAAAACAAAATGATTCCGGGAGCGGATAAATTTGTTGAAACACTTCAAAAGGAAAATATCCCTTTCACTTTTATGACCAATAATAGCCAGCGAACGCCTTTGGATGCGGTTAGAAAGTTGGCCAAAATGGGGATTCATGTTGAAGAAAGTAATGTGTACACTAGTGCCATGGCAACGGCTCACTTTATGGGGCAGCAATTTCCTAACGGAACGGCCTATGTTTTGGGTGAAGGTGGACTAATTTCAAGCCTTCATGAGCATGGTTTTACATTGGTTCAAAACGATCCCGATTTTGTGGTAGTGGGCGAAGGCATCAATTTTACGTTAGAAATGGTGAGAAAGGCCATCGACTTTATTTTGGGCGGTGCAAAGCTAATCGCTACAAACTTAGATCCTTCACCAAGAAAGCCAGGCTGGAATAATTTGGGTATTGCAGGCATAGTTTCTATGATTGAAACCGCTACTGGAAAGCAGGCTTTTTCGGTAGGTAAACCAAGCCCTGTAATGATGCGCCAAGCGAGAAAATACATTGGTTTGGCAACAGATGAAGCTACCGTAATCGGAGATACATTGGCAACCGATATTCAGGGTGGAGTTCAGGTGGGCTATAACACCATTTTAACCCTTTCAGGAATGTCGAAGCGTGAGAACTTGAATGACTTTCCTTTTAAGCCAGATATGGTGGTAAATTCTATTGCTGACATCAAACTTCCGTTGCCTTGGTGGAAAGAATAACCCCCTGAGAACATCAGAGGGTTTAGTTTTTCATCTTTGTTTGGCCAAAGAACAACGCGTTACAATGACAGTGTCTTTGTGATCTTATCCGAAAGCCTCACAATTTTATTCGTGAACAATCATTAAAGGCATAGGAATGTCAAGCATCATGCGCTTGGTTTCGCTGCCGTGAGTGATTCTGTCGATAATGTTGTGATGGCGCGCAATCATGGCCATTAAATTGATTTTCTCTTCCTGAGCAAAGGCCACCAAACCTTCTTCTACATCGAAATCTCTTCTAAAGTGGAAAGAGTGTTTCACCTTCTTCAGGTACTTTTCTAGCCCCTTCGCAATTTCAATTTCATCATGTTCCAAAGCCGGATCTTGGTCAATGTGAATAATACAGATTTCAGCATAAAAAGCATTGGCTAGCTCAATTATGGGCTGCAAAGCAGAAGCTTCCGGTAAGCTTTTATAATCGCCCGCAATGGCAATTTTTGTCATTTTGCTGATGTCAGAATCACATGGCAAAGCAATGATTGGATGCTTAATATGCTTCATAAGGTGATAGGTGTTGCTGCCCAAAAACGCTCTTTGTAGCCCACCAGCGCCTTGGGTTCCCATGATTACGAAGGCAATGTCGTGGGTTTTAATCAGGTCTTCCACGTTGTCCATCAGAACTCCTGCTTGTATATCGGAATGAACTTTGACTTTGGTGTGCTTTGCAATTTCTTTAATCAGTTTATCTACCCTTTTTTCTGCTCCTTCGCGCAAAGTGTCCATTTCTTCACCCACCAAGCCGGGAGTACTTTCCGCAATCGCTACAGGTAAAATATAAGTATGGTGAATAATCAGTTCCATGTTAAGGCGCTCGGCCAAAAGGGCTGCATTCTGAAGTGCGTTTTCAGCGCATTCTGAAAAATCTATAGGTACAATGATCTTTTTCATGACATAGGTGTTTTAGTCGTTCTTATCTGTTTTAAAAGTAGGCCAAAAGCCAGTGGTTTTGCGTGATGCGCATCAACCAGATTTATGATTTGGATCATAAAAGAAGTATGGCCTCACCTTGTAAACGAGCTAAATGCGAGTATGTTAATCCTGATTCTTTTTGAAAAGAAATAGCGTTGTGAAAGCGATCAGAGCCAAGCCAATGGTGAGCAGGCAATAGTTGGCTAAAGTCATAAAAAGTGCATAACCAAAGAGGTCATCATGGGGCCTTCTCCTTATCATTTCTGAAAATGAAGCTATGCTTTCAGCATGCAATAAAAAGTATCTGAGCCATAAGGCTAGAAGCCCGGCCAAATAAAGTCCTATAATCCGAAGGGTGCGTTTCACGAAAAAGTGGAGGTAATAAAAAAGCCATTGTTTAAACTAGACAATGGCTTTTTGGTAGTGGATTTTCTATTTATTGTAGAACTTCCAATTGGTTTCAAAGTTCTTCTTCAGTTTTTGATCAGTGAGAATGGCCCTCACCATTTCTACAGGCATGCTGTTTTCATGCAATACCGCATCGTGATATTCTTTTAGGGTCATTTTGCCGCTGTCCACCAATTCTTTCTTAAGGGCATAAAATTGCATTCCGCCCGTCATGTAAGCTAACTGGTAAAGTGGGCCGTAATTGGCCGTAAACGATCTGCGTACTTCACCAGCAGCATTGGCGCGTTCGTGGCCTACTCTATCCACCAAGAAATCGATACATTGTTGAGGCGTCCATTTGCCTAAGTGGTAGTTTAATGAGAATATAATGCGCGCGCAACGGTGCATTCTCCAGAAAAGCATTCCGATTTTATCTTCAGGGGATTGCGGAAAGTCCATATCCCAAAGAAGCAATTCCCAATAAAGTGCCCAGCCTTCCGTCCAGAATGGAGTTCTGTAAAAACGGTATTCTTTGTATCGATTGTTCATAAATCCTTGCAAATGGTGACCGGCAATCAGTTCGTGATGAACCGTAGCGCGAGAGAAATGAGGGTTGTTGCCGCGCATACTCATCAGTTTGTCTTCATGCTCCATTTCATCTGTTGGGTAAGAAATCTGCAGCGTTTCTCCTCCTAAGAAGAAAGGGCTAATCAGTTGTCTTTCAGGAGAAATCATCGACATTCTCCAGCTCTCTTCAGCGATTGGTGGAATAGTCACCAAATCATTTTTCTTAAGGAAATCAACCGACTCGTTGTACAATTTAAGCATCGCTTCAGGTTGATGGCCTTCAGGAACGAAGGACATTTTTACCTTTTCTTGAGCCTTTTTCCAATCATTGCCAAAGCCCATTTCTTGCGAAGCTTTCAGCAATTCAGCATCGCACCAAGCGAATTCTTTATTGGCGATTTCTACCAATTCTTCCGGAGAATAAGGAATCATTTCGTACTTCAACAATCGGGTCAGTTCTTCTCGGCCAATCGGATTGCCAATAATGCCACTACCATCGTCAGGAGGAAGTGTGCTTTTATCTACTTGAGCAGTAAAGAGCTTAGAATAATTGTCCAATGCCGTATTCAGCGCAGCATATGGTTTTTTAACCCACCAAGTAAATTGTGGGTCGTAACCTTCATAAAACTCATAAACACTGGTTAATGCTCTTTTGTAACCCCAAATTACGCCAGCAGCCCTGGAAGTCAGGTTTCTTGGGAAAGTTGGGTTTTCTTCCTTCAGTTTGATAGAAATCGCTTCGATTTGATTTACGATATCATTGAGTTGAGCCGCAACTTTATCGCCTTCCATGTGATGGCCTCTTCTTCGCTTTTTTTCAATCTCGTATAACGGAGTTCCGAAATCAATCCATGATTTGATCTGATTGTATTCTTTCTCTTCAACATCAAGATCAAACAGATTTTCATCGATATATCTTTTAGTAAGTAAATAATCTACTTGGCCTCCTGTAGAGAATTTATTGAAGGGCATTTTCTCCATTTTGGCCGCTTCATTTTTAAAGAATTCCCTAAAACGTTCTCTTCTTTCAGGCGAATTGGCCACGGTATAAAAACGCGAAAGGCTTCCGTTATCTGCCCTAAGCTGAACCATGTATTCATACATTTCAGTAACCGCAGGAGTTTCTGATTTGGACTGAAATGCGTTCAAAGGAGAACAAACAACAAGGGCTAAAAAGAGTGCCCAAAGTGGTTTAAAAGTCGACTTCATCATTTTACGTAAGGTTGAAAAAGTAAAATAACGATAGTAAGCTGAAGTTCAATCTATTACTTCTCAGGCAGCCTGATTATTTGGATAAGTGGTATTGACTTGAAGCAAGGTTGATGAAAAATAGGAAGCTTTAAAACAAAAAAGTCCGTTCGCTAAGGGCAAACGGACTTTGAATATTTTGTGAGGCGAAATCTTATTTCATTTCACTTTTTGGTATGAATTTAAATTTTTGACCACCTACTGAAGCTTCGTACATTAAGCCGCCAATGGCCTGGGTAAATACGGCAACACCATCGGTATAACTGGCATCGGCCGAAACTCCTGACTTTAAAGCTACGGCCGAAGCTTGTGCCGCAAATTGATATTTGTTGTTTATAAAGCGGTTAAAGCTGTCGGCATCTTCAAAAAAGATTATTTCACTGTATTCTTGGCCACCAAACTGAAAACCTACGGTAATCTAAGTCATGTTTGAGCCGCCAATCATAGCACCTTGCTTATAAACCACACCTTTTCCAGCCGCACCGCCAATGCCAATTGCTCCTTTTCCAATGGATGGGAAAACAGCATAACCAAATGAATTATCGAAAAAGGCTTGTAAACCGCTGTCAGTACTTTTGAAAGTAGCTATCGTTTTAGATGCCTTTTTGGTGTCATATTTTTCTTTCTTTTGGCCAAATGCATTGGTAGTTATCATTACTCCCAAAATCATAAAAGCCGCTATCCATCTGCTCATTTTCATATTGCTTGTGTCTGTTCTATCTTAAATTTTACTTCCTAACGTAATGATCTTCATTTTCGTGAGGCACAATGTTTAATACATTGGCCAAAACCAAACGAATTAGGGTGCGCGAAGCTACAAACTTTCTAATGTTGGCTTCTTTGGCAAACTGCTTTAACGTGGTAAATCCGGAAGCGTCTAAGATTTCCATCAGTTTTTGCTCCTTATCGCCAAATGTAAACTGAATGTCTTTGGCTTTAGTTCTTCTGCGCATGATTTCGCGCATTTCGCGACTTGCCTGCAAACTTTGGTCTTTATAACGAACGTAAGCTTTTCTTTCTTGGGTTGAAGATGTGCTTTTTATAAAGTGTGGAGGTTTTTGGCTTTTGGGTATTTCAAAAACGGCAATGGCTTTTTTCTCATTGATTTTCACAATGTGTTTGTCGTAACTGAGTGTTGGCCGAATCAATTTTTCTATGGCCTCTTCCATAGCAAATATTTCTCCGTCAATATCTCTTGTTCCAGAAACAGTACCGTCATCATCTACCCCGATCAATAAAACGCCACCATCGGTATTGGCAAAAGCCACTAATTCTTTGACTATCTTTTCAGGGAAATTGGCCTTCTTTTTAAACTCAAGATGAAGGTTCTCTCCTTCCTTTGTCAATCGGCCTAATTCTTTAAGTGTCCACATTTCTTCAATCCGAAATAATTAACCCTTTTGTTTTCAGTTGGTTATAAATTGGTTAGATTAAGTTTTGGTCATTTTTAACTAATCTAATCTTTTATGCAAACCCGAAAATTACTACCAATTTTTTTGTGTCTGCTCATTTTTTCTTGTCAACCTAAGCAAGAAAAATCGGTATTGTTTACCCTTCAAGTAGATGAACCCGATTTAGAGCAAGAATATTCCCTAATGATTTCTTCTTCTACCGCAAAGCAACTTTATGGAGAACCAGAATACACCTTCACTTTAGGTGAAGATGGAACATACCAGACTACTTTGAACATAGAACAACCTGTGATGGCTTTGGTTAGAGGAGATTTTTATAAGTCGATTTATCTAGAACCTGGAAAGCCTTTAATGCTAAAAGCAAATAAACAAGAAGATAAAAAGGTTGATTTTGAATACGAAGGAGAGGGAGCCGAATATTTAAAAGTGCTAGATAGCCTTTCTGGATTTGATCGTCAGTTCGCAGAGAAGCATTCGGAATTAAAATACAGGCAGTATTCATTGGATTGGGATGAATTTAAAAAGCAAAGCGATGAATTGAGCGAGGCAAAAAACAGTTATATCCAAAGTAAGTCAGATCTGCTTTCCGAAGATTTTAAATACATTATGAAAGCCCAGTTTTTTGCTGAAAATGCCAGTGGCCTTCGAACTTATGGAAGTTATTACAACGCTTACCAGAAAAAAGAAGGTGAAGAAGATTTTGAAGCGCCAGGCCTTTCAGATGTTTATCAGCAAGCTTTTCAGTTTGATGATAGAGCATTGACTTCGAGTTGATTTGGGAGTTTTGTGACTTCTTATGTGAATACAGAAGGGGTAAAGTCTCTGGGCGATTTTGGTGATACACCTTGGTATTCTACTCCAGGTGTGTATCAAAAGCTTTACGATTTTACTGTTGATAGCAAAGAGATTCCGGAGAACTATAAATCATACATGCTTGGGGATTTCGTGAGCATGCTAATCATGTCTGTAGGCATTGACGAGGCTTGGGATTTTAAAGATGAGTATTTGGCTGATTATCCTGATTCGAAATATGCGAAAATCATTGAAACCTCATACGCCAAGTTTGAACCCATAAGAAGCGGAAAAGTAGCGCCAGATTTTGAATATGAGTCAATTGATGGGGAAATGGTTTCTTTAAGCAGTTTGAAAGGGAATGTGGTTTATGTAGATGTTTGGGCTACTTGGTGTGGGCCGTGTATCAGCGAATTTCCAAGTTATAAAGAATTGAAAAAGCGTTTGGCTCATGCTGAAGATGTAAAATGGCTTTATGTATCGGTAGATGATGCTGATGATAAAGAAAAGTGGGTTAAATTTTTAGAGAAGAATGAATTAGACGGCATTCAGCTTTTTGGTGGAAATGGATGGGATACCTCCATAACTGAAAAGTACCAGATCAAAGGAATTCCTAGATATTTGCTTATAGACAAAGAAGGTAAAATTTATAGCTCTAATGCTCCGCGACCTTCTTCTGGCGATGTGATTTATAATGAAATTCAAAAGCTCAGAGGCGTCTCTCTAGAAAATGCTACCTCTATGAGGTAATTTTCAGCTTGGACAAAAAATTAAAAGCTTGCCTGAATGAAGATTCGCGGCAAGCTTTTTTTATTTCTATTTGGTTAAGAAGCTTAAGATGTAGCCAGTACCTCGTTAATCACTTTGGCGTAGAAATCTTCGTAATGCGGTAAAATATTAGTGATGTCGAATTGCTGAGCTCTTTTCAGTGCATTGGCTTTGAATGTACTTAAATGATCTTCACTCAAAATGTGAAGCGCATTTTTGGTCATATCTTTAATGTCTCCAATTTTCGAAACAAAGCCTGTTTCTCCATTAATATTCAGTTCGGGAATACCGCCCGCATTAGAAGTAATCAATGGAACTTCGCAGGCCATAGCCTCCAAAGCCGCTAAACCAAAGCTTTCCTTTTCCGAAGGCATAATGAACAAATCGGCTACAGAAAGCACTTCTTCTACCGCCTCTAATTTGCCTAGAAAGCGAACGTCTTCATAAATACCCAACTCACGACAAAGGGTTTCAATGTGGCCTCTTTCTGGTCCATCGCCTACTAAAAGAAGCTTAGCAGGAATGGTCTCCTGAATTTTATGGAAAACCTTCACCACATCATCAATACGTTTCACCTTTCTAAAGTTAGAAGTGTGAACCACTAACTTTTCTCCGTTCGGACAAATAGCGGTTTTGAAATGATCTTTGCGTTGTTTCTTGAATTTTTCAAGATCTATAAAGTTGGGAATCACCTCAATTTCCCGAGTAATATTGAAATGCTTGTAGGTGTCTTGTTTCAAATCTTCCGAAACAGAGGTCACTCCATCCGATTGATTGATGCTATAAGTAACCACAGGTTCGTAGGACGGATCTTTGCCTACCAAAGTAATGTCAGTTCCGTGAAGCGTGGTAATCACGGGAATTTCAATTCCTTGGGTTTTTAAGATTTGCTTTGCCAAAACTGCCGCAGAAGCGTGTGGTATAGCGTAGTGTACATGAAGCATGTCTAGCTTTTCATACTTTACCACGTCTACCATTTTACTGGCCAAAGCCAATTCGTAAGGAGGGAATTTGAAAAGCGGATATGATCGAATATTTACTTCGTGATAGAAGAGATTTTCGTTAAAGAAATCTAACCTAGTAGGTTGGGAATAGGTGATAAAATGAATTTTGTGGCCTTTTTTGGCCAATCCAATACCCAATTCGGTAGCTACCACCCCTGATCCGCCAAAGGTCGGATAACAAACAATACCAATTTTCATTAATTCTTCGTGCTTATCGCTGACCAGTTAGTAACTGGCTATTGCTGGTTAAAGTTCCAGATAGATTCGTAGATCACATCCTGAATTTTGGTACGGATGTCCCAGTTCATGAGTTTTGTGTTTTCTGCATCTGGGTAAACTCTATTCGCCAAAAATATGTAAACCAAATCTTGTTCGGGGTCGGCCCAAATGCCTGTGCCTGTAAACCCAGAGTGGCCAAAAGTGGCTGCGGAAGCATAGCGCGAAGTTGGTCCAGCATCTTTTCCAACAATGGGTTTATCCCAGCCCATACCTCTACGATTGTCTTCTGTTTGTTGAGCTGTAAAGGCAGGAATTGTGTTTACACTGTAATATTGCTGACCTCCATACTGCCCTCTTTGTAAATGCATTTGCATGAGAATGGCCAAATCAAGCGCATTTGAAAAAAGCCCGGCATGGCCTGCAACGCCTCCCATCATGGCAGCACCTTGGTCGTGTACGGTTCCTCTCAAAAGTGTTTTTCGGAATAAGAAATCGTCTTCGGTTGGTGCTATTTCAGCATAAAAGCCACGCTCAGTAGGTAAGTAACCCAAGGTTTGCAAACCCAAAGGTTGATATAGCTGCTTCTGTAAAAATTCATTGATGGGCTGATTCAAAACTTTTTCCGCAAGCTTTAAAAAGAAATAATAGCCCATGTCGGAATATAGATAATCGTATTTGCTTTCTCCACGAGGCATTTTTCTTAAGTCGGCATCAATTACCCAATGCCAAAGCGAATCCGTTAGTGCTTGACTTCCAAAAATATGCTCGGCTACTTTCGCTTTGTAGCCCGTTCCTGGGGTTTCTCTGTAATATTGCTCTTTTAGCTGGCCGTTGTCTATGGTTCGTTTCCAAAAAGGAATGTAAGGAAGCAAACCTGCTTGGTGAAGAAGAACATCTCGGATGACAAGATTTTCTTTATTGGTGCCTTTTACTTCGGGCAAATATTCGCCTAGGGTTTTGTTCATGTCCAAAAGCCCGTTGTCGTTTAGGTACATCAGCACTTGCACGCTGGCCGCTACTTTGGTTACAGAGGCCAAATCATAAATGGTTTGGTCGGTGATAGCATCTAAGCTATCGTAGGTTTGGAAACCATAGTTTTTTCTGAAAACCACTTTACCCTTTCTGGCCACAATGATTTGACCGCCAGGTGTTGCTTTTCCTTTGATGGCTTTGTCCATCCAAGCGTCAATGCCTTTAAGTGTGGCTCCGTCCATACCCACTTCTTCTGGCAACCCAAAGCTCAACCTTGAAGCGGTAAGGGTTTTTACTCCAGAACCTTTTTTGAAAGAACCAGCCGTTACGGGTAATTCTCCTTCTGCCCGAAGGGCACCAAAAATTATTTGTGGCGCAATATCTCTTGTTATTTCGTTGTCTTCGTAAGTGCAAAGTATGTTTTTAACACCCTCGAAATATTGAAGGCCATAGGCATTGCCAAGTGCGACAACGATGACTTTTGTTTGGGCTTGAAGCTTTTTAATCAGTTCAATATGGCTTGAGTTGATGCCATGTTGGTTTCGTGGAGAATTGGTAATGCCGCCATAACCGACTACAATAACATCATATTTGGACGCTAATGAATCAATAGTGCTTTCTTCTGTTTTGCCAAAAGTGAAATGGTCGAAGTGGGCGTAGTTGTCCAATTCACTCTGAAATACATTGCCTTCTGCATCGCCAAAAAACAATGAAGCGAATTTAGTGCTGTCCACATCAATGATTGGCAAGAGCTGATCGGTGTTGTCTACAACTGTAATTGCTTTTTGGTACAGAATGCGATTGAGCATTTTCGAATAGCTGTTGTTGATTCTTTCCGTGAGGTTATTGGTAATAATGGTTTGGTCTTCATTTAAACCCATCCAGTATTTTGCAAGCAAAATGTTTTTTACGCGAGCGTCTAGCGATGCTTGGGAAAGGTCTCCTTTCTTAATCGCTTTCTGAACCTGAATTATGGCTTTAGAGACATCTAGTGGAAAAAGGATCACATCATTACCTGCCATAAGCGCTTTTACATCCGCTTCGCCTGGCTCGTAATATTTTGCTACGCCTTGCATGTTCATGGCATCCGTAAATGCAAGTCCGTCAAAGCCTAATTCTTTTTTCAGAAGATCAGTTACTACTTTATTGGAAAGCGTTGTGGGGGTTTTTGGACGAGCATCATAGGCAGGAATCTGTAAGTGAGCCACCATTACGCTCATTAAGCTATCCTTCATCAATTGCTTGAAAGGGTAAAGCTCAATTTCGCTCATGCGAGCTTTGTCATGATTGATTACGGGTAAATCTGCATGCGAATCCACATCCGTATCGCCATGGCCGGGAAAATGTTTGGCATTGGCCATAATGCCATTATCCTGAAGGCCCTTCATGTAAGCAATGCCTTTTTCAGCCACGTTATATTTGTCTTCCCCAAAAGAACGATAGCCAATTACAGGATTGTTTGGGTTCACATTTACATCAACTACTGGGGCGAAGTTGATATGCATTTTCAGTTGTTTAAACTGATTGGCGACTTCTTTGCCCATTTCGTAAACCCATTTTTTATCTTGAATAGCACCCAAAGTCATTTGTTTAGGGAAATCCAAAACGCTATCGAGACGCATGCCCACGCCCCATTCAGCATCCATAGCAATGGCAAGAGGTACTTTCGCTTCTGCTTGGTAGCGATTGTTCAATTCAGCTTGCCGAACTGGGCCTCCTTGAAAGAAGATTAAACCGCCAATATTATAATCCTTAATCAGTTTATCGATTTCGGCATAATGGCTTTCATCTCGATTGGAATATGCAGCAACCATAAACAGTTGGCCAAGCCGCTGTTCTGGCGTTAGCGCATTAAAAACACTGTCGGCCCAAGCTTGCTGTTTGAGTGTATCGCGTTTAGCATAAATTTTTTGGGCCATCAAACTTTGAGTGGCCAGAAATATCAGGAGAAAGGTGCAAGCAACTTTGTTCAGCATTATGCCGTAATTTTTAGTTATAGCAAATAAAGTATAAATTTGTTCATGGGCGGTTCGTTAAGGTAATGATTTGCATATGAACAACGCCAAAATAGCATAAACAATATCATGAAGCTACCGAGTCTTATCAGAAAACCCAATTATCAGCGATTTGATATCAAACCTAGGTACTACGATCCTGTTAAAGAGGACATAGAAAACCGTACCAGTAGGATCAAAGCTGAAATGGGAATGGCCGAAGCTGATCTTGACGCTGGCTATCGATCTCAAATTCAGGGTTCTTTCAGAAAGAACATGAAACACGCTAAAGGTGGTGGGGTAGATCAAACAAGCATGCTAAGGCTCATCATTTTTGTGGTTTTGGTATTGGTAGCTGGAGGGTTTGTGTACATAGGCACAGAGATTTTCTATCTCGGCCTTCTTTATATTCCTTTTCTTCTTTGGAAGAAAATGCGAAAGTAGCGTCCTTCGTGTTTTCATGCCCGATTTAATACGATTACTTCCTGATAACATCGCCAATCAGATTGCTGCTGGTGAAGTTGTGCAGAGGCCTGCCTCTATTGTAAAAGAGCTGCTGGAAAATTCCATTGATGCAAAGGCTACCCAAATTAAATTGATTATTAAAGATGCTGGTAAGGCATTGGTGCAGGTAGTTGACAACGGTATTGGAATGTCTGAAACGGACATCCGTATGTGTTTCGAGCGCCATGCAACCTCTAAAATCAGGGAAACAGAAGACCTTTTTAATATTCGCACCATGGGCTTTCGTGGTGAAGCGATGGCGTCTATTGCTGCGGTTGGGCAAGTAGAGGCTAAAACCCGAAGGGCTGAAGATGAGTTGGGTGTTTTGCTTCATATAGAGGCTTCCGAAGTAAAAAAGCAAGAACCAGTTTCTACCCCAGTGGGCACATCGATTTGCGTGAAAAACGTGTTTTTTAATGTGCCAGCAAGGCGAAATTTCCTGAAGTCAAATTCCGTAGAAACCCGCCATATCGTAGATGAATTTCAAAGAGTGGCTTTGGCAAATCCTGAAGTGGAAATGTCGATGTACCACAACGATCTTGAAATGTACCACTTAACCGCGGGTAAACTTAGCCACCGTATCGTTGGGCTTTTTGGCAAGAAGTATCAGTCGCAAATGGCTTCTTGTTTAGAAGAAACAGAATGGGTGAAGGTGTATGGTTATGTGGGTAAACCAGAGTTTGCCAAGAAGTCGAGAGGAGAACAGTTTTTCTTTGTAAATAATCGCTTCATCAAAAGTACTTACCTGAATCATGCAGTAATGACTGCTTTTGAAGGTTTGATTTCAGATGGAAGTTTTCCCTTCTACACTTTGTTTTTGGAGTTAGATCCCAAGCATATCGATATCAATGTTCATCCGACTAAAACAGAAATTAAGTTTGACGATGAACGCACCGTTTACGCTATTGTAAGGGCTGCGGTAAAGCAAGCTTTAGGAACGCATAACATTACTCCGGCCATTGATTTTGGTTCCGATGTGAATTTTGCTTCGTTCAACCCCCAAGCTCAGGTTGAAAAACCGTCTCATCAAGCACCAAATCTTTCTTCCGATAGGGCTTATGGCCAGTTCAAAAATTTAGATCGAAAGAGAGAATCTACTTCGCATTGGGAGAAGTTGTATGAAGGTTTGCAAAGGGATATTGAAAAGGAGGAGCGAAGTAATGCTCAAATGGAAATTCATCCTGAGGCACCTGAAGCGCCAATGGTTCAAAGTGCTAGCACCGTCACCTTGAGTAGTGCGGCTAATTTAGCTGCGCCCAAAACAAAACCTGAAAACCTCTCTCCTTCTTCTCAGTATTTTCAGATTCATAAAAAATATATTGCTACCCATGTAAAGTCGGGTTTGTTATTGGTGGCTCAGCAAGAGGCCCACGAGCGTATTTTGTATGAGCGCTTCTATCAAATGATCAAAAATAGGTCGGGTGCTTCGCAACAAAGTTTGTTTCCGCAGAGTTTGGAACTCAACCCATCAGACTTTGCTCTCGTTATGGGTATGAAGGAAGAAATTAACGCCATTGGCTTTGAATTTTCTGAGTTTGGAAAAAATACCATTGCCATTAACGGAGTGCCAGCAGATTTAAAAGCGGCCAACGAAAAGCAGTTATTCGAAGGGTTTGTAGAGCAGTTTAAACAGAATCAGTCAGAGTTAGGGATAGATGCAGATGAGAACATTGCACGTTCCATAGCCAGAAGATCTTCTTTGAAAATGGGAACAACGCTCTCGCCAGAAGAAATGTCTTCGCTGATCGATCAGCTTTTTGCTTGCAAAAATCCGAACTATGCTCCGAATGGCAGAAAAACAACTTTCATTATTGAATTGGAAAAAATAGACCAGTTTTTTAACTAACACCTATGTTTGGAAGATTAACTCCCCTCGTAAAGAACTTACTCTATATCAATATCGGCATTTGGCTAGTCATGGCCTTAATGAAAATTGACTTGGCAAGTAGGTTTGGCCTTTACTTTATTGAATCAGATCATTTTAACCCTGTGCAGTTTATTACTTACATGTTTCTACACTCTGTGAGAGACGCGAGAGGTGATATTGAGTTTATGCACATTTTCGGAAACATGTTTGCTCTGTTCATATTTGGGCCGTTGTTAGAGCAATTTCTTGGGCAGAAGAAGTTTTTCATTCTCTATATGGTTACAGGAATTGGAGCTGGGCTTTTCTATACTGGCGTAAACTATATTGAAGTTTCAAAGATTAAACATGATGTGGAGGTTTATTTAGATAACCCAACATCTGATCAATTCAACCTCCTTATTGCTAAGCATAATATTTATAACGACAATATTTACACTTTTATAGATCAATACTCGCGAAACGAAAACAGCCCAGAACTGAAGCAAAAAGCAGAAGGTTTTGCAAGAGGCTTGTATTCCTTTTTCGGGAATTATCCTATGGTGGGGGCATCAGGGGCGGTTTTTGGTGTTTTGGCCGCGTTTGCTCTTCTATTCCCAAATACAGAACTTTTTTTACTGTTTATACCTTTTCCCATCAAGGCTAAATATTTGGTTACGGTTTACATTCTTTACGAAGTATTCTCGGAACTGAAGAGGGCACCTGGTGACAATGTCGCGCATTTGGCGCACATAGGCGGGGCCTTAATCGCCTTCTTTTTGGTTACTTATTGGAAACGGGGTAGAAAGGATTTCTATTAACAATGAATAGTATTTTAGACGATTTTAAATTCGCGTTTAAAACGGGGAATATTCTAAACCAGCTTATCGTCATCAATGTGGTGATGTTTGTGGTTTTGGGTGTGCTTGGCGTGTTTTTTACCATTGCGGGCTATGGTGGTTTATTTGAAGAGATCAGCCGTTATGTGTCGCTTCCCGCAGATTTAGACCGACTTGTTTTTCAGCCATGGAGCTTGATAAGCTACTTCTTCTACCATCAAGGTATTATGCATATTCTTTTCAATATGCTGTTTCTGTATTGGTTTGGTAGAATCATTGCTGAGTTTTTAGGGCAGAATAAAGTGCTTGGCCTATATGTTTGGGGCGGAATTTTGGGAGGCCTTTTCTATATTATGATTTATAATTTTGTGCCTTATTATCAGCCGGCAGTACCTTATTCGTATTTATTAGGAGCTTCCGGTGGTGTAATTGCCATTGTGGTAGGTGCGGCAGCTTTTATGCCCAATTACGCTATTCATTTGCTCTTTTTGGGGCCGGTAAAGCTTAAGTATATTGCTGGGTTTTACGTGGTAACATCGTTGTTACAATCTACAGGTTCGAATGCCGGAGGAGAAATTGCCCATTTGGGAGGCGCCTTAGCTGGCTACTTGTTCATTGTTCAGCTGAAAAAAGGGAACGATTGGAGCAGGGTTATTGCAAGGTTTATCGGTTGGGTAAAAGGAATATTTAAGCCAAGACCCAAAATTAAGGTCAGCTACAGAAAGGCCAGTAAAGCTTCAAAAAGTTCGGCAAAGTCAGCGAAAACTTCTTCAAAATCAAATGCTTCACAATCTGAGATAGACGCTATTCTGGATAAAATTTCAGATAAAGGCTACGATGCTCTTTCCAAAGAAGAGAAACAAAAGCTTTTTAACGCGAGTAAGGACTAGTTACGGTTTCATTTTGAAGTGAGTCTCAATACTTGTGGTTTCCATCTGGTTTTGAAATGGCTCACTTTAAATGATATTTAAGCTCGATACCCAACTCTTTTTTCTTAGAGTTAATAACACCTTTACTTCTTGAGCCATCCAACAAAAGCGAGTTACATTGAGAATCTGATAGCAGGGGGATGGAGCCTTTGCTTTTTAAGCCTGTCTGATTTAACTCTTATTTGCCAATTGGCCGCAAGCTGCATCAATATCTTTTCCGCGACTTCTTCAAAAAATTAGCAATTACGCCCCTTCATTGAGAATGCTCTAGTAAATTTCTAAATCATAATACAATGAGTTCTATTGTGGTTGATTTCGTCCCTTGTATATGATTGCAATTTATTGTTCTTGTTTGTTTGTGACAGTATATTCTATGGTTCCAACGACAGGTTTTCCTCCCGATGTTAAGCCTTCTACGATTACTTGAATCGTGTCTAGATCATCAGAATTGAAATAGGAAACGATAGCTTCACCAGATTTATTAGTTACAATATTAGGTTCCCAGTGTAGAGAAATTCTATGGTCGGGCATTGGAGAATTCTGATTGAACTCATATTTAGGCGCGTAGAACTCTTGGGAGACGTGATATGCGGTTGGCAGAGAAAAAGGAAATACTCCATTTTCTGTTTTGGAGAATGCTCGATATCCTGTTTTTGTAAAGAATAACATAGCTCCTTGAGAAGCATTGGAGCCAAATATGGCAGCGTCAGGTCCTTTGAAAACCTCAATACGTTCAAACATCTCCATGGGTAGGTTTAAAAGAGCATCTAAGTCTACCTGTACGTTGTCTAAAAAGAAAAGGGGTTGATCTTCACTTGGTATTACGTCTATAACTGAGCCAATTGGGCCATCCCCATTTGTTAAAAATGTAGGAGGGGTGCTTGTTTGTTTTCTGATTTGAATAAGTACAGCGTTTCCTTTTCCAAAGTTTGAGTGTGAAATATTTACGCCAGGTAATCTACCTTGCAATGATTGAAAAATATTGCTTTTATTTTGGTTCTTGACTAGTTCTGTAAGATCAAAGGTAAAGGAAGGCTGTCCATATAGAGATTTCTTTTGGGTAATTTCAGACATAGCTTCAACAGAGACTGATTCCAATATTCTTACTGAATCTCCAAAATACATTTGACTTAAGAAATCTTGATTTGCGTTTGGTATAGATGGAGTGCTTGTCTCCAGTTTTTCTAATTCTCTTTCTTTAAAGAAGATTTCTTGAAAACCTGGATTTATATTGGGTAAATTCAGTGTGCTGTCTATATTAATTTGTATCTCTTTGTTACTTCTTGAATCCGCACCTCTTATCATGAAAAACATGTCTTTATAAGGCATGGCATTCTCTATTGTAAAGTTGCCGTTTCTGTCGGTTTCTGTAACTATGGTTTCTGGGTTTTTGCTTTCATTATTTATATAGGTGACAGTACCCCTTTTTACGGGCTTTTCATTTGATTTATATACCATGTTACCATGTATGTCCATCCTTTTGGCATAATTTATTTCCGTTTTATCTGGTGAAAACTCTTCTATCTGTTCCCAAGTGAATCGGCTCCATCCATTGGTCATCATAACTAAATCAAGCTGATGTTTTTTGAGCTGACTAACATTTTCAAAATAATATGCTGGATGGTGAACGTAACCTTTTATGTCAGAATTGAGCAGGAGGTTAGAAACAATGTTATCATTGATGGATTTATTGTAGATCCTGTCTTTATTTAATGCGGTTAAGGAAAAGTTTCCTTCAAGCGGAGTTCCGTTTTTGTCCTTTAAAAGTATTTTTAGACTGGTTTTTTCTCTTGTTTGGTAGGAGGCTTGATCGGGTTCAATTTTCAACTCAAGACCTTCCATTGGATAGATGAAAAATAACCTTTGAGCAATAGGAGTGCCTTTTTTATTAAACAAGGTTATTTGATTAATTCCAGGCATAAATGTTGATTTTGGTATGGAAAGGCTATCGGCTCCATTTTTGAAATTCAATGAATTAGTATATGTTAGCCACCCTCTCGACTGACAAATGATAAACATATCAGAGTCTTGAGTATTACTCTTAAATCTCACAAGAACCTCATTGTCGGAACTATTGGTGTCCACATGGAAGATAGTTCCTTTTGTTTCAACCTTTGGAAAGGTATACGATTTTACATTTCCATTTTGGTCTATTGTTTGGGCATTGTATAAATCTCCTGATTTGGGAGAAAACTGGAAAACCCCCATGCCATTATGTTCGGATTTGAAATAAGCAACGTCTGTTCCATTCTGATTGACTATTTTTCCTTTTATAGAAACAGGCATTCCATTTTGGTCAATAGCTTTGAAAGCAACATTGGTAATTAGTCCATTTATCAAATGCCCACTTTCTGGGAAAAATTGTAAGTCTAAATCTTTTGAAGATTCTATTGGGAGTTTTTTTATTGGAGGGTCAATAATGATGGTCTTCTTAAAGAAGAAATCAGTAGACATGGATTCCATAGCTGTAGTATAAGCTCTGAGCGTATATTTGCCCCCAGCTAGATCTTTGCCTAAATTGAAGCTCCCCTCTGCTATTCCATTGTTAGAGCTAAGTAAGATGCTTTCGGTAATTTCGTTTTGTGGGTTAATCAAATCAACTCTGATGTTGTGACTTAAAGGTGAGGGTTGATGTAATGGTCCAGCCACAACATAAGCTTTGAACCATAAAGTCTCTTTTGGGTAGAATTCGGATCTATTTGTGTGAATGTATATTTTCTCTACTGGATGGCTTTGAGTGAAGTTGGATAGTTGTGAAAGTAGTTTTCTTCTTTCCTTACTGTCGTCAATTTTTATTGAATCATTACTCTCATAATCAACAGGCAATAAATGATAAGTGCCTTCTCCGGCCCATTCACCAAATGTTTTTATGGCAGAAGGGTTTAAGATTACTCCATTCTTATAAACAAAGATGTAATCTTCATTCATCTTTAATTGGGAGAATTGTGTTCCCCCAGAACTGGAAAACTCATTTTTGTAATTAACTACTAGTGTTCCTCCAAAATTGATTTTCATAAGATTGTTGAACTTTGTTTCTTCAATAGAAAAAGTAACAGGTAGGTTATTAGGGTCTAATTTGACGAGTCCATTGTTTTGAGAATCATAGTAGTCGGCCACATCGATATTTTCTTCTGCTTCAGGGTCAATTGTGCTTAGGAAGGCTTCAAAACCTTCTTCTTCAAGATTTTTATCTAGTAGAGAAAGAAAAAAGTGTCTTATTGAGCCGTTGTATGCCCGTTGTCTATTTTCTAGCCAAAAGAGTTTCTGTGAAGGAGTAAAAGCTTTTTGTTCTGAAAATTTTGGATACCCTAATACAAGGTTTGTTTTATTACTTAGTATAAACTCTTTGATGTAATATTCTAAATTGTAGCCCAGATGGTCATTTTCTATTCTAAGGGTATAGGGTTTGTTTGATGCGAGGAAGCCATTTTCTTGCTTTTCTAATATTATATCTTCTTCATTGAGAATTGCGATCTGAGACTCATTGTATCCTTTGCCAAAAAAGAAATCCTTAAATTCTTTGATGGTTTTTCGTCTTAGAGTTTTGTCTTGTTCGGAAACTACAACTACAGAAGCTAAAGAGATAGGGTTCTCTATAAGGCCCGCTTTTATTGTTATTTCCTTGCCTTCTGCTTCAATTACCTGAACGTGCGTTTTGTAATTAACATGCGAAAATACTAGCTCGTATATTCCGTTTTCTAGGTTTTTAATTTCAAATTTTCCGTTCGAGTTGGTGAATTGTCCTTTGGAACTACCTGATATATAAACATTGCAGTTCTCTATGGGCTCATTGTTTGCCCCATCTACAACCGTCCCTGAAATTCTAGTTTGTCCGTAAGCAATTGTCGTTGATAAAGCGATTAAGAAGGATATAAAAATTGAATTTCTCATGGTCTTTGCTAAGGTTGGATGGGGCGATTTATTATTTCTTTTCTACGTAATAATTGAACGTTTGGGTTATGGGTTGTCCAGAATTAGAAATTCCTTGTACATCAATTTTAAACTGCCCTTCATTGTCCGTATTCCAAAATTCCACACTCGCAATACCATTTTCGCCTATCTCGACATTTGGACTCCAAAGCACTGTTGCTCTAAAATCTGGCATGGCATGTTCAGGAAGAGGAGTGTCGTATTTAGGAGAGTAAAAATCTCTGTTACTTTGATAAGCGTTTTGGAGAATGGTTGTATAAAAACCCTCTTGTTTATTCATTGGCTTAGTGCTTACGCCTTGGTAAGTATAGAAGGCCAATACTCCATAGGCTCCATTGGAACCAAATACGGCTGCACTAGGAGATTTAAAAACTTCAACCCTTTCAATATCTATAGCAGAAGTATATATAATAGTATTTAAGTCAGTAGGCATGTCGTTCAGGTAAATAGCGGGCACGCCTGTCGCTCCCCTAATGGTTAATGTGGCAAATGGACCACTGTAATCTACCTTTACGCCAGCTACCCTTCCTTGGAGTAATTCAATAGGGTTTATCACTTGTTTAGCTGCAGTTGGTAGGCTTTCATAACTGAAGGTCCTATCTCCAGGGCCATAAAGGCCTTCATTTTTAGTGAAGTTTTCTCTTTCGCTTTCTACAACAAATGAATCCAATAAAATAACTGAAGGATCGAATTGGTAGGATTCTCTGATCTGCTCTCTTTTTAAGCTGTTGTCAATAAACGATTCGTTTAATTGTTTTGATGCTGTAATTGAAACAGGATTCCAAGCTATTGGAGCGGTGTAAGGTCTGTCGGTATCAAACTCAAATCTGACATTCTTTTTTCCCTTTTCATTGCTTCCCTGAAATGAAACAGGGGTTCTATCATAAGCCTCAATATTGAAAAAATTCCAATTGCCAAATTCGTCCGTGCTTGTGGTTCTAATAGTAGGGGGGGTACTTGAGTTGTCAAAATAAGTGACTTCTCCATTAGGAATTGGTTTATCATGGTTGTTTTTTAGGGTTCCTTTAACCTGAAGTCCCTTTTCTATTAAAAAATCAATTTTGGGTAGATTATTGTCCAATAATGATTTCCATTCAAATCTCGACCAACCATGAGTTATCATAAGAAGATCTAGGTGGAAGTTGGTTGTCTCACTATTATCCTTAAAATAATAGTTGGGATTTTCAATATGACCTCTTAGGTCTGAATTTAGTAACAATTCGGACTCGATATTGGAAGGTTTGCTCGTATTGGGTGCTTGGCTAATATCCGTAACTGAAATTGATAAATTACCTTTTATTGGCTCTCCGAATTCATTGACAACTTTAATGTCTGCCTTCGTTTTATCTCTCGGGCTGTATTCTTCTTTATCAACATTTATAGAAACTTGAGTGCCCTTGTTTTTAATAAATAGGAGTTTTTCCAATAGAGGGTTGCCGTTTTTATCAAACACTGTAATGTGTTGAATCCCAGGAAGCATCTTCTTTGAAGATATGTCCAGAAAGGCAAAATCTTTGGAGAGGTCGAGCGGAAAGGAATGAGATATACTACCCCTACAATGGACAAGTACATTGAGATGATCTTTATTTTTTGTGGCTTTATTGCTCCTTAGACTTAACCTAATAATGTCATCTTGAGAACTCTGGCTGACAGAAAGCGAAAATCCTGTCTTTTTAATTTCTGGAAAAGAAATTTTTTCTGTTGAATTTTCAAGCATTGCATAGTATTCCTCATTATAATTCGGAGTAAATATAAAGGAGCCCATCCCGTTATGTACGGATTGAAAATCGGCTATAATTTGTCCTTTCGAATCGTAAATTTGTCCTTTTGCCTCAAATGAATTTCCCTTGCTGTCTATTGCTTTGAAAGCTAATCTGGTAGGTACTTGATCTACTAGATATCCCCCTTCAGGGAAAAATTGAAGATCAATATTTTCATCCATAGGAGTAGATTCTTCTATAATACTGTTTTCTCCGTTGGTGATTCGGATGTTTCTTTGAAAGAAAAACTCTTCCCCGAAATTTTTCATCCAATTTGTATAGGCTCTCAATAGGTAAGTGCCTCCACTGATGTTTTTTGGTAAAATAATACGGCTATTGGCCAACCCGTTTTCTGAGTGAATGACGGTGGAGCTTATTAATTCCTTTTTTGGTGAGATTAGTTCAATGTAAACTACATTGCTGAGAGGAGATGGCTGATGGAAAGAGCCGGCTACCAAGTAGCTTTTGATCCAAATTGTTTCTCCTTCAAAATAATCTCCCTTGTCAGTATGGAGATAAATTTTCTCTTGTGGAAATTCAATATTATAGTTTTCGAGTTTTGATATGACTTCTGTAACTGATTTAGGACTTAATGGGATAATCAATAAGGTTATCAGCGTGCTAAGAAGAGTGAGCTTGGAAGGTTGGGCAGAAATGTTCATATATAAGGAGCTTTAAAAAATATAACATCATCAATAATTGAGCCAATTATGTTGTTTTCTCGTTTTAAAGTAATTTTTTAAATAAGAAAAAGTATATTTTTTTCTTTTTGAGCTTTAGTAAGGTGTGAACATAGGGTTGACAGACAATTTTTGAAAATTAAAATCAACTTTAACTCTTATTTGCCAATTGGCCGCAAGCTGCATCAATATCTTTTCCGCGGCTTCTTCTAACGTTTACAATTATTCCCTTTTCTTCGAGAATTCGCTTGTACATGTCTAAGCTCGCAGGATCGGCTTGCTGAAATTCTCCATCATCGATAGGATTGTATTCTATGATGTTCACTTTGGAAGCCACTTTTCCGCAATACTTGGCCAATGCCCGAGCATGCCTTTCGTCATCGTTAATGTCTTTCCAAACTACGTACTCAAAAGTGATTTTGCGTTTCGTTTTCTGATACCAATAATTTAGGGCATCGGCTAATTCATCCAGATCGCTTTTTTCGTTGATGGGCATCATGCGAGACCGCGTTTCGTCAATGGCCGAGTGTAGCGAAACGGCCAAGTTGAATTTAGCTTCTTCATCGGCCATTCTCACAATCATTTTTGGAATGCCGACTGTGGAAAGTGTAATTCTCTTTGGCGACATGCCCAGCCCTTCAGGAGAAGTGATTTTGTGGATCGACTCCATCACGTTTTGATAGTTCAAAAGTGGTTCGCCCATGCCCATGTACACAATATTGGTGAGCGGGCGGTTAAAATAGAGTTCGCCTTCTTCTTTAATGGCTACTACCTGATCGTAAATTTCATCTGGATTAAGGTTTCTCATGCGCTTAAGTCTCGCGGTTGCACAAAAGTGACAATTGAGACTGCAGCCTACTTGTGAAGAAATGCATGCGGTAATTCTATTATCCGTAGGAATCAAAACAGATTCAACCACTAGGCCATCGTGCAATTTTACAGCATTTTTTATAGTGCCGTCATTGCTGCGCTGCATTTCATCAACCTTAATATGGTTAATGGCAAAATGCTCTTTTAGCAATTCTCGGGTATTTAGCGAAATGTTCGTCATTTGGTCGAAATCCTTTGCCGATTTCTTCCAAAGCCATTCATGAACCTGCTTTGCTCTAAAAGCTTTGTCTCCAATACTGATAAAAAACTCTTGAATTTCTTCTAAAGAAAGCTGTCTGATATCGCGTTTCGCACTTGTCATTTTGCAAAGGTAAGCATCTAAGCTTGAATCTTTGAAAGGAAAGCCTCGGGTATATTCACCACCTTACTTTCTTTATAATCGAACATTACCATTCCTGTTTTGGCATGAGCAATGGTTTTGCTTTCGGAAGTGAGATTATAAACCATATCAAAACTCTTGCGACTGATTTCAGTAATGGCTACTTCCACTTTGATTTTGTCACCATGGAAAGCCTCACCTTTATAAACTATGGCGGTATCGGCTTGTATCAGTCCAAACCCATCAATTGAGATTTCATCTTTATAACCTAGCTGATTTAAGAATCGAAACCTTGCCTCATGAATCATGCTGAGCAAACTGTCGTTTCCTAAATGGCCTCCATAATTAATGTCGGATATCCTAACTGAAATCTCAGTTTCAAACAAAAAACTACTCGGCAGGTCAATTTTTACTCTTGGCATATTTTAGGCTTTTATTGCGTAAATCTAAGTCATAATGTCTGATTATGGAGCGTTGAAACTCTTTTTTAAGCCATAATTTCCGAATTTCTATATTGGATAGTGGTTTGATAAACCTCTTTTCGAACAGCGATGTTCAGCATATACTGAGGAGAAAAACACAACAATGGACTTTAAAAAATATACGATCAAATCACAGGAGGCTATTCAAAAGGCAGCCGAGATTGCTGCCGGCAATCAGCAACAGGCCATTGAGCCTGGACACCTTTTAAAGGCTATCCTTTTACTAGATGAGAATGTAATTTCTTTTCTGGTAAAGAAACTAAGCGTGAACAAGGTACAGCTAGAAAATCAGCTGGATGAAATTGTAAATGGCTACCCAAAAGTGAGTGGTCAGCAGCCTTATTTGTCTAATGATGCGCATTCGGCTTTAACCAAAGCTTTGGATTTTCTTAAGGAATTCAAAGATGAGTTTGTAGCCATTGAGCACATCGTTTTGGGTTTGCTCGAAGGAAAAGACAAGGTAGCCAAACTCATGAAGGAATTGGGTTTTGGGAAGAGGGAGCTTATTGCAGCTATTAAAGAGTTGAGAGGTGGAAATTCTGTAACCGACCAAAACGCTGAAGCAAAATATCAGTCATTGAGTCGTTATTCTAAGAATTTGAACGAATTGGCCAGCCAGGGAAAAATTGATCCTGTAATTGGCCGCGATGAGGAAATTAGAAGGGTGCTTCAAATTCTTTCTAGAAGAACCAAAAACAACCCGATTCTTTTAGGAGAACCTGGCGTTGGTAAAACTGCGATTGTTGAGGGAATGGCACAGCGGATTGTCGATGGTGACGTTCCTGAAAACCTAAAATCCAAAACCATCATTTCTTTGGATATGGGGCTTTTGGTGGCAGGAGCTAAATACAAAGGCGAGTTTGAAGAAAGGCTAAAAGCGGTAATTAAGGAAGTTCAAGATTCAGAGGGCGAAATCATTCTGTTCATCGATGAAATCCACACCTTGATTGGTGCGGGCGGTGGCGGAGAAGGGGCTATGGATGCTGCTAATTTGCTGAAACCTGCTTTGGCTCGTGGAGAGTTGCACGCTATCGGAGCCACAACGCTTAAGGAATACCAGAAATATATTGAAAAGGATAAGGCTTTAGAGCGAAGATTCCAGACCGTAATTGTGGATGAACCGAATCGTGACGATGCCATTTCCATTCTTCGAGGTATCAAAGAGAAATACGAGGTGCACCACGGAGTGCGTATAAAGGATGATGCGGTTATTGCTGCGGTTGAGCTTTCTACCCGTTATATCTCCGATCGTTTTTTGCCCGATAAGGCCATCGATTTAATGGATGAAGCGGCTTCTAAATTGAGAATTGAAATCGATTCTTTACCTGAAGAGCTTGACGAATTGAACCGTAGAATCATGCAGTTGGAAATTGAGCGTGAGGCCATTCGAAGGGAAAAGAACAAGGATAAAGAGTCAGTGCTTTCAAAGGAAATCGCAGAGCTTTCCGAAAAACGCGACAGCCTAAAAGCGAAGTGGGAGAATGAGAAATCTGTAATTGTTGGTATTCGCCAAGAGAAGGAAAATATCGATCGATATAAATCTGAAGCAGAGAAAGCCGAGCGCGAAGGAGACTTTGGAAGAGTAGCTGAAATCCGATATGGAAAAATCACTGAGGCGGAGCAAAAGCTTGAAGAATACAAACAGAAGATTAGGGAAATGCAGGGTGAAAAATCCTTGTTGAAAGAGGAAGTTGATTCTGAAGATATTGCTGAAGTCGTGGCTAAATGGACCGGAATTCCGGTTTCAAAAATGCTTCAATCCGAAAGAGAAAAATTACTTCATTTGGAAGAAGAGTTAGGCAAACGTGTAGCCGGACAGAAGGAAGCAATTTCAGCATTGTCCGATGCGGTTCGCAGAAGCCGAGCAGGTTTGCAAGACCCTAAACGTCCGATTGGTTCTTTCATCTTTTTGGGTACAACTGGAGTTGGTAAAACGGAATTGGCGAAAGCGCTAGCCGAATACCTCTTCAACGATGAGAATAATATGGTGCGAATCGATATGTCGGAATATCAAGAACGTCATTCGGTTTCTAGGCTTATTGGGGCGCCTCCGGGTTATGTGGGGTACGATGAAGGCGGCCAATTGACCGAGGCTGTGCGTAGAAAACCGTATTCGGTGATTTTGCTCGATGAGATTGAAAAAGCGCATCCAGATGCATTCAATATTCTGTTGCAGGTGTTAGACGATGGGCGATTGACAGACAATAAAGGTCGTGTAGCGAACTTCAAAAACACGATCATTATTATGACCACAAACATTGGTTCTCATTTAATTCAAGAGAATTTTGAGAAGATCAATGAAGAAAATGTGCTCGATGTAATTGATGATACAAAGGCTCAAGTTTTCGATTTATTGAAGAAATCGGTAAGGCCTGAATTCTTGAACAGAATCGATGAAACCATCATGTTTATGCCTTTGAATAAAGACAATATCCGCCAGATTGTGAGAATTCAGTTTGGACTGATTCAGAAGCAATTGAAAGAAAATGGAATTGAAATTGAGGCTACAGACGAAGTGCTTGATTTCTTGGGAGAACTCGGTTGGGATCCGCAGTTTGGAGCCAGACCATTAAAAAGAGTGATTCAGAGAAAAGTGCTGAATGAGCTTTCTAAGCAGATTTTAGCAGGTACAATTGATCGAGATTCTGTGGTAAGTGTAGAGCTTGGTACGGACCGTGAAATCGAATTTGTGAATTTAGAAAAAGTAGAGGAGCTGTAAAATGCTTAATAAAGGTGAAGGGGCTCGAAGTATGTCCCTTCCCTTTTGCTTTACTGAATCATTGATATAACTAAAATGCTGATTATCAATATTGAACATGAATATATTCCTGCCTTGAAATAGTTCTGCGATGAAATTAAAATGGATCCTTTGGAGTTGTTAACTTCTGTGTTTTTTTTGACTATTTGGACAAGGTCTGAAAGCATTTCCTTTTCAAATCCACATTCTTTCTTATATTTCTTTAAGGCCATCTCTGGAGCTCCATGCATATACTTGAATTTTTTTATGTTAAGAGTATTAGTAGATTTTAATATGGAAAGAATGAAGAATAGAAATGTGATAGAGAATAATAATGTTATCAATATTTGGCAGGTTAGACCCATTTTTTTTATTTCATCAAATAATAGGGGTATGACAAGTGTAGTTATTGAAAAGGCTGTACTTGATTGAGAGGTTACATTTGACAATTTACTTTCAATTGTCTCCATTCTTTTTTCCTGAGAATCATATAAGTTTTTTAGATATTCTAACCGATTGGCGAATTCTGAGTTTTTCATTGATTCTGCGTTAGTTTTTCTAATAGAGCTTCTGAAATTTGTAGTCCTAGTTCAAGTTCTAACCACGCCCATTGACCATTAGGGTTTATTTCAAGGAAGTAATATGATCCATCCGTTGCCCTTATTATGTCAATAGCCCCAAACTCTAGATTAAGCTGTTTTATAAGTAAAATGCACTTCTCCTTTATCTCGGTTGGTAAACTATATATAGCATATTTACATTTTCCATGTCTCCAATCTGTTTTGGTTTTTTCATTTTCTTGTGAGTCAATACGTGCTGAGAATATTTTTTCACCCACAATAGTTACTCTTACCTCATAGAGTTTTTTTATTTCCCTTTGAAAAATGCATGGAAAAATTTCAAAATTTTCCAAATTGTTAATGTCGTCTTCTTGTAAAAGATTTGTGAAGATTAATTTCTCTCCAAGACCCCCATCATGGAGTGGTTTGATTATTACCCTTTTGTTGAATTCTTCTATAAACTGTTTCAGTTTATTATGCTCATTTGTTACTATTGTTTCTGGTGTTTTTAACCCTAAACTATTTGCTATTTTTAATTGCAGTAATTTGTTTTCTGCTTTATCAATGTGTTGTGGCTTGCTAATCCAGTAGGATTGATCATAGAGAGTGGAAATGTTATTTATTAGGGATTTGTATGCACGTAGCCAGTATTCGGTTGCTTCAATTGATTCTAACTTCATTTTGGGGGCATGTGTTCTACGAAACCAAATAGATTTGAAGTCGGAATAATTATCAATATTCAATTCATTAGTTCTTGTCATAAACTCGAAATTGTAATCGATATGAATCGAATCACAATTGAGTCTTAGGTAATTAACTTTTTTTGAATTGAGCTTATTGACTAAAAAGTCAGTGGTTAGATCATTCCTGTGAGAAATAATTAGCAGCATTAATCTTGGTCATTAGTCTCAATGTTTCCTCTAGTATTTGTCATGGTCCATAAAAAGCAATGAAGATCACTGTCACTATCGGTTGCTTCAGAATTGACAAGGGTTAGGGTTTGTGTTTCTAAGTATCCAGATGCTTCATAATCCGAATCAGTTGACTCACCTGTTACTTTAGTTTGTGTATTAGTACCTAATGAAAGTTTGTCGAAAATAGGCTCTTTAGTTCTTTTGTCAATGTTCAAATTTTTATCATTTGAATACTCATATTCTGGTTCATTAGAGTTAGTATCTTCCTTTGGTTCCGCATATTTGATTAACAGTGGTCTCATGTTTAAGTATAACTTATATTTTTTTACCTAAAAATAGGGAAATAATATGATAGATTGGGTGGCCTCTGAAAAGTAGGGGTAATTGTAAATTGAATTGGTGTTGCTTTTTATTGAATTTTATGTAGACTCGTATGGAGTGATTATCCATATTCAATCAATATCAATATCAAATTCGCTCAGTAAGGCCAGCACTTCTGGAGCTGAGAATTTTGCCTTTTTAATTCGGTTTTTGGCTGGGCTAAATAAGTAACCTTCGGCTTGCCTGAAATCTGCTTTGTTCAGATTGCAGTTGTCGAAATTGCTTCCTTTTAAGTTTGAACCTTTAAAGCTCGAAGCAGAAAGGTCCGTTTCAACAAAGTCACATTCCTTGATTTCGCTATTGAAAAAGGAAGTTCTTGGGATTTTCAATCCTGTAAAATTGCAATAGCTGATTTGGCAACCTTCAAAAGAAAATGAAAGCAGCATTTTGCTAATACTTTCCAGATCGATGCCGCTAAGTTTACAGTCTTTAAAAGCTATAGCTTCCCATTTGGTGTCGGTTACTTTTACTCGGGTCAGGTTGCAAGCTTCAAAAGTGCAGTTTTCGAAATAAGCTTGGCTTAAGTCGGCATGTGAGAAATCACAATTTTTAAAATGACATTCATCGTAATAGCTCCCTTTGAGCGATGTATTACTGAAGTTTTCTCCTTTAAATGTTTGTTCGCTAAATTCTGACATTACTAAAAAAACTGGGGACTGAAATTTAGTGTTTCAGTCCCCAAATTATAAACTAAAATCTGTTGTTTTATTTTTTGCCTACCCAAGCATCTCTTCTAGCTTTGGCTTGTGCACTGGCATTCGTGTCGATGTCCGTTGCATAGCGGTCGGCCTCGGTTAAAGTTACCTGAGCCGATTTTTCTTCGCCCCACATTTTCTTGTACTTGATTTCGATTTTATCACCAGGTTTATGGCTGGAAATCATATCGTTAATGTTCGAATCATCATTCAGTACATTGCCATCAATGCTCAGGATTATGTCTTCAGATTCAATTCCTGCATTATAAAGTGGGGAATCGACTGTGGCATTACTTGTTAGCGACCAACCTGAACGCATTTTTCTGATGTTTCCTCCTAAACTTGCTTGACCAGAAGAGGTATTGGTAAATATCACTCCCATTTTGGCGAACAAATCGTTATAATCTGGCCATTGGCTATCGAAAACATATTTGCTGAAGAAGTTATCGGCAAAGCTTTGTCCAGCGTATTCACCTAATCTGGCTTGTAAATCGCGAACAGTATATGGAATTTCTGGCTTGCCATGGTTTAGCCACACATGCTGCATAAATCCATCCAAGCTTTTGCCGTTGTCCATAGTGCGTAGCGACATATCTAGCGCCAATCCAATCACAGATCCGTAAGTATAATAGCTGATGAAAATGTTGCTAAGGTTGGTTGGGTCAATAGAGCTTGCGGCATCCACAAACGGAGCTTGGTAACTCATTTCAATCGGGTTGTTGTATTTTCTACCAGGGGCATTCATAACGTAACCCACGCTTCCGCCAAGTCCTTTAATGTATTGTTCGCCAGTAATGCTACCCGAACGGGCTCTCATTAAATTGGTATAATACTGAGTGAAACCTTCTGCAAACCAAAGTTCTCCGCTCATATTGGCGTCTTCAAAACTAAATGGCTCTAAAGATTTAGGGCGAATTCGCTCCACATTCCAGCAATGGAAAAATTCGTGTGAAATGGTACCCATTGAAGTTACGCCTAATGGACGCTCTACAGGTAGGCCGCTTACCACATAAGTAGAATTTCTGTGCTCCATACCATCTCCGCTGGCATTTGGCATAAAACAAGTTAAGAAAGTGTACATGCCGAAATCATAGCTTGGCAGTTCGCCAAAAACTTCTTTTTGTTGTTCAACAATGCCAATAAGCTCATCGAAATAGCGATCTACTTCTTTGTCGGTAGTGCCTAATTTGTGCATGGCCAAGCGAATAGTCTGGTCGCCAACTTTTCTTTCTCGCATGTACAAATCTGCAATTTCAGTTGGGCTATCCATTAAGTAATAGGTGTCTGGCGCATAGAAAACATTGTCGCCTAAAGGCTTAAGCTGAGTAGCAACTTTCCAGTTTCTGTCTTTTCTTACATTGAATTTTACTTTTACTGGGCGGTGATCTAAACCTCGTGCCCAAGCTAAAGTAGCAGGCATATTCAAGTGCGCGTGGGTTTCGTCAATTCCTGAATAAGTTCCTCCGCCACGGTTGGCGTATAATGTATATTCAAAATTTACCGTACCGTCATGCCCAGCAACATTCCACTGATGAGCGTTTGGTCTGGTAACAGGTAGTTCTTTGCCTTTGCTGTCGGTAGCTTTTACAGAATATACATTCTTAGCGAATTCATGAACGGCATAACGGCCTGGAGAACTTCGGCTCATGCGAACTTCAAGCACTTTGTTTTCCAGATTACTGAATTTGACCTTGATGTGCGCTTCGTGGTGGACCGCATTTTCAAACGAAAGCTCATACTCATTATAAGTTTGAGCATGGATGGCCAAGCTGAAACATGCGGCTAAAAAAATGGTAAACAGTAGTTTTTTCATGTGTGAATAGAATTGAAGCATAAGCTTTGAGTTTTTTACTGGACAATCCTTAAATATCTGAAAGATTTAGTCGTTTTCTGCGGTAGAAGATGATAAAGCTTAAAAATTGGGTTTCAACGGGCAAACAAGGGTCAGATGGCTCAGCCAGTTACCGCTTAGATTTTGTTATTGCTTTGGCAATTTTGGTTATCAATGATTTTTGGCTGAAAAGCATTTTTCAGAACTCATTTACAGGTAAGCTTTCCGATTTTGCGGGTATTTACGCGCTCTTTGTGTTTTTAAAGCATCAAACTTTTCTCAAGGAAAGTATTATAAAGCTGATCATCATTTTGGCTTTCAGTTGGTGGAAAAGCGAGCTTTCTCAGCCTTTCTTTAACTTTTGGAATTCACTTCCCCTTTTCAAGCTTCATCGTGTATTGGATTATACCGACCTCTTTGCACTTGGGGTTTTATTCATTCCTGAAAGAATGAGTTTTCGAATGCCCGTTTTCAAAATGAAAAGGGCGGTTTTGTTGCCTGTTATTCTGTTTTGTTTTGTAGCCACTTCGGTGCCTGCTAAACGAATTTTCATAGTAGAACAACACGAGCAAAGGTATGATATTGACATGCCGGCCGACTCTGTTGTGTCTTTCATTCAATCCTTGGATAGGCCCAAAGATGTGTACTATAACCCTTTTAGTTTAGAGTTGAGCCAATCGACTTTGGCAGATTCCCTTGCTCGGTATGTGTTGCAATACGATAGTGTCAATCAGCAGTATGTGCGTTTTCCTTATGGTATTTTCAGCATAAATGAACAAGGAGGAAAATCTACTCTTATTTTGAAGAAAGCTTTCTGGCTAGGCAATTATAGAGATGATTTTGATGAGGCTTATGGGAAGAGATCAGCAAGAAGTTTTGAAAGGTCATTGATCAAGAAAATCAGAAAGCAGGAAAAGAAATATAAAAGAAGTAATCTCTGAGTTCAGTTCACTTTTCCGCCCAAAAGCTAGCTAAGTTTTACTTAAAGTGGTATTTCAAGGCCACTATGCTTATCTTTCATTTCAACCTTTAAGTCTTCGAAATGAGAAAATTAAGCTTCTTGCTAATTCTGATTTGTGGTTTTTTGCATGCCACTCATTTACAAGCTCAGAAAAGAAAAAGCAAAACCCCTTCCACTACAACCTACGATACCACGCTCTACAATGCCCTGCAGTTCCGTAATATTGGGCCTTTTAGAGGCGGCCGAGCTACTGCGGTTGCTGGGGTGGTTCAAGACCCTATGACTTACTATATGGGTTCTACGGGCGGAGTTTATAAAACCGAAGATGCTGGTGGAAGCTGGAAAAATATTTCCGATGGTTTTTTCAATACGGCTTCGGTGGGCGCTATCGCTGTGGCCGAATCTGATCCTAATGTCATTTATGTAGGCATGGGCGAAGCTCCCGTTCGTGGTGTAATGACTTCTCATGGAGATGGTGTTTACAAATCAACGGATGGCGGAAAAACCTGGGAACACCTTGGCTTAGAGAAAACCCGACAGATTTCGAAAATTGTAGTCGACCCACGGAATGCAGATGTGGTGATTGTAGGGGCGCAAGGCAGTCCTTATGGAGCCACAGCAGATCGCGGTATTTATCGATCTAATAATGGAGGGAAAACTTGGGAGAAAGTTCACTATGTAGATGAAAACTCTGGCGTGAGCGATTTGAGCATGGATATGACCAATCCGCGTATTATTTATGCCGCATATTGGGATCACAGGCGTTTTCCGTGGAAAGTACAAAGTGGTGGGCCTGGCAGTGGAATCTATAAGTCTTCCGATGGAGGAATTACTTGGAAGAAGCTAATCGAAGGTTTACCTAAGGAAGTCATGGGTAAAATTGGAGTTTCTGTTTCAAGGGCTAACCCAGATAAGGTTTGGGCAATAATTGAGGCTGAAAAAGGCGGGCTATACCGCTCTGACGATGGTGGAAAGCATTGGGAACTCATTAATTCCGATAGATTGCTTCGAGCAAGGTCTTGGTATTACATGCATATTTTGGCTCATCCAACCGATCCAGAGTCTGTATTTATCATGAATGCTCCGCTTGTTCAGAGCACCGATGATGGTAGAACGTTTGTGAACTTAAATACGCCCCATGGCGACAACCATCAGCTTTGGGTAAATCCACTTCATCCCGAATTTATGGTGAATGCCAATGATGGTGGCGCCAATGTTTCTATAAATGGTGGAAAGGATTGGTCTACCCAGAATAATCAACCTACCGCTCAGTTTTATCGCGTAAATGCCGATAACCAATTTCCCTACAGAGTTTATGGAGGGCAACAGGACAACACTTCAGTTTCAATTGCATCTAGAGTTGATGGCTCAGGAATTTCGAATGAGGATTTCTATCCCGTGGGCGGTTGTGAAAGTGCCTATTCTGCTTTCGATCCTGATGATCCCAAATATGTCTATTCAGGCTGTTATCAGGGAATTATAGATGAATGGAACGCAAAAACAAAGCAGACTAAGGATGTTATGGCGTATCCTTTTCAGGGCTTAGGTTCTAACCCTAGAGACTTAAAATATCGCTTCAACTGGAATGCGCCTATTGTTGCCTCAAAACACGATCCTTCTATCATTTATCATGGAGGAAATAAGCTGTTGAAAACCTCTAATCGTGGCATTACTTGGAAAGAATTAAGCCCCGATTTAACTCGAAACGATACTGCTACCATCAATTGGGGTGGTGGGCCAATTACAAATGAAGGTGCTGGTGGAGAAATTTACCATACGATCTATTACATAGCGGAATCGCCTCACACACCTGAGGTAATCTATGTTGGGGCAGATGATGGCTTGGTACACCTCACTAAAAATGGAGGTGAAAGTTGGGAGAATATCACTCCTGCAAATTTAGCTGAAGGCATGGTGAACCAAATTGAGGTTTCTCCTCACGATCCAGCTACGGTGTATATGGCTTACACGCGTTATAAGTTCAACGATTTCACTCCACTTATTTACAAGTCGACCGATTATGGCCAAAACTGGAAACTTATGGTGAATGGCATAGCGCCTGACGCACATCTCAGGGTAGTTCGTGAAGACCCAATTAAGAAGAACTTGCTGTTCGCGGGTACAGAACTTGGTCTTTATATTTCTTTTGATGGCGGTGAACAATGGTCCAAATTTCAGCAGAATTTGCCTATTGTTCCTGTTACAGATTTAATGATTCATCAGGGCGATTTGATTGTAGCAACACAAGGAAGAGCCTTCTGGATTCTGGACGATATTAATCCGCTAAGAGAATTGGCAGAAGCTTCAAAAAGCGAGTTTTTTGTTTACGAACCACGGCCAGCAATTAGAGATAATGCCGTTCGAAGTAATAATCCTGCGCTTGGTCAAAATCCATATCCGGGATTCACAATAAGGTATTATTTAAAGGAAAATATTGATTCTGTTGATCTGGAGGTCACCTTCAAAAATGCGAACGGACAAGTTGTAAGAAGCTTTTCTACATCAGCTAAAGACCGCCAAAATAAGATTTCAAAAAAGAGCGGTATGAATCAACTGAATTGGAACCTTTCACAAGCCAATTTTGATGGAGTAGAAGGTGTTTTCATGGGTTTAGGAGCTGGAGGCCATAGGGTGGCACCAGGAAAATATTCGGTGACATTAAGCTATGGAGACCAAACGGAGTCTAAGGCTTTGGAGATTCTGCCCGACCCACGTTGGGAAGCAACTGAAATGCAATATTTGGAGCAGCAAAATTTGCTGATTGCCATTCGCAAAATGATTGTCAATCTTCAGGAAAAGGCCAATGAATTCCGTTCAATTCGAGGTCAACTGAAGGATTTGAAGGCTCGAATTCCAAAAGAGGGATTCCAAGAAATTCATGATGAAATTGATGTTGTTATAGGAGAAATTGATAAGGTGGAAGAAAAAATGATTCAGCCAAAACAACAAACCTTTCAAGATGTAATCAATTTTCCGAACAAGCTGGAAGTTAATCTGTTGCATATTTATGGAACAATTGATGGCATTGAGCCTCCTGTTACAGATGGACAGAAAAGAAGGGTGAGAGATTTGCAATTTGAGTTTACGCAATTGATAGAAGTGATTTCTGCGATAGACGATCAAGTGGAAGCTCTGAACGAATTAATCAGTAGAGAAAAGGTGCCGGTAATCGGCTCGAAAAAGAAAAACTAATTGGAAAAAAACTTGATAGAGGAATTGGGCAGCTTAGCGCTGGCTACCCGCCTGAAAAACCTAAGTGAAAGATTGGCTAAAGATGTAGCCGCTATTTATAAGGCTTCAGACTTCGACTTTGAACCGCGTTGGTTTGCGGTAATTTATGCATTGAAGAATGGAGATGAATTGGCGGTAACGGAATTGGCTTCAATGCTTCAGCAAACTCACCCTGCCGTAAATCAAGTTGCCAATGTTTTGGTTAAACGCCAATTAGTAATTGAGTCGAAAGATGCTTCAGACCAAAGAAAAAGACTTTTGAAGTTAAGCGCTTCGGGCCACGATTTAGTGATGAAAATGGAAGGCCTTTGGGACAAAATCAAAGAAGCCAATGACAGTTTAATGCAAGATAGCTCTCTATCATTTCTTGAAAACATCAAATCAATTGAAAGTGCGTTAGACGAAAAGTCAATGTACGATAGAGTGAATGAATTGCTCTAAAATTGAGATTAAGAAACTAAAAAGGGCCGCAATTGCGGCCCTTTTTAGTTTCTGGGATTCCAATCCCTAAATGTGTCTCATTTGCGTGCTAGATATTGTACGGAAACGAACCCATTCCTAACTTTTTTTAGTCCATTTGTTTTTTTAAGTGTTTGTAGTTCAGTGGTTTGTGATAAATTAAAAGTTTAGGTATGTTTTTTGGTAAGCGATTACGTATAAAGTTGAATTAGACTGACCAATCCAATTTCCATATTACCTATTTAACAATTCACCATGTTTAAAAACCACATCAAAATTGCGCTAAGAAGCTTGTTGAAAAGCAAGGCTACTTCGGTAATCAACGTACTTGGCCTTTCCGTAGGAATGGCTTGCTGTATCATCATTTTTCTGTTTGTTCAGAATGAGCTTTCCTATGATAAGTTCCATGCAAAATCAGACGATATTTTTCGCGTGTTGACCATTGATGAAGCTTTGGGTGTGAGCAATAGTTTGGTAGGCATAACCATGCCTGTTTTGGGAGAAGCTATGGAAGAGAATTTTCCTGAAGTGGTGAATAGAGTGCGCATGATTCCTCAAGGCAGGCAATTAATCACCTATGAACAACAAGGTTTTTATACTGAGAATTTTGCTTATGCGGAACCTTCCCTTTTTGAAATGTTCGACTTTAAACTAGTTGATGGCGATGTAAAGTCTGCGCTTCAAAGTCCAAATACTGTGGTGGTGACGCAGAGCATGGCAAAAAAGGCATTTGGTTCAGAAAACGCCATTGGAAAACGAATCGATATCGGAAATCAAGCGGGTTTAGAAGTGGTGGCTGTAATGAAAGATATTACTGAAAACAGCCATTTGAATTTTGATGTAATCGTGTCCATGCAGCAGGCAGACACAACTTCTGGCTTTGCTCAATTTTTAAATTCATGGAATAGCATCAGCATGGTTACTTACGTTCAACTGGCCGATCCTGCTTCGGAACAGTCGGTAGAAGGTAAGATGGAGACTTTAATCCGAGAGAATAATGTGGGTGATAACTTCAGTGTCACTCTTCAACCATTGAAAGACGTTCATTTGAAGTCAAGTGGAATATTATTTGAGAATTACAACCTAAATAAAACCGATGAGGGATATGTGTATACATTGGCTGCCGTGGGTCTTTTTGTCATACTTATTGCCTCTTTCAATTTCATGAATCTTTCTACGGCTCGCTCGGCCAATAGGGCTAAGGAAGTCGGTATAAGAAAGGTTTTTGGAGCATTCAAAAATCAATTGGTCAATCAGTTTATGATTGAATCTGTGGTTATATGTTTTGTGTCTTTGATGCTTGCCATTGGATTAGTTGCGGCATTGGGGTCGGCAGTTCATCTTCCTTTTGAGAAAAATCTTGCCTTGCTCTTTGTTTCTAATCCCATTTGGCTGCTAGGTGCTGTAGTATTCACCCTAATTTTAGGGTTGTTTTCAGGAAGTTACCCAGCGTTTATGTTGTCCAGCTTTCATCCTATCAGCATTCTTCGAGGATCGTTTAAAACAGGATCGAAGGGCGTGGTATTGAGAAAGGGCTTGGTGGTTTTTCAATTCATGGTTTCCATCGTGATGATTATAGGTACCACCATCGTTTACAATCAATTGCAGCATTTGCGAAATGCAAAAAAGGGTTTTGACACCGAACAAATTTTGACGCTTAATGTCGGCCATCCAAGTCTTCAGTCTTCTATAGAAGTTTTAAAAAATAAGCTGGAGCAGAACCCGACCATACTGAAAACAGCCAGAACGGGCTCAATGCCTGGTCGAACATTCGGCAGAAGAGGAGTTACACCTGATGGCGCGGGGCCAGATGATCAGTGGATTGTGAGCGTGCTTTCTTTCGATGACGGTTTTGTGGATTTAATGGGGATGGAAATGGTTGAAGGCAGAATGTTTAGCAAAGAAACGCCTTCTGATCAGCAACAAGCCGTAATTATAAATGAAGCTATGGCCAAACAGTTGGATTGGAATGAGCCGATTGGGAAAAAACTGACTTTTGGCAATCAAGAAAGCACCATTATTGGTGTGGTGAAAGACTTTCATTTTGCGTCAATGCGCTACAAGATTGAGCCTTTGGCGATGTTCTTTGCGCCTAATGGCGGTGGTAATCTGGCGTTGAAACTCAATTCGGAAAATATGGCCGAAACCATGAATTATATTCAACAGTCTTGGGATGAAATTTACCCAAACAGCCCACTTGAATACCGATTTTTTGATGAGGAATTCGGACAACAATATCAGTCCGATGAACGCTTTGGTAAGCTCGTATTCAGCTTTACTTGGTTGGCCATTTTTATTGCTTGTTTAGGTCTGTTTGGTTTGTCGGCATTTACGGCAGAACAAAAAACCAAAGAGATTGGCGTAAGAAAAGTAATGGGAGCATCAGTTTCAGGTATTGTCTTTCTGCTATCAAAACAATTCTCTAAACTGATTGTAATCGCAGTAATTTTAGCCGCTCCGGTTGCTTACTTTATGATGGATAAATGGTTGAGTGATTTTGCCTACAGAGTAGAAATCAGTTGGGTTTGGTTTGCTCTGAGTGCTTTGACTGCCACTTTGATCGCTTTCTTAACCATTGCATTTCAATCAGTAAAAGCAGCCATGATTAACCCTGCTCGATCTTTAAGGTATCAATAAGAAATTCATCGAATGCTTAATAATCAGAAGTGTTTTAGCATTTTTTAACAGTTTGTTGAGTAAGGGTTGCAACTTTCGGTCGCACATTGGGTATAATTGTTGATACCTCAATTATGTGACAGTCGGTTAAGACTAAAATCAGCGAATTTCGTTAGATTGTATGTCGCTCTTATCCGGAGCATTTGTTGAGTTCGAAACTGCGAGTTGATATGAAATTTATTAATAGAGTTATGCTAATTCCGGCCCTTTTCCTTGTGGGCCTTTCAAATATATACGCCAGTGTTCAGCCCGATACTACCGAGTATCTACAGCCTAAGGCCGAACATATTAAAGAGGCGATGCTCGTAACCCAAATTCTGGATTATTTTCATTACAGAGATATTGATTTAAACGATTCGCTTTCTTCTGTGGTGCTCGATAATTATCTCGATGCCTTGGATGCAAGCAAGAACTATTTTCTGGCTTCAGATATTCAGAGTTTTCAGAAATACAGATTTTCTTTTGATGAAGACTTGAAAAAGGGAAATCTGGTGCCTGCTTATTACATTTTCAATATCTATAAGAAAAGAGTAGAAAATAGGTTGAATTATGCTTTGGCCCATGCGAAAGATAAATTCGACTTTACAAAAAATGAACGATTCGAGTTTGATAGAGAAGAAGTTCCATATGCAAAATCTGATGCTGAGTTAGATGAGCTTTGGAGAAAAATTATTAAAAATCAGGCATTAACTTCAAAGCTTAGCGGTTCTGACGATGAGAAAATAGCCAAACTTCTAACTGAAAGATATGAGCGTTTCAAGAGCAATGTTGACAAATATAACAGCAATGATGTTTTTGAAATTTTAATGAATTCGTTGACCGAGGCTTTCGATCCGCACACCAATTATTTTACGCCTCTAAATGCGGAAGACTTTAAAAGAGAAAGCTCCAAAACCATGGAGGGGATTGGCGCTACACTTCAACAAGATGATGATTTCACTAAAATTGTTGAATTGAGGCCTGGCGGACCAGCTTTTTTAAGTGGCCAAATTGATGTTGACGATAGAGTTGTAGGCATAGCGCAAGGCGTAGAAGGCGAAATGATTGATGTTGTGGGCTGGAGATCGGATGAAGTGGCGGGTCAAATACGTGGCCCAAAAGGAACAATTGTTCGTTTAGAGCTTTTGCCTGCGGGCAGACAAGTGGGCAGTCCAACGAAAGAAGTGCGAATCGTTCGTGATAAAATCAATTATGATGAAGCTCGCGCCAAAAGCAAGGTGGTTCAGTATACAGAAGGGGGCCATACTTACAATATTGGAATTATCACCATTCCTGATTTTTACTTGAATGCTGAAGAGTTGGAAGCTGGTAAAGAAGACTATATCAGCACAACAAATGATGTTAAAAAGCTGATCAAAGAATTAGAAGCCCAAGGTGTAGAAGGTGTTATGCTGGATATCCGTAACAATGGTGGAGGAGCTCTTTTTGAAGCTATTAATCTTTCAGGTTTATTCTTACCAGGAGGACCAGTAGTTCAGGTAAAATATTCTAATGGGAGAATCACTAAGGAAGAAGATGAGGATAAGGAAATGTTCTACACAGGCCCATTGAGCGTGGTGATTAACCGTTTTTCTGCTTCTGCTTCTGAAATTTTCGCAGGCGCAATGCAAGATTATAAAAGAGCTGTGATTGTGGGAGAACAAACCTACGGTAAAGGTACGGTTCAGAATGTGCGAGGCTTAGCCGATTTCTTAAGAGAGCCTTCTGATGAAGAGTTAGGTTTGATAAAATATACAATGGCAAAATTTTATCGAGTAACAGGAAGTAGTACTCAGCACTTGGGAGTTTCTCCAGATATTTCTTTTCCATCGGCTTTCAGTGCAGCGGAATTCGGAGAGAGTTCTAAGCCAAGCGCTTTGCCTTGGGACAAAATCCCAGCAGCTCAGTTTAAGCCATTGAATTATGTGAATGCCGATATGATTTCGAGCTTGAACAAGTGTCATAAAGAGCGTTTAAAAACGGACCAAGGACTATTGGATTATCAGTATGATATTTCTGAAGTAAATAAAGCCCGTGAACAAACTTCTATTTCTTTGAATTATGAAGTAAGGAAAAAAGAAAATGACGAACGTGAGAAGAAAAGAGCTGCAAGAGTTAAGGTAGGAGATTCATTGAAAGAATTGGAAGCTAACAAAGTAGCAGATCGCTCTTTAGATGATCTTAAAGATCCGTTGTTGAAAGAGAGCATCATCTTAATGGCAGAGCAAATTGCCGCAAGAAAATCATAGAATAGAATTAGTATTGAAAAAATTAAGGCATCCCTTAGGGATGCCTTTTTTTGTTATGTTACTTCGTAGTAAGTTTAAAACTTAAGCCGTTTTTCTTTTCGTCTACCATTCGTTTTACATCTTCCAGAAGTTTTTTGGCATCGTAAACAATGCCATCTTTCACTGTATAGCGCACACCGCCAACACGAACTACTTCATTATTTTCATCAAGCTTTAGTGCTCCGGTTCCGTAAAGTACTTTTAAGTTTTGAAGTGGGTTTTCTTCTAGAATCACAAAATCGGCATACTTGCCTACTTCTACCGTTCCTATTTTGTCTTCCATGCCTAAAGCTTCAGCACCATTCAAGGTAGCCGACATAATTACTTCTAAAGGGTGGAATCCCGCTTCGCGAAGCAATTCCAGTTCGCGGATGTAAGCAAAACCATAAAGTTGGTAAATGAAGCCCGAATCGGAGCCAGCCGTTACACGTCCTCCGCGGTTTTTGTATTCGTTAATGAAGGTCATCCAAAGTCTATAATTTTCTTTCCAGCTTACTTCTTCTTCAGTTCCCCAATAGAACCAATAAGAACCGTGCGATTTTCTGCTCGGGCGATAGAATTCCCAAAGCGAAGGCAATGTGTAATTTTGATGCCATTCTGCAGAATAGGCGCGCATTAAATCACGGTTGGCTTCATAAATATTGAAGGTTGGATCAAGGGTGAAGTCAAGCTCTAAAAGCTCATTCATCACTTTGTTCCAATGGTCTGAATAAGGTGCAGCCGCTTGTTTCCAAAGCTTTCCAGCTTCGCCAAATCTGTCCTGCTCGTTTCTATAGTTATAATCTAGGCTGTAGTTTTGAACAATTCTATCGGTGAAAAGCGCTTCTGGTAAACCATACCAGTGTTCCATGGAGGTTAGGCCAGCTCTTGCAGAATTCAGCACATTCCAACGGGTAACATCCATTTGGGCGTGATGCATGGCCGAACGTAATCCCAGTTTTTTGTTTTCTTCCAAAGCCGCCTGCATAATGTCTGGAGCTGCACCAAAAAATTTGATCCCGTCTGCTCCATTGGCTGCATTTTGTCTTACCCATTCTCTGGCCATTTCTGGGGTCGAAATCGATTCTTTAGCGCCTTGCCCAAAAGCAGTATAAGCCAAAATTCTGGGAGCCGTAATCGTGTTTTTATTACTTTTCTCTTTGTGTTCTAACACCCACTTAAGGCCATTGCCGGCCGAAGGGTCACGGATGGTGGTAATGCCATGAGCAAGCCAAAGTTTGAAGACGTATTCTGCTGGTGTACCTTGACCTGTGCCTCCAATGTGTCCGTGCATATCGATAAATCCAGGCAACAAATACATGCCCTCTAAGTCAAGAACTTGATCTTTTGGCCCTGCTTTTGGCCTTCCCCTTTCTTCGATTGGCAAACCTGGGTAGCCCACATTATAAATGCCTTTAATGATGTTTTGCTCTACGACAATATCCACAGGGCCAGTTGGAGGGGCGCCATTACCATTGATGAGGGTTACACCTCTGATGATAAGCTTTTCGAAAGGTCCTTCGCCTTCAGCTCTATTGGGCGCTTTTTCAATTTGGGCGAAAACTGAAATGGCGAATACTAAAAGAAAAAAGGACACGAATGTCCTTATCAAATGATGTTTCATTGCGATTAAGGTTGAATTCAGGTTAGAAGATAACCATTCCTTAACCTATCGCAAAGTCGATTTTTTGCTAATGGCGCTTACTTCTTTTTCTCCTTGGTAAGGTTCAGTTCAAGCGACTGGCCATTTTGGCTCCATTTTCCTTCCAGCTTTTCTTCTTTTAATTTTCCTTCATAGAAAGCGTTGATTGCTTTCATTTTTAGGACGAGCACACCGTCTTTGAAAGAAGTTTCGTCCATTGCCAAGCCAAATGCGCCTTGGTCGGGGCTGTCGAAAGTAGTTTTTAACTTTCCGTCTTCCTCTGTAATGTGAAAAGCAAGTTTGATTGAACCGCCATTCGGAATGCCGATGGCTCCGTTCCAATCGCCTATGATTTTGGTGTTTTCCTGAGGGAATGTTGAGAAACTAATGACAAAAATTAGCGTTGAGATGAGATGTTTCATAACCAAAGGGGTTAAAAGTTAATGCCTCACTGGATTTCGCTGCGTAATACTTCTAAAGGGGATTTGCTCAAAATGCCTCTACTATTCAGCAGTCCAATCAATACAGTTAAGCCTGTAATTGAAATATAAACGACCAAAATGGGAAGTAAGTTGGGAACGAAGGAAGTTTCGAAGAGGAAATAGGCTAATGCCCAGCTACCCAAGAGTGCTAAAATTACGCCTGAGAGCGATGCCAAACTGCCAAGAATAAAATACTCCAAGCTGTTGATGGTTAGAATTTGCTTTCGGCTTCCTCCTAAAGTCCTGAGTAAAATGCTTTCCCGAATCCGTTGAAACTTGCTTAAAATCACAGAGCCAACCAGTACTAAAAGGCCAGTGATTATACTGAACAAGGCCATAAAGCGAATCACAAAGGAAATTTTTCCAAGAATTTCGTCTACTGTGTTCAGAATCAAGCCTACATCAATTACGGAAACATTTGGGTATTTCTTAACGATTTCGCGTTGATACAAAGCTCCTTCTTCTGTGGATTTCACCCTTGTAATCAGAACATGAAATTGTGGCGCTGGCTCGAGTACTCCTTTAGGGAAAAGCACTAGAAAATTGGTCTGAACACGGTTCCAGTCCACTTCTCTGAAGCTACCAATATAAGTGGTGATAGGTACTCCTTGGACATTCCAGATTAATTCATCTCCTATTTTCAGATGGCTACTTTCGGCATAGCCTTTCTCAAAGCTGATGAAAATGGAATCTTGGGCCGAGGTCACCGATCTCAATTCTCCTTCTGTCAGGGTCTCAGATTCTATCAAGCTATCGCGGTAAGTAATTCTCCATTCACGGTTAAAAGTGCCGCTTCGGTAATCGCTTGTCGAATCGGCCAACACATCCTTTATTGTTTCTCCATTGATGCTTTGCAAACGCATTGTAACCACAGGTACTTGCTGCAAAACGGGTAAGCCCGATGATTTGGTGAATTCTGCAATTTCTTTTGTTTGATAGCTTTGAATATCAAAAAGCATCATGTTTGGCCTGCCTTCATCTGTGGTAATTTCAACTTGGCTAATTAACAATCCTTGAATAAAGTAGAGCGTGGTAATCAGCGCAGTGCCCAAACCAATGGAAGCAATCAGAATTGTGGTTTGGTTGTTCGGTCGGTATAAGTTTGCCAGACTTTGCCGCCATGCATAACTCCAAGACGTTGGAAAGAATCTCTTCACCAACCACATGGAAAAACGAGCGATTAAAGCCAAAAATCCAAAAGCTAGAAGGATAGAAATGGTAAACCAGAAACTGCTGACAAAGTCACGAATTTGAATAAAAGCAAAACCTTGAATGAAAAGGAAAATGCCTGTGAAAACCAACCATCTTAATGGATCTCGAACATTCTGAACATCGGCTGTATTTCTGAGTGTCAACAGAGGAGATGCTTTTCGGATGGCCAAAAGAGGAGTTAGTGCGAAGAGAATGGAAACGACTAATCCTGTAGCGATACCGCCCAAAATAGAAATCCAGGAAATACTGAAATTAACTGCTACGGGAAGAAAATCGGCAAATACTGTTGGTAAAATGGTTTGAAGTAGTGTACCAAGAAAAGCACCAATTATGGCGCCTATCAATCCAATGATTCCGATTTGGATAAGGTAAATCAAGAAAGTATCACGCCCTTTCGCGCCTAAGCAGCGGAGAATGGCTACTGTTCTGATTTTCTCCTTGATATAAATATGCACAGCACTAGCCACACCAACACAGCCTAAAAGCAAAGCAACAAAAGCCACTAAATTCAAAAAGCTGCTTAAATCTTCGAAAGTTCGGCCAGTTTCTTCTTTACGCTCCTTCACCGTATCTGCACGAATGCCTTCTGTTCTTAGCTGTTCACGGTCTTCCTCTAATTGTTCATCTAAATCAAGGGTTTTGGGCAGATTTTCAAACTTGTAAAACCTGCGATAGAAAACTCTACTTCCCTTTTGGATCAGCCCAGTAGCGTCCAAATATTCCATAGGAATGTAAACCGCAGGAGCAACTAAAGTAGCGGCTATAGATTGCGATGGAGAACTCACTAAAGCGCCTTCAATCACAAAAGTAACTTGTCCAATACGTACAGAATCGCCAGCTTGAACATCGTACTGAATCATCACACTTTTATCTACCAAGGCTTTTGGTCCGCCCTTTCTAAAAGACTGAGCAGCTGTTTCGGGTTCTGATTCAATTTTACCGTAGAAAGGAAAATTTCCTTCCAGTGCCCTTACATCAACCAATCTGCTTCCCTGATTTTTTGGAAAAAAGACCATTGAAGCAAAGCTGTTTTCTTGAGACACTTCATAATCAAGGCGCGATAGAAATGAATAGTTGAAATCGGCCTTGTTGCTGCCTAATTCCAAATCGGCTCCTAGTAATTCCTTCGCCTGACCTTCGATGTCGGCTTTTAAATTTTGACTGAAGGAATTGATGGCAACCAAAGCGGCAATGCCTAAAACTATAGATGAAATGAACAGAAAAAGCCTCGATTTGCTTTTTCGGGCATCGCGCCAAGCCATTTGCAATAGCCATCGGAAGCTGGTTTTAGAAGAGTAATTCTGATTCATGCTTACGCTTCTTATAAATTTATTTCTGTTGAAAGAGCCGAATCGAAAGTGATTTGGCCTCCTTTAATTCTGATGATTCTGTCGGTTTTATTGGCCAATTCAATGTCGTGTGTTACCAGTACTAAAGTGGTTCCGGCTTCACGATTTAAACTGAAAATCAAGTCTTCAACTTTTTGAGAAGTTTCTTCATCCAGATTGCCAGTGGGCTCATCGGCAAATAGAATTTCGGGTTGGTTTGAAAATGCCCGAGCTATAGAAATACGCTGTTGCTCTCCGCCAGAAAGTTGGGTAGGATAATGGTCGTGACGTTCGGCCAAGCCCACTCTATCGAGTAATTCTAACGCGCGTGGCTTAATATTTTTTTCTCTTCGCAACTCCATCGGAACCATCACATTTTCCAAAGCAGTAAGGGTTGGTAAAAGCTGGAAATTCTGGAAAACGAAGCCTACATGGCGATTTCGGACAGCTGCTCTTTCATCTTCATTCAGTTTTTCCAAGGCATTTCCATTCAAAATTACCGATCCTGAAGAAGCTCTATCTAATCCTGCACAAAGGCCAAGCAAAGTGGTCTTTCCGCTTCCCGAAGGCCCAACAATCGAAAAACTTGTTCCCGTTTCAATTTCAAAATTTACATTTTTAAGAACGGTAAGGTTTTTGGAACCGCTGCTATAAGTTTTCGTTAGGTCTTGAACCTTGAGGATACTTGCCATGTATTATTAGGGTGTTGAATATATTCAAGACGTTTCGGTGCCCTGAAAGTTTGTGTATTTTACAATTAAGTCCAGAATAGTATGATTTCAAAGTTTTGGTTTTTTACAAGTTTGATGGTTTTAACCGCCATTTCTCCATTTGTTTCAGAGCAAGAGAGCAAAACCATTGTGTTTTTTGGCGATAGCATTACGGCTGGTTTCGGAATCACTTTGGCTGAAGCTTATCCTCAACTGATTCAAGAAAAAATGGATTCTCTGGGTTTGAATTACAAAGTGGTTAATGCGGGTTTGAGCGGAGAGGCTTCGGCTGGTGGTTTGCAAAGAATTGATTGGATACTCAGAAATAAAGCTGATGTTTTTGTTTTAGAACTTGGCGGAAACGATGGCTTGCGTGGTTTAAGTATTGAAGAAACCGAAGCCAATATTAAAGCCATGATTGATAAAATCAGAACGGCTAATCCGAACACAAAAATCATTTTGGCGGGCATGCAAATTCCTCCAAATCTTGGGCAAACTTATACCAAAGCTTTTAAAGAACTTTATCCTAAAATTGCTAAAGAGAAAAACGTGGATCTTATTCCCTTTTTGCTAGAAAATGTTGGTGGGGAAAAGGAGTTGAATCAATCGGATGGTATTCACCCAAATCCTGAAGGGCATAAAATCATAGCGGAAACGGTTTGGAGCTATTTAAGAGATTTTTTAAGATAACCCCACTACTAGGAGTAAATTATTATTGGTTTTCTTATTTTATATAATAAAAATTTTAAATTGTACAATTAATATTAATGCTTAATAGCGTTTGTATGTCTATTGTTTAATTTTTAATGATTTGAAACAATCACTTATGAAGAATTTTGGATTATATCTTTCCGTCTTTTTGGTGATAATTGTCTTTGGTTGCCAGATGGACAATATTGAGCCCATGGTCGTGGCTTCTCAAATGAGAGCAGAATATAGAGATCCCTCTGATCTTCCAGACGTATTAGCTCATCTAAATAATTCGTTAAATGAACAAAGTAATATTAGGGGTTCAGTTAGCAATGGTCAAGTGGTTACCTCAATTGGCAAGATTGATATCGATAGAATATTTGAGGTGATTGATACCTTAAGTAATACTAACTACACCTTTTTAGTTGATGACGAGGATGGCAATCCTTTCACTTTTACTAATCTGGTTATCAAAAAAAGAGAAAATGGTGATTTTGAAATGCCCTACTTGATAGAGTATACCGTAGACTCAGCCCATATCTCTGACTTTGTAGCTAACGACTTTTCCATGACAAGTTTTACAGGTAAGACCAGGAGGAGATATTTGCAGAACTTTTCTTTTAGCCAGAGGTCTGAGGCTAATTTAGGGGAAAGAAGCCCTGTTTCAACTCAATGTGAAATAGAGGGTAATTTTCAAGAGGGAACAACAGTTCCAAATCCATCAACTGGAGGAGGAGGTGGGCGACCCATAACAGATCCATCTCCTACTAACTCAGGTGGAGGTGGAGGAGGTATTATCTGTATCGAATTTTTTGAGGTGATTGAAACCGATCCTTGTGGCTGGGAAACCAGCCCTACAACCGGTTTGCTACGTCCTGATTTCTGTGGTCAACCTAAAACCAAGACAGTGAGCCATGTTGAATGTTTTTCTTTAGTGGGTGCTGGTAGTGCGAATGATGGCGAAATTTGTCCGGAGCCAGAAACAGGAGATATTGGGGTGCTACTTGAATCACAATTTCGTGAAAAGGCCTTAAGGTTTCTGCTTGAAAATAACCCTTACCTCTTACTTAATATTCCCTGTTCTGAAATTGAAAAATGGAAGAAAGTTGCTGAACACAAGCCAGACATTGAAGTTGTAAATAAATTAAAAGAGCTAACTGAAAACAACCACACAGCATTTGGTTTTGGATTTGATATTCAAGAATTGTCCGACCCCAAAAGTCCAACAGTAAACATGGATTATTTTTCTGTAACAATAACTGAACTGCCCAACAATATGACTGGGACGGGCTTTCTCAATTACATAAGAAAAAATATCAACAATTTTATTGATACTAACCTGTCAAGCTTTGAACCATACAACTTGACACCAACTAATACTAATAAGTCTGCAATCTGGAATTCAAATAACCCTATTGGAGCTATAGTACATATTGATATTCCGGGTGATGATGCTTCTGTAGTTTGTAGTGATTATACTGATGAATACTGGAGGTTTAGTACTATTACTTCTCCGGCAGATTACACTCATCCAGTTAGTGGAACAAGGGAGTTTGGGTTCTATAAAAATCCAGATGCATCTTATACATTTTATACTCGTGGAGTCGACCGATTAACAATAGATTTGCAAGGCACAAACAATAGTGGTGTGCTGGCATTTGGTGATTTGATTATGAAGAAGATAGCTTTTTCTAGCGCGGATAACCTTTGGAAAAGCTTTCAAGAAAGGATAAACGATTATGTTAATAGCAATGGAGGGTATGGTTACAAAAATTCGCCCTTGATATACCGTCCAGATTATCGTATTTTAGAAAGAGTGTTATCAGGAGAATTACCAATTTCTGCCTTAGGTTGTGATTGAGAACAAGAAAACTAGTGACTATATTTCTATCCTAATGCTTGCGTTAATGACTATGGTTTTATCCGTGGTCTTAGACGTTATTTTAAGATATGTTTTTGAGGTCTTAGAGTTATTGCCTGTTAGAACTTTCAGCTTACCCTTTATGAAGGATGAAGGTTTTTTTTACAACTGCTTTTTACTTGTAATTTATGTCATATACAGAAGGGGGCATTTTCTATTTGCATTAGGAGTGCTTTATGTTCTATTGATTAGAAACGAATTTTTTAGTAGTTACTTGAATAAGTTTATACTTTTTTTTATAATTCAACTAGTTCATTATAGAATTCTTGTGGGCTTCTTTTCGGAAGAAGATGTTCCGATAAGAGAAGTGTTATTAATTTCAGTGACCACAAGTGCATTAGTACCTATTGTTTTAAAAAGAATCAAAGGATTGAAAGTGTTTGAAATTCCATAAGTAAACAGTTAAAATCAATAATTTAAATGTTTACTAAATGAGCCTGCTATACTTGATTTCTCAAATGTCTGATTCGTCAAATCAATATCTACTTTGTTAATATGAGCGTGAGAAAGCAAGCTACCTCCTCAAAAAAGCATCATACCTTTTTAAAATTTTGACCGCCAAGGTATACTCTGAGGCTTGAATGATTTCCGTGTCTAAAAAGCCACAGAATTCCATAAACTCATCGATCACGCGGTCATCTATTCGTGTAACCTGTTTCACAAACTCCTTGTTGAATTTGGCTTCGGCTTTCGATTTTCGATCTTCCTCACGGGCTTTCGATTCAAGAAGTAATTTCAGTTTTCGCTGCTCTTTTACTTTTCTATCCAAAGAAGAGAGAAGGCCGGTTATGACTAAACCGCCATTCATTTCTACTTGAGGAACCGTCCAATCTCTTTTGGGGGCATTTGGGTCAACAAAGCCCATATCTATCGGAACTCCCTTCTTTCGATTTAAATAAAAATCTTCAGGCAAGCTGGTGACGACTACAGAATCGAGCTCATAAACACCGGGCTTCATCTGAATATACAAACCCGTTGGGTATTGGGCTATAAATTCAGGAGACACAACAAATTCCACTGGTTCATAACCAATTGAAGTCACTTGAATGGTGTCTTTGTCGCTTACGGGAAACTCGAATGTGCCATCATAATCAGATGCTACTCCTTTCTTTTTATTGAGGATTTGAATGGTAGCATACATAACGGGTTCTTGGGTTTCGACATCAACCAAAATACCCTTCAACACAAGTTGATTTTGTGTTTGCGCTTGACTTAAAAAAGCGCAAAGGAAGGTGAAAAATAGTATGGCCGAAATTTTAAACACGTTACAAATTAACGCTTTAGCCAAAGGAAACCCTAAGCAGAAAAGGCCTATTTAACCAAATTTAACCGCTATTGCTCCTGAGTTTTTAGCAGAAATTTATCGAAGAGTATAACCAACCAAACTACACCAACAGCAACAAGCGGCAACAAAGCGTAAGTGGTGTCGAATGAAAAACTGAAGGGAAAAGAAGTTGGAAGTTGTTCTTTTATTATGCCACTTAAATTGATTGGATGGCTGATAAACATGTAGATTGCTGGAGAAATACCGAAGATAATTAACAAGCTAACAAGCCATTTTGGAGCTTTGGCTGGCTTCCTTTTGGTCTTCTCAAAGGCTTCGATTTTGGAGAGTAAGTTTCTGTTGAAGCTCATAGAAGGTTCTTCTAAGCCTTCTTCTAAAAGTAGGGCTTTTATCTCCTTGTCTGATAAATCGAATTCTTTCATAATAATGATTTTACTTCATCATCCAGCAATACTTCCAATGCAGAAAGTAAACGCTTTCTGGCCCTGTGAAGTTTTACTTTAACGTTTGCTATCTCCCAACCGGTAATCTCACAAATTTCTTGAAGACTGTTCTCGTTTAAATAAAACAGTGTAATTACCAAGCTGTCTTCTTCTTTAAGCGAATCTAAAGCGAGCTTAATATAGCCAGACCTTTCTTGTTTTTGGAGTTTTCTCCATTCCTTTTCGCTTTCGCTAAAACTTTCTAGGTTATCTATCGGAGTCATGCCACTTTCATCAATGGCAATCTTCTTTTTACGCAATTTGCTCAAGGCTGTATTGTATACAATGGAATAAAGCCAGGTCGAAAACTTCGACTTTCCTTCAAATTGTTTGATGTTTTTGTAGGCCTTGAGAAACGCATCCTGAGTTACTTCTTCAGCATCTTCTCTTGATTTAACCAGCTTTAGGGCTAAGGTAAAGGCCATGGCTTTGTGCTCATCTATCAGTATATTAAATGCTGATAAATCGCCTTCTTTTACCCGGGCAATTATCAGATCCATAATATACTTTTCATGCTGAGCTTTCATTGTTTTTGCGTTTGACTCAGGTTCCGCTTTTTAGGTTACAGAAGAAAAATAAAAAAATTAGCTGTAACCTGTTTTCTGGAAGGCGGGTCAAAGCTTTTGAAACACAAAAACGGAAACGATTAAATTGAAATAAAATGGAAGTTGCATCAGTATTTATCGCCTTGTTTGCAGGCCTCTTCGGTATCATTTATTACTACCTTTTGTCTCGCCATAGGGAGCGTATGTCGCTAATAGAAAATGGAGCCGATCCTCAATTATTCCACGCTAGGCCAGAACCTAGAAGAAAACCTTACTTCTTTTCTATGGTACTCGGGGTTGCATTGATTTGCCTTTCTGTTGGTATTGGATTGGGCTTTATTTTGGATCAATATTTAAGAACCCGAGAGATTATCAGCCGTCATAACGATTTCCCCGGTGCTTACTTCTTTATGATTTTCCTTATGCTGGGCGTTGGATTCGTGGTTTCTTATTTTCTACATAAGAAGCTAGTTCTAGAAGAAAGAAAATAATGGGTAAAATGAATTAGGTCAGAAACTCAAAATAAGGGCGTAAAAACCCTTATTTTTTTCTCTTTTCTTTAATAGCCTCACCCAATTGACACACCGCCATGGCGTACATAGGGCTGTGGTTGTAGCGGGTCACCACATAGAAGTTATATAAGCCGAAGAAGTACTCGTCTCCTTTTTCACCGTCAAGGATGATCATGGTTGCAGGTAGGTTTGGATCCAATTTTTGATCAGGTTTAAAACCTATAGCAGTATAATCAGAAACCTTGTTTTTAGGCTTTAAAACTTGTTTTCTTAAGCCAGTAATTTTTCTTGTCAAAGTAGCTTTGGTGGTGATTGGCTCATCAGCTTTCCAGCGATGTACTTTCAAATAATTCGCCACAGAAGCGATGGCGTCTTCTGGAGAATTTACTAGGTCTTTGGTACCATTTTCGTCAAAGCTTTTCGCGTAGGCTCTATAACTGCTGGGCATAAATTGTGAGTAACCCATGGCGCCTGCGTACGAACCTTTGGTGGTTCCAATCTCTAATTTCTCTTCTTTGGCCAAGGTTAAGTAAGCTTCCAATTCTGAAGTGAAAAATTTGGACCTTTTTGGGTAGCCAAAAGCCAAAGTATAAAGTGCATCTAACACATTGTAAGAGCCTTTTATTCTTCCAAAGTAAGTTTCAACTCCAATGATGCCCAAAATAATGTGTTCGGGAACGCCAGTTTCTCGGCTTACTTTGGTCAGAGTTTCTTCGTTTTCTTTCCAGAATTTTACGCCAGCATCAATACGTTCATTGGTGACGAAAATTTTTCGATAGCGTCCCCAAGTCATGGTTCCTTCTGCTGGCTTAGAAATTTTATCGATGATGTCTTGCTTATAATCGGCTTTCGCTAAAATGGATTGGATTTCTTCTAGGCTATAGTCACTTTTTTGGGAGAAGGACTTTGCGAAATCATCAACCGCTTGTTGGTTGATTTGAGCAGAGAGGGATGTAGCTAGACCTAAAATTAAGATGAAAGAAAGAAATGTGCGCATGTTCAAATTTAGAAGATTTTAGAGGAGGATGTGCAAACTTGGAGCCAAGAATGTAATCAGAAGAGTTGTAGGAAAGGGCTTGAGCTAATGTTTTGCTAGCCTGCCCAGCCGTCTCTATCGAGGCTTCGGTATTGAATGGCTTCGGCCAAATGCTCGATTCGAATTTCTTCGCTTTCGGATAAATCGGCAATCGTTCGACTTACTTTCAGAATCCTATCATATGCCCTTGCTGAAAGGCCAAGTCTTTCCATGGCAGTTTTAAGCAATGTTTTTCCTGCATCATTGATTTGGCAAACATCTTTAACCATTTGGGAGGGCATCATAGAATTAGAATGCAAGTTTTTGCCTTTAAACCTTTCGGTTTGAATTTCTCTGGCTTTTATTACTCTTTCCCGAATCGTAGCGCTGTCTTCTGCCTTTCGGTTTTGAGTCATTTGGTCAAACGAAACTGGGGTAACTTCTACGTGTAAGTCAATACGGTCCAGCAGTGGTCCGCTAACTTTGTTCAGATATCTTTGAACTTGCCCTGAACCACAAACACATTCTTTTTCTGGGTGATTATAATAGCCGCAAGGGCAAGGATTCATGCTCGCGATTAGCATAAAGTTGGAAGGAAAATCAACCGATATTTTTGCTCTTGAAATAGTTACTCGCCTTTCTTCCAACGGTTGGCGCATTACTTCCAGAACCGTGCGTTTGAACTCAGGTAATTCATCCAAAAATAGAACTCCGTTATGAGCTAAGGAGATTTCGCCCGGCTGAGGAATTCCTCCTCCGCCTACCAAGGCAACATCGCTAACGGTATGGTGAGGTGCTCTAAATGGTCTTTTGGTGATGAGGTCGGCATGAGTGCCTAATTTGCCCGCCACTGAGTGAATTTTAGTGGTTTCCAGCGCTTCGTGTAAACTGAGAGGCGGAAGAATTGATGGCAACCTTTTGGCCAGCATGGTTTTTCCTGCTCCAGGAGGACCAATCATGATCACATTGTGGCCACCTGCTGCAGCAATTTCCAAAGCTCGTTTTATGTTTTCTTGCCCTTGGACGTTTGAAAAGTCGGCTTCGTAATCGTTTAAATGCGTAAAGAACTTATCGCGCGTATCGTATTCTAGCGGTTCTATTTCTCGCTTGCCATCTAGAAATTCGATGGCTTCAATCAAATTCCCTACACCAATTACATCCAAGTCATTAACAATGGCAGCTTCATTGGCATTCTCGGTTGGTAGAATAAAACCTTTAAAACCTTTGTTTCTGGCTTCAATGGCAATAGGTAGAACGCCTTTGATTGGTCGTAGATTTCCATCTAAAGCCAATTCACCCATTACGAGATATTTCTCTAAATCATCTGCATGAATTTGACCAGAGGATTTCAAAACGCCTAAGGCAATGGGAAGATCATAAGAGGAACCTTCTTTTCGAACATCGGCAGGAGCCATGTTCACCACCACCTTTTGGCGCGGCATTCTATATTCAAAATGTTTGAGAGCTGATTCTATACGATGCTCGCTTTCTTTTACAGCACTATCGGGCAGCCCACTAAGCCAAAATTTTGTGCCTTGCACAATGTTCACCTCAATGGTTATGATTTTGGCATCAACACCAAAAACCGCTGCTCCATAGCCTTTACTCAGCATCTACAGTACCTTTCTCTATCAGTTGAATTAAAATGTGAATTACCTTAATGTGGATTTCTTGAATTCTATCAGCATAGCCCATATGCGGAACTCGAATTTCCACATCAGCAAGTTCTGCCAATTCTCCTCCGTTTTTTCCGGTTAGGGCAATAACCTTCATTTTGCGTTGCTTAGCCATGGTGGCAGCTCTCAAAATGTTGTTAGAATTGCCACTTGTACTTATGGCCAAAATTGCGTCTCCTTCGCGACCAAGGCCATCCACAAATCTTGAAAAGATGGCTTCATAACCGAAGTCATTAGATACACAGCTCATGTGGCTGGGGTCAGAAATGGCAATCGCTGGCAATGGTCTGCGGTTTTCGCGATATCGGCCAGTAAGCTCTTCTGCAAAATGCATGGCGTCACAATGTGAACCTCCATTGCCACAGCTGAATATCTTACCGCCATTTTGTATGGTTTCCACAAAAGCTTGAGCTGCAGCTTCTATGGTTTCCAGATTTTTGTCGTTAGATAAAAAATTGTCTAATACTTTGGCTGCTTCTTGAAGCTCCTTAAGTATAATGTTGTAATTATCCATGTAGAAGAGGTTTGTCGATGTAAGGGTAATTATAGGAAATATATCGATGCGATATGTAATAAATCAAATGGATTGCATGCTTATAAGGCGAGTGTACACCCCATTTAGTTCCATTAGGGTTTGGTGATTGCCTCTTTCGATGATTTCTCCTTTTTGCATTACAAGAATTTCATCGGCATGCTGAATTGTACTTAACCTATGTGCGATGACAATTGATGTTCGGTTTTTCATCAAGTTGGTAAGCGCATCTTGTACCAATCTTTCTGATTCAGAGTCTAATGCCGATGTGGCTTCGTCTAAAATCATAATCGGTGGGTTTTTCATAACGGCCCTGGCAATGCTGATTCTTTGGCGCTGTCCACCTGAAAGTTTGCCGCCACGTTCACCAATGTTTGTTTCGTAGCCATTTTCTAAATCCATGATAAAATCATGCGCATTGGCGATTTTTGCGGCATTTTTCACTTCTTCTAAATCGGCACCAGGCATTGCAAAGGCAATATTCTTGATTACGGAATCATTGAAAAGTATAGATTCTTGAGTCACGATTCCCATCAATGATCGCAAAGAATTGATGTCCACTGATTTTATTGGATGCCCATCAATTAAAATTTCACCTTCTGTTGGGTCAAAATAGCGAGGAATGAGATCGGCCATTGTAGATTTTCCACCGCCTGAGGAGCCCACCAATGCTACTGTTTTGCCTTTTTCAACTGTAAAGTTGATTTTGTTAAGCACAGTTTCCTTGTCATAAGCAAAGCTTACATTTCTAAATTCAATCTTATCGTTAAAGTTATCGATTGAAATGGCATCGGGTGCATTTTCGATTTGAGGCTGTTCGTCTATCAGTTTAAAGATTCGTTCTCCGGCCACTAAACCCCGCTGAATGTTGCTTAATGATTGAGAAATGCTTTTTGCAGGGTTAATGATTTGGCTAAAAACAGCGATGTAAGCAAGAAGTCCCCCCGCATCCAGTCCTCCCTTATCTTGAAGCACTAACATTCCCCCATAAACTAATAATGAGGCAACTACCAAAATCCCTAGGAATTGAGAAACAGGCGAAGCCAACTCGTTTTTGCGCGCCATGGAAATGTTGATTCTTCTATAAGTAGAAGTTTCTTTTTCGAAAATATCGTCTACATAATCCTTGGCATTAAAGGCCTTGATGATGCGCATTCCAGAGAAAACCTCGTCCATCAAGTTTACAATTCTGCCCAGCGATTCCTGACTAAGAACCGCTTTCTTTTTCAGCTTTTTCACAATCCATGAAATCAGAAAACCCATGATTGGGAAAAACAGAAAAACGAAAAAAGTTAGTCGAACCGAAGTAGCAAAGAGAAATGCCACATAGATAATAATAGTAGCTGGTTCTCGGAAAAGAACTTTAATAGAGCTGACCAGTGTAGTCTCTATTTCTTGAATATCATTGGTCATTCGCGACATTAAATCGCCTTTTCTTTCTCCGGAAAAGAAGTTTAAATGAAGGTTAGTAGTGTTTTTGAAAACCTTGTTTCGGATTCTCTGAACCACGTTTGCCTTTACAATGCCCATGGTGACATTCGAGAGGTAGGTAAATAGGTTCGATAAGAAAGCGGAAACCGCAATAATGATGCTTACATAAATAAGGCTCCCTGATTTTCCGTAAGCATCGCGAAAGATTACGAGTTTTTCGTAAAGAAGGGCTTTTAAACTATCTAAAAAGCCAGGGTCTTGAATGGCATTAGCGGCCGCTTCATATTCTTCCTTTGTTTTGTTTTCAAAGATGATATTGAACAAAGGTTCGAGTAAGGCCAAATTGGTCAAACTGAAAATAATAGCCAGTATAGCAAACAGAAAGTATTGCGGAAAGTGCTGATGATAAGGTTTGGCAAAAGCCAGTATTCTCCGAAATGTCTTCATAATTTAATTTCGGCTGCAAGTTATGGATAAAATATTGGGAAAACCCGAATCAAAACTCGTGTTGCCGTTTGGCTAAGTTCCATCTTAGCCCACCGCTAATTGTGGTGCTGTTTAAGTCTCTATCGTCTAAAACGCTGTTAAAGTTCCTTTTGATGAGTGTAAGGTCGATAAAAACATTGTGAAGGATCATATATGAGCCGCGGGCTTCCATATATGCATTCTTTGCATTGGCGCCTTGACCAATATGGTTGCCGCGGGCACGAGCCTTGTCATCGGTATCTGCTAAAACATTTCCCCCATAATTAACCCCATCTCCAAAGTCTTCACCCAAATCAGTATAGATGAACTTCCCCGTGAGATAAAGCTTTTTCATTGGCTGGTAGCGGGCTACAAGAACAAGTTCTTTAAAGTTGCTGCCTATTGGGTTAGCCAAAGGATTGCGGTAGTTTGAGTAGCTGTTTTTAAATTCACTCTGATATAAGTAGGGCCGGGCAAGGTTAATTTCTGCTTGAAGGTCAAGGTTAGAAACTTTGAACGCATCATAGTATTTTGTGCCAAATTGAATGCCAAATCGGTTTCTCCAGTCTCCGTCATTTTTTCTCAAAGCACTAATCACAAACTCATCTAACAAAACCTGACCGTAAATGGATAGCGTGTTTTTTACATTGTATTTTAAATCCAGCCCAACCATAACATTGTCGGGGCTGCCTTCTTGCTGTTCTACGGCTCTATAAAAAACTATAGGGTTGAAATAGGCCAAGGTGGCGCTTTCGCTCATTACAAACTCAAAAAGGCCAATGGTGAACCTTGGTGTGATGTTGAGTCCGAGTCTATGAAATGCCCAGAATTTCTTAGGATAATCTCCGTCTCCAGGGTTGGCGTTGGCGAAAATTATATCTTCTGTTAATTCAGCAAACATGTTGGTGTATTGAAAAGGGCCGACTTGAGTGTTGATTTTCAGAAAAGCATATGGGCTTGAGAAATCGGATAGAATCATAGAGCGTAATCCATCACCTATGAAATTTTTGTCGTAGCCTGCTTGAACATGAATGCTTTTGGTAAGTCCAAAAGTAAAATAACCTCGTGCATGAAGTAAATCCCAGCCGCTTCTTGAGCCTTCAATTTCTTTATAAAAGCCTTCGTTGGGGAAAGCTCTTCGATATCTGATAGTCTTTCTTACATATTCAGGAAAAAGGGCTTCTGTTGTAGTGACAAAAGAATAGAAGCCAATTTTGTTGTCTATGCGGCCACGTATTTCAGCGCCACGGGTATTGGTGTAAAGTGTCTCGTTAGTTTCGGAGTCCTTTCCTCCTTTAAAATCGAACACTGGGTTTATATGTATGTCGGAATTTTTATTGCCATAGTTCAGAAAGTCCGACTTCTGGTTGTAGAAAATGTTCCACCAACTTTTGTCATTTTCAATGAATTCACTCTGAGTATATTCCCAGCTATCATTCATTAAATACTGAAAGTTGAATTTGTCTTGAAGAGAAAAGCTGTCGTAATTTTCTTTAATGCTGTTTAAAAAAGTGGCTAGGTCTTCTCTGGAAACAGGTTTGTAAGTGGTATGAAAAGCTTTTGCCGCTTCGGGGTATTTAATGGTAAATCTATCGATCAAATGATAGTAGTCTCTGTTATAAGGCACATAACTGCTTTGAGCAAAGGCTACGGCAGAGAAAAGAAACAGCAAAAGAGAGATGGAGAACTTTTTCATAACTATATTAATGCCTGCAAGAATAGCTACTGAGCATAAATGCAGAGCCGAATTTTGGAGAAAGCTAAAATTCCTAAATAATAAAAGTAATTTGTTTGTGAAATATCCTGTGACTCACTACATTTGCAGTCCTTTTTGAGGGCAGTATAAGAAAAGCGTTATGAAAAAAGAAATCCATCCTGAATATAAGCCAGTTGTATTTTACGATACTTCAAGCGAGTTCCAGTTTATGACTAAGTCTACAATGACTTCAAGCGAAACTATTGAATGGGAAGATGGAAATACTTATCCATTAATTAAAGTGGAAGTTTCTTCTGCTTCTCATCCATTCTACACTGGTAAGAAATTGTTTGTTGATACAGCTGGTCGTGTTGAGAAATTCAACAAGAGATACAGCAAGAAGAAGTAATAAGGGTTTATTACGATTAAAAGAAATTAGCCTGTATGCATTGCATACAGGCTTTATTGTTTTTGAGTGTTTGAACTTGTTACAAATTGATTTTATCCAATAAATCCCTGGTCTGCTGATCCCATTCTGCCATTGATTTACTGCTGCTCAGATAATATTCTTTAAGCTTGCCATTAGTAATCAAGTTGAGCTGGTACTCATAAGATTTACCTTTTTTTGCCTGTCCGTATAGCTTGCTTATAGAGTAAGTTCCAAAATCAGATGCTTTATAATTCTTGAGCACTTCGTTTTCCACTTTCTTGTCATCAATCCAAACACCGTATAAATTGAAATCCAACCAATTTTCAGTAATCGTAGGGGAGGGACTTCTTTTAATCACCGGAGGAGGTGGTGGCAACCTAAGGGCGTGAATAGCATCTATTGCCTCTTGACTTAATGAGGTGAGATTTTTCACTATAGGTTCTTTGTCTTTTATAAAGAAAACGGCCTTTTCATCATCATATACTATTTTCAGGAACTTGTAGTCGTTGCCGAAATTAACCATGTAATGCTTTTGGTCTAGACCGTATTTTATTTGCGTAGCCTTATCGCTAGCCAATGATTTCTTAGCTGCCTGTGACTTTTCCTGAAGGAAGGTTAATGGGTCTATTCGCTTTCCATTCATTATGATTTCATAATGCAAATGAGGAGCTGTGCTTTTTCCTGTGCTACCTACTTTTCCAATTGTCTGACCTTTTTCCACAACATCTCCAGTTTGTACATCCATAGCGCTCAAATGAGCATATAGTGTTTGGTAAGTGTCGTCATGTTTGATCTGAATATACAATCCACGGCCCGGATTGTTCTCCGTTTTTTCGATAGTGCCGGCTGCAGTAGCCATAATGGGTGTTCCTGTTTTAGCGGAATAATCAATTCCATAATGCATTTTTTTCTCTCTGGTAATCGGATCGGTACGCATCTTGAATGGTGAACTAATTCGGGAAATGTCTTTACTGTCTAGAGGTACAATATCAGGGAGGTTAACCTCGGGTGCTTCATTTTGAGTTGGGGTGCTGAAGGCTGGATCCAATGAGTTTTCATACTCAGTTTTAAGTATAAATGAAGAGGTCGTCACCAGTATTGCGATGGCCGCTAAAAAGAGCCTTGTCAGTTTTGTTGTTTTGGACATTTTTTGAGTTATCATTTTAAACCTTTTTTTAGTTAATGAATAGTTTGAGAATGAGGCCAGTTGTGCATTGGCTTCGGGAGGTCTGCTGATAAATGCGAGCAGCATTTTTTGATAATCAACCACATTATTGTCGGCTTTAATTACTTCGGAATCGGCTAAATATTCATGGTTTAGCCTAATAGCTTTGCCTAAGAAGTAATAAGAAGGATTGAACCAGAAAATGGCTTTTAGAACTTCGAGCAAAAGAATATCGAGCGAATGAAGTTGGCGCGCGTGTGTTATTTCATGGGTGAGGAGTTTGTCGCGAAGTCTGTCGTCTTGATAGTCTTGCCTGCTTATGAAAATAGTATTTAAGAAGTTATGCGGTATAATTGGTTTAGTTGAAATCACAACCTTTTGGCCGCTGATTGTGATTGAAGCTGGCTGTTTGGAAAGCAGCAATATCTTCATGACATTAATGAAATACCTTGCCAGAGCGACAAAAGCAACCAAGGCATAAAGTCCAACGAGCAAATCTTTCCATGGAAAATGGGAGTGGTTCGATGATTGTTTTTCGGGTTGTTCTTTGTTCTCTATGCTATTGCTTATTCCTTCACTTGAGGCCGCAGAACCCATATCGAACATCTGATATGCTTGTTGAATAATGGGTTTATCTTCCATTTTCAGCTCTACAGTAACTAGCGGAATCAGAAATGGGATGGTTAGGCAAGCCAAAAGAAACGCCCTTTTTAACTTGTGCATGGTGGTATTCTCCAAAAGTAGTTTGTAAACAAGAAGGAATACCAAGCAGCTAATGCTGGCTTCTAATAAATAGCTCATTCTTTCTTTTTGATTTGTTCGTCAATCATTGCTTTTAGCGATTCCAGTTCTTCTTTGCTCAAGTTGGTTTCTTGGGTGAAGAATGAGGCAAACTGCGTGTTCGAATCATCAAAGAAATCCTTAATTATGCCTTTTACATGCTTCGAGAAATAGTCACTCTTTTTAACCAGAGGATAATATTCCCGCGAGTTCCCAAACATTTTATAATCCACAAATCCCTTTTCCTGCATGCGTTTTAATAGTGTGGCTACTGTGGTTGTAGCGGGCTTAGGATCAGGGAATTCGGTTAGCAAATCTTTCATAAAAGCTTTTTTCAGCTTCCATAAATAGCTCATCAACTGTTCTTCACTTTTTGATAAATTCATGCTCTATATTTTTAGAGTGTATTCTACAAATGTAGAATTATTTATTTCTCACGCAAATCATTACTAGTTTTTTAGTTGAAATTTGTCAGGCAATACTTGGTCGAATTGTCATTTACTTCCATTGCCTTTTTTATTTTTGCTTTATGCAGATTGATCTATTCGACCCTTCAGAAATTCGGGAAAACCTTTTGCCCTTTACGTTTACCCGTCCAGTGGCTGTAATTCGCGTTGGTATTCTAACCATTGCAGAAAAATGGGAGAAACAAGGCTTTGAAGTCGGCTTTCAAACTCAAGATTACTTGAGCGAAAAGTTCAAAACTCTAAATAGCGATTTCCAGATTAATGGAGCTTTGTGCCCAAATGAAGCATTGGTTGGTGCTATAAAAGCATTACCAGAAAACGCTCAGTTAATTGCGGGAGAAAGTATGTTGGCCAAGCGAGGAAATGGAGAGAATCAGGTCAATTTTGAAGGAGAATTTAGGCTGATAAACCAACCTTGGGAGATCTTTCAGTTTAATAAAGAGCAAATTGTAGCAGATTTTGCCGTTATCACAAAGGGTAGAAAGTCTCAAGAAATTACCGATCCTCATACGATTGTGTATGGAAAGGAGAATGTGTTTTTAGAAGAAGGCGCTTCGGTTCGTGCCGCCATAATCAATGCGGAAACAGGCCCAGTTTACATCGGTAAAAATGCCCATGTTTGTGAAGGTGCTATCATCAATGGAGCATTGGCTCTTTGCGAAGGTGCAACCGTAAATATGGGTGCCAAAATGAGAGGAGATAATACGGTTGGTCCTTTTTCCAAAGTAGGTGGAGAAGTGAGTAATTCAGTGATTTTCGGCTATTCCAACAAAGGGCACGATGGCTTTTTGGGCAATAGCGTATTGGGTGAATGGTGTAATCTTGGAGCAGACACAAATACTTCCAACCTTAAAAATAATTATGCTCCCGTTCGTTTGTGGAACTACCCAACGCAACGATTCATTCACACAGGCCTACAGTTTTGTGGCTTAATGATGGCCGACCATGCAAAGTGTAGTATCAATACCATGTTCAATACTGGTACAGTGGTAGGTTTTGGGTCCAATATTTTCGGAGCGGGTTTTCCTAAAAACTTTGTTCCTTCATTTTCGTGGGGTGGTTCCGCAGGGCTTACCACTTTTCACCCTAAAAAGTTTTACGAGGTGGCCGAAGCTATGATGGGGCGTAGAGGTTTGGTTTTCAACGAAGTAGAAAAGGAAATTGCCGATAAAGTTTTTGAACTAACCGCGCAATATAGAACTTGGGAGAAGCAAGACGCATGAGATTTCAAGATATACCGGGATTAGAAGAAGTAAAGGGGAAGCTGATTGAAGCAGTAAAGGCCGATCACGTGGCGCATGCGCAGTTGTTTCTGGGGCAAGAAGGTTCTGCAAATTTAGCTATGGCTTTAGCATTTGCTGCTTTTTTGAATTGTGAAAACCGTCAAGAAACAGATTCCTGCGGTCAATGCGCTTCTTGTGTTAAGAATTCGAAATTCATTCACCCCGATATTCATTTTGTGTTCCCTACGGCCGCTACGCCAAAAATTAAGAGGGAAGATGCTACCAGTGAAAAGTTTCTGAGAGAATGGCGTGAGTATTTAATCAAGTCGCCTTACGGTAATCTAAGCGATTGGAGTTTCCATTTTGGATGGGAAAACAAGCAATTGATTATTCCTCGCCAAGAAAGCCGAAATATCATCAACAACCTTGCACTTAAGGCATTTGAGGGCCGTTATAAAATCATGATCATTTGGCTGCCCGAACTCATGAATAGCAATGCGGCCAATGGTATTCTGAAAGTTCTGGAAGAGCCACCAGAGAAAACCATTTTCATTTTGGCGGCTAACGATGAAAATAAGCTTTTAACGACTATTCGTTCGCGAGTTCAGTTGCTTAAGATTCCCACTTTTTCTGATGAAGAAATTCTAACGGTAATCGGCAACCAGTCGGCTATTACTGAAGATAGAGCAAGCGAAATTGCTTATTTGGCGGAAGGAAATATGCGTGAGGCACTGCATTTAGCAGCTGGGGCTGAAAACGTAGTGGGCGACCAGTTTAAGCAGTGGATGCGTTTTTGTTTTACCTATGATTTTCCTTCTTTGGTAAAAATGGGCGATGAATTTCAACAAGGAGGAAAAGAGTTTCAGAAGAATTTGCTCGCTACAGGCGGTAAAGTAATGCGCGATACTTTGATTCACCAATATCATGTGGCCGATTTGGAGCGTGTTCCTGAAAAGGAAAAAGGCTTTGTCGCCAATTTCAGTAAAGTGTTTAATGCCGATAAAATTGGCGAAGTAGTTCCTAAATTAGAGGAAGCGCATTACCATATCGAGCGAAACGCCAATCCGAAAATTCTGTTCCTTGATTTATCCTTGGCGATTGCTCAAATTGCACGGTCGAAATAAAACCTATGTCAAAACCACTTCAATTAATTGGTCGGCAGGATGTTATCAACTTACCCGAATTTGGGCTCGAAGAAGTAGAAGCCAAAGTAGATACTGGCGCCTACACTTCGGCTATCAATTGTTCGCGGGTAAAGTTGGTTGAAATAGACGGGGTGCAAACCCTTACTTTTTATTTGTCGGCACATAAAATTCATGAAAAGAAGGCCCGCAAATTCTCTACAACTTCTTTTAAAAGAAAAAAGATAAGAAGTTCGAACGGAGTCATCGAAGAGCGGTTTATAATTAAAACTACGGTTGTGGTTTTTAAAAGAAGAATCAAGGCCGAATTCTCTCTTTCCGACCGAAGTAAAATGAAATTCCCTGTTCTGCTGGGCAGGAAGTTTCTAACCAGTAGATTTATAGTGGATGTAAGTCAAAAAAACCTTTCGCTCAAGGCCAATAAAAAAAATAAAAAAGCGGATTCCGCTGAGTAAACTAAACGAACTAGAAATGAAAATTGCTGTGCTTTCCCGAAACCCATCTCTTTACAGTACGAGAAGGTTGGTAGAAGCCATTGAAACCCGAGGTCACCAAGCTGTAGTTATGGACCACCTTAAATGCGACCTTGTGATTGAAGCAGAAGGGCCTGCGGTATATTATAAAGGTGAAAAAATCACCGATGTAAATGCTGTGATTCCTAGAATTGGTGCTTCAGTTACTTTTTACGGAACAGCTGTGGTTCGCCAGTTCGAAATGATGGAAGTTTTTAGCACTACCGATTCTCAAGCGATAGTTCGTTCGCGCGATAAACTTCGCTCCATGCAAATATTGTCAGGGGCGGGTTTGCCAATGCCAAAAACTGCTTTTACCAACTATTCCAAAGAAGAAAAATCTTTGATCGATCATGTGGGTGGTGCTCCTGTGATTATCAAATTACTGGAAGGAACGCAAGGTTTGGGCGTAGTTTTGGCTGAAACCAGAAAAGCTGCTCAGTCGGTAATTGAGGCATTTCATGGCCTTAAAGCCCGCATTATAGTTCAAGAATTTATTAAAGAAGCCAAAGCCACCGATATGCGGGTTTTCGTGGTTAATGGCAAGGTGGTTGGCGCTATGCGAAGAAAAGGAATGGAAGGCGAATTCCGCTCTAACTTGCATAGAGGAGGCTCTGCCGAAGTGATTAAACTTTCCCGTACTGAAAAATCAGTAGCCATTAAAGCAGCCAATGCCATGGGGCTTTCCGTAGCGGGTGTAGATATGTTGCCTTCTTCAAGAGGGCCGTTGGTACTTGAGGTCAATTCTTCTCCAGGTTTGGAAGGCATTGAAAAGGCTACAGGCGTTGATATCGCGGGTAAAATCGTTGAGTTTATTGAAAGCAACGAACCTAAAAGGAAAAGTATAAAGGCCAAATTTAACGCCTAATGAAGATAAGAATAGGAACGAGAGGAAGTAAGCTGGCTTTGTGGCAGGCTTATTTTGTGGAAGAAAGGCTGAAGGCTGCAGGTGCCGATACTGAAATTGTGACCATTGAAACCAAAGGAGATAAAATCTTGGATGTTTCAATTGCTAAAATCGGGAGCAAAGGTGTTTTTACTGAAGAAATTGAAGACCAACTGGCGGCAGGAACGATAGATATTGCGGTGCACAGCGCAAAAGATATGCAATCTTCTTTGCCTGAAGGTTTTAAGCTGATCTCATTTTCGGAGCGCGAACAAGTAAACGATGTTTTGGTGAGCAAAAAACCAGGTGTTTCTTTAAATGATAAAAACATTGTGGTTGGAACTTCTTCAACCCGAAGAATTGCCACGCTAAAAGCTTTTTATCCTCACATAAAAACTGTTCCTGTTCGCGGAAATCTTCAGACGCGAATTCGCAAAATGGAAGAGGGCGATTGCGATGCACTGTTGCTTGCCTACGCTGGTGTTCATAGAATGGGTTATGGCGAAATGATTGCAGAGCATTTATCGCTGGAAGAGTTTATTCCGGCTGTTGGGCAAGGTTCTGTGGCCATTGAAGTGCATGAAAGCATTACCGAAGAAAAAAGTGATTTGGTTCGAAAAGCACTGAATCATTCAGCAACCGAAACTTGCTTGTTGGCAGAAAGAGCCTACTTGAAAACGATGGATGGTGGTTGCTCTATTCCCGTTTTTGGTTTAGCCCAATGGGTTGGCGATAACATTGAGATTGCCGGTGGAATTATCAGTTTAGATGGCCAGCAAATCATAAAGAAGAAATTCATGGGCAAGCCAGAGGAAGCTGAGGTTTTGGGCGAAAAACTGGCTCATGAAGTGCTATCGGCTGGCGGATCGCGAATTCTTGAAGCAATCAAATCAGAACTTAACTAACAACTACAAACTATATGAAGAGGTATTTACAACTAGCGTTTACGGCTGCTCTGGTGTTAACGATGTCCGCTTGTGGGTCGGGTAAAACAGAGTCAACTGCGGAAGGCAATGATTTTTTAGTGACGATTAAAACCAGCCAAGGCGACATGAAGGCTATTCTTTATGAAGACACGCCTTTGCACAGAGAAAACTTCGTAAAACTGATTAAAGATGGCTTTTACGATAGCTTACTTTTTCATAGAATGATTCAAGGATTTATGATCCAAGGTGGAGATCCAAATTCTAGAAATGCAGGACCAAACGATCGTTTAGGAAATGGCGGTCCTGGTTATACCATTCCTTCGGAAATCAAACCAAACCACTTCCACAAAAAAGGTGCTCTTTCGGCTGCAAGACAAGGCGATGCTGTGAATCCTCAGAGGGAATCTAGCGGAAGCCAATTTTATATTGTTCAGGGTCAAATTATCCCGGCAGAAAATTCTAGAATTGACATGCAGGCATTGGGAATAGCCGTTCGCCAAATTGGTATGGAACAAAGTGACTTAGAGCTTAATAAGCAATTGGAGGCCGCTTATAATGAAGGTGGAAGCCAAGGTTTTCAGGATAAAGCTGTTGAGTTGATCAAGGAAATTGAAGAAGCTACTGGTACAACCTTAACTAAGGAAGTGAGCAGTGAGAAGATGGATGCCTACGCTGAGCTTGGAGGAACTCCATTTTTAGATGATCAATACACGGTTTTTGGCGAAGTAATCGATGGTTTGGATGTGATCGATAAAATTGCCGCTACACGTACATTGCCTGGCGATAGACCTCAAGAGGACATTAAAATGTTTATTACGGTAGAAGAAGTGCCTAAGGCTGAAATTGAAGATAAGTACGGATACACTTACAAATAGATCATGAAATTTCGCTTCAACTTTTTAATACTGGCCTTACTCTCGGTACTTTTCTCATGCGAAAAGGAAATGGATGAAGTGGTGGTGATTTCAACGCCATATGGCGATATGACTGCCGTTTTGTTTGATGATACGCCATTGCATAAGCAAAACTTTCTTGAATTGGCTAAATCAGGAAAATACGATTCAGTGCTTTTTCATAGAGTGATTGAAAACTTTATGATCCAGACTGGCGACCTTTCTACCGGAAAGCAAGAGAAAGATGCTGATTATAGAATTGACGCGGAGTTTATGGCTGATAAGCATTTTCATAAGAAGGGCGCTTTAGCAGCTGCTAGAAATGGCGATGCCATGAATCCAGAGAAGAAATCAAGCGGTTCTCAATTCTATATTGTTCAAGGCGAGGTTTATGATGATGAAGGCTTAAAAGTTAGGGCAGAAAGAAGACAATATTTAAAACTTGATGGCCTATTTCAACGAATTTTGAAAACCGATCGCGCTCCGGAACTGATTGAGAAGTACAATTATCATTTGGAGAAATATAGAGAAGATACGACCTACGATTTTAACGAAGCTCGATTCAAACTTGTAATGTCTTCGCAACCCACACTCGAAAAGTTTTTTGGCGATTTGGACGATCCAGGATATTCAGATCAACAAAAGGAAACTTATGCCACTGTAGGAGGAACGCCTCATTTGGATGGCGAATACACCGTTTTTGGTCAAGTGGTAGAAGGGCTCGAAGTGATCGATAAAATTGCTGCAGTTGAAACTAATCAGCGAGATAGACCTTTGGAAGAAGTAAGAATGACGGTGAAGGTTGTTGAAATGCCTAAAAAGGAAATCACAAAGAAATACGGAATTCAATATTCAAAATCAGAGCAAAAATGAAAATTCTTATCACGGGATCGAATGGCCTTTTAGGCCAAAAGCTGGTTGAGCTTATTCTTTCAGAAGGAAACCATGAATTGATTGCTACCGCCAGAGGAGCTAACCGCCTACCGATTCCGGAAGATAAATACATTTACGAAACGCTTGATATTACAAATCGCCAGCAAGTTTTAAGCATCTTCGAAGCTCATTCTCCCGATGTAGTTATTCACACAGCCGCGATGACCAATGTAGATCAGTGCGAAACCGAAAGAGAGGCTTGTTGGGATTTGAATGTTGAAGGAGTTCGAAACATTGCCGATGGTTGCGAATTAGTGAATGCTTTTATGGTACACCTTTCTACCGACTTTATTTTTGATGGAGAAAATGGGCCTTATGATGAAGAAGCGGAAGCTAATCCAATCAGCTATTACGGTGAAAGTAAATGGGAGGCAGAAAGAATTTTAGGTCGAAGCAAAATAGATTTCGCGATAGCCAGAACGGTTTTGGTTTACGGAATTGCTCATGATATGAGCCGTTCTAACATCATTCTTTGGGTGAAGAAAAGTCTTGAAGAAGGCAAAGAAATCAAAGTTGTGGACGATCAGTTAAGAAGCCCAACTTTGGCAGAAGATTTGGCCAAAGGCTGTTTGCTTTTGGGCGAACAGAAAGTAAGTGGCATTTTCAACATTTGTGGTAAAGATTTGCTGACTCCTTACGAAATGGCAAATAAAACGGCTGAATATTTTAACCTAAGCACTGAAACCATGCAAAGAGCCGATGCTTCTACTTTTTCACAAACAGCCAAGCGCCCTCCGAAAACAGGTTTGCTTATCGACAAAGCGCAGCGCGTGGTGGGCTATAAACCTCATTCTTTTGAAGAAGGAATTGCCATTGTAGCCAAACAAGTGGCGGATAGAGCATAAAGTTATGGCACAAAAAAGCCCTCCAAAAGTGAATTGCTTCTGGAGGGCTTTTTTATGTGTTCCTGTTTAGTCTTCCTTTTCAGCCTTCATAGCTTTAAACAAGAAAAACAAAAAGCCTCCTACTGTAATCAATAGGCATATAATCATTCCAATTATTCCTTCTCCACTCATTTTTTTACGAATTTTTTGTAGAACCATCCATTAAATACAACCGCTATAACCATAGCAATTCCCCATTGGGTAACAATACTGGCATTGCTGTAAACGTCTAAGAAATTCCAGTTACCATCGGCATCAAACCATGGGTAATCGCTGTAACCTTGGTTCATCCACCAATACACGAGAAAAAGACCAGCGAAAAATATAGTGTAAATCATGGCTGAATAGTAGCCCGAAGAAACTTTGAAATCTGAATGGTCATCGATAAAGTCTCTTTTGAATTTGCCAGGGCCATAGCGCATCACCAAGAAGGAAATGAAAATACCGCTCACCAGAAGGCCAACGCCCCAAACCCAATCTTGATTGGTGAAAATATCTAAACTCCAAGCTGATGGAAAACCGATAATAAAGCAGGCGGCACCTGTAATAATGGCTGCTTTCTTTCTGCTGATGTTGTAGTCAGTAAGGTTACGGATAATAAGCTGCATCATTGGCAATACCGAACTGAAGGCCGCCATTAAAAATGCCCCAAAGAACAACCAAGATAATATTGGTCCACCGGGCATTTGAGCAAACAGCTGAGGCAAAACTGTAAAAGTTAATGCCTGACTACCCTCATGAAGGAATTCAGTGGCTTCGGCAGGAGTGGCTGCCATGGCGAAAACTGCCGGTAGAATGGCCATTGCGGCCAAAAGTGCCGCAGTGTTGTTTCCAAAAGCACCCAAGAAAGTGTTTAGCGTTACATCTTCTTTAGAACGGGAAAATGATCCAATGGTAATCATCAAACCCCAGCCTGCTCCCGTGCTCCATGCTGAATCGGTTATGGCTTCAATCCAAATGGTAGAATCTGAAAACAAATCGAAATTGATGGTGAAGAGATATTCTAACCCCTGAAGACCACCGTCCATTTGCAAGGCAAAGGCAGAAACTACAATCAAGAGTATAAATAAGGCAGGAATCAAAATCCGATTTACCTTTTCCAAGCCTTCTTTAATTCCTTTTCCAAGTACCCAAATTGCCAAAACAATGGTAACCATATAACAGGCTACGGCTTCCCAACTCGCGTTTGATAATCCTTCCCAAAAACCTGACATATAATTAATGTCGGGATTGGCTATTTTCTCATTGATGGCGCCAGAACCAAAGAGGTAATCTACCAGATTTTCGGTGTTAAAGATGAAGTACCTAAGCGACCATCCTGTAACTACGGAATAATAAAAGGCAATTCCCATCGTGACAAGCGTGATGAAAATGCCCATCCAGTTGAATTTCTTTCCAGAAAGGCTGCCTAACGATCCTAGCGTTCCTTTTTTATAATATTTTCCTATTGCTAATTCGGCCATTAATAGGGGAATAGACCATACAACAAGGAAGAACATCCATAAGATGATAAAGGCTCCTCCGTATTCTCCGGCAATTCTTGGAAACCTCCAAAGGTTACCGGCTCCAATGGCCATTCCTAAAGAGGCTAGAATAATTCCCCACCGATTACTAAATTCTTCTGCTTTTTCTTGCATGAGTTAGCTACTGTGCATTTTTAGTTAAAGTTCTCAAAATCCCGTATTTCGGGGCGGGGAAACTAATTTTTTTAACTGAAAACTCAAGTTTTCTCCGGATTTTATTCCTGAAAATACGCTTTTTGTATTCACTTATGTTAAAGCGGATGGCTTGTAACCCTCTGCCTTTCAGTGGATAGTAGCTTGGTTTTTATTTTTAAAATGCTCAATATTCCTCGTTAATTTTTTCTCAACTTCAAATAACTTTTGACATATGGCTGTTAGTGTAAGCGACAAAAACCGTGGCCAATGGGGGTCTAAATTTGGATTCATCATGGCGGCTGCGGGTTCTGCTGTCGGTTTGGGAAACATCTGGCGTTTTCCATACATCACAGGGCAAAATGGAGGCGGAGCCTTTGTTTTGGTTTACCTGCTTTGCGTGATTCTGATTGGTGTTCCGCTTTTATTTACCGAAATGGGCTTTGGGCGATTCACCAAAAAGGGAACTATCGGGGCGTTTAAAGATACCGGTGCAAATCCATTCTTTATGGGACTGGGCGCAATTTTGGCACTTATGGTGAGCTTTTTTGTGCTTTCGTATTATGGAAATATCGCAGGCTGGACCATCGGATACATCTTTAAATCATTAAGTGGAGGCGAAGGTACTTTCGAGGAATTTGCTGCCAATCCTGTCAATACCATTTCGCTTATGGGCGTATTCACTTTAATAACAGTATTGATCGTAAGGAAGGGGATTTCTGGCGGTATCGAAAAGGCTGCAAAAATCTTGATGCCGATTCTGTTTCTATTGATTGCCATTGTAGCTATTCGAAGTATGACTTTAGAAGGAGCTATGAAAGGCGTTGACTTCTATCTGAATCCTGATTTTAGTAAAATCAGTGCAAATACCTTCTTGGTGGCATTGGGCCAAGCTTTCTTCTCGATGAGTATTGGCTGGGGAATTATGATTACTTATGGTTCCTATTTACCGAAGTCGGCCAACATTATCAGTAGTGGCGTTTGGGTGGGCCTAATGGATGCTGGGGTTGCTCTTTTGGCTGGCTTCATGATTTTTCCTGCCGTATTTGCCTTCGGAAAAGATCCTGCCGCGGGTCCCACTTTAGTATTCCAGGTATTACCCGATATTTTCAGTCATATGGCTGGCGGAGCGATCATTGGAGCATTTTTCTTCTTGTTGCTAATGGTGGCAGCATTGACTTCGTCTATTTCTATGCTTGAAGTTCCTGCTTCTTATTTTATGGACGAAAGAAAATGGAGCCGTAGTAAATCTGCCTGGGTTGTAGGGGCTTTACTTTTCATTGTAGGTATTCCATCGGCTTTATCGCAAGGAGGTTCGGCCTTTTTCTCTGAAATGAACATTGAAGTATTTGGCTCAACCTATACTGGTTTTCAAGATATTTTGGATTTCTTTTTCGGTACTTTCTTCATTGTAGTAGTGGCCTTAGTCACTTGCGTTTATGTAGCCTGGAAAATGCCAATTAAGAATATTGTGAGCGAAATAGATATGGGTGCTCCAGGTTGGAAGCCAGGTACTTTTGCTTCTAATGCTTTTGTGTTTTTCATCCGATATGTATGCCCCCTAGTGATTTTCATTGTTCTATTGAACATGATGGGCGCATTCGGAATTTTCGCAGGTGGGGGCTAGAAAGTAAGTTGCGAGTTTACTGAAAAAGCTGCTTTGAAATTGTGATTATCAACTTCAAAGCAGCTTTTTGTTTAATACATCTTGTCAATGTTTTTGTCTTTCACTTTGATTTTTTCAAGCGCTAAGAATTGCTCCCAGAACTGATCATTTGGTAGGCCAGCCCTAATAATCAGTGGTTCTTTTTTCACAGGATGCTCAAAATATAAGCCCCGAGCATGTAGGTTGATGCTTTTGTCAGGGTTGGGTTTTGAGAACCCGTATCTTAAATCTCCACGAATTGGACAACCGAATTCAGCCAATTGAACTCGGATTTGATGCGGACGACCCGTTAAAGGTTTTACCTCGATCATGTAATGATCATTTAGTTTACCCATCACGCGAAAATCCAATTCCGCTTTTTGAGAGCCTTCTTCCTGATAATCGTAAGCCGTGGTGATGTTTTTTGTCGGGTCCTTTTTCAACCAACTTACTAACTTTCCTTCGGGTTGGCTTGGTCTTCTCTTTACAATGGCCCAATAGGTTTTCTGCACTTTTCTCGACTTGAAAAGCTTGTTCATTCTTTCCAAAGCTTTGGAAGTTCTTGCAAAAACTACTGCTCCACTCACCGGCCTATCTAGCCTATGTACAGGATGCAGAAAAACCTCACCAGGTTTGTCGTATTTCTCCTTGATGTATTCTTTGCAATACTCCGTTAGGTTTTTGTCTCCAGTTTTATCACCCTGAACCAAAATACCAGCAGGTTTATTGACAATCAAAAGGTGATTGTCTTCATATATGGGTTGAACAATATTTGCCATTAAAATTCAGATGTAAAGTGGAAATCAATATCGGGGAAGTTATCCTGAACCATTTGAAGCCAAGCTCTCGATTCGGCCATAAACACCAACTTTCCGTCTTTGTCACGGGCAATGTGGCGCTGCTTTGAATCGATAAACGCATCTAGCTTTTTCGGGTCTTTGGCAGAAATCCAACAAGCTTTATAAACCTGAATTGGCACGAAATCAACCGTAGCACCATATTCATTTTTTAAGCGGTATTGGATTACCTCGAACTGAAGTTGGCCTACCACACCAACCGCTTTTCGGGCTCCTAATTCGTAGCTAAACAACTGAGCAACTCCTTCGTCCATCAACTGAACAAGGCCTTTTTCCAATTGTTTGGTTTTCATCGCATCGCGATTGATTACCTCACGGAAAATTTCAGGAGAGAAGCTCGGAATTCCTTTGAAAGTACCTTTTTCTCCATCGGTGAGCGTATCTCCAATTTTGAAATTTCCTGTGTCGTAAAGTCCGACAATGTCACCTGGCCATGCTTCATCGATGGTTTCTTTGTCTTGAGCCATAAAAGCTGTGGCCTGAGATATCCTGAACTTTTTGTCTTGGCGGGTGTGGTAATAATTGCTGCCTCTCTCAAATTTACCTGAACAGATGCGAAGGAAAGCAATCCTGTTTCGGTGTTTGGGGTCCATGTTAGCGTGAACCTTAAAAATGAACCCACTGAATTTAGATTCGTTTGGTTTCACCTCGCGCTCGTCTGTATTTCTTGGTCTTGGTTCTGGAGAAATTTTAAGGAAAGTGTCCAAGAGCTCTTTCACTCCAAAGTTATTTACGGCCGAACCAAAGAAAACAGGAGCCACTTCTCCATTGAGATAAGCTTTCAAGTCCAAGTCGCCATATAAATCGGAAATCAACTCAACATCTTCTCTTAATTGATTGGCATCTTTTTCTCCAATGAATTTCTCGAGTTCGGGGTTATTGATGTCAGAAAGTTTAACGGTTTCTTCGTAAAGCCTTTGTTTGCTAGGTTGAAATAACCTTAGACTTTTATCGTAAAGGCTGTAAACACCTTTAAAGCCTTTTCCAATGCCAATTGGCCAGCTTAGAGGGTGAACATTGATGTTCAGTTTGCCTTCAATTTCTTCGAGTAAATCGTAAGGGTCGCGGCCTTCACGGTCCATTTTATTGATGAATGAGATTACGGGTGTACTCCTCATTCGGCAAACTTCCATTAGCTTTTCGGTTTGCATTTCCACGCCCTTCACACAGTCAATTACCATCACCACGGAATCGACTGCTGTTAAAGTACGGTAAGTGTCTTCAGCAAAATCTTGGTGACCAGGAGTATCGAGCAAGTTGATTTTTCTGCCTTCGTATTCAAAAGCCATCACCGAAGTAGCTACCGAAATACCCCTTTGCTTTTCAATTTCCATCCAGTCGGAACGGGCGTGCATATCGATTTTGCTCGATTTTACCGCGCCAGCTTTTTGGATTGCTCCTCCGAAAAGGAGTAATTTTTCCGTTAAAGTGGTTTTTCCGGCATCGGGGTGACTGATAATTCCAAAGGTTCTTCTTTTGGCTATTTCCTGCTCTAATGTCATCTGCTCAAAAATTGAGGTGCAAAAATACTTAAAATGTACTGAGTGGCATAGGGTTGCACAAAGTTTGAGTTCTCAATCAAATATAAGCTTTAATGTCTTGATAGTTTGTTGGTTGATTAAATGTCGGCATCTAGTAGCTCTGGCTTTTCTGAATAAGGGATAACTAAGATTAAATCAAAGGATCAAGAGATAAGATCTAGCCTCAGAACATGGCCGTTACTTTTTCTAACGGCTTTTCAGTGTCGTCTATGGACAGTCACGGAAACTTCACTCCTCCTATTTCTTGTAATCTAGGTTAGGCTTTTGAAATTGTTATGTCAAATTCCGGTGATGTTATAAAGTATAAAGGCTATGCTTCTAATATTAATCAGTTAGAAATTTATAACGAACAATTGAATGGGGCGATCTCAGCTTTGCTCAATCGAGATGGGAAACTTTGTGCATCGAAAGCAAATGTTGTCCCAGAAGAGAGAGCCGTGTTCCAACTCTCTAATAATATTTTTATTGGGGCTGCATTTGGAGTTACTGAAGGCCAAGTTTTAGATATGGCCATTGTTGAGAGCATTACTACAGAAATATCCTTAGAAGGAATTATCTCAGCCGATATTGTTATGACAGGCGGAGGAAATGGCCCTGACGCCAAACCTTTGAAGTTCACCTTCACCCTCGAAAACGTAAAGAGATAAACCTTAAATAAGCCTAAATGTAAGTCTAGTCAGTTGGCTAGACTTTTTTTATGCCTTCTTCTGCCAAACTGTCACCAAATGTCAGGCAAAACCCTTTGGCACAACCATTGATAATTAGCAGACCGAATTCTAAGATCAAAAAGAAACTATTAATAAATCATGGGAAAAATTATCGGAATTGATTTAGGAACTACTAACTCTTGCGTTGCCGTAATGGAAGGTAATGAGCCTGTAGTAATCCCTAACAGCGAAGGTAGAAGAACTACTCCATCTATTGTCGCCTTCTTAGATAATGGCAATGGAGAAAGAAAGGTTGGAGATCCTGCTAAGCGTCAGGCCATCACCAACCCAAAAAATACAATCAGCTCTGTGAAGAGATTCATGGGTAAAAAATTCAGCAATGTGTCTGAAGAGTTGAGAGGTATTTCCTACGAAGTAGAAAAAGGAAACAACGACACCGTAAGAGTTAAAATCGGTGATAGAATGTATACTCCTCAAGAACTTTCGGCTATGATTCTTCAAAAAATGAAGTCTACTGCTGAAGATTACTTGGGAACTGAAGTTACAGAAGCTGTAGTTACAGTGCCTGCATACTTCAACGATGCCGAGCGTCAGGCTACTAAAGAAGCTGGTCAGATTGCTGGTTTAGAAGTTAAGAGAATTATCAACGAGCCGACTGCTGCTGCTTTGGCTTACGGACTTGATAAAAAAGATAAAGATCAGAAAATCGCAGTTTACGATTTAGGTGGAGGTACTTTCGATATCTCAATCCTTGAATTGGGCGATGGCGTTTTCGAAGTGAAGTCTACCAACGGTGACGTTCACTTAGGTGGTGATGACTTTGACCAAGTAATCATTGATTGGTTGGCTGAAGAATTTATGCAAGATGAAGGATTGGACTTGAGAAAAGATCCAATGGCACTTCAAAGATTGAAGGAGGCTGCTGAGAAGGCTAAAATCGAATTGTCTTCTTCAACTTCTACTGAAATCAACTTGCCTTATATCATGCCAGTGGATGGTGTGCCTAAGCACTTAGTAAGAAGCTTGTCAAGAGCTAAATTCGAATCTTTAGCCGATAACTTGGTTCAAAGATCAATGGAGCCAGTGAAAAAAGCTCTTTCTGACGCTGGTTACAGCACTTCAGAAATTGACGAAGTAATCTTGGTAGGTGGTTCTACAAGAATTCCTAAAATTCAGGAAGAAGTAGAAAAATTCTTTGGAAAGAAACCTTCTAAAGGTGTAAACCCAGATGAGGTTGTGGCTATCGGAGCTGCTATTCAAGGAGGTGTATTAACAGGTGAAGTGAAGGATGTATTGCTTCTTGATGTTACTCCACTTTCATTGGGTATCGAAACCATGGGTGGTGTATTCACCAAGTTGATTGAGTCAAACACTACGATTCCTTCTAAGAAATCAGAGGTTTTCTCAACGGCTGCCGATAATCAGCCTTCTGTAGAAATTCACGTATTGCAAGGTGAGCGCCCAATGGCTAAGGATAACAGAACTATCGGTCGTTTCCACTTGAGCGACATTCCACCAGCCCCAAGAGGTGTGCCTCAAATCGAAGTAACTTTCGATATTGATGCCAACGGTATTATGAATGTTTCTGCGAAAGACAAAGGAACTGGTAAAGAGCAGAAAATTAGAATCGAGGCTTCTTCTGGTTTAACAGATGAAGAAATCGAGAAAATGAAGCAAGAAGCTCAAGCTAATGCTGAATCAGATAAGCAAGAAAAAGAGAAAGTTGAGAAGTTGAACGGAGCTGACTTTTTAATCTTCCAAACTGAAAAGCAATTGAAAGATTATGGCGATAAGCTTTCTGAAAGCAATAAAAAGCCAATTGAAGAAGCTTTAGCTAACTTGAAAACTGCTCATGGAAGCCAAGATTTAGCCGCTATTGAAAGTGCTATGGAAGCTTTGAACAAAGCATGGGAAGGTGCTGCTCAGGAAATGTATGCTGCTAGCCAAGGCGATGCTGCCGGAGCCCAGCCTGGCCCTGATGCGAACGCTGGAGGCGCTTCAGATTCAGGAAGTGGTTCTGGAGATGTATCTGATGTAGAGTACGAAGAAGTTAAATAATCCTTCTGCTCGAAATAATATAGATTGAAAGCCATTCGTCAGCTGACGAATGGCTTTTTATTTTTGTGCTCAATTGAGGGCTTTTCAAAATGGATTTAAAATGAAAGTAAGTATAGTCGGTTGTGGTTGGTTAGGTTTGCCATTGGCCAAAACATTGGTGGCTGAGGGTTTCCATGTAGCAGGAAGTACAACTTCTCGCGAAAAATTGAGCACTTTAAAAGAGAATGGAATTGAACCTTATTTGCTCAAATTCGACCCTATGCCAATTGGCGAAAAATTCAATCCTCTTTTTCAAACAGATTGCCTTATCATTAATATTCCTCCTGGAAGAAAAACCAATACACCTGCTCATTATGAAGAGCAAATCAAATATTTGAAATACCTGATCCAACAGCACAATGTGCCGAGGGTGATTTTTGTAAGTTCTACCTCATATTACCCGAATTCGGAAGAGTTGGTAAGCGAAGAAATGCCATTTGACTTTGAAAAAGGTTCTAGCAAAGCAGTGGTTCAGGGAGAAAAGCAAATAAGGCAAATTGAGAGTGAGCTTTTGGTTTTGCGTTGTGCTGGACTAATGGGAGAAGGTCGAATCCCAGGAAAATGGTTTGCGGGTAAACCTACGACAGGATCAGAAACCCCGGTAAATTATATCCATCGCGATGATGTAATTCGAATCATTCATCAGCAATTGCTTACTTCAAAATTTGCCTACGAAACGCTAAATTTAGTCTGCCCAAACCACCCAACACGACAAGAGGTACATGAAGCCATGGCAAAAAAGTATGGATTTGAAAACCCCGTTTGGCAAGCTCCGCATAAAGTTTCTTCTAAAATAGTAAGTGGAGAAAGGCTTGAATCAATCCGTTACGAGTTTACTCACCCAAATCCTCTGGAGTTTTAATTTCCTTGTCGCCATTCAAAGAAACACGTGTTCTTGGTAGGCAATCAGGATGGTTTTCCTGAATGTAGGTTATCAATCTTTCGCGAAGCCATACACGTAAATCCCAAGCAGTAGGTGAATCAGACGCACTCACCAAAACTCTTAATTCCATTGTTTTAGAAGTCGCATCTGTTACCTGTAAAACATTGGTTTCACCATCCCAAAGCTCCGTTTCGTTTAAAAGTCTGGTGAGTTCTTTTCGAAGGGCTTCTACCGGAAATGTGTAATCGGTATAAATGAAAACGGTTCCTAGAATGTCGGCAGAAACGCGTGTCCAATTCTGGAAGGGTTTTTCAATAAAATAGGTAGTAGGAACAACCAGTCTGCGTTTGTCCCATATTTTTATGACTACAAAAGTCAGGTTGATATCTTCTATCCAACCCCATTCGCCTTCCACAATCACAACATCATCAATACGAATAGGTTGGGTAATTGCCAACTGAATTCCCGCCAGAAAAACACCAATTAGTTTTTGAGCGGCCAAACCGATGATAATACCGATTACACCAGCCGATGCAAATAAACTCACTCCGATTTCACGAATAGATTCGAAGCTCATAAGCGCCACGGAAATTGAAACAATAACAATTATGGCAATGACAATTCTTTCGAGAATGTCGTATTGGGTGAAGATTTTTCGAGCACCAAGATTGTCTTTGGCTTTCAAATCATATTTGGAAAGCATGATGGCTTTGAGCACAACCACAGAATTGATAAGTGCCCATGCCAAGCCTAAAATCAGCGATATGCTGAAAAGCTTTGAGAAAGCGTATCGATAAGGGAAAGAGCCTTGGTAACTGCTTAAGGCAACCATGGCTGCTAAACTCAGCACTGAACAGATAACTGGCCACTTTATTTTTCTAATGATCAATTTGACTTCTTCGTGCCCAATGTGAGCTTTCTTAAAAAGCCTTTTGATCATTCGCGCAAAAAGAACATTCAGGGCAACGCCTAATAGAAGAGTTGCCCCAACAATGATGTAGAATAGAACATTATCGTTTTTTAGAACGGAGTCGAGCATAAGCAGTTTTGGATTGAAATCCTGAAAAGCCAACCTTGGATTATTTACTTTGACCAGAAGTAAATCGGTTGCCTTAATTTATAAAACTGCCAATGGCGTATTCTGTTAGAGGATTTTAGTTAAAAGGACGGAAACGTTTGTTTAGCCTTCCATTTCATCTAAAAAGAGCTCGCCACGCTTAAGCCTATGAATTGCCCTAATTGTTTTGAGTTGATTATTCATTTGATCTAACACTTCAAATTCGGCTTGAGCAATCTGCCAGCCTCTCTTGTATCTGTCAGGCGACAGAGACTGATGATTTTTCGTTTTCATTACTGGTTTTTGAGACTTTTTTATAAGACGTAAAAACGTGACAAAGTTCCCTTAGGGTTTCCGATATTCTGAAAATTTTTAAAAAAATATTGTCTTATAATAAAAAAACCATCTTACCCCTAAAGAATTGAAGTTCAATTTGATAAGATGGGTTTGCTCCTGCGCTTTCCGCAAACGTTTGTTATTGCCAGGCTCCTAAAATTACACCCACAATAGTATAGGCTACAATGTGGTAAAAGGAGTTGATAAGAATGAGTGTTGTGGATTTTCTGGCGAAAAGATAATTCATGGCTGTAGAAGGTAAAATGAAGAAAATGCCCGTCATAGCCGCCATGCTTGCTCCCATACCTGCGTTCATTTCTGGGTTTGGACCAAAACCATAAAAGAACATGGCCATACCAAAAGATACAATGAATGCCATTATAAATGCCGAACCAAAGAGTTTGGCCATATTGGCCTTTTTAATTTCTTCGTCACTCAGGCCAACGCCCTTTTGCCAAGCTTTTCCGAAAAGAGGTCCGTACCAAACCGAACCCAAAAGAAAGAAGGCTACAGCAGAAATTACTACAGCCAGCCAGTTGATGTTAGATAAATCCATAGTACTTGTTTTGTTAATGTTGAAGATTGACCTCGAGAGCCACACTTTTGGAGCTTTCACATTTCGAGGCTTAACAAAATATAAGTAAAAAGAAGGAGAAACTGGTTAGTCCTCAAGCATTTGTATGAGTTCGTTTATCGAAGGAATCAATAAAACATCTTCAGGGTACTCCAACTCTTCCATAAAATATGGGTTGCCGGTAATCAGGATGTGCTTGTCAGGAAAAGTCTCGGAGAGCTTATAGATATAGGCTTGAGTATCAATTTTGGATACAGGAGCCTTAACAAAAGTGAGGAGTGTGTCCGGTTTAGAAATTTCGGCTACTTTCAATAAATCCTGAAATGGAATATCGGCCCCCAAGTAAATGCACTGTCTTCCTCTAAATTTTAGTACGTATGTGAAAAGCAGAATGAGCAGGTCGTTAAACTCCGATTTTGGCAAAAAAAGCATGTACTTTTCGGCATTGGGTGGAGGGAATTCCAAGCCATCAATCCCCACAATAACCTTTTGCCGAATCAGTTGGTACATAAAACTTTCTTGAGCTGTTGAAACTTCTCCGGTACGCCACATCACCCCGATTCGCTGTAAAAATGGATAGATCACTTTAATGATGATGCCTTCAAAATTCATTTTGAGCAAACCAGAAGAGATGATTTTTTCAAAAAGGCCTTCATCAATTTCCAACATGGCTAGCATTAAGCCATTGATCATGGAAGTGGTGGAATGATCTTCTTCAGGCTTGGGCTGAGCATCCATTACAAGCCGAATTTTCTCGGCAAGTTCGTCTTCTGAAAAAGTACAGATTTGGCTAATGCGGTAGCCGTTGTCTATCAACAGCGAAACGTTCAACAGATACTTCAGCTGTTCTTCGTTGTAATAGCGGATATTCGTTTCTGTGCGCTTAGGGGTCAACAATTGATAACGTTGTTCCCAAATACGGATGGTATGAGCCTTAATGCCAGAATACTTTTCAAGGTCCTTAATGGAATACCTTATCATATGCACACAATAATAATTGTGAAGCTAATAATTTTAAGGCGAAGAAAGCCTTAGCGGTAAATACTAATTTCAACCCTTCGGTTCATCGCTCTGCCTAAGGCAGATGCATTATCTGAAATAGGCAGAGTATCGGCCACACCCTTTACTTGAATTCTGTTTGCCTGAATTCCATTCTTTATCAAGAAATCGGCTAAGGTTTGTGCCCTACTTCGCGAAAGCCTCTTGTTGACGGTGTAACTTCCTACGCTATCCGTGTGGCCCGTAATCAGAATATGCGTTGTAGAATCTTGCTGCAGATTCTTTAAAATTTGGTTCAATTCTTCTTCGGCTGAAGCGTTCAAATTGTGACTGTTGAAACTATAATTGAATGTGTAAGTTTCTTCTACGCTAACTCTTCCTGATTTAACTGGGTTCGCAGTTTTCGGAAATACCTTACCATAAGGAGGTTGGGCTAAGGGCTGGTATGGAGGCAAACCTATGGGCCATAAGTTGTATCTTCTTTCAGCAAAAGGACGCTTTTTACTAGGGCGTTTTCGCTTTGATTTTTTCTTCCTTTCCTTTTCTTTTACCAAACCTTTGAACTTTAAACCGAACTCGAAAGCGCCTGTGTTGGCTGAATTTTTAGCACTCACCGATAAATCATAGGCCATTCCCACAGAAAAATTTCCCTTATTCAATTCCAGTGTGCTGATCAAATCCCTACCTACCAAATAGCGAATGCCAAAATCTAGGGAAGATTGGTTTGCCAATCGATATTCACTGGCCAAGCCGATGTTCAAACGGTTTCTCTTATTGTGATGAACCCTAAGAAAAGTAGGTAGTAGATTCAGTTTGGGTGTTTGGTAAATAGATACCGCAAGTTCAGTCATATAAGTTGGCGGAACTTTCGATTGAGTATCGAAGAATGAACCTTCCGGATGGTTAATGTCAAAAATGGAAAAGCCTAAACGCGACAAAGTTTGGCCATTCGCATTTTCATAACGATACAGAATACCTCCGTTGATTCGATAATAATTGGTTGATAGTTCTTGAAGGTTTTCTCCGTTGCTGAGCGATGAATCGAAACCTCTATCAGGAATATACTGGGCGTTGGTTAAGAAGTTAGAAAAGTTAAAGCCTTGTTTGTGATAAAATCCACTTATGCCGAATGAAAGTGTTTGACCATCATTTGATGTGAATTGGAGCGCATACGAAAGTCCAACTTCTTGAACTTCGAAAGTATTGGTTGAGCCAGACTGATCATTCAATACGTTCAAACCAAAACCACCTTCAACGTTTTCTCTATTGCGAATCAAATGTGGATATCGAAAGGAAAATGAAGAGCTATTTATGTTGAAGTCGGGAGCGGTTTGCTGGCTTCTGTGTAAAATATCGGCTGACCAATGATGGTCTTGTGCTGCATAGGCTGGGTTTAACCTTTGTTCAGCATAAGAGAGTAATGAAAAATTGAACTGCTGCGATAAGGCTCTTTTGTGAGAAAGTGCAATCAACAGAGAAAAAATGATTAGGGCTCTTACGTTGATTCTCATTATCTCACCAAGCTGATTTTACCATTGGTTTCATTGTTAAGTTTTACGGGTTGGCCATTGGCAAACTTGCCGCTTACGCTCCAAAAATAGACTCCGTTGGAAACAAGCGACCCATTCACGCTGCCATTCCACCCTTGTTGAGTAGCTTCTTTGGGGTCTTTGGTATGGTATAAAAGATTGCCCGAGCGGTTATAAATATTGAACTCGAATTCGTTGGGCATTTGGCTCAAGAAAACTACAATATTGTCATTTTTTCCATCTCCATTAGGGGTGAAGAGGTTAGCAATTCCACCAGTTTGGGCTACGTTTACCTGAACTTCAAATGATTCAGAACAGCCGTTTTCACTGGTTATGGTGACCAAATAAGTTATGTCAGTTCGGGGATTTGCTGTTGGATTCGCAATGTTTGGGTTACTAAGGTCAGAGGAAGGAGACCATTCATAAGTAGCGCCTCCTTCAGCTTTAAGTTCAATGCTTTCTCCAACATTAATATTCAATACCGAGTTTTGCACTGAAGGATTAAAATCTTCAACCTCTACATAGCCTTGGAACACAAAAGTGCATCCATCAATATTTTCACCTTTGAAGGTGATGGTTTGGCTTTCTGTTGGAAAAAAACTCACACTTGGAGAATCGCCAATTTCGCTGTGAATATCGGACCCCCAGCTGATATTTTGCCATTCTGGTGAAGCGGAAAAACTTACTTCATCCCCAGGGCATACCAATGTATAGGGTGCTAGGTTTACTTCAGGGATTTCAGAATCATAAGCTTCAATATGATAGGTGAATTGTTTGGCGCTGCAATTTTCATATTCTACCACAGAACCATAAATGGTTTCGTCATTCTTGACTTCAATTGCTAAGACCTTCATTTGCCCAAGAGAACCTCGGGTTGTAGAAACCCAATTGCGAAGAATATCTGGTGAACCTAAATTGATGGTACTCCCTCTACAGGCTTCTATATTCGAAACCTCTAAGTTTTCTACTTCGCAAATGGCGAAACGATTAAGTATGCCAGTTCCGCTTTTGCCAGAACAGAAATAATTAAAGGCATTGTCCGCACTGCTTACAAAACGGAAGTAGTTACCTGGGTCTAACTTCTTGAAAGTGGTATGATGAGCGTACAATTGATTACCGTGATTTGGCGTACGGGGGTTGGGGACATTTATGTTTACATTGCCATCATTTAGGGCAACCGTGTCATCCTTGGTAATTACAACATCGAAAGAAAGAAGGTGACTTTTCGTAAGTGAATCGATACCGCCTCGCCAAACAAGATAAGCCTCTCCTTCGCCAGTTTGCACAGCATTTGAATGAAGGCCCGTTGGTCCTGCATTTATAGGTTCAACTTCATTTTTATATAGAATAATATTTAAAGAGTCTGTGGAAGAAATAAGCTGTGCAAAATCAAGGTTTCCGTCAAGAGAAAAATCCGCAAATCTTGTTAATGCAGGCTCGTCCATTTCATATTTAATTGTATCAGATTCAGCAAGCCCCACGCTGTTTAAAAAGTAGCTTGCCAACTCATTTTGATCATTTCGGCCGTAAAGCCATAAATCAGTGGTTCCATCAGAGTTGAAATCGGCTATTAGCGCATCCAAAACTTCTAGTTCGGGTAAAATGGAAGCTATTATAGTGGTGTCAGCTTTTGATAAGGTCAAAATATTATGGGTTTGCTGAGTTGTAGAGGTCCCTGTGAAAAACAGATCTGGACTTTTGGCACCAACAAATCGACCATAAGTAAAAACATTGTCAATAGTGAGGCTATCTAAAGGCCAAGAGTTTTGCCAAACGTCCCAAGAATTGGCTTGTGAATTTTGGAAGTGAAGTGTCTGCTTTTCTGTTGGGTTGGGAGAAGAAACCAAAATATCCCGAAATCCATCGTTATCTAAGTCCAATTCCTGAAAGTTGTTTGCTTTGGTTTTTTTGAACTCGTTTAGCGGAAGTTCCCAGCCCGATTCCGTGCCTTCTAAATAGATTAGTGAATCCTGTTGATCGATATATAAAAGTTCAGGACGTATGTCTTGATTAAAATCCCTGAGCACAAACTTTTCGGTTAATATGGAATCGAGCGGAGTATTGGCCAATTCAAACTGAGAGTTTCCCTTATTTTCAAGGAAAGAAAGAAGCGTATCCTGACCAGACTTTATTCCAGAAAAAACGATGTCAACTTCTCCATCTGAATTCATGTCCATGATTTGGATTGCATGAATTTGAAGGTCGAAGGTCTGGATCTTATGAACCTCAAATTGAGATTCTCCTTGATTTTGCAATAAATAGAGCTCTGTAGAATCTGAGACTGGATTTGAACCGTAAATCAGCAAATCATATAATCTATTGGAATTGAAACCAGCCCAAACCATGTTCGGATTAGTGAGCTTAGGAAGCTTTAAAGAATCAATTTTCTCAAAGGTTTGAGCAGTTGTCAATTTAAAAATGAACAGCAATAAAAGAGACAACAGTATTTTTAAGCCTTTCATAGTTAATGATCTTCAAGATCGAATTTGAGTTTTATACTAAGTTGGCTTCTCACGGCTTCGCTATTGAAAGTGGCAGGTTCCCAATCTTTTACCAGTTTTAATACACGAAGAGCTTCGTTGTCAAATGCTTCTCCTAGACTTTCCTGAATTTGAAAATCTGAAATCGTTCCGTCAGGATTAATCGCGAAAAGCACTTTCACATAGCCTTCAAAAATATTGGAGTTAGCATTTTCAGGGTATTGTAATTCTTGGTCTATAAACTCATAGAATTTCTCAAAACCCATTTTGGGCGATGCCTTTATGAATACATCTTCTTTGACCACTTCTTTGTCAAAACTTTCAGTTTTTTTGATGGGCCTTGGTGTCTCTTCTGCTTGAGGTTTTTCTTCTTTAATTGCTGTTTTTTCTTTTGCTGAATCTGTCTTGGCTTCAATTTCTTGCTCAGGCTGAATGCTATCCGCTAAGGCTGGCTTTGCAGGAGAAGGCTCTGCTTCCGCTTGTGTTTCTTTAGGCTGAATGCTGTTTGGGTAATCATTATTACCCGCTGTATTCAAAGTGAAATATGCGCCAACTGCGATAGGAAGTAGAAGCAATAAAAGCAGCCAGCTTTTGGAAGCACTTTTATGTGTGAGCGTTTCAGAAAGCGGTTGTTCAATGCTTGTTGACGCATTTTGCAGCACTTGCTCAAAATTCATGTGAGCTTTAATATCGCTGCTACTCAGCTTTTGGCCTTTTTTCAAATATCTATATTTCATATTTGCTCGGCTTTAATTTCTTTCTAATTCTTTGAATAATGCGTTGCGAACGGGTTTTTGCATTGTTTTCAGTAATGCCCAAAATCTCCCCGATTTCTCTAAAGCTTTTCGATTCGTAAAATCTCAGCTCAATCAGTTCAAGATCAACGGGTTTGAGTTGTTCAAGAACTTCCGATACATGCTTAAAGCTTCTTTCTGGCTTGTCGCCATCAAGGTTCATTTCCTCGATTAAGCCTTGAGTCATAAAGTCTTCTAAAACAACCGTCCGCTTTTTCTTTTGGTCGCGGAAGTAATCATAGCAGGTGTTTAGGGCCAAACGATAAAGCCATGATGAAAAGCTAAGGCCATGAAATTTGTACTTGTTAAGGTTCACCAATGCCTTGCAAAACACATTCGAAGTGATTTCGCTGGTGGCAACTTCATCTTGAACCCGCGACATAATGAGCCTGAAAATGGGTTCGTAGTACTTTTCATAAATGGACTCGAAGTACCGAGGGTCCTTTTTCGACCATTCGATCAACTCATTTTCTGAGATTACTTCAGGATCCACTTTTGATTCAATTATCATTTGAGCTACGTTACTCGGTTAATTTTGGACCTTATAGCCTTGGTAAGAGGGCTGCATTTTCAGCAACCCAATTACAATTCTTTCAAGGCTTTAAAAACACTACTTTAAGTATGTAAACTTCGCATATGAAACGCGGGCATATTAAAAAGATACACTTTGAATGTCTATATTGAATTGCGCCTCGGAAAACACACAATTTACCCACTTTAAAAAGAATCTGGAATTCATTAAACCAATTTACAACGGCTTGCGTTGTCTTTGCACTTATGAAAGGCTACCGATTTTCAAAGTACATTCCGCCCAAAACCCAAGGCGATACCGCTTTTGATAACCTACTCAATGTTTTTCTTCAATTGGTGAGTATTACTGGGGGCGATGTTGGCGAGGCACTCAACTGGCTTACCAGCTTGGACAGGCAGTACAACATTACCGATGGGAGTTACGGAATAGGCGATTTTATTGATGAACTCAAAGAAAAAGGTTACCTCACGGAACAAAACCAAGAGGGAAAGTATGAAGTAACCGATAAAGCTGGTCAGCAAATCCGTAAATCAGCTTTAGAAGAAATTTTCGGCAAACTGAAGAAGTCTGGAAAAGGCCAGCATACCACAAATATTCCCGGCCAAGGAGAAGAGACAGGAACCGACCGCAGACCTTTTGAGTTTGGCGATGCCCTTCAGCAAATAGCCATGACGGATTCCATTCGTAATGCCCAAATCAATCATGGTTTCGGAGATTTTATGCTTACCGAAAACGATTTGGAAGTTGTAGAAACTGAGTACAAAACCCAGACTTCTACCGTACTGATGATCGATATTTCACATTCCATGATTTTGTATGGCGAAGATAGAATTACGCCAGCCAAAAAAGTGGCAATGGCTTTGGCCGAACTCATCAAAACTAAATATCCGAAAGACACTTTGGATGTGATTGTGTTCGGTAACGATGCTTGGCAAATCGAAATCAAAGATCTTCCTTACCTACAAGTTGGGCCCTACCATACCAATACCATTGCAGGTTTGGAGTTGGCCATGGATATTCTCAGAAGAAGAAAAAATGCCAACAAGCAGATTTTCATGATCACTGATGGAAAACCAACGTGCATGAAAGTGGGCATTAAATACTATAAAAATGCTTTTGGTCTTGATCCGAAAATCTTGAACAAAACATTGAATCTGGCCAGCCAATGCCGCAGGTTAGATATTCCCGTTACCACTTTTATGATTGCTTCAGATCCTTACCTAAAGGAATTCGTGAAGGAATTTACCACCGCCAATAATGGCAATGCCTATTACAGCAGTTTGAAAGGGCTGGGGCATTTAATTTTTGAAGACTTTAAACGTAATCGCAGAAAACGATTTTAATATGAGCTACTCCGAATTGACAGCAGATCAATTACTAAAAATAAATACACTTGGCGCTTTGAAAAAAGCAGGCTACCAAAGCAAGTCTGTTAAAGATGAACTTCGGGAAAACCTGATCAAAAAGCTGGTGAACAAAGAGCCTACTTTTGAAGGAATTTGGGGTTATGAAGACACCGTAATTCCCGATGTTGAAAGAGCAATTCTCTCAAAACACAATATGAACTTGCTTGGCCTTAGAGGTCAGGCAAAAACGCGTATTGCTCGCCAAATGATCGAATTACTAGACGAATATGTACCTGTAATTGAAGGTTCGGAATTGAACGATGATCCTTTGTTGCCAATCACAAAATATGGAGTGGATAAAATAGCTGAATTGGGCGATGATACTCCAATAGGCTGGTTGCACCGCAGCGATCGTTATGCTGAAAAACTTGCTACGCCAGATGTTTCCATTGCTGATTTGATTGGTGATGTGGATCCTATTAAGGCGGCTTCCTTAAAACTGCCTTATTCCGATGAACGCGTGATTCATTATGGATTGGTGCCACGTTCGCACAGAAGTTTGTTCGTAATCAATGAATTGCCCGATTTACAAGCTAGAATTCAGGTGGCGCTTTTCAATATTTTACAAGAAGGAGACATTCAAATCCGTGGATTCAAATTGCGTTTGCCGCTCGATATTCAATTTGTGTTCACGGCTAATCCTGAAGATTACACCAATCGTGGAAGTATTGTAACGCCTTTGAAAGACCGAATCGATAGCCAAATCATTACGCATTACCCAAAAACCTTGGAAATTGGCAAGCAGATTACGGTTCAAGAGGCCAATATAAAAGAAGCTCAAAAGGAGAAAGTTGTGGTGAATGCCATTGCGCAGGACCTGATTGAACAAGTGGCTATTGAAGCCCGGCATAGCGAATATGTAGATGAGAAAAGTGGGGTTTCGGCCCGTTTAACCATTTCTGCCTATGAAAATTTACTGAGCGCTGCCGAACGAAGGGCTTTAGTGAATGGCGAAAAGCAGACTTACATCCGTGTTTCTGATTTTATTGGTGTGGTACCTGCCATTACGGGTAAAGTAGAATTGGTGTATGAAGGTGAGCAAGAAGGGCCAGGGATTGTAGCCCAGAATTTGGTTGGAAAAGCCATTCGCACGCAGTTCTCGGATTATTTTCCAAAGCCAGACGATAAAAAGAAAGACAAAACCCAGAAAACGGAGAATCCTTACAAATCCATCATCAATTGGTTTGGAGAAGGTTATACGATCGATTTGCTAAACGACCTTTCCAATGAGGCTTATGAGAATGCACTTAACTCTATTCCGGGTCTTTCCGATTTAGTGAAAAAGCAGCACCCAAAAGTTTCAAAATATGAACACCTATTCTTGATGGAGTTTGTGCTTCATGGCTTGGCGGAATATAGTAAGCTTAGCAAATCTGCACTTGATACGGGAACACGATTCAAGGATTTACTCAGCAGCATGTTCTCCATCGATAACCTTGAAGATTTTGATGAAGAAGATTTAGAATAGAAACAGCGAACATTTTCTATTTAATGAAAAGCTAATTCAGAAATGGGTTAGCTTTTTTTTCTGAAAAGAAAATTAAAATCAGTAGACCAATCGGTCTATTTTTGCTTTATTTGAATTATGCTATCCACGCGCGAAAAATTGGTTCAATCGGCTGCCGTTCTCATTAGGAGAAAAGGCTATTTCGGTACTGGCATTAATGAAGTTCTGAAAGAAGTGGGTGTGCCGAAAGGCTCTTTATACCACCACTTTCCTGAAGGGAAAGATGAGCTGATTCGTCAGGCGATTCAGTATGGAGGCGAAAATCAGATGATCAAATATGGTAATGCCTTAAGAGGAAAGTCCGCTTTAGAAGGTTTAAACGCGATGGTAGATGTTATGATCAACGATTTGTTAGACTCTGATTTTAAGGATGCTTGCCCCATAACTGCCGTGGCTGCTGTAGCGTGTTCCATGGACGAAACCATACGAAAGGCCTGCGAAAGTATTTTCAAAGGTTGGCAAGATAACCTAACGGGCTATTTACAGCGAAGAGATATTTCTAATGCGGAAGTTAAGGCTCAGCAATTATATACAATGTTTGAAGGCGCTTTTGTATTGAGCCAAGCTCATAAGGACATCAAGTTTTTGAAACTACAAAAGACCTACATTCCAATAATTCTCAACAGTTAAAAAATTTTATTCTGATATAGACAGACTGGTCTATTTTAAATTTGAAAGCAATGACTTTAAATAAAAATCCAGAGAGTAGAGCCATAGTTCGGTTTCAAGACTGTGACCCGTTGGGGCATCTGAACAATTCGAAATACTTGGATTACATGCTCAATGCCAGAGAAGATCATCTTATCCAACATTATGACTTCAATGTGTTTAGAATGGCGCAAGAAATTGGTGTGACTTGGGTGGTTGGGCACCATGAGCTGGCCTACTTAAAACCCGTTATGGTGATGGAAGAAGTGCTAGTGCAGAGCAGGCTAATTTCATATACTGAAAAATACGTTCAGGCTGAAATGGTGATGTACGACAAACACAAAAAACAGATTAAAGCTGTATTGTGGACAAAGTTCTTTCACTTCGATGTGAAAAGCCAACGTTCTGCCATTCATTCAGAAAAGCATATGGTTTTGTTTAAAAACCTGTTGGAGCAAATTGAACATAACTCAGTAGAAGAGAGGGCAAGGCATTTGGTAAGTGAATTGAAACTTCAGGCTGCCGAAAGGGTACTTTAATAAAGAAAGAGAGGTTGTTTCAAGCTTCAAACTTACCAAGTGGATTGGGTTTGCTGAGCTTGAAACAACCTCTATATTGATGAGAAGCCTATTTTATTTTTGAGCTGGCTTCGTTAATTACTTTTTCAGGAACAATGTTTTTCCAAGTCATTGGGCTCTTTGGGTCGAAATCCACCAAATACCATTCATTGCCTAGTGATTTTTCTTTCACCCAAATTACGTACTTGGTTCCCTTTGCCTTAATGGTGTAGGTAGAAGCATCGTAGCTAACATTATTGCTTCCAAATTGGCCTTTCATAGCGCCTACAATCTGATCAGCAAAGCCTTTGTTTTGCTCATTCAGAATCATTTTCATGTCTAGAAGATAATCTGCCAAAGCGTATTGATTGCCACTTTGAGCACTCAAGCCTTCTAAATTTCCGATTTTGGCTTCGCTAATGTCTAGCTTGATTTTCATCAATTGTAAAAACTGAGCCATCTCTTTTAGCCCGATTGAAGATCCGTTTTCGAACTGTTTTGGATGAAGATAGCCGAGAACCTTTTCGAAATTCTGCTGGGAAGTATAAGTTAGAAACTCTTTAAATCGCTTATTAATGGCACCTTCATCTGCTTTTGAAAGCGTTTGAGCATTCAGCGCAAAGCAAGATATGGCCAAAACTAGTATTGAAATATATTTTCTCATTTTAATCGTTTTCTTAGGTTTTACAATTTTCAGGCCTGTTTTCAAGCCAGCTTTGTAAAGATCGATTTTAAGCTCGGAATGTTGCAGGCTTATTTTTTTGTAAGTGCTTCTGCCTTGGTTATCAGCTCTTCAGGAAACAAAATTTTCAACAACATTGGGTTTCCTGTATCAAATTCTGAAAAATACCATTCATCGCCATAAGCATCATCTTTTACCGCAATCAGGTATTTAACACCTTTAATCTGCATTTTGAATTTTTCCTTGTCAATACTCACTTCGCTCGAAGCGTAGGTTTGCTTTATGGAATTGAAAATAACTTCAGAGGTTTCAGGAGTTTTCAATTGCTCAGAAGCCAGGGTCACTGTCAAATCCATATTGTATGGACACAAAGCATATTGAACCGTTTCGGTATCGTAAATAGGCAGAATGTCAGTTACCTCCATTTCGTTAAAGCTCATATCGATGCCTTGGGCGGCTAAGCCTGTAAATACTTGAGTAACTTGTTCTTTACTCGCAAAATTGAAAATCTTAGGGTATACCATTTCTACCATCGAAACGTACTTTTTCTCTTTGGTGCTGGTAACATATTGGTCGAGTCTTTCCCTGATTTCGCTTTTATCTTTTTCAGAAAGCGATTGAGCAAAGCTGGAAAGTGAAATGAATAGCAGAAAAGCTAAAAATGTGAATCTGGTCTTAGTCATGATGGGCAGTTTAGTAGGCTAAAGTATGCTTTAAAAATCAAAGATTATTGCTTTGGGCCTTTATCCTTGGGTTTTTCGCTCACAATGGGTGAGAAGGACTGAAAGTTTTGGGTTGAAATCCAAAAACCATCTCCTTGGTTGTGAATGTCGTCATTCCCCTGCCATTTTCCTTTATAATAATAGGCGCCACAACCCAGCTGCAAAACGTTTTCGCTGTAGAGCGTTTTGGCATGTGGAGGCGATTTAATCCAGCCATCTACAACATAATCGGCCAGTTCTAAATACGATCCGAACTTTATGCCGCCCACTGCTGATATGTTTTCAGCAATTGAAGGATTAGAAATTCCGGCTAAAACAGCACGCTGATTAGGCTTATTTCTGTCTTTTTGTTTAGGATTGAAATGGTCGAAGAAATCTCGCTTTCCCATTTCAATGGAATGATTCCACGCCATAATTTCCAAGCTCGGATGGTAACTTGTTGGTTTTAGGCCCTTCTCTATTCTTGCTTCGTTGGTTACAAAAAATATGGCTGCATCTAGCGTTTTATAATCGGGGTCGTCCAAATCTATTGGTGATTTGAACAGTTTGAACTTTCTGAAATTGTCATCAGTCAGTTTCTCATAGTATTTATCATCCCATTTTTTCTGGCCGTAGGTCGAAATGGGAAAGCATAGAAAACCGATAAAAGTGAATAATAGGTGACTCTTCATATGTGTGCTTAGAAACGCAACGTTGGTAGTTCGTAGTTTATGAGTTTTTCTGTTTTTTTGGAATGAAAACCCAAATTGATTGTGTTTACTCCAGCGAATGCATCGAAATCTATTAAATTTACCTGAACCTAACCCAATTATTGTGCGCCAATTTAAAACTGTTCACTTTCTCTTACTTTCTCTATCATTTATTTTCATTTTTTCGGGTTGTGCGGGAGGTAATAAGGCTCGGGTTAAAAAGGCGGATATGGTCATTACTACGGCCAAATCGTATATCGGAACGCCTTATAAATATGGAGGCACTACACGAGTAGGAATGGACTGTTCTGCCCTTCTGTATCATTCTTATTATAGTGTTGGAATTCAATTGCCACGCATGTCAAAAGATCAGGCTAAAATTGGTCAGAAAGTAAAAATGAAGGATTTAAAAGAAGGCGATATGCTCTTTTTTGCTACCGGAAAACGGAAGAATGAGATTACGCATGCAGGAATTGTTACTGCCGTTCGAGGCAAGTCAGAAATTCGATTTATACATGCTTCTACTTCGTTGGGAGTTACTGAGAGCAATTTATTTTCGCCTTATTACATTCAGCGTTTTAAAAGAGCCAGAAGAGTTTTTTGAGCTAAGCCCGAATAGCCACAATTGAAGTGGCTCCTTCTTTCCCTTTCAATTCCGCAGTACCAAGAGGTTTGGCGGTATACATTTGGTTCAGGTCTAAATGTTGGTAAAGAGCTTCAGAAATCAGTAAGTCTTCTCCATAATAATTACAAAGGCCTTGAATTCGGGAAGTAGTATTGAGCACGTCACCAGTGTAGAATATTTCCTTTTTAAGAGCCCCAATTTCACCCGTGGTTACTTCTCCAAAGTGCATAGCGACCTTGAATTGAGGTTCAAAATCAAATTTCTTTCTGTAGAAATCCCAGCGTTTTTCAAGGTCGTTTTTCATAGCGAAGAAGCATTTCAAACAATTGTTTTCAGCCAGGCCAGCCTCAAACTTCCAAGACACCACCACTTCATCTCCAATGTATTGATATACTTCTCCCTGATGCGCAATTATGCCTTCGGAGAGGTCGTCATAATATTCTCTCAGAAAATCGAAATAGCGAATATGACCAAGCTTTTCAGCCACTGTGGTCGATGATTTCATGTCTAGAAACATGAAAATCCGCTTTTCTACTTTAGGGCTATGATACTTGCCTGTAAAGAAGTTGATTAACACCTTGTGCCCAAGGTTTTCACTGATTCCCGCATAGAAAAAGCATAAAAACAGGCTTATACTCATAGAAAACAAAGTGCTGGCAAACGTTCTACTATTTAAATAATGAAGGAATTTTGCCCAAACTTCACCGTCTAGCGGAGAAATGCCAAGTTCCAAACCTGCTGCTATGGGGTAAGTAACACTGATAATTACCAGCATCAAGAGTGTGTACAAAATCAGTTTGTAAAAGAGTTTTTGGGCAAAGCTTCTCTTTCGGAAGACTTTTTCGAGCCAAATAATCTCGATTGTGCCAACAATCAGCCCAACCACCATTACGGCAAAACTTGCAAAGAGAAATACTGAGAGAGTGAGGGTTATGGCCGTTTCCGGATCAGGATTTTCGTAGTTGGTGGCAAGGCCTTCAATAAGTAATATTGCCCAGCCTGCAATAAGCCAAATGATGCCGAAGGGCAGAATTCGGGATATATTTCTTTTGATTTTGGGAGAAAGTGAAAAAGACATCAGGCTTTTTGAAAAAATATTATGTGATAAGGCAATAATGAAGATAGAGAAAAGCCTTGAAGAAACACAAGTGAGGTAAAGCTAAAACACAAAAGGCCATCGTGAAGATGACCTTTTTTGTGGAGGATACCGGATTCGAACCGGTGGCCTCTACACTGCCAGTGTAGCGCTCTAGCCAGCTGAGCTAAACCCCCTAAGAGTGCGCAAATATAAGGGTTGAATTTATATTCTAGCAATTTGCTAAACGTTTTTCAATAAATTTTGCGCTAAATTGTTCTTGCAGAACCCTTTACATTGAGGTTTGGTATTAATGAAAGTAGTTACTTTCTGAAAAAAATGTATCTTTAAATTCTTGGACGATCTCACTGGTCATGAGTTTTTCATTTTTTGGTCAAAACATAAAACAACAACATCATGCTAAAAAACTACATTAAGGTTGCGCTCCGCAGCTTTAAAAAGCAAAAAGCTTTTTCTTTTATCAACATCTCTGGATTGGCCGTAGGCCTAACCTGTTGTATGCTGATTGGCTTGTACATCAGCGAAGAGCTGAGTTACGATCGTTTTCATAACAATGCCGATAACATTTATCGGGTTACGCGAGAGTTTAAGAGCCCCGATGGTTCTACATCTCTTCATTTATCCAGAGTAGCTCCTCCATTTGGTCCTTTAATGAGGGAAGATTTTTCGGGAGAAATCGAGAAAATTGGCCGATTTATGACTGTCGGTGGGCCGGTAAAGTACAAGGATAAGCTTTTTGTAGAAAGTGATTTCGGTTTTGCCGACCCCGAATTCGCAGAAATTCTCACCTTTAATACTATTGAAGGGGATTTAAAAGCAGCTCTTTCACAGCCTGGTTCTTTGGTGATTTCTGACGAAATGGCTACCAAGTATTTTGGTGATGAGGATCCTATTGGAAAAACGGTCAATTTCCTTTCCCAAATAGATTTAATCGTTCGCGGAGTTTATGAAAAACTGCCTGATAATTCGTCCTTCCAAATTGATATGATGGCCGATTTTAGTGGCATCGAAGCTTTTTATGGTGGCCGAGAAGCCATGATGCAAAATTGGGGTAGCAATAATTTCACGACCCTTTTTACGCTGAAACCTGACGGAAGAATTGATGAAATCGAGCGTAGAAAGGAAGATTTTCTTGTCAGCCATATTGGTGAAAACGCCAATACTTGGACGGATATTCACATTCAAAAACTGACCGATATTCACTTGCATTCAAACCTTTCCGATGAGCAAGGCCTGAATAGCGATATTTCTTATATCTACATTTTTGCGGGAATCGCCTTTTTGATTTTGGCCATAGCCTGTATTAATTACATGAATTTAGCCACTGCGCGTTCTGCCAATAGGGCGAAGGAAGTGGGAATGAGAAAAGTTTTTGGAGCAGGAAAGGGCAAGCTGATCAATCAATTTTTGGTAGAATCTATTTTGCTGGTGTTTTTTGCTGTGTTGGTGGCAACGCTAGCAACAAGTTTGATTTTGCCCTACTTCAGAGACTTTACAGGCCTCAATTTGGTTTTCGACCTTAGTGAAAATGCTGGCCTTATTGCTATAATTTTAGCCAGTGCGCTAGTGGTTGGCGTTCTTTCAGGAAGTTATCCTGCTTTTTACCTTTCTTCATTTCAACCCTTAAAGGTATTGAAAGGGAAATTGGCTTCTGGCGCAAAAAGCGGTCTGCTGAGAAAAGTCTTGGTTGTGGTTCAATTCACCATTTCTGTCATTCTTATTGTTTCTACGTTGGTTGTTTTTGAGCAATTGAATTTCATCCAAAATAAAAAATTGGGCTACGAAAAGGAGCAGATGATGATTATGGGCGTGAGCCAAGAAGTAGCCAATCAATACGATGCATTCAAAAATGAACTGTTGCGTATTCAAGGTGTAAAATCTGTTGGCGGATCGAGCCGTGTTCCTTCAGGGCAGCTGTTGGATTCCCAAGGAGCACAGGCGGAAGTTAATGGTGAAATGCAGGCAACTCAAGTGGTAATTAAGGTGTTGTCTGTCGATCCAGATTTTATCCCAACTTATAAAATGGACTTAGCCAGTGGGCGAAATTTCTCAAAGGATTACTCAACCGATTCGGCAACTTTTATTTTGAATGAAAAAGCTGTAGAAATTATTGGTTGGGGAAGTGCTGAAGCAGCAATTGGTCAAAATATGATTTATGGTGGCGTTCGCGGAAAAGTGATTGGTGTAACTGAGGATTTCCATTTTGAATCTTTGCAGAGTGAGATTGTTCCCGTGATTATGATGAACAGGCCTGATCAAATGAGAAATCTATCCATTAAAATAGAAGGTTCTAATCTTAAAAATGTGGTAGAAGAAATTGATGATCTCTACGCAGGCTTTTCGCCCAACACTCCTATAAACTTCAATTTCTTGGACGACCGTTTCAATAATCTTTATGAGGCAGAAACACAGAGAAGTCAGCTGTTTACTATTTTTTCAAGTTTGGCCATTTTCTTAGCCTGTTTGGGATTGTTTGGTTTGGCTTCGTTTACGGTTTCGCAGCGAGGAAAAGAAATCAGTATCAGAAAGGTTTTGGGCGCTTCGGTAAATCAAATTGTGGGGATTCTGTCCAAAGAATTTTTCATTTTGATCATTGTCGCGGTTGTGTTGGCCTCGCCAGTGGCTTGGTACTTTATGTCGGATTGGCTTGCAGGCTATGCTTATCGAATCGATTTAGGGGCGATGCCTTTTGTATTCGCGGCCATCATTTCAGCTTTAATTGCATTTATAACCATCAGTTTTCAAACTGTTAAAGCGGCTATTTCTAATCCTTCGCAGCGACTGAGAAATGAGTAAGATTATTTTCTAAGTCTATTAAGAAACTCAAAGCCTAAGCCCATCGCTATTCCTACTCCAATACCGATGGGCAGGTTTTCTATAATTATGCCTGTGCCAATTCCTAGGGCAAGGCCTGTGATCAAGCCAAAGCCTGGCGGCCTTTTACCATATTTTCTGGCGGCCTTATTTGCCATAAAGGTTATCTAAAGAAGACCACATATCGATTGACATTCGCCATTGGCTGTCTTCTCCTTTTCTCCAAGTGATTACATACTGACCGCGAAAACTGGTAGTGTCTCCATTGCGCACGGTTTTCCCTTCATAAACGCCATAGTCAGTTGCCAATTTATCGTTTATCTCTAGTTTGGAAGAAGTGGATTTATGCGCTAAAACTTTAACAGTTTTAGGGAGGTTCCAGTACTGGCTCACAGCTTCTTTGCCTTTAATCATGGGCCTATCACCAGGTATGATCACGGCATCTTCCGTGTAAAAGCTCATTTGTTTTTCTAAATCCCGATTTACGTAAGCCTCTGAAAATGATTTTGAAGCTTTTAAAATGGCCTCCTTTTCTGCTTCTACATCCACTTTTGGTTGGCAGGCTAAACAAAAGCCCACGATACCGATTACTGCCAGGCGCTTCATCTTCGAATTTTTCGCAAAGTTAAGTAAGAATAGGTTTATTGAATACCTACGGAACCCACAAAACCCTATTTCGGTTCAAGAATGTGCCTGTTCTAAAGCCTGAAATGCTTAAATAACCGCTTCTTTGATTCTTTGGAGTTGAAGCATGTGCCTGTCCAAATGGCCGAGCAAAAAACGGAAAGCATCACCAAGCCTTAGTTTAATCACTGGCCCCAATGCCGTTGGAACTTTTACTTTGTTAAGGTTGTAGTTTTCGGCCTTTTTTATCTGTTCAATAAGCTCTTTGTGTATGGTGAAAAACTCATCGATTGTGGCTTTTGAATCAAGTGCCTGCGAAGGATCCATCGACTTGATAGTCTTCATGTTGTTTTTTACTTCCCCATTCTGCTTTGGAGAAATCATTTTGGTGAAATAGTCACCTTTCCAGTGTGATTTGAAAACGGCTTCAGTTTGCTGAGGATATTTATCAAAGGCTTTATTGATGTTATCTACATAAATGCCATCCGCCATACTTAAGTGTTTTAAGCATTGAAGTATACTCCATTTTCCGGGAGCTTCTTGGGTATTGAGTGTTTCCTCGGAAAGCCCATCAATAATTTGTTCCACTTCATACAGTGCCTTTTCGCATTGTTGAATGGAGTTGTTGATATGTTTTTTCGCTTCGACCTGCATTTTTTATTACAAAGTAAATGAAAGAAAGTCAGCCTTTTCTTGATATAAATCAAGTTCAGCTTGCCCATTTTTTTCTCATTCTTGAAAAGGTTTCGGGCGTCATTCCGAGGTAAGAAGCTAAATGCTTTTGAGGTACAATTTGAATTACATGGGGGCTTTGTTTCATCAAACGTTCAAACCTCTCTTCAGCAGAATCTGCTAATAAGCTTCGGAGAAAAATACCTAACCCAAACATCACTTGCTGGTTGAATTTGAAAGTCCATTCTTTCAGTTCAGGAACTTCAACGTAAAGCTTTTCCAATTGAAAGAAGCTGATCCTTAGGCCTGTAGTTTCGGCCAAAGTTTCCAGATTCCAGTCAGAAGGTTTCTGCATTACAAATGAATCGTAAACCCCACTGTAGTCTCCTTTATAGGTAAAACCGAGATTGTGCTCTATATCATCCTTCTCGAAAAAAGCACGCATCAATCCATCGTGAATAAAGTAGAAATACTTTTCAACCGAGCCTGCTTGTGTAACCAATACGCCTTTTTCATAATGAAAGGGCTTCCATTCAGCTTTTACCAATGCCCAGGCCGAATTGCTTAAGGGGGTAAACTTCTCTATACTTTTACCAAGACCTTCATACATTTCTTCCATGTTGGAAATTATTAAAAGGGAATCATTTTTGATAGCTTTAAGTATGGCTAAAAAGCTGATAATCCATAAGAATCATAAGGAGGCAGAGCGTTATGTGCTCGAGCAAGGATTTGAGCGAACACCTGAGGAACGAATTCTGTGGTTGCTTGATCAGATTAAGATTATGCAAAAGTTTAATCCAGAGCAAAAGGAGCCCAAAGGCTTACTATTGAAGAAGAAAGATGGTTTCTATTTGAAAGTTCTTTGTAAGCTTAGCCAGACCCCTAGGTTCCTCGGGATGGGAAAAAGGCGAAATGTGTAACCCTAATTAGTTTACGCAGTTACACTCTATCTGACTTCTGACTTCTGACTTCTGACTTCTGACTTCTGACTTCTGACTTCTGACTTCTGACTTCTGACTTCTGACTTCTGACTTCTGACTTCTGACTTCTGACTTCTGACTTCTGACTTCTGACTTCTGACTTCTGACTTCTGACTTCTGACTTCTGACTTCTACCCGAAGAATAGCTTAATGGCAAAAGCAATAGCTGTGAGCATGACGAAGTAGCGGATATATTTCTCGTTTACTCTAGTGCTCCATCGGCTGGTAAGCCAACCACCAGCTCCATTTCCTGCAGCTAAAGCAAGTCCAAGTTCCCAATTGATAAGACCAGAATAAATAAAAACTCCCAAAGCAGAAAGGGTGTAGATAAGCACCGTCAGCGACTTGATCAAATTGATTTTGACCATTCCGAAGTTATGGATGAATGATATAGAAGCAATGATAAGGTAGCCCACGCCAGCTTGAATGAAGCCTCCATAAATACCAATAAAGAAAAAGGTGATTAACCCAATAATCTTGGATTTTCGGTCGGTTTTGATTTCGTCAGTGGTTTTAAGACTTCTACCAAAAACCATATAAGCGACAATAAAGACAATAACTGCTGCCAGAATTTTGTTGAAGGTTTCACCTTTGATGTCTACCGCAATGTATGAACCCAAAATAGCTCCAACAAAGGAAGATACGCCTAGCCATAAGTCGTAGGCTTCGGCTTTTACACCTTTGGAATGATAGCCTCTCCACGAAAGAAGTCCATTAAAGAATACACCAATTCTGTTGGTAGCATTGGCCACATTGGGAGGCAAGCCCAATAAAATCAGTGCAGGCAAGGTAAGTAAAGAACCTCCTCCCGCCAAGGTGTTAATCACACCAGCAACAAGGCCGATTGCGAAAAGCAGGAGAAGGTTCGAAAGATCCAATGGACTAATATTGGTAATTAGTTATCCCATCTCCAATCGCCACCGATTTGGAGTTTTAGTTTTAGGTCGTGGTCTTCGAGGAATTTCTTGGTAGCGGCATCATCTAGCTTTTTAGCAGGAAGCGTTTCTGCATCGGCCAAAGCATAAAGCATCATGGAGCTGAAACGCACATTGTTCACCATATGCTCTTTGTTCACTAAATCGAAGCTGTCACAATCAGCATGATAGCATCCGTAAATGGCTCTATCTAGTCTAGAACTTGGAGAAGTATAAGGAACCCCTTGAAGCATAAATGGCTGGTGATCGCTGTGAAGTCCTGCTCCACCTGAAACTTGATTTTTAAAAGTTGTTGAATCAATGGCCATAATTTCTTTTCCAACTTGTTTGAAGAAGGCTTCCGCTTCAGGTCGGCCGCCAGTACCAAAACCAGCAGGATTGCCCGACATATCCTGATTCATTACATATTTAATCTGATCGATGGTTCCGTCTTCAACAGCTTGGTCAACGAGGAAGCGTGAACCCAACAGTCCTTCCTCTTCACCCATAAACATTACGAACTGAACCGTTCTTTTTGGCTTAAGGTCGAGAGCAGCGAATGTTCTGGCCATATCCAATACAGCGAAAGAACCTATGCCGTTGTCGATGGCTCCTGTTGCCAAATCCCAAGAATCCAAATGGCCTCCAACTATGATTTTTTCTTCTGGAAATTCAGATCCCTTAATGGTGGCGATAACATTTCTGGCTTTGATCAATCCAGATTCGTTTGTCATGCTGATGGAAGCAAATTGCTTTTTAGATTTCAAGGTTTCTTTCAAGGCCATTCCATCTTCTTTGCCAATACAAACAGCAGGGATTGGAATTAGACTTCCTGTTACAGAAGCCGTACCAGTAAGCAGTACGCCACCATCTACTTGATTGATGATGATAATTCCTTTTGCTCCGTATTTAGTCGCCAAGGCAGTTTTTTCAGAGCGGTGAAGACCTGGAGTGCCTTTTGGGCTGTCTGGCAAAGTGCCAATATAAACTAAGGCTATTTTATCTTTTACGGCATCGGGTCTGGCTTCGTAATCAGCATCTACACCATTGCCCATATCTACAATCTCACCTGAAACGTTTGCTTCTACGGGAGAGTGAGCAAGGGTTACTGCTGGAGTGCTTTCTAAACTTCCTTGGTTACCGATTTTCACATCGATATCACCACGGCTCCATGATTCCACTTCAAATGGCTGATATTCTACTTCTAGGCCATAACTCTTTAACAGGTTGTAAGTGTATTCTTCTGCTTTAGCTCCATTTTCAGAACCAGTCAGGCGATGCCCGATGGTTTTAGAAGCTTCTTCTAGTGTTTCGTAAGCACGAGAATTAGCTAAGGCTTCTTCATTAATTTTTTTGAACACTGTGGCTTGGTCGTCCTTTTTGGGAGCGCAAGAAAAAATAACCAGTGAAAAGAGGCTGGCAATTAGTATTGACCGTGACATAATTTTGATTTTAAGGTTTGTCCAAAGATAAAGTAAAAGTAATTGGATTAATTGTCCTTTTCTTTTAAGAGGTGGTATTGTGTTGTGTTTTTGATGAAGGAAGAAGAAAGAATGATTTTTGTTGAAAAAATATAATTTTATTTGACATAAAACATTCTCTTTAACACTCTTGACAAGTCTTTTTATCTGCTTTTTTATGAAACACTTTTTGCGCTTTACGCTTTGTATTGCAACACTATTCTTCTCGGGGCAATTTGTTTTTGGACAAAATACCCCCCCTGTTTTTGTTTCTACACCTATTACATCAGTTGATGAACATGATGAAATGTATGTGTATGATATAGAGGTTTCAGACATAGATGGGGATTCTATTTCATACACAGTAGAGAACTTACCTACGTGGTTGAATTTAAGGGTAGCAGATGAAGCCCTTGTTTCAACAATTTCAGTTGATAAGCAGAGTGTGCTTGATGATGCAAGAGCAGTTGGGGTAGATAACAATGGTGTTTTATATTTTACAACAAGGTATTCTATTCAGAAAGTTGTTGAAGGAAAAGTAACCACTCTAGCAGGTTTAGATTGGCAATCGGGTTTTGCAAATGGAGAAGGAACTCAGGCAAGATTCGATTTTCTACAGGATATTGCTTTTGATAGTGAAAATAATATTTACGTCTCCGATTTTAGGAATAACCGCATTAGAAAGGTTACTCCCGAAGGTATTGTAAGCACCTTGGCGGGTTCTGGACAAAAGAATAGAGTAGACGGAACGGGCACTTCAGCGGCATTATATAACCCGTCTAGCATGGCAATAGATGCTTTCGGGAATTTGTATGTAGCAGAAACCTCAGTCATTAGAAAAATTACTCCTGACGGTGTTGTGTCTACTTTTGCAGGAACACTAACCAAAGAGAATATAGACGGTACATTAGAAGAAGCCAGATTTGGGGCCATTAGAGACCTAGATTTCGATAAGGAAGGAAACCTATATGTGTTATCTGAGTTTGTGTTAAGAAAAATTTCACCAGAAGGTATAGTGTCTACAGTTGCTGGAAACCTTTCTTCTGATATCGATCATGATGGTACAGGAACTGATGCTACTTTTCCTAACGCAGGTGGAATTAAAACTGATGAATTGGGCAATATTTATATATCCTCAAAAACCTCCATTCGAAAAGTAAGTCCAGAAGGAGAAGTAATTACAGTCGCAGGTACTTTTGAAGAGGCATCAATAAGAAACGGTTTGGGTGAAGATGCTGCTTTTAGAGACGCCAAATCTATAGCGAGAGACAAACTTGGAAATTTGTATGTTCTGGAGGCTGTATTGCGCAATATTCGAAAACTGGAATTCCCAATTGTGAGGCTAAGCGGAGAGCCTAATGGGAATGAAGGTAGCTATGAAATTAATTTGAAAGCCTCAGATGGTAAAGGAGGTGAAGCTTTTCAAACTTTTGTTATTGATGTTTCTTCTGCTCCTCTTATTACTTCAGCATCCAGTGTGGCAATTGATGAAAATTCAACAGGTGCAGCTTACAAAATTGTTGTTTTAGACAATGAAGATGTGGTGTTCAGCCTTGGTAATGTTAGGGATGAAGCCCTTTTTGATATAAATGAAGATGTCGTTTCCTTTAAAACGGCTCCTGATTTTGAAAATCAAATAGATGCAAACTCAGATAACATTTATGAAATTGAGATAAAAGCGAGCAATGGTCAATATGAGTCTTCCAAGCTTGTAAACATTACCGTATTGAACCTTAGCGAAACCGCACCAGTTTTCACCTCCCAACCTCTCAGCCAAATTCGAGAGAGTGACAATTATAACTATACAATTGACGCCACGGATTTGGATGGAGATAAAATAGAGTATTCGGCAGAAGGGCTCCCTTCTTGGATGGCACTTCAGTTTCCTCAAGTGAATGTTTCCGTTTTTGCAGGATCTAATGATGATAGCTATTCGGACTTTTATGGAATGGATATCGATCAATTTGGAAATGTCTATTGGGCAACAAGAGTCAGTGTCTTAAAAATAAATCCAGAGGGTGAGAAATCGGTGTTGGCCACTGAAAAGTCTGATAATGGGATTGGAGAGCAAATAAATTTTACGTGGCTAAATGATTTAGCTGTTGATGCATCAAAAACGGTATACGTGATTGATCAATCAAAGAAAATTAAGACCATTAATAAGGAGGGCATAATAAGCACCTTGATGAGCCCTTCAAATAACCCTTTTGTAAATTCAGCTGGAGAACCTTTTTCTTTTAACAGACTAGAATCTTTAGCACTGGATAACAAGGGTACTCTATATATTTCAGATAATCTTTTAAACGGTATAGGTCAAAAATACCATGGTCGAATCTTGAAGGTCGAAGAAAATGGCGTGGTATCGATATTATTGGGTGAAGGCGGTTCAATAGGCAATCCTAATGATTATTCACTAGGTGATATCGATCTAGACAAAAAGGGTAACCTTTATGCCAGTTTAAATTCTAGCATGATTGTCAAAATTTCGCCTCAAGGCCAGAGCATTGTAGTAGCTGGTTCTTCCATAAAGGGCAATAAAGATGGGACAGGAACAGGTGCTCAGTTTACAGACCCCGGAGAATTGTCTGTCGATAATCATGGAAATATTTATTTGTCGAATCAAGTAAGCACCGGAATTAAAAGGATTTCTAAAGAAGGAGTAGTTTCTACGATCGCCAAAAGCTATATCAAAGAAGGTGGAGAATTAATTTCTCAGAACTTGGTAGTATCAAATAATGGAGATGTTTACTTCGGAAATTCAGAAGATGAAAAAATATATAAAATCACCTTCCCTTCTCCTAGTTTGAAGAATATCGGAGAGCCTGAGATTGGGAAATATAAGATTTCCCTAAAAGCTAGAGATCCATTTAATGGAAGTACAAAGCAGACTTTTATACTTGAGGTTTTGGGCGATAAGCCTAACTTGGTTTCGTCTTTACCATTAGCTGGGGGCAATGAGTTTTACGGAAAGTCTGTTTCGTTAACCTTCGATAAACCAATGGAAAAAGGCATGGGGTCTATTTCTATTCATGATGCATCTAATGATAATGAATTATGGAAAGTTGGGGTTAGACACCCTTCCGTATCCATTGAGGGCAATACAGTTTCGTTGAGTTTGAGATCCCTTTTACCATTGAACAAGCAGGTTTACTTGAATATAGAGCCAGAGGCTTTAAAAAGTCAGGATGGCGCATACTTCGAGGGAATCACTAACAATTCCGACTTGGCTTTTTCTACCAAAACGGACCTTGTGCTAGTAACTTCAAATCCAATTGTTGGTCAGGAGGACGTATGGCAGAATACAATGACCTTGACATTTAACAGGGGTATTGAAAAAGGGTTTGGAAGTATAACAATTAAGGATGCTCTCAACCATTCAGTGGTTTGGAGTTCCGGCATCAATCATCCTCGTGTGAAAATTTCAGGTTCTCAATTATCCATAAGCTTGGATGACGCTCTAGAATATGAAAACGACTATTATATAAATATCAACTCAAAGGCGATCAGGGATGAAGACGGACTGTTTTATTCAGGGATCTTAACCAAAACGGATCTTTACTTTTCCACAGCGGCAAGACCTAAAATGATAAGTAGCAACCCAACCGATAATGAAATCGGATTTAGAGGGACTACTATTTCATTAACCTTTGATCGTGAGATTTATAAAGGGGCTGGAGAAATAACGATTAAGGATGCAGAAAATGACGAGGTTTTATGGAGCAAGGGAATTAATCATCCAAATATTTCAATAGACGGAATGGTTTTGTCGATTGACATTACAAGACCTCTGCCTATCAATAAAAATGCTTTTCTTAACATTAATAATACGGCATTGAAGGACGACAGGGGTATATTCTATGAAGGTATTGACGATAAAACTACCTTGAATTTTCAAACTAATAGAGTATTGTCTGGCCCTTCTTTAGCTTTCGGAGGCTTTGGAGAAGAGGCTGATACAATTGAATCTTACGAAATCGTTCTCTACCCTAATCCAGCATCAGGGCTTCTCAATATAGCCTTGAATGGCTTTGGGAACCAACCAACAATTAGGCTCACAAATATTATGGGAGAACTGGTTTATGAGAAAGAGAAAATGGAAGAGAGCACCCTCAAATTAGACGTTAGTAGTTACAGTCATGGAATATATGTCTTATCGGCTTTCACTGAAGAAGGAGTGAGAATAAGCAAGAAGCTCACAATTCAGAAATAGAAGATGTCAAAAAAAGAAAAGCAGCCCTCAGGCTGCTTTTTTTATAAACGACAGTTTACTTTCTTTTACAATTTTAAGGTGGTGGGTTGAGTGTCAGGATCTTTTACAAAACGTAAACTAAAAGCAGCCAGAATCATAAATACACCCGAAGTAACAATCGCATACATAGCATTTCCTCCGTAAAGACTTTTTACAATTGGCCCACCGATAATGGCATTTATAATTTGAGGGGCTACAATAAAGAAGTTAAAAAGCCCCATATAAATCCCCATCTTTTTAACTGGAATTGAGCCCGCAAGAATAGCATATGGCATTGCTAAAATGCTTCCCCAAGCGATGCCGACTCCAACCATCGAGCCGATCAGCCAATTCTTATCAGGTGCGAAATACATGGATATAAGACCTAATCCACCAATGATTAAAGAAATTGAATGGGTTCTTTTCTTGCCCAACTTGGAAGCTAATGAAGGGAGGAAGAAAGCGTAAATAGCCGAAACCAGGTTGTATACCCCGAATATGATTCCTACCCAATCACCTGCATCCTGAAAACCTTGAGAAGAAGTGTCATCTGTAGGAAGCCCCCAAATGTGATGGGCAATGGCTGGCGTTGTAAACACCCACATGCCAAACAATGCAAACCAAGAAAAGAATTGAACCAACCCTAATTGTTTCATCGTGGCTGGCATAGCAGAAATATCTTTGAAAATCTGAAAGAAACCATTGTTTTCCTCTTGAATCGGTTCTTCTGGCTTTTCATCAAAACTAGCGGATTCTTCTGGGCTATACTCTTTTGTAGTTGAAACCGTAATTAAAATAGTGGCGATCAAAACTACAGCACCGGAGATGAAGGAGATAATCAAACTTGGGGGTACAGAACCTGGCTCAGCGGTATTGGCTACTCCAAACCAATTGGTAATGGCCCAAGGCAGCCATGAACCGATAACAGCTCCAATTCCAATCAAAACCGTTTGAATACTGAAACCTAAGGTGGTTTGATCTCCTGGGAGTTTGTCGGCCACCAAAGCTCTGAAGGGTTCCATGGCAACATTAAATGAAGCATCCATGATCATCAAGAAGCCCGCGCCAACCCATAATGCTGGTAAAAAGGCAATGAACATATCTGCCTGAGGCATTAACACCAAACCTACGGAGGCTAGAATGGCTCCTGTTAAAAAGTAAGGTCTTCTTCTTCCAAGTTTTGTCCAGGTGCGGTCGCTATAATGCCCGATAATCGGCTGAACAATCATGCCGGTAAGTGGCGCGACAATCCAGAACCAAGACAGTTCTTCTACATCGGCACCAAAAATCTGGAGTATTCTACTGGCGTTTGCATTCTGTAATGCAAAGCCCATTTGAATTCCGAGAAACCCGAAACTCATATTCCATATTTGGAGAAAACTTAAGCGTGGTTTAGTAGCCATAATCTTTTATTTTGAAAAAACTTTATATCCATAAGCTGGCAATGACTGCTCAATGCCCACAACTGTATTCGTTTTTTTAAGCACATCTTTCATCGCTCCGTAATCTTTGTCTAATGTGAAGTCCACAGGTTTTCCAGAGATGTTTAAAAGCACCACTACTTCATTTTCATCTTTTACCCTTTTATAGGCTAAAATGCTATCGTCATTGTTAGTGGTGATGAATTCTAAAGAACCTCCAAAGTTGCCATTCCAAAGGGCAGGATTATCTTCTTTAAGCTGAAATAAGGTTTTGTACAGATCGGAAAACACGTAGCCTCCCGACCAATCGATCGGATCTTTCTCGAAAAATTCAATCCGCTTTTTGTTGTTTGCTTCTTGACCTGAATAAACCAATGGCATTCCGTAAGTCGTGGCGGTAAACACAAACCATGCATTCTGCCCTTCTCCGAAGAATTCATCGGCCGTTCCGTTCCAGCTGTTTTCATCGTGATTGGTCACAATGTTCATTTTGTAATAGCCTTCAGTATATCGCTCAAAATCGCGAGCATACATGTCTTTGATTACTTGAGGTTTGGCTTCGCCAGAAGCAACTTGCCTCATAAGGTGCATCAATTCCCAAGCATAAGTCATGTCAAAAGCCTCTTCATGATGTTCTGGCTCTTGGCCTTCGGAAAGCATGAAAACTGGTTTTATAGCGTCCAATTCCTTGCGGGCTTTATTCCAGAAATCGGTAGGAACACTTTCGGCTACATCGCAACGATAGCCATCAATGTCAAATTCAGCTACCCAATATTTCATGGCATCCAACATGGCGGTGCGCATTTCTGGGTTATCATAATTAAGGTCGATAACATCGGACCAATCAGCTACCGGAGGCTGAAATTCTCCATCTTCCGTTAGGTTGAAATACTCGGGATGACTTACGGTCCATGGGTGGTCCCAAGCCGTATGGTTGGCAACCCAGTCGATAATGAGTTTCATGTCATTGTCATGGGCTGTTTTTACCAAATTCCTGAAATCCTCTTTGGTGCCGAATTCTGGATTTACAGCCTTGTAATCCGTAATGGAATAATAGCTTCCCAGAGTGCCTTTTCTGTTCTTTTCACCCACTGGATGAATGGGCATAATCCATAAAATATCAATTCCCATGGCTTTTAACCTTGGTATATCTGCGGCAAAAGCATTGAAAGTGCCTTCGGGCGTATGCTGTCTGATATTCACTTCATAAATCACATCGTCTTTGCTCCATTCAGGATGAACGAGGCCTTCTGAAGGTTTTTCTTCCTCTTGTTTTTCATTCTTAGGAGCACAAGCGAAGCAGAAGAAAACGATTGCAGCGAGTAGAATACTTTTTTTCATGTCGGATTGGTTTAAAGGCTTACCAGGTCAGTTGTATAGCTTCCTGCGAAAAATCAGCCTCAATAAATTTAAGATCTTTTATTTGAAGATGCTTCTTATGCCTTTGTGGCAATGGATCAAATTCAGTAATTGGATCGAGCAAGGTTAGGTTTTCGAACTGAAGGTTTGCGGCATTTCCATTTAAATTGAAATCATTTTGACTGAAACCATGAAGGTAAATGTTCACCTTTTTGAATTTTGAAGCGAAATTTTCCGTCTGCTTTTCAATGGTCAGGCTGTGATTTTCTGCATCGAACAGAACAGTTCTTTCTGAAAAAGCACCTTGCTCAAAATCGAAGGTTTCTCCATCATCTTCATAAATCACCTGGCTGGTTTTTACTTCACCATAATAAACATGCAGTTTCAAAGTGCCGTCATGCGCTTCTCTGGTATGCTGAACTCCCGATTGCATTGGGATAATACTGCCTTCTTTGGCGAAAACAGGAAGGTCTTCCATCACAGTTTCCACAATCATATGTTGCTGGCCGTGGTGTTTTTCATCGGTAAAGAAATTATACCAATTTCCTTCTGGAAGATAAATTTTAGCAAATTCTTGAGTGCTTACCGTTGGGCAAACCAAAATCCATTTGCCTAACGTAAAGGCGCTTTGGGCGTTTCCTCCGTAAACATTGTGGTCGTTGGTGAAGTCAATGGCCAGGGTTCTGTTTATGGGTAATCCCGTTTTATGCGCTTGGTAGAATAGCGAATAGAAGTAAGGCAACAGTTTATATCGAAGGTTGATATAGTTTCTAGCGATTTCTTCCACCTCTTCGCCATAAGCCCAAGGTTCGGAATCGCGGCTGTTGATCATGGAATGAACTCTGAAAAACGGAGCAAATGAGGCTACCGCCAGCCATCGTGCAAATAATGCAGGACTGCTTTCGCCCACAAAGCCACCAATGTCGTAACCGCCAACCGGAATGCCGGCTAACCCCAAGCTGTTTACCAAGCGAACGCCAAGTAACATATAATCATCTCCGGCCACATTATCGCCCGTCCAAACGGCTGAGTAGCGCTGAACGCCAGAGTAACCCGAACGGGTTAAAGTGAATGGTCTTTTATTACCTAGAAATTTTCGGGCGCCTTCGTAGGTAGCGCGAACCATTTGCTGGCCGTAAACATTTCTGGCCGTTTTATGCGAAACCTGTTCGCCTTCAAAATCGAATTCGATCAAATCGGGCATGTCTTGGCCCCAGCAGGCAGGTTCGTTCATGTCGTTCCAAAAGCCCTCTAACCCCATATCGGTGTAGAACTTCATTTCTTGCGCCCACCAATTTCTTCCTTTTTCAGAAGTGAAATCTGTGAAATGACTATTGCCCGGCCAAACGCTTGCTTCGAACTTACTTCCGTCAGGATATTTCACGAAAACATCTTCCGCTATTCCACGGTCATAAGTGCCATAACCCTGTTCTGTTTTTATTCCCGGATCTAGAATTACAACCACCTTAAAGCCCATAGATTCCAACTTGGCAATCAGAGATTTTGGATCAGGGAAAGTTTCGTTGTCGAAAGTGAAGGCCTTGTAGTTTTGCATATAGTGGATGTCGAAGTAGATGACATCCGCTGGGATTTTTTTATCGCGGAAGGTTTTAGCGACCGTTTCAATTTCAAAATCAGGATAATAACTGTAGCGGCACTGCTGAAAACCTAAACTCCAAAGTGGTGGCATTTGAATCCTTCCTGTAAGGGCTGTGTAATGCTGAATAACATCCGCTACCGTATCTCCTTGAATGAAATAGTAATTCATGTCGCCCGCCTCAGCACTGAAATATGCAAAGCGATCGTTGTTTGAAGCGCCAAAGTTGAAGTGGGTTTTGTGCGTGTTATCGAAGAAAATACCGTATGGCCTGCCTTCGCGAACGCCTATATAGAATGGAGTAGACAAATAGAGCGGATCGGTATCGTTGCCAAAGGCGAATGCATCTGTGTTCCAGTTGTCATAAGAACTTCCTCTGCGGTTTAATCCACCCGTTTTTTCACCCAGGCCTAAGAATATTTCATCAGCAGCAAGTTGTTTGTAGCAAGTAACTTCTTCGCCTAACCAGCTCACACCAAAGCTGCTGTCGTCAGCATTTAGCAATTCACCTTTTTGGTTTTCGAACCTTACTCTGAAAGGTGATTTTTGAACGTAGCATTTTAAAGCAGAAGAGCTGAGTTCGAACTGATGGCCTTGGTCGGTAAGCGAGAAGCCTGTATGATTGGGTTCGGCAATGACAGCATAAGGATTGAAGTCAAATTGATCGTATTTGGAAACCTGAACTCTGACTATGTTCTGGCCATATGGCGTTAATTTGAACTGATGATCGTCTGTTTTTCCTTGGATAAAACCAGCCTTTACTTCGGCTTGAATTACATTCCCGACACTTTTATTTCTGAGGCTCATCGATTATTTCAGCTTAGAATTTTTCTTCTTTTCAATAAAATAGAGACTAATATTAAAGAAAATAAAGCTAGTAAAAGAGGCTGCTGTAGAGCAAAACCCTTCAATTTGAGCTGAAGCCGATTTCAAACGTTTGCAAAAAGTTTATGCTTTTCTTAAAGATGAGGCTCTCGGGATGATTACAGGCTCCAAAATGGAAATCTGGCTTTTGCGTGTGTTGTCTTCATTGTTGATTTCATCAAGCATAAGTCGGGCAGCTTCTCTACCCATTTCGTAACCCAATTGATTGACACTGCTGAGCGCAGGTTCTAACAAGGCGCAGAATTGCCAATCGCTAAAGCCGATGATGGCAATGTCTTCGGGTACTTTTAAATTATGCTTTTTAGTGGAGGCTAGCACGCCAAGAGCTGCCATATCGTTGTTGGCAAAAACACCGTCAATTTGCTTTCCTGTAGCCAATAGATCACTAAAGAGTTTTTCGGCCAGTTCGTTTTTGCCTTCCCTGCATTCTACAATTAGCGATTCATCAATCGGAATGTTATGGTCTTCGAGGGCGCTGATATAGCCTTCTTTTCTTTTACGACTTAGAATCAGGTTTTCAGGTCCACCCAAATGGACAATGTGTTTACAACCTTGTTCAATCAGGTGTACTGTGGCATCGTAAGCGCCTTCATAATCGTCAACAATCACACTGCTGGCGTTCATGCCTTCTACCAATCTATCGAAGAAAACCAAAGGGGTTCCTTCGTCTCGAACCTTCTGAAGGTGTTTCAAATCGGAAGTTTCTCTCGAAATGGAAACCAATAAACCATCTACTCGGGCACTCATTAAGGCGTCAATGCTGTCGGCCTCGCGCTCGTACGATTCGTTGGACTGGCAAATCATTACATTATAGCCTTCTTTCATGGCTTCATCTTCTATTCCGCTAATTACAGTAGAGAAAAAGAAGTGAACCGTTTCGGGAATGATCACGCCTATGATGTTGGTTTTTTGATTTCTGAGGCTTAACGCAATGGCATTTGGGCGATAGTTATACTTATTAGCAAGGTCAACCACGGCCTTTCTTGTTTTAGGGCTTATGCCAGGAAAATCCTTCAATGCCCGCGAAACCGTAGAGCACGATATGTTAAGTTCTTTCGCTATGTCTTTTATAGTAACCTGCCCGCTTTTCATCTTCGCTGTATTCTTCGATTGTATTGGTAATACTCTAAATTACGCCTATATATTTCGTCTGGGCTGCCGCTGACAGAAAAAAAATGAAAAAATATTTAGTATCTAAATTTTAAATTTGGGCTGTTTCAAACGATTGCACTTGCTTTTTGGAGCCTGTGAGCGTATATACCGACATTGAAATTTCGGCTAATTATATCTACTTTCAACATGTATTTGAGGAGAAGCGGCTCGGGAGAACGTTTCCATCAAAATTGTAAAAAGCAATTTCCTCCATTTCTATTATAGTTTACTTTACTTATAGCGCATTTATGCGCTATAAGTGCTTTAAGCCTAGAGGTTAGCTTTACACAATTAATCCATTCATATACAGAGGAAATTTTCGTTTCTTTGATCCACAGTTATTAAGAACAAAATAAAAAACACATGTCAAGATTTAGAAGTGGTGTGCTTTATGGCCAAGAGCTTAAAGACTGCTTAAAATATGCCAAAGAGAATGAGTTCGCTTTACCGGCAGTAAACGTAACTGGTACTAATACCGTGAATGCCGTATTAGAGGTTGCTAAAAAGGTGAATTCACCGGTAATCATTCAATTTTCAGTAAGTGGAGCTGCATTTTACGCGGGTAAATCATTGAGCAACGATGATTACAATGCCTCTATTCAAGGTGCTATTTCTGGTGCTATGCACGTGCATTTAATGGCTGAGCACTACGGTGTTCCGGTAATTTTGCACACCGACCATGCTGCTAAAAAATTATTGCCATGGATCGATGGTTTGTTGGATGCTGGTGAGAAATACTACAAGCAACACGGGCAGCCTTTGTTCAGTACTCACATGCTCGACCTTTCTGAAGAATCTTTGGAAGAAAACTTAGAAATCAGTGCTAAGTATTTCGAAAGAATGAATGCCCTTGAAATGGGTATCGAAATCGAATTGGGTATTACAGGTGGTGAAGAAGATGGTGTAGATAACACCGATGTTGATTCTTCAAGACTTTACACTCAGCCAGAAGAGGTAGCACAAGCTTTTGAAACTTTAAGAAAAGTAGGTGATATCTTTACCATTGCAGCTTCTTTCGGTAATGTTCACGGAGTTTATAAACCAGGTAACGTAGAATTGAAGCCTGAAATCTTGAAAAACTCTCAAGACTATATCAAAGAGAAATTTGCTACTGAAGATAAGCCAGTTTTCTTCGTATTCCACGGGGGTTCAGGTTCAGAGCCAGCTCAAATCAAAGAAGCAACCACTTATGGCTCAATCAAAATGAACATCGATACCGATATTCAGTGGGCTTTCTGGGATGGCGTTCATGGCTACTACAACGATAAAAAGGATTATTTGCAAGGTCAGATTGGTAACCCAACTGGCGAAGATGCTCCTAACAAGAAATTCTACGACCCACGCGTTTGGTTGAGAAAAGGTGAGGAAAGCATTGTAAAAAGATTGGAAGAAGCTTTCACAAACCTTAACTGTTTAAACAGAAATTAAGGTTTCTTTCTTCTAGAAATACAGAGAGCAGCTGCTGAAAAGTAGCTGCTTTTTTTGTGGGGTCTCTTCAATCCAAGATTCTTGTTTTATTGGTTATGTTCAATTTTTAAGTAATTATGCTATATTCATGATGTGAATGATTTTTCGAATCTTTTATTTTTAGACATTGAGACCGCTGCGGCTCACAAGGATTTTTCAGAATTGCCTGAACGCATGCAAAACCTTTGGAAAAGGAAAGCGGCTTTTCTTAAGAATCCTGCTGATTTACCAGCTTCCGAATTGTATGGCCAAGCTGCCATTTATTCCGAATTCGGAAAAATTGTTTCTATTGCCGTTGGCTTTTTAAAGAAGGAAGAAAATGTACTCTCGCTTCGCATTAAAGATATTTCTAGTCACAACGAGATCGAGATTTTAAACGAATTCAAGAGTTTTTTAGAAGAAAAATTCGATGCCACAAAACTTCGTTTGTGTGCTCACAATGGAAAGGAATTCGACTTCCCCTACATTGCCAGACGCATGGTGATTAACGAAGTAGAACTGCCTAAAACGCTACAACTATCGGGTAAAAAGCCTTGGGAGATTCCTCATTTAGATACTATGGAAATGTGGAAGTTTGGCGACTATAAGCATTTTACTTCTCTGGATTTGTTGGCGGCCATTTTGAATATTCCCACTAGTAAAGATGATATTGATGGAAGCCGAGTAAACCATGTTTATCATCAAGAAAATGATTTGGAACGAATAGCAAAATATTGCAAAAAAGATGTCGCTGTGCTTGCTCAGGTGTTTCTTCGCTTAAATCAACTTCCCAAGTTGAGTGCCGAGCAAATATTGATTCTCTAAAAACCTTTGGGTTCTCCCTGCCTTTGCTTAATTTCTTCCTAATTTTAAACCAACCAATTAAGCAATCCCTATATGGGTAGAAAAAAATCAAGTCAGTCTCAACCGAAAACCTCTGTAAGGGGAATTAAGCAAATTGAGCCGCTGATTATAGAATTCCTTAGCCAACATTTGGGGCGAGGGTATCAAATTAAGCAAATCCTAAAATCTCTGGGCGTACGCGATAAGAATTCGAAGCGTATTGTTACCGAAGCCATATATCATTTAGAAGATACCGGAGTAATTAAAAAGCAGCGAAATGGCTCATATGCCATGGAAGGGGAACTGGAAACTATTATCGGAACGGTCGATTTTGTGAATCCGCGTTTCGCATATGTGGTGCCCGATAATGGTGAAGGTGATGATATTTGGGTTTCCATAGAAAACCTTCTTGGCGCTTTTGATGACGATAAAGTCAAAGTTGCTGTTCAGCCTAAAAGGCATGGCAAAAGTAGAGAGGGAAAAGTTGTTGAAATTCTTGATAGAAATAGAGAAGAATTTGTTGGACGATTGGAGATGTCGACCCGTTATGCCTTCGTAATTCCTGATTTCAAAAAAATGTTTCACGATGTTTATGTCCATCTCAATGACTTAAACGGAGCGAAACACAACGATAAAGTAATTGTCAAAATCACCCAGTGGCCCGAGCGCGATAAAAAGCCTGAAGGCGAAGTTATTCGCGTATTAGGGAAAGCTGGCGAGCACAATGCCGAAATTCACTCCATCATTGCAGAATTTGGCTTGCCATTGGAGTTTCCTGTTCGGGTAGAACAAGAAGCAGAATCAATCTCTGAGAAAATTTCCGCAGCGGAAATCAAAAAGCGGAAGGACTTTCGAGATGTCACCACATTTACCATAGACCCTTTCGATGCCAAGGATTTTGATGACGCACTTTCAATAAAAAGGCTAGATAATGGCCATACAGAAGTTGGAATCCACATTGCAGATGTTACGCATTATGTAGAAACTTCTGGCATATTGGAAGAAGAAGCGCTGAATAGGGCTACTTCGGTGTATTTGGTAGATAGAACCATTCCTATGTTGCCCGAAAGGCTTTCTAACGGTTTGTGTTCGCTAAGGCCAAATGAAGATAAGCTTACCTTTTCTGCCGTTTTCGAACTCGACAAAAGCGCCAACATCAAGTCTGAATGGTTTGGTAGAACCATTATCCATTCCGATAGAAGGTTTACTTACGAAGAAGCTCAAGAACGAATTGAGTTTGGAGAAGGCGATTTTGCTGAAGATATCAATCATTTGAATGCGCTTGCTCACCATTTGAAAGATAAAAGATTCAGAAATGGAGCGGTCAATTTTGAAACGGTTGAAGTGAAATTCAAGCTGGATGATGACGGAAAACCATTAGGAATTATTCCAAAGGAGAGAAAGGACGCGCACAAACTGATTGAGGAGTTTATGTTGTTGGCCAATAAACGCGTGGCCGAATTCGTCTTCAACAAAGGCAAGAAGTCGGCTAACAAAGGTTTAACCTTCGTGTATAGAACTCACGATGACCCTGATCCAGAAAAACTAACTACGTTTTCTACTTTCGCCATGCGTTTTGGGCATAAGCTGGACATTGAAAAGGCTGGAGTTTCTCAAACTTTAAATAAACTGCTGAACGAAATCGAGGGAAAACCAGAGCAAAACGTTTTGCAGCAATTGGCGATTCGCAGTATGGCCAAGGCAAAATATACAACAGCAGAGAACAAACATTACGGTTTGGCTTTTCCTCATTACACGCACTTCACTTCTCCCATCAGGCGATATCCTGACATGATGGTGCACAGGCTTCTGCAACATTATTTAGATGGTGGAAAATCTGCGGATAAGGAAGAAACGGAGGAGAAATGTGTGCATTCTTCTGAAAGAGAAAAACGAGCTGCCGATGCTGAAAGAGCTTCAATTAAATACAAACAAGTGGAGTTTATGTCGCTTGTTGAGAATAAAGTGTTCGATGGAATTGTAAGTGGCGTAACAGAATGGGGTATCTTTGTCGAAATTACCGAAACCAAGTGTGAAGGTATGGTTCGAATGTCTGACTTAACCGATGACTTCTACGAGTTTGACGAGCAGAATTACCGCGTGATTGGAAGACGAAACAAAAAAATGATCACGTTGGGAGATGATGTAAAAGTGACCGTTAAAGCGACAGATATCGACCGAAGAACCATCGATTTAATATTTGCAAAGGATGACAGAAAATCACCTGGAGCTGATCCGGCTCATTAACGATAGAATAGAACAACTTAATTACGGAAATCGCCCCAATGAGCTTTATGAGCCCATAAAGTACATTATGTCTTTAGGCGGAAAGCGCATGAGGCCGTTATTGGTGCTTTTGGCATATAAGCTTTTTAAGGATAATCCTGAATCGGTTTTGGATGAAGCGATAGCCGTGGAGGTTTTCCATAATTTCACCTTAGTTCATGACGATATCATGGACAATGCGCCCCTGAGAAGAGGAAAGGAAACGGTACATGAAAAGTGGAATGCGAATACAGCCATTCTTTCGGGCGATGTAATGATGGTGAAGGCTTATGAGTATTTGCTCAATGCCCCCGGTGATTTAAAGGCTATTCTGAAAAGCTTTAATGAATGTGCTGCTGGAGTTTGCGAAGGTCAGCAATTCGATATGAATTTTGAAAAGCTTGAGCAGGTTAAGGAAGAAGAATACATTGATATGATTCGCCTTAAAACTGCCATTTTGCTAGGTTTCAGTTTAAAGCTTGGCGCTATGCTGGCACAAGCCGATAGTTCAGATGCAGATTTGCTTTACGACTTCGGGGTGAAAATTGGAATAGGCTTTCAGTTAAAAGATGATTTGTTGGACGTTTATGGTGATCAGGCCAAATTCGGAAAGCAAGTGGGGGGCGATATCATTTCCAATAAAAAAACCTTTTTGTTGATTAAGGCTTTAGAGCTTGCCAAAAATGAACAGTTGGAAGAGCTGGAGCATTGGCTTTCTTTAGAGGATTTCAATAGTGAAGAAAAGGTGAACGCTGTAACTCAAATTTTCGATAGCATTGGTATTCAGCAACTGACTCGCGAAAAGATGGATGAATATTTTCAGCAAGGATTTGAGGCCTTGGAAAAACTGAATATCGATGAGGCTAAAAAGCAGTCGTTAAGGGCTTTCGCTGAGTATTTAATAGATAGAGAAAAGTAGATGAAGATTACGTACATCCTTATGGCTATTATTGGCCTGGTAACTTATTTCGCTTGGCAACGACCGGAATGGCATCGCAAATTGATGCTAAATCCGTATTCTGTCGTTTACCAAAAAAAGTATTACCAGTTACTGACCTCGGGTTTTGTACATAATAATTCTCTTCACCTTTTTTTGAACCTATTCACGCTCTATTTTTTCGGTTTAGCGATAGAAGATATCTTCTATTTCTATTATCACGAATTGGGTTATGTACTCTATGTGGGTTTGTTTCTTACCGCAATTATTGTGGCAAATATCCCCACTACTAATAAGTATAAGAACAATACAGGTTATAACTCTTTAGGGGCTTCTGGTGGGGTTTCGGCTTTGGTAATGTCTTTTATCCTTTTCGATCCTACTCAAGAGCTCTGTCTGTACGTGTTCATCTGTTTGCCGGGTTATATTTTGGGAGGCATTTTCATTGCGTACTCCATATTTATGAGCAAGCGAAACATGGACAACATAAATCACGATGCTCACTTATTTGGGGCACTTTACGGCTTGGGCTTTACGCTTCTTCTTCGGCCTTCAACCCTTTCTCGATTTATTGAAGCAATATTTTAGGAGTTCTTCAGAATTTCATATTAATTCGATACATGAATTTTAATATGATTTTTCGATTTTTATTTTTTACTATTTCTTTTGGGTTGATTTGCGTTCATTCCACTTTTTCTCAAGAAAGCAGCAACACTACTCAAGAGAGCATTTTCGTAACAGGAAAAGCTGAATATGACCAGTTGATAAAGTCAAAGGTTCACTACCCTAGAAATTCGCTGAGAAATGGAGTGCAAGGTGTGGCTATATTTGAGCTCACCATTCATCCTGATTCCACAATGACTGGTAGGGTTCTAACGCGTTTGGATGAGGATATTGAGAACGAATTGGTGGTTTTGATTTCTCAGCTATCTGGTTTTTGGAAAGTCAAACCTTCAGCATACAAAGTATATCAGCCATTATGTTTTTCAATGCAGCAGAGTTTTCGCGAGAACTTTGGACAGAATTTAGGGGGTTACCCTCAAAAGTTTGAAGGAGCATGGTTGGAGCCGATGGACGTAATAGCTAAAACGGCATTGAGAGTCGAGAGGACGGTAACTTCAACAGGCACTTCTTCTTATGGAAATGGAGGTGGGAATATGAGCAGAAGCCCATCTGCTCAAAGGATGTCAACCACTTCAAGAATGAAAATTGAAGATCATTATAAAACCTATCAAGGGCTTCAAAAGAAATACGAGAAAAGCTTCGATAAGGGCAAAAGCGAGAAGGCTTATGAGTATCTGAACCAGATGATTCACTTTAATCCATACGACATTACTTTGTTGACCAAGAGAAGAGAGCTGGAAGAATCGCTGGGGCTAAATACTTATAAGGCTTATGATGTGGCGTTAGCAAGCGCTCTTAGGGCAATGTAATCAGTAAATAAAAGGCATAAAAAAAGCTCAGTCATTGACTGAGCTTTTCTCTTTTCTTGTTTGAAAGACTAATTAAGCCTCTGCAGATTCACCTGAAAAAGGAACAACAGAAACATAAGATCTGTCTTTTCTTCCTTTTTTGAATTCTACAACACCGTCAGCTAATGCGAAAAGGGTGTGGTCTTTACCAATACCTACGTTTTCACCTGGGTGGTGCTTAGTACCTCTTTGTCTTACAATGATGTTGCCAGCAATAGCAGCTTGGCCACCGTATATCTTAACTCCTAGTCGTTTACTTTCCGATTCACGACCGTTTTTTGAACTACCAACTCCTTTTTTATGTGCCATGGTAATTAATTATTTAGAAATTGTTTCAATCAAAACCTTAGTGAAATCCTGACGGTGACCATTTTTCTTTTTGTAACCTTTTCTTCTTTTCTTTTTGAAGACGATCACTTTGTCACCTTTTACATGTCCGATAATTTTACCGGAAACCTTAGCACCACTAACGGTAGGTGCACCAACCTCAACTGTGCCTTCGTTGTCTAACAACAAGACTTTGTTGAATTCTACGGAAGCGCCCTCTTCGCCCTCCATCAAAGGAGCGTAAACGAATTGGTCTTGCGTTACTTTGAACTGCTTTCCTGCTATGTCTACAATTGCGTACATTGAATGTGTTTTTCAAAAACGGATTGCAAAGGTAATCAATTGATCGCCAAAAACAAACCAAATCTCACTCATAAATGCAAGCGAATTTCGAATATTAAATTTTCAATTTTTTGCACCTTGGAATACGTCTTTTTTTCGATGAATCTTTAGATTAAGATAGTATGTGTAAATCTCAATAAATAAGGTGTTTAAGTCATCATATTAATTGCTATACATATGAAAATTACCACACTGAATCGCATTGATTTTTACGCAGTTTTGTGTAATATTTGTTTCAGGTTTCGGCCCCAAAAAACAACCTAAATATTCCGTTCAGCCTCATTCCTAAGAATGTCAGGCACTTATCTCGGAATCGTCTTTTATAGTGTAGTGTTTGGACAATTATTCTCAGGTGATGCCTTTGAATAACCTTGCATCAGTTAGTACTGGGTGCTCCGTTACCTTATTATAGAACCCCAATTAACAAAAGAGAGACATGAGTGAGCTATCAGGCGTAGCAGAGGAACCATTATTGAGAGAAAACAAGGACAGATTTGTGCTGTTTCCTATTAAGCATGATGACATCTGGAATTTCTACAAAAAGGCAGAAGCAAGCTTTTGGACAGCTGAAGAAATCGACCTTCATCAAGATCTGACCGATTGGAACGATAAGTTGAATGATGAGGAAAGATACTTTATAAAACATGTACTCGCTTTCTTTGCTGCTTCTGATGGAATTGTGAATGAAAACTTGGCGGAAAACTTCGTGAATGAAGTTCAGTATACCGAGGCTAAGTTCTTTTATGGTTTTCAAATCATGATGGAAAACATTCACTCAGAAACCTACTCGCTTTTAATTGATACATATATAAAGGATCCCAAAGAAGCTGATCAGCTTTTCCATGCCATCGAGAATTTTCCTGCTATTAAGGAGAAAGCCGAATGGGCATTAAAATGGATCGAATCGCCTTCGTTTGCTGAAAGACTTATCGCTTTTGCAGCAGTTGAAGGTATTTTCTTCTCAGGAAGTTTCTGTTCTATTTTCTGGTTGAAGAAAAGAGGTTTAATGCCAGGCCTTACTTTCTCAAACGAATTGATTTCAAGAGATGAAGGTTTGCATTGCGACTTCGCCTGCCATTTGCACAATAATCACTTAATAAATAAAGTACCTAAAGAAAGAATTAAGGAAATCATTGTTAATGCCTTAGATATTGAAAGAGAGTTCATTACGGAGTCTCTTCCTGTGCGTTTGATTGGGATGAACTCCGATTTAATGGCTCAATATCTAGAATTTGTAACAGATCGACTACTTGTAGAGTTAGGTTGTGAGAAAGTTTATAATTCGACCAATCCTTTCGACTTTATGGAGATGATCTCATTACAGGGTAAAACCAACTTTTTCGAGAAAAGAGTGGGAGAATACCAAAAAGCTGGCGTCATGAAAGAGAATGACGGTGGCAATGCTCACAAATTCAGCATGGACGAAGATTTTTAACCAATATTTCATAAACACCCCCAAACCCCCAAATAAATATGTTAGTAGTCAAAAGAGATGGCAGGCACGAGTTGGTTAAGTTCGACAAGATTACTGCCCGGATAGAGAAGCTATCCTACGGATTGGATCCATCTTTTGTGGAGCCTGTAGAGGTAGCCAAAAAAGTTATCGAAGGCCTGTACGATGGTGTAAGCACTCAGGATTTGGATAATCTAGCTGCTGAAATTGCCGCCACCATGACGGTTAAGCACCCTGATTATGCTAAGCTTGCTGCTAGAATAGCCATTAGCAACCTTCATAAAACTACCAGCAAATCGTTTTCTAATACCATGAAAAGGCTCTACACTTATGTAGACCCAAAAACAGGAGAAAATGCTCCATTGGTATCGAAAGAAACTTACGGTATAGTTAAGGCTAATGCAGCCAAGCTAGATTCAAACATTATTTACGACAGAGATTTTAGCTACGATTACTTCGGGTTTAAGACGTTGGAAAGGTCTTACTTGATGAAAATCGATGGTAAAATTGTGGAGCGTCCTCAGCATATGCTAATGAGGGTTGCAGTTGGTATTCATGGCGAAGACATTGAAAAGGCGATTGAAACTTACAATCTACTTTCAGAAAAATGGTTTACACATGCTACTCCAACTTTATTCAATGCCGGTACTCCAAAACCACAGCTTTCTTCATGCTTCTTATTAACCATGAAGGACGATAGCATTGATGGTATTTATGATACATTGAAGCAAACAGCCAAAATCTCTCAGTCTGCTGGAGGTATTGGACTAAGCATTCATAATGTAAGAGCAAAAGGATCGTATATCAAAGGCACCGGGGGCGTTTCCAATGGTATTGTGCCAATGTTGAGAAACTTCGACATGACAGCACGCTACGTTGACCAGGGGGAGGAAAAAGAAAAGGGTCTTTTGCGATATACTTAGAGCCTTGGCATGCTGACATCTTCGATTTCTTAGATCTGAAGAAAAACCACGGTAAGGAAGAATTAAGAGCTAGAGATTTATTCTACGCCCTTTGGATTTCCGACCTGTTTATGAAAAGGGTTGAAAACAACGAAGAGTGGACCTTGTTCTGCCCTAACGAAGCGCCAGGCTTGGCCGACTGTTACGGAGAGGAATTTGAGAGACTTTATGAAAAATACGAGCGCGAAGGTAAAGGGCGTAAAACTGTAAAAGCGCAAGACCTTTGGTTCGAAGTTTTGGAATCTCAAATCGAGACCGGTACACCTTATATGTTGTATAAGGATGCTGCCAACAAAAAATCAAACCAGAAAAACTTAGGTACTATCAAGTCTTCAAACTTGTGTACCGAAATTATAGAATATACAGCTCCAGACGAAGTTGCGGTTTGTAACTTGGCTTCTTTGGCATTGCCTAAGTTTGTGAATGAAGAAGCTAAATCTTACGATTTCCAAAAGCTATATGACGTTACTTACGTTGCAACTAAAAACTTGAACAAGGTAATTGATGTAAACTATTACCCTGTTGAAGAAGCTAAGAATTCGAACATGCGCCACAGACCGATTGGTTTGGGTGTTCAAGGATTGGCCGATGCTTTCATTTTAATGGGCATGCCTTTCGATTCTCCTGAAGCACGTAAGTTGAACAAGGACATTTTCGAAACCATCTACTTTGCTGCAATGACTGCTTCTAAAGACATCGCGAAAGTAGAAGGTACTTACGAGACCTTTAAAGGTTCTCCAGTTTCAAAAGGTATTTTCCAGTTCGATATGTGGGGAGTTACCCCAGAATCGGGCCTTTGGGATTGGGATAGCCTGAAGAAAGAAGTGAAGAAACACGGAGTAAGAAACTCTTTGTTGGTAGCGCCAATGCCTACAGCTTCTACTTCTCAAATCTTAGGAAACAACGAATGTTTTGAGCCTTATACTTCGAACATTTATACCAGAAGAACCCTTTCTGGAGAATTCGTAGTGGTGAACAAGCATTTGATGAGAGATTTGATTTCTCTAGGGCTTTGGAACGACAACATGAAGAATAAATTGATTGCTGCTAAAGGTTCTGTTCAGGCAATTCCTGAAATTCCTCAGCATATCAAAGAGCTTTATAAAACAGTATGGGAAATTTCTCAAAAGGCGATTATCGATATGTCTGCCGATAGAGGAGCTTACATCTGTCAGTCGCAAAGTTTGAACATCCACATTCAAGATCCGAACTTCGGTAAAATGACTTCTATGCACTTCTACGCTTGGAAGAAAGGATTGAAAACCGGTATGTATTACTTAAGATCAAGAGCTGCAGCTGATGCAATTCAGTTTACGGTAGACAAACAGGCTGCAACTTCGCCTTCTGCCAAAGACTTGGAGCAAAAAGCAGCAGATATGGCTTGCTCTTTAGATAATCCAGATGCTTGCGAAGCTTGCGGAAGCTAATTCAGAAATAGTCATCTAATGATACAGGCCCTCTCAGAAATGAGAGGGTTTTTTATTTGCTCGAAGAAAATGTAGGAGAGGATTTACAAGCGTTGAAATACTTTCCGCTAATGAACCTGATTGGTTAATAAATCTTCATAAACCATTTTGTAGCTGCCATTTACTTCTATGGAAGTAACACTAACGGTTTGCACCTTCCCTTCTCGGTTCATGACAAAATCATTCCATTGGTCACCTTTGCCACCATGTTTGTGAAAATCAATAATGGAGCTTTGTTCATAGGTGTTGTGGTGCTTTAGCCATTCGGAAAACCAATGTTTTCGCTCTTGCCTCACAGGTTCAGGATATAAAGTGCTAGAACTCCAAATATGTGGAGCATCCGCTTCCAAAGGTCGAACACTGATCAAATGTTCATCCCAAACCAATTCAGTAGCTTTCAGTTCTTCCCCAGTTTCTATAATAATCAAAGTGAAGGGCTCAATACCCCCAAAATCATATTCTGTACAGAACTTTTGAACATCTTCTGCCTTAAAAAAGTCGAGCAGCATAAGCCCACGGCTGAGTTTGTACGGAGGTTCATGTTGATGTTTTTCATAAGCTCCGTTTAGCAAACACAAGGTAAACCGCTGCTTGTCGGTGGCTATCCACGTTCCGCCAGCGAGAGGGTCTTTCGGAAAAAAGATTTCCTTGCCATTAATTGTGTAAGCTTGAGGAGCTAATGCAGCTCTTTTTGGGGTCTCATCTCGATTTGAGGTAAGAATATATGAGGTTTCTCCTTTAGGAAGAAAGGTTACTGTGCACATTCAGAATCCTTCTGATATTTAATAGTTGAGTAAGCGATGCCGAATCCGCTTGGGATTTCAATGTCGGGAAAAGCATTGATCAATGCTATTTTTATAATGGCCATATGATGCACGGCATGTTCAATATTGTATTGCAATTCCCTGAAAAGTGTGGTGTTAATCAAAACTGGGTCATTGCCTTCAATGGAGTAATTAGCTGACATGGTAATGGCTTTGTCCTGAGCAATGGCCGCTATTTCAATTGCCAGTGCATTCATTTTTTCGATTGCCAAAACCCGATTTTCTTCCAGTACTTTATCGTGTGATCTTTTATCGTAATCTACTTTGCTTGTGGTGTTACCCACCATCATCAGATCATAAAATTCAATGATGTGGCGCAAGTGCTTGCCTATTGAGTTTTCCGAGAGAATTTTCAGTGGAGACCTAAATTCTTCATCTTTAAGTTGCTTCGAAATAGCAATAAGTTGATTCAGTATGTCAATAGAGATTTGCTGAAGTTGCATTGAGTGATATTTAAAATAGATTGACCCATGATTTCCGAATTTACCAAATATTTCAATTTTCTGGGCTGGTAAATTTTTTAAATAGGGCCTTCTTCTTGATGATTGGCCTAGGTTTTAGTGATTGTCGGTGATTTTCTTCCATTCAGATTCAGCCTTTTTATACAAGTTTGCCTCATCTTTATTCCATGATTTCAGGGTGTTGTTGAAATAGAAATTGTAAAACAACAACAGCTTTCCATCCTTAATTTTAAAGGTTTCAGGGTCAATTTTTACTTTTTCGCCTGAAGCCATGGCAAAGGCGCACCAACCTCCGTAGGCTGGTTCATATTTCGAAGGATTTGCTTCGAACAAAGCTTTGTTTTTTGCTGAAGAAAAGAGGTAGGTAACATCATTATGTTTAAACTGAATATCTTTATTGCCTTCTTTCGCCTTTCCATCAATAAAATAAGCTACCGGATCATAACCCTGAAGAGCGAGACCGTCCTTTAAATTCAAATTTTTATTCTCTGTGGTTTGAGCATTGAGGTCGAAACCTGAGAACACAAAAATTAATAGGGAAACAATAAGCGTTTTTTTCATGATTTTAGAATTGTGTTCAAACTTACGAGCCCTATGGTTGTGGGTTGCTATTTCAATTTACGGATGTTAGCAATATGTTGGATTCATGACAATTGGAACTTAAAGGATATACTCTGAGGTTTCGGTTCTAATTACGATATTTCGTGAATCAACCTTTTGTTACAATAATGAAGTTATCTGAAAATCAACTAGCAGGCCTTTCTCGATTTACTGTAGAAAGGGCTTTAGCTTCTATTTTTTGGATGGATGAAGAAGGCCGAATCGTTTTTGCCAACGACACGGCTTGCAGCAATTACGGCTATACAAAAGCTGAGTTCGAGAGATTACACATTTATGATATCAACCGAAATTACGATCATTCTTCATACACATCCCTTCGTCAGAAAATTATTGAGAATGGCTTTCTAAATTTTGAATCGAGCCATTGGAATAAGCAAGGACAGGAAGTGCCTGTTGAGCTTTTCATTAATGTCGTTAATTATCAAGGCAAGACTTACAATGTAAGTTTTGTACTGAACATTTCGGAAAGAAAGCGTAAGGAGAAACTGCTGAAATCTGTAACGGAAAGCACGGTTGTGGCGATTGGGGAAGATTACTTTCGTTCTTTGGTAGAAAATGTAACTGAAGCATTGGGAGTTACCATGTCGGTAGTTACTGAATGTGCCAACACTGATAAAACTAGATTAAGAACTTTGGCTTACTATCGTGATGGTGAGATGAGGGAAAATGTGGAATACGACCTTGAAGGCACTCCCTGCAAAGTGATTTTTGATACCGAAAAGCCCTTCTATCAGAGCAAGAATGTTCATCGGGATTTTGTTCGCGATGAAGGCATTGAAGGTTATCTCGGTTTTCCTATCGTTTCTCATCAAGGAGAATGTATCGGCCATCTAGCGCTTTTCAGCGAACATGAAATGTCTATTTCTGATGAGGAAATCAATATTTTGAAAACGCTGGCTCATCGGGCGAGCCTTGAAATTGAAAGAAATACTGCCAATGCTAAGCTTCTTTTGGCCTTAAAAGAAGTGGAATCTTTAAAAGACAGATTAGAGGCGGAGAATTCATATCTGCAACAAGAAATCAAGGTTGATCATAATTTTGAAGAGATTGTAAGCCAAAGTCACAAGTTCAAACAAATTCTTACTCAGGTAGAACAAGTTGCTAAAACAGATGCTACGGTGCTTGTTTTGGGTGAATCGGGCACAGGTAAAGAACTGCTTTCTCGTGCTATCCACAACATCAGCAATCGAAAGACTAGGCCGCTGGTAAAAGTGAATTGTGCTTCATTGCCGGCCAACCTGATTGAAAGCGAACTTTTTGGCCATGAGAAGGGAGCTTTTACAGGAGCGATTGGCCGTAAACAAGGTAGGTTTGAATTGGCAGATGGGGGGACAATTTTTTTAGATGAGATTGGTGAACTACCGCTTGAATTACAATCCAAGTTGCTTCGTGTTTTGCAGGAAGGTGAATTCGAAAGGGTAGGTGGAGCAAAAACCCTCAAGGTAAATGTGCGTGTGATTGCCGCAACAAATCGAGAATTAGAAGAAGAGGTAGCAGAAGGCAGGTTTCGTGCAGACTTGTTCTATCGCCTGAATGTTTTCCCAATCCACAGCATTCCGCTGAGAGAAAGAAAGGAAGATATTCCTCTTTTGGTCAAACATTTTGTCGATAAATATGGCAGCCAAATGGGTAAACGCATTACCAATATTTCAAAGCGGGTAATTACTTCGCTTCAGTCGTATCATTGGCCGGGCAACATTCGCGAACTGGAAAACATCATTGAGCGGGCTGTCATTATAAGTCCAGACCAAAAGCTTGAATTAGGCAATTGGATGCCGCGAAAGGAGGTAGAAGAAGAACATGGTAGTTTGATTTCCATGGAGCAATTCGAGAAGGAGTATATTTTGAAAGTTCTGCATCACACAACTTGGAGGGTCAGTGGTGAAAAAGGAGCTGCTCGAATTTTGGGAATGAAGCCAACAACCTTAGAATCACGAATGAAAAAGTTAGGCATTAAGCGAGGTGCGTAAACTGCACTTAAATTTTTTATGGATTAACGATATATCGTGAATTCGTTTTTAAACATTTCTTCAATCTTAAAATTGAGAGCTTCAACTTCTTCAATTCCAGAGGGTAAGATGCTTAATGTCGGCTATCTAACATATTGATTTTTGAATTCCTGAAATAAAATGTTTTTCCTGATATATCAGGAAAATTAAATCTTAATTTCGGCCTCTTACTTTTGTTAATTAATTGTAATTAACTGAAATTCAAGTTTTTGTATTATTTTTTTTGAAAATGGCACGTCTGTTGTCTTTAAAGAGACAGTTCTGCATACGGCAGATCAATTAGTTTGGCTGAAGATTGAAAGTATGTGCCTTTGTGCACAACGTTTTGATTGGTTGTTTATCTTTCAACCTTGAAATGAAGAAGAGAAAATTACCCTTGTTGTTTGTTAAAGTATTCAATTATGAATACTGGCCCTTTTGGCTGTTTTTTATGCCATTGGTGCCATGGTGGGTGTATTTGGCTTTAAGAGCCAGGTCGTTTACTTACTTTACGGCAGCTAATCCTGGTATTGAACACGGGGGAGTTTTTGGTGAATCCAAGATCGATATTCTCAAGAAAATCGATGCTAAGTATTTGCCCAAAACCCAATTCTTCAAAGCAGATTCAAGTCCTGCCCAGGTTTTGTTTTTTATGGAAGAACAAAAACTTGACTTCCCAATAATTCTGAAACCGAATATTGGAGAACGTGGCTCTGAAGTGGAAAAGGTTGAAAACAGTACAAAGCTGCAAGCTTACCTTGCTAAACACAACGAAGATTTCATTGTGCAAGAATTTATCACTTATGAAATCGAGTTGGGCGTGTTGTACTACAGGTTTCCGAATAGCGATGAAACGGGAATTACTTCTGTGGTTGAAAAGGAATTTTTAACTGTTACAGGCGATGGAAATTCTAGTATTCTGGATTTAATTCAGCAGAATGATCGCGCGAGATTGCAGTTAGAAAGCCTGAATAGCATTTGGGGAGATGAACTTTTGAGTGTTTTGCCCAAAGGTAAAGTGAAAAACCTTCAACCTATCGGTAATCACTGCAAAGGAACCAAGTTTCTCAGTGGTATGCGCTTGCTTAATCCGCAGTTAGTAAAGGTTTTTGATGATGTGGCAGCCCGAATTGATGGTTTTTACTTCGGTAGGTTCGATTTAAAGGTGAAATCAATGGATGATCTTTATAAGGGAGAAAACATTCGAATTATGGAGTTGAATGGGGTTACTTCTGAACCTGCTCATATTTATGATCCCTCATTTTCTTTGTGGAAAGCCTACAGAGAAACTGCCAGAAACATGCACATGATGTACCGCGTGAGCAAAGCGAACATGAAAGCCGGGGTTAAAGTTACTCCCTTCCTTGAAATGTTTCGTTTGGTTCGTGCCCATTTTGGAAGAAAGGAGAATGCCGAGTTGCAATTAGCAACAAAGGTTAAACCTAGTGTTGCCAAATGATTGTTTGGTACATTCTTCAGGCGTTTCTTATCGCAACTGCCATCAGTTTTGCAGGTTCAATTCAATTAGGGCCTGTCAACTTCGGAACCATCAGAACAGCCCTTCAATACAATAGAAAATCAGCCATCCTTTTTGGATTTGGTGGTAGTTTGCCCGAATTGCTCTACAGTGCTTTGGCCATTGGAAGTTCCAATTTGCTAAGCCAGTTTGAGCAGCTCAACGACTACCTCAAATATTTGACAACTGGCGTCTTGTTTGTTTTTGGAATCTACCTGATTCTTCAAAAACCAGCTGAGGCGACTGACTCAACTGAAGTCAAAAAAGAAGGTAACCATATATGGCTTGGAATGAGCTTCGGCTTATTAAACCCTCAATTATTTCCCTTTTGGCTCTTTGTAATCACAAACCTCAGAAGCAACGGCTTTATGCCCCATGAAAGTTGGCCCGTACAGGTGGCTTTCGTCATTGGAACAGCTGCAGGCGCCTTTTTGCTCCAGTATTTGGTAGCAATTGTCACCTCCAAAAAGCGGCAGTTTGTTTATATGAAAATGACGAAAAACTATAATAAGGTCCTCGGCTCCATCATTTTGGCCGTAGCCATCTTCCAACTGGTGATTAACCTGTAAGAGCTATGCAACGAGAAATTAAATATTGGTATTTGAGAAACTATGACTTGTTCTCAAATCTCACAAAAGAGCAAATCAATGATTTGTCGAATGTCTCCAAATTCGTTCGAATGAAAAAAAGTCAGACGATTTATTTCGCTAATGATGAAGTAAAACGACTTTATTTTCTCATCAACGGAAAGATAAAGATCAGCGAGATTGATCAAACGGGGAATGAAATGATTAAGGACATCATTCTTACAGGAGATCTATTCGGTCAGGTGGCCTTTAATGCTATGGCTGCCAGCCATGAATATGCCGAAGTACTTTCTAGCGAAGTGATTTTGTGTACGCTTTCCATGGAAGAATTCGAAAAGTTGATGGAAAAGCACCCCGCTTTGAGCCTTAATTTCAGCAAAAAACTAGGCGACAAATTGAGAAAGCTTGAGCATCGCTATGCGAATTTGGTTTTTAAGGATGTGAAAGACAGGCTTAAGGACTTTCTGAAAACTTGGGCTTTGAATGAAGGGAAAAATGGCCAAGATGGCATTCTGATTAAGAACTATCTCACGCATAATGAAATTGCCAGCCTGATCAGTTCTTCACGCCAAACGGTGACTACCATTATCAACGAACTGAAAGAAGAAGGGGCATTAACTTACACTCGAAGCCAAATTGTAATTCCAGATTTGGCCGTATTGAATTAAGATTTGAATTCTATTTCAAAAAATTGAAGCTACTTCAAACCAACTCTATATCTGATAGAGTTAGGTTTGAGGCTGGTTTAGCAACCGTGGCAATGCTCTCCTTTGGCTTCGAACTCGATCGTCACGTGGTCAATGTGATTTTCTTTGAGTAGTTCTTTGGCCTTGGTTTTGATGTCGGCCATTTCTTGCAACGAAAGATTATTTTCTAAAACCATGTGTGCAGAAAGCACATTGTATTCGCCATCCATGGACCAAATATGGCAGTCATGCACATCGATAATTTCAGGAATGGCGAGTAGCTTCTGGCCAAGTTCTTCCATATTTACCTCATTAGGTTTGGCCTGTAGAATAATCAACAGACTTCTGCGAAGATTTCGAACCACATTGTAAATAATGAATACGGCTATAGAAATGGATAAAATCGGGTCGATAATGGGGACATCCCAAAACATCATCACCAAACTTCCGATCAGTACAGCCATCCAACCCAATACATCTTCTAAAAGGTGAAGGGAAATAACTTCTTCGTTAATAGAACTTCCTTTTTTCAGTTTTAAAACGGCAGCGCCATTCACAATTACCCCGAAAATGGCCAAGTATAACATGCCTTTTGCGTCTACAGCATTAGGGTTAAGCAGGGCAGGAATGGCTTCTGTTAAAATAATAATGGAGCCAACCAAAAGAACCACGGAGTTGATTAAAGCACCCATCAAGGAAAAGCGCTTGTAGCCATAGCTAAACTTTTCGTTTCGGCCTCGTTCAGAAACTTTTTGAAAATACCATGAAAGCCCAATGCTTAAACTATCGCCTAAATCATGTAGTGCATCGGAAAGAATAGCCAAACTACCGGTGTAAATTCCGCCAATGATTTCAACAATGGTAAAGAAGAAGTTAAGGAAGAAGGCAGTTTTTAAATTGCCCGTTCCATGGTGATGATGGTGGTGTCCGTGATGATGATCGTGATCATGTCCCATGCTCAAATGTAAGGGAGAAAGCCATGCAACAGGGCTTCAAGAAGATGTAGGTTTAATTTTCCTCCACTTTGAATAGCCTAAATTCAACTTGATCTTCATTAGTTTGATCCTTAACTCTAAAGTAGATGCCAGCATCACTTGTGAAAGCTTGATATAAATGGCCTAAGAATTCAATTTCATGCTCTGGAAGTTTGAAATACGAGAGTTTGTCGTTTGTGGTATTCAATACAATCAGAGTCGCACCTAGAGGTTCTGGTATTACTTCTTCAACACCAGAAATGAATTTGGGCTTTGTACCATGAAAAAATACTCGGTAAATGAATTTCTTATCAGGTGAAATGATCATGTCTTTGAAGTAAGGGGCTTGCTTGGGGTTCTGATGATAATTCATGCCTCCCTCAAAATGTTCTATTAGTATTTCTTTAGCATAATCAGAATAGCTAGCGACAGAAATGGGTGAATAACCAGCATAGATTGTTTTAGTATGCTGACCCTCTTTAAACACATATACGCTATCGGAAATTGAAGTGCTTGCATAGAGAAAACCGCCTTTCCACTTGAAATTGCGTTTGATGTTTTGAGCAAATTGCCTTCTTTTTTTAGCCTCTTTTTTTGTTTCTATTACAACCTCGTAATTGGGAATCAGTAAGTTGGTTTTAAGGTAGTGCTGGCTAAGGTTACCTCTCTCAATGTCAAAGAATACTCGTTCAAAATCTTCTTCTGTTCTTTCCATGAGCAAAAGTGAAGCCTCAATTTTGCCGTTTTTCAATTCAGAATCGAGGTCAAGAATAGCCCTTGGTTCATCGAAATTCAAAACTATAGCTCCGCCCTTTGACTTTTTACCATTGAATTTTTTTTGAACTATCTCACCTTCACCGTTCAAAGTGAGTAATCCAGAGGAGCTATCTAAAATAATGGAATCTGAAGAGTGAATACGGAACTGTGTGAGTAAATGGACTGCGTTAGGGCCTTCTTTTTCTAGAAGAATTTTGTTGTAGAGTTCATTGGTGTTGGCATCGTAAAAGTAAAATGCGTGGGTGATAGCATCATAGAAACTAATGGTTGGCCGCAGGTTTACGAGGCTCCATTTTATGCCCATTAAAGACTCAAAATTTAATCCGTTTTCTAACCTAATTGTTTTTATTCCTCCATCCGAAATCGTTAGAAAGTCTGCTTTAATTGAGGCGTTATGTTGTTCTGTATTGTTTTGGCATGAGAACGAAATTATCGCAATCGTAGAGAATAGTAATATTCCTTTAGGAAAGGAATAGAGCAGAAATGGAGTGCTATTCATAGAAAATCGAGACTAACTATAAATTAAGTTAATCTCGATTATTGTTGAAATATTTTTGGAGTTTTTGTGAAGATTTTTTGTTAGCCTCTGAATCTTATTTACTCGCTCCTTCTTTGATTGCTTCTACCACTTCAGGGTTCAGCAATGTCGAAATATCTCCAAGGTTTGAGCTGTCTCCCGCTGCAATTTTTCGGAGAATTCTTCTCATAATTTTTCCAGAGCGGGTTTTTGGTAAACCTGGCACAATCTGAATTTTATCAGGCCTTGCAATTGGCCCGATGATTTTGTTTACCGTTTCTTTGATTTCATTGATCAGGTTTTCTTCACTTCGTCCTTCCATATCGCAAATCACATAAGCGTAAATGCCTTGCCCTTTAATGTCGTGAGGATAACCCACTACCGCGGATTCAACCACTTTTGGGTGCTCATTGATGGCGTTTTCAACTTCGGCCGTGCCCATTCTGTGGCCAGAAACATTGATTACATCATCTACCCTACCTAGAATTCTATAGTACCCATCCTCGTCACGTTTTACTCCGTCCCCTGTGAAATAATGGCCTGGGAAGGAAGAGAAATACGTTTGTCTGCATCTTTCATGATCGCCATAGGTAGTGCGCAACATGGAAGGCCAAGGGAATCGAATGCACAAATTGCCTTCAACGGAATTGCCCTTGAGCTCATTACCTTCATTGTCGAGAATGACAGGTTGAATACCCGGTAGAGGCATGGTCGCATAGGCAGGTTTAGTTGGTGTAATGCCCGGAAGAGGCGAAATAAGAATGCCTCCCGTTTCGGTTTGCCACCAAGTATCCACAATAGGGCATTTGCCTTTGCCCACATGATCGTGGTACCAGTGCCAAGCTTCTTCATTAATGGGTTCACCTACAGAACCCAGCACTTTCAAGCTGTCCAGTTTGTAAGGTTCAAGCGGCTCTAAACCAAAAGCCTGCAAAGCCCGAATGGCCGTTGGGGCGGTATAAAACTGGTTTACTTGGTGTTTATCGCAAATGGCCCAGAATCGGCCGGCATCAGGGAAAGTAGGGACACCTTCAAACATAACCGAAGTGGCACCAGCCAAAAGTGGCCCATAAACAATGTAACTATGGCCTGTAATCCAGCCCACATCTGCCGTGCACCAATAAATATCGCCCTGATTGTATTGAAAAACATTCTGGAATGAATAGGTAGTGTAAATCATGTAACCACCGCAAGTATGAACCACTCCTTTCGGCTTGCCAGTAGAACCAGAAGTATAAAGAATGAAGAGCATATCTTCAGAATCCATCGGCTCGGCTTTGTTTTCGGTAGAAACTCCTGCAATGGCATCGTGCCACCAAATGTCTCTTCCTTCTTTCATGTTTACCTCTTGTCCGGTTCTTTTGAGCGTAATAACCGTTTCAATGGAAGTGCATGATTCAAGCGCTTCATCAACCACGTCTTTGACCGCTATTTTTTTGCTTCCGCGAAAATTTCCGTCAGAAGTTAAAACCATCTTCGCCTGACAATCATTGATTCGATCAGCCAAAGCCGAGGCCGAAAAACCTGCAAACACAACAGAATGAATCGCTCCAATTCTAGCACATGCCAACATAGCAACTGCTGCTTCAGGTACCATGGGAATGTAAATAATTACCCGATCACCTTTGCCAACTCCCTTTGCCTTCATGGCATTGGCAAACTGACAAACCTTGGCGTGAAGTTCTTTGTAGGTTAATGTAATGTGTCCTTCACTAGGATCATTTGGTTCCCAAATAATAGCCGCTTGATCGCCTCTGGTATATAAATGCCTGTCGAGCACATTTTCAGTAATGTTCAGCTTTCCGTTTACAAACCATTTAACGTCAGGCTTCTTAAAATCCCACTCAACTACCTTGTCCCATTTCTTCTTCCAATGAAAAGAATCGGCTATTCTTGCCCAAAAGGCCTCTGGGTCTTGTACACTTTTTTGGTATTCATAAAAGTAGCCGCTCAGGCTATGGATTCTGTCGCTCATGATTATCGGTTTATGACCCATTTTAAGCATTTATCAGCTTAACTGAAAGTGCTTTTCTATGCGTTTTGGAGTATTCTACTCAGATTAAGAGGATTGTTCAAGTATTAAACTTCTCAGCTAATGAACTCAAGAAAAAAGTCTAATCTTTGAAAGAACCTGGGATTCGAATTTCCTCCACAATGTCTTGAACTTCTTTAGGTGGAGGCGATGTGAAATGGCACACAATCAACGCAACCACAAAATTGATAATCATGCCTACGGTACCAAATCCTTCTGGTGAAATCCCAAACCACCAATCTTCTGAAGTAGTCGGGCCTCCGATCCAACCCAATTTATAGCGCATCATATAGTATAAGGTGATGGCTAAACCTACAACCATTCCTGAAATGGCGCCTTCTTTGTTCATTCGTTTATAAAAAATGCCTAGAAATATGGCTGGAAAAAAGGAAGCCGCAGCCAAGCCGAAGGCCAAAGCCACAACTGCCGCCACAAAATCGGGCGGATTAATGCCGAAATAACCAGCAACCACTACAGCCAAAAGAGATGATCCTCTGGCAATCCAAAGTTCTGATTTATCGCTTAAGTCGGGAATGAACTGCTTTTTAACCAAGTCATGCGAAACGGAGCTCGAAATAACCAATAATAAACCTGCTGCGGTTGAAAGTGCTGCCGCCAAACCACCAGCTGCTACCAATGCGATAACCCAATTGGGCAATTCAGCGATTTCAGGATTGGCCAAAACCATGATGTCATTATCGATGAAGAGCTCGTTTGCATTGCTATTGTCAATGTTGTTTATGATTAGTCGTTGCCCAGAACCGCCTCTTTCTTCACTAAAGCTAGGTTGGCCTTCCGCGAAAACTTTACCCGGCCTGTATTGAATAATTCCATCGCCATTTTTATCATACCAAGCCAAAAGTCCTGCATTTTCCCACGTGTTGAACCATTTTGGCATTTCTGTGTAAGATTTGTCATTCACAGAATCCATTAGGTTGGTTCTTGCGAAAGCTGCTACGGCCGGAGCGGTTGTATACAGAATGGCAATAAAGGCTAAAGCATAACCAGCGGAAATTCGAGCGTCTTTCACCTTTTTCACTGTAAAAAACCTTACAATCACATGAGGAAGCCCAGCAGTGCCAACCATAAGCGCTGCCGTAATAAAGAAAATATCTTGTGTGGACTTACTTCCGTCAGTAAATGCGGTAAATCCTAGCTCAGTCATTAAGCCATCCAGTTTTTCGAGAAGCGGAGTTCCGGTGCCAACCATATTGCTGCCAAAACCCAGTTGCGGAATTGGATTGCCCGTGAGTTGAATAGAAATGAAAATGGCAGGTACCATAAAGGCGAAAATCAACACGCAATATTGAGCCACTTGGGTATATGTGATGCCTTTCATTCCCCCTAAAACCGCATAGAAGAAGACTATGCCCATGCCAATGTAAACGCCATTGTTAATGTCGGTTTCCAGAAATCTGGAAAAGACCACGCCAACACCTCTCATTTGCCCTGCTACATAAGTAAAAGACACGAACAGCGCACAAACAACTGCAACTGTGCGAGCGAGATTTGAATAGTAGCGATCTCCAATGAAATCGGGAACGGTGAATTTGCCGAACTTCCTTAAATAAGGAGCTAGTAAAAGTGCGAGTAAGACATAGCCGCCCGTCCAGCCCATAAGGTAAACGGAGCCATCGTAGCCAGAAAATGCGATAAGCCCCGCCATGGAAAGAAAAGAAGCCGCAGACATCCAGTCGGCAGCCGTTGCCATACCGTTGGCCAATGGGCTAATGCCACCTCCAGCAATGTAGAATTCCTTGGTAGAACCTGCTCTCGACCAAATTGCAATGCCGATATAAATAGCGAAGGAAAGCCCAACGATAATGTAAGTCCAAATTTGTACGTCCATTATTCTTCCTCCACTTTAAAAGCTTTGTCCAACTTGTTCATAAGCCTTACATACACAAAAATCAAAACCACAAAAGTGTAAATGGAGCCCTGCTGAGCAAACCAAAAGCCAAGTTTAAAACCGCCAAGTTGAATGGTGTTTAGCTGATCGACCAGCAAAATGCCGAAACCGTACGAAACAATAAACCAGATGAATAAGAGAATGACAAGGTAAGTGAGATTGCGTTTCCAGTACGCCTTTCGTTGAGCTTGATGGTCCATAGGTTGAAGTTGAAATTTTATTAAAATACGTGGATTTTACCTTTGGACAAAATCCTGATAATGAAGAGCTAAGGAAATATTATATTGAAGGCTTATCAATTGATTTTTTGCTATGGAAAAAGTGTATGAATTTGATACTGAAATTGTTGGCGGTGATGAAAGATGGCCCGAAGCGGCTGGCATCATTCCTCCTTTTAGCATTGAAAAGGAATTTGGTACAAGAGGTCAGGTAAAAGTGAAGGCAACTTTTGATGGAGTACCTTATCAGGGTTCAATTTCCAATATGGGCACAGGCCATATGCTGATGATCAGAAAGGACATTCGCGCAGCCATCCAGAAGAATGTTGGCGATACCGTTCACGTTACCATTCAAAAAGATACTTCGGAAAGAATTGTGGAAGTTCCGGAAGAGCTTCAGGCTGCTTTCAAACAAAACCCAGAAGCAGAAGAATTTTACAACACCCTTTCGTACACCAACAGGAAAGAATACGCGAGATGGATTGCGGACGCCAAAAGGCAAGAAACCAAGGACAAAAGATTAGCAAAAACTATTGAAATGCTTTTGAGTGGGGTAAAGCATCCGTAAGAAAACTTCTTTTTTGAAGGCTATCCATTAAGGTAACCGCTAGTTTTTCATTGCCTTCGGGGTATAAATGGCAAAAATCCATGTACACATTTTTCATATGGTCTACCGCAAATCTCAGATCTATAAAATGAGGTTGAAGCGTACTATATTCTTCAGTATTCAAAAGTGAAATTACTTCTTTGTAATACTCATAACCGTTTTTGCGGCTGTTATTGAGAATGTCTTTGCGGTTGGGATTTATTTGAGGGTTTCCTACAAACGCATTGGGTTGAAGAATACAATAAAATTCCGCTCCAATGCTTTCAGAACTATTTTTGATGAGTAGCCATGATTCCAAAAGCTCTTTGGCGGCTGCTTTATTTCTTTCTGCCGAAAACACCTTGGGTTCTCCTTGCTCAACTTTCTTCTTTTTGGATTTTAGTATCTGAAGCATTAGTCTTGTGGACTTCAGAAAATAAGGCTTTTCGGCATTCCAACTATCCTGGCCCTTCATCGCTTTAATAATTTGATCTTCTCTGTGATTTTCAAAGGGTTCTGCGATAAATGCTGGGGAATTATTCACCCCATCCGTGGAGATGACCAGTGTAGGTTTGGCGCCCTTCATTAACATTTGTTGAAAGAAAATATAGTTTTGAAAAGCTGTATATCCAGATTCTCCATAATTTAGAACTGTGGCTGGAAAACTTAAGTGTTTGGCAAAATAGGAAGGAAGCGTTTGATCATCGGCAACACCAGTTCCCCATGTGGTAGAGCCACCTAAAAACACGATTAGACTGTCACCCGGTGTGTTACTTGAGCTTGTAGCTCTAAGCCCTTCTTCATTGATATTGATGAGTTTCCCTTGAAAAGGTTTCTTTCTCCAGCCAATATAGGATTTGTAGGTCAACTCAAGTGAGTTGAATTCTGTATTGAATTTTTTAACCCATTCTTGATCTGGATTTTCAGGCTGTTGAGGAGTAGTATCTCTTCCTTTCTCAAATTCACGATGATCCAAAATAATAGCACAACTCAATTCTACCACCAAAAGAATGGCGCAAAGCACCAAAAGGTTAATGAAAAGTAGATTGATGCCCTTGTTCATAAAAACTAGAAGATGAAATGAAAAATGGAGGTTGAAAGCTTGGCTTTACCAAGTTAAACTTACCAAAGATTCTCTAAATCTTTTAGCGTAAATGTATGATTCCGGCTTTCAAACAGAGATTCTCTTTGTTTTCCCTTTAAGTTGAAGTTGTCTTCTTTTCCTGAAATGCGCTTCAAAAGCGCTAATGGGGTAAGAAATACTAAATAAAGAACACTCATTAAAATTCCGCCTGTCACTTTGCCTAAAAGAGCTCCTAATTTAAACCAGAACAAACCAACATAATGGGCGGATCGAGGAATAGCTACACAGATGATCCCAATGCCTAAAGAGACGTAAAGGAGTGCTTCTATTTTCCAAATGAAATAAAAAAGAACGAGCCCGGTACAAAGGCCGAGCACCATACCTTCTGCATTTACCTTGGATGGGAATTTATCTTTGCTCATTTCGGGCTAAAAAAGAGAATAGATAAATGGCGATGCTGCAGAGCCTCCACCAAAAACAATCAGGGCACCCAACAATAGCAACATCAAAACGATAGGCACAAGCCAGTATTTTTTTCTTTCTAGCAGAAATTTCAACAAGTCTTTAACTACTGACATTCCGATTTATTTAAAATAAAAGAACCTAAAACTAAATAATCCATATGGGTTTTCATAAAGCAATTATATGCATCATTTAAACTGCAAACGATGGGCTCATCCTTAACATTAAAGCTTGTATTGATCAGTAAGGAATGACCAGTTTGCTGTTTGAAAGTAGATAAAAGTTTATGCAGAAGAGGATTGGTTTTACTGTCTACTGTTTGAATACGGCTTGAGTAATCAACGTGAGTAATGCCTGGGAAGGCCGATTTTTCGAGTTTGCTTTTGTCCATCATCGACTTTTGTTCGAAGTCTTCTGTAAGCGGAATTCTGAATTCATCTAGAATAGGGGCAACCAATGCCATGTATGGAGAAGGCGTATTTAAATCGAAATACTGAGATAGATCTTCTTCGAGCAATACTGGAGCAAATGGCCTGAAAAACTCCCTGAATTTAATTTTTTGGTTAACTGTTTTTTGAATGTCGGGTGTTTTGGGATTGGCAAGAATGCTGCGTGCTCCAAGAGCTCGGGCTCCAAATTCCATTCTGCCCTGCATCCAGCCTATTACAGCTCCATTGCTCAGAATTTCAGAAGTAGCTTCACAAAGCGCATCTTGATTTTCGGATTTGGTATAAGGGATCTTTCGCGATTCAAGAAAGCCTTCTATTTGTTGGTCGGTAAACTCAGGACCCAAAAATGAAATTTCATTTTTGGCTTCTATCGTTCTTTTCTCAGCTTCTGGATGTGCTAAATAATACGAAGAAAAAGCTGCTCCAATGGCACTGCCGGAATCTCCAACGGCTGGCGGAACATGCACCGAATCAAATATTTTCTCTTTTATCAAAAGGCCATTGGCTACGCAATTGTAGGCCACGCCACCTGAAAGACACAAATTTTTTGAACCCGATACCTTTTTTGCTTCAAGCGCCAATTTGAGTATGATTTCTTCCGTAACATCTTGGGCGGCCAAAGCAAAGTCACAGTGTATAGATTCAAGCGTCTCGTTTTCATTTCTTTGACCAATTCCGAAAAGATCTTTCCACTTTTCAGAAGTTATCATCCTTTCTCCTTTCAAAAACTCGAAATAATGTAGGTTGAGCTGTATGGAGCCATCTCCATAAACTTTAACCAGTTCTTTTTCAATTTTCGACTTGAAGTTTTGGTAAGCCTCTGTTTTTCGATTTCCGTAGGGCGCTAAACCCATCATTTTATATTCACCATCGTTCACCTTGAAGCCTAAAAACTGTGTGAATGAAGAATACAGAAGGCCTACCGAGTGGGGGAAATGCTGTTCTTTTACTGCGGTAATTTCTGTGCCATTGGCTTTAAAAATTGCAGAAGTGGTCCATTCGCCTACACCATCGATAGTTAATATGGCACTTTCAGTATAAGCTGAAGTGAAATAAGCCCATGCGGCATGCGAAAGGTGGTGTTCCGAAAATAAGAATTTGGCCTGTTTGAACTTTCCAAGGTCAAGCGCATTCAGTTCATCTTTGATAAGTTTTTTGAAGAAGATTTTCTCTTTGATCCACTCGGGTATGTGCTTAACGAAAGCTTTAATGCCAAATGGAGCTACGGCATAAAATGATTCCAAAACCCTTTCGAACTTGACAAATGGTTTGTCGTAGAAAACAATCTCTTCAATTTCTGAAAGGTCGACTTTGGCCCTATCCAAACAGAATTTTATGGAATGGGCAGGAAAGGAAGAATCGTGCTTTTTTCTTGTAAATCGTTCTTCTTGGGCAGCGGCAATAATCTGATCATTTATTAACAAACATGCTGCGGAGTCATGATAAAAAGCACTAATGCCGAGTGTATAGCCCATTTCTTTTGACAGTAGATAATTTCTGGTTTTTCAAGTTTTAACTTGAAGGCGGCAATATAAAGAGTACTTCTGAAAAAAAATGGGAAGAAGAAAAAGAAAGCCTCTTTGATTTTTAAAGAGGCTTAAGGTGTATTTGTTAAGAGAAAAAAGTTGAATCAGATCCGCTTCCAGAATACTCTCCTAGAGTGATTTCTTTAATACTGGCCATTTTAGAGATATACGGTTTTGACCATTTGGCCTTTTTTGAAGTGGTTTCATTTTTTTTTAAAGTGTTCATTTGGTTGAATTTTGGTGAGCTATAAAACTATTTAAACATAGTGTTTAAATGAAGAGGGAATTAACATTTGTTTTGGGTATCAATTTATTGTTAAATGCGGGTTGAATTTTTAATCCTTCTCGTTTGTCAAGGTGCTTTTTAGGATTTTGCCATGATCAAATCAGCATCTGGGCCATCACCGCGCTTAGTGCGCCTAGAATAGAAATCGAAAATCTTTTCCAGTTAAGCTTATGGCTTGGGTCAGTTTCAATAAAAATGGTGGTCGAAATTTGCAAGAAACCTCCGGCTACAACGGCAAAGAAAACGATCATGTATTCACTATTCAAAATTGAAGAGTGGCTGAAGAACTCTGAGGTAAGAAGACCTAATGGAGAACTGATGGCAAATACAATCAATAGCAAGAAAGCCTTGGTTTTATTTTTCAGCTGACTAACCAAAAGTGCAGTTAAAGCCATAGCCGCTGGGATTTTATGCATTACAATACCTAAAAGAATTTTCGGAGAACTGCCATGGCTGTAGACACTGTCGGGAGCATGGTTGGAGTGTAGTGAATCGGTTAAGATTGAACCTTCCAAAAATGAATGGAGTGCCAAAGCGATAAGTAGATAGGCAACCGGTGCGCCTGGGTGAATGTGTAAATGGCCGTGCTCAACTCCATTGGAGAAGTTTTCCAGTATCTTCTGTAAAAAGAAACCGATCAGAATGTAAAGTCCCAAATTGAAAGGGTCTTCACCGCTTAAAAACAAATCAGGAATGAGGTGAATTACCGTCATTGAAAAGAGGTAGGCACCCGCAAAAATCAAAAAGGACTTAATTCGATTTTCGTTGAACGTTTTTTTGCCCAGCATGAAAAAGCCAGGTAATAAAGCGCTGATCAGTAAAATGGTAATGGATATGAGCAAGATTTTTATTTTAATGCAACATTATTGCAAAGATTGGAAAGAAAATCGTAAAACTTCCTAAATGGTTCCCTAAGTTATCAATTCTATTGATTGCTCACTGTTTTGGTAGCTAAGCCTGGCGATACGTAATGTTCAGTTTCTCCATTTTCACCCGCAAAAATAAAGTAGCATTCCAAGCTGGGATCGTTTAATATCATCTCTTTCGCTTTTTCAAGGCCCATGGCCATACAGGCTGTTGCATAGGCATCGGCATACATACAGGAGGGTGCCACAACAGTAGCACTTAATAGTGTGATCATTTTTGGGTACCCCGTTTTTGGGTCGATGGTATGGGCGACCTTTTTGCCGTCTACAAAGCGGAAATTGCGATAATTCCCGGAAGTAGCCATGCCTTGGTTGTTCAATTGGATAGCATCAAACACTCCACCAACGTGGTTTTCGTCAGGTATTTCAATGCCAATTGTCCAGATTTCTCCTTTTTCATTTTTGCCATTGGCCCTTACCTCTCCTCCAATTTCAACCATCAGGTTGTCAATGCCTTCTTTTCTCAAATAATTGGCCACTACATCAATCGCTTGACCTTTGGCTATTGCCGAAAAGTTGAGCTTAATGCCCGGTAACGATTTTGAAACTTGGTTTTCGTCAAAAATCACTTTCTCCAGACCCACATAAGCTAAGATGGAATCAACTTGGCCACTGTCTAACTTCATCATATTTCCATCTCCAAAGCCCCAAGCATCTACCAATGGGCCCACTGTTGGGTCAAAATATCCTCCGGATTTGTCGTAAACTTCTTTGCTAGCTTTTAAAACCTCAGGAAAATATGGGTAACCAAAGCCTGTTTTGCCTTCTTTATTAAAAGTTGAGATTTCAGAATTGGGTACGTAAGTGGAAAGCGACTGATTGAAGTCCGTCAGAATAGAGTTGATTTGCGGTTGAAGGTTTCGCTTATCCTTGTCTAGGTATTTGATGTTATAGGGAACCACTCCCATGGTAATTCCTTTTACATTCACAAGTTGCAAATCGTTGCCTTTTCTGTATTGCCAAACAACATAAATGGCAATGACCAAAACCACTAAATATATGCGCGAGCGTGTATTCCTATTCATGGGTAAAACTTTGGGCAAAGATATACGATCCGTTTTCGGAATACTGGATTTATGGATTATTTTGAACTTGAAACGAAGCTCTTTTGAGCCACTCGCAAAGTATCTATTATCTTAGCAAAAAGATTGGTGAATGCGTGAAGACTATTTAAGTGCTGATGATGAAAATTTTAGTCCGGAAGAGAAGGATATTGAAAGAGCTCTTCGGCCACTAAGTTTTGAGGATTTTACTGGGCAGCACAAAATTGTGGAGAACTTGCGGGTGTTTGTTATGGCCGCAAAAATGCGTTCCGAGCCTCTAGATCACGTCCTACTTCATGGTCCTCCTGGTTTGGGAAAAACCACTTTGTCGAACATTATTGCCAATGAGCTTAATGCCGATATTAAGGTGACTTCAGGCCCCGTTTTGGATAAACCTAGTGATTTAGCCGGTTTGCTAACCAATTTGGAACATGGCGATGTGCTGTTCATTGATGAAATCCATCGCTTAAATCCTATAGTGGAGGAATACCTTTATTCTGCTATGGAAGATTATAAAATCGACATTATGCTCGATTCTGGCCCAAATGCTCGGACGGTTCAGATTTCTCTCGAACCTTTCACTTTAATTGGCGCTACAACACGTTCAGGACTTCTTACTTCTCCTTTGCGCGCTCGTTTCGGAATCAATGCACGTTTGGAGTATTACGATGCCAAATTGCTCACCCGAATTGTCCAGCGTTCATCTGATATTTTGAATACGCCAATAAAAGATGACGCAGCTTTTGAAATTGCGAGAAGGAGCCGCGGAACCCCACGTATTGCCAATAATCTTTTGAGAAGAACAAGAGACTTTGCCCAGATTAAAGGAACAGGTACCATTACCAAAGAAATAAGCGAAATTGCCTTGAGTGCTTTGGATGTGGATTCACACGGTTTAGACGAAATGGACAATCGAATTTTACTGACCATTATTGAGAAGTTTAAAGGTGGCCCTGTGGGAATTTCAACCATTGCCACTGCAGTAGGCGAAGAGGCCGAAACCATTGAAGAAGTGTATGAACCCTTTTTGATTCAAGAAGGCTATATCAAAAGGACATCTCGTGGAAGGGAAGCTACGGAACTCGCTTATAAACATTTGAATCTGAAAGCTCCAGGCCAAACGGGTACTTTGTTTGATTGAAGAAACCATTGAATTCTCTTTTTGAGAAGATTTAGCGGGCTGTTCAAATAACCATCCTTTTCAAAAGGGAAATGATCTAATATCCTTTGTTTCTGCTTATTCGTTATGGTTTTTTGAAAAATGTATCCGCGTTTGTGACAATTCCGGATTTTTTTCAACTAATACTTTTGAGTAGCAGTAAAATGAAACCTGAAAAGCGTCAATTTCTTCAAATCATAAATAATAACACCGGGGCAATAAGAAGCCTTTGCAAGTTTTATTTTATCAGTGATGAAGATCAAAAGGACGCTTTTCAAGACGTAATTCTGCAACTCTGGAAGTCTTTTGATTCTTTCCGTGGCGATTCTCAGATAAAAACCTGGGTTTACCGGGTAAGCCTCAATACCATTCTCGATAAAATTAGAAGAAGCAAAAAATCAGTTGAAGCTCAATCAATTGATTTGGCTCAGCTCTCCATTGCCAATGCTGGAGCGGACGATAATGTTGAGCTGCTTTCTCTGGTCATCCAATCTTTGAAGGACGTAGACAAGGCGATTGTTCTCTTGTATTTGGAAGGATACCAAAACAAGGAAATTGCCGAAATACTCAAAATGACTTCTACCAATGTGTCGACTCGCCTGAATAGAATTAAGGTAGAGTTGAAAAGGAAATTTAAGAGCAACTGTCATGCAACTGGAAAACCTTAAAGAAGCTTGGAAGCAGCATAAGCTTTCAAATGCCTTGCATTATATCGATTCAAGCGAGGTTCTTTCCATAATAGAGAACCAAGCGCCTTCGGGGAAATCTCGCCCACACGCAATCTTTCTTCATGTGGTTATGGTCATTGTGATTACAATTTGCTGCCAAGGAGGATGATTTCATTTATTATTTGGAATGTTGATCCTAATATTATTCCTGGGTTTGAATATCTGAGATGGTATGGCTTCTGTTGGCTTTTGGGTGCAGTTCTAGGCTATAAGATTATGCTTAGAATTTACAACTCAGAGGGGATTTCGAACTTAGAACTGGATAAACTTACGGCTTATGTAATGTTTGGGGCTATAATCGGAGCGCGTTTAGGGCATGTGCTTTTTTATGATCCCGTTTACTACTGGAACAACCCGATTGAAATTCTTCCTATCAGAATTCACCCTACTTTTCAGTTTACCGGTTTAGCAGGTTTGGCCAGCCATGGTGGAATCATTGGTGCTTTACTCGCCATTTATTTTTACAACAGAAAATACCAGCGTGGCTATTTATGGCTTTTGGATAGATTGACGATTGCGGGCGCTGCATTGGGCGGTTTTATTCGCTTGGGCAACTTGATGAATTCTGAGATTATTGGAATTCCCTCCAAAGTTCCATGGGCTTTTGTTTTTGAAAGAATTGATCAGGTTCCAAGGCATCCATCGCAGCTTTATGAGGCGTTGTTCTATTTCATTATCAGTGCTGTTTTGTTTGCCCTCTGGAAGTCCAAAAAGTATTATTACTCAAGTGGATTCATTTTTGGATTGGGAATGGTCTTGATTTTTGCCCAAAGGTTTTTGATAGAATTCCTTAAGGAGAACCAAGTTGCTTTTGAATCTCATTTGAGCCTTAATATGGGGCAATTGCTGAGTATTCCTTTAGTGCTTACGGGCGTTTTGGTAATGATTTGGAGTTTGAGAGTTAAGAAGGTAATGCAAGATGATTTGTAGCCAAACACTGTTCTTTTAAATTTTTTATCGACTGAAAATCGCTTATAGACTACTTTTGGATTCTTTATGCGAATAGGCCTAGCTTTGTTCTTGAAAGAATCCATGAGTCACCAAGTCGCAAAACATACGGCCATTATTAAGCAAACCGCTCAAAAGCTGGGTTTCGATTACTGTGGGATTTCGAAAGCAGAGTTTTTGGAAGAGGAAGCTCCTCGGCTCGAAGCTTGGTTAAAGAATGGCTACCATGGCAAAATGGCTTACATGGAAAATCATTTCGATAAGCGGCTTGATCCCACAAAGCTAGTTCCGGGTGCAAAATCGGTAGTTTCCCTTCTTTATAACTATTGCCCAGCTCAAGATTTAGCAGAGGAAAATCCTCAAAATTTCAAACTCGCTAAATACGCCTATGGCAAGGATTACCATTTTGTAATTAAAGATAAGCTCAAAGAGTTTATGTCCATTCTGAATGAAGAAATCGGAGAATTAGAAGGTCGCGTGTTTGTGGATTCCGCTCCGGTAATGGAAAGGCAATGGGCAGCTAAGAGTGGCTTGGGTTGGATGGGCAAAAACACTCTTTTAATCAACAAATCGAGCGGTAGCTTTTTCTTTTTGGCCGAGTTGATCATTGATGTAGAATTAGAACCCGATGGCCCAATCAAGGACTATTGCGGAACTTGTACCCGCTGCGTGGATGCTTGCCCAACAGATGCCATCACACCTTATAATGTGGACGCCAGCAAATGCATTTCTTACCTAACCATTGAATTGAAAGATAGCATTCCCGATGAGTTTTCAGGTAAAATGGAAAACTGGGTTTTCGGTTGTGACATTTGCCAGGATGTCTGTCCTTGGAATCGCTTTTCAAAATCGCACCACGAACCTCAATTTCTACCCAATAATGACCTTTTATCACTTTTTAACAATAATTGGGAAGATTTAACAGAGGAGGTTTTTAGGGTAGTTTTTAAAGGTTCTGCAGTTAAAAGAACCAAGTTGGACGGGCTAAAAAGAAACCTTAAAATGGGTGGAAAAAAGTAACCCGCTACTTTTGCAGCGGGTGAGTTTTTAACTTTTAATAAGTTGTAAGTAAGAATTGTTCTTCGAGAACATGTCCGTATAAGTGCCCAAATTTAGCGTAGCACCAACGTTTTAATTCTCCTAACTCTTCGCTCATTAAAGACTTAATGGCTTTTCTCAACTCTTTTTCAAAAAGCTTTTTGTCAAAGCTGACCTTCGAGAGGATCGTTTTGAAATACTCCAACATGTTAAGATCGTTTAGGGTTATGAATCTATTATGCCTTATGCACGTAAGGAACAACGCATCAAATTACGTTTTAGTTACCCCGAAAAAATAATTTATCTTTAAATCCTTTTCGTTTGAGGCTTAGCCAAGATAAGAAATTATGATGAGAAATACCAGTTTGAAATTTGTCCTCTCGGTTTGTCTACTGCTGTGGGCGGGCCTTCTTAAGGCGCAAGATATATCAGTGGAATTGGGCCCTGGTGATGTGGGCCTCAACGAGCTTTTTACCATAAAAGTGACCATTCAAAACGGGAAACTTCGCGATTATTCAGACTTTCCAGAAATTGATGGATTTGTGAAAAGAGGCACATCCTCTTCTAGCAGTACTAATATTATCAATGGCCAGGTAAGCTCATCGCAAAGTATTACACAGCGCTATTTGCCTCTGGAAGAAGGAACTTTCACGCTTAAACCATTTTCCATCAAAGTGAATGGAGAAAGCGTTTCTTCAAACGGAAAAAGCATCAAGGTTGGCCCTCCTGTAGATAGGAGAAGAAATGCCAGAAGAGACCCTTTCGGCAAAAGCCCATTCGATAATTTCTTTGGAGAAGAAAAGGATACCGAATTTGTAGATGTGAAAGAGGACGCCTTCTTGGCACTTACCACAGATAAGGATGAAGTTTATGTTGGCGAGGGCTTTACAATGACCTTTGCTTTTTACGTGGCTGATGCCAATAGAGCACCTCTTCAGTTTAACGATGCAGGAAAACAACTTTCCGAAGTGCTTAAAGACTTGCGTCCTGAAAACTGCTGGGAAGAGAATTTCAATATCGAAAACATATATGGTGAGCGAGTGACCATTCAAGGCAAAACTTACACCCGATACAAGATTTATCAGGCTTCTTACTTTCCTTTAAACGTAGAACCGGTTGTTTTCCCTTCGGTTCCTTTTGAAATGATCAAGTACAGAGTGGCTAAATCGCCTTCCTTCTTCGGTCGCGATAGACAAGAGGATTTCAAAACCTTCTATTCAAAAGAGAAAAGAGTTAAAGTGAAAGCCTTGCCTCCTCATCCGTTAAAGGATGTGGTAGCGGTTGGCGATTTTCAGCTTGATGAAAAAATCAACAAGCAAACCATGGAAACAGGCAGCAGCTTTGAGTATACCTTCAATATTTATGGAGAAGGTAATATTTCGGGCATCAATGAGCCGAATGTTCCTAGCAATAAGAATATCGATTTTTACCCTCCCGATGTAAATCAAGACATCAACCGTGGAGGCGGAGTTGTTTCAGGCTCTAAAAAATTCAAGTACTACGGCATTCCAAATGAGCCAGGGGAGTACAATATGAAGGATTATTTTAGCTGGGTGTTCTTCAACCCTAAAACTGCTAAGTATGATACCCTTCGGTCGGAAGTAAAGTTTGAAGTTACGGGAGAAAGCAAAAGAAACATTTCCATTTCAAGCCAAGAATTGGGCTCATTCTACGATTCTATCAATGATGAACCCAACGAATTACAGAGTTTAAAGGAAGATAAAACCATGCAGGTCATTGCCAATATTTTAATATTGGCTATGTTAGCAGGCGCTGGATTTATCTACTTTAAAAATTAATGGGCAATAGTTTCGGAACCCTTTTCAGAATTCATACTTACGGAGAGTCACATGGTAAGGCTCTTGGTGTAATTATAGATGGCTGCCCCGCTGGGCTAGAAATCGATGAGGCTTTTATTCAATCGGAATTGGATAGAAGAAAACCTGGTCAATCAAAAATCACTACACAGCGAAAAGAAGCTGATGAGTTTGAAATTGTTTCAGGGGTTTTTGAAGGCAAATCGACCGGTACGCCCATTAGTATTATCATTAGAAATCAAGACCAGAAGAGTAAGGATTATTCGCACATAGCCGATAAGTTTAGGCCTTCTCATGCCGATTATACCTTTCATGCCAAGTATGGCATTAGAGATTACCGAGGCGGAGGTCGAAGTTCTGCAAGAGAAACGGTTGCTAGAGTGGCGGCCGGAGCTGTCGCTAAAATGCTTCTTAACCACTACGGAATTAGTTTCAATGCCTATGTTTCTCAAGTAGGAAACCTCAAGTTAGAAAAGCATTACTCCGAAATGGATTTGGCCAAAACAGAGGACAATATTGTGCGTTGCCCAGATGCTGAAATGGCTGAAAAAATGATCGATCTCATCGATCAAACTCGAAAAGATAGAGATACCATTGGTGGAATTGTAACGGGTGTAATACAAGGTGTTCCTGCTGGAATTGGTGAACCTGTTTTCGATAAGCTTCATGCTGAATTAGGAAAGGCCATGCTTTCTATCAACGCTGTTAAAGGCTTTGAATATGGAAGCGGTTTTGAAGGTGTTAAAATGAAAGGCTCTGAGCATAACGATGCTTTCTATCAGGATGAAAATATGGTTAAAACAAAAACCAACCTTTCTGGCGGAATTCAGGGCGGAATCTCCAATGGGGAGGATATTTACTTCAATGTGGCTTTTAAACCTGTGGCTACGATTATGCAAGATCAGGAAAGCATCAATGAAGCTGGTGAAATTGTGACTGTCAGCGGAAAAGGGCGCCACGATCCTTGCGTAGTGCCGCGCGCGGTGCCTATCGTTGAAGCAATGTCAGCTTTGGTTATTGCCGATTATTTGCTAATTAGCAAGACTAATCGATTGTAAGCAATCCCCCTATTTCTATGAAAAAACTTCCTTTGCATGTCAAAATAATGATCGGTTTATTGGCTGGTGTTATTTGGGCATTCGTTTCAAGTGCTTTAGGCTGGAACCAATTCACCATCGACTGGATCGATCCATTCGGACAGATTTTTATCCGCATGCTGAAATACATTGCGGTTCCCTTGGTGTTGTTTTCAATTGTTAGTGGAATTTCTGGTCTTCAGGATATGTCCAAATTGGGTCGAATGGGGGGCAAAACCTTAGCTTTTTACCTAGTTACCACTGTTTTTGCGGTTGGGGTTGGTCTTATTCTCGTGAATATTTTCAGACCTGGCGATTTCATAGATGAAGAGCAGCGGATTAAAAACAGGTTGCAATATGAAAGTTGGGCGGTACAGAATGGTGTTCCTATTTTGGATGGAAAGGACTTTCTGAATGATCCTAAGTATTCGGGCTTGGATTACCAAGTAGAAATGACCGATGCTCAGAAGAAAATGGTAGCTGAAAAACAGGCTGCTGCTGCTCAAAACAAAGATGCTGGTCCTTTGGCATTTTTAGTCGATATGGTTCCTTCCAATATTATGCTTTCACTTTCTAATGATAAGCTGATGTTGCAGGTGATTTTCTTCGCCATATTCTTTGGGATTTGTTTAGCCTTAGTTCCCGATGAAAAGTCAGCCGCTTTAAAGAATTTTGTAGACGCCACCAATGAGGTATTCCTAAAAATGGTGGATTTAGTAATGAAGGCGGCTCCATTCTTTGTGTTCGCTTTATTGGCAGGTGTAATTGCAAAAATGGCTGACACACCTAGTCAGGTTTTAGAAATCTTCAAAGGATTAGCATCGTACTCAGTTACTTTGGTGGCCGGTTTGCTCTTCTTGATTTTCATTTTTTATCCTTTAATTATTCGCTCTTTTGTTAAGAGTTTAACTTATAGGAAGTTCTTCCAAAAAATTAGCCCTGCTCAGTTTTTAGCTTTTTCTACCAGTTCAAGTGCTGCAACACTACCTGTAACTATGGAGTGTGTTGAAGATAATCTTGGGGTTTCTAAGAATGTGTCGAGCTTTGTTCTGCCTATCGGAGCAACTGTAAATATGGACGGAACCAGCCTTTATCAGGCAGTAGCCGTTGTATTTATGGCGCAAATGCACATGGTAGATCTTTCAATTTCTCAGCAATTGACCATCGTATTAACAGCAACTTTGGCGTCAATCGGTTCGGCTGCAGTTCCTAGTGCGGGTATCGTAATGATGGTGGTTGTACTTCAGTCTGTTGGCTTAAACCCTGCATGGATTGCAATCATTTTCCCTGTTGATAGGCCACTAGATATGTTAAGAACTGTGGTGAATGTTACGGGTGATGCTACTGTTTCAACTTTAGTGGCCAAATCCGAAGGAGAATTAAAGGAAGACTAAGAAACTTTTGCCGTAACTTTGCAGTTCAATTGCAGGAGAATAAGATATGAGAGCTGTTAATATTTACATGGAAGCCAACCCAAACCCAAACTCAATGAAGTTTGTGGTCAACTTTATGTTGTTGCAAGATGGCGTTAGCTTCGATTACCCAGATGCTGAGTCTGCAAAAGATTCCCCTTTAGCCCAAGAGCTTTTTAAAATTCCTTCTGTTGAAAGGGTTTTTTACATGAGCAATTTCATCACGGTTACTAAAGATGAATCTGTTGAGTGGTTGGAAATTCAAGATGAAATTAGAGGCGTAATCAAGCCTTATCTTGAAAATGAAAAACCACTAATTCTTCAAGAATTTGATAAGGATCCTCTTTTCGATGAGAACGACACGGAAGTTGTAAAGCAAATCAAAGGGATTCTGGATGAATATATTAGGCCAGCAGTGGAGCAAGATGGCGGAGCGATTGCTTTTTCTTCTTTCCACGAAGGTATTGTGAAAGTAAACCTCCAAGGTTCATGCAGTGGTTGCCCAGCTTCAACTGTCACACTGAAATCAGGAATTGAAAACCTTTTGAAAAGAATGCTTCCTAACGATGTGAAGGAAGTTGTAGCGGAAGGTGTTTAACAAAATTATAATCTGAAATATAAGGTGACTTGCAAAAGTCGCCTTTTTTTATGCTTTTTGGGAAACGTTTGCATGAGGATTAATAAAGCATTGAACTTAGGTTCAATTTGAAAGTCCTAATTTTGGCCTGATAGGAGACAGATATATGAACCCAGAAATTAAAAAAATAGCCGTACTAACTTCAGGAGGAGATGCCCCAGGCATGAACGCAGCAGTGAGAGCAGTAGTTAGGGCGAGCATTTTTTATAAGCTAGATGTTTACGGTATTTATAAAGGTTATGATGGCCTTATTAAAGGTGATATGGAACAACTTCAGGTGCGTTCTGTGTCTAACATTCTAAGCAGAGGAGGTACATTTTTATTGTCTGCCCGAAGCGCTGAATTCAGAACAAAAGAAGGACGAGCCAAGGCTTACGAAAATTTCAAAGCCAATGACTTGGATGCTTTGGTAGTTATTGGAGGAGATGGATCTTTCACAGGAGCTGATGTTTTCAGTCAAGAATATGATGTCCCTGTAATTGGTGTCCCTGGAACCATTGATAATGATTTGGCAGGAACCGATTATACAATTGGATACGACACAGCCTGTAATACAGCTACTGAAGCTATTGACAAAATACGTGACACAGCCTCTTCGCACGAGAGACTTTTCTTTGTAGAAGTTATGGGTAGAGACGCTGGTTTTATTGCGGTTAATTCAGGCATTAGTGGAGGTGCGGTAGCCATGCTTCTTCCTGAGCATAATTGGAGCATCGATGACCTTATCAAAAGGTTAAGAAAAGGGGCTGCGAATCAGAAAGCTTCTAACGTGGTTATTGTGGCCGAGGGTTGTAAGTTGGGTAATGCTTATGAAATTGCAGGGAAGGTGAAGGAACAACTAAGCTATTTCGATATTCGCGTTACCGTTTTAGGCCACCTGCAAAGAGGTGGAGCACCAACCACTCAAGATAGAGTTTTAGCGAGTAGGCTAGGTGTAGCTGCTGTAGAAGGGCTTCTTAATGGTCAATCTAATGTTATGGTTGGTATGATCAACCATCAGATTGAATATACCCCAATTAGTGAAGCTGTTAAAACTGAAAAGCGCATTGATAACGAAGAATTCAGAATCGCCAAAATTCTTTCTATTTAACAATTAGTCCTTTGGCCTTTTATTCCTTATCGAAGCTTCCCTTTAATAAGGATAATGAGATTTTTTTCCTTTTCACAACCTTTTGAAACTGACTCATTTCGTGTGATATCATTTTTTGAATGCATATCTTCGGGGCTTTATAATTTTGGGGAGTTCAAGTTGAATGGAGAATTTTGGTATAAGTCAAAAACTTAGTGTTACATTACTTGCCATTTTTGGAAAAATAAAGAAGTCTCATCGCCTTAAGGCTATTGTTTTTTTTCTTGCTCTCCTATTTGGAGCGAGCTCGTGCGTTCCTTACAAGAATGTAGTTTACTTTCAAGACGAAAATGGAGACACTTACGATGCTCCAGCTTTGCCAGAAGTTTACAAAGTAAAAGAGGGAGACCTTTTGCAAGTAGAAATTAAAACACTTACTGAGAATACGGAAGATTTTATTTTAGGAGGAGGATCTACAACAGGCAATGTGGGCCAAAGTAAAACGGGTAACCCTCAAATGTTATTAAGGGGCTTTTTGGTAAGTGAAGATGGAGACATAGACTTACCCCTTTTAGGCAAACAAAAGGTTGCTGGGCTTTCTACAGATGAGATTAGTACTACTTTAGAAGCTAAACTTCAAGATTACAAGAAGTTTTCAAAGGTTAAGGTGACATTAACGAATTTTTCTATCAATGTAATGGGAGAAGTAAAATCACCGGGAGTGCAATATATTTATGACTCCAAATATTCCCTTTTTCAAGCGCTATCTAATGCCGGAGACCTTACGGATTTTGGAAATAGGAAGAGAATTAAACTGATTAGAGAGGAATCAGGAAAAATTAAGAATATCAATTTTGACCTTACTAGCCCAGAATCATTGAGCTCAAATTATGTATATCTTAAGCCTGGAGACATGATTTATGTGGAGCCCGTTAAGGCAAAAATTACCCGATCAAATACTCAGAATGTTTCATTGGGCGTCTCTTTAGCTTCATTTATGATTACTGTTTTAGCCCTTTTTGCAAAGTAAATGAGCATCCTTTCTATCTCAATCAATTGTTGAAAAAATGTCAGAAGGAACTACAGAAGTACGAGATTTCGATTTAAAATACTGGATTTTAAGAATTTTAGGGTATTGGTATTTCTTTGTCGTAGCGGTGATTTTAGCGGTTTTTGCTGCTCAAATGTATCTGCGATATACGGAAAGTATTTATCAAGTAAAGTCTACCTTGTTGGTGTCCGATGAAAGCCAGTCATCCGACATCAATATGGATATTCTTTCTGGGCTTACAGGTACTCGATCATTACGCCCATCTTCTGGGGGACTCGCCAAAGAAATGTCTCTCATTCGATCATACGAGATAATCGAAAGGACACTCGATAGCCTTAATTTTCAGGTTGGTTATTTTTCCGAAGGTAATTTCAAATCAAATGAGCTTTATTCCAAAGCTCCTATTGATGTTAGGGTTATAGATGGACATTTTCAAACCAAGGAAAATCTGTACTTCAATTTTAAAAAGGGAGATTCTTATGAGGTTTATATTAAAACAGAAGATGAGGAGCTTCGGTCGTGGGGTTGTGCTTATGGTGAAGAGTGTTCTTCAGAAGAGTTTTCATTTGTAACAACCTTAAAGGATGTATCTCAGATCAATAAGTTAGAAGGGCCTTTGTATATAAGAATATATGACTTGGAAAAACTTACCATATCGTATATGCAAACGGTCAAAATTGAAAGTGACGATCCCCTAGCAGGTAGGTACACTTCGAGCGGAATTATAGGATTGGAAATCAACGGACCACTAATTGAAAAAAACACTGCCTTTCTTAATGCGCTCTCTCAAACCTTTATTAACTATCACCTTCAGGAGAAAAACAAGATCGCTAATAATACTATTGAATTTATAGACATTCAATTAGCTTCCATTTCAGATTCGTTAAGAAAAGTTGAGACGGGACTTGAAGAATACAGAGCCAAGGAAGGAATCATTGACCTAACAAGTACTGGCCAGTTCTTGTTGACTAAGATTTCTGAATTGGAAAGTCAAAAATCGTTGATTGAGTTAAATCAAAAATATTACGATTACCTATCAGACTATTTATCAAAGGAATTTATTGGTGAAAACCAGATTATATCTCCAGCAACTGCAGGTATAACAGATCCATCTTTGACTTCATTGGTTTTAGAACTAAATGTGGTTTTGACTGAAAAGGCAAAATTGTCTACTACGGAAGGAGAGCGAAGCCCCTTGCTTGCAGGGTTGGATCAGCAAGTTCAAGACATTAAACAGAGGCTAAGAGAAAGCCTAAAAAATATAAAGGCAAATAGTGTTTTATCTCTTGATCAAATCAAAGAGGAACTTTCAGCACTTAATCAAGATGTAGGCGAATTGCCAAGAAATGAAAGAGAGCTATTGTCAATCAAAAGAGAATTTGAACTCAATAATGAACTTTATACTTTTCTGTTAAAAAAGAAATCTGAATCTGAGATTACCAAAGCTGCAACCCAGCCAAATATCAGAGTACTAAATAAGGCCAGAGCTCTACAGGCTGTTCTTATTGGCCCAATGTCCATTAAAATATATTTGATGGCTATTGCAGCCTCATTTTTAATTGTATTAGCAGGGCTGGCAATTAAGTTTTTCTTCAATAATACTATTTCAGATATAAGTCAGGTAAGAACGCCAGGGGAGAGTACTGTTTTGGCTAGTATACCTCACATGACAAGTAGAGATAAAGGGAAAGTTTCAGTTCTTAAGTCGCCAAAAAGCCCATTGGCTGAGGCGTTCAGAAGTATTAAGCTTAATTTGGATTTTCTAATCCCTAATACACAGGGAGTTAAGGTGGTGGGGATTACATCTGCGGTTAGTGGTGAAGGTAAAACCTTCTGTGCCGTGAATCTTGCTCAGGTTTTGGCTTTATCTAATAAGAAAACTTTACTTATTGGCTTAGACTTACGAAAACCTCGATTGCAAGAAGAGCTTGGGCTTGCGAATATTTCAGGACTGAGTAATTATCTGATTGGTTCTGAAAACTTAGAAGATATTATTCAGAAAGGAGAATTGGATAGTCTTGATGTAATCACTAGCGGGCCCGTTCCTCCGAATCCTGCAGAACTTATAACCAATGGCCGATTGTCAGAAATGATGGAACTGCTAAAGGAGAGGTATGAGTATATTATTATAGATGGGCCTCCAATTGGCCTAGTTACAGATTACGTTTCTTCGTTGCCGTTAATTCATACTACCTTATTTGTAGTTAGAATGAACTATTCTCAGGTAAATTCTACTGATATTTTGAATTATTACCAATCCTTGGGTAATCTAAATAGATGTCATATACTGGTGAATGACTCAAATAATGGAGTGAGTGGCAGGTATGGTTATGGTTACGGAAAAGGTTATGGTTATTATGATCAGGAAGAGAAAGATTCATTCTGGTCAAGAATATTCAAGAGAAAGAAATAAGAACTGTCTAGAAAATTGATACTCAGTAAACGGGACTGAGCGGGCGAAGCTGTACATTTTCTTCAAACATCTTTTGACTTTTTTATATCTAATAATTGAGCTTTGAAACATCATGTCGTTAACTAAAAAGGCAGGAAAAGCTAGTATTTTACTTTTGCTTAGAAGGGTCTGGGGAGGTATTGTAAGCTTTATTGTCATGGCTTACTTAGCTCGTGAGCTCGATGTTAAAGACTTTGGCGTTTTGGCTATTTCATCGGTTTTTATAGATCTTAGTAGGTCTTTAATCGTGAGTGGAATTTCTGAATTTGCCCTTTTTCAGAAAGATGCTAATCAGAAGGATTTATTTAATGCGGTATTTTGGTTTAGTGCACTAGCCTGTTTACTGCTTTGTATTATTGTTATACCTATAGCTCCATTCTGGGCTTCGTATTATGACAATGATAAGATTCAGGGCATCATTTACCTTCTTTTAGTTTCGTCAGTATTGCAAATTATGGGGGAAGTTCCTTCAGCAATTTTTAAGAAGGAAATTAATTTTGCGCCATTAATTAAAACCCAAATGATAATGAATACCATTGCTAATGTTGGTAAGGTGGTATTTGCGTATTTAGGTTTTGGAGTTTATAGTTTGGCTTTGCCTAGTGCTATAGTAGCGCCAATAACCACTTTTTTACTCTTTTATCAGGCTCACTTTATTCCGAGGCGAGTACTTGGTTTAGAGTATTGGAAACGGATTTTCAATTTTACTAGGTATGTAGTTGGCCAAAGAATACTTGGAGCCTTAGTTTATAAAGGAGATCAATTCATTTTAGGTTCTATTTGGGGAATGGAATTATTGGGCGTATACAGTTTAGCGTCTCAATTTGCTCAGTTAATTCCAACTTATCTTACCCCAGTTGTACAAAGTGTTACAGATCCTATTTTGGCTAAAGAAAACGATGACTTAGATAAGCTAAAGGAATACTTTCATAAGGTGATTAGGATGATTTCATTCATCATTATTCCTATGTTGTTCTTAATTCTAATAAATACTGAGTTTTTAATCACGTCTATTTATGGCCAGAAATGGGAAGCCGCGGTAATTCCTGCTCAGTTCATTATGCTCCACCTTTTGGTAAGAACAGTAAGTTCTCCTACTTCTGGATTGTATACCATCGTTAATAAACCTAAAATAGGGTATTATTATAATTTGATATATTCTCCAGTTTTTCTTGCTCTGCTTTTTGTATTGGCTTCTAACCTGGAATTTACTATTGCAATTTTAGCCATTTGTATGGTGAAAATTTTGGGCTCAATGGCGCACTTTTTCATTATACCTCATTATTCTCATGAGAGTAGAACATCAATTCTTAAAGTAGTTTCTCCAATCTATTTTTCTTCACTTATTGCATTGCTATTCGTGATTCCAATTTTTTATTATGAGGGCCTATTATTTATGATACTCAAGAGCTTAATCTTTATTGGAGTATTGATTGGGAGTATGAGGCTATTAAATAAAAAGAATACGGAATTATTTCTGAAAAGTATTAAACCGCTTATTCCAACCAAGTTTCAACGATTTATATGAGTAACCCAGAAAAGTTAACATCAAGAGAGTATTGGGAAGAGTATTACGGAGCAAAAAAGGCTCACAAAGAAAGCATTTCTCGAATGTGCTCATATTATGACAAGTTTTGGGATATGCTTTTTTCCAAAAATGCTAATCCCTTACCTGAATCGCTCATTGAAATTGGTGGATACCCTGGGAGGTACTTGGCATATTTGGCGGATAAGTACAAAGTGAAGCCTACCAATTTGGATTATAATTCTGATGCAGAATTGATTAAAGAAAATATGAAGGCCTTTGAAGTAGAGGACTACGAAATTATCCAAACTGACTTTTTTAAATATGAACCGAAACGACAATGGGATGTGGTGATTTCCAATGGATTTATCGAACATTTCGATGATTTCGGGCAAGTTATGGATCTTCACCTGCCATATGTAAAGCCAGGGGGAACTTTGCTCATTATGATCCCAAACAAGCGGAACTACATTCAATTATATAAGACCATAACCGATAAGGCTAATCTCGATGTGCATAATCTTAATTGTATGAAAATTGAGATTTTTGAAAAGTTTGCAGAAAAGCACGGCCTAAATACACTTCACCTTGATTATTACGGAGGCTTTCCTTATAAAACTCACCAGAGCCTAAATCTATTTCAAAAGATGATTTATCACCCTCATAGGTATGTTTTTAAAAACTATTTGAACAAATGGGTTGAGTTTAACCCTAATAAAAATTTATCATCACTTATTGTAGGTGTTTTCCAGCGACCCTTAAATGGTTAAAATCAATCATTTTAAAAAAGAATTAAAGTGAGAAGAACAAGAGTTGGAATATTAAGTGGCTCAATACCTTCAACCGTTTTTATTGAGCGGCTGATTGAAGGCTTGAGCGCAAATGAGAATATTTCGATTTACGTTTTTGGTAGGGTTAACGCACAATTACCTAAGTACTATAAAAACGCAAAAGCACTTGGCTTTACTTCCAACATTAATCTAATATTGGTCGGATTAAAGTTTCGTTTACTTTTTCTGTTTAAACCCCAGCTTTGGGCTCAACTCAATGGCGTTTGGAAAGCCCAAGGAGGCTTAAAGGCAAAGCTGAAATTATGGGGAAGAACTTTGCCAATTGTTTATAGCGAGATTGATATACTACATATTCAGTGGGTAAAGGATGTTAGAAAGTTTATTTTTTTGGAAGAACTTGGAGTAAAGGTTATTGCGAGTTTAAGAGGAGGGCAAGTGAACTACGAACCATTGGCAAATCCTGCTCTTGCAATGGATTTTTCAAGGCTATTTAAAAAATGTTCTGCATTTCACGGTGTTTCACAAGCCATTGTTGATGAAGCCTGCAAGTATGCCTCTATTGCAGATAGGTCAAAGGTGGTTTATTCAGGTTTGTCATTAGTGAACTATCCTTTTAAAGAGAAAAAACCTTCGTTCAATAGTCCTCTTAAGTTAATTTCTGTAGGTCGGCCTCATTGGAAAAAAGGATATCAGTTTTCCATAGATGCGTGTAAAGTGCTTGCCGAAAACCAAGTTAACTTTGAGTATGTAATTGTTGGAGGAGTTTCCGAAGAATTTCAATTTCAAATTTATGATCTAGGCCTAGAAAGTCAGGTTAAACTGGTAGGCCATAAAACGCATGACGAGGTTAAATCCTTAATGGCAAATAGCGATATCCTTATTTTACCTTCTGTGGAAGAAGGAATTGCCAATGTAGTGCTTGAAGCAATGGCCTTAGGAACAATTGTATTGAGTACAACTTGTGGAGGTATGAAAGAGGTTTTACGCGATGAATATAACGGGTTTCTTGTTCCTACACGATCGAGTGAATCCATTGCTCTGAAAATAAATGACATCTTAAAATTTTCTCCTACTGCAATTGAAAAAATTCGAATCAATGCAAGGAGTACTATTGAGGTTCAGTTTTCAGATGTTAAAATGGTAGAAGATATGTTGGCGCTTTATCAATCTGTTGAGGCTTAAACTCATGAAGAAGAAAGTAATAGGCATTGTAATCCCAGGTACAATTACGTATTCCGAAACCTTTTTTACTAACAAGATTGACGGACTGATAACCAATGGTTTTGAGGTGCTGATTTTTGCCACTTCATCAAAGAGCACCAAAGAAACCAAGAAATATAATTATCGCTTTCAATGGAGATTGTCTGGTTCAAACAAAGTTAGGCTTGTTCAAGTCATGGTGGGAATACTCTACCTGGCACTACGGTCTCCCAACAAAACCTTAAAGTATATTAATTTGGAAAGGCAATCAGGCTCTTCCCTGATTAACTCTTTAAAGGCTGGTTATATTAACGCTCATATTCTGTTAGAAAAAAGAGTAGACCATTTGCATTTTGGTTATGCCACCATGGGGGTTGGGAAGGAACTGTTGGGAAAAACATTGAATTGCAATACCTCTTGTAGCTTTAGAGGTTATGATATAGACTTATATCCACTTACTCAAAAGGAAAATCCTTATTTAAAGCTCTGGAAACACATCTCAAAAGTTCACTCTATTTCAGAATACCTTCTTAGAAAGGCACAGAATGAATATCAGTTACCAAAGAATGTTCCTTCAGCCATTATATCTCCGGCTATTTCAAGCCAAATGTTTAATCAAGGAGAAAGAAGTGGTTTTTTTAAAAGCGGGAAAGTTAGGATTCTTATGGTTGGGAGGCTGACTTGGAAAAAAGGTCACGAATATGCTTTTTTAGCAATCAAGGAATTAAGAGATTTGAATATTGATGTTGAGCTAACCATTGTTGGAAAAGGAGACGATTGGGAAAGGCTTAATTTTGCGAAACATCAGCTCAACTTAGAATCAGCTATTAATTTTGAAGGGGCTTTGGGGCATCATGAGATCATTGAGTTAATGAATTCTCATGACATATTTTTACACCCATCAGTTCAAGAAGGGTTTGGAAACGCGGTACTTGAGGCTCAGGCTTCGGGACTGCTTTGTGTTGTTGGAAATGCTGGCGGGCTAGCTGAAAATGTGATGAATGAAGAAACAGGATGGGTGGTTCCATCCCGTGATCCCAATCTTCTAGCAGAAAAAATAATAGAGATTACTAAGACTCCAATGGATATCTTGATGGAAACTTCTCGAAGAGCTCAAGTTAGGGTTAGAGATAGTTTCGACTTAGGCATTCAGGAAGAAAAATTCAAGAATTTTTTTGAGTGTTGAGTTTCTCTTTTTAAAGGTTTCCTGATTTTTCTAACAGTATTTTCAATGATGAAAACAACATAATGTCAAAGCTGAAATCCCGGTTAACAAGAAAGTTATCGACCCTAATTAGATTCTATTTAGAAGAGAAGGCGAAATGGAAGGCCTCCAATTCCGTTAACAATGTTAGTGATTTAAAGGAGGAGGACGTGTTTTTTTTAACGGGTTTTGATAAATCAGGTACGACATGGCTTAGAGACATGCTGAACGATTGTGATAAAATCGTTTGTAGAGGTTCAGGCCAGTTTTTTAATTTTCATGCTCCAGAAACCCACTTTTTAAATAGTCAGTCTGTTGTTGAAGGACTTTTTGAAAGAATTCAATCGTCAGATGAATTTAACACTCCTAGCTCTAAGGTTTGGCTGAACGAATCTCTACTACATCAGGGGTTTAAAACGTTTTTTCTGACCGCATTTTTAGCTCATAAAAATTCTGGGATTGAAAAAGTGGGAGATAAGAGTACCGTTCAAGGATTGAATGAGATAAATCAATTCTTTCCTAAAAGTAAAAAAGTGGTAATTCTCAGAGACGGTCGTGACATCACCGTTTCTTTTGCTCATCATTTTACAAGAAGAGGTCAAGGAAGCAGGTTCGATGAATCAGGCGATATTAAGTCAGATCATATTGATAGATGTGCTAAAGCTTATTTTGAGTACTATAATCATCTTCTACAATTCAAAAATGATCCGAATGTGTATTTTTTGAAATATGAAAACTTGCTCTCTAATACAGAAGAAGAGTTAGCCAAGGTGGTTGAATTTTTGGGCGTTACAGAATCTGCAGAAAGTGTCGCACGTAGCTCTAAAAAGAACAACTTCCAAAATGTAACTGGAGGTAGAAAGTTGGGAGAAGAAGATGCGAGTTCATTTTTCAGAAAGGGAATTACAGGTGATTACCGAAATTATTTCTCGGCAGAACAACACGATCAATTTATTAACATTGCGGGCAATGCCCTATTAAACTGGGGATATAGCATTGATTTTTAATTTTATTAAATACGTAAATCCTACTTGGTACTTTAATTTAGAACCAAAAGGACCATATAAGTACTTTGTAAATGATGAGTATTTAGAAGGCAATAGGCAAATATTGTTAGATAAAAAATATGAATCTAAAGAAGCTCAAGTAAGGGATTTAGCATATCAAGCTTTTCAGTCAGGGTATATTAAAGCAGGTGACTCACCACATGAGGCTTTGAATATCTGGGTAAAGTCCCATTTGCCTGTTTGTGACGAGTATCGCTTTCTAGCCAAATATTATGGTAGATTATGGATGGTTTATGCCCTTTGTTTGAGAGTGTTTTCGTTTAAAAATCCATTTCGAGAGATCAAAGGCTTTCTAAAGAATGCTAAAGTTAAGAAGGTTAAATTACAACTTGATTATAATGGAGAATCACTCGACCGGTTTGAAAGTGAATTGGTAAAAGAAGAGCCACTTATTTCAGTAATTATTCCAACCTTAAATAGGTATGAATATCTCAAGGACGTTTTTCGAGATTTAGAACTCCAAGATTATAAGAATTTCGAAGTCCTTGTGGTTGATCAGACTGACGACTTTGATGAAAGTGTTTATCAAGGGTGGAAGTTGAATATGAAATATTGGAAGCAAAGTGAGAAGGCTCTTTGGCAAGCTCGAAATGAAGCCATTCGAAGAGCTAAAGGCAAGCTGATTTTGCTGTATGATGATGATTCTTTAGTTGATCCAGATTGGATTAGCCAGCATTTGAAAGCGTTAGATTTTTTTAACTGTGATATCTCGTCTGGTGTTTCTTTGAGCACAAAAGGAGGTGAAATTCCTGCACACTATTCGATTTATAGGTGGAGTGATCAATTGGATACTGGTAATGTACTCATTAAAAGAGAGGTGTTTGAGCAAATTGGGTTGTTCGATCTCCAATTTGAGAAACAAAGAATGGGCGATGGAGAATATGGTTTGAGGGCTTATTTGTCGGGCTTCAGTAATATTTCAAACCCTAAAGCCAAAAGAATACACCTAAAAGCAGGTAAAGGAGGTTTAAGGCAAATGGGTAGTTGGGATGCTTTCAGACCTAAATCTTTTTTTTCGCCAAGACCTATTCCTAGTGTGCTTTATTTATACCGGAAATATCATGGAAACCATCTCGCGATACTGGCTTTATTTAAGAACTTGCCACCTAGTTTGGTTCCTTATAAATTTAAGAAGAACAAAATCTTGTTAGCAATTGGCTCGCTATTTACCCTAATTTTGCTACCCTTTATTTTGGGTCAAGTGATTTGGTCATGGAGAATTTCTACTCAAAAAATGAAATCACCTATGATTGAAAAACTTTCATAATTACAGAGTTAATGCCACGCGTTTTAGTCATATCTTCAGAATTCCCTCCTGGGCCAGGCGGAATAGGCCAGCATACGGCAAGTATGGTTCTAACCCTAAAGTCGCAATTTGATATTGATGTTTTGTGTAATCAAGATTACGCTGACAAATCCGAAATAGACCAATTTAACGATGCCTTGCCGACCAGCGTCAGGGTCATTAATTTTATTGGAAGAGATAAGAGCTTTCATACTTTAAGAAGAATTTTTCAGGCAGTGAGATTGTCTAATGGAGAGTATGGACGGATTATTCTTTCAGGCAGATTGCCATTATGGATTGGCTTTTTCATTAAGCTTTTTTTGAAAAGAGAAACACATGCTTTCATTCATGGATTTGAAGTGAATCAGAGTTCTTTTTTGATTTCAAGATTTACGGAGTTGTCTTATAGGGCGGCTGATTATTTGTATCCGGTTTCCTCCTTTACTGGCACTTTTTTAAACCCTAGTAAAAAGCAAGAAGTGAAAGTAATCCCAAATGGGTTGGATAAGTCCTTTTTTGATTTATGTCAAGAAGTAAAAGGCATCAAGGTAGATGGACTAAAGGGCTACCCATCTATATTAACCGTGGGCAATGTTACAAGAAGAAAGGGCCAACATAGAGTAATCAAGGCTTTGCCTGCTATTCTGGAAAAATTCCCAGAAGCCCATTATCATATCGTGGGTTTGCCAACTCAAAAAGAGGAATTTGTAGGTATAGCAAACGAGTTGGGCGTTTTGGATTCAATTACCTTTCATGGGAGAGTGCCTTCCAAATTGGATCTTATACAAAAATATAAAGGTGCCGATATTTTCATCATGTTATCTGAAAATCAGTCTAACGGAGATGTTGAGGGTTTTGGTATAGCAATTTTGGAAGCTAATGCAGTTGGGGTACCAGCAATTGGTGCCCTTGGTTGCGGAATTGAGGATGCCGTTGGTGATAATAACGGTTTGCTGGTAGATGGTGATAATGCAGGTGAAATAAGTGAGGCAGTTGAGGCAATACTATCCCAAAAAGAAAGATATAGAAAGGGGGCCGTGGCTTGGGCACAAAAGCATAAGTGGCAAGAGCTAGTAAAGGAAATGTTATGAGAATTCTAATTATCTCGCATACTGAACATTATTCTTCCAGTAATGGAGAGATTAGAGGATGGGGTCCCACTATCAGAGAAGTGGACTATTTGGCAGAAAAATATGGAAAGGTTGTCCATGTAGCTTGTCTAAAGAAAAATGAAGCTCCTCCCATGAGCGCGGCAAGCTACTCCTCAAAAAACGTTGAGTTTATCAGCATACCAGATTTTGGAGGAGCGGGAGTTGTTAATAAACTTAAAATTTTTCTTTCCTCTCCACGGATCATTTCCACAGTGTTTAAAGAGCTTAGAAAAGCAGATGTTTTTCAATTTCGTGCTCCTACCTCTATGGGTATGTATTTAATCCCGTTGCTAACATGGTTTACAAAGAAGCCAGGTTGGTTCAAGTATGCTGGTAACTGGAATCAACAAAATATGCCATTTTCATACAGGTTCCAGAAAGTTTTTCTGTCAGATTATCAGAAAAGGCCAGTTACGGTAAATGGTAAGTGGGATTATCAAAAAGATCATATTCATACTTTTGAAAACCCATCTATTTCGGAAGAGGAATTAGAAGTGGGAGCAAAGGCAATTTCTGCCAAGAATTATGCAGCTCCCTTTGTTGGTTGTTTTGTTGGGCGTTTAGAGTTTGCAAAGGGTGTAGATAGGATTTTGGAAAATCTATCTCTATTTAGTCAAAAGGGTATTAAGACAATTCACTTCGTAGGGGAAGGCGTTAATATCGAGAATTATAAACAAACTGCGCAGAACAGTGATGTAGAATGCATTTTTTATGGAGGTTTAGACAAAAAGGATATTTCAGCCATATATGCACAATCTCATTTTCTATTGTTACCCTCTACTGCTTCGGAAGGTTTTCCAAAGGTAATCTCGGAAGGCGCAAACTTTGGTTGTATTCCTATTGTCTCTAATATTTCTAGCATTCCCCATTACATAAACCCTTCAAATGGCTTCCTTTGGGATGTTGAAACCGAATCTTTTTCTGATTTTGTGTCGAAAGTAAAGTTTTCAGGTGATTTAAAAGCGCAAGCTTTAGAAGCATCAAAAATTGCCCCTTTATTTACGTTTCGTTCTTATGCCGATAAGCTGGATGTTACTGTTTTTGATAAAGCGGATTTGTTGAATAAATAGAATAGATAACTTTTGAAATTAAGAGATATACTTCACGTCATAATATTAATAGCCTTGGTTCTCATTGGGAAATTGGCTGTTATTTTATGGTTCTATTTAGCTGTAGGTTATCATTTGTTCAAAAGCCTAAAAGCCGAAGATTTCTCTTATCATGTTGCTGCCATTTTACTCTATTTAATTCCTATTGAACTTCTTGCTCGTGTATTAGGGGCTTCGCCTTTCATTCCTTATGAAGCGGGTAAATATCTTACCTTCCTTATTCTTATGTATGTGGCCTTAAGGGTTAAACTCCGTAAAGGGCAATGGGCGTCTGCTATCATGATTTTACTTTTGCCTGGGTTGCTGATGTCTACAGGATTTAAGGGCATAGTTTTCAATTTGATGGGGATGGTAAATATGGCATTGGGAGCCATCGTTTTTTCTAACATCTATATCGATTCTCGGCAAGTAAAAGGCCTGTTGATCAATTCCATATATCCTGTTTTAGTGTTGTTATTCTATTTGGTTCTTGTCAGTCCAGATTTAGATTCTGTTGACTTTAACTTGGGAGCTGTCAATGATACAACTGGTGATTTTGGATCTAATCAAGCATCTACCGTTTTAGGATATGGAATACTCTTATTTGGCTTTTTGTTTTTGAGAAGATGGAAGTTTTCTCCCTATAAGCTCGTGGATGCAGGGTTCTTACTCATCACCATTTTGTGGTGCTTACTTAGCTTTTCTAGAGGGGGTATGTTAGGTGCGGTTTTGTCGATTGGCTCAATTGTAGCGCTAAATATGTTGGAAAAAAGGAGGGCTAATCAGAGGAAAATAAAGTTTTCCTCGGTAATCATGGTAATAGTGGCTTTAATATTCAGCTTCATTATTGCAAACGAGATTACTGGCGGAAATTTACTTTTAAGATACCAAGGAGAAACTAGGGGGACATTGTTAGGGTCGAAGGACAAAAGTTTGGATCAATTGACCACAGGCCGATTGTCTATTTTCTTAAGGGATATAGATATTTTTCTAGATCATCCAGTGTTTGGTGTTGGGGCAGGTCAGGCGGCAGTCGTGGGAGCTCAAGAATATGGGAATGATAAAATTGCTCACGTAGAACTTTCAAGACTGTTATCAGAACATGGTATTTTGGGTGCTATTATTATTTTTTTAGTCTTTGTTTACCCCTTTCTAATTGCCCTAAAGGAAAAAGGGAGCCTAAAACGGAGTTGGATGATGGCCTTTTTAGTCCTAAGCCTCTTCTCTACAATGCATGCTGCTACCCGAACTATGATCAGTCCTATACTTTTTGGTCTTGCATTTATAAATATCAATGAAGAAAAGTAAGGCCCTTTACATTGGGAATATGCTAGCTATTCATGGGGCAAATCCAACTTCTGTAGATTTGCTTGGAGAGCGTTTGTCGAGTGATTTTAACGTAGTAAGAGCCTCTTCTAAAAGGAATCAATTGGTAAGGCTATTTCATATTTGGTGGGTAATATTCACTAACCGTAAATGTGATTTTCTTCTTATCGATACCTACAGTACCTCGGCTTTTGTGTTCGCATGGACATCAGCTCGTTTAGCCGAGGTTTTGAGAATCAAGTATATTCCTATTTTGCATGGAGGAGATTTGCCAAAAAGAATCGAAACATCGCCTGACAAATTGGAAAGGCTTTTAACCAAAGCGTATAAAGTTGTTTCGCCTTCCTCATACCTTAAATCTGCGATGCAGGGTTTTGTAGAAAGAGAATATGAAGTAATTCCTAATTTTATAGATATAGCGAACTACCCTTTCAAACCAGAAAGAACGGATTTAAGCGATCAGTTTAAAATATTATGGGTGCGATCTTTTCACTCGATTTACAATCCACAACTTGCCGTTCGGCTTTTGAAAAAAATGATTGATTTGGGATTTTATAATACCGAATTATGCATGGTTGGCCCTGATAAAGATGGTTCCTTGAATGAAGTTAAAGGTCTAGCCCGGCAGTTGAAAGTGGAAAATAATCTGAAGATTACAGGAGGGCTTTCAAAGACCGATTGGATTGTGCTTTCAGCGAATTATAATCTTTTCATCAATACAACAAATGTTGATAATGCTCCCGTAAGTGTAGTGGAGGCGGCAGCTTTGGGTATGCCCATCATTACAACGAATGTGGGTGGGCTACCTTTTATAATTACGGATCGGGTAAACGGTATATTGGTGCCGCCCAATGATGAAATCGCATTTTGTAATGCCATCCAAGAACTTGTTGAAAGTGCTGAATTAAGGAGTCAAATTGTTCAAGGTGGAAGAAATTTGGCTTTGACTTGGGATTGGCAAGCTGTAAGAAAACAATGGGTTGAATTATTAAAAAAAATCGACTGAACAATGAAAGCATTAGGAGTTAACATTTGGTATTGGCTCTGTAAATATGTTTTAATCGTATTTCCAGCTTCAACTTTTTCTAAAGTAGCCTTTTATGTCAATTGTAAAAGGTTATCATGCCAATGGTACAAGTTCAATTTGAACCCACCTTCTACCTTCAATGAGAAGCTCAACTATATCAAATTACATGACCGAAATCCGCTTTCTCCCGTTGTGGCAGATAAAGTTAGGGTAAGGGACTATGTTAAAGACACCGTTGGTGAATCTTATTTAATTCCGTGTTTAGGAGTTTACGAAAGAGGAAAGGAGGTTAATGAAAATGAACTTCCACAAAAGTTTGTAATTAAAACCAATCATGGAAGTGGATGGAATTTACTTGTGAACGATAAAGCTCAACATAACTGGCCCAACGAGAAAAGGAAGCTTGATATTTGGTTGGGCAAGAATTCATATTTTCTCAATAGAGAATGGCAATACAAACAAATTAAGCCTCTTTTGATTTGTGAAGAGATGCTGGAATTCGAAATAAAGGATTATAAATTTTTTTGCAGCAATGGAGAGGCAAAGTATGTTCAAGTAGATGCTGACCGATTTTCCAACCACAAAAGAAGTATTTACACAGCCGATACCTGGGAAGATTCTGATATGCAGATTCGATATTCAAAAACGGATGCTCCTATTCCTAGGCCAACCACTTTGGATGAGATGCGAGAAGTGGCCTCAAAGCTTTCCCAACCTTTCGTTTTTTGTAGAGTAGATTTGTACGAACATGCCGGACGAGTTTATTTTGGGGAAATCACGATTCACCCTGGAGGTGGTATTGAACCTTTTACTGACAAACAAATGGACTTGAAGATGGGTGAATTGATTGACCTGTCTCTAATGAAGGAATCCTACCTATAAACGATTTATTAAAGTGAGAATCATATTTTTTTATCAATACTTCGGAACACCTAAAGGCTCATGGAGTACTAGAGTTTATGAATTAACGAGAAGGTGGGTTCAAGCAGGGCATGAAGTTACCGTGGTGACTACGCCATATGACAAGTCGGATATTAAGGCAAAAGGATTTATATCTAGACAAGAAATAGAAGGCATTAAGCTCATTGTTATCAATTCAGGAGATTCCAATCGTCTTTCAGTTCCGGTTAGGGCTTTTCGAGCTCTGCGTTTTGCTTTAGTTTCTATTTATTATGCATTAAGTCAACCATACGATGTCTTAATTTCATCTTCTGGACCAATAACTATTGGTTTACCTCTGATTTTCGCTAAAAAAATCCGTAGGAAAAGGACTGTTTTTGAAGTTCGCGACCTTTGGCCTTCAGGAGGTATTGAGCTTGGATTAATCAAGGCAGGCTGGCAGAAGAAACTTGCACTTTGGTTTGAATCACTATGTTATAGGAATTCAAATTTGGTTGTTCCCTGTAGCCCGGGAATGAATCAGTCGATTATAGATAGATTTCCGAAAACAGAAACCTTGGTTATACCTAATGCTTGTGACCCTGAATTGTTCTCTGGAGTTTTTGAAAAGCCCAAGCTTTTTGTGGACAAACTAAGTGAAACGAAAGTATTCATTTATGCAGGTTCACTTGGCCTAATGGACGATTGTGTTCAAATCGTTAGAGCTATGTCTCTCTTAAAAGCTGAGCCGATTAGCTTAGTATTTATAGGTGACGGAGCTGAGAGAAAAATGCTAGAATCTGAGGCCGAAAAGTCGAACCCAGAAAATATTCATTTCTTGGGCTTAGTGCCTAAGACTGAGGTTGTAAAGTGGTTTTCAGTGGCTACAGCGAGTTTTGTTACATTTAAAGATTACCCGGTACTACACACGAGCTCTCCAAACAAGATGTTCGATTCTTTTGCTGCTGGTGTTCCTATAATTCAGTCAACCAAAGGGTGGATTAAAGAATTGGTAGAGAAGGAACGTTGTGGTTTGAATGTCCCTTCCGATGAACCTTCTCAATTTGCAGAGGCTATAAAAGCCCTGGCATACAATCCTAAATTAAGAGATGAAATGGCTCAAAATGCATTTCAATTGGCAAATTCAGATTTCAGCCGAAATGTGCTAGCCAAGAAATACATTGAAAAGATGCTACAGATTCAATAGTATTGTTTTTCCTCTCCCTAATCAATTGTAAATTTTTCGTTAAGTCTTCATTTTCTTTAGTACAAAAATCTGCGTTCATTGGCTTTAATCGTAGCAAATACAAAAGATTGTGTGCTAACTTTATTCTTTTAGGGGCAAACACCTGATAAGATTTAAAAATCTTAATAAATTTGTTCTGTATGACAGATGTAAATGTCATGCAAACTTGAACCGAACTCTTTTTAAACGGTTAGTTTTTATAATAAGAATAGGTTTGGTTTACCTCAATCGCAACGACATGTCGAAGACTTTTTTAATTACAGGTGGTCATGGCTTCTTGGGAGCAGAGCTTACAAGAGTTTTATCCGAGCGTTTTTCTACTCATACGCTTGGTCGATCTAAGTCAAATGACATTGTTGTCGATTTAGCTAATTCAATCCCTTCTTTTTCTTCTTCATTCGATATTGTTGTTCATAATGCGGGTAAGGCTCATGTGATTCCCCAATCAACAGAGGAAATCAATGACTTTTACAAGGTAAATCATCAGGGTACATTAAATTTATTGAGGGGATTAGAACTGTGCGAGTTTTTACCAAAAGCCCTAGTTTTAATCAGTTCTGTTGCTGTTTATGGCCTGGAATATGGTTCCTTACTTGATGAGGAGACTCCATTACAAGCAAAAGACCCATATGGTGAAAGTAAGATATTCGCAGAAAAATCTGTTTTAGAATGGGGAAAGAAGAATAATGTCCTTGTAAGTATTCTTCGTCTGCCAATCGTGGTTGGCAGTCAGCCGCTTGGCAACCTTCAGGCTATGATTAAGGCTGTTAGAAAAGGATATTATTTTCAAATAGGGAAAGATGATGTGAATAGATCAATGGTTCTTTCTCACGATGTCGCCAAGATTATTCCGGTTGTAGCTGAAAATGGAGGAGTATTTAATCTTACTGATGGTACGCATCCAACTTTTAGGGAGTTAGGGTTGGTTTTAGCTGAAAAGTTTGAGTTGCCAAACCCTAAAAAATTACCCTTATGGTTAGGTAAGTCTTTGGCAAAGACTGGAGATTTGGGTAGTAAGATATCGAATAAGGAAATGCCTTTTAATTCTAGGAAATTACAGAAAATGACGAGTTCACTTACTTTTTCCGATAACAAGGCAAGAAAAGTTCTAGGATGGAATCCAGGTTCTGTGTTAGGGTATTTAACGAATGTTTCTAAAACCGAGCTTGTCAATGTTTGATCAATATTTTTTTATTTTCAATCTGTCTTTCCTGATCCTGTTTGTGGTTCTTCTTTTACTCTATTTTAGAGTGGCTAGGCAGTATAAAATTATAGATAAGCCAAACTCTAGAAGCAGTCATGAGACACCAACTATTCGTGGAGGGGGGGTTGTTTTTGTGTTTTCCCTTCTTGTCTACGGTTTCTATTCAGGGTTCGACTTCGCTCTTTTTCTCATCGGGTTTATCGGGATATCAATCGTTAGTTTCTTAGATGACATTCATGATCTTAAGAAAAGAATTAGACTCGGGGTTCAGATTGTATCGAGTTTACTTCTAATTTATCAGGTGAGCGAAGGTAATTTGCTTTGGTGGCAATGGGTACCTTTGTTGGTTGTGGTTTTAGCTATGATCAATGCTTATAATTTCATGGATGGCATAAACGGAATTACAGGCTTTTATAGTCTAGTTTTCTTTTTGTCGGCTCTATGGCTTGTTTCTGAGAATGAATTTTTGAGTATACCTGTTGAACTCATCCTGTTGCCAATGATGGCTACTTTAGCGTTTTTGTTTTTTAATGCTAGAAAGAAGGCGAAATGTTTTGCTGGAGATGTAGGTAGTGTCTCTTTGGCTTTTTTAATTATTTTTCTCGTTGGTACTTTGTGTTGGCAGTCTGAGAATCCAATGTATTTATGGCTTTTAGGTGTTTACGGACTTGATACTGGTATGACCATTCTTCAGCGGCTTTGGTTGAGAGAGAATATTCTTCAAGGGCATAGAATGCATCTTTATCAGAAAATTGCTAATGAAGGTCAGGTTTCCCATGTGTTGGTTTCTTTGGTTTATGCTGTGTTTCAGCTTACCCTCAACGTGATTTTGGTTTTTTATATTCTGCCTTCTAAAGTAAACCCATGGTTGGCCAGTTTGGCTATAACAGTTTGTCTGGTTGTCATCTACGTTCCTTTGAAGTATGTGTTTAGCAGAACTAGAGAAGAAGAATTAGATGAAAAAAAAACCTATAAAAATGCTTTAGGGTTTAAATAGCATCAAATTTACTCAAAACTGACTATGTCGATCTAGTTAGTTTACATCACAATTTCTTTCGGACTTTTAAAATCTGTGGTATAGGCTAGAGCTAAATAGTGTGCAATTATGTTTTAAAAGTGCACTTCAGTTTTTGGATAAAAACAACAGCGATTCTGCTTCTCCTTTTACAAGGGTGAAAATAGAAAAAGCCACTCATTTGAGTGGCTTTTGATGTGTAGTCCGTAGGGGAATCGAACCCCTGTTACCAGGATGAAAACCTGGCGTCCTAACCCCTAGACGAACGGACCAAATAGTTGCAGAGGAGGAGGGATTCGAACCCCCGGATCCGTGAAGATCAACGGTTTTCAAGACCGCCGCATTCGACCACTCTGCCACTCCTCTGTGTGTGATCTCCCAATTGGGACTGCAAAGATAGAGGTTAATTTTTTAATACAAACAACTCAATGGAAATTTTTTAATCAAAATTTGATTCACGAATGTCCATTCTTGCTTTATCGATTGCGGCATTCATTTCGAAGCCTACCAGAAGAATGAGCGAAATGATAAAAAGCCAGAGCATAAGCACCAAAATGGCTCCAATTGATCCATATAGCTTATTGTATGTGCCAAAGTTGTTTATGTAGAAGGAGAAGCCAAAAGAAGCAATAAGCACTGCTAATGTTGAAAATATAGAGCCTAAACTAAAAAAGTGCCATTTTTCATGGATAGCTGGTGCAAAATAATAGATAGAGGAAATAGCCACCTGAAAGATGATGTAGAGAAGAACAAATCTCAAGATAATTAGGAGGTCGACTGATATAATATCACTCACTAGGGATCTTATTTCAGAGTCACTTAGCATTTGCTGGCCTACGATTAGTAAAGCAACGGCTATTATGAAAGAAAGAGAAAGAATCAAGATTAATCCTGTGGCTGTTATTCTAACGGAAAGAAATCCCCTAGTTTCTTTTGTTTTGTAGCATGCATTGAAAGCGCCCATCAAAGAGGCCATTCCGTTTGTTGAAAGAATTAAGGTCATGATGAAGCCCAATGAAAGCAGGCCACCTCTTTGCTTGCTGATAATATCGTGAATGGTGGTTTCTGCGGCTTCATAGAGATTGTAAGGCATAATGTCTCTCAAAAAGCCGATAATTTCTTCATTGTTTAAGGCGGGGAAGAAATATTGAATGTATGGGGTGAGCGTAAACAGAAAGATGATGGCGGGAAATATTGCCATGGTAAAACTGAATGCTACACCATTCGCTCGATCGAGAATTTCGTCATTTGCCATTTTTCGCATAAAAATGACAATGGCATCGTAAAGACCGATCTTGTCTTTGCCGAGCTTTATTCTTTGCAGAAAAGCTACCAGCCTTAAATAGTGCTTGTTTTCGAAAATAAGATCCAGAATCTTATTTTTCATCGAAATGGGGCTTTAACGTTTCAATAAGTTCTTTTGGAGCTCTGGTAGGGCGGTTGGTTTCCATGTCAATAAAAACTAAAGTGGTATAGCCTTCATTGAGGGTTTTTCCTTCTTCATTATTGATTTTGTATTCAAACCTCATTCTTACACTTGGTATTTCTGGAATAACTACCTGAACCGTGAGTAGTTCGTCATATTTCGCTGGTGCATTGTACTTGCTGTAGTTTTCATACACAGGCATCATTACGCCCTTTTTTTCAAGTTCGCTATAGCTGAAGCCTATTTGCCTTAGGGCTTCCACCCTTCCTACTTCGTAATAAGTAGCATAATTGCCATAATATACATAAGCCATTTGGTCGGTTTCGGCATATCGAACACGAATTTGGGTGGAAGCAGAATACATGCTATCTAAAAATTTTTCTTTTGTTTAATGCTTGTTGAAAGAGACTTGCATTTCTGTTGTGTTCGGCAAGTGTTTTTGCGAACCGGTGATACCCAGAAAAGTCTTCTTTAGCACACATATAAAGATAGTTATGCTTTTCGTAATTCAATACCGCATCTATTGAACGGATAGTCGGTAAGTTGATTGGTCCTGGAGGCAGGCCTCGATTTAAGTAAGTATTGTATGGGCTTTGAACTCTTTTGTGTTCGTTTAAAACCCTTTGAATCGTGAAGTCGCCTAAGGCATAAACCAAGGTTGGGTCTGCCTGAAGAGCAATATTTTTATTTAAGCGATTAAGGTATAGGCCTGCAATTGTGGGACTTTCGTCAGACATAATGCTTTCTGCTTGAACAATTGAGGCTAGAATGGAAACTTCCGTAGGTGTTAAGTTCAATGCTTTTGCTTTCGCAAGCCGGCTTTCGCTCCAGAATTTTTCATGTTCTTTAGCCATTTTATCGAAAAGCTCATCTGCAGAGATTGTCCAGTAAACTTCATAAGTATTGGGGATGAATAGCGTCATTACGTTATCTGAATTCACCCCATACTTTTCTAAGAAGCTGTCATTATTCAATAGCGAGAGAAATTCAGAAGATTGTACTCCCGTGTTCTGAGTTATTTTTTCAGCCAGTTCATTTTTGAGTTGAACATTGTTGAACGTAACGTGGACAGGTTGTTGGTTGCCGGCTCTTAACATTCTAACGGCTTCCAAATTCGACATGCCTGATTTCATTGCATAAACTCCCGGTTTAACCAAGTCTTGGTAACCCAAAACTTTGGCCACAAAGGAGAATGACACAACATCGTTTATGATTTTGGCATCATAAAACTGATTTCTCACCGAATCAAAATCATCATCATGATCGATTAATACAGTTTGATCGGCTTGGTCTATCAAAATGTTCGCTCCGTAAAACACTTGATAGAAATAAAATGAAAATGAGGTCAGCAGCACGGAAAAGACCACCATGGACAGGATGAAAATCTTTCTTTTCTTCATAAGGCCACAAAAATAAGCTTTTTGTCCTAACTTCGATTTGATAAAATAACGGCAATGAAAGCAGAATTGATTAGGCTTTATCCCGAAAATCCAGAACAAGACAAAATTGACCACATCGTATCTGTTTTAAGAGATGGTGGAGTGATAATTTATCCGACTGATACGGTTTATGGCATTGGCTGTGATTTCTCGAATACCCGAGCCGTGGAGCGAATTTGCCAGATTAAAGGAGTAAAACCACAGAACCTTTCATTCATTTGCTACGATTTAAGTGAGATTTCAGAGTATGTGCGTCAGTTGAATACTCCGATTTTTAAGGTGATGAAGAAAGCTTTGCCTGGGCCGTTTACTTTTATTCTGAATTCCAGTAGCAAAGTTCCTAAAGTCCTTAATGCTAAAAAGAAGACCGTGGGTATTCGCGTGCCTGACAACGATATTCCTCGTATGATTGTGAAAGAACTTGGCAATCCAATTATTACCACTTCAATTAGGGATGAAGATGAGGTGATCGAATATTCTACCGACCCTAGTTTGATCTATGAGAAGTTTGAGAATTTGGTAGATATTGTCATCGATGGTGGTTATGGCGGTAATATTCCTTCTACAGTGATTGATTGCTCTAATGATGATTTAGAGGTGATTAGAGAGGGCTTAGGACAAATTGAAGATTACATTTAATGCGTCAACTTCTAATCGATTTACATTACTTTCCTTCTATCGCGTATTTTACTGCACTTTATTATGCCGATGAAGTTTTGATAGACTGCAGCGAAAAGTTTGGTAAGCGCTCATATAGAAATCGCTGTTCCATCATTTCTGCCAATAAACCCCTTGATTTATCGGTTCCCGTTCATGGTGCCAATCGAAAGTTACCAGTTGAACGAATGGAAATCGATTATCATGAAAAATGGGTTAATAATCATTGGCGAGCCATTCAATCGGCCTATGGAAAGGCGCCATTTTTCGATTTTTATTCAGAAATATTTAAAGAAGAGTTGTATGCCGAACCAGCGCGATTGGTCGATTTAAACCGAAGTTTACTGTCAATCTGTCTTAAGTTTTTAAAAATCGGAACAAAGGTCAGTTTTATCCATTCAAAATCTGATTTGCCTCAAGATGGCCTCTGGGACCTCCGGGAGCAAATTCACCCTCGAAACCCTATTGAAAAACTAGACTGGTTTGTGTCAATTCCTTATCAGCAAATCTTTGGCAAAAACTTTGTTCCTAACATGAGCATTCTAGATCTCTTGTTTTGTTGCGGGCCAGAAGCAATAATGGTTTTGAAGCAATCGGGCACTAACCTGGCGAACAATTAGTTTATTGATTACGTTTTGTGTTAGATGGTTTAAGGAAACTTACTATATTGATCTAACTAACACATGTTTAAGAACAAGCCATTCAGAAAGGAATAAATGGAAGCTAAATTTTCAAACAGGGTAAAAGAGGTGATCTCCCTAAGCCGTGAAGAAGCGCTCCGCTTGGGGCACGACTACATCGGCACCGAACATCTCTTGCTCGGCATGATCAGAGAAGGGGAGGGCGTGGCTGTGAATATCCTTAAAAAATTGGGTACTTCATTAGAAGAGTTGCGTGAAGCAGTTGAGCGGGCTACCAAAGGCACCGCTAATCATAATGTTAAAAACCTAGCCAACATACCTCTGACTAGACAGTCGGAGAAAGTGTTGAAAATAACATATCTAGAGGCAAAAATCTTCAAAAGTCAACTTATCGGTACAGAGCATTTGTTGCTTTCTATTTTAAGAGACGAAGACAATATTGCCACTCAGATTTTGGAAAAATTCGATGTTAACTATGAGGTTGTAAAAGAAATGCTCGAATATCAAACTGACAATGATACCCCAATGGCATCTTCAGATACTGATGATCCAGATGATGAGTCTTCAAGAATGTTTGGAGGTTCATCAGGTTCGTCCTCTGACAAGCCAGGGAATAAAGGTGCGGAAAAATCTAGAACTCCTGTTTTAGATAACTTTGGCCGTGACCTAACCAAATATGCCGAAGATGGCAAACTTGATCCTATTGTGGGAAGAGAAAAAGAAATTGAAAGGGTTGCTCAAATTTTGAGTAGAAGAAAGAAAAACAACCCTATTCTTATTGGTGAGCCGGGTGTTGGTAAGTCAGCAATTGCTGAAGGCTTAGCGCTAAGAATTATTCAGAAGAAGGTGTCACGTGTTCTCTTTAATAAAAGAGTGGTAACCCTTGATTTAGCTTCGCTTGTGGCTGGTACAAAATACCGTGGTCAATTCGAAGAAAGAATGAAGGCCGTGATGAATGAGCTTGAAAAATCTCCTGAGGTTATTCTTTTCATCGATGAACTTCACACCATTGTTGGTGCTGGTGGAGCTTCTGGGTCTTTGGATGCTTCCAACATGTTCAAGCCTGCTTTGGCTCGTGGCGAAATTCAATGTATTGGTGCAACAACGCTTGACGAATACAGGCAATATATTGAGAAGGATGGCGCTTTAGCCAGACGTTTCCAACAAGTAATGGTAGATCCTACAACCGTAGAAGAAACCATTCAGATTTTGGAAAATGTGAAGGAGAAGTACGAAGAGCATCACCACGTGAACTATACGCCTGAGGCAATCAATGCATGTGTAGCTCTTTCCGATAGATATATTTCTGACAGATTTTTGCCAGATAAGGCTATTGATGTTTTGGATGAAGCTGGTGCTCGCGTCCACATCAATAATATTCATGTGCCAGACGATATCGTAAAATTGGAGGAATCCATTGAGGATATTAAGAAGGAGAAGAATAGAGTTGTTAAAAGCCAGAAATATGAAGAGGCAGCACAACTTAGAGATAAAGAGAAAAAATTAATCGATCAGCTGGATAGAGCAAAAGCCAAGTGGGAAGAAGAAAGCAAGGCAAAACGCTATAAAGTTGACGAAGAAAATGTGGCTGAAGTAATTGCCATGATGACGGGTATTCCAACCAAGAGAATTGCTCAAAAGGAGCAGTCTAAATTGGTGGGAATGGGCGCTGAGCTTAAAAAACGCGTTATCGGTCAAGATGAAGCCATCGATAAACTTACAAAGGCCATTCAAAGAACAAGAGTTGGCTTAAAAGATCCTTCAAAACCAATCGGAACCTTTGTTTTCCTAGGCCCAACTGGGGTGGGTAAAACTGAGATGGCCAAAGTGCTTTCTACATATTTATTCGATAAGGAAGATTCTTTGGTGAGAATAGATATGAGTGAATATATGGAGAAATTCTCCGTATCAAGACTTGTAGGAGCGCCTCCGGGTTATGTAGGTTACGAAGAAGGTGGTCAGCTCACAGAAAAAGTAAGAAGAAAGCCTTATTCAGTAGTACTGCTTGATGAAATAGAGAAAGCTCACCCAGATGTATTCAACATCCTTCTTCAGGTATTGGACGATGGTATTTTAACTGATGGTTTGGGCAGAAGAGTTGATTTCAGAAACACAATCATAATCATGACATCTAATATCGGTGTTAGGGATTTGAAGGATTTTGGAACTGGAATTGGTTTCAGTACTCAGGCCAGAAAGGAAAGTGAAGATTCTGCTATTAAGGATACGATCCAGAGAGCGTTGAAGAAAACCTTCAGCCCAGAATTCTTGAATAGATTGGATGACGTGATTATTTTCAATTCCCTTGGAAGAGAGGATATTCATAAAATCATCGACATCACTTTGCGAAAATTGTTATCTCGTATTGAAGAAATGGGATACAAAGTGGAACTTACCGAAAAAGGCAAAGACTTTCTTGCAGAGAAGGGATTTGATCCGCAATATGGTGCTCGTCCGTTGAACAGGGCTATTCAAAAGTATTTGGAAGACCAAATCGCAGAGGAAATCTTGAAAGGTACGGTGAACGAAGGCGATACTTTATTGGCCGATCATGATGGCTCTTCGGATCACTTAACTTTAAAAGTGAAGAAAAAGAGAACCAAGAAAAAAGAAGAAGATTCTAAAGAGTAATCTTGATTAATAATAATGGAAGCTCCAACTGAAAAGTTGGAGCTTTTTTCGTTTTTAGACTTCGAGATTTAACCTATTTATAATCCACCAAAATTTATAGCCCGCTATTTTTTCATTTGTTTTGGTTGTCGCATTATCCTAAAAATGAAAGGCAATCTTAACCAATTATCGAACGAGGAACTTGTGCTAGCTTTAACCAAAGGGAATAGGCACGCCTTCAACGAAATCTACAATCGATACTGGAAAAGGATGTTTGTTTATGCCTTCAAAATATTTGAAGATGAACATGTGTGTGAAGACATTGTTCAGGAGGTTTTTATCAAACTATGGCAAAATGCAGAGTCCAAAAGTATTGGTAATCTGGAGGCTTATTTGATTCAAGCAGTGAAATATCGGGTTTCAAATGCTATTCGCGACCTTAAATTCAATGTTCGGCACGAAGAGGCTTTGGCCGATTCTGTTGATGTGGCTCCGGCCTACGACCCATTTTTAGTTCGAGAATTGAATGATGAGATTGAACGCTCTATTGCCCAGCTGCCAGAAAAGTGCAGAGAAGTTTTTTTGTTAAGTAGAAAGGAAAATTTGACGAATAAGGAAATTGCCGAAAATCTCAACCTTTCAATAAGAACAGTAGAAACTCATATCTACAACGCTCTAAAGCTTATCAGGCAAAATGTGCAGAAAGTTGCATGTTTGATTTTGCTGCTCAACATCATGTGATTATTAATAAAATTAAGTAATTGTTAAACCTGATTTTTCCTCTACGTAAGCCATAGCTCTTGAGTGACTTCCTTATAAAACCGCATTAGTGACAAAGGAAGAATTTCAAATACTAGCTCAAAAACACGCTCAAGGTCAGTGTTCTCCAGAAGAAAAAGATCGATTGCTCGCTTTTTACGATCGTCTTCAGAAAACAGGAAAAACGCCTCAATGGACTTTGGAGAAGGAGGAGCAAATCCGAGTTAGAATTCTTCAAAATATATCTTCTCAGTTAAATGCTCCAAAACAAACAATCAGGATTTCATTTAGTAAAGTGGCAGCTGGCATTGTTTTGCTCATGGTTGCAGGGTTAGCTTTTTACTTAAGCCGGCAGCAAGTTGATAATATTCCTGAAGTAAAATATGCTTCAGTCGAAACCGACTTGGTTCACAGAAGAACGGTAACTCTTACCGATGGCACCGTGGTGAGGCTCAATGCCAATTCAAAATTGACATATCCAGAAAGTTTTTCCGATACACTCCGACAGGTTTTGTTAGAAGGCGAAGCGTTTTTTGAAGTGAGAAGAGATACAGCTGCTCCATTCATTGTGAAAACTGCCGATTTAACCACGACTGTATTGGGTACCTCATTTAATGTTCGAGCTTTCAGGGGGCAAAATGAAGATGTCACTGTGGTGGAAGGTAAGGTAAGTGTGGCCGATGAAAGAAAATCTGTAGTGATCACCAAGGGAGAACAGGCGTATTTCAACAATTCAGTTTTAACTCAGCGCGGAGTAGACCTTAATTTTTATGCAGGGTGGTTCTCTAAAAAAATCAACTTCAACTTAACACAATTTGATAAAGTGCTGGAGCAGCTTAGCCGCTGGTATAATGTGGAATTTAGTTATAGCGAAGGAACCTCTTTCTCAAAGGACTGTGCAGTAAGGGCTCAATACAGTAATGAAGGCTTAGTGAAGGTACTCGATGGCCTCAAAAATATCATTGCTTTCGACTACAAGATTAATGACGATAAAACTATAACCATAACAAACACAGGATGCTTCAACTGAGACATATGCTAAAGAACTTCTAACGCAACGCCACTTTCTGAAGCCTACTAGGTAGGAAAAAGAAACCCGAAACTGTTGCAGCAGATTCGGGCCAATTGAGATCAATTGTAATATTTAAAATTTCAAATATGTATTCAAAATTACTGAAAATCTTGATGTTCGCATCAAAATATACACTCTATCTGTTCATTTTTCAGGTGTTGGCAATTCAGCTTATTGCAGCTAACACCTTGAATAGCCAAAGCCTCAACGAGGTGGAGGTGGCTCTGCATGTGTCTAATGCAAAGCCTGTTTCGGTATTGGATTTAATCGAAGAACAAACGGATTTCCGTTTTGCTTATGCAGCTAAAGTTGCCAAAGATGAAACCCTCATTTCTTTAAATATAAATGAGGATTTGAAATCCACTTTAGAAAGTATTGCACAGCAAACTACTTATAACTTCAAAAGGGTAAACAATACCATCTATGTGATTCCTCGACATAAAAAGGACCTGGAGCATAAAATTGAAGAGGTATTAGAGAAAACAATAACTGGAGTAATTACGGATACCGAAACGGGTGAGCCGTTACCCGGAGCAAGTGTTTCCGTAAGAGGTTATTCAACCATTGGATCCATTTCCGATGCTGATGGAAAGTATAGTGTAGTTATTCCTGACGATGCCGAAACTTTGATCTTCACTTTCTCAGGGTTTAGAACGAAAGAAGAAGCTATTTCTGGAAGAGGTGAAATCAATGTGCAATTGATGACTAGCATAACTTTGCTTAATGAAATTGTAGTCATTGGTTATGGTCAGCAAGAGGCTCAAGATGTAACTGGGGCTGTAAAAGAAGTTACAGAGAAGGATTTCAACAGTGGAATTATGAACAATCCTGGCCAAATGTTACAGGGTAAAATTGCTGGTGTAAATATTATTTCAGGAACTGGTGAGCCAGGCAGTAGTGTACAAATTAATATTCGTGGAGTAAACTCTATTGGTACGGGCAGTAATCCGTTGTTTGTGATTGATGGTATTCCGATTGATGCAGCTGAAGCTACAGGAAGCGGTTTTGGTGGTGTTGAACCAACTCGGCCAAAAAGCCCATTGAACTTTTTGAACCCTCAGGATATCGAATCTATCACTGTGTTGAAAGACGCCTCTGCTACAGCCATTTATGGAACGAGAGGAGCGAACGGTGTTGTAATTATCCAGACTAAGAAAGGAGCCGCTGGCACATCTCACGTTTCTTATAACTCTTATTTTGGTGTTTCTTCCTTGGCTAAAAAAATTGAGGTTCTGAATGCAGAAGAATTCAGAACACAAACCGCACGCTTGGCTGAAATCTTGGGTAGAGATCCAAACATCTTTATTGAGAACCCGAATGTAAATACTGACTGGCAAGATAGAATGTTCTCTTCAGCCACTACTACCAATCATTCCCTTTCGTTCAATGGAGGCAGTGATAAAACGCAGTACAACGTGTCCTTGGGTTATTTGAACCAAAATGGTTTGATTAAAAATACCAGCCACGAGAAGTTTACAGGTCGTATTAACATTGGTACTTCTGCCATTAACGATAAGCTGAAAATGCAGTTGAATTTAACGGCTGCTGACATAACAGATGAAAGTCAAGCTACCAATGGAGGTACAATTGCCAATTTGTTGACTTCTATTTTAAGGGCTAATCCTACCGCTACTCCTTTCGATGAAAATGGAAACCTAAATGCCAAGGCAGGTTCAGCAGATAATCCAGAATCTTACTTCGATTTATACAGAGACCGAACACTTTCAAAAACGGTTTTAGCCAGTTTCAGTGCTACCTATAATATTCTGAAAGGTTTGGATTATAAGATCAATTTGGGTTATGAAAACAACGATGCTGATAGGAGAATCAGAGTTTTTCAAAACACTGAAATTGGTGGGGATATTGAAGATAATGGGGTTTCGAGCACTTCCAATGAAGCCACAAATACTTTGGTCGAGAACTATTTAACCTACAATGGTAAAGGCGGAAGTTTGAATTACGATGTGCTTTTAGGGCACTCTTACCAAAGGTTTGTAAGAAGAGGTCAGTTTATCAGAAGATCTAATTTCAGTACAACAGAAATTGACCCAATCGATAATATTGGTGTTGCGGAAACTACAGAAGGTGTTGGGTCAAGTCTGAACGAAAGAAAACTTCAGTCTTTCTTTGGTCGGGTTAACCTTAATCTTCAAGATAAATATTTATTGACAGGTTCTTTGAGGGCAGATGGTTCTTCAGTTTTTGGAGAAAATAACCGATATGGTTACTTCCCTTCTGTGGCAGCGGGCTGGAGAATTAGCGAAGAGAACTTTATGGCTGGTTCTGGTATTTTCGATAACCTGAAATTGAGATTAGGCTGGGGACAAACAGGTAATCAAGCAGTACCTGTTAAAGTAACGCGAGCTTCGTTTACAAGTAGCGAAGGCTTGGGCTATGTATTCAATGGTAGAGATTTGGTAAACGGAATTGCCGTGGCAAGAACTGCAAATCCAGACCTTAAATGGGAGGTGACCACACAATCAAATATTGGATTAGATTGGAGTATTTTGGATGGAAGATTTTTTGGTAGTATCGATTACTTCAACAAAAACACAACTGATTTATTCTTACAAGTAGCAGCTCCTGCTCCTGCAGTTGTGAATTCAATCTATATCAATGCCGATACAGAAATTATCAATAAAGGTCTTGAGTTTGAATTAAATGCTAATGTTGTGAACCGCGATGAGTTCAGCTTAGATTTTGGTGGAAACATTTCTTTCTTGAACAACGAAGTCAAAGGTTTATCAAATGAAGTTCGTGTAGGAAGCGTAAATGCTTTAGGAGCTTCTGGAGAGCAACCTAGCATTTATAAAAGCGGATATCCAGCTGCCTCATTCTACTTGCCTGTTTTCTCAGGTTTCGATGAAAATGGTTTCGAAATTCTTTCTGATCAACCACAGATTATTGGCGATGCTCTTCCGGATGTGATTTTCGGAATGAACATTTTGGCCGAATACAAAGCTTTCGACTTTGCTGTGAGCTTTAATGGAGTAAGTGGAGTAAGCATTTTCAACAATACTGCTCGTGCCTTCTCAAATGCGTCCTCTTTGGGCCAGAATGGCAACAACATTATGAAGGCTTATTTCGACCCTAAAGAAAGTCCAACACGCGCTGTGGTTACTTCTTCTCGCTATATCGAAAATGGAGATTATATCCGTTTGAATAATGCTACCATTGGTTACACAGTGAACGTGTCCAAAGTAGATTGGATGGATAAATTGAGATTCTATGTTACAGGGCAAAACCTGTTTGTGATTACTGATTATTCGGGTTACGACCCAGAGGTGAACACCACTGGCAATAATGTTTATGGCATTGATTACGCGGCTTATCCAAAGTCGAGAACGTTCCTTTTCGGCCTTAACGTAACCTTCTAACTCAAGATTTTAACCATACAATAGCTATGAAAAAATATTCTTTCATTTTAATGATGTCAGCGCTTTTGTGCATTCAATCGTGCGACATTGAAGAAGAAATTTATGATGAAGCCCTTGGTACAGATTTGTTTGAAACGGCTTCTGTAGAAAATTTGATTGCTCCTGCTTACAATTCATTGAGAGTGATTTACGGACACAGATCTTATTTTGGTTTGCAGGAATACTCTTCGGATGAAGCGATGCTTCCCACCCGTCAAAATGACTGGTTTGATGGTGGGGTATTTCAAGAATTGCAGCGTCACGATTGGACAGCTACTCATGCCTATACATCTTCTACTTGGGATAAATTGAATTCAGGAATTGCGAATGCTACTCAAGCGATTTCCTTGTTGAAAGATGGGACTCAGGAGAAAGCTGAAATGCTTGGTTTGCTTTCACTTTATATGTACATCACTTTAGATATGTACGATCAGGTGCCGTATAGAGGTATTGAAGACGTAAGTTTTATTGAAGATGCAGAAATTCTTTCCGCAACTGAAGCCATAGCTGTAATTGAACAGAACTTAGCTTTGGCGATGCCAAATCTTCCGAATGGACAAAATTCAGTGCGTTTCACAAAAGATGCCGCTAAAGCTCTTTTGGCTCGAATCGCTTTGAACAAAGCTGTTTACAACAATCGTTATGCTTCTTCTTTCAGCTTCAGCAATGAAGATATGCAGAAGGTGATTGATTTGACAACCGAGCTAATCAACTCAGGTACGTATTCACTGGAAACAGAAGATTACTTCTCCATGTTCGACAACGATAATGAAAACCATCAGGAGATTATTTTCGCGATTAAAAATGAAGTGACTTCTCCTGGAATTGGTGGCGAAAGTGTAACGCGTCATACTACAAATGGAATTTCTCGTGGTTATTTCATGACTCCAAGTAGAAGTATCCGTGGTTCTGATGCGGGTTGTACGCTACCTGATTTCTTGGATACTTGGGATATGGAAAACGACCCTCGATTCTTCAAAGAGAATTATCCTCGCGAAGTTGGTTTCATTCCTTTGGAGCAGTATAGAATCAATAGAGGTTTCTTAATAGGGCAACAATATGGAGCCAAAATTACAGATGGTCAATTCACTTTTAATGGAGATGGTTTATTGGCAATCGATGAGTTAAGAAGTACCAGAGATAACACATTGGCTAACCATACCAGAGGGGTTAATTTGATTGCGCTGAACCAATCAACTGGGGTGAGAGTAACCAAATGGGACATCGATCTGGAAAATGACAACAGAGATGATTCGGGAGTTGATATTCCAATTTTCCGTTTGGCCGATATATATTTAATGAGAGCTGAAGCAAGATTAAGAATGAATTCTGGAGATGCCTTGGCCGACATTAATGCAGTAAGAGAGGCAAGAGGTGGTGCCGACTTTAAACTTGCTAGCGTAAGTTTAACGGATGTATATAACGAAAGGGGTTTTGAGTTTTACTGGGAATATCACAGAAGAACAGACCAGATTCGTTTTGGTACTTGGGAAGACAATTGGCAAGATAAAAGTGACGCCAATCCAGATCATAGAGTTTACCCAATTCCTCCAGCTTCAATTCAAGTTACCCCAGGTTTGAAGCAGAATAAAGGCTATTAATTTAATCTAGAGTTGTTTTGGCGGCTTGCCTGTCAAAACAACTCTTCTCAATAGAAATCATGAAAAGAATCTTAGGCTTTGTGTTCGCTGCTCTGATTGGTTTATTCTCAATGTCTTGTAGCCAAGATAAACCGCCTGAACTCCTTCGTTTCCCGTATCTACAGTCTGCTATGGCCGATAGTTTGACCGTACTTTGGCGATCAGATGTAGGTCAGAATAGCATGGTGAAATTCAAGCCTAGAAGTGGATCGGAATGGCAAGAACAGAAAGGTACGGTTAAGGTAACAAACACAGGCTGGATTGAAAATGAAGTAACTCTGCATAGTCTCATTTCTAACACACCATATGAATATCAGGTTTTTACCGATGGTGCTCAGTTGGGCTCAACCTATAGTTTCAATTCTCCCAAAATAAAGACCGATAGTAGTTTTACTTTTTTTGCTGTTGGTGATATTGGCGAACCTGTGGAAGAAGAAGGTCAACCTGATATTTTGGGCAAGGCTTTGGCAAAGTCAGCAGGGAAATATGATTTAGGGCTTCTTCTCGGAGATATTATTTATCCCGATGGAAGAAGTGAAGTCTACGATCAAAATCTATTTCAGTATTTCAATCAAGTGTTTCCTTATGTGCCTGTTTACCCTGTTTTGGGCAATCACGATTGGCATAACCCAGAGGATAATTACATGCAAGAATGGAAACTGCCTAATAATGAGCATTACTATAGCTTCGATTATGGCAATGTTCATTTTGTAGCACTCGATAGTAAAAATGGCGAATTCCACGATTTTGAAAAACAGGTGGAATGGCTGGAAGCAGATTTGCAAATTGCTCAAAATCAATATGATTGGCTGGTCGTTTTTCTTCACCATAATGGAAAATCGTGCACTTATAAAGAAGATTACCCTGCCGTGGTAAGTCTTTATCCGCTATTTGAAGAATATAATGTCGATTTGGTGTTGAATGGGCATGCCCATACCTATGAGCGTTTGAATCCTATGAATGGCAAAGGCGAGGTGTTGAAAGAATATCTAAATAATACTTCAGAATATGATTCTCCTGCAGGATTTCTAAGCATAACCGTTGGCAGTGGAGGTAAATTGAGAGGTGTAGGAACCGACCCCACACCCTTTATCCCTGATGCAGAAAACTGCCGCCATCCTGAATTAATGGCCAAGGCGGTTCACGATTGGGCTTATTTGGAATTGTCCGTTAGTGGTAAGGAAATTAGGGCAAAAGCATTGACCACAAATACTTTGGAAGTGGTGGACGAGTTTGTGATTCGTAAAAAATAGAAAATCGATTAGGTTAGTTCTGCATTGAGCAGGTTTTTAGGGGAGGCTGTTTCGAATATGAGTTTGGCTCATGTTGGAGACAGCCTTTCTTTAAAAAAAGAAAAGGAGTTCCGTCTGAACTCCTCCTTCAACCTAAACACCAAGTGTGTCATAATACCGTTTGTCAACAGTAGTAGTGTGTTTGGATTTAATAACGCTTGGTTCGTTAATCTTGTGTATTGGCTAAGGTCTATTTAGCGATTCCTTCTAGGAGGAGGCCGATTTTCTCTTTGACCTTGCAATGGCGGCCTTCTTCCGTTTGGTCCTTGCTGGCCTTGTCCTAGTCTCAATACTTCATCTATAATTTTATCAAATGTCTTTTTCTGATCTTCAGTACATATCTCTCTAATTTGAGAGAAGTGTTCGAAGGTGGCAATTTCTAGCTGGCTTTGTAATTGGCCAATTTCGTGCGCTAGAGAGTCAACTTTTGGCTTGCTATCGCTGTCGCTCCACAGCTCGTGCAGTGCAGCTCTAGCTTCATGTGATTTCCTTTTTAAGCTTTCCATGCGTTTAAAATGCTCTTCTCTTAAAATTTCGAGCTTTGCTTTTTGATCATCAGAAAGCTTGAGTTGTTCTTCCAAATATTCCCCGCCCTTAGGGTTGGGTAGAAATCTATGTGGATTTCGGCCAAGCCAAAGAAAAATGAGCAGAGTCAGGTTCATTCCTATCAGAATGATCACTCCAATGCCCAAAGCTTTATTCTTTCTTAAAGTCTCCATTTCAGTAGCTATTTAAATAAGAATAATTGTCTGAAGGAGTAAAATAATCGCTGGAAAGAGCTTCAATGCCATTGATTTCTGAGGGCTGACTTTGGCCATTGTTCAGCAAGAAATAACTGAAGATGTTGACGATAAGCGCAACCATGAGCACTGCAAAATTGAGCTTCATATTGGCTAAAAAGGCAAAAGGAGTATTTCTGCCTAAAACATGATCTTCCAGTTTCGCTTCCAGCCGTGTAAAGAAGAACGGATTGGGCTGGGCTCTTTCGATTCCCTCCAAGCTATCCATGCTCTCTCGGATTTTCTGCGATATATCTTTAGGTGCTTTCATGCTTTCAATGGTTTAGATGCTTTTCAATTCTAAAACTTGCGCTAGTCTTTTAAATTTTTTTCGTAGTAAGACTTCAGGCTTTTCTGGAGGTTTTTGCGAGCTCGAAACATTAAGGATTCTATGGAAGAAAGGCTCATGTCCATGATTTCGCAGATTTCTTGATAAGGTAATCCTTCAACTTTATGAAGGGTAAAGGCTACTTTTTGGTTTTCGGGCAACTCCGAAATGGCACCAAATAAAGCTTTTGCATTCTCTTTTTGTTCCAGCAAAATGCCTGGATGTTCAAAGCTTGCTTGTCGCGAATCTTCAAAATCTTGATGGCTGAGCGATTTTAGAAATGCAAATCGCTTTTGCCTCTTCTTTTTGCGAATAAGCTCCAATGATTTTGTAGTCGCAATTCGGTAGAGCCAAGTAGAAAGTTTGGCTTCTCCGCGGAAATCTGAAACGGATTTATAAACCTCAATAAATGTGTCTTGAGCCATTTCTTCAGCTTCTTCTTGATTCTGAAGCAAACCTAAACAAGTGTTGTAAACCTTGCTTTGGTACATTTCAACCAAATGCTGAAAGGCCTCTCGCGAGCCCGATTTTAATTCCGATATCAGCTGTTGTTCTGTCAATGTTTTGCCTAAAAAATGGTCAGGAAACAGCAATGCTTCCCGACCCCTGAACTAATCTAACACTATTATCTCAATCTCTTTTCTGGAAATGGGCCATGCTCAACCAGCTGCTTGTTGAAGAAGGTCAGTTGTTCTTCGTTCAAAATGCTTTTGATTTTTTGAGTATTGGACGCTTTGAGTTTGGCAAGCTTTGTCTTCAAACTACCAATTTCTTCAATAGTCTTGTCCACTGCTTTTGAATCATACTTTTCGGCAATTAGTAAACTGGAAAATTGAGCTTCCTTTTGCTTCAAATCAGAAATAATAGGAAGCGATTCTTTTTCCATGGCCACATGAAATGCTCTTATCTCAGTTTTTTGTTCTTCCGAAAGGTTAGGAATCATTGGGCCTTCAGGCTTATGGTTAGGTGCGTTTCTCTCATCCATTTTTGGAGGTGATGGATGCATTTGTGGGCGAAATCCTTGAGCGTTCAAATTGAATTGGGCTGTCAGAAAGAGAACTAGTGCAATGAGCCCGATCGGTTTAAGTTTTAACTGCTTCATGTTTTTTCCTTTTGAATTTTGAAAGATTAGATGCTGAAGCCGTTCACTTTCTTGCGCAGTATTTCGTTAAGAAGCGTTAATTTTTTCGCTGTGCATTTCTTTCAGAAAGCTTGAGGAAAAGAAATTTTTCTACAAAACCTGCCTCTTTCATAAAACATCAAGCGCAATTATTAACTTTCTTAAATATGAAAGAGATACAAAAGATTGAGCTTAGACACCTCGAAATGAGTGATTTTCAGAATTTGGAAGCCTCTATGAAGGCTGCGTACGAGAATTGGTCTGGAGGTTTCTGGGAAGAAAAACATATACAAAAGCTTATTGATATTTTTCCTGAAGGCCAGTTGGTTATAGAGGCCGATGGAGAAATAGCGGGCTGTGCGCTCAGCCTTGTTGTGGACTACGATAAGTTTGGAGATAATCACACGTACAAAAAAATTACGGGCAACTACACCTTCTCTACGCACGACCCAAATGGCGATGTGTTATATGGAATTGAAGTGTTTATAAAGCCTGATTATCGCGGTTTAAGATTGGGTCGTAGACTTTATGATGCCCGAAAGGAACTTTGCGAAAACCTTAATTTAGAAGCTGTGGTTTTCGGAGGTCGAATCCCGAGTTATCATAAGTACGCGGATAAAATGACTCCGCGTGAATACATCGACAAAGTGAAATTGAAGGAGCTTTACGATCCTACATTAAGTTTTCAATTGAGCAATGATTTCCACGTAAACAGAGTATTGCAAGGCTATATGCCAGGCGACAAGGAATCTAAAGATTACGCGGTATTGCTAGAGTGGAACAACATTTATTATACAGAAGAAGAACCTGCACTCAGCGATCAAAAAACCGTGGTGAGGCTGGGTTTGATTCAATGGCAAATGAGGCCTTACAATGGAATCGATGAACTTTTTGAGCAGGTTGAGTTTTTCGTAGATGCCGTTTCTGGCTATAAAAGTGACTTCGCTTTGTTTCCTGAGTTCTTCAATGCGCCTTTAATGGCTGCCTATAATCACCTTTCTGAAGCAGAAGCCATTCGGAAATTGGCTGAATACACCGATGAAATCCGTGAGCGTTTTTCTCAATTGGCCATTAGTTACAACGTAAATATCATAACGGGTAGCATGCCAAAAATGGAAGGTTCCAAACTTTATAATGTGGGTTTTTTATGTAGAAGGGATGGTACTTTTGAGCAATACACTAAAATTCACGTTACGCCAGACGAAGCCAAGTATTGGGGACTGACAGGTGGCGATAGCATCAAAGTTTTCCAAACAGATTGTGGCCCTGTGGGTGTTTTGATTTGTTATGATGTGGAATTCCCTGAGCTGCCCCGCATTTTGGCTAAAGATGGAATGAATCTTCTTTTCGTACCATTTTTAACCGATACTCAGAATGGTTATTCTCGGGTGCGCTATTGTGCGAGGGCAAGAGCCATTGAAAATGAATGTTATGTGGCAATTGCGGGTTCTGTGGGTAACTTGCCAAAAGTGGAAAACATGGATATTCAGTTTGCTCAATCTGTGGTTTTCACTCCTTGCGATTTCGCTTTTCCAACTACAGGTATAAAGGCAGAGGCTACGCCAAATACAGAAATGATTTTGGTGGCAGATGTCGATCTGGATTTACTTTGGACATTACATAATAAAGGCGCAGTTCGCAATTTAAAAGATAGAAGAACCGATATTTACGATATCGAACTGAAAACAAAGTAGCATATTGAAAGTACCTTTAATCATTAGCGGAAGAACAATACTTCCTGGCGAAGAAGCGAAAATCAACGTCAACATTGCCAAGCTTCCCTCGCATTCGCCTATCGATCTGCATATTACTGTGGCACGAAGCGAAATTGATGGACCTACACTTTTATTGAGTGGAGGAATGCACGGGGACGAAATTAACGGCACTGAGATTGTCAGGCGGATTATTGAAAAGGATCAGCATATTCCTAAAATCGGAACGGTGATTTGTATTCCGATTATCAATATGTACGGTTTTATTCATTTTAGTCGCTATGTGCCCGATGGAAAGGATGTTAATCGTTCTTTTCCTGGTAATAAAAACGGATCGTTGGCAGCGCGAGTGGCGTATTATCTAACGCACAACATTATTCCGAAAATTGATGTTGGACTGGATTTTCATACGGGAGGAGCTGATAGAACCAACTATCCGCAGATTCGCTGTGCATTAAAGGAACCTAAAAACAAGGTGATTGCTCAAGCCTTCGAGCCTTCATTTATTCTAAATAGCCCTTTTCGACCTAAATCTATGAGACAAACGGCTGCAAGAATGGGCAAGCAAATTTTGGTTTACGAAGGAGGCGAGTCTGCTCGGTTCGATGAGTTTGCCATTCAGCAAGGAATTAACGGAGCTTTGAGAGTGATGAAGCATTTAGGAATGCGCGAAAGGGCTCCCGATGCGCCTCATGTTACCCAAGTTATCAATCATTCATCTTGGGTTAGGGCAAAGGCTTCTGGCGTTTTCTTAACTACCATAAAGTATGGTCAAATGGTTGAAAAGAATGAAATCATTGGTCATATCAACGATCCGTTTGGCGGTTCTAAAATTAAAATAAAAAGCCCAGCAACAGGCTTTGTTATAGGTTTGAATAATAATCCAATCGTGCATCAGGGCGATGCGTTAATGCATATTGGAGTGAAGAAATAGGAGTAGAAAGCAATGACGCTTTTAGAAGAATTATCATCGTTTATTAGCCAAGGGAATGCTGAGCGTATTCATGAATTGATCGATAGTATCAAAACTGAAGACCTGGTTTATACCTATAACCGCCTTTCAAAAACGGAACAAGTAGCTTTGGTCGGACTTTTAAGTCCGGAAGATGCGGCTACACTGTTGGAGAGAATTCCTCAAAATCAAGCCATTGAAGCGATTGAAAATGCGGAAGTAGAAACAGCTGCTTCCATTCTTAATGAGCTTTATAGTGACGATCAGGTAGACATTCTCGCAGAATTAGATAGTTCAGATGCCGAGGCCATTCTTGATGAAATGCATCCTGCAGAAGCCGAAAACGTCAGGCGACTGATTCAGTATGATTCGGATTCTGCGGGTGGTTTAATGGTAACGGAATACTTAGCTTTTGAAGCAGATTGGACCGTTGGCCAAACGGTGAAGGAGCTGCAAGAGAAAGCCGAACAGTACGAAGATTATCATGTGCAATACATTTATGTAACCAATGAAACCCGTTTTGTAGGGGTGTTGCAAATGAGGGATTTGCTTTTGTCTCGCCCAAATACAAAGCTGAGCTCCATTGTGATCAAAAATGCTTTTAGCATGCCTCCAGAAGCTTCTTTGGAAGATTTGATTGGCTTTTTCGATAAATACGACTTTTATGGAGTGCCCATTGTAGATGGTGAAGAGCAGCTATTGGGTATTGTGTTGAGAAAGGATTTGAGAGAGGCCGAATCGGAAAGGTCTAATCTGGAATTACTCGAAACCCAAGGTATTGTAGGTGGTGAAGAGCTGCGCTCGATGCCGCTTTTGTTAAGATCCAAAAGAAGGCTGTCTTGGCTTTCTGTAAATATCGTTCTAAACATTATTGCCGCCAGCGTTATCGCTATTTATCAAGAAACTTTAGAAGAAGTGATTGCCCTCGCGGTTTTTCTTCCTGTGATTTCAGATATGAGTGGTTGCTCGGGAAATCAGGCCGTGGCGGTGAGTTTACGTGAGCTTTCGTTGGGTGTGGTTAAACCCTATGAATTGGCAAGGGTGCTTTGGCAAGAAATAAAGGTTGGGCTTATCAACGGAGTGGTTTTAGGTATTCTTATCGGCCTGGCCGCCTATATTTATCAAGGGAATGCCTATCTCGGTTTGGTTGTAGGCGGAGCTTTGGCCATTAACACCGTTGTGGCGGTAAGTATTGGCGGTACAATTCCCCTTTTCCTTAAGAAAATGAATACCGACCCAGCTTTAGCTTCCGGCCCTATTCTGACCACTGTAACCGATATGTTAGGTTTCTTCCTGGCACTTACTTTTGCAGGAGTAGCGATGAATTATTTGGTGTGAGTAAAGTATTTTGTCTGTGTTCGTAATGAACTGTTGAAGAGGGGTTAAATCTGGAAGTATTGTTCCTGAATATGTGACAAATCAATTGGAGTACTAAAATCGAAACCTTCAACTTACTATCTTGAAAAGGTGAACCCTATTGATTTAGAAAGCGAAATAAGAAAACGGTTAGAGCTCTTCTATCCATTTCGTTCAGCAGAGAAGACAGAAATTTTCTGGAAGATGCCGGAAGTTCAAGAATTGGAAAATCGTATTGTTGAGACAGTTCATGAAAATGGAGATGAATATGTGGAGTGGAAAGAATGGCTGGAAACTGTTTCGGAATCTCTCGGTGTAGAACTTAAAGATTTAACCAATGGGCAATCTCCCTGTTTTAAAGCAGTGGTTTCTGTGAATTCATTACAAAAGGAGATTCAAAATTTAGAATACAAAAAGGAAATATGGCTGTTCTACTCGCTTATTGGGAATTACTTTTCAATAATAGGAACTAATTGGTTGTCATTTGAAAATGCAAAAGGTACCAACGTTTTTATTCAGCTTGAAAACTGTATTTCGCCATGCGATTGGAGTTCGGATATTTACAATGAGCTTTTTAAGAGGCTGAATGCTTTTCATAATGACAGCAAGTTTATAAACTACCAGATCGGGCAGATGCCTTTAGGGAATATATTACTGCCGCACATTGATAGAGCTGAAGTTAAAATCTTCGATGCACTATTTGAGGACTTTTACCTCAGCGAAAAGGTATTGATAGGAAATGTTGAATATCATAATGATTTCGATTCAAGTCAGAATTTCTGGCGTTCGTTCTAGTGATTAATTATGTTTGAAACATAGTTTTGATCTAGCAATCAATTATGGCAAGAACACCTTCTAATATGTTACCCTTGGGCACGCAAGCCCCTGATTTTAAATTACTCGATACTATTTCTGGAGAAATGCTGAGTTTAGAGAATTTAAAATCTGACAAGGCAACGGTGATAATGTTTATCTGTAATCATTGCCCATTTGTAAAACATGTCGATGCTGGTATTGTAAACTTAGCAAGGGATTATCAAGGCAAAGGCGTTTCGTTTATTGCCATCAGTTCCAACGATGTGGAGAACTACCCGCAAGATGCTCCCGATTTAATGAAGCAAGAAGCTGAAAAAGTGGGTTATACTTTTCCGTATTTGTACGATGAAACTCAAGCCGTAGCCAAAGCTTATGATGCCGCCTGCACTCCCGATTTCTACATTTTCGATGCTGATATGAAATGCGCCTATCGCGGTCAACTGGATGATTCTCGACCGGGAAATGGAAAGCCTGTTACAGGAAGTGATATGCGTGCTGCCCTGGATCAAATCTTTGAAGGAAAGAATGTTTCCGCACCTCAAATCCCTAGTCTCGGCTGTAATATTAAGTGGAAGTAAAGGCTCATCAATATTTGGTAGCCTTTGTAGGTCTGTTTTTTGCTAAAATTTTTTGTATATACAAGATGTATCTGCTATAAGATTCATTCTGAGTATTTTTTGGTTGGTAAAAATCTAAATAAATTAGTAAGCTAAAATATTTAGATTTTATTTGTGTTTTGAGTTAGCCTTAGAGTGGTTTATTCCCCCTTTCTGTGGATGTTTTTTTATCCTTAGGTAAATAGCGGCTTGAATTGGGGGAGCTATTCATAGGGTTGAAAATCATTCGCACAAAGCCATGTATCTCAATTCTCATTCATATTACAGCTTTAAATACGGTACTCTCAATACCAAGTCGCTGCTTGAGATTATGCAACAGACTGGGGTGAAAACCTTTGCCCTAACGGATATCAATAGTACGGCCGCGTCTATCAATTTTGTCAGAATGGCTCCAAAATATGGAGTTAAACCAGTGTTGGGGATCGATTTTAGAAATGGTGCAGAACCACTTTTTATAGCTGTCGCTCGTAATAATGAAGGCTTTAAAGAACTGAATGATTATCTCTCAAAACATCTCCATAATAAAGAATTGATACCAAAGCGTGCTCCTGAATTTCAGCATGCTTTTGTCGTCTACCCTTTTGGCAAATACACCGGTTTTGAACTGAACGATTCAGAGTTTGTTGGTGTGAAACCGAAAGATTTGCCCCGATTGATTTATCCACCTCATCAGATAGATAAAAACAAACTGGTGGCAATGCCTACCGCTACTTTCAGAAGTAAAATTGATGGTGAAACTGGGGGAAGGGTAGTACTCAAGCGTGATTTCAATGCGCATCGCTTGTTACGAGCTATTGATAATAACACATTGCTAAGTAAACTTCCAAAATCCGAAGAGGCTGATTCTGGAGATTTTGTCTATCCTGTCGAGCAGTTGCGCGAACTGTATGCAAACCATGTTTATTTGATTGAGAATGCAGAAAAGCTTCTCCGCCAATGTCATATACATTTTGATTTTGAGGGAGAAAACCTCAATAAAAACCTTAAGACTTACAGTGGTAGTTTAGACGGTGACTATAAACTATTAGAGAAACTTTGTAAAAATGGACTCCCCTATCGTTATCCCAACCCTTCTGAAAAAATAAAAAACCGCATTAAAACTGAGCTAGATGTTATAAAGCAGCAAGGTTTTATGTCTTATTTTCTAATTAACTGGAAAATATGTGAGTATGCCCGTAAAATGGATTATTACTATGTAGGCAGAGGTAGTGGAGCCAATAGTATTGTGGCTTATTTACTTAGAATTACCGATGTGGACCCCATAGAGCTGGATTTGTATTTTGAACGCTTTATTAATCTTTATCGTCAAAATCCGCCAGATTTTGACATTGATTTTTCCTGGAAAGACAGGGAGGATATTACACGGTTTATTTTCGAAGAGTTCAGCGAGGGAATGGGCAAGCGTAATAATGTAGCGCTACTTGCCACTTACAGTACTTTTCAGTTTCGTGCAGTAATCAGAGAGTTAGGTAAAGTGCTTGGACTCCCTCCTCATGAAATTAAACATATTCAAAACGCAAGTTTTCAAGAATTAGATCAAACACAAAGGCTTGTGCTCAGGTATGGAAAGCACATTGAAGGTTTTCCTAGCCATTTAAGCATCCATGCAGGGGGAATTCTGATTTCTGAAAAACCTATGCAGTACTATACGGCTACCGAACTTCCGCCTAAAGATTTCCCCACAACTCATTTTGATATGGTAATTGCTGAAGATTTGGGACTTTTTAAGTTCGATATTCTAAGTCAGCGTGGATTGGGTAAAATCAAAGATTGCTTGGAGGTGGCGGCCAAAAATCATCCAGAACACAGCCCTGTGGATATTCATGATATTCAAAGATTTAAAAAAGATGAGAGAATAAAAGCGATGCTGCGAGAAGGCCAAGCTATTGGCTGTTTTTATGTAGAATCACCAGCCATGCGCATGCTACTGAAAAAACTTAGGGTAGATGAATATTTAGGCTTAGTAGCCGCTAGTTCCGTTATAAGGCCTGGTGTGGCCAAATCGGGAATGATGCGGCAATATATTCTTCGGTTTCGTGAACCTGAAAAAAGAGAAGAAGCTCATCCAAAACTACTTGAAATCATGCCTGAAACCTATGGCGTAATGGTTTATCAGGAAGATGTAATTAAAGTGGCTCACTATTTCGCCCAACTGACATTAGCCGAAGCAGATGTATTGAGAAGAGGGATGTCGGGAAAGTATAGATCCAGGGAAGAGTTTCAAAAAGTAAGAGACAAGTACTTTCAGAACTGTCAGGAAATCGGTCATTCTCATGAGCTTGCAACGGACATATGGAGACAAATAGAAAGCTTTGCGGGCTATGCTTTTGCCAAAGGGCACTCGGCTAGTTATGCTGTAGAAAGTTACCAGAGTTTATTTCTCAAGGCTTATTATCCGTTGGAATACATGGTAGCCACTATGAATAATGGTGGCGGATTTTACAGCGTAGAACTCTATGCTCATGAAGCATTTATGCACGGAGGAGATGTTCAAGCTCCTTGTATAAACCAAAGTGAGAACCTCTGCTCTATTTATGGAAATACCATTTACATGGGCTTGGGTTTTATTGGAGAACTAGAGCAGGGTACAGTTGAAGAAATTCTTAGAGAGAGAATTGAAAACGGAGTTTTTATGAGTTTCGATAACTTTCTAAAGCGAGTTTCCATTTCGCTAGATCAGCTTAGCCTTTTAATTAGGATTAACGCTTTTCGTTTTACGGGAATAGGTAAAAAGGAATTGCTTTGGGAAGCACATTTTAGGCTTGGCGATAACAAAAAATCCAGACCAGAAAAATTACTTTTTGAGCCAGAAGCTAAGCAGTTTATTATTCCAAAACTCAGTTATGATTTTCTGGAAGATGCTTTCGACCAGATCGACATGTTAGGGTTTCCGCTTTGTAATCCTTTCGATTTGTTGAAAAACAGACCTGAGGAGGAAGTGATGGTAAGGGAAATGGAAAGGTATGTTGATAAAGAAGTAACCATGATTGGTTATCTTATTCATATCAAAAACACAAATACTTCGCGTGGCGATAAAATGCAGTTTGGGACTTGGCTCGACAGGGAAGGACATTTTATCAACTCAACTCATTTTCCGCCTATGGCTGCCAAATATCCCTTTAGGGGAAAGGGAATTTATGAACTGAAGGGGAAGGTAGTAGAAGAATTTGACTTCTTAAGTCTTGAAATGATTTCTATGCACAAACTTCAATATATTCATGATCCTAGATTAGCAGAAGAACCAAGGCACGCTGCTATGGGGATTACTAAATAGAAAAGAGAAACCTCATTGGTTATTGTGATTTTTTAATCCAGTTTTTCAAAATTGAATTGGCAAGATGAACTAAATTGTAGTGCTGATGTTCACATTTTTTCAATAATTGTAATTAAGGGATAGCAATTTATGACTGGAGCGGGTGGAAGTTCGGGAGTCAACCTTTCGAACGGACAAGAAGTAATTGAGCGGATCCGCAAAGGAGACCAGTCGGTAATTGCCGCAATATACAGGCAACTTCGCCCGGAATTTTTAAGCTGGGCGGCCATTCGATTTAAGGTAGATCAGGAACAGATTATCGATATCTTTCAAGAGGCGGTGATCGTTTTCTACCGGAATGTGGCCAAGGGTAAGCTTACTGAATTGAACATTTCTGTAAAAACCTACCTTTTCGCCATTGGTAAAAACCTGTTGCTGAAAACGCTTCGCGATGAAAAACAACAGGTAGATATAGATGAATTGCCTGCTGAAATTCTGGAAGATTGGAATTTGGAAAAGGCATACGAACAAAGTCACCAAAAGGAGATTTTATCAAATGCTTTGGAGAATCTGGGAGAACCTTGTAAGCAGATTATCATGATGTTCTACTACAGGGATTTTTCCATGGAAGCCATTCAAGAGCAGTTGGGTTACAAAAGTGAGGGAGTTGCCAGAACGCAGAAAAAGCGTTGTATGCAGTATTTAAGAGATATTCTCAACCATTCAAAAGACACAAAATAGTGGACGAAAAGGACTACATTTTGATTGAAGATTACTTCAACGGAGGCTTAAGCGAGGCCAGTATGGCTGAAGTAGAAAAGCGCGTGCTTGAAGATGAAGCCTTTGCCGAAGCCTTTGTTGCGCATCGCGATCTTTTGGATGTAGTAGACGAGAAAACGGAAGTCGAACTCAGAAATCTTTTGGCTGACGAAGAAGCTTTGCTTACTCATGAAACCACTCCAAATGTGGAAAAAACTGCTTTTTCTATCCGAAGATGGTTGAGCGCAGCAGCAGCTTTAGTGGTGTTTCTAGTGGCGGGTTGGTTGTTAATTAATGGCGATTCTACCGTCAGTTATCAAAAGCTTTATGCCGATAACTTCACTCCATACACTAATATCATTGCTCCCAATAGAAGGGGTGAAAACGATGAAAGCCGATTGAGTTTGGCTTTTCTGGCTTACGATAATAAGCAATATCAAAAAGCTATTACTGAGTTTGAATTGCTCAAAAGTGACACACTTCAGCATGAACTGACTTTCTATATTGGAGTGAGTTATTTGGCTTTAAATGAACCTGAAAAAGCCATTTTAACTTTTGACGATGTTGCTGAGGAAAGCCGTTTTGCCATGGAAAAACAATGGTATTTGACGCTGGCATATTTAAAGAAGAATGAAGTTGATTCAGCCAAGAAAGCCTTAAATGAAGCGCTTGAACTTTCTACTGATCCAATCTTGGTAAGAAAGGTAACCGAGCTTTTGGAGAAGATTAAGAATGCTGATTAAGCATAGTTTTCTTTCTTCTCTTCAAAAATAGGATGCCCAAAACAAGCCCCAAAATACCTAAGCCAGCAAATAATTCTTTGTAGTCTTTAGGTTGTACAATGGCCTTCTCATTTCCCGACAAAACAAAGCCAGCCCAATAAAACGGATGCGCCATTCGGTCGTTTGTAGCTTCTTTTAAGTAGTCGATTTTGGCCATGTGCAGTGCCTGAGATTTGGATTCTTCTGCCTTAATTCCCTGATAGAAATGATTCATCAGCACCTTAGTTTCTTGGTCGGGCACCATCCACAAGCTCATAAGAGTTGAAGGGCAACCCGCAGCCGTGAATGCTTGCGACAGACTCAGTACACCCTCTCCAGGAAGCAGGCGACCATAACCCGTATTGCATGCGCTAAGTACCACCAATTCCGAATTCAAATCCTGATGAAAAAGCTCTGAAATACTGAGTTGCTCAGCGTCATCTTCCAAATTGGGAGTGAAAAGAAAACTTGAATACATCGGCTGATCACTGTTAATGGTGCTGTGCATGGCCAAATGAAGCACTTTGTAATCTTTTCCTGCTTTCAAAAGTGCAGATTTATTGGCCGATTCTCCAGAGAAAAGGGTTCCATTCATCAGTTCGGAGAGCTCTTCTACTTCCTTCTGCGCTCCGGGCAAAATCGAAATCCATTCATTTTTGGAAGAAGAATAATTCGTTGAAATCAACTCATTGGTATCATAATCTGGAGCGAAACCTGCCCAAAATTCTCTGGCTTTATTGTCTTTTTCATGAAGCTGTTTGTGCCACAAAGTAGCTGAATACGCATAATGAATTTCGAACTGATGCAGTAGATAAGACAAGTTGGAAAAGCCATTTTCTGCTTGCTGGCTGGTAACAAAGGTTTCAAAAGGAACTGTGCTGATTTCCTTATCAGGAATAATAAGCAGATTTTTGGTCGATTTTATTTTTGCAGAAACCGGAGAAATAAGTGCTTGATAAAGCGCGTAAGCAGAAGCGGAGAATTCCAAAGGCGAAACCGAAGGATTCAATAAATGACCTCTGTATGTTTCGATTTGATTTTTGAGTACAGCCGCTGTCTCAAACTGCTGAGCAGAAATGCCTTGTTGGGTTATGGTATAAATGAAAAGAAAACTCTCATGCAATGAATAGGCCAAGGCAGTGGTTTCGTTATCCAGTTGTTGCTGAATTTCTCGAAAGTCAACAGGCGCTATGTTATGTTTGAGTTCAAAGTATTTGGGGAATTTTTCGCGAAGCTGATTTTCGAAGTTCTCATAATCACGTTTCAATTGAAAAAGTTGATTGTAAGCCGATCGTAGAGAAGTACTGTCTGCTTCTAAACCCAGCTGGCTTTCTTTGAAGATTGAACGTTCTACCTCGGCAATTTCTCCCTTCAATTTCCTGTCTCTATCGAATACATCTTCTGGCAATTCTGCCAAAGCCCGAACTTCTTGGTCATTAAAATATAGTAGCGTTTTGTTGATTTTAGCTTGTTCAGAAACCCTAAAAGCATCATTAACAAACTGCTTATTTTGAGTGATTTCGAATAAAGCTAGCAAAATGGACTGCTGAGTTTCTAAGGCTTTGTCGAACCCTCTTTTGTAAAAAAGCGATGCGTATTCCGATTCTCCTACTTCTTCGAAATGAGCAACGGCTTGTTCAATATTGCTTAATGCTACTTTTAGAATCTCTTCTTTTTCTTCTGGCTTTTGACCTGCTAGTTTCTTCAGAAACAAAGCATGATTAGCCAATAATATGGCCGCATTACTTTGAAGCGAAAGTTCATTTCTGTTGAAGATGCGAATGGTAAAGTCTGGGGCCAGGCTTTTGCTGCCATGAGCATCGTATCGCAATGAGAACAGATTGTAAAGCAAGGCATTTTCAAAATCGCCTTGAACTTCAAAAACCTTCGAAAGCGAATAGGTTACATAGCCAAACATATAATTGTCTGGATTGCTCGTTTGGGGCAATATTCTCAACAAGTCCGTAATGGATTTGTCATTATCTCCCATATAGCGATAAAGGTTGGCTTGAGCTGTGAGGTAGCGCGTTTGCAGGCTAGGATCGTTGGCTATGGTTGGAACCTCATAAGCCAACTGATAATAATATCTGGCCGAATCGTACTGTTCAAGTCCTTCGTGCGCCTGTGCTACCAGCGAATATGTTATGGCTAAATCGTATTGAAAGTTGAAGCCTGTTTCTTTTTGATTATCCGCTAAGGGTTTCAAAAGCTTGAGACCGATATGATAATAACGCAGCGATTCAGAGTAATTTTCAAAGGTGGAATGCTTGCCGGCAATTTCTATGTACGACCTAAATGGGTTAGCGCCTTGGCTAATTTTCAAGTCCAATGCCTTTTGCAAGTAGCTTAAGCTTTCGTCCGTATCTAGATAGGCTCCAAGATTTTCGTAGCCAATAATCAGATAATCGGTTCTTTCTTCTGCAACCTTCTCCCAATTTTCAACTGCCTTTCTAAAGTGAATAATTGCCTTTCTGTAGAATTCTCGGTTTCGATAATTGGCAGCCAAATTATTGTGAACCAGGCCAATGTCAGCGTATTCTTCCGGTGTGTGTCGATAATATAACTCCAGAGACTTTTCAAGATAAAAGAAGAGGCTGTCGTAATTTCCAGTTCCGCCATGAAGCTCACCGAGGTTGTACAGCGCATCAATAGTTTGCTTTTTTTGCTCCCCAAAATGCTTTTGATATAAGGCTACTGCGTGGTGCCCTCGTTCAAGTGCCTTTTCAAATTCGCCTTTGTAGCCCAAGGTCATGCTGTATTGATTTTCGAGCATAGCAAGGAGCGTATCGGGCATGCTCAACTCCAGAGTTTCGGAGATTAGCTTTTCAGCTTCATCGTAAGCTTCAACTTCTATGAGCTCACTTGCCCTTTTTGCATTGCTTACCACTATTTCCAAATTGCCAGTTTGGGCGAAAATTTTTGAGCAGAGTAAGCCAAAAATCACTGCGGATAGGAAGACTTTTCGAAGCGAAAAAAAATGCGAAATGTTCATTGATTTGGTTTGAAACCCTATTTCATAAACAATATAAAAGGCAAAAATCAGAGCTGAATCAATTTTTTAAAAAAGTTTTATCACTGTTCACATCTCTTTTTCTCATGGTATTAACCCCTGATTCATTGGGTTCAAATAGAATGCTATGAATTGAAATTCTAGGAAAAAAATTGAAAGTCTATGAGAAAAAAACTACTCATTTTATTGCTGTTGAGCTTTAGCACTTTCGCTTGGGCACAGCAGTTTACACAAACCATATCGTTTCTCGGTACAAAGGAAGATAGCCGTTTAAAGCGCTTTGGAACCGAGCTTTCTATGTACGGAGATTATTTGGTAGCAAGCTCACCAGAGTACATCAACGATCGTGGATTGAGAAGGTATGACGACATTTTCTATGTCTTCAAACATACCAATGGAAGCTGGGCAGAAGTAAGTCAATTGGAGCCACCGACAGGCCATACTTTTGATGAAGCTACTGGAAAGGTCGTTATCGGGAAAGATTTTATAGTGGTTGGAAGGGAACCAAATGGGGGAGACACAGACACTTCTTTGGCCTTTTTGTACCAAAAGCAAACTGATGGAAGTTGGCAGTTTCATAGCATGTTACCAGAAATTGGTAGAACAGGCATTCGGAATGTGTCGATGGATTTCACTGGGAACTATTTGGCAATGTTCGTGAACAGTGATGATGGCTATGAACTGATTGTGTTTGATGTCTACGGAGTAGATGGCACCATTGATTGGGGCATCAGGGCAACTCTGGATTTAGGAACCGCCACTACTATCAAAAATGAAGATGGCGGCCCACTGGGAAAAGGTGAAGTGTTCAAGTTTAAGAATGAATTTGATGATAGCGATTTCGTTGGCCCAGCCATAGCCATGGCTGATGAAACCATCGTGATTGGCTGGGATAAGTCTTCAACAGAATATAGCTATGTTACCTACAATGTGAATATATATACCTACACAAGCTATGAGCCACGCAAAACTCAAGCTGGAAAACTGGATGTATTTAAGCTGAAAGGAACGTCTGAAATAGAGCACAAACAAACCTTGCTAATTACCGATTATGATGATTACTACAGGCTTGGGCATCAGGTAGACATCTCTGGAAATGCCATTGTTGCTTCCAGAAGAGGACTTTCTGGAGTGGATAATAAGGCCTATATCTTTGAAATTGAAGCAGATGGAATTTGGTCTCAGGCTAAGGAATTAGCTCCTGATGGCCTTGATAATAGCGATGCCTTTGGCGAAAAGGTCTTGATTGATGGCAATAGAGCTTTTGTTGCTGCTCCTAATTTCGATTATGTAGAAAGTTCAGTAAATGCATCTGGGGTTGTATATGCCTATGAGCGCAGTGAGCAAGGCGATTGGCAGGAAGTTCAGACCATCAAAGCAGAGGTGATTCCTCCCAAAAATGGTTACGCGGGCGTTGCTGCTGCGGCTTTTGGAACGGGTTTGGCCTATACCGAAAACCTACTTTTAGTAGGAGCTCCAGGAACTAGCAATAGCTATTTTAATGATTCCGGAAGAGGTGAAGTTTATGCCTTTGCTTCTTGTGAATCGAAAACTTATGAAGTGGCTGAGTCGGTGTGTTTGGATGATGGCAACTATGAATTTGGGGGTCAATATTATGCTGAATCAGGCACTTACACCCATACTTTTCAGTCAGTTTTGGGCTGCGATAGTACTGTAGTGCTTAGTTTGACGGTAAACCCATCAGATTACGTGGTGTTGGATGATATCAAATTGAGGAATGGAAGCTCGATGGAATTTGGCGGACAAACCATAACCGAAACAGGAGAATATCAGATTGTGCTTCAAAATCAATATGGATGTGACTCCACAGTTGTTCAGCCCGTAACCATTACAAACGATGATTTGGTTGGATTAGGCGATGTGGAAATCTGCGAGGGAACGGAATACACTTTTGGAGATCAAACTTTAACGGAGTCAGGTTCTTACCAACTCGATTTGAAAAATGAAATAGGCGGTGATTCAACGGTTACGGTCAACTTGATTGTTCATGAAACCAACCTCGTAGAACTCGCTGCGGTAGAGCTTTGCCAGGGTTCAACTTATCAATTTGGGAGTCAAATCATTACAGAATCAGGTGATTATGAGCAATTGCTTACGAATCAATTTGGCTGCGATTCGCTTGTAACGGTAAGTGTTAAAGTAAATATTCCGGATTTTGTAACACTGGACGATGAAGATATTTGTGAGGGTTCGGTTTACCATTTTGGTGAAATGGAAATTACCCAATCAGGTATGTATCAACTCTTTCTGGAAAATCAGGCGGGTTGCGATTCAACCGTTCAGGTTCAAGTAAATTTTCATGCTCCTGATGTGGTAGATCTCGATGCGGTTGAAATTTGTGAAGGTGAAACTTTCACTTTAGGGACCCAAACCTTGAGTGCTTCTGGCGATTATCAGGAAATCCTAGTGAATCAATACGGTTGCGATTCTACTGTGAATGTCTCGCTTGCGGTAATCCCTAAACCAAACCCAAGCATTACATTAGATGAGTCGAACAAGGATGAACCTACTTTAAGGGCTGAACCTGAAAATGCCACTTATCAGTGGATTGATTGTGCTACAGGCCAAGCCATTGCTGGAGAAACTGGAATAACTTTCAAGCCCACAGTTTTTGGCGAATATGCGGTTGATGTTACAGTGAATGGCTGCACTCAGAGATCAGCATGCTTCAGTATGCAAGTTCTCAGTGCGGAAAATCCAGAAATCAGTCAGCGCGTTTCGCTCTATCCAAATCCCGCCACTGAAGTCTTTAAGGTAGAAATGCCAAAGGTTTATCAGAAAATTCAAACTACGATATACGATAGTCAAGGCACTGCCCATGGTACTGCTTTATTCCAAAACCGAAAGGAGTTTGAATTGAGCATTGCTGCTTTACCAACGGGGATTTACACCCTGCAAATTCTGGCCGATGGAGCGTGGGCAACCAAACGAATTGTTAAAAACTAGGTGGGGAATCGGGGTGGATCGAAAGTGAAACTCCGATTTATTATTCACGAGTAAAAAGAAATCAAAATGAAATCGATTAGAATAAAATATATGCTTTTGCTTTCGGCCTTTCTGCTTTTCTCCTGTGGAGGTGGAGGTGATACGGAACCTACTGAAGAGGATTTGATTGTTGAGGCGTTGGCGAAAACCTGGGGAGTTTCTGAAGGGAACCGCGCTGTGGTTTATCAAGGGTTAGATGCTTCCAGATTTTGGCAAAATTTTCAATTAAACTTCACCAGCAATAGAAGTTTTACAGCTTCAAATGTGCCTTCAGGATATGAAGATGTTTGGCCTGTTTCGGGCACATTCACCTTCCCAGACCCAGATAATGCCAACCTTATCGAAAGGAATGATGGCATATTGGTTACCATCAAAGTGGTATCAGAAACTTTGGTAGAGCTTTCTTTTAGTGTAAACGATCAAGGCGGAAGTGTAGCAGGAACTTCAGGCTCCTATGTTTTTGCTCTGGCAACAGGTAACTAGTCAGGAGAATCACAAATTGTCATCCTGAACTTGTTTCTGTATCAAAGGAAGAACGATATATGGTTGATTAATAATTGAGTAGTCGAGAGCCCGGGTGATTTGGTGTATAGCCAACCCCGGGCTTTAATTTTTTGAAGTTTGCTGTTCACATCTGTTCGCGCAACGGAATAAAGTCATGAAAAATCAATTTCATGAGAAAACTACTCTTACTCAGTGCGCTACTTGGCTGCTTTATGTTAAATGCTCAGGAAGAAAAGGATCATCCCCTTTTTCCTGCATTCGAAGGTTCCAAAATTTATCAATATGAAGAAACCTCATTCGAGCCTTATCAACTTGTTACGGGTGCGGTAAATAGTGCTTATTCTGCATCAAAGAATAAAAAAGCAGAGGGCCGAATCTTTCGAATCTTCTACACAATGCCTACTGATAAAGCATCGGTTTACGAGGTGTTCACCAATTTTAAGAAGGCGCTTCAAGCCAGTGAGGCCGAAACCATTTTCAGCTGTTATGGCGATGAATGCGGAGATATTGGCTTGTTCTGGAAAGCGCTGGAACCCGCTAGGTTTCAAATTCCGGTTTATTATGGCGAACGCTTCGCCTATCACGCAGCCAGCTTCAGTAAAGACGGGAAATTATACAATGTAGCCATGGTTTTCGGTTACGGATTAGGAGAACAAGGCTACGAAATTCATGTAGTAGAAGCCGAAGAAATGGAGCAAAAAGTAGATTTACATACCCTTGAATCAGCATTAAATGATAAGGGAATGATCTCCGTTTACGGCATCACTTTCGATACGGGAAGTTCCCAAATCAAACCAGAATCTGATGGGGTTTTACAAGAAATTGCGAGTTATCTGAAAGCCAATCCTGCTGTGAATCTCTATGTGGTTGGCCATACCGATGATGTCGGTTCGGTGGCTTCAAACCTTACGCTTTCAAAAAATAGAGCAGCGGCTGTAGTCCAAAAACTCACCACCGATTTTGCGGTGAATGCCAAGCAATTAGAGAGTTCCGGAGTTGGACCTTATGCGCCTGTCAGCAACAATGCTACAGAAGATGGAAGGGCGAAAAATCGCAGGGTTGAACTGGTGAGACGATTGAAATAGAACAATTAAAATTTATAAGTATGAGAAAGATTTTATGCCTCCTGTTGGCGGTGCTCATCAGCACGGTCGCCCTGGCGCAGGAAAAGAAGAAAGATCAGGTCAAACGGAAAGCAAAGGAGAAATCTGAAAAGCGTTTGGACGATAAAATTGATAAAACCATTGATGGCAGTCTTGATAAGTTGGAAGGTCTTTTCAAGAGAAAAAAGAAGAAGAAAAAAGGTGAAGATGAAGTTTCTGAAGAAATGGATTTGTCTGGAATGATGAACCTTGGTAGTACTAACGAGGAAATCCAACTGAAACCGAGTTATCAGTTTACCAGCAGCATGAAAAGTCAATTCAAGTTCTTCGACCTAAAGAAGAATAAGGAAGTAGGTACCATTTTCTATGAATACTTTTTCAGCCCTAATGACTACATCGGAATGAAGTTTATGGACGAAGAAGGAAACCTCGGAGAAGCTTTCAATTTGATGATCATCGATGGAGAAAACAGCATCAATTTTATGGAGAATGAAGGTTCGAAAGTGGCGACAAGCTTCAACATGAATTCGACCCTAAATCTTGATGAAAAAGAAGAGGATTGGACCAAAACAGCTGAGTTAAAGGAGACCGGCAATACGAAAGAAATTGCAGGTTATGAATGCAAAGAATATGTGCTCAAGGACACAGAAAAGGACAGAACCATGACTTTCTGGGTGGCTCCTGAACTAAGCAATCTGGCCGATGAAATGAGTGGAATGTTCATGGGATTACAGGGCAAAGGAGCAAGTATGGGCGCTAACCCATTTGCACGAGCTGAAGGAGGTATGGTGTTGGAAATGCACATGATAGACAAGGTTGAAAACATGGCGATGTCTATGTCAACAAACGAAGTCAACCCTTCAATTTCTTACACTTTTATCACAGAAGGTTATCAAGTGCTCAACATGTCTCAATATATGCCAAACGGAAATTAATCATGATTAAAGCATTGCAACTAGCTATACTTTTGGTGGCCGCTGGCTGTGGAGGTTCAGCAGAAAATGGAACTCCAATGGCCACAGAAGCCAGCGTTTCAAACTCTAAATGTTTGGAGCAAAACATCAATTTCCCCAGCAAACTTCTGACAGAAGAAATGGTGCTTGAACTGGTTGATACTGGCGGAAAATCGCTCGAAACCAATGGCAGCGATAACAACAAACGCACAGAATGGAACAGCCGAGATTACCAATGGGATACTGGCAGAATGGGAGAATTTCAGGGAATGAAACTGCCTTTAATGAACACCATTGCGCTCAATAGCATGGAAATTGTGAAAGCTGAAGATCCAATTGAAAACTTCAAATCGGTTTACAAAACTCCAACCCCAGAAGAACGTGAGCGACTCACTGCTCAGATGAAAGAACAGTTAAAGGCTAAGTTAGATGCTGGAGAAATTACTGAAGAGCAGTACAACATGTCACAAGGCTTCACAGGAGTTTTCGCCAAACTCAATTACGTGGCTATTAATGAAAAAGTGGGGGATATCGCCATTTGGGATGCCTCCAGAACTAAGCTTTCTCCTCCTTCTCTTGGAGCTTTGGTGGTGCAATATGGCAAAGTTCGTTTTCGGGTGAATGTAGATGTTGGCGGAGAAAACGACCAAGCCAGTAAAGCACTAGCCATTCAGGTAGCTAAAAAGATTATTGCTTCTTGCAACTAAATTATCAGAGAGGTGAGAAGATCAATCTCTTTTCACCTCTTCTAGTGTAAAACCGCCAAGCTCATTCCCCCAGCTATTCCCAACAAAAGTCAATATTTCAACCACTTCTAGGTCAGTCAATTTTGGGTTGGCGGGCATCGGCTGATTAAAATCGGTTCCATTGACAGTTATTGGCCCATTCAGCCCAAATTTGAGAATGATGGGAAGATCACTTCTGTGATTTTTCAAGTAATCGGATTTAGCCAATGGCGGAATAAGCTTTCCAAGTCCTTTTCCATCGTCCATATGGCAGTTTGAACAATAGCTCTCGTAAAGCCTTTTGCCGTTCGAGAAGTACTGAGTTTCCTTTTGAGAAAGCTTTGTGACTGCCGTGTTGGTTGTTTCGGACTCCCCTTTGCTGTTGTCGCTTCCGCAAGCAGAAAGTACAGCTAGAATAAGGAGTATGGGAAGAAGTTTACGCATGACTTAGTGATATTCTTTCAGCAGTCGATCAATATCGTTCATCAGAATATCTACTTCCGCAGGTTTAGTTCCGTCATAAAAACCTCTAATTCGCTTGTCTTTATCTACAAGGATAAAAGCTCCGCTGTGAATATAGCCGCCTGGTGATTCACTGTCTTCACCTACCGGAACCATATAGCCGGTTGCACTACCGAGCTCGTAAATTTCAGCTTTATCGCCAGTGGCAAAGTGCCAAACCTTGTTATCTTCAATACCCAGTCTTTCGGAATAATCCTTTAAATAAGCCACCGTGTCGTGGTCAGGGTCAATGGTGTGAGAAAGAATAGCAAACTCTGGATTGGTGTTAAATCTGTCGTAAATCCGTATCATTTGCTGTTTCATAATAGGACAAATAGTAGGGCAAGTACCAAAGAAGAAGTCTGCAACGTAGATTTTTCCTTCGAAAGTCTCAGGAGTAACTGACATGCTGTCCTGATCTACCAAGTTATAATCGGGAATAGTATGATAAACCGTATCAATTGTGTTTCCGGTTTCTACATATTCGGTTCTTCCCATTATAGGAAGTCTTTTGTTTTCATTAGAGCCGCAAGCACTTAAAACCAAAGTGGCGGTAATCATTATAAGTCCCAATTGCTTTTTCATAAGCTTACTTTTCTCCTTTCTGTCTTATCTTCTTATAAATTCTGATGCCTATCATTAAAAGAATGGCAACGAGTATAAAGCCCACCGTTCCTTTTATCCAGCTCAGTTCATTTTTCAGAACAATGATGAATACTACTGAAATCAGTATAAGCGTGGCCACCTCATTGAATATTCTAAGCTGAGTAGAGCTGTATTTTATAATGTCGGTTTGAAGCTGTTTGTAAATTTTATGGCAGAAGAAATGATAAATGTAGAGCGATAAAACAAAGCCCAGTTTGATCTGCATAAAAGGTAATGAAAGCATCTGAGGAAACCTGATAATCATTAAGCTTCCCATTATGAGAGTTAAAACAGCCGATGGCCAAGTGATGATGTACCAAAGGCGGTTGGCCATTATTTTAAGTTGGTTGCCTAAAATCGTTTTTTCAGGCTCTGGTTTTTCAGCCGCTTCCACTTGGTAAATAAACAGCCTGACAATATAAAATAGCCCTGCAAACCAAGTTACAATAAAGATTATATGAAGCGATTTGATGTAAGGATCAGCCATATCAATGCTTTGTGCAAAGGTAATCCGAAATCATATGCTACCTAAAAAAATGAGGCTGAATCCACGAGGCAAGCACGTTTTATTTTTAAGAAGCAACCCTTGTTCAAAAATGGTCGTCTTTGGTATTATTTATTAAAGGAAGAAAACATGAAAAGTATCATCAAAATCACAACAACAATGGTGTTTCTGCTGCTCACAACGGCAGCTTTTGCTCAAAGAACAGAAACGCGAGATTTAAGAGTTTTTAGAGGTGTAAAAGTTTCTCAGGGAATTGAGTTGGTCGCTCAAAAAGGTAATGAGAACAAAGTGGAAATTGAAGCTTCTGGAATAGATTTGGAAGATGTGGTAACTGAGGTGAGAGGAGATGGCCTAACCCTAAAAATTGAGGGAATTCACAAAAGGAGCAAGGTAAGAATGACACTGACTTATACTGAAGATCCGGATGAAATTGTCGTAAATACCGGTGCCGATGTAAAGTATAAGAATGAAATCAAAGTGGACCGATTGAGATTGAGTGCCAATACTTCTGGCAGTCTAAAATTGGAAGCTTATTCCGAAACGGTTGATATTTCAGCAGCAACTGCTGGGCATATTGAGCTTTCTGGTGAAATTAAAAATGTTGAAGTTGGTGCTAACACGGGTGCGTCTGTAGATGCTTATGAAGTGGAGGCGCAAGAGGCTTATGTTAAAGCTAATACTGGAGCCGATATTCGAGTTTCGGCAGATGATTATATTTCAGGAAGAGCTTCAACAGGAGGTTCTATTTATTACAAAGGTAGGCCGAAGGTAGATATGAGAACCAACACAGGAGGCTCTGTTAGAGCTGGTAGATAGTTAATAAAATAAAAGGGATTACCTATCTTGATGTTTTATTAAGCTATGAAAAGATTTTTGATATTAATTCTATTGATCTGCAGTGTTTCTGTTAAGGCACAATCGGATGAAGCCGAAATAAAGAAAACCATCATGAGGCTTTTTGACGGAATGCGTAAAGGCGATAGCACGATGGTTCATTCAGCTTTTGCGGATAAAGCAATTATGCAAACGCTCTCCGAGAATAGAGAAGGAAAAACCGTTGTTTCTGGAGAAGGAATTGAAGGTTTTCTGAAAGCTGTGGGTACACCTCACGATCAGGTTTGGGACGAAAGAATAGAGTTTGCGGATATAAAAATTGATGGCTCATTAGCAGCCGTATGGACTCCTTATCAATTCTATTTGGGAGGAAAATTCTCTCATTGCGGAGTCAATTCTTTTCAGCTTTATAAAGGCGAAAAGGGCTGGCAAATCATATATATTGTTGATACACGAAGAAAGGATCAGTGTAAATGAAAAAGAGCCCCAATTGGGGCTCTTTTTTACTTACCTCTTCGGTAATGATCCTCAATAATTTCCCTCACTGAAACGCGCTGGTGATTGAAGTCTTGCGGACCTTGTGAATTGGCGTAGTTCTGCGAATGTGCTTTAACCTTTTCTCCATTAGATTCATTCGCTACACGACTAGTGCTGAAATTCTCCATTTAGTTTACTTTACTTATTGTTCAAAATCAAACTCCTTAATGCCTTAGTCGATCTCTGCTTCAAAATTATGCAATCGTTTGCATTATCCAAACTATAAACCAAAAAATACTTCACTTGGTTCGAAAATTTTTTGAATAACAGAAAAGGGTCTGAATTCGATTCTAGAAAGGGTTTATAGAGCTAATTTCCCTTTCAAGTCTATTTCTTCAATAAGGTCTAGATCAAATTCATTGAAAGGCTCAATCACAAATTTTTTATCGAACAGCTCATTCAGTATGTAATAGCTGACCCAGAATTCATTATGAAAAGAAAATACTTCAGGGCTGATGGCCTCTACTTTGGCCACACTTTGCTCTTCAACCTTTTCAATCAGGTGTCTTAGGGTCGAAGTTTTTCGTCCAGAACCATCCTTATCTTCATAGCCTTTAGATACGATCATCACATTTTCTAAAGCAATCAGGTTCTTATTGACCAGATAAACATTCCATTCACTTTCTCCCATTTGATTAATGTTTTTAGCAATGGCAATTTTAACGCCTGCCACTTCTGGGAAATCAATGTCTTTTTTCATGCTTTAGTTAATGCGTTTGGAAGAGCAAAAATACGATTCTGATTTATAGAATCTCTATTTCAACTTTGCGAACTCTTCAGAAATGATCTTTTCGGCCAATTTGTTTTGTGGGGTGAAGTCGATATTGAATTGGTTATTGCCTCTAAACCTTTGGTTTTCATAGTTGGGGTACCATTTCCAAATGTGGACACCGGCCATCCAAGGCAATTCCAAAACTTCATCGAATAGAGCCTTGAAGCAATTGGCTTGCGCCTGCTCAGAAAAGATAGTTTCTCTTTCTGATTCGTTAATTCTTGCCGGCCATTCCCAAGGCGTAACTCCAGCATTTTTGGTGCTTTTATAACCGACTTCCGTAAATAATATGGGTTTATCGAACTTGGCCGATATCTTTTCCAAGTCTTTTATGGGCTGTTGCCAACCCTTTCTTAGCTCTTGCTCCGAAGCTTCTTCTTCGGAAGCAAGAGGGAAGTAAGCCTGAACTCCAATGTAGTCTAAAGCATCCCAAAACTGAACTTCTTCATATTCCTTAGAAAAATTAGCAGCGTAAGTCAACTTGCCTGAATAAACTGAGCGGACTTTGGCAATTAAACTTCTCCAGTCTTTTTCTCTTTCTACGCAAGTTTGATGAAGCTCTGTGCCAATACAGAGCATTTCCATTTGGCTCTCTTCTGCTAGTTTTGCATAATGTAGAATGAAGGTTTCGTAAGCTTGAAACCATTTTAACCAATCTTCCTCAGATTTCATCTGAATTTCACCACGCCATTTACCAGCTTCATCTCTTAACCATATGTGTGGTTTCAGAATTGTTTTAATGCCGTGCTTTTTCGCAAGCTCTGTGGTTTTTTTCAAGCCCTCATCTCTTTCTCCCCACATGCCTCGAAATCCTTTTTGGCCTATGAGTGTTCCAATTTCAGGATTGTCGTGGCCGCTTTGCCATCCGAATGGAGTTTGAGAAATCCAGTTGATGTTGTGATTTGCCAGGTTGATTATTTCCGATTCATCAATCTCTCTTGGCCCGCCTACCCAACAAACACCCCTGTGCTTTTCTGCATTGGGTATGATTATTTGTGATGAAGGTGGGTTTGAAGTATTGAATATGAAATATATCCCTAAAAGAAGAGGAATGGGGAGAATGCTGATGATGAGCCTTTTGGTATTCATGGCTTAATCAACTCCATTCCGAATACTTCTATAATATGGTTAGTTAATTTTTGCTGAACTTCAGAGAAGTTTACTTCATGCCCTAATTCTTGTTTCATAGATGTTACAGCTTTGTCATCTATGCCACAAGGCACAATGTGACCGAAGTAGGAGAGGTCGGTGTTTACGTTGAGAGCCAAACCATGCATGGTTACCCATCTGCTTGATTTGACTCCCATCGCACATATCTTACGCGGATTTTGAGCTCCTTCTTCAAAATCAACCCAAACTCCCGTAAGCCCATCAATACGGCCTGAATTAATGCCGTATTCCCGTAAAGTGAGGATTACCGATTCTTCTAAAAACCGAAGGTATTTATGAATATCGGTAAAGAAATTTTCGAGATCAATTATCGGATAAGCTACCAGTTGCCCTGGCCCATGGTAAGTAATATCTCCACCACGGTTTATTCGATAAAATTTCGCAAAATGATTTTCTAACCCCTGCTCATCTAGTAGCAGGTTTTCCATAGACCCACTTTTGCCAAGAGTATAAACATGAGGATGTTCGCAAAAAATAAGAAAGTTGTCTGTAGGAGATTGCAGAGTAGGATCGTCAATACGCCTATTCTGTATTTTTTTATCAACTGTGTTTTTAAAAACAGATTCCTGATAATCCCATACACTTTGGTAATCTTCCATTCTACGATCGATTACCTCAACAGCCTTATTAATTCGAATATTCATGTTTTACGCGAATGCAGCCATACACACACACTTTTTAAGCTGATACTTCCCCGCCCTCTAATTGGTCAACAGACAACACACGTACATTTTTTGTAATTAGTCTGTTAGCCTTTCTTAGGGCTGAAGTATGATTTCGCGCCAGAAACTCTTTCTTTTCCACAGTCTCATCTTTTAAGTGTAAGAACGTGGCTTCGAAATTTTTCATATTCTTTTTTCCAGCCATAGTACAAAAATATGTTAAGGCACATACGTTTCCAACATTTTAAAGCCGGATTTTGTTCTTATGTGCACTTCTGGGAATTTTTGTGGTATTAAAACTGCATTTCCCATACGTATTTTTGTTTTATGCCCCTGAGTCTCTAGCTCGGCTTCACCTTCTGTGCAGGTGTAAATGACAAATGAATCTTTGTTATAATGTTCTCTAATAATTCCTGTAGTAAACTCTAACAGGTTGGTATGAAAGTATTGCGATTTAACCAATGGCACAACTTCATTCATTCGGTTATTCACCTTGGTTTTATAGTTTGAATGAGCCTTGTAATCAAGAGCGTCTAAGGCTTGTTCAGTGTGCAATTCTCTCTTATTGCCTTCATCATCTACTCTATCGAAGTCATAAATTCTATAGGTAACATCTGAAGATTGTTGGATTTCAGCCAATAAAAGCCCTTTTCCAATGGTATGAACACGGCCTGCTGGTAAATAGAATGTATCTCCAGGAGAAACGCTCTCTTCGTTAAGCAGCTCTGTCAATTTACCGTTGTTCAAGTATTCTAAGTATTCTTCCTTAGTAGTGTTTCTATTGAAGCCACTAATCAATTTAGAACCTTTGTCAGCCTGAAAAACATACCACATTTCTGATTTTCCCAAGCTGTTATGCCTTGCTTTTGCGAGTTTATCGTCAGGGTGAACCTGAATGCTTAGGTCTTGAGCAGCATCAATAAACTTCACCAAAAGAGGAAAATCTGTTCCGAATTGTTGGTATACTTTTTTTCCTACAAAATCCTCTTTGAACATGGCCGTTATCTCAGGAATGGTCATTCCTTTAAGCGAACCATCACTTACTTTAGACAGATTTCCCTCAACTCCAGAGATTTCCCAAGTTTCTCCGCAGTTCTTTAAAGGTGAAAAGTCTTTGCCTAGAACGTCTCGAATTTTGGTTCCTCCCCAGATTTTCTCTTTAAAAATGGTTTCGAATTTTAAGGGATAGAGGTATTTCTTATCTGTCATTATTGAATCATGGATTTGTAACTGTTAATAAGGCCATTGGTGGAGCTATCGTGAGATGATACTTGCTCTGAGCCTGATAGCTCTGGAAGAATTCTTTTGGCTAACACTTTGCCTAATTCTACTCCCCACTGATCGAAACTGTAAATGTTCCAAATCACACCTTGAACAAATATCTTATGTTCATACATAGCAATCAAGGAGCCAAGGGTTTTAGGAGTTAATTTTTTGAAAAGAATTGAATTGGTAGGTCTATTTCCTTCAAAAACTTTAAACGGAGCCAATTTTTCAATTTCCTCCTCAGATTTGCCATCTGCCTTTAGTTCTGCTACTACTTCTTCTTTAGACTTACCGTTCATTAAGGCTTCGGTTTGAGCGAAGAAGTTAGAAAGCAACTTTGGATGATGATCTCCAATTGGATTTTGGCTGATAGCTGGAGCCATGAAATCGCAAGGAATAAGCTTTGTGCCCTGATGAATAAGCTGGTAGAAAGCGTGTTGACCGTTTGTGCCTGGTTCTCCCCAAACAATAGGGCCAGTTTGATAGTCAACTTTTTCGCCTGAGCGATCTACATATTTTCCGTTGCTTTCCATATTTCCTTGTTGGAAGTAAGCCGCGAAACGATGTAAATACTGATCGTAAGGTAGTATCGCTTCGGTTTCCGCTCCAAAGAAATTCGTATACCAAAGCCCAACAAGCGCTAATATTACAGGGATATTTTCATCGAAGTTGGCTGTTTTAAAATGCTCATCCATTTCATAGGCGCCAGTTAATAGTTCTTCGAAATTGTCGTAACCGATGGTACAGGCAATAGAAAGTCCAATAGCAGACCACAAAGAGTAGCGGCCACCCACCCAGTCCCAAAACTCAAACATGTTTTGGGTATCGATACCAAATTCTGATACGGCTTTTTCGTTGGTCGAAAGTGCCACAAAATGTTTAGCTATATCACTTTCAGAAGCTCCTTCGTTCAAAAACCAATCTCTGGCGGTTTGAGCGTTGGTCATTGTTTCTTGGGTGGTGAATGTTTTAGAAGCAATCATAAATAAAGCTTCTTCAGCATTTACTTTTTTCAGTGTTTCAGCAATATGCGTTCCATCCACATTGGAAACAAAGAAGGTTTCGATACCAAAAGTATTGTATGGTTTTAAAGCTTCGGTTACCATTACAGGGCCTAAGTCCGAACCTCCAATGCCTATATTGACTATGTATTTGATAGGTTTACCTGTGTAGCCAAGCCACTCTTTTTGAGTTACTTTGTCTGCAAACGCTTTCATTTTTGCTAGCACTGCTTTCACTTCTGGCATTACGTTTTCACCATTTACGGTTACTGCATTTCGCGACATATTTCTAAGTGCAGTATGAAGAACGGCTCTTCCTTCTGTTGCGTTAATCGAGTCTCCACCAAACATCGAGGCAATGGCCTCTTTTACTTTGCATTCTTCGGCTAATTGAAGCAACAAAGTGATGGTTTCGTCTGAAATCCTATTTTTAGAATAGTCTAAAAGTATGTCGTTAAACTTTAGAGAGAACTTGTTAAACCTCTCAGGATCTTGCGAAAACAGGTCTCGCATTTGAGTTTGGTTTTGTTCTGAGAAGTGTTGAGTCAATTTTTCCCACGCTTGAGTTTGCGTAGGATTAATAGAGTGCAGCATCGAACTATTATTTTTGGTGGTCAAGTTACTTCAATTTAATCCCTAAATTAAGGAGGTCTGGTATGGATTCAATGCAAACGTTTGGAAAAAAGGGAGAAGAGCTTGCAGCTCGTTTTTTGCAAGGGAAAGGCTACTTGATTTTAGAGCAAAATTTCAGGTTTAAGAAGTCTGAAATCGACCTGATTTGCAAGTATGGTAACGTTCTGGTTTTTGTAGAAGTGAAGGCCAGAAAAAGCAAAGCATTTGGAGAACCAGAAAGTTTTGTTTCTGAAAATCAGAAAACCTCTGTAATTCGTGCAGCTGAGCATTACATGATTGAAAATGATTGGGAAGGTGATATTCGCTTCGATATTATTGCGATACATAAGAATTCTCAACGAGAAGAAATCGCGCATTTTGAAGACGCATTTTATTAAAAACCGTTTTTCACCTTGGGTGATTCGTAAATCAGATTTGAAAAGCGATCGAGTTCTTTAACCACATAAGGCCTAAAGTTTTTCTGAAAGGGATCTGAAGGAAATTGAATTGACCTCTTTTCAATCGTTCGGGTGGTGTTATGAAATTCTTGCCAAACCCCTACTTTCTTATCGAACTCATATAAGCCTTGAACGGCAATACGGCCATTTTCATAAAACAGATAATATGGGCCTTCTCTCTTTCCGTACTTTATAGGGATAACTTCCTTAATCCGTGTTTTTTTTTCAGGATCGTAATAAGTGATTTCCGAATCACGATACCAGCCTTTATGAAAATGCTCCTTGTCGTTCAACTTTTGTTGAAGGCTATAGAGCATCCATCTGTCATGTTTGGACCCAAAGAAAAAAGCACCTTCTTCAACCACTTTGTCATTCACAAGCCTCTTGTAAGGTCCATGAACCACGTTTTCAATTTTGCCAGACCGGTTTCTCGCATTCACAATCTGATTTTTTTCCCTGTCGTATACTGCAATGAAGGGGACATAAGGATCAACTTCCACGGGTTCTCTTAAAACAAAAAACTCCTCAATCTGTCTCCGGCCTTGAATTTCAGCTGCAGTCCATTCTGGTTTTGTTTTTTCACCATAGAAAGTGTTTTTTTTCTCTTTTAAAGGCACATCAGGAATGCTGTCTTTCTTTTCTAGTTCAACAGAAATATCGGGCTTCTCAACTTCTTCAGTTTGAGCCTTTTTTTCCTTTTTCGTCTTTTTTTGAGAAAAACCGATCAAAGGTAAGCCGATAAGAAATATGATAAGAAGGCTTCTTTTCATGACTTCGAAATTAACGAAAAGTATGAAACCATATTATTCTTTAGGGTATGTTGTAATTAAATATGATTCTTCTTTAAAAGAAAAATGTGATTGGGGAAGTCATTGATGAATGTCAAAAAGTCGGTTTAGGCTCATGTTGTTCCTGCCTGTTTTCGAAATCGATTTAATTCAAGTTAAACCCACATTTCGTTATCGTTCGTTGAGTACTTCATGTTAAGATTGCGGATAACGTATGTATTAACATGCTTAGTTTATTTTTATAAAGAAATATTGTCTTGAATTACATGAAATGTCTAAATTTGCTTTGAACGGTCTGAAATTATTTCAAACAGTAAAATAGTTTTAGATCATTTACCTCGCCATATAGAAATACCGTGTTTGAAATGCGGTAAAATATATCCATACGTCAAATATGTTGATATGAGATTTTTACCCTGATTTCAAGACTGAATTTTGGTTATTATTAGGATTGAAAGGAAGGGTTGCCTTTAGAATTTATTGATTAATAAACGTGAAGTTGTGTTTGTAGAGCTAGATGCAAAAGGGGTCATAATGTCAGTGGGAGATCAGTTCACCGAGGCATTTGGGTATGCGTTCAAGGGAGTAGTTGGTAGTCAAATCACCAACCTGATTGATTTTGGAACCATGGAAATGGGTGACGAGTTTTGGTCTGAAACCTCGAATCAGCCTTTATTTGTTAAAATCAATACCGCTTGGGGAGAAAACTTGGATTGTTTGCTTACCCCAATCCAGCCATCTGCGGAAAATCTAAGAAAGTACATTATCTCATTTACTTCACCTCCTGTTGAAAAGGGAGTTCAACTTACCTCAAACAACGTTTTTAAAGAGATTTTCGAAAACGCTGCTGTAGGCGTAGCCCTTGTTAGTACTGAAGGTTTAGTACTCAGGGTTAATAAGGCGCTTGAAGGATTTCTTGGATATTCAGAAAAGGAGCTTCAACAAATGACTTTTGGAGATTTTACCTATCCTGATGATTTGGATAGTGACCTAGAGTTTTATGGAAAGCTTCTAGAAAACGAGATTTCAAACTACCAAATGGAGAAGCGCTACATCACCAAATCTGGTGAAATTATGTGGGTCCATTTATCCGTTTCTTTAATGAGAGACGATGAGGGCAATGTAAAACATGCCGTGGCGGTAGTTAAAAATATTGATGCGAGAAAAAGAGTAGAGTTAGAATTAAAAGAGTCAAAATCCAAACTCGAACGAGCTTTTGAGGGAGCCAGAGAAGCGGTTTGGCATTGGATGGATATTGAAAAGGACGCTGTTTGGTGGTCGCCTTCCTTCTATGATATTTTAGGTTACAAAACGGACGACATTGAGGCAGGCCGAGTTTCCTTCAATCATATTCTTCACCCAGATGATACCGAAGTTCTTCAAAGAGCATTAGACGATCACTTTACGAAAGGCGAACCCTTCGATGTAATCTACAGGCTCAAAACCAAAAACGGCAGGTATAAATGGATTAATGCCAAGGGTTCTGTAGATAATGCTGAAGACGGACCAAAAGGCATGATTGGCATTATAGCGGATATTGACGAATTAAAGGCAGCGGAACGAAACCTTAAAGAAAAGGTTGGAGCGCTTGAAAGATCGAATAAAGAACTCGAAAACTTCGCTTATGTAGCCAGTCACGATTTGCAAGAACCGTTAAGAACCATCAGCAGTTTTCTTCAGCTTTTCCAAATGTCTATCGAAGCTCCTATTGGAGAAGAGGCCGAGAGTTACTTGGAAATTGTAAAGAAGGCTTCCATCCGCATGCGAACCTTGATTGAAGATCTTCTTGAATATTCAAGAGTGGGAAGCCAAGATATGGAAACGGGAACTGTTCACGTCAATACCCTTGTAAATGAAGTGGTTTCCGATCTTACTGTTCAAGTAGAAGAGAAGCAAGCCGAAATCGTATATGATGAGCTTTACAGTGTTCAAGGAGACAAGGCAAAACTCTACAGGCTTTTCAACAATATAATATCCAATTCCTTAAAATTTACCCGTAAGGGAATTGCTCCAAAGATTGAAATAACTGCGGAGCAGAAAGACGATGAAATCATTTATCGAATTTCAGACAACGGCATAGGCATCGATAAAGAGTACCACGACAGTGTTTTTAATATTTTTAAAAGATTACACTCAAAAGATGAATATCCAGGGTCGGGTATTGGCCTCTCAATTTGTAGAAAGATTGTGGAGTTGCATGAGGGGACAATTAGGCTCGAATCCGAACTGGGTGTAGGCTCAACTTTCATTTTTAATATACCTAACAACTAACTACCAGTACCATGACACTTAAGATTCTTCTTGTTGAAGACAATCCCGATGATGTGCATTTGACAAAGTTTGCACTGAAAAAAGAAGGCATCGAAAACGACATGTATGTGGCCAGAGATGGAGAAGAAGCAGAGATTTATCTGCAAAGAATTGGAGTAGATAATGAGGCCCATACTCCCGATCTGATCATTCTTGACCTCAATCTCCCTAAGAAAAATGGTTTTTCGGTGCTTTCTGTAATCAAGTCGCATCCCGATTTAAAAGCAGTTCCAGTAATTATACTAACTACTTCAAAAAGCAAAATTGATATTGTAAAAAGCTATTCTAATCATGCAAATTCGTATATTCAAAAGCCCTCAGAACTGAGTGAGTTTTTTGAGGTGATCAGAAGCATTAAATCCTACTGGATTAACACCGTGCTTCTGCCGAATTTAAAAGCGTCTTGATGGAAGAAGGAGAAGGAACTAAGAATAGCGTTTTAATAATTGAAGACAACCTTACAGACCGCATACTGATAAAAAAGTACCTATCCTTGGGTAACTTAAAAAGTTGGTCTCTTGTAGAAACCACACGATTGAATGAAGGAATTTTGGCCATTGAAGAGCAATGTCCTGATATCATCCTTTTAGATCTTTCACTTCCAGATGCTTCTGGCGTGGATGGTTATAATCGTTTAAAGAGAAATAGTTTTGGCAAGCCTATTATTGTTTTAACAGGTTTAAGTGACTTAAATCTGGCCAAACAATTAATCAAGCTCGGTGCCCAAGACTATTTAGTGAAAGGTGATTTTGACCACAAGCTTTTAGAAAAGGCAATCGACTATGCCATTGAAAGAAATAAGCTGAAGATTGAAACAGATTTCGCTAAAGAGAAATTGGTAGATTCTGTTTTACAAGCCCAGGACCGTGAAAGGGCAAGAATCGCCAAAGAACTTCACGATGGTGTTGTTCAGAGTTTAACCGCGGTTTCTCTAAACTTGGGTTTGTTGGGCGTTTACAAAGAGACTTTTGATGACAAGACTTGTTCTCACTACGAAAAATGCACCCTGAATTTAACAAACACCATCGAAGAAATTAGAAATATCTCCCATTCCTTGATGCCGCGCGTTATTAATGATTTGGGCTTGGTAAACGCCATCGAAGCATTTGTTTCGGATATGTCTGAAGTAAGCACAATCAATTATGAGTTTTTCTCTAACCTGAAATGCGAGGTGAGTGAGAAGATGAAAATCAGCGTTTACCGTATTGTTCAAGAACTTATCAATAATGTTCAGAAGCACTCAAAAGCTAAAAACGTTATGATCCAGCTTTTGGAACATGACGAAACGATTGATTTGATGGTCGAAGATGATGGGCTTGGTTTTGATAAACCCAAAATTGAAGATGAGAAAAATTGCTTTGGACTAAACAGTATTGAAAGTAGGGCGAGTTCGATTGGTGCTACTTTGGAAATTGATACCAAGCCTGGAAATGGCACGAATGTATTTGTCGCTTTTCCTAAAAAGTTTTTGGTTTAGGCCAATCCCTTTTCTATCGCGTAGATTACAAGCCCAACAAGGTTTTTTGAGCCAGTCTTTTCCAGAAGGTTTCTTTTATGGGCATCCACAGTGCGAACACTAATGCTCAGTTCGTCAGCAATTTCATTGTTGCTGTATTCTAGAAGAACTAATTTCAGAACGTCTTTTTCTCTAGAAGAAAGAGGCATTTCTGTAACAGTTCTTTCTTTAACGGTCCTTTTAGAAAGGGCTTCCATTACTTTGCTCACCACATTGGCGCTATAGTAATTGGCGCCTGCCATAACTTGAAGAATTCCTTGTTTCAATTCTTCCTTGCCGCAGTTTTTCAACATGTAGCCATCAACACCCATGGAAAGCAACTTTTTGATTTGTTGCGTTTCATTCACCATGGTTAGGGCAATCATTTTGGTTTTGCTATTGCCCGATTTTACTTCTTTAATAAGCTCTTGGCCATCCATTTCTGGCATGTTGATGTCGGTAAGAACTAGGTCTGGGCTGTGAAGTTCTATTTTAGAAAGGGCATCTTGTCCGTTAACCGCTTGATCAACAATGTTGATTACATCATCGCCTTCAAAGTAATTTATGATGGCATCACGGATAAGGCTGTGATCGTCAACAATAAGAACTTTAATACTCTTCTTCATTTCGGTGATAGCAACTGACTTTCTATAAACATACCAAAATAGTATAATCCAATAGAAATTTAAAGCGATTTACGTATCACTTCTCATTTTAAAAAAGATAAAAGGTATGGAGAAAATAAAAAAGGCCACTTAAGTGGCCTTTTTTGGAGTGCTATTTTATTTTTTATCAACTAGAAAGTTGAGCAATTTCATCAGTTCGTCCAGGTTAGCAACGCTCGACATGTTCACTTTGTATTTGCCATTAACTACAAGCGTTGGAACATTCGTGATTTTCTTTTCTTCCCAGAAACGAGCCATGTTTTTCGCTCTGCTGTCAATGGTTTTGTCTGAAAAATACTTTTCTACATCTTCTTTGCTTACACCTTGCTCCACAAACATTTGTTTAATCACATCGCTGGTATCAATTGTGCGGCCAACCAAATGGATTTGATTGAAGAAATACTGCATGATTTGATCGCCTTTTTCTCCCAGCTTATCCATAATCACGTAGGCCTTAACAATGTCGGCTTGCACTTGTGGATTGTCTCTAGGAATATAATCTACATGAGACTTCTCGAATTTGGTGCCTGATTTTAAGTCGGTTTTAATGTCTTTAACCAAAGGTTCAAACTGAAAACAGTGCCCGCAGAACATCGAGAAAAATTCTGTTACGGTTGGTTGCGTGGTAGCTTGCTCTGCTACTACATCATAGTGTATGCCTTCTTTAAACTGGCCATAAGCGGTCGAAAAAAATCCGACTAAGGCTAATATCATTAATAGTTTTCTCATCACATCTTCTTTTGGACAGCCGAAACTACAAAGTTTGGCTCTTTTCGAAAACGCTTTTTCAAAGAGAATGCCAGAGTTTTACACTTAAGGATTGTTTAGGTTTTAGTTATCGAAGATAAAGGCCAGATTTGGGCGACATATTACTGCCCAAATTTGGAAGGATCGGCCAGTGAGATGGCTTTATTGATGCCTCTTTTTCCCTTTTCGTAAAGGTTCATTTGATGTGGGCTCGACCGTTGAAGATTGCGATATTCGTCCGCAGTTAAACCAACGCGTTCTCCATAAATGGTATAATAAGCGCCCTGCACCTGATCCATCACCTGTATGTAGGTGGAATAACTGGAGCCTCTGTCTGTTTTAATACTGACGATGGCTTTGGATGGCCCATCGGAAGAGTTGGGTTTCTTCAAGCTGTTATTCACGTAATTCTTCATTGAAGCGGGTAGAGAGTTGAAAACGTCTACATCGCTCATGTCGTCAATTCGGCTGGTTGGATTTGGCTTTCCGAAATTGAGCACGAAATCGTAAACCATGCTTTGAAGCTCGGATATGTCGTCCAACCTTTCATCTTCAACCATGATTTGATCGAAAGAATTGATTTGAATCTTGAATAGATTTCTTTCAGGAATTGGCACATCCACTGGAGGTGCTTTTTCTGGCAAAATCATAGGAATTCCCTTATTGGTTACGATTTGCGTAGTAACAAGGAAGAAGATGAGCAATAGAAAGGCAATGTCGGCCATTGAGCCGGCATTTACTTCTTGTTGTGGTCTTTGCTTTTGATATGACATGGCTACAAAATTAATTCATTAGTTAATAAACTAATTTTATAGTTAATATCAAAAACCGTTTCTTTCTTTCTGCTATGAAGCCGTGTTCTTAATTATTGAAAAGTGATGCGATTCCTATTCTTATACCGAATTCTCTGGGTTCCCATTCTTGAAACGACTGTACAAATTCTAGCCTCAACACCCTGAAAATATTGTCAATTGTATAGCCTACTTCCATATAATTTCCAGAGGTTGGTGTAGATAGGTAGTTTACAAATAAGTTCTCTTTCAGCCCGCTTAATCGGAGCATGGGAAGTTGAGTAACCAAAAGTTTCCTGAATCGAATATGGCTCAGTACAGAAACGTATTCTTTGGAAGTACTATGTCTGTAATAATCCAACAGGCGGAAGCCTCCCGTTACGTCCATAGGTGTGAATTCAATTCTGTTCCCTTGAAAATGTTTGAAGTCCATAAGGTCGAGGCGTTGTGAATTCTGATTGAAGAATTTCCCTGCCTCAATATCAAAATCAACCTTTGCCCTTACGCCCAAGTCGAACGATGATTTAAATCCAAATTCAAGATTGTTGTAATTGGTTGTGCTATTGGCTACACCTTCAATCCCTTTTCGGTAGGTCAATCTCAATTCTGGCGAAGAATTATTCAGCGGAATTAATCGGCCATTATACTTCCTAAACTTTAACCAAGGCTGAGCCATAATGGTAAATTTGGTAATGAAAGCCTTATTGTTTTCTATTAGAGATGTTGCGCCTACATTTGGATTCGGTCCTCTTTCTAAGTACTGAGGAAAGTTTGAGGTATATTCTCTTTTACCATCGAAGAAACTGTAATTCGTATTGTTGAACAGCTCACTTCTATTGGCCCACTCTACTTGCGCACCAACCCTGTATCGATAATTGAATCTTCTTGCCCAGCTCGCCATGACAAAGTCTTTTTCATACAGTTTCATGTAATTTCTTTCCAGAAATAGAGTGTAGACTGAATTGATAAAAGGATTCACAATGTCTGGATTGAATTGGCTTACATAACTTCCTCCAGATACTCTAAAAGTATTTCGTTGCTCATTTTGGCCTGTTCCGAACTGCGTTTCTAGCTTTCCATATACTTTATTGCTAGCAAAGCCATAACGCACAAAGGGAGAAATCCTAAGTCGTGCCGTAGTGTCTTCTCTCCACTGAAAAGTTCCTGTGAAATCAAGATTCCATCCTTCTACGGTGTTGAATCGAACTTGAGGCAAAAAGCCTGGGAAATTGAATCTTAACCTATCCCCAAACTTATAAAAGCCACCAGTGAAAATGTCGCCAATGCCGAATTTCTGGCCATTTCTGGCTACTGAAGAATCTGCTTCTATTTTTTCTTTTTCAGCAAAATATGTGCTGTCTTGTACTTTGTAGCCCTTAATTTCTCTTTGTGTTAAAGGAACAGGCCGCCTTAAAGCCCAATAGAGGGAGTCTTTCTTTGTGGCCAGAGAATCCATTTTGTATGAGTAGTCAGAAACCACGTCTGGTTCATCCAATTCTTCTCTTTCTTCTTTCTCATACTCTCGCATCAGCTTTTTGAACTGCTTTCGCGATACTTCCTTGTCTTCCTTAAAAACCTGTTCTACACCCTCTTCGACATTACCTTTTTTAATGGCGGCAATTTCCTCAGGAGCTGTCTGTATTTTTTCGTCTATCAAAATTACAGAGGGATCGAGGTCTTCATTTACATCGATTTTGTAATTGCTCAAAGAGGCTAGATAATCATACTTTCCACCCAGCCCAAAAATGGAGCCTTCAAAGGTGAACTTAAGCGTTACGGGCATCCAGATTTCTTCTTCAATAGGAGCTAGAATTTGCTCTATATGAATCTGAAATCCCATGTAAGAAGTTGAAAGCTCAAGCGAATGAATGTTCCAGAAATCTTCTCTGATATAAATGACTCCTTCAAAAACATCGTCTCCTTTAGATCTTGGAGTAACACGAATTTTGTTGATTTCGTAGCCTCTTTCTCTGAAGCTGCCTTCGTATTTAAATTTATAGTAAGAAAACGCTCTGGGGTTTAAGGGGGAAATTGCATTTACAACTTTAGGCAAATAGAAGCTGCTGTTTATGTAGGGGCTAGGGTTTGCGTTTTCGCTGTTTTGCCCAGAAGTTCGAACGGATATTACGGTTTCTTTGAAAGTATTTGGGCGCTCAAAAAATATTTCGCTAACCGATTCGCTAGTAAAAACTTGAGAAGTATCTATACCTTCTTTTTCCAAAGTTTTTCTTAGCAACCACGGCACCTTGGTTACTTGGCCAGTGCCTTTCATGTATACCTCTGCTGAGTAACTATCGTTTTGCAGTAAATGATATTCGGCTTTGGCTATGGCCTTTCTCATGATAGTATAAGACGGATCTTCCGCTTTTGCTTCAACGGTAACCGTGGGCAGATTTACAATTTGAGGGCTCATGCTGATATTCACCGTTTCGAAGGTTGAGCCTACTTTTACGTTTTTTGTTACCGAGGTATAGCCTAAAAATTGGAAGGTTACTTGGTAATTCCCCGGCTTGAGCCTGTATTCGTAATAGCCATCTAAGTTGGAAGAAGTTCCAGAGCCTACTTCCTTCACAAAAATTGAAGCGAATGGTAGAGCCTCTCCATTTTCATCTTTGATAGTTCCTTTAATGCCTTGGGCTTGAACTTTTATAGCAAGAAGCAGAATGAGTGCAACTGAGAAAAAATGTTTGAGCATTGGTTGAGTTTTTGACTTTTGACCTACAAATAACGTGCTTGAACAAATCGCTTGTATCTGACACGCTGTTAATAGACGCAAAAACTCAGCAAGATGACGTCTTGAATGAGAGTTTTTTCAGAAAACGTTTTCTGATTAGGTGTAGAATTTTTTAAACCTGATGTAATCTGCTACGGTTTGTGGCAAAAGGTATTGTACGGAATGCTCATTTCTGATTGCATCACGAATAAAAGTAGCCGATATGTCCAGCATAGGTGAATCCACGTATTTAATATTTTCGTGGCCTACTTTTATTTTGGTTTTGTCTACTTGAGGGCGAGGGTAAACGTACAAGCCATAGTTGTCTAAAATGGCTTGGTAATTTTTCCATTTATGGAAATGAACAAGATTGTCTTCGCCAATAATCAACACGAATTCGTGCTCAGGATGTTTGTCCGATAAATAGGCTAGCGTATCAGAAGTATAGCTAGGCTTAGGCATATTGAACTCCACATCACACGCTCGGAATTTATAATTATCGGCTATGGCAAGTTCAACCATTTTTAACCGATCGAACTCGTGCAATAAACTTTTTGAGCTTTTAAATGGGTTTTGTGGGCTGACTACATACCACACTTGATCAAGGTCGGTTTGGTCAGCCATTACATCGGCAATAACCAAATGACCTATATGGATAGGGTTGAATGAGCCAAAGAATAAGCCTACGCGCAAAACTCTATTGGTTTAAAAAATCATTTACCAGTTCTTCAGCTTTGGCAAAGGATTCGTCAAGGTTTTCGTTAATTAAAGTTACATCGAACTTCTTTTCAAAGCTCATTTCGAATTCTGCTCTGTAGAATCGTTGAGAAAGGCTCTGAGCAGATTCGGTTCCTCTAGAGGTTAACCTTTTTTTCAGTTCTTCCATGGAAGGAACTTTCACAAAAATAGCCAGGGCATCGTCTCCAAAATACTTTTTCAAGTTCATGGCGCCTTTCACCTCTACATCGAAAACCACATGTCGGCCTTCATCCCAAATACGTTGCACTTCTTCTTTTAAAGTGCCGTAGTAGTTTCCGGTATATACTTCTTCCCATTCTACAAAAGCATCCTCTTCTATTTTCTGAAGAAATTCTTCTTTAGAAAGAAAGTAGTAGTCTTTTCCGTTCTCCTCGGTTCGGCCACGCTTATCGCGAGTACTGGCCGAAATAGAAAACCCCAACTTGGGGTTTACAGAAAGTAAATGTTTTACGATTGTGGTTTTTCCCGAACCCGAGGGAGCGGTAAAAATGAAGGCTTTTCCTTTACCCATTCTACAGGTTTACGCTTTTTTTGATGGTTTGAGCAAGATCGTTAGGGATTTGCTGCTTGTATTCGCTGAGCTTTTGTTTAATGGCGTCTTGAAGGCATTTTTCCTTTTCGTAACTACCGCTCGACTTTACACAAGTGCTGATTTTGTGTTCGAAAATCGCTTTTGATTCTTCATCGGCTTCGTTATCCAACACCAATTGTACAATCTCTGAAAACCTCTTTTCATCTACCAGGTTTCCCTTCTCGCAATAACAATCTTTAAAAGTCTCCTTAAACCAATCTGAGAAATCACTCATGGCTATTTTTATTTATTTGTTATATCCCATCTCTTGTGCATACGAAGAAAGTTTCTCTTTCAACATATTTCTGGCTCTGTGTAATCTAGACCTTACTGTTCCGATTGGAATATCTAAGATTTTAGACATTTCCTCATAAGTAAAGCCTTCCAAATCACATAGAATAATCACCGTTCTGAAATCTACAGGAATAGCATTTAGCGCTCCCGTAATTTCATCACCAATCATATGTTGAACAGTTTCAACCCTAAGATCGGTAGTGATGTTTTCATCTACATCGTCAGAATTGTAATAAGATTCAACTTCATTATAGTCAACCTTTGCCGGTTGCTTGCTCTTTTTACGGAACTCGTTAATGAAGCTATTTTTTAAAATGCGGAACAACCACGCTTTTGCATTAGTTCCTTTTTCAAATGAATTGATGAATCTAAAAGCCTTTAAATAAGTGTCTTGGACCAAATCTTTGGCGTCATCTTCATCAAATGTAAGTCGATATGCAAAGTTGTACATCGAGTTTACATGGGGCATGAACTCATGATCAAAAACCTCAGCGGCTTCTCTGTCGCTGTATTTTTGTCTTGGTGTCTCTGGGTTGATATTATTCACCTGTTCTTCAGACATGGGTCAAAAATAGTAAAATCTCTGCTTTTCACCCTAATTGTAAAAACTTGTAAGTTCTTACCTGGCTTTAAGCGATTCAAAACTTCTCTTCAATTCCCAGTCCAAATAAAGCGAAGTCGTATTTTACCGGGTCTTTGGCATCAAATTGTCGTAAATTCTGTGTCAGTTCGAGCGCAGTTTGCCAATCTGTCTGCTTTCTGGTGATGAGGCCCAGCTTTCTGGCTACCCTGTCGACATGTAAATCACAGGGGCAAACCAGTTGATCGGGTCGGATGTTTTTCCATAAACCAAAATCAACGCCTTTGTCGTCATCTCGAACCATCCAGCGCAAAAACATATTTAACCGCTTGCATGCCGATTTTCTGGCTGGTGTGGCGATGTGTTTTCGGGTTCTGTTTGGTGAATCGGGTAATTCGAAAAACAGATTATGAAAACGGATAAGCCCCTTTTCTACAGTTTCATCATCAGGAGACATGCCCAAAGTGAAGGCAGCTTCAAGTGAGTTGTTCTGGCTATAAAAATGCTTGAAGAATTCGATGAAATAGAGCGTGTCTGTTGTGTTAAACGTACGATGCTTGAAATACAGCAGCTTTTTTAGGTCAGCCTCCGAATGATTGAGAATGAAATCGTGTGGAGCATTGTCCATTAACCCAAAAAGCTCTTTACACTTGGCAATGATGGTTTTTCTTTGGCCCCAAGCTAAAACCGATGCCCAGAAACCGCTTATTTCAATGTCTTGCTGTAATTGAAAACTATGAGGGATGACGATTGGGTCATTTTCAATAAATCCTGGTTGGTTATATTGTTCAGCTTTGAAATCCAGAAAATCTTGAAGCGTTTGGTGGTTAGTCGATGGGCTTGTCATTAATTGCCGCGCTTTTCTAAAATTTGAAGTTTTTGATCAGAACTTTTCACAAGTCTGACGTTTCCTTGAGTTGCAATCCCTTTCTCTAAAACTAACTTGCCAGATGTAATATTGAGCACTGTGCTTTCTTTCCCCCCTTCTGAAAGGCTAATGTTTTTTGCTTTTCCATCCCATTCTACATCGATTTTAAAACCAGAAATGGTTACTTCTGAAGAAGAGCACGGGATTGTGCCAATGGGTTCTCCATTGGGTTTGTCAGACCAGACATTTGGGTCGTTCCAAAGTCCTGAACGAATTGCAAAAAGCTGGTTTTTGCATTCCATAGGAGCCCTTTCAATGGTGAGTTCAACTTCTGCGTGACTTCTGTTTCCGGCAATGTCGCTAACATATACCGTTACCTTTTGAGTGCCGATGTCAGCAGCGGTGAAACTCCTTTTTTCTAACCAACTTTCAAAAAGCTGGGTATTGTCTTTAGTGCAACCTGCTTGCTTCGAAGAGTTTTCAAAGAAGGCGGGAATGATTTCACTTCCATCAGGGCTGAATTGAAAATCACTTTGCTTTACTTTAATGTTGGCGTTTTCGCAGAAGACTAAAAACTCGTTCGCTTTTCTTATTTCGAGTTCGTCTTTTGCATTTAGGAAATAGCGAGCTGGTTTCGTTTTAATCTGTGGAGGGATTGTATCCTTAATTATGATCATGGCCTCTTTCTTCGCTGAATTTCCATTCTCATCCGATGCGATTAAACTTACCTTGTTGTCTCCGAGGTTATTGTAATCGAAAACGGATTGACTCAGCGAAAGCGAAATTCCGGCACACCCTCCTGTCGATCCGTTATCCATTAAATTAGCCTCAATTTTTGCTATTCCTGTTTCATCTAAAAACGCAGTGATGTTTTTAGCCTTGGCAACGGGAAGTGTTCTGTCGCGAACGGTAATAATTGCAGTAGTCGATGCTTGGTTTCCACTTTGGTCAGTTACTGTTGCAGTCACTTCATTTTTGCCTAAGTCTTCGCAGGTGAATCTGGTTTTGCTTAATTCAAATTTCACGATCCCACAATTATCTTTCGAGCAAGCTTGTTGAAAAATAGAGGTACTGTAGGTGCCGTTTGGGCTAGGCTCGGGTTCGGGCTCCGAGCTGATTCTGCCACATCGCCATATGATTACATTTTTAGGATCAACATCTACATGACTTCCGTTAGTAATGTTCACCATGAATTCTTTTACGGCAATGGTAGGTGGTGTGATGTCAGCGACTTTCACCAGTGCGGTGCCGAAATAAGTTTTTCCATTTGAGCCAATTCCTTTCACTTTTATAAAGTTGTCGCCCAAATTTTGACAACTGAATTCTGTCTTTTCAACCTCTCTCGTACAGCCGGGGCCAGCGCATGGCCAATAACAGTCTTCAGGAAGTAGTTTTTCGAGCTCAAGTTTAGATTTGCCAAGGGCATCCAAATTCAATGTTATGGGTTGAACGCAGCGATCAGTTTTGTAAGTCTGTAAGCTTAAATTGAAACTTTTAAGCTCTGCTCCATCTGCTGGATTGTCTACTAAAATAAAATATTCTTGTCCCTCTTGAAGCCCTTCCGCAATCAGTCTTTCAGAATGACTTGGATAGCCAGAAGTGTAGCTTCCGATTTCTTTGCCTTCAGAATCTACCAAAGCAATTTGAATAAAGGGTTTGGCTTTGGTGTCCGGAAATCCGTCATCCACAGTGATGATAGTTTTGTCGGATGCTGGTGCTTTAAAGCTGAACCAAACATCTCGAGAAGTTGGGTCGCCCCAAATTTTGAATTTGCGATTTTCTCCTGTGGCCCCCGAAGCTGAAAATTCCAGAGGTCTGGAAAAGAAATTTCCGTTGATATCTAGGGGGAGCTGATGGGCTTGACTTTGCTTGTCGTTTTTAGGGCTTTGAAAGGCAAAGGAATTGATAGAGCCAAAAAGGCCTGCTAAAAGTAAAAGCAGAAATATAGCAGGCCTTTTCATGCTATTGGAAGTAACTTAATTCTACTAAGAACCTTTTGTCCAGAGCTTTTAATTGATCGTAAGCTCTTTTGTTGAGTTTAATGATGATTTTTTCATTGTCGGTGGTGGCAGGGATTTCGCCCACAACCCTAACGTAAACCGTAAGATCATTCATTCTATTTCTCACTTTTATAACCGTGCCTACCTTGGCCGTTTTGTGAAGCGCTAAGAACTTGGTTGAAGGTTCGGCTTCATCAATCAATTCTGCTTGGCCTTCTTCAATAACTTCTTCGAAAGGAGTTCCATTGTAGGTTTCTTTCACTACTTCTGTTTCCTGTTTCGGAGGGGTGGTGGTGGTCGCTGAAGTTGTTGGAGGTGTAGTTATTGGTGGGGTTACCGTTTCGTTCTCTTCGGTTTTCTTTTCTTCGACTTTCTCTTCTGCCGTGTTGGTTTCATTGTAGCCAACTTCAGTATTTGTGACAGTTTCTTTAGGTTTCTCTATCGCTGCTTTAGGCTTTTCAGTGGCAGAGGAAGTTTTTCCAACAATTAGAACTTTGCCAACAGCAAGTGCATTAGAGGTGAGTCCATTGAGTTGCTTGAGTTCATCTACACTAATATTATATTGTCTACTGATAGAAAAAAGAGTTTCTCCAGCAGCTACTGAGTGCAGTTTTTGGCTATTGCTTTTTGGTTCTGCGGTTGAATTTGGGGTGGCTTCGGAAAATGGTTTGCCGTAGGGGATTTTTAGTGTTTGGCCAACTTTTAAACCACTGGCAAGTTCAGGGTTTTTATTGCGGATGTCGGTAACGTTGGTAGCATATCTGCGTGCCAGTGAATACAGTGTTTGGCCCGACAATACCTTATGCAATACAAAATATTGAGAGCCTTCTTTTTGAATTCCAAGAGAATCGGTTTGGCCAAAACTGGCAAGGTTTACAAAACATAATACCATCAAACCCAACAAAATCTTTCTCATAAATTCTTAATTAAATAGCTTCTAATCTCCTGTTTTTCCTTAACAAATATAAGTTGATCATTTACGATATAAAAAGTGCTTGGGGCAAGACCTTTTGACTTTTCGGTAAGCACTTCGGCAAAAATCATCTTTCCGTCAGGGGCAAAAACATAGAGAGTGTTCTTCAAACCTTGTTCCAATTTTTGGTGAGCCGAAATAAAAATTAGCCCTTTGTACTCCATATAATCGCAGGCTCCATCGATATCTTCGTTCGCAAATTGCTTGATGAATTTCTTCACCGTTTCGAAGTGCGAGCTTTCTTCTCCATAATGAAACGGATGAATCAGTGAATTTGACATGCTGATTTCATGAAATGTGGAAATATCATTTTCTTCAACCGAATTACCGGTGGTAATGTCTATCCAAATCAGTTCATCTTCCTGTTTTATGGCAAGCTTGTTCTCTGATAGGGTTTGAATATTAACATTGTCAATGGCCCAAATTACTTCCTGATTGTGAATATGAAAGCCAAAAATTGAGCGGGCTTCCATGTTTTGGGTGTCATCAAAAACCTGAAAAATGATGATGTCGTCTTTAAAGTCGTAAACACTTATCCACCAGCTTTCTTCAAAAACAAGATCTTCCCAAAGAAAGGTATTCGACTTAAAATCGAGCAATGAAAAACTGGCTTCCATTTGCTCATTGTCGCGACAGCTTAGTAGCAAGTTGCCGTTGTGCCAAAAGCTCTGCCATATCTCGGCATTCATTCGGTGCGAAAACTGTAGGTCAAATTGTTTAGACAAAACCTTTATTTGTAATTTGACACAAAAATAGGTCATTGAAATGCCTATCAAAGAGATGTCGAGAATTACACGGATTTTAATACTGCTTTCTTTCTCCTTAATTTTTTCAGCGGGGCTTATGGCCAAATGGAGACAGTACAATGGTAAGGAGCGACCAAAAGTTTTTGTACTCCAAATTCGAAGCGAAATTGATCCAACAATGAGCCGTTATGTTGATTTGGCTTTAACTGAGGCAACAGAAGTTGATGCCGACATTGTGGTGGTGGATATGGATACATATGGCGGAACGGTTAACGATGCCAATGAAATCAGAACCAGGATTTTGGAATATGAGAAGCCTGTTTGGGTTTTTATAAATAATGATGCGGCTTCTGCGGGTGCACTTATCTCCATAGCTTGCGATAGCATTTATATGGTGCCAGGGGCAAATATTGGGGCCGCCACTGTGGTGAATGGAACAGACGGCAGTCAGGCTCCTGATAAATATCAATCTTACATGCGATCCATTATGCGTTCTACAGCTGAAGAAAATGGCCGCGATCCGCACATTGCTGAAGGTATGGTTGATGACAGAATAGAAATTGAAGGTGTAACCACAGCGGGAAAAACCATTACTTTCACTACTTCTGAAGCTGTTAAAAACGGCTATTGCGAAATGCAGGTAAAGAGTTTGGAGGATATGCTTTCGAAGAATGGTATTGAAAATTATGAATTGATAAACTACCAGCTTTCCGGAGTAGAGAGAATCGTAGCTTTCTTTTTAAATCCTTTTGTGAGTGGAATTCTCATTTTGCTCATTATTGGCGGTGTTTATTTTGAGCTGCAAACTCCTGGAGTGGGTTTTCCTCTTGCTGCAGCTGGCGTTGCCTTAGTGTTCTATTTAGTGCCTTATTACCTCAACGGCTTGGCAGCTAACTGGGAAATTGCAGTGCTCATGGTTGGACTCATTCTCATTGCTCTGGAAGTTTTTGTAATCCCTGGTTTTGGCATTGCAGGAATTTCAGGAATAACCTGTGTGGTTTTGGCGCTGATTTTCATTATGCTCGATAACGACTTCTTCAATTTTGATTATGTTCCTTCGGGGGAATTAGCTCAAGCCGCTACTGTAGTTTTGGCAGCTATGTTTATGGCAATACTCCTTATTTTTGCCTTGGGCTATCGAATGACCCAAACCAAAATGTTCTCGAAAATGGCATTGGTGAGCGAGCAAAAACGTTCCGAAGGTTATACTTCTTCCTTCTACACTAAAGATTTAATGGGAAAAGAAGGTGAAGCCTTCACCATTTTAAGGCCCAGCGGTAGAATAGAAATTGATGGAGAAATTTACGATGCCTACACCCGTGGCGAATATGTTGAAAAGGGAGAAAAAGTGAGAGTTGTGAGCCAAGAAGGTACTTCCTTAAAAGTAAGATCGATTAAAAATGACTGAAGATATAAACGAATTTAGCCCTGAGAGCTTGATGATGAGCCTTGGGCATGATGCCTCATTGGTGAGGAATTCTATCAAGAATCCTATTTTTCAAACCTCAACGTTTGAGTTTGCAACGGCCGAAGAAGGTAAAGCCTATTTCGAAAAGGTATATGGTGGGGCGAGTGCGGATGAACAGAACAAAAGCCTGATTTACACTCGGCTAAATCATCCAAATTTGATTACCGTAGAAAAGCGATTGGCGTTGTTAGATGGCGCTGAAGATTCTGCTTTTTTTGAAAGCGGAATGGCAGCTATAACTACAAGTTTGCTAGAAATGTGCAAAGCTGGCGACTTAATTCTGATGTCATTTCCGCTCTATGGAGGTACAGATTCCTTCATCAAAAACTTCCTTCCAAAGTTCGATGTACAAAGCATTTCTTTCAGTGCCGATATGTCTGAAGAAGAAATTGTGGATTTGGTCGATCAGCATCCGCGAAAAAATAGACTGACTTGCATTTATCTTGAAACTCCAGCGAATCCTACTAATTCTATTGTAGACATTGCCATGGCAAGAAGAATTGCGAATCGTTTTTCTTCCGAAGAAAGAAAGGTGAATGTGGCTGTGGATAACACTTACATGGGGCCTATTTGGCAAAAGCCTTTGGCTCACGGAGCTGATTTAGTGATGTATTCAGCAACCAAATACATTGGTGGCCACAGCGATGTGATTGCCGGAGCTTGTTCTGGTTCTTCAGCATTGGTGGCGCGCATTAAAAAGGTAAGAAGCGGATTGGGCTGCATGGCCTCGCCTTGGACGAGCTGGCTATTGAGCAGAAGCTTAGAAACACTTACGCTACGAATGGAAAAGCAGGCATCAAATGCGGCTAAATTGGCTGATTTTCTGAAAGCTCACCCAAAAGTTACTAAGGTGTATTACGTTGGACATATTGCTGAAGATGATCCTCAATTCGAATTGGCTCAAAGGCAAATGAATGGCGGTGGAGCAATGCTCGCTTTCGATATTCAAGGTGGCGAACCTGCAGCTTTCAAGTTTTTAAATGCGGTAAAATTGGCAAAGCTGGCCGTGAGCCTTGGTAGTACCGAAACTTTGGCTTCGCATCCGTTTACCATGAGTAGTTCTAACATGAGTTTGGCCGATAGGCAAGCGGTTGGCATTACGCCTAGCATGGTGAGAATTTCTACCGGAATTGAAAACCCTGATGACCTTGTTAAGGATTTTTCTCAAGCATTAGACAAGGCATAATGGCGGAAGAACAGCAAACACTTTATGATCGGATAGGCGAAGAAAATATCCTTCAGTTGGTGGATGATTTTTATGTGGGTCTTGAAGAAGATCCGCTTTTAAGAAAAATGTATCCTGAAGATCTGTTGCCGGCTAAAAATAGATTGAAGTTGTTTTTGATTCAGGCATTGGGAGGAAGGCAAACCTATACCGATGAGCGCGGACATCCTATGCTGAGGCGAAGACATTTTCAGTGGGAAATTGGCAAAGAAGAGGCTACACATTGGCTCAAACATATGCATGCGGCTTTAGAGAGGGCGACTTTTCCTGAGCCAGAAAAGGATGCTTTTTGGGAGTACGTCTACGGAGCAGCATTGCACATGATTAATAAGTAAGAGATTGGTACTTTAAAAAATAGTCTCTTTAAATGTTGATTTTATGATTTTTTGAATTCTGAATTGGTTATTTCATTTTGTTTTTGACATATTTATCATCTTAATTGTATAGTAATCAGCATTTGAACTTTTCTTTCCCGATAAAAAGGCTTTTCTGACTCTTGCAGCCTACAAATAGGAAAGCAGGCCTAAGGTTTTTTGAGCACAGTTGCTGGTTCTGTCACTATCAAAATGGTTTTATATGCTGAAGAATTTTTTCGCTTTTGCACTGCTAGGCCTATCCCTGAGTTGCACTAAGCATGTTGAAGAAATAAAGACCTTGTATGTTGATGTCGCAAAGGTTGAATCAACTCGATTGGAAGATATAGCCGAAGATATTAGGGTTGTTCCTCTCCGTTTGCCTGATGATCATTTCATTGGAGATATTACCCATCTCAGAACAATTGGCGACTACTATTTATTGTTAGACAATGATAGGTCATTAACCATTACCGTGGTAGATGAGAAAGGAAACTACGTCAACCAATTGAAGCGAGTTGGGTATGGGCCTGAAGAATATGCCAACTTGGAAAACTTCACGCTCATCAATGAAAAAGAACTTGCTATTTATGATAGGGAAAGATTGAGGCTTGTTTACTATTCTTTCCCAGAACTTGAATATATCAAAGCTATTAAAGTTGAGGATTATTGGATGGGGCTTCGGGCAATTGACAATGACTGGTTGGTTGTGGTTAATGATTCCTACAGTGATGAAGGTCAGTATAATGGAGTTCAGATTGTGGAGAGAAATTCATTGAAGCCAAAGTTTCAGCAGTTTGGAGAATTTCCAATGGCCATTGAGGCTTCAATTGATCCGGCAATCACTTCGGTAGAAGGTGAAGTGTATTATGCGAATCCTGGAGAGTTCACCACTGTATATCGAGTAAGCAAAGAGGGGTTTGATCCTTTACTTAAAGTCGATTTTGGTTCCTTTGCTATGGCACAAGACAAGTGGAGTTTAGATGATATTGGTGAGTTTTTAGAAGTTATGGGTCAAGAGAATAAAGTGGCGGCAGCTTATGGTTATATGGAAAAGGCAGGAAGGTCTTCTTTTTGGTATATGCACAATGCTTACAATAATCATTATTTGGCCGTTGAGGGCAAGGATAATAAGGTTTCTTCTTACAAGAATATTTCAGTTGAAGGCTTGAACGCGCCCTTAACTTATCCTAAAGGAATCTCTAACGAAGGTTACATACATGTGATTAGAAGGTCTGAGATAAACTCTGAGTTTTTCAAAAATGGAGGGAATGACGATTGGGATACAAATTCTGATCAAGAAACTCCCTTTCTGTTGACATACAGACTGAAATAGTTATAGCTATGAAGTATTCCAAATTGAAAGTGCAGCGCTGCTTTGTTTGTTGAGTGCTCAATTGGTGGCTCAAAATGTAGTAATTCAGGGGCAGGTTATTGATGAATCTACTAAGAAGAGGGGGGGACTGATTTTCTATGAAACTACAGAAAAGCAGGGGGGCAACTTCTGATGAAAATAGTTTCTTCAAACTGATTTTGTTTTTGAAGCTAAGGATTGGGAATTGATGACTTATGGCGATACTACTCTTGCTCTAAATAGATTGTAAGGGCGAAGATCTAAGATGAGTTTTTTCTTTTTAGAGCCTGGGCAAAGGTTATGGAGTATTTGTTAGCCCCAAAAATAAAGATCGAGGATGTTTTAAGTCGATTTCTGTGTATATCACCCCTCCTGGTAATCCTTTTCAATACTATGGTGTTGCGGATTCTGGTGCCGAATCGTAAAATGAAGAACGCGAAAATGGAATGCCTGTCCAATTTTCAGCATATTCTTACCAAGTCAGTGGTTCTCAAACCCAAAAAAAAGTAGGGTGGAATGAAATCGATTTTGAATCGTTAAACATTCCCTTGCCATCAGATAAATTTTTAGAGATTCTTTATCCTTTGGATGAAGGAGTTAAAAGTGCGTGGGAACACAAAGTCAAAACCTATTATGCTAATGTTTTAGGGGTATACCGCGAAACCAATATAAAGAAGATGAAACAGGTTGATTATTGCTTAGAAAACAAAAAAAGCTAGCATTTCTGCTAGCTTTTGCTCCTCCTCTTGGGCTCGAACCAAGGACCCTCTGATTAACAGTCAGATGCTCTAACCGACTGAGCTAAGGAGGAATTTTTATGTTTTTGTTTCACTCTTCTTGCGAAACGGAGTGCAATATTAGCTGTTGGTTTTTTATCTTCCAAAACCTTTGCTGAAATTTTTCAGAAAAAATTACAAGAAGTACACTACGATGTAAATAACAGCGAAAACGCTTAGGAAAACAATGCCTGCCTTTGCAAGTAAATCAAGCTTTTTGCCCGGTTTGTAGTCATCGGGAATTTGTTTCGAATTTATCACCTTGTAGTTGATGATGGCAATTACCGGAGCTATAACAAACGATAGAGTGGTGGCTAAATCAACCAGATCTTTCAAGTTTGAGGCAAGCACCTTAATGAAGATGAACGAAACCACCACAATTATCGCCATTGTCCAAGTGTAAGCGGCTCTTTCTTTCGCTTTTGGAAAGAAAAGTAGTCGGCTTGTTTCTCCCATTGCTCTTCCGAATCCATCCACAACCGTGATGGTAGTGCTAAACATGGTGCTAAATGCAGCTGTTGCAATAATAAAATATGCCCAGTTGCCTAAGGCCGAAGTGTACAGGCTCACAACCTGATCAGAAAAAACAGTGGAATTGTTCGAGAGCTCAATGCCAGTTCCGTACATCACTTTCGCGCCTAACGTAAGAAAGCAAATAGCCAAAACCGCAGTAACGATATAGCCAAAATTGAAGTCGGCTAGGATTTCTTTCAGCTTGGGTGTGTAGCCAGTTTGTTTCATGCGTTCGATGGTCCAAAGGCTGTTCCATGTAGAAAGGTCAACCGCGGTGGGCATCCATCCCATAAGCGCAATGATAAAGATGATGCTATCTCGCTCCATAATGTCCTTTGGAACGAAACCTTCCACAGGAGTTGTCGGGCCTTTTGCTAATGCGCCAAAGAAGGCTACTAGAGTCGAAATGAGTAATACGGCTCCAATGATTTTAAGCATAGAATCTAAAATGCTATACCTTCCTAAAGCCAAAAGGAGAAAACAGAAAACGAGGATAATTCCCGATACCAAAGAAGGGTCTAACGTAATGCCCGTAAGGTTGTTGAACATGCCTGCGGTAACGAAGGTAACCGCGGCCGAAACGGTAAACATAGAGCCTAAACTCAGAATAAAATAGACCCAAAGAATCCATTTCCCTTCGGCTAAATAGCCTTCGAGCAGATTTTTTTTGGTTGCCGCGGCAAATCGCGATCCGAACTCAAAAAATGGATACTTAAAAAGGTTGGCTAATAAAATGAAGGCGACCAATTGAAAGCCGAAATCCGCTCCAGCCCTTGTTGACTGAACCAAGTGGGATACGCCAATGCAGGTGCTGGCGAAAAGAATACCCGGGCCAAGAGCCTTAAGTGTGTTTTTAAAATTGAAATCCATAGGTGCAAAACCTTAAAAATAGAGAAAGTTTAGCAGTAGTCATATGTAATTTACTTGACTTAATCCGGTCATTGTGTCTTGATTTTGTGTGTTTTAAAAAATAAACAAGTCATATTGTCTTGTTTTCTTGAAAAATTCCGAGTGGTATGATTTTCACATATGGGAGGTCATAAAGATTGAAAAAAACAAAAACTATAATATTATGAACTTAATTAGAAGAAACTCGGACTGGTTGACTCCCGCTACAATCGACACTTTCTTTGATCGATTCTTTAATGATCCCATTCAGCAGAATGGCTCTTCGTTTTCACCTAAGGTTGATATAGCGGAAACTAAAAAAGCTTTTGAAATTCAGTTGGCTGTTCCTGGTTTCAATAAAAGCGATTTCAACATTGATTTGAAAGAAGGAAGATTGACAATTAGTGGTGAGAGAAAGTTTGAAAAGGAAAACAAAGAGAAGAATTATTATGCTGTGCAAACAGAGTATGGTAAGTTTTTCAAAAGCTTTCAGCTGCCAGATAATGTGAAAGCAGAAGGTATTGAGGCATCATATGAAAATGGGATTCTTGCCTTAAATATTCCAAAAGATGAGGTTAAGAAACTCGAGTCTAAAATTGCAGTGAAATAAGGTTTGTGTTGTTGAGTTTAGATTGTAAAAGCCCCGAGAGATCGGGGCTTTTTTGTTAAATGCTGTTAAATACTGTTTGAAATTCAATAAATTAGAACACGCTCAAAAGTTTAGGCGTTATTAACTGCCGAGTGGAACATATAAATTGAGGTGTATGAGCAAAAAACAGTTTTTTTTAGGAATGTTGATGTCTTCTCTTTTAGGAGGTCTCGTTGTGTTGTTGGGTATAGGGTTGTTTGCCTCGGGTGATGATGTTTCTGGTTTTGGAAGCATAAATGAAGGTAGGTCAGTAACTACAAGTTTCGATAAGGCAGATGATGTTCCTAGAAATTACATTGTTCCCGAGGGTGTCAATTTTATAAGTGCTTCTCGAAAAATTGTTCCTGCTGTAGTCCATATCACCAATCGTTCCAAAATAAAAAGTGATTCTAAAAGCTGGAGAAGGATGTTCCGCAGTGGTGGTCGCTATAGAATGTCAACAGGTTCGGGGGTTTTGATTTCTCAAGATGGATACATCGCCACCAATTATCATGTGGTGGAAGACGCTGATGAGCTTGAAGTAAGGCTGGACGACAACAGGCGATTGGAGGCCGAAGTTGTCGGTACGGACCCCGATACCGATTTGGCGCTAATCAAAGTTAAAGCAAGCAATCTTCCCTTCGTGGGCTTTGGCAATTCCGATGATGTAGAAATTGGAGAATGGGTTTTGGCGGTTGGAAATCCCTTCGATTTAAATAATACAGTGACTGCAGGCATTATTAGCGCAAAAGCAAGAAATATCAATTTGATTACAAGTCCTGAAAACCGCTATGGAATTGAATCCTTTTTGCAGACTGATGCCGTAGTGAACCGAGGAAACAGCGGTGGAGCATTGGTGAATTTGGAAGGGGATTTGATCGGAATCAATACTGCAATCGCAACAAACACGGGCACTTTCAATGGCTACTCTTTTGCCGTTCCTTCTATTTTGGTGAAAAAGGTGATGGACGATTTGCTAGAATTCGGAGAGGTGCAAAGAGGTTTATTGGGCGTCACCATTCGTGATGCTGATGGTATTGATACCAAAGAACTTTCTGGCGTACGTATTATGGGAGTTAATCCTGGGGGTGCGGCAGATAAAGCAGGTTTAAAAGAAGAGGATGTGATTGTTGGGGTTGATGGAAAAGAAGTGAAAACCACTAGCGAACTTCAAGAGCTAATCGCTAGAAGAAGGCCTGGAGATGCGGTCGCCATTCACTTTAAAAGAAATGGAAAAGAGAAAGATGCTTCTTTGGAATTGCAAAAGAAAGAAGATTTGATTCCTATGGAAGTAATTCAGCCCGAAGAAGTTTTTGAAGAAATCCCCTTGACTTACGAAATTGAAGGAGCCACTTTTAAAAACATAGATTCAGCAATAAAGCGCAAACTTAGAATGGAAGAGGGTGTTCAGATTGCAGAATTGGGGTCTGGCGCTTGGAAAGAAAGTGGAATAAAAGAAGGTTTTGTAATTACTAAAGTAGGGGATGAAGATATTCGCGACATCTCTCAGTTACAGAAAATATTGGACACAAAAACACAGGATTTCTTCGTGATGGGTAAATATCCTGACGGAGAGAAAAAGTATTACAGAATAAGTTGGTAGTTTACTTTTGAAGAAATTTGAAGCCCTTTGAGTGTGTTAGCTTGAAGGGCTTTTTTGTTGGGCGAACTTTTTCGTAGAGGGGATTTCTCTTTTCCTTTTTGCAGTCCTTTGAAATTTGACGTAACTATGAAAATCTAAAAAAGACACACGAAACACTATGGAATTACAAAAGGATTTCGGTCTTGAAGAGGCCCTTCAGAAATTAAATGTTCAATCTAAAAATAACGGAACATCTACTGGTTCAAATAGCTTTGGATCAGGAAATACTTTCAGTTCGTTTTCGCCAGTAAATGGCAAATTGATTGGTGATGTTTCCGCAACAACTCAAGAAGAATACGAAAAGGTGATTGCCACGGCTCAAAGTGCTTTTAAGCAATGGAGGGAAGTTCCTGCGCCAGTAAGGGGCGAGGTAGTTCGTCAATTCGGTCAAAAACTCAGGGAATACAAGGCAGATTTAGGTAAGCTTGTTTCTTACGAAATGGGGAAATCTTATCAGGAAGGCTTGGGCGAAGTTCAGGAAATGATTGATATCTGTGACTTTGCCGTAGGGCTTTCCCGCCAGCTATACGGATTGACAATTAAGTCAGAGCGTCCTGCGCATCATATGCAAGAGCAATATCACCCGTTGGGAATTGTAGGCATCATTTCAGCTTTTAACTTTCCTGTTGCCGTTTGGGCGTGGAACACCGCTTTGGCTTGGGTTTGTGGGGATGTTTGTATTTGGAAGCCTTCGGAAAAAACTCCGCTTACGGGAGTGGCTTGCCAAAACATAATTGCAGAGGTGTTAAAAGATAATGGAATGCCAGAAGGCATCAGCAACTTAATTCAGGGTGATTATAAAGTTGGTGAATGGATGACTAACGATAAAAGAGTGCCTTTGATTTCGGCTACGGGTTCAGTCAGAATGGGTAAAATTGTTGGTCAAGCTGTGGCGGCTCGTTTGGGCAAATCTATTCTTGAGCTTGGAGGAAATAATGCGATTATTGTTACTCCTGATGCCGATATTAAAATGACAGTGATTGGTGCCGTTTTCGGAGCGGTAGGTACTGCTGGGCAACGTTGTACTTCAACCCGAAGGTTAATTATTCACGAAGATGTTTACGAGACGGTGAAGGATGCCGTTGTCAAAGCGTATGGCCAGTTGAAAATTGGAAATCCGCTGGATGAGAAGAATCATGTTGGCCCTTTGATTGATAAAGATGCTGTTGCGAATTATGAGAAAGCGATCAGTGCGGCTAAAGATCAAGGAGGTAAAGTTTTGGTTGAGGGCGGTGTGCTTTCGGGAGAAGGTTACGAAAGTGGTTGCTATGTGAAGCCTTGTATAATAGAGGCTGAAAATCATTTTCAGATCGTTCAGGAAGAAACCTTTGCCCCTATCCTTTATGTGCTTAAATATTCTGGAGGAATTGAAGAGGCACTTGAGTTGCAGAATGGCGTTGTGCAAGGTTTATCTTCAGCCATTATGACCAACAGTATGCGAGAAGCGCATCTTTTCCTTTCTGCTTCTGGTTCCGATTGTGGAATTGCTAACGTTAATATTGGTACTTCTGGTGCGGAGATTGGAGGAGCTTTTGGAGGAGAAAAAGAAACAGGTGGAGGAAGAGAATCAGGTTCTGATGCTTGGAAGGCCTACATGAGAAGGCAAACTAATACCATCAATTACTCTACTGAGTTGCCTCTAGCGCAGGGAATAAAATTCGATTTATAGAAATTGTGGACAAAATTTATATTAATAAAAGGGGTGATGTTTTGCCCCTTTTTTGTTTCTGTCTCATTTTAATTAATTGATTTAGTTCAAATTGGCTGTTTCTTCAGAGTTGTTTTTGTTTTTTGAATTAATAATACAACATCATTTCTGTGTTTTAAGCATATTTTTTTGATAATTCTCTTGATAATATTTGTATCTTATCAGCACTTTTAAATTACACTTTAACAAAACACATTCTTATGGATACTCCATTTTTAGGACAAATTCAGCCCTTTGGATTTAACTTTGCGCCAAGGAATTGGGCAACCTGTGATGGGCAATTATTGCCTATTGCTCAAAACACAGCTCTTTTTTCCCTGTTAGGGACAACTTACGGAGGAGATGGTAGAACAACATTTGCTTTACCTGATTTAAGAGGAAGGTCTATGATTAACGTAGGGACCGGGCCTGGCTTAACCCCGATTAACTGGGGACAAAGAAGTGGTAATGAATGGACTACTTTAACTGTTAGCAATATTCCCCCTCATTCTCATACAGGTAATGTGGTAGCAGAGAGGTCTCCTGCTACTCAAGCGAATCCAGAAGGGCGTATGCTTGGTGGGACTTCGGTTTATGTTGACCCTAACCCTGCTAATAACAAGAACTTATCTACCTCATCACTTACAATAAATAATACAGGAGGAGGACAAGATTTTTCGAATCGCTCGCCTTATTTGGGGGTTTATATATGTATCGCTTTACAAGGAATTTTTCCATCAAGAAACTAAATAATTATGGAACCATTTTTAGGACAAATTCAACCCTTTGGTTTTGGTTTTGCGCCAAGAGGGTGGGCAACATGTAGTGGACAATTGTTGCCTATTGCACAAAATACAGCTCTTTTTTCTCTTTTGGGAACAACTTACGGAGGAGATGGCAGAACGACTTTTGCTTTACCGGATCTTAGAGGTAGAGAAATGGTACATGTGGGAACAGGCCCAGGTTTAACCCCTATTAACTGGGGGCAAAGAAGCGGTAATGAATGGACTTATTTAACCGTTTCAAACCTGCCTTCACACAATCATACTGGTTATGTAGTAGCGGAAAGGTCCCCTGCTGATCAAGCTAATCCAGAAGGGCGTATGCTTGGTGGGGCTCTGGTTTATGTCAACCCTAACCCTGCTAACAATAAGAACTTGGCGTCTGATTCTGTCGTGATTAATAATACAGGTGCTGGTAGCCCCTTTAGCAATAGAAGCCCTTACCTGGGTGTTTATATCTGCATTGCTCTTGTAGGTATTTACCCATCTAGAAATTAATAGAAAATACTGATAGTCGGCTTGGGTCGGCTATCTTTTAATTTTTACTTTCGCTAAAACCAAATTGATTTTTAAATATGAGTTTACGAATAGGCTTTGTATTGCCGAATTCAAACTTCATTGTGGGGGTTTCTCAAGACATTGTTAAAGCCTTTAAGCTAGGGCTTCAAGAAGAAAGGGAAGATCAACAATATTTTGTAGAGATTGGAGGTTATAATGCCGATCTCAAAATTGTAAAGGAAAAAATTCAGTCCTTAATCATTAAGGATGACATCAACGTAATTTTTGCTCCATTAAATATTTCTTTAATTCCAGGTATTCAAGATTTACTTGTTTCTAATGGAGTGTTACTAATTGGTAATTGGATGGGCGAAGATTTTTTTCATCCAGAATATTTTGGTGAAAATACTTTTGTGAACGGCTTTGGAGCATGGAAGTCGAGTTGGCTTCAAGGTTATTTTTTAGGAAACGAAATTGGTAAAAGTTCTTGTTCTGCCAGCTGTATACATGAAGGTGGATATGGTTTTCCTTTGGCTTTCAACCTTGGTTTTGAAGCTGCAGACGGAGTTATTGAACAGGCTGTAGTTTCTCATCAGAATGCTAGAACAGAATCTCCAGAACCGCAAATTCGTGAGCTAATTCAGAATAAGACCGATGTGATTTCGGCTTTTTATTCGAGTAAAGAAGGGATTTCATTCTTAAACACTTGGAGCCAAATTGATGGTGAAAAACCTACTTTGTCTGGCAGTTATTCAATGTACAATGATGACGTGCTAAAAGAAACTGGCAATGCAACTTTAGGTCAATATACTGTGGGCTGTTGGGATCTGCATTCTGAAAACGAAGCCAACACAACCTTTGTACATGCATTTAAGGGATTAACCGGTAAGGTGCCTCATGAATACGCATTAATGGCTTACGAAAGTGGAAGCTTATTAAAACAAGCCATGAAAGCCTTAGAAGAAGATGGGAAAGGAGCTTCTGTAGAAAACTTAAAGAAGGCGCTTTCTGAGGTAAAGTTTGATGGTCCAAGAGGTGAGATTGGCTTTTCAGCTGAGGGTAATTCTGTAGAAACTCCCCACCATCATTTGTTTCAAATCGTTGAAGACAAAGACGGTGTGAAGCGAAAGTGGGTAAAGGAATTGGATACGCCCCAGGCTTTTGACGATATGATAGAACAGTTAAAGGAGAATATGTTAAAACAAGGGTGGACTAATCCGTACCTTATCGCTTAAAAAGAAAGGGATGTTAATACATCCCTTTCTTTTTATTCGCAGTTTGTATCTTCTAGGTTTTCATTCCAACAGTGCCAAATGTTGTCATTGTAATGAGTTTCAGATTTTACTTTCCCTACTCTGGTTTCTTGATTATAAAGAATGGATAAGTCGTAGCCTTCTTGGTTTTTGCTTTCTATTGTAACGGCATATCGGTGTGTGAAACCATTTTCTGAACTCAAACCATAAGCAATTGAACTGCCTTCTTTATCGGAATTGACATCTACCAAGGTATAGGTAGAACTTACTGCCTCCCCGTCTATTCTATCCCAATTGATTCTTAATACAGGCCTTGGTGCTGAAGGACTTTTATAGAGTGTCCAAAAACCTCCTGTATTGTTGATGTTAAACTCACCCTCAAACCAGAGAAAATCGTCAAACTTTCCCTCTGAGGATAGGTACATTTTCCACATCACTTTATTGTTGTTGTCACTCCTTTTGGCATAAAGGGTAGCAGATATTTCTTGATTAGCTACAGATACACTGTATTCGGATTTCCACTGCTGATCGGTTTTTAGATATTCAAAATTATGATTGAACGCTTCATTGAATGCCGCCACAGGAATAGCTAAATCAACGGCAAGAAAGCTTTGCCAGAAAATCACGTTACCTGCCGCAAATTGAAAATTGGAAACTCCATTAACTGTTGTGCTTTTTTCTTCATTTGAGGAGAAATTCCCCATATCTGAAGACATTGATGACTTTGGGGGAAGTTCTGGAGGGGTTGTGGGTTGTTCGTCTGCTTGGTCGGAACAGGCAATCATGGCCGTTAATATGGCCATGAAAGCACATAATGTGAAGATGGAAAACTTTTTCATGACTAAGGATTTAAAGGGTTATGCTTTACAAAATCCAAAGGGCATGCCATCAATTACTTTGACAACAGAATGAGTGCAAACATTGCTGCTTGCTCGGACTTATTGATTCCAAAGTAAATCTCTGGTGTAATAACCTCCTTCTCTTTCCCAGAACTTACCGTCTAAGAAACGATAGCCTTGATCAAGTGAATTGATTCGTGTCATGTCTTCATCAGAAATGTTGATTTCATATGAAGCTAAGTTGGCTTTAATTCTTTCAGGGTTTACAGATTTTGGAATCACAGCTGTGCCTCGTTTTTCTGCCCATTTAATCAATATCTGCGCTGGGTGAACTCCATGTTTTTCGGCAATCTCTTTAATCACTAGATTTTGAAACATGTCTGGTTCGTTGCTGTCTCTGCCTTGTCTGTCTTTTGAACCTAGGGGCGAATAAGCTGTATAAAGAATTCCATTTTCCTTACAGAAGTTGAAAAGGTCGTTTTGTGCAAGTAAAGGATGAGATTCTACCTGGTTCATTTCTGGCTGAATGAGGGCTGTATCCATCAATTTCAGTAGCTTGGGAATATTGAAATTCGATACACCAATGTGTTTCACGAGCCCTTTTCCTACCATTGCTTCCATAACCTGCCATGTATCCGCTATAGGAAGCTCCTCTAGCGTTGCAAAGTCTTCGGCTGTTTTGGGTGATATCGTTCCTCGTTGATGGGCAATAGGCCAATGGATCAAATAAAGGTCTAAATATTCCAACTGAAGTGCTTCCAAACTTTCGCTGAGAGCCTTTTCTACATCGTCAGGATGGTGGAAAGCATTCCAGAGCTTGGAGGTTACAAAAAGATCTTCCCTTTTGATGTCACCATCAGAAATGGCATCTTGAAAAGCTTGGCCGATTTCTTTTTCGTTTTGGTATATCCATGCACAATCAATATGAGTATATCCGGCTTTAATAGCTTCTCTTACCGCTTTATAAACCTCACCCGGTTCTGATTTCCAAGTGCCAAGGCCAATAGCGTCTAATTTGTCTCCGTTTCTGAAGGTAAGTTGATTCATTAGATTATGTGTTTTAATGTATAGAAGTATGATAGGTCAATAATTTTTCAACTGCTTCAATCCCTCAACGGTTCAATTTAATACTTAGAATATTGAGATTTCTTGGACATTCTTTATTGCTGGGATTTTTTCGTTGAGCAATGCGAAATTCGAATATGTAAATTTCTTTTTGAGATGGTCGGTAGTAACGTTGAATCGTTCTAGTGAATGCGCTCACGACTGAAATTCTCGTCAAATCTTGATTGCGAATCAATTAAATAAGCTACTTCTTTACAGCCAGAAATGGCTGACTCTATAAAACCTACTGATAACTTTTTTTACAAAAGGAAACATACTGCGATTTATGCAAAGAATTCTGTGAAGGTAAAAGTGCCTTCAACAGATAAGCTTATTGATTTGGATGATTCTGCATTGGACATTTGGGATGCTTTGGAGTATCCATCTACAGTTTCCAAAATAGCATCGTCAATTGCTGCTCAATATGGCATAGAGCCCTCAACTGTCGAAGGTCATGTCACAAATTTTATCTCTCAGCTAGAGGGGCTTGGCTTGGTCGAAAAACTTGAATCTGAGCCTTCAGCAATAGAACGGGCAAGATTTTCCTATCTGAAACTTTTAAAACGTTCATTAGTAAATGCGTTTTATCCTGAACATGAATTGCGTCTTGATAAAACTCTTTCTGATCAGGATTCTGATCATTCCAGCCTAGAGTGGACAAGGAAGATGAGGGACATCCGTTCAAGGTATCCGGAGGAGTTTGAGGCGATGGTTTCGGCCAAACGAGATGCGCACTTTGGTAATCATCCTAGCTATTTTCCTCATACAATGATTGGGTTACAAAGACTCGACAATCTAGAATATTGTGCTGAAACCGTATTTGCGGAAAATATACCAGGGGATTTTATAGAAGCTGGTGCTTGTCAGGGTGGAGCAACTGTTTTTCTCAGAGGTTTACAGGTTACACACAAGCAGAGTCATCGCAAAACTTGGGTGGCGGATTCCTTTCAGGGCTTGCCTCCAGCAGAATCAGAAGTTGACGTAAAATATGGGGTTGATTACCCTGACGATAAATGCCAGATTTTAACCTTTGATGGCCAGTTGGTGCGGGATGTTTTCTCACAATATCAACTTCTAGATGATGGAGTGGAATTCTTAGAGGGCTGGTTTGAAGAAACCCTTCCATCTGCTCCAATAGATCAAATTGCCATTTTACGAATCGATGCGGATTTGTATAAATCCACTAAATGCGTTTTGGATACGCTTTATCAGAAGGTGTCTTCTGGTGGTTTTATCATCATCGATGATTACGGATCTTTCCCTAGTTGCAAATTAGCGGTTGACGAATTTCGGGAAGAAAACCAGATTGCATCACCATTAGAGCAGATTGACTGGGAAGGGGTTTATTGGAGAAAGGAATGATGGTCGAAAATAGTACCGCACAGCCAAAAATTTCGATTCTTATGCCAATGTATAATGCTGAAAAGCATTTAGCAAAGGCCATAAAATCAATTCTAGACCAATCATACAGCAATTTTAAGCTGATCATTCTGGATGATGGATCAACCGATAGTTCAAAGTCCATTGCAGCTGATTTTGCAGCAAATGACCCGCGAATACAGCTAGTAAGTCTTCCGCATATTGGTTTGTCGCTAACACTGAACAAAGGAATTGAACTGGCAGATGGAGATTGGATTGCCCGAATGGATTCTGATGACATTGCCATGAAGAATAGGCTGTCTACGCAGCTCGATTGGGCGATTGAACATGGGCTGGATGTGTGTGGTAGTCAAGCGCGAACTTTTGGAAAGGAGCAGCGTCAGTGGTGGTTTCCTGAAACACATGAAGCGATTGCAAATGAATTAATTTTTCGTTGTGCTCTCTTGCATCCTACTGTCATGGTGAAGGCTGAAGTTCTGAAAAATAATCCTTACGACCCCAAAGCCATTTTTGAGGATTATGAGCTTTGGTTAAGACTTGTGGGTAAATACAAAATGGGGAATATGCCGGTCCCCTTGATCAGGTATCGAGCTCATGACCAACAAACGCACAAGTTGAATAGTGCTGAAATCAGAAAGGATATTGCCAAGTTTCGGTTTCGTTATGTGTTAACCCGATTTCCGGAGACCACTTTGCAAGATTATTTGGTGCTCGCAAAAGTAGCTGAGGGACAAGCACTTTCTTCTCTTGAAGAATTCAGTAAGGCAGGGGAATGGCTAGTGCGATTGTCCGATCTTCCCGATCGAAATTTGAGGCAGCGCATGTCTTTGAGGTGGCGTCAAACATGGCAGAAATTCACAATGAAGGACAAGGAATTGGATAAGATTTTCTTTCAATATCAAGAACACTTTGAATCAGCGTACTGATGGGAAAAACTGAATTTGAGATAAATACCAGAAGGCTAGAAATAGAAATTACCTCCGAATGCAATTTGAGCTGTTTTGGGTGTAACAGGTCATGTCAGCAAGCTCCTATTTCGCTGCACATGACTATCGATCAGGTGAAAAAATTTATCAATCAATCCCTTCAGGCCGATTGGACGTGGAACATTATTAGCCTTCTAGGTGGAGAGCCTTCGCTTCACCCCAGAATTCTTGAAGTTTTAGAATGCTTAAAAGAATATAAAAAGCAACGCCCTTGTGTGGTAGAATTGGTGACCAACGGTTTCGGAAAGGAAGTGCAAGCTTTTATTGATGCTGCGCCAGGGTGGGTTCAAATTTATAACACACGAAAAATAGGTTGCAATCAAGATTTTAGCCCTTATAACGTGGCTCCTAAGGATCTTGATTTGCCTACTGATACCGATTATTCAGTGGGTTGTTCAGTGCCAGAAGAGTTTGGTATGGGGTTGACTACGAATGGGTTTTATCCCTGTGGGCCAGGAGCTAGTTTAGATCGCATTTTTGGTTTTGATATCGGAATCAAGGATTTAAGCGAAGTGACCGAAAAGGCAATGAGGAATCAGATGAGCACTTTATGCCAATATTGTGGCCATTTTTTGTCCGATGGGCCTTCGCGAGGAAAGGATATACCTGAGGGAGCTGAAGGTAAAACGCAGACAAAGAGTTGGCAAGAAGCCTATCTTAATAGCAAAACCAGTCCGCCAAAAATGTCAAATTATTAAATCAGATAGCAGTTATGGATATTTCATCTTCTCAGAAATTTTGTCGTATGCCCGAAGTTATGGCCGTGCCGCTTGAGGAGGGTTGTGCTATGATGGAAATGGAGACTGGCCGATATTTCTCTCTGAATGAGGTTTCAGAAATGGTTTGGAATTTACTTTCTCAACCTATCTCCCTTAATGAAATTTGTGAAAGAATGACAGAGGAATACGATGTGAGCTTTGAAACCTGTCAAACACAAGTATCTGGGCTTCTTCAACAAATGAGAACCTTCAATTTGATTGAAGAAAAGGACTGATTGCAAGTCTATCCTTTTTCAGAAAGTGCCAATAATGAGACTGATATTTGGAATAGTTAATACGGAACAACAGGCGATTGATCCTGCGGATATGGATCAGATTAGCACTTTCGTTGAGCGCAATTTAGGTTATAGAACTAAGGTTCAATATTCCGAAAATGCAGTATTCGGCATAGCCGCCCCTCTTTCTGAAAAAACTGAAAATATTCAAGTCTTTGAAAGTAATGATCGCAATGGACTTTTCACGGTTGAAGCTCGTTTGGACAATAGGTCGGAACTAGCGGATAAGCTTAAGCTAAACAGCTCCGAAAAACTGAAACTGACAGATCACGAGCTTGTCCATTTGTGTTATAGAAAATGGGGCAAAACTACACCTGAAAAACTGTATGGTGATTGGCAATATGCCGCTTGGAATGTTCAAGAACAAGAATTGATATTGGCCAGAGATCATTTGGGGTTGACAAGTTTGTTTTATGCTCACAAGCCTCCGTTTGTAGCTTTTTCTTCTTACTTACCTGCATTAATGGCTCTTTCTTGGGTGAAGCCCGAGTTGAATTCAGAGAGTTTAGTGCGTTTTTTAGGAAATAACCCAGGTTCAGATTGGGCACGAACCTGGTTTAAAGGGGTGAAATCAATCCCTCATGCACGTTTTGTTAAGTTTTCTACGGTAGGAGAGAGTACTCATTCTTATTGGGATTTACGAAATATCCAGAAGCGAAATACCTCTCTTTCTCAAGATCAAGTACACGAAGAGTTTATATTTCATTTTAATCAAGCCATTAAAAGCCGTTTGCGCGAAACTGCCTCTGTAGGAACAACGCTCAGTGCAGGATTGGATTCCTCTTCAGTAACAGCATTGACGGCTCAGCAATTGGCTTTCGAAGATAGATCGATAACGTCATATACATCGGTGCCTTATTATGCTTCACCGAAATGGATATTAGCCAATGAATGGCCAATCGCGCACAAGGTAGCTCAAGAATTCCCGAACATACACCATAAATCACTTTCTTCAGAGGGGATATCACCCATAGCCGCTATTCGAAATGCAGTGGATTTAGGGCTTGAGCCCATCCCGGGACCAGGGGCTTTGTATTGGTTGTTTGACTTGATAAATACATCCAATAAAGATGGTTTAGATATATTGTTGACGGGGGCTGTTGGAAATGGAAGTATTTCTTGGAGTGGAGGAGCCAATCGTATTTATGAGAGTGCTTTCAAAGGAAAGTTTGCCAGCGCTTTAAGTGGTGTCTCTGGCTATGCAAGGCAAGAAAAAATTTTATGGCCTAAGGCGGTTTATCGGAAACTTATTAGACCAATGACCAATGATTTTTCCTTGAGGTTTGGTCGAAATAACCATGGGCGTCCTAAGGTCGTTCAGGAGTTTTCCTATTTGAAAGAAGATTTCTTTGAAGCAAGTAATGGATTTCTTGCTCAGGAAGTAGGTTCCGATAACCGATTAATTATGCCTGAAGAAGAGCGTTTGGCGATTTTGGAATTAGGTGCTTTGGGACATAGTCGATTGTGGTGTGTGAGTAATCTACAGAGTGGAGTAAAGATGGTTGATCCAACAGCAGACATTCAACTGATTGAATTCTGCTTTTCAATTCCTGAACCGTTTTATGCAAATAAGGCCGGAGAGCGAATGCTTATTCGAGAATCTATGAAGGGCGTTTTGCCAGATTCAGTGCGGTTAAATACTCTTAAGGGGAAGCAATCTGCCGATTTGTATGCTAGAGTAAAGCAAGTAGAGAATGAACTTATGAGTGAATTTGAGGAATTGAGGGGAGATTCTTTTGTAAGTTCCGTTATTGACTTCGAAGCTATGGAAAGAGCATGGAGGAACATTCATTCTAATTCTGGCTATAAACAAGAATGGATAATTACTCATAAGATTCTTCGCGTTTTGATGGTAGCGAGATTTCTCTCAACTCATACTGTATATTAAATCGAAAGGAAATTCCGAATTCCTCGAAAAAATAGAATTAGAGAAAATGCTGTCGGTTTTGACTTCTTTTATTTTTCCTCGCATCACCTAAGTGGTAAATTTGCTCTTATGTTATGCGTTTTTTTTAATAAAAAAGCAATTGTACTTATTTCTTGATATATTTGAGACTTATAATTTTTTAAGTAAAAACTACCTAAAACACCATTTAAGATGAATAAGGAACAAATAGGAAATGCCAGCGAAGATCATAAAAATGAGAACGAAGGTATCCAAAACGGTAACACTAAAAAGCAGTGGAAAGAACCGACTTTTGAAACGCTTGAGATGAAAATGACCGAGGCCGATTTCTCAGGTAATGGGGCAGATATGAGTTTTTATTCATAATAGGATGAACTTTTACAGAAGGTCTTCCTTGCAGGTTTTCTGTAAGGAATCTTCTCTTTTATTCAGCACCAATAAGGGCCATCAGAAGTTGGCCTTAAAGGATACTGGGCTTCGCATTTGGGAGTTGTTAGAGTATCCTACTTCTAAGGAAATACTTCTCCAGAATCTGTCGATCGAGTATGGCGTTGATTTGAACACGCTTGATCAGTCAGTAAGTCCTTATTTGAAATCTTTGAAGGAAGCTGGAGTACTCGAGGAAGTGCCTGAAGCTGTGGAGGATTTTTCGGAGGTTTACCGTTATTTAAATCTCCTGAAAAGGAATTTAGCCAACTTCCTTTATGCTGAGCATGAGTTAAGAATCCACTTTGCCGACACGGAAAAATTCCAAGTATTAGAAAACAAGGCTGAAAAAACTCGCTACCTAAGAGATATAAGGTATCGTGAGACAGAGGCCTATGGCAAATTGATCGCTAACAAAGTAGCTATTGGTTTAGGCGGTGGTGTCAATTACTGTTTCCCTCATACTATGGTCGGTTTAGCTTCATTGGATAACATTGAACGCTGTGCTGAGCATGTTTTTAGAGAAGGAATAGAAGGGGATTTCTTTGAAGCAGGCGTTTGCCAAGGTGGAGCGGCTGTTTTTATGAGAGGACTTCAACAGGTGTATTCTCAAAGTCACCGTAAAACATGGCTTGCCGATTCATTTCAAGGTTTGCCAGAAAACAGTCATCCAGAAGATGTTGAATCTGGTATCGATTGGCGCGAATTCAATTATCCGCATTTTACTTTCAACAAAGATACGGTTCAGGAATTATTCCAGAGATATGACCTTTTGGATACGAATGTTGAGTTTTTGGAAGGTTGGTTCTCTGATACTTTGCCAAATGCTCCTGTCGATAAAATCTCCCTACTCCGTATAGATGCGGATATGTACGAGTCCACCATGCAGGTGCTTGAAAATCTATATGAAAAGGTTTCCAGTGGAGGCTTTGTCATAGTAGATGATTATGGATTTTTATCTCCATGCCGAAAAGCTGTTGATGAATTTAGAACTGCAAACGGTATCGAAGAGCCCATTCATTTTGTAAATCATTCTTGTATTTACTGGCAAAAAGCGTGAATAAAGGCCCACGTTTTGGTACTGCCGAAAAGAAGGAGAGCGCAACGTACCTGATTTTTGGTCTTTTTGTGCGCAGCACGTATGAACTTCCTTTTGCTTCGGTTTCAGGTAAAGTAGAGGCTGATCTCCATTTGGAATTTGAGTTCCTTCCTGAACAACGATACAATGAAGGCAAATCACCAGGGGTATATCTCTCTAAAGTTGAGGAACATTATCATGTCCTTTACCTAAATCCTAAAGGAGAGTCTTTGCTGTTCATAGTTTCAATCGATGAATCGATGATAAAAGTGCAGCGGAGTTTTGAGGAAGCTCACGATTGTCTGGCCGGCCTTCTAGGTACTGCAATCCCCTTGTTTTTGAGGTTGCGTAGTACATTGCTTATTCATGCGTCAGCACTTAGGACGTTCTCTGGGGTAGGTTTTCTTGTTGCGGGAAATTCTGGAGCTGGCAAATCAACACTCACATCAATGCTAGTGAAAAGGAATGTGTCGCTATTAAGTGATGATTGTTCTTTGGTTGATGTAAAACTAAACACAGCAACTGTTCGGCCTGGTTTTCCTTTGCTTAAACTTTCTCTTGAAACCATTGAGCACCTCAATCTCAATGCTATTTCTAGAATACCTGTATTTAAAACTGTAGAAGGGAATACGGAGCACTGGCTAAAATTGGAACAATGGTCGGGGTCATTTTACGACAGTTCGGTAGATGTGAAGGTCATTTACATTTTAAGTGGCCGTTCTAAAGAACTGAAAGCACCCAAGATTGAATCGGTCACTGGTTTGGAAAAACTACAGATTCTAACCGAATATCTTTATGGAAACCCGCCTTTATCAGATCAGCTAAAGAATGTTTTTGCCAAGTGTGGCCAATTAGCTTCTCAAGTAAGAATAGCTAGAGTGTACATGCCTGATAATCTAGAGTGTTTAGAAAATTCGGCTGTAGCCTTATTGGCAGATATAGACTGTGCGCAGACCTGAGTTTGACAATTAGCCCAGTACTCTTGTTGTTCTTTCTCAGTAAGTGAATTTTGATCTTAGCTTTTTCTCTCAATTTGATCATTGAATACACCCTATGTATATGCCATTAGGTTAAAAGAATCTACTGCCTTACCCCAACTCCAACAAAACCACATTCTCCACGTGATATGTTTGTTTGGCTGAAAAACACTCATTAGAGGCCGTAAGAGGTTTTTTTACGCTGAAGGCTTGTGCGTGGACAAGTTTCAGACAAAGCCATGTACGTTTCTCAGTGTTTTCTCAACTCAGTTGGGAAATAAATGGGAAATGCTTCTCATCTTTTGAAAAAAAAAGCAATGGATGAGAAATAAGGAGTACATATACTCAATGAATATTTGTTCGTTAAGGAACATCCTTTACACAAGTTATAGATTAGGGTTTACACTAAATTAGTTTCTAACCTTACTGATTGTTCCTTATTTCTTAATTCATTTTCTTAAAGTAACCTAAAAATACGTTTCTATAAAATACTCTCCAGATTCCACCTCCCATTTCTAAAGCCCCAATGTATTTTCCTTGTAGAGATGCAGATACATAAACCCGGTTGTGAGAACCCCATCTCACTGATCCGTTCTTGGTCACTTTGAGTACTCTCATCTCTGATTCGTACTCAAAGTTTGGTATTCTTTCGGGGAATGGTCTGGTCTTAAAATCATGGAAAGAAGCAGGTGTTTTCATATTCAGGATTTCGTGTGGTCTTACATGGTTATATTCTTTTACAAAACGATTTAAACGCCTTTGTTGAGCTTTTAGATCATGGGCTGAAGTTTAGCGCAAGCAGCTTTTAAATCACGGTGCATGCGCTCATGCCTTCCGTTTTGTTCAGGGTGCGAAGGGTCTGAATAGACAGGCATAATTCCAAGTTCAATGAACCAATAAGAGAGTTCGGTAAAACGTTGTATTGCCTTTACCCATGGAGGGACTGCCATTGTCGGTATGGATTTGTTTAGGGATGCCATACGTTCTAAAAACCCTTGTAAACTCTCGCTGTACCGTCTTACGGTCTTGTCATTTTTATACATATCTACATGTTTGTGTGTAGGCATATTTTAGGACGGGTCATAATGGTGCTCAACGGTCAAGTATAAAAGCAGTAGCGGATTTCAAGGCGATTACCTGTCCGGTTACTACCAAAGTTTATAAATTGCACAAGCTTTGAATTTACCACTTCACCCGCTATTGCTTTTATACAATGTTGTGGGGAGTACTTACTTTATATACCCATGTTCTAAGTTCAAGATTGAGTTTCTGTCATCAAACTGATTATTGAATATTTTATTGAAGGAGAAAGATAATCCTACTTGAAATCTATGTTGGCTTTTACCTAGCAAAGGAATTAACTCACCTCTGTTTTCGTGATACCTGTATTGAACCAAAAAGTCAAAATTGTTACCTATTCTGTAAAACATATTTGTAATAAGAACATACTGATTGGCTCCACCATTAATCTCAGATAATGACTTGTAACCACCACCTATTGATATCTGATAATTAGGACGTTCAAGTTTCCTGTTTAAATAACGAACCATTCCAAAAAATGATTGGCTTTTGCTCCTTGTATAATCATCATAACTCGTTATATCTGAAATACCATCAATTCCAAAATTTGTTATGTTCATTAATTTAAAATCAACGAAATGAACAGGATCAGGGTGAATATTTAACGCTACATAGCTGGCTAGATTACTTAAATAAGTGTTTGAGCCTGGTGAATTCGGGTTTTCAATGTCAAAGTTTACCGAACTTACCCCAATTTCTTTTATAATTTCCCTTTTCCAAACCTGACTTTCAGGCACTCTATAAACTATTGAACCTCCTATACCATTTAAAGAATAGTCATTCGGGTTACTGAAAGATTGATAGTTTTCACCATGTAATGTTACATATAACCGATTCTTGAATATACGGGTGTACTCAAGAACATTTGCATATTGGTTGTCTTCTGTGTTAATGCCACTTGAGAATGGATTTAAAATATAATTAAACTGCATTACATCATCATCACGAAAAGTAGTAAACGAACCCAATGTTGTTTGGGTAGTTGTGCGCCCAATTGTGATTATATTCTTTTTATTTTCAACTCTCGCCATTATTTGATTGTAGAAAACCTGACCCAGTCCGGTATTTGCATCAGGAAAAGAAAATCCCAAAACCATTTGACCTCTCCATCCCTTATATAGTTTCTGTCTAGCACCAATCATAAAATAACTATCCGAAAAATCAGAAATGGTTCTCTCTCCTTCATTCAACACTGGAATGTCTAAGGATGGAGTGCCTTTGTTTGAAAAATAATTGCCTGTTGTAATGGTTTTAAAACCGATTTCTATTTCGGGTAATAAATCTTCACCTCTTCCTTGACCATATCCTTGCATAAATATTAACCCAAGGAATACTATTGTTAATTGATATTTTTTCATTTCTTCTTTATTTATTGGTTATTATTCGTCTAAGGCAATTTTGGGTAGCTTGTCATCGCCCATTAGCATACTCTTCATATTTGAATTCATATTCATCCCTGTATTTTTATACATTGGGTTTCCAGAATACTTAGAGATAATCAATTCATCTTCAGGTAAATCTTCATAAACCAGAGCTAACAAATTTCCACCTGGGTACAGACCATTATTAGTCACTTTACGGGTGTCATGGTCATGAAATGTCCATATACCTCTATTGTTTCCTTCGATAATAATATCGTAAGTCTTTCCTGGTGTAAGGGGTACTGTGTTTCTTTTCCAAGGTTGTGGTATAGGAATACCATCATCAGCTACCATCCAAAAATCATGACCATGTAAGTGTAAATTATGTATTTCAGCACCAGCATTTATGAGTTGAACACGAATATTTTCACCAGATTTAATGAAAAGATATGGTGTATCAGGATAAGATTTTCCATTTACTGTAAACCAATCAGCCTGTGGAATTCCTGCAGGTGCACGTCTGTTTAAAGCGTATGGTGGTTCCCATCCATTTTTAATAGATTCATTTAATTGGTCATGATTATTAAAGACTGCCCAACGTTCATGGTCAAATCTTCCTTTACTCATTAAATAAGAACGTTCATCCATGCGCTCCAACATTCTATTCATTTCTTGCCTGATAAAGTTTACATCGTGGGCAGAATAAATTAATGTATATTCTCTCTCATAAGGGAATTGCTTTTTAATGGTATCATTAGGGTCTTCAACTATTAAGCTACCGAACATGCCAGCTTGCATATGTAAAACGGTTCCCCAATGACAATGATAAAAATGGGTCCCTATAGGTTTTGCTTCAAATTCATAAATAAATTCATTATTGGGCATTACACTTAGTTGTGTTACCATTGGTACTCCGTCCATACGCCAAGGTACGTGCATTCCATGCCAATGAATGGTGTGATTTAATTTTGACTTATTCTTAAATTTAACCCTGACTTTATCACCATAATTCACTCTGATTTCTGGCCCAGGCACCATATCGTTAAATGCCAATGTGTGAAATGAGAAACCTGGTGCCGGTTCTTGTATTTTGACATCAACATAAAGTTCAAACTCTTTCCATTCTCCATCTTGTTTGAATGGTAAGGGTTGTGGAAATTTTGTCTTTAATAATTCTTTGCTCTCCTTAGCGAGCAGATTACCCGGGAAAAATATCATCCCTGCTGTGCTTAATGCACCTGTTGCAATGAAATCGCGTCTGTCCATAATTATTGTATTTATTAGTTCATAATGTAATTAATTGTTTCTTAATTTTTATTTTGTATTACCCACAACGTTCATGGCTAAAGCAAGCACGGTGAAAGTACCAGCTTAGCTGTCGGCCGAGTGGTGAAGTTTATTTAGTGTGATTAATTTCATTTTACCGTTTTAGCTTGCATGTTTTCTTAGCCTATGTTGTGCCCCGTTTTTTATTTTTTCTTTTCTGTCTGCGGTGGCGTGAAAGCTCTTTGCAACCGCACGAAGGAGGATTGCAATGTGCTTGAACTTGCGTTGGCTTATGCATTCAGTTTGTCGATTAGTTTCTGTCCGTCAATGTAGATTATGTCTTTCAAGTCCTTTGGGTTGTCGGCCTGCTTGGTTTTAGTGCCTATTTTAAACCTGATCATAGCATAAAGTCTCACCATTGTTCCTTCAGTATCTAGCACTTCGTCTGGTAAGTTTTGAGTTATGTTCTTTCTTGTTGTGAAGAAGCACTTCGGGTTATTAATAAGCCAAACGCCATTCAAGTCTTTGATTATTCGGAAATTTTCATGCAAGAAAAAAGTGTATTCCCAATCGTCTCCGGCTGTGTCTGTTTCTTTGAGTATTAGCGGATTTTGGTGGTCTGAGTCCGTTGGATAAACGACAACTTTCAGACTTTGGAGTTTTTCGATTAGTTCGATCGAACTGAGCAACTCCCTTTTGTAAATTGGTGTATCAATGTTATCATGAGACAATGGATTCATCAATAAATCCTTATGCTCTTTTAGCTTCTCAAATGGAGTGAAATCAACACCTATTTCATTGAAGTACTTTTTCAAATTGGCAATCATGTTCTCCAATTTCAATGGCTTTGTTCCTTCATCATCGTCTTCATGAGAATGGAGCGTCATGTTTTTCGGAAGGATATATGCTAACAGCCGTTCAGTCTCTTTTCTCAGATAATTGGCACAAGCTGGGTAATCGAAAGTCTTTAGATATTTCTTAGCTCTGTCTAAATGGTTCTGATTGACTGGAACAAATGGAATAGGGATACCTGCATCGTTTTCATCTTGATACATTTCTCTGAAAACCCAACCTGTTTTAAATCGGTCATTGATTCGGCTTCGGCATAGATTGAAAAACGCCTTGTCGTGCGTGAAAATGAGGATTTGATAAGTATCAGTGAAAGTTTGACTAAGTATTAAATCAAGCACTTTGTCACGGTGACTTATGTCTAAGCTAAGAAGCAGGTCATCCAAGATTAGTAACCGCGCAGAATTCGGAAGAATAGGTCTTCGCTCCAAGATCGCAAAGCGAATAGCTAGGGCAATGGCGGTTAAACGAGCTTCATTCAGAAATGTATGTGGCTTTGGTATTTGCTCTTCACCATTTTCGAAATGTCCGTGCCTGTACTGAATATGAAGCGGGATTTTAGGATTGTGGATTTTACCATCCTTCGCTCTGGTGCTTATGTTTTTGTTGTAATCGCACTCAATCGTGTCTGTCTTGAATGAGATCTTATATGGTTCATTAAAGTCGTTTTCGAGTATGCTATTCGCTCTATCAGCAATATCGGTTAGAAAGTCTTTAAGCAACTGTACAAAACGAGGAATTGTGGTGTTTTTAAATCGTTGGTATTCTTCCGTACCGACTCTTACCACATTGCCACTATATGGCAATTGATTAGGTGCGTCACAAATAAAATCCCACCATTGATTGGCATAGGTGTTCGTTGAAGTAATTCCATCATGCTGGTAGTAGCCAACCTCAAAATTGACAAACATCAAAACCTCCTTTACGAAGAGCGGGAAAAGGTCAATAGGTTCAGAGTTTCTAAAATCGTAGAGTTTTGAGAGATACTTGTAATTGATAAAGTCACTGCCTTCAATTGCCTTTTGCACGAACACATCCTGGAAGGTGTTTATGTTATAAGTGCCATCGGTATTCCTTTTGAGTTCCTTTATCGTTCCTCCGCTTGGAGAAGTGAACTCAATAATAATTCCTGATTCGTCATTGTCTGCGGCAAATCGGTTTCTGAGGTTCTGAGGATCTGTAGGATTAAAGTACTTCTCGATTTTCGAGCGTTCATCCTTTAGGCAGCTTTGCAGAAAAGTATAGAGTGCCCAATAGATTGAACTTTTACCACTACCATTTTCACCGTAAAGCAACAGGTTCTCTCCATTGAGCGTTAGCTTGTTCTGTGGGTAATCGTTTTCATTGCCGTAGAAAAACTTGAAGTTGCGCAGTGTGATTGACTTGACTTTCTGCATGTCCTACACACTTAAAATTGGTAGCAATAAGTCTTTCAACTCAATTTTCATAAGCTTGATTTGATTACGCAATGGGTTTTCTTTTTTACGCAATTCATCATAAACCATTTTTATTCGTTCGATCTTTTCTTGCTCTCCTAGGCCCTCAAATGACACGAAAAGCTGTCGAGCATAGTTTTCTATAAGTATGCCTTTGGAACGAAATTCATTTGGAAAATAAAGCTCGAAAGTAAGGGCGTCCAGAATTTCTGAAAGTTCATCCAAGACTAGTTTCTTAGCTTCCGTAAACTCTTTAGAATTAGTTACATATGTCAAGTAGGAAACTGTGAGGGAAATCGTTGAATTATACCCTTGGATTAAGGGTAATTTCTTTATGTAGGTAGTTTTTACTTGACTGAAAGTTCGGCCACTATCCTCTTTAGAGATCTGTGGGTATAGGAATGCAAATAATTTCGAGTTCAATAGTCCCAGAAGATATTGCAAAATAGAGTCTTCTTGGTCTGTCGAGTTTTTGAGTACAATTAGGTGAATTGTTTTGTCGCAATAAAATTGGTTGTAATCGAGAGCCGCAATTATCCTGTCAGAAGTTTGTCTGTAAACAATCTTGGGTACCCTCTCAAGGAAATCAGGACTATACCTAAATGTATCATTAGGATCTAAATAAGTCTCGAAATTGTGTCTTAGAAAATTTGTTGGTTTTGTTGTTACCTGGTATTTTTCAATATCTCTTCCCTTAATATATGGAATGTCACGCGGGTGCTTTTGTTCACCACTATACAATACTCTTTTTCCAATGGAATTTCCCTTTCTGTCTTTTCCACCTCCTTTACTCCAATAATTGAACCCTACATCTTTTATATAACAATAGTCATCAAATGTAAATTCCTTTTCATGCAACAGTCTGTCTACAAGTGGGTGATTAGGGATTAAGCCTTTGGGATTATCTTGTAGTATTTCTATAGGTTTAACAATTCTGTTCTCAAGTGATTCGTCAATCTCGACATAGTTCGCTTGGTATTTAGGTATATGATTTTTAATCAGTCTAGTTATACATACAAATACGGTAGGATCACGAAATACTTTTGAGTTTTTAAAATCAATGATTTCGAGCAATCGATTATTCGAAAATAGCTTTCGTAATTCCATGAAATAGTCACCGTTCAGGAATGTGTTGGGCGTGATATATGCCATGTTTCCATAAGGTCTGAGAAGTGCTATTCCTTTTTCAGAGAATGCTACATATAGATCATTGTTTCTTTTAAAGCTGTTGTACTGCGCCTCGAGTTCTTTTTTAAGTTTTACATCATACTCAATTTTGTAGGGAGGATTACCAATAACAATATCAAACCCTGGATTAGACAAAGAATGCGGATTCAATATTTCTGGAAAGTCAAGCTTCCAGTCAAAATGGTTAAAAGATTTATCGTTGTTTCTGAGCGCCTTTACCTTAAACAAAGTGCGTTTCCAACCCTCTGTATCAATAAATGAATCGATCTGCTTCTTTGAAGCTTGCCTCAGGGAATTCTTGTCTTGACTTGCACCTTTGGTTTCTATCATTAACTCAAGCTGTTTTGCAAGAATGTCAAGCTTGAGGTTTCTTATTTCAGCTGCCAATTTTGGCTTCGTCTTGTTGTCAGCTGTGAAAAAGGCTTTCTGTTTTTCAGAAATAGCCTGGAGTAGTTTCGTTTTCTCAGCGATTAAATCTTGCCCAAATAAGCCACCTGAAGTGTCATCGGTATTCCAATCTATTTCAATGATTTCATCTTCAAATTTGCTTACCAATGAATTGCCTACTACAATTTTGTAATCGAGGTTTGGCAGAGCTTTCGGCATGTCTTCGTCAACAATTAAACTCAGCCAAAAACGCAATCGGGCAATGTCAACAGCACCTTGTTCTATGTCAACCCCATAAATGGAATTTTGAATAATATGTTCCTTAACCGTTGCCGGACTCCAAACGGTGTAGCCAAGCTCAAAGGCAATACGTTCTTTCATGCCAAAGATCTCTTGAAGCAAGCCCATCGGGAATGCACCGGAACCAATTGCAGGATCGCAAATCTTTACAGCATCTAGTTTTTGGTCTATTACCTTTTTGTGCTCCTCGGTTAATTGGTTGTCTTTGCTTTTTACAAAAGCTTCAAGTTCCTTGCGTTCAACGGTTGGTAGTTGTGTGTGCAGGTATTCAATCAACGATTCCTGCGTCATGTAATGCACAATTTCTTTAGGCGTATAGAATGCGCCTTTGTCTTTGTTGTCTTCCAACAAGTTTTCGAAAATGTGACCAAGCATTTCAGGATCAACGGCTACGGTGTGTTCTTCAGGACTGTCTTCGTAAATGGTGAAATTGTATTGATCGAAGAAGTCAAACAACTCCGTAAACAAGTCAGAAGGGAAAGTGAGGAAGTCATATTTGTTCGATTCCTTTTCAAACAAACCACCGTTCAAGTAAGGAATCATAACGGTGCTTCCATCAGGCATTTCAAAAGCATCATTTGGCCTGGGGTTGTTTAAAGTTTCAAAAAACAATTTTGAAAGCCATATTGAATAAAAGGATTCATTGGCACCAAACTCTTTATAGAAATTGCTCATAAAGTTTTTATCCCCATCACCGTACTTACCATTTCTAACGCCTAACCAACCTTTCTTTTGAATGAAATAGAGAAAAACGATACGGCCGAGGAGTTTCTTTACGAAGTCGCGAATGGCTTTTTCGTTGCCATTGAATACTGATTGCTTGAAATTGGAGCGAGTGAGGTAGTCCACAAAACCGAGGTAATGAATGTCTCGGTATTCGTCAAAGAAAGCCTTGGACATAGCTTCAACACCAAATGCTTCCTTGAGCGCTTCAACTGTTATTGCGTATTCGTGTCCTAAGGTGTAAAACCGCTCCAAAGCAGTGCGGTAGGTTTCGTCAGGTTCTCCAAAAACGTAAGTGTAGCGTTTAGGATTTGTTTCGGATTGAACCATTTCACCTTCTGTAAAGACAGCATCATGCGCGATAAAGGAGAAACGCCAAGAGCGGTTCTGTGGGTTTGCATATGCGAAATTCACCAGCACCGCATTGTTTCCAATGATTTGTTTTTTGATAAGAGAGGCTATCCCAACTCGGCTACGTTCCACTTGCTTGTGGTCATGCAGAATCACTTCATACAACTCAACCTTTCGCCCAATTTCATTTCGCGTAGTGAATTCGCCATATTTCACTGCGGACTTTGCGTATTGCGCTTCTGTATTGGTTAGCTCAATCTCCTGAGCACCATGCTCGTCATAGATTTCAAGGTTGTCCACCTTGCCCTGCACTGTTGGTAAAAGCACATTGTCAATAAACGATTGACGTTTGTATGGTGCTTTGAATATTTGGAGAAATAGTTCTTTGTTCATGAGATTTAGGCGAATGATTCGGAAATAACTATTTGTGGCTTGGCGAACATTTTTACATCGGCTGCCCTAAGTCCATTAGGCTGTTCGTTGTCTGAGAATTTGTATTCTTTCAGTACATCATTGTACAAGCGATCTACAAACACTTCGAGGTCGTTGATTCCTTCCTTTTTGTATTTCTTGAAAGCTTTGTCAATGTTAGTTGGAAGCTTGCGGTGTGAGCCTTTGTAGATTTCATCAATGGTTCTCTTCAAAATCTGCTTGTAAAACTTGTCATTGACTTGAGCGGCATAAGTCGGCAATACATTTAAAACTCGCTTTTCAATGGCTGAAAGCTGGGCCTTGGTGACTTTTTTATTCTCAGTGGTTTTAACCACGTTTTTAAAATGCGTGGTCGCTTTGTTCACTTGATCATGGTGAAAATCTGGAAGCGGCTTTATTGCTTCTTCCTTTGGTGAAGTTTTGAAAATCTTGGCAGCATCCACAAAGCTGAGTTCGTGAACGATTTCATTTTCATCCGTTCGATAAAATACGCCTGGGTGTCCTTCGCTTTTGACGTATGTAATAGAACTGTTCTTTACGAAGTACTCGGAATTGACATTCTCAATACTTCTCGCAAGCCTTGCTTTTTGAGGGATTTTTGAAATGAAATCAAAGTGTTTGGAGTTGTTCTTTTTAAAGTCTCGAAGTTCTTGAAGGAAGATCAAGGTTTCATTGACTTCTTCTTTGAGTTTGGAACCGTAAAGACCAGCCTCGCCAACTTCTTCCAATTGCGAATAAATCTGAGAAGTCTTCGCCAAATGCACTGTGAAAGGCTTGAAGCTTTTTAATGGCTGTATTGGTTAATTGGATTTGATTGTCTGACTTGTCAGAAGGGTAGAAGTTGAACACATTGATTTCTTCGGCTTCCGTTCCAATCCTGTTCACGCGCCCAATACGTTGCATCAATCGAGTTGAGTTCCAAGGCACGTCATAATTCACAATTACGTTAGATCGGTGCAGGTTAATACCTTCTGCAAGAACTTCAGTGGTGAATATGAAATCCAAGTCATTCAGCCAGGCGTCCTTCTCTTGATTCGCATCAAAATTCAAGCGTATGGTTTTCTCTTTTTCCTTCCGATTCACAGCGCTGATAGAAATGGTCTTTTTGAACCCTTCTTCATGGGTAGCCTTTTCTATATAATCAATTGTCTCCTTGGATTCAGAGAAAATCACGAGCTTACCTGAATGATTCTTTTTCTTGTTTAAGAAGTCAGATTTTAAATCAGCTAGAAATTTTTCAAGCTTAGGGTCATAATCAATTTTATTCCATTCATCAACGAGTTCTTTAACGAGTTCTCGGTCTTGCTTCAATAATGGGATAAACTCTTCTTTGAATTCAGAAGCTGAATAAACCTGATTATTACCGCCTCTCTCATTGATTTTAGCTTCTAGCCCTTCTTCATTTCCCTCATCCAAATACTTGTTTACATCAATGTCTGGCGCAACGTAAACTTTGTCATCCTCAAACATTCTAAGCATATGATCGGTATTCTTAAGAAACCTTCCAAGTGATTTTTTAAATGCATGGAAACTGCTTTCAAGTCTCTTTACAAGCAAAGTCTTCATGATAGCAGCAAGTCTTCCCGAAATTGATTCTACATCACCATAACGCTTTCTGTCTTCTTCATTCAATAGATACTCAATCGCTCGGTAACGGTAATAGCCAAGTCCACCAACTTCTTTTCCTTTTTCATCAAGGCCTGTTAGAAGTGTAACCGTTTTATCAAATAAGATTGACAACTGCTCATCAAATTCATACTTGACTTCATTGGGCGGATTTATGGTTGGGAATGTTATTCCTTGTTCCTCAATATCTTTTAGGTATTGGGGGTTGTTTTGAATGTCAGTTCGAGTCCTCCTAATTACAAGAGGTTCGACAACCTTATCTCTAATTTGATCGAATATGGCTTTGACCTTATTTGTATCTAAGACTTTTGCTTTTTTGAGTTTGTCGTATTCGTCTTTTAAGGGTGTAAAGAAGTGCTGTAAGTCTTTGACAGTTGGAAGGCTTGAATTCCTTTTATCTTGAAATAGATAAACCTGATTTTCGATATCAGCAGGGTGGTTGTTTAATGGCGTTGCTGTAAGCAACATCACTTTCTTTTTCAAATCTCCGTTGGAGCCAGGAACTCTTCTATCAGTCTTGGTGATAGTTTGAAGCTTCTCATACATTTGAGAAGTGTCATTTCTGAATTTATGTGCTTCGTCAATGATTATTAAGTCATATTCGTCAGCATTTGGATAATCAAGTATTTCATTGTCGATTACCTTATGAAGACTACCTGTTGAAATGAACGAGCAATTATTCCAAATGTGGAAGTCCTTTATTGTTTTATGCCAATTGTCAGCAAGGGCAGGAGGATAGACAATTAATATCTTGGTATGATAGCCGTTTTCAAATACAAATTTCTTAGCAATAATTGAGGCAATGATCGTTTTACCAAGGCCTACAACGTCTGCAAGGAATACTCCATTGTAGCGCATCAATTTTTCAAAGCCCTCTATCGCTGCTTCCGCTTGGTATGTCAATCGTAAATAATTGTCAGGAAGTAGCAAATCAACGTTGGCAGGATCGTAATCAATCCGCTTACCGAAATACTCGATTAGAAGCTTAATGTAAAGCTCGAAAGGAGTGTATTCGTCATTTAGATATGTGACTTTTTTAAGTCCTTGAACATCAACTGGCAGAATGTCTACCGATTCATTCCACAGCCTTTCAAATTCATCCGAGGCAAACTTGATATCATCGAAGTTCCTGAGTTCTACATTGAATTCGTAGTTGGACTTCTCTGAAGATCCAAGTCCGTTGTTAGTGAAATTGGAAGAGCCAGTTATTACTGTCCCAGTGGAGTTCTCATTAAAATTTTCTGGTTTGAAAATGTAAATTTTTGCGTGTAGGTTCTTTTCAGGGTGTGCTTTGATTTTAATTTTCCCTGTAACTATGTCTTCAATGAATTTGAATACACCCTCTTCAGTTTCCTTATTGTAATCAGCGCCTTCAATGTCTTCCTTGAGTTTGGCTAGAAACGCATCGTTAGTTTCTTTTGGGTCTTTAATGTATTGCTGTCCGATTGCGTGGTACTTTTCAGCGAGTTGGTCAACATTAATCCCTACCAATATTCGAATGTTCTCAATGTTTTCCAAATAAGGTCTGAGCTTAAAGTACCCAGAAGAGCGGAAGTAGCCCACCAAGGCATCAAATGAATGAAGGTTAGGAACATTCTCAAGTACACCTTCAAATTTCTTGAGAAGGCTGTTGTCATCTCTATTTGTGAAAAAATGTGTACTCATAAGCCCTGTATCGCTGCTTCTAATCCTTGTTTTAAGTTTTTCAAGTCGCCAAATTGATTTTCAATTTGCTCTACAATGAATTTGATCTCGAGTTCCTTTAAATCAACATTTAAAGTCTCTGAGAAAGTTGGCAACATTTCTTTTGTTGCTGTCCGTTCATTGCGTTCTATTTTGCTGAGAATCGAGGTGTCAATATCAAGTTCAGCAGCAACTTTCCTTAGAGGTAGTCCAAGTTCCTCTCGTTTGTTTCTAAGGTATCCTCCAAAAGAATTCATCTTGTCTAGTTTGTTTGGACGGTTATTTCAAATCTAAACAAGTTTTTATGTCTTCGTTCGAGCGTGGGCAAAAAAAATAGGCTCTTTTGGTTTTGCGAAGCGTTAGCTTGTGTTTCGGGCAAAACCAAATGTGCCTATTTGCGCGTTGGCTTTTTTAAATGGGGCACAACGGTTTTGTGTATGAAAAGTAGTGGGTTTTTACGTACTAACTTTTCGGTTTATAACTGACGATAAATTTACATAACCAACTTTATATCTAGTACTTAAACCACTATTTTTTATATACGTTGTTGGCAAATCGTTTTTTATACCATTACCAGTTGCCTTTTTCATATAAATCCAAAAATGAAGCTGCTGATAAATTAAAAAAGTCAACCAAAAAGTGAGCTAATATAATCCATCTCAAGCTATTTGTTTTCTTATAAACCAATCCCCAAATTATTCCCATAATGAGTGTTGAAATGATTACTGTTATTCCACTATTCAATTCTGAGTTTACACCAAAAACAGCGTGATTAAGAGCAAAAACTAAACTTGTAAAAATTATGGCAATCCAATTCGACCAGTCTTTTGTATAGTCCAAAAGTAGTCCACGCCAATAATATTCTTCAAGCCAAGGATTAATTAAAGCTAATAAAATCCAAGGCAACCAAACTTGCCAAATTCCTAAAGTTTCGTAGTGCATTAAAAATAATGGAAGTGGAAGTATTCCTATGAATAAAGCTAAAATGTTCCAACCGAAAGAACCCTTTGATTTTTGCAACCATTTTTTTCTTGTTTCCTTTTTAGTATATCTTAAAATGAAAAAGAGAAAAAGACACCATTCAATTAAGATTATTGGTATAAAAGCCCATTTCCCAATAATATTTCCAAAAAGAAAAGCAATTCCAAAGTTAATTGCAATTATCAAAAAAGGTGACGCAAGAACTATTTGCTTTTTTGTCAAATTCATTTAGGCTTATTTCTATCAGAATGTTTAATGGGTTATGTTATCGTTACGGAAAAATCGTTAAAATTTTTTCGTGTTGGCAACTTGCCTTTGTCATATGTAATTTATTCTGATTTGATTATCTCTGTTTTCACATCCTCTTTGTTTCTTGCATCATTTACTCCCTCTTTAAACATAAAAAAAATAGCTGCCCCAACTATTAATCCAATGACATACCATAAGATAGACTTTTTAGACTTAAACATTTTGCTCATAATTTATTATTTATTTCCCTGTTTTTACTCAATTTTATTTTTATGCAACTCGCTTAATATATTTATCAAGATATATTGAAATCCAAATTAAAATTGCAGAACCAATAAATCCGTAATGATTAATTTTTGAAGGATTTTCAAAATAGAAGATGTTTAATAGTGAAGCAACTAATCCTGCAACTCCCATAATCATTAAAATTATTTTAACAAATTTCATAGTTTTTATCTTTTTAAAGGTTAATTAAATAATTGGTAGTCAATCAATCTGATTTGTTACACTTTTATTGAAAATATATAGCTTTTATTCAATACGACTAAATGTTTGCCAACGGTCTCGGCTATGAACAGTTGCGTGGGTTAGCACGGACTTTTGCAAGTACACGACAAGCTGAAAATTCCGAAGGAATTTTCAGGATAAGCCTGTAAAAGCAATTGTTTATAGCCATTGTTGTAAGGCGTTATTTACTCGGTCTTTAAATTCAATTTTCTTGTCAACGTGTAATGCTAAATTCTTATATTTTCGTTTAATTCCATATAGTCCAATCAACGTATTTTCTTTCTTTAATCTGATAACAACATTATGGCTTTCCAATTCTCCCAAAAATGATAGTTTCCGAGTTTCTTTGTTCAGTTTTATATCTTTTGATGAAATTTCAATGCTGTCAATGTTTGCTAAATTAATAGTCGTTTCGTTCATAATTCCATACCGAAGGAACAGTTTGTTGTTTTGAATTGATATTGGTCTTTTATACATTGATTTTAAAAAACCAAATAATTGAATTCCTGAATAAATGCTCAAAAAGGTCAAAATCCAAGCTGCAATGTTGCTCCATTTTGAGAGCAAAATATGTAATGTAACTGTTTCAATTGCAACAATAAATATTATGGCAACGAGCAAAGTTACTGTTCCGCTATCTTTGTGATAAGAAAACTCGTTTTTATTCAGTTTTCTTTTTTTCCAATTGATGAATCCATAATAAAATACTGCAATTTCGGTTACAACAGGAATGACCACACTTTTCGGAAGTATCTCATAGCAAGTGCTTTTTAATGTTGTGAAGAAGTCAAACGATTCGTTTTTATGTAACTTAAATCGTTTTACAGCCTTACTTACCTTATAAATTACAAAAGATACTATTGAAATTTCTACAACAGGAAATATCCAAGTCTTAAAAATGTCAAGATAGTATTGATTTTCGTTCGGAAGTATTATTGAACATATTACCATTCCGAGAATCAAAAAAGGAACGACTGTTGTTTTGGGAATGTTTGTTTTTCTGATTAACAAAAAATAGACAATAGGAACAGTCAGCAATAAGTCAAACGTAATTCCAGTCGACAAGATATTTGGATTTGTTGCAAAAACTGATGATTTGGCAATGAAAACCATTATTCCAATTAATGATAATGGTATTCCGAATATTATTAAATTTTTCTGAAGGTTAAATGTTCTGTTCATCGGTTTGTTTTTAATGCCTTACAACGGTTACGTGTATGGTGTCGTTTGGCGATTCGAAGCACGAATCTGTCAAACCGCTACAACGCTTATTAAATGTAACACCCTTAATATTAGCACTATACGCCAAATGCACTATACACGATGTTGTGTTTTCGTGCTTTATTCTCCGCAGTCTTTCCGTGTGTTGGGACAGCCATACTCTTTGACAAGTTTTGGTAGTGTGTCGGCTATTTTGAGCGACTTGGCAATGTGTATGGATGTGAAGGGGTGGAATCATGAAGCCCATTTTAATATTGAACTCTCAATTTGCTTATACCAGGTTTGTTCATCATCACAATTTTGATTTACATTCCATTGGTTTTCAAGCCAGTCCATCAGTATATTGGGATTATTAAACTTATTCTCAACACCAACTTTAATAAAATCGATGAATTGTTCAATTGATAGTGGTATTATCTTAGTCTTTCCTCCGTATAGACGGGTATTCATTCTATTTAAGTTGAAATAGTGAGCAAGTGTTCCTTCACTAATTTTTGGGGCTATAAACAAGCAGTACATTTCTTTACCTAATGCCTCTTTAGATTTTCCAAAATGTCTAGGAACAAACTCTCCTTCCATATTATACTGCGTATTTCCACTTGACATTGTAACCTCTGTAATAATTCCAAAGTCCTCAAATTCCGACTCTATATCAGGTTGATTCCCTGGCGCATAATTTAGTGGCATACCATCGATGTCCATTACAAAGTTGCCGTCAACTCTCTTCGCATAATTAAGCATTACTAAAGCTCTCCATACATTCCACTCTAAAAACAATGGTGCGTCAGGTACTTCCTTTTTCTTAATTTGCTCAAAAACCTCAAGGATATTAGGTAGCTCTTTATAATCTTTTAATTCTTTTTTCTTTTCTTCAATATTTTTTGATTTAATCGATAGTTTTAACTCATCAAGTAAATCTTTCAAGCTTTCGATATCAAGTTCTTTATCAAATTCCGTTACTCCTAGTTTTTCTATTTTATTTATAAGTAGCTCTCTATTGTCAGATAATAGAGGTAATGAAAAAGGGTCGAAAAGATATGTTTTAAATTCATTTTTAGATTTAAAGACATATGCATCTCTTGGAGTATTTTGAAGTAAGAAGTCAACCTCTTCAATTTTCTGAGGGGAAATTATTAAACGGAAAGTTCTCTTCTGGAATGTAACAAGTTCAGTTGCTCTTACATAACGAACAAATGCATCGGCATAATCCCTCATGTTTGCCGATTTGGTTTTCACAAATTTCTTAAATGAAGCATCAGAACTTTCCCTTGTTTTAAACTTCTTGTTTACAATTTCATCTTCAAAGATTTCATTTACCTCATTCTCAAAACAAGTATATACATAGGTTTTTCTACTCCCTTCAAAAAATTTAGCATTTTCTCTAAAAGCAGTTATTTTGTTTACAACAAAGTCAAATTTATTGACATTGGTCAATTGTGAGAAGAATAGAGCTATTTCAGTTTTCGATAGACTTCCAACTACTGAAATTAAGCGTATCAATTCCAAATAAGGTCTCACATTAAAATCAACTGTTTTTGATTGGGTGTGATAGGGAGAAGGTAATTGAAATTTCAATAATTGACGTGTAAAAGTCTCATCAAGCCTCTTTTCAGATAAAAGTAGTCCCCCTGCTTCTGTTAATTTTATTTCTGGTTCTAAGTCAACAAACCCAAATGCTTTGGGAGCTCTTGTTATTCTATCCCTTGCCGCTAAAGCAGGGTCTGAAGGAAATGTTTCTCCTTCATAGTACTCAGAATCAAATAATGTCTGGAAAAAATCCAATTGCACCTTTTCATTACCAGACCATTTTGTGCCAGAAAAATTCTCGCATAAAATTTTAATTTCTGGGATTATCTTTTCAATTGTTCTCGGTGAAGTAAAACCAAATAAGGCTTTAGTTTTTGTTAAGTTTGCCATAATTATTCCCAGAAAATATTCTCTTCAACACTCGAAGATTTGGGTTGTAAAATATCTTTTCCTTTCGCTAAAAACTTTGAAATTCTTTCTTGTGAAATTTCAATTGATTTTTCTGAAATATCACAACCAACAAATTTACAGTTGTTCTTTATAGCAGCAATTGCACTTGAAGCACTTCCTGTAAAAGGGTCGCATACAGTAAAATCTTTTTCTGAACTGGCATGAATCATTGCCTGAAACACTTCAACAGGTTTTTGTGTAGGGTATTTTGAATTATGAATTCTTTTAAAACGCCACACGTCTGGAAATTTCCTATTTCTTATTTTTCTTGTATTTCCGTTTGTTGCAAATATTATATATTCATGTCTTCTCCTAAAATAATGCCCCATTCCAATATTTACTTTATCCCATGTTATGAGGTTTTTAACTTCAAAATAGTTTCTGACTATATTACCTAAAGTTAGTAGCGAATAAGAATCAAACATTATATAAATATGACCAGTTGATTTTTTTAGTACTCTTTGGCATTCAGTTAAAAACAACGAATAGTTTTCTTCTGTGTCCTCAAACTCTCCAAACCATTTTCCATCTTCTGTTCCTTTATCCGAATATTTCCCAACAATACGCCCTTTTCCTAATTGCAATTTATTATTCATTCCAGAGTATGCAGGGTCAGTTGCAATAATATCAATACTATTAGAAGGAAGTTTTTTTAGAAAGGAAATGGCATCATCTTTATAAATCTTTACTCTCTGGTCCGGAGAAAAATATCCTAGATTTTGCCCATTCAAAGCTTTTTCTATTCTATTTTCCTGATTTTCAATAAACGATAAAACCGTTTGGTAATGTTTTTGGGAGATAGTACCATCGTTTAGAATATCAATACTTTGAGAGTTTAAATATTCAACAAGTGGTTCTCTACCAACTTTATAATCGTTTATTATTTCATCTATAATCATATATTCAATCCTTTAACTTGCAAAGATACAATTTTCATTTCTGCATTTTGTCTCGTGCGGTGGAAAAATTTGGCTCTTTTGCAAGCAGAAGCATCAGCTTGTGTGTTGGAGCTTGCAAATGTGCCAAATGTGCGTTGGCATTTATTATTCCATTCCGTCTTTTAATTGTCGCACGGTCTTTCTTTAGCATGAAACACAACGGTCTCGGGTATGAAACGTAGGGCATTTCGGAGCTGCATAACTGTCCACCTAGACAAAGCTTGCTAAGAAACCGAAATTTGCGGAAACCACTGTCCGCCCTATGTTTTATACCCATTGTTGTGCCCCGTTTTTTTCTTTTTTTTCGTCCGTTAAGGTAGCCATACTTATTGACAATTATTGGATTGTGTGCTGGGTGTGAGGGAATTGGCAATGTGTATGGCAGTTACTTGGAAGATTGAAAATTTGTGCCTATTTTCGCATACTATAATTAGCAAATAGAATGGGAAGGTTCGCAAAAACTGTTTTAGATGACCTTGGGTTAGATCGAAGGGAAAATGGGTATTACTCAACTCCAAAGTTTATTGCGTCATATTTAACAAAGGAACTTTTAGAACTCAATCCTACCGGAAAGTCAGTAATTGATCCTGCTGTTGGAAAAGAGGAGTTGCTTGCCGACTTTTTCAAACAGGGTCTTCAAATTGACAGCTTTGATATTGTCGAACATGAGAACTATAGATTCTCAAATTTTATCAATCAGGATTTCATTGAGTATTATATAGAACGAAAGGCGAATCAGTTTTTTGAATCTAGTATTACAACCGACCATGACTATTGGATAGCTAATCCACCATATAACTGCCATGAAATTGATTTCATAAAGATTAACAAGCCACGATTAAAGCAAGTTTTTAATGGAGTTGGTGTTCACAACATGTACTCAATTTTTTTAGCTGCAATGATTGATCTAGCCAAAGAGGGCGCAGTTATAGGAGTTATTATTTCAGATTCATTTCTTACCGCTACCATGCATTCTGGATTAAGGCAGAAAATATTGGAAAGTTGCTCGATACACCAATTGATATTGTGCCCCACAGACCTTTTTAGAGATCAAAAGGCTGATGTTAGGACGGCAATTTTGATTTTGCAAAAAGGCAAACAGTTTCAAACTAAAGTCAAGATTTCTAATAGACCAAGAAATGCGCAACACCTTGAGGAGATACTCGAAAATAGAATATTTAAAGCGGTTGAGCTAAAGTCAATTTTACTAAGTGAAAAAAAGAGTTCTAATCAGTTTATAATTGATGTTGATAATCAGATTCTTGAGCTTTTTGAAGAATCAAGGATAGGGGAGCTTTTTGACTGTGTAACAGGCATCTCAACTGGTAATGACAATAAGTATTTGTCGAAAGAAAAGAGAAATGGATTTACAGTACCTTTTTACAAGAATCCTGGAAGCCGAAAATTTAAAACTTCTCCAGACGCCTACATTATTGATCATTATTTAAAAGAAGATGAGGTCGTGAAGGATTTTATGGTTAGAAATAAGCGTCTTCTTGGAAAGAAAGGAATTACCTGCTCTTCGATGGGGTTGCCATTTAGTGCTTGTTATTTACCTGAAAATTCTACTTACGGTGTTAATCCAAATATTATTCTTCCCGAAAATGATTTATTTTGGATGCTTGCGTATTTGAACAGTTCTTTGGTTACATACCTTGTTCGTGGAGTGCTTATACGTTCGAATATGGTTACTTCTGGTTACATTTCTCAGCTTCCAGTGATACCATTCTCAGATTCAGAAAAAAAGGAACTGGAAAGTATTTCAAAAGATGTGATTCAAGATCAATTAGCAGTAAGAGATGCGATAGACAGAATTGACACTATTGTCTTCAAGGCAGCAAAACTTGATGAACTAGTCGCATCGAAAGCAAAAAATTTCTCAGAAAATTTATCTCAACAAGTTTAGGTTATTGGTCTTTGAATAAGTCACCTTGTTCGGTAACTTCTTGCCACCTTCCTTTTAGCTTTTTGTAGTATTTCCCTTCTGGCTCTTGAATTATATCACCTGTTTTAGCGTTCCGTTTGCTTCTTGCAAACTCCAACGCCTGTAGAAAAAGCTTATGAAAATCTTCGTTTGATCTTTTTTCTGCATCAGCAATATCTTTATAATATGCAGATTGCAAATTCCCATTGTTACTTGGATTGACATAAATATCCTTTAACCAAGCCACAGGAAAGACAGTGGCATGATCTATTTCTATAGTCATATCATCATTGAATTTGATGAAGAAAGTACCAATGAAGAAATTTCTGTTCACATCTTGTGCAAAAAAGGCTTCCAGTCCGTCACCTTTTGAAATGTCATCTTTATTTTTTTGACCGTCTAATACGGCTGATTTGATGTTGACATAAATGGATTTGTCTACATCTTTGAGCTTACATTCAAAATCATGAACGGAAACTTCAGAATCCGATGGAATTATTTCACTAAGTCCTAATTCAGCAAAATTTTTCTCAAGATTTTGGGTAATTAATTCTTCCAAAATTCTCCATACTGTTCGACCTTTAGCGGCATTTCTCCATCCATAAGGAAATTGCTCCTTTTCGCCTATTTGAACTTTATTGATTTTAGCTACTAGCAAGTCAAAACTTGCTTGAAGACCTTTTTGTAATTCTTCTATTTGTTCAATTGTCATCGAATAAATCTTTTATGCTTACTTCTAAAGCATTAGCAATTTTTTCGATATTCAGAAGTGTAATGTTTTTTTCAGCCCGCTCTATCATACCTATATACGTTCTGTGCAGATCCGCTCTATGAGCGAGCTCTTCTTGTGAAATGTCTTTTTGTTTTCTTAACTGTCTGACACGTTCACCAAATCTTTTTAGTATTTCTGAATCTGAAATCACTGCTAATTTTAGTATGCACAAAGCTATCTTTAGTCTTCATTTTATACCACATACTATAATTAGCATTCAGGTCGTGTGGGTGGAAGAAAGCAATGTGTGCGATAGCACTCTTTGCTTGCGTGTTGGCTTTTTTAAATGGGGCACAACGACCCGGCTATGCGTAGTGCGGGATTTTAAGGCACTTCACTTTCCGTTTAGCAGTTAGTTTGTTTAATGTAATTACTTTCATATCAGCACTTTCTCCCGCATTACGTATAGCCATTGTTGGGCAATCGTACTTTCTTTTTTCTGTCCGTGCGTTGGCTCAGACACACTTATTGACAAGCTTTGGCTCGTGCGGTTGGCTTGAGCGGCTTGGCAATGTGTGTGGCTGTATGTCAGGGTATTATTCATTTCTTGGTAATACAAAAATTCTAAAAAAGTCATTTGATATTTTCAAGAAGCAATACACTGAACCTGTTATTATTGGAAGTACCAAGTAGCTTTTGTAAACACTCAATGTCCATTCGTTAAGAGAAAATTGATAGCTGTCACGAAGTATTAAAAGTGCCACTATGGATATAATTTCGAAATATATTGAATATGAAAAATAGGATTTTAATCGGTGCAACTCAGTTCTGTAGACTTTATTCTTATTGTCATATAAAACCTTTAAAATACGTGAATTGAACAAAATGGATAAGGCGGTTATTTGAAACCCAATCAAAATAGACAGAAACGTAATTAGTTCAGAGAATTGGCTATAATTTTTAGGCATAATTAAATATCCAATAGGAACCGATACTAGCAAAAGTAAAATCAATATTTTCTTGTCTTTACTTTTCATCTTTTTCCACTTTATCCATTATCGTTGACTTAATCATATCGTGTTCATAAACTCCTTCTGAATTTTTTGAGCAGAGTATATTTATTTGACTGGTGAAAGTGTCAACATTGTAAATAGTTTCTAAGCCACTTTCATCAACACCTGCAATTACAAGTTTGTCAATTTGCTGTTCTAATCTGGATTGATTTAAACGTCTTAAAAATCCTGCGATTTTTCCTTTATTATAAGATGCTTCCAAGGTAAAGCTTTCAGGTGCAGATGTTCCTGTTAAGTCCTCAATAGCTTTAAATTCTTTGCTATCTGCATTGAATAAATTATTAAACCCTGTGAATCTTATCTTATTCACGCTCTTTATAATTTCGATAAACTCATCAAAATTGACTAACAATCTCTTTACTAAAAATTTATTTTCAGATTTGTCTGAAAGTATCTTGCTCATTAATTTTATGTGTCGTGAGTTTGAGAGATAAAGAAGTTTTGATGAAAAGCTATAAAATAGAAAGGACTGATTTGTTAATTCTACTTGGGTAGTTTTCCTTTTATTTTTCTCTTCCTTAAATGTGGTAACATCAACCCAATTATCTCTATGTGGCTCAGGTTTACCATATTCCGCAACCAACCAAAAATAGTTGTCAGTTAATTCTGTATAAACCTTATAAAAAGTACCGCTTTCACTATATTCAAATTCTTCAGGAATTTTTACGAATGCTTCTTTTTCGGCTTCATTATAGCGAATAGCATTGGTGTCGGATTCCCAAATTAATTGCAAAGTTGAAAACGATAATTTCTCCATATTAATTAATCTCAATTTTATCAATCTCTTTCATCAGTCTGTCCGTTTCTGAAAGTGCTACAATGATTTTTTGATAGTGCAAAATATCGTCAAACTCTAATTTGCGGTCTTTTCTGTCTTTCAGCCATTTTTGGGCTGGTTGATAACCACCAATGTAAAACTCCCAAGCGGTTTGTGGAACATTGTCAAAATACTGTGTATCGTTGATGAAAACTTTACCGTCTTTGTATTTAGGTTTATCTACTAAATTATCACCATCTATTGGATATTGCGTGATGTATTCTTCCACTTTTGGACTTTCCAATAAATGGATTTGGCGTATTTCTCCGCCTAATTTTACCAATTGCCAAAAAGTGTCTTTGTCTTTAGGATAAGGCACTCTCGGAAAATCTATTTTTAAAAATTCTTTGTATTTCTCTCTGTATGTTGGCGAATGCAACACCGCATATATGTAATCTAAAATGTCAATTGGTGCAAATGTATTTTGGGTGTTTTCTTTTTCGTTGGTGAAAGTTAAACCTAAACTCTCTGCTATTTGATTGACGATTTCAGCTTTAAGATTTGGTGATCTTTCATTTGATTGTTCAATCGTTTGTTGTCCATTGGTTTCTGGGTAGATATATAAAGGCAAATTCATTGCGTTTGAACCTGTCTGTGAAGATAAAAATATTGCTTCCGATATTTTATTTGTAATAAAAATATGTGAGAATGAAGCATCTTTAAATGCTTTTGGACATAACAATCCAAGATTAGAATCTTTGTAATTATTCATTACTTTTCTAACCGTTCTCCAAACTAATTTATCCTCGTAAAATATATATTTATCATCAAATGGTCGATATGTTAATTTTTTAGCATAAACTATCAAATCGTCAACATTCTTAATATTATCGTATCCTTCAAGAATATTCCAACCTTTTTTCTTTTTTACATCAAACCTCTTATGTAAGTAATCTTCGTCTCTTTCTGAATTTCTAAAATCATTAAACCACTGTAGTAATTCCTGTTTGGTATCTTTAATTACAAATGAATCATGAGCTGTTGTAATACCATTTCCGTTAATCTTAAATAGTTCATTCAGAGAAAACCCCTTATTATAATCTCCTTCTTTTTCTAAATCTCTTTGAACCATATAAAACATTGGTTCTGTGTTCGGTAGTTCTGTGAAATCAATGGATTGAAGTGAGTTTTGATTTAGAAAATCGTATTTAAAATCACGTTTTCCAAAAAGGTCATAGTGCATTACTTTCCCTAATTCATTGGTTTTCTTTTTGCCCGTTTTTACAAAAATAGTAATTGCTACACCTTGCATTATGTCAAAGACGTTGACATCTAAAGAACCATCTGGGGCAGTTTCTTTTTTCTTTGCGTTTCCGTGTAAATCAATCGTATAAATTTTGTCATACGTTTTTAATAAATGCCAACGCATTCCACGAAAAGTAGGGTTGTCTAAAAATCCGTGTGGGTTGATAAAAGCCAAAACACCACTTCCATTTTTTTCAATAAAATGCTGACCATAACGCAAAAATTTTACATAGTCATCATTTATCCATTTGGACGTTTGTTCCCTTAATTTCTCTTTTCCGCCTGGTTCTTTTTTGTAATCATCCATTAGGCTCATAATCCATTCGCCTTTATTGGCACTTTCTCCGCTATAAGGCGGATTACCTATTACACACATTACTGGCGTATCTCTTTTAATATGGTTGGCTTCATTGGCTTCTGTGCTCAACCAATTGGCAAACAAAGTTCCTGTGTCTTGGTGGTGTTCTTCTAAACTATTAGTCAAGTAAACTTTAAATCGTTGGTTGGTTGTTGGTTTAAATCCTGTTTCGGTCAAAAGCAAATCCAATTTTAAATGTGCCATTGCATAACTCGCCATTAACAACTCAAAACCATTCAAGCGTGGCAATAAATGGGTTTCTACATAATTGCTCCAAATGCCTTCTTGTCCCTTAAATTTTTTATGTATGTGTTTTACCACTTCTGCCAAAAAAGTTCCTGTTCCTGTGGCTGGGTCAAGAATTTGTACTTTGTGTACTTCTTGCTTTATCTTTTTGCCTTGATAATCTACTTTAATTTCGGTTTTGCTCGTATCAGCCAAACCTTGCGGTAAATCAAATTCTGTTTTTAGAATGTCGTCAACAGCTCTAACAATAAAATTTACAACTGGTGCAGGTGTGTACCATACACCACGAGCTTTACGCAATTTCGGGTCGTATTCACTTAGAAAAGTTTCATAAAAATGAATAATCGGGTCTTCCATTTTAGTGGATTTCCCGTAGTTCTTCAAAATTTCTTCTACGTTACACGCCAAAAAGATTTCCGATAGATTTTCTACTACCCATTTTATGCGGTCGTCAATGTCCGGTCCTGCAATGTAGCCAAAGAGTTTTCGTAAAAATGGATTGGATTTAGGAATTAATTCCGCTGCTTCTTGTCTGTTAAAAGTTTCCAAAGTAGGGTCGTGCAAACGAGCGGCAAACATTCCGTAAGCAATGGTTTGAGCGTAAACATCTGCAAAACCTTGTGGTGTAATATCGTGTATCAAAATTTCTTTAAAAGCCAACATTTGGTCTTTCAGTGTACTGTTTTCTTGGTTTTCTTCATCACTGGTTAATGATTTTTCAATAATATCAGCCAATAAACGAGCTTTTCCCGCCATCATTTCAGCCAATTTTTTGGAGCTTTTAATTGTTTGCCCCACATGAACGCAAAAATCTTTGATTAGATTTTCAAAGTTTGCAAAGTTCTCAGGTAATGGTTTTATGCCTTTGTCGGTAATTTCTGCAATGGCAATTTTGGTAACAAATTCACCTTCTCGATACAGATGAAAGTTGATGTAGTCCGTGAAAATCAAATTGTTGAGAGAAGCCTTGTAGCGGTCAAACTGCTCCTTGTTTCCTGTTTTCTTTGTGCCGTCAAGGTCTTTGTCGCCAATGTCTTTAGCTTCTATAAATCCAACAGGAATATCTTTTTTAGTCAAAATGTAGTCAGGTGCTCCGCAACTTTGTCTTTTCGGTTCGTTGGTCGCTCTGATAGTCGGCACCAAACTTTCCAAAAGTTGCTGTAAGTCGCCACGAAAAGTATGTTCGGTTGCGTTTCCGAGTTTGTACCTTTTGTCTAAGTTGTCAATATATTGTTCTAATGTCATTTATTCATTCAATTTCTGTCAGAGCGTTGGCAAAAAACAGCTCTTTTGGTTTTTTTTGCGTTGGCTTTGCGTATCGGCAAAAACCAAATGTGCTGTTTGTGCGGTGGGCTTTTTGTATGTTGCCCAACGTGCCGAAGATATGAAAAGTAGCGGAAATCGAAGCACAAAACTATCAAAATGAAATATAGTAAAATTGAAATATTAACCTACCAACTGGCACAAACTCAGCTATTTTTTATAGCTGCTGTTACCGCCTGTACGGTATTAAAACAATTAAATCATGTTTAAATTCGGAAAAACAAGTAAAGAAAGATTAATCACTTGTCACGCAGATATTCAGTTAATAATGAATGAGTCAATTAAAATAACAAATGTCGATTTTGGAATAGCTGAGGGATATAGAAGTATTGAAAAACAGAAACAATACTTCAAAGAAGGAAAAAGCAAAATAGACGGTGTGAATAAAAAAGGAAAGCATAATTACACGCCTTCATTAGCTGCTGATATTTACCCCTATTTTGATAATGGTGCTAAATGGGATAATGAGCATTTAAGCTATTTGGCTGGAATTATTCACGGAGTTTCAGAAATGCTTTTTGCTTCTGGAAAAATAACACACAAGGTTAGATGGGGTGGAAATTGGGATATGGATGGAATTATTTTAATTGACCAATCATTTGATGACAGATCGCACTTTGAATTAGTACTGCCGTAGTATTGGCGGTAACGTTTATATATACACAACTTAGCTAAATAATACTTTTTAACCATCTAATATGGAGAGTTATTTGGTGATTTATTGATCTATTATGCTTAATTTGATTTAAATGAGTATAGCTGATTTAAGGAAAATTATGGAGGTTAAACGCTATAGTGATAATACCATAGCTACATATTGCTCATTTATCAAAAAAGTTGAAGGCGATCTTAACAAACCCATAAAAGAACTCTCTGAAACCGATCTCCATAGTTATGTGTATAATCAAATCCACAATAAGAAAGTCTCAAGGTCAACTCAAAAGCAATTGGTTAATGCTTTGAGACTATACTTTCTGGAGGTGGAGAGAACGGAGACGAACTTTCAATATCTCCTTCCCAGAAAGTCGGATTTTGTGATTCCAGAGGTACTGAGTAAGAGGGAAGTGCAGGCTATTTTAGCTCAAACAAATAATATTAAGCACAAGGCTATTTTAGCCTTATTGTATAGTTCAGGTTTAAGGATTGGAGAGGTAATTAGTCTACAGCTCAAAAGCATAGATTCCGATAGAATGACAATTTTGGTAAAGGGAGGAAAAGGTGTTAAGGACAGAATGGTTCCATTAAGTCATAACCTGTTGCTCCTTCTTCGTGACTATTACAAGCGGTATAAGCCTGAACAATATTTGTTTGAAGGCCAAAATAGCTCACAATACTCAAACTCTTCTGCTAATCAGTTTATTAAGAAATATGCTAAACGAGCAGGTATAAAAAAGAAGGTAACCGCTCACACTTTCAGACACAGCTATGCAACCCACCTTTTGGAAAATGGCACAGACATTCGTCTTATTCAAAAGCTTCTGGGACACAACAGTATTAAAACAACTATGATTTATACGCATGTAGCAGAACAGAGCCTGCTTTTAGTACAAAGCCCTTTCGATGATTTTCAGATATAGTGTTGTGACCAAATTCTAGCTGTTCAGCCTACTAACTCCAACAATACAACATTCTCCACGTGATGAGTTTGTGGGAACATATCTACGGGTTGAACTTTAGTGACTTTGTATTTGACATCCAATAAACTAATGTCTCTGGCTTGTGTGGCAGGATTACAACTCACATAAACGATTTTTTGTGGTTCCACCTTTAAAATCATGTTGATCACATCTTCGTGCATTCCTGCCCTTGGTGGGTCGGTGATGATTACCTCAGGTCTTTCGTGTTGGGCTAGAAATTCATCATTTAAAATATCTTTCATGTCACCAGCATAAAAGAGCGTATTTTCAATGTTATTTAGGTTGGAGTTAGCCTTGGCATCTTCAATTGCGGCTTCTACATACTCAATCCCAATTACTTTTTTAGCGTACTGAGCCACAAAATTGGCGATTGTTCCCGTGCCGGTATAAAGATCGTATACAACTTCGTTTCCGGTCAAACCTGCGAATTCACGGGTGATTTTATAAAGCTCGTAAGCTTGTTGGGCATTGGTTTGATAGAAAGACTTTGGCCCAACCCTGAATTGAATCCCTTCCATTTCTTCGGTTATAAATGAAGTTCCGGAATGGGTTTTTACCTCAAGGTCGTGGAAAGTTTCATTCCCTTTATTGTTGATTACATATTGAAGGGAAGTGATTGAAGGAAATTCGTTCTGAACATGCTTCAAAAGGCCTTCAATCTGTTCGCTTTCGTGAGCGAATTGAATGATCACCATCCACTGATTTAGCGCAGAATTTCTGACAATTAGATTCCTAACCAATCCCGTCTGTTTTACCAAATCAAAAAACGGAAGTTCATTTTCCTTACAGTATTTTCGTACCGAAAGGCGGATTTCATTTGATGGGTCAGGTTGAAGAAAACAAGTTTCGATATCCAGAATTTTATCGAATCGCCCAGGAATGTGAAAGCCCAAGCCACGTCTGTCCAATTCTTCTTCTGATCGAATTTCCTCTTGGGTAAACCACTTCCAGTTTGTGAAAGTGTATTCTAATTTGTTTCTGTAGAACTTAGTTTCTTGAGAACCTAAAATCGGACTGATTTCTGGTAAATCTACTTTGGCAATCCGCTCTAAGTTGTCTACTACTTGTTGATGCTTGTAGTGAAGCTGAACATCATAAGGAATGTGCTGCCATTTACAGCCCCCGCATATTCCAAAATGCTGGCAAAAAGGTTCGGTTCTGTCTTTTGAATATTCATGGAACTTAGTTGGGCGACCTTCCATGAAGTTCTTCTTCTTTTTGGTAACCAGAACATCAACAATATCTCCGGGGGCTACACCTTGAATGAAAAGTACCTGATCATCAACCCGAGCAATGCATTTTCCTTCCGCAGCAATTCCTTCAATTTTAACTTGCTCTAGCACCTTCGGCTTACCCCTGAATTTTCCCATGCTGCGAATTTATAGCGAATAGCTGAAAGAATAATTATTCTGGGTCAGATTTGGTGCTGTAGCGAAAACAAAAAAGGGATTCCAATTGGAATCCCTTTTTCATGAATCGATGATTTGTTAATTATTATAGCCTGTATTTTGCACCAAGTTTTTGTTTGCATCCAGTTCCGCTTGAGGAATTGGGAATACAAGTTTAGGGTCATCAAACGATAAAGAACCTGCAGTAAGTCCAAGTCTTTTTATGTCGTGAAGAAGGTGCCCTTCAAAAGCTAACTCTTTTTTACGTTCGTCAAGAATGTCTTGAAGCGTTATTGGATTTAAAATTGGATCGAAGTCATTTGTTAAACCCGCTCTGTTTCTAATCATGTTGATGTCTAAATAAGGCGCTTGACCAATTGTGGTATTCAATCTGTAATTGGTTTCCGCTCTTATCAGATACATTTCGGCTAAACGAAGGAATGGTAGGTTTCCAAACTGATTCATCCATTTTGCACTGAAAGTTCCATCAGGGTCGGTATAAACAAAATCAGCTCTGTCATCTCCAGCTTCAAATGTGTTTAAAAAAGCAGCTTGAATAGGCACATCGCCTCTGCCTCCAAAAGATTCAGTGGCCCAATAAGTATTCATGCCGTTGGTTCCATCTTGGTCAGTAACCTGCCACGCAAATATGTCTTCGCTTGAATTTGCTGCATTATTGAAAGCCCCACTATATGATGAAGTAAGACTGAACTGCTGGCTTTCGATAACCGCATTCGCTTTATCGCGCGCGGCAGCAAAATTTCCCATTTGCAAATAAACTCTGGCTAAAAGAGCATCGGCCGAATGGCTTGTTGCCAAGTAGCTATTGGAACCAGGGAGTTTAGCAGAAGCTTCTTCCAAATCGGAAATGGCTTGGGCATAAACTTCTTCAACTGTGTTTCTTGCTAAGAAGAAATCATTTCCGTCTGTTCCTAAAATACCCTTTAATGTTATGGGTGCCGCTAACTGAGAATTGGTTTGGCCAGCGATATAAGTTGAACCAAAAAACCGCGCCATATCAAAATATGCCATGCCACGGAGAAATAAAGCCTCTCCAGCTACTCTGTCTTTTCTGTCCGCATCTTCGAAAATATCTAGGTTGTCCAGAACAATGTTTGACTGATTAATGCTCTCATAAGCATTGGTCCAATAGCCACCAACAAAGCTATTGTCAATGGTCATGTTCTTTTGGAAAAACTGTCGAGGCTGAAGGAATGTGCCTTGCCAATTGATTTCATTTGTTGTTCCCAAAAGTTCAGAAGCCATGGCAATATTTCCGCCATAACTATTGGTTTGGCTTGCTTCATCATAAACCCCGAGTAGAATAGCCTCAATATTTTCAGGGGTAGAAGTGGCTTGTTCAATAGAAAGGCTTTGACCCGGAGAAATATCCAGATTGTCATTACAGCTCCATAGTCCTAAGGTTAGGGCTGAAAGAAAATATATATGTTTGAATTTTTTCATCATTTCGATATTAGAATTGAAGGTTGATGCCAAAGGTGTAAGTCTTAGATTGCGGAGCAGAATAGAATGCTCTACCAATAGCGATGTTGTTAGAGAAACCGCTATTGAAGTCGGCTGTAGATTCAGGGTCATAGCCTTCGTAATCTGTGAAAGTCAACAGGTTGAAGCCTGAGAAGTAAACGCGAACAGTACTGAACCCGATAGATTGAAGAGCAGATTGTGGTAGATTATAGCCCAAGGTTAGGGTTCTTAATCTTACATAAGAAGCATCTTGTAAATAGCGAGTTGAGTTTTGGGTTCCGTTTCCATCGAATAATCTGGCCTGAGGTACATCTGTGATGTCACCTGGATTCTGCCATCTTTCCAGCTGATCTCTAGATTGGTTGTCAAAGTAATCGGCATTCGCTGATTGGAATCGGCCTCCTCCATTATAAATGCTGTGGCCGTTTACAAATTGGAAAGTAAACGTTAAGTCGAAATCCTTATATGTAAAATTGTTTGTGATACCACCTTCCCATTTAGGAAATGCCGAACCGGCCACAACTCGTGATGCTTCGGAATAGCTATTGGTTGTGGTTCTATCAATACTTCCGTCAGGGTTTTCTGTGTTTTTGTAGAATAAGGCATCACCGTTGTCAGGGTCAACGCCAGCATACTCAACCAAATAGAACGAAGCAAGACTTTCGCCTTCTCTTACAATGTTTTGACCTGAAATAATATCTCCTCCAGGAAGGCTTGTTACTTGATTGTCATTGGTGAAGAAGTTTAGGCTAGTGCCCCAAGTGAAGTCTGTCGCGATCACATTTTTTGTGTTGATTAAAAGCTCAAAACCCTTGTTGGTTAAGCTTCCCACGTTTTTCAAGATTGAAGTAAAACCTGAGTTACTCGGTAATGGCTGAGCCAATAAAAGGTCATTAGTTTCTTTAGAGTAATAATCGATTTCTCCAGAAATTCTGTTTTCTAGAAAGCCGAACTCAAGCCCAATGTCGAACTGATTGGTACGTTCCCATTTAAGATCTTCGTTACCCAACTGAGTTGGTTGCAAACCTGGCTCTTCTCTGTAAGGTGACGTTCCGAAAAGGCCTAAGCTGGCGAAGTTTCCAATTTCAGCGTTACCAGTTTCACCATAACTTGCTCTAAGTTTTAAGAAGGAGAGTGAGTTGATTCCTTTTAAGAATTCCTCTTGCGTCATGATCCAGCCAATAGAACCAGCTGGGAAGAAACCGTAACGGTTGTTTTCTCCAAACCTTGAAGAACCATCATAACGAGCACTGAACTTAAATAGATACTTGTCTTTTAATGTGTAATTGGCTCTTCCAAAGTAAGAAAGGAAAGCGAATTCAGAGATGGTAGAAGTTGCGGACGTAATTGTACCCGCACTGGCTAGGGTTTGCAAATCATCCGAAGCAAAGTTGGTACCTGTAGCATCCAAATATTTTCTGGTAGAAGTCTGGTAGTTGATACCTCCAGTTAATTCAAGGTAGTGGTGTGCTCCAAACTCTTTAGCAAAATTAAGGTAGTTGTTTAAGTTCAAGTTTTCGGTTCTTACAGAACTTGCAAAGGCTTGACCATTTAGTGACTGCCCTGTTTGGGTACTTCTACCCCAGAATCTCTCTTCTGATTGAGAGAACAAGTCATATCCAGTTTCTGATACAAATTCCAAATTCGGAACGATTTTATACTTTAAACTGAAGTTGGCTAGTGTTCTCCAAACGGATGTAAGGTAATTGGCGTCTTCATCTTCAATAAGGAAATTGTAGTAAAGCGTGTTCGGATTTGGAGAACCATCTGCATTGTAAGCAGGCGAAAGCGGTGATTGAGCAATGGCCTGAAGCGGTGTCGCAAAGGCATTGTCATTTGAAAGTCGATCAATAGTTGAACGAGAAACGTTAAGTCCCATTCCTACACTCAACTTATCGTTGAATTTATGGTCAATATTGATTCTGGAAGAAACCCTTTCTAATTCGTTTCCTCTGATAATCCCTTTGATGTCGGTATAGCCTCCTGAGAAGAAGAATTTGGTGTTTTCGTCACCTCCGCTAATGGAAAGGTCAGCATTTCTGTTATGGCCATCAACAAAAACATAGTCTTGCCAGTCGGTGTCTATTTCTCCAGTTCTCCAGTCTGTTTCACCTGCTAAGTAATCGAAAATGGATTCGATATAGCCGTCCGAACCTCCGGTGTTTGCATTGGCTTCACGAAATAGCTCAATGTATTCTTCTCTATTTAACCACTCTCTTCTGTTGGTTTCTGTGCTGATTCCATTAGAAAGGTTTAAAGAAATTTTGGCCTTGCCACTTTCCCCTCTTTTGGTAGTAATAAGAATTACGCCATTACTTCCTCTAGCACCATAAATTGCAGCTGAGGAGGCATCTTTCAAAACTTGAATAGACTGGATGTCATTTGGGTTAATTGAAAGCATAGGGTTAACGGCAGCACCGTTGGTAGATTCATTGTTGTTGGTAATAGGAACACCATCAATTACATATAATGGTTCGGTACTTGATGAAATTGAAGAAACGCCTCTTACTCTAACACGAGTTGCACCGTCAATTTTACCATTAGTTTGTTGAATAGAAACCCCGGCAGTTTGGCCTGCAAAGGCATTTTGAAAACCAGCGGTGGGAATATCCTTGATTTGCTCAGAACTCAGCTTTGCAACATTGTCCGTTAGGTTACGCTTCGATTGCGTACCAAAACCTACTACAAGAACTTCTTCCAGGTTTGTTACATCGGGGTCAAGAGATACATTTATGGTAGTCTGATTGCCAATGGTCATTTCTTTGGAGATATAGCCCAAAAAGCTGAAAACTAGAACTTCTGCGTTAGTAGGAACTTCAATTCTATAATTCCCATCTAAGTCAGTTGGAACGCCATTATTGGTTCCTTTTATGAGGATCGAAACTTGGGGTAAAGGAAGTCCATCGTCTGAACTGGTCACCTTTCCCGTAATAACTTTGGTTTGTGCAAAGGCTTGGTTCGCCACCAAAAGACTAAGCACAAAGCAACTTAGGATTAGTTTTTTCATATATAAGCGTTTAATAGTAATGTGTAGTTTACTATCAATAAACAGTAGAAAGGGATAAAGCCCTTATGTTGTTTTTTCATATTTTTCAAAATAAAATGCAATCGTTTGCTTCTTTTGACATTTTATTAGTTTTAATAATCTGATTAATTCGGAATTAAATTTCATTCTCTATTGCTGTGGTAGACTATTCGAAACGTTTCCATTAACTCTTTGTTAATGGGCTTTCTCTTCGCTTGAAAAGCCTTACCTTTGCGGGCTTAAAATCAAAATCATGAAGTTTAGGGAGGCATTTTCGATTATTGATAAAAACCGAGTAAGTGCAAAAAGCGATATTTTTTCAGGCTTAACTGTGGCTTTGGCTTTGGTGCCAGAAGCGGTGGCTTTTGCTTTTGTGGCTGGCGTTTCTCCGATTATTGGATTGTACGGTGCCTTTATGATGGGGATTATTACTGCCGTTTTTGGTGGTAGACCAGGAATGATTTCCGGGGCAACTGGCGCTTTGGCCGTGGTTATGGTTTCTCTAGTAGCTGAAGGCGAAGCACTAGGAGAAGGTCAAGGCTTGCAGTATTTATTTGCAACATTAATTCTTACGGGTATAATTCAAATGGCCGCTGGATTATTAAAGCTGGGCAAGTTCATTCGTTTGGTGCCTCATCCGGTAATGATGGGTTTTGTAAATGGTTTGGCTATCGTGATTTTCATGTCGCAGCTAGGCATGTTTAAAATGGGAGGAGAATGGCTTTCTGGAACTCCGCTTTTTGTAATGCTTGGCCTAACCCTGCTTACCATGGCGATAATGATTGTGATTCCAAGAATTAACAAGAGCATTCCCGCAGCTTTGGTAGCTATTTTAGTGGTTTCCAGCATCGTGATTTTTGGCGGAATTGAAACAGAAACTGTAAAGAGCTTTATTCAAGCCGGTGGTGGAGATGGCATTAAAGCTGGCCTGCCTACTTTCAACGTTCCTATGATTGATTTAAACTGGGAGACTTTGTCTTTCATTTTCCCTTATGCGGCTATTTTGGCGGCTATTGGTTTGATTGAATCCTTAATGACGCTCAACCTTTTGGATGAATTAACGGAGACCCGAGGTAGCGGAAATCGCGAGGCGATCGCACAAGGCCTGGCCAACTTAACCAATGGTTTTTTTGGAGGTATGGGCGGTTGCGCCATGATAGGGCAGAGTATTATTAATGTGAAATCAGGAGGAAGGGGCCGTTTGTCTGGCGTAGTTGCTGCAGTCGCTTTGTTGCTGTTTATCCTTTTTGGTTCAGAATATATTGAAATGGTGCCAATTGCTGCTCTTGTAGGAGTAATGTTTATGGTGGTGATCGGCACTTTCGCTTGGAGTACTTTTAAAGTATGGAATAAAGTACCAGCAGCCGATGTAATCGTAATCGTTTTGGTAACTGGGCTTACTGTGGTTTTCGATTTGGCCATTGCCGTTTTTGCCGGGGTAATTGTTTCGGCATTGGTTTTTGCTTGGCAGAATGCTCTACGCATTAGAGCTAGAAAATTTGTAGATGATCATGGCATTAAGCACTATGAAATTTACGGGCCATTGTTCTTTGGTTCTATAAGCCTTTTTAACACGAAATTCGATATTAAGAACGACCCTAAGGAGGTTATCATAGACTTTGCTGAATCTAAAATAATGGATCAGTCGGCTATTGAAGCCATTAATAAACTGGCAGAGAAATATCAGAAGGAAGGAAAAACCATCCACCTGAGACATTTGAGTAAAGATTGCTTAAGGTTAATTCAAAGGGCCGAAGAAATTTGTGATGTAAATGTTTTAGAAGACCCGGATTACTTTGTGGCTATTGATAACTATAAGAAGTTCAAAGCCGCGGAAGGTTAGTATTCATTCTTGACTCTTCTCCAGAGCCTGAATGAACCTGATAGGTTCAAGCCCAGTTGGTTGAAGTCTCTATAGTGTTGATAGAAAACCCCCGCTCGCAACCAATTGGTTATTCTGTGAGTGATTCGGAAGTTAAACTCAATGTCATCCTTCCAGAAGACGGAGTTATACTCTATTGGGACATAGCGCCCCGCGATTCTAAGGTCTTCTTGAAAACCAATTAAAAAGCCTACGTAATTCTGGCTATTTGTTTCGGCTGAATACCTGCTTGTACTAAGCCCAATATCAAAATGGTACCCCTTTATTCTTGGTAAGACAGAGAATGTAAAGTTTTCGAAATCAAAATTTGAAAAATTCACTGACTTATATCGAAGATATATGGAGGTATTTAGTTTGTCATTTCTGGGAATGAAAGAGTGGATCTTAAGAATGGCATCCTTTACATCAACTTGTTGATCAGAATAGAAAATGAACCGCGGATTCAAGTAAAAGTGGTAACCAATGAGAGGGTTAGATAAGTATTCAATCTCTCCCCCAATGAGTTGGTTAGTTAAATCTAAATTCGGGCCTATATAAATTCTATTCCATCCGAAGTCATGATCAGTTGACCAAGGTTTTAGTCCGACTTGAAGAAATTCGAAGCTTTGTATTGTTATGGTTCTTTCCACAAAGCCCAGAAAACGAAATAACAATTGATCCCCTTTACTAGCTTTAATGGAGAAATAGCCTTCCGTATCTGCTTGAACAGTGTCTTCGCTATTTAGATTTACTACTCTAGCCATTGCTAAGAAAGAGCTATCTGTCAAATCATATATTTGTCCTTCAATGGTCGTTTGACCAATTGCTTGCTGAGCAAGAAAAATCAAAAAGGAGCAAGACAGAATTTTTAATCTCATATGGCATTATACAACTCAAATGGAAGGTTACACCTATTAATGGCCTAATTGTCGAACTGATTTGGGTGAATAAACTGAAGCACTTCATTCACGCAACGGCCTAATTCATTTTTTACCTCATGGCTCCAAAAACGGAAAACCTTTAGGTTTCCCATGGTCAGCAACTTGTTTATCTCTTTATCCCGTTGCATATTTCTTTCAATTTTTGGTTTCATATCAGTATTAGAGATTTTATTCAAGGTCTTTCAGTACTTAATTTAAGTTCCTTCTTAGTTCCTTTTCAAAGTCACTAAGTTTTCTAGTTCGAATGTGAACGCCCAAAAAAACTGTTAGATAGTTGAAATCTCTAAAGTGCTGATAGGTCAATCCTGTTTTTAGTCCTCTCAAAAGATAGAATTCTGATTTTACATTAACTTCTAGATGCTTCCCCCAGAGAACAGAGTTTACATCAAAAGGGATACTTTGGTTAGCTATTTTTATATGCTTTTCAAAACCTAGGAGATGCCATTTACACGGTTTAAATAGTCGTGATTTGAATAGTAACTATGGCCAAAACCAACGTTTAAATGTGCCCAATTAAATTGAGGTTGAATTGAAAGTATATCGCTTTTGAAAGATAAATCTGGGGAGGAAAAGCTTTGATGACTGAAATTGGAATTCAATTCAAAATCGCATCCATGTACTATGTCTAAGACAGAGTAGTTACCTCTATAATTCCTCCTGTTTTCCGATCCCATGAGGAGTTCTTGTTCAGTTTTAATCCATATTCTGAAAAGTGATGTTGTGCTAAACTCAAGTTTTCCTCCGAGTATTGAATTGAATGCTTCATAGCTTGGAGACAAATAAAGCTGGTTCATTCCAAAATGATCGACTATACAATCAGGCTTTAATTGAATAATATTGAATTCGTAAGGATTAAGCTCAATAGTTTGGCTTATATAGCCGAAGTATCGGAATGTCAAAAAATCACCATCTTTGATTGTTATCTGGAAATTGCCTTTAATATCGGTTGGAACACCCTCGGTTGTATTTGCGATAAACACAGATACCCCGGGTAGCGGCAAATGGTCATCCTTCCCTACTACTTTACCTTGAATAACAATCTGTCCGTTAGCTTTGATGCCGATAACAATGAGAAGCGAAAAAAATAAGTAGCGCATACAAATTTAACAACTGTACTGACACAAACCCTTTCTAATCCAGCATTTGTGGGTGAATAAACTGAAGCACTTCATTTACGCAACGGCCTAATTCATTTTTTACTTCATGGCTCCAAAAACGGAAAACCTTTAGGTTTCCCATGGTCAGCAACTTATTTATCTCTTTATCCCTTTGCATATTTCTTTCAATTTTTGGAATCCAAAAAGCTCTGTTTGTTTTGATTTGATCTTTTTTTTCCTCCCAATTAAAGCCGTGCCAAAACTCTCCATCAATAAAAATAACAAAGCCCAGCCTTTGGTTGGAAATGTCGGGTTTGCCGGGAATTCCTTTTGAATTCACCCTATAGCGGACGCCACAAGCCCAGAGGGCCTTTCGGAACATCAATTCGGGTTTAGTGTTTTCTCCACGGATTTTGGCCATCATCTCACTGCGCTGTTGGGTGGTGTAGAAACCTGAGGCTTCTTCGAAACGCGGTACTTTTATTCTGTATGGATTGTAATGTTTGGCCACATTGAAAATTTGAAATTTTTAACTGAAGTAGCAAGTTTTATGTTCTCGCTCGTTTTTTGAAGCAAGCGAAACTTGGTGAAAGCATTATTAAGTGGCTATTTTTGCTGAAATCTCAATCATGAAAAACAAAGTTGTAATCATTACGGGTGGTTCGTCAGGTATAGGAAAAGCGTTGGCTGTAGAATTTGGAAAGTGCGGTGCTAAGGTGGTTATCACAGGCCGTAATCAGGAACGTTTGAACCAAGTTGGAGAAGAATTAGATCAGCTCAATGTGCCTAACCTGATTCTTCAGCTCGATGTTGCCAATGAAAAGGACAACGAGATTTTGGTAAAGGAAACTCTTAATGCATTTGGCCAAATTGATATTCTGGTGAATAATGCGGGTATTTCCATGAGAGCTTTGTTTGAAGAGATTGAGCTGGAAGTGTTTAAAAAAGTAATGGACATTAACTTTTATGGCACTCTATACGCTACAAAATATTGTTTGCCCCATATCCTGAAATCCAAAGGTTCAATTGTCGGTATTTCTTCGATTAACGGCTACAGGGGAACTCCAGCGAGAACTGCATATACGGCTTCAAAATATGCAATGAATGGCTTTTTTGAATCACTTCGTACAGAAGTGATGCATCGAGGGGTTCATGTTTTGGTGGCGTGCCCAGGCTTTACGGGTACTAATATTCGTAACTCAGCTTTAACGGCTGACGGCTCATCGCAAGGTGAATCTCCGCGTGATGAAGGCAAAATGATGACCGCTGAAGAAGTGGCTCAAGGCATTATCAAGGCGGTTGAGAAAAGAAAGCGCGATATCGTTTTTACCACCCAAGGTAAATTGGCTGTTTTCTTAAATAAATGGATGCCCGGGCGAATGGATAAAATCGTGTTCAACGTTTTCGCTAAAGAGCCTGATTCGCCTTTTGGGAAGGAATAATCTGTGAAACAGTTTATCAGTTATCGGGTAAAATTGATAACTGATAACTGATAACTGATAACTGATAACTGATAACTGATAACTGATAACTGATAACTATTTCCCTGACTCTTTGATCTTAACGGACAAATACGAAAGCACATTTCCAAAATGGTCAAGTTGCGCTAGAGTGTCGTCCAAGATTTCCTTTCCGTTGATGCGGGCGAGTAAAAGCCCAAAAACTCCGTTTAAACATGCTTGAATCGGATCGGTAATTTTACCTTCGGATGCTTGAATGGAAGAGCGAATAGCAGGCCGGGCGGCATTGAATACAATTCTATAATTCTCGTCTTCTACCTGAAGTTGCAGGCTTAAGTCAGATAATTTTTTTACTTCTTCCTGAACAAAAGAAAGGTGGCCATCACGCTCTATTTCTTCGTTTTTGATTTGTTCTATGGTTTCTTCGTACCAATTCAAAAGAGCCAATCTAGCCTCTGGGTTCAAATTTTCTTCAGGAATATTGCTTACCACATGAAGCTTGATTTTCTCAATATCCAAATCAAAATTCCTTAATAACATTTCGGTTTGATACATGAAAATGATGTATTCCGAAAGGTTCTCCTTCTTTTTCTTGTCTGCCAATAACATAGCCCCAAAATTAATGGTTATGCCCACAAAGCAAATGCATCATATTTTTCTATTTTTGCAGTTCTTTTGAAAATTATGGAGAGAATAAGGAATTTCTGTATTATCGCTCACATCGACCACGGTAAAAGTACTCTGGCCGACAGGCTTCTTCAGTTTACAGGTACTGTGGCTGACCGTGAAATGCAGAATCAGTTGTTGGACGATATGGATTTGGAGCGCGAGCGCGGTATCACAATTAAGAGCCACGCCATCCAAATGAAGTATAATTATAAAGGTGAAGAGTATACGCTCAACCTTATTGACACTCCCGGTCACGTGGATTTTTCCTACGAAGTTTCAAGATCGATTGCAGCCTGCGAAGGCGCATTGTTGATTGTTGATGCTTCGCAAGGAGTGGAGGCTCAAACCATTTCGAACCTATATTTGGCTTTAGAGCACGACTTGGAAATTATTCCTGTGCTTAACAAAATAGACTTACCAGGCGCTATGCCAGAAGAAATGACCGATCAGGTTGTTGAACTTTTGGGTTGTGAGCCTGAAGATGTGATCCGCGCTAGTGGAAAAGAAGGGATTGGGGTAGAAGATATTTTAGCTGCTATTTGTGATAAAATTCCAGCACCAAAAGGAAATCCAGATGAGCCGCTTAGGGCCATGATTTTTGATTCAGTTTTCAACTCTTTCCGAGGAATCGAGGTTATTTTCCGCGTTTTTGATGGTTCTATCAAAAAAGGCGATAAGGTAAAGTTCATCAATACGGGTAAGGTTTACGATGCCGATGAAATTGGTGTGCTAAAGCTTAAGCAAGACCCTCAAAAAGAAATCAGTGCCGGAAATGTAGGTTACTTGATTTCTGGAATTAAAGTGGCCAAAGAGGTTAAAGTAGGGGATACCATTACTCACGTAGATAGGCCTACAAGCAAAATCATCAAGGGTTTTGAAGATGTGAAACCGATGGTTTTTGCAGGTATTTATCCTGTTGATACTACGGAATTTGAAGAATTACGCGCCTCTATGGAGAAGCTTCAGTTAAATGATGCCTCTTTAGTTTGGGAGCCAGAAACCTCAGCCGCACTTGGTTTTGGTTTCCGTTGTGGATTCTTGGGAATGCTTCACTTGGAGATTGTCCAAGAAAGATTGGAGCGCGAATTTGACATGACGGTAATCACTACCGTTCCTTCGGTTCAGTTCCACGCAGTGAAGAGCGATGGTAGCATTCAGAAAATCAATGCGCCTTCAGAAATGCCAGAGCCAAATTCTATTTCACATATGGAAGAACCTTTCATCCGTGCTCAGATTATTTCTAAATCAGAGTATGTGGGTGGAATTATTGGTTTGTGTATGGATAAGCGTGGTATTATCAAAAATCAGGTTTATCTAACTTCCGACAGAGTAGAACTTACTTTTGAAATGCCTTTGGCAGAAATCGTATTCGACTTCTTCGATAAGTTGAAAACCATTTCTCGTGGTTATGCTTCGCTTGATTATGAACTTATCGGTTTCCGCCAATCCAACATGGTGAAACTAGATATTCAATTGAACGGGGAAAAAGTAGATGCGCTTTCAGCCATTGTTCACAGAGATAAGGCTTACGAATGGGGTAAACGTTTATGCGAAAAACTTCAAGAATTGATTCCAAGGCAAATGTTTGAAATCGCAATTCAAGCTTCGATTGGAACCAAGATCATTGCTCGTGAAACTGTTAAGGCATTGCGTAAAAACGTTTTGGCAAAATGTTACGGTGGTGATATTTCGCGTAAACGTAAGCTTTTGGAAAAACAGAAAAAAGGTAAAAAGAGAATGCGTCAGGTAGGTAATGTGGAAATTCCGCAAGAAGCCTTTATGGCAGTTCTTAAATTGGATTAATAGATTCCGAAAAGGAATATCGAGCACTTTAAACAGAGCGCCAAAAAACTGAATATGAAGTTACTAGATGGTAAAGCCACAGCTCAGGCTATCAAAGATGAGCTTTCTGAAAAAGTTAGTGAAATCAAAGCGGCAGGCGGAAAAGTGCCTCATTTGGCAGCTGTACTTGTGGGCGAAGATGGAGCAAGCAAAACTTACGTGAACGCTAAAGTAAAGGCCTGTGAAGCCATTGGTTTTGGTTCAACTTTAATCCATTTACCAGAAGAAACTTCAGAAGAAGAGGTTTTGGCAACTGTAGCTCGTTTAAATAACGATCCTGAAATTGACGGATTTATTGTTCAAGTGCCTTTGCCAAAGCAGATTGATGAGCAAAAAGTAGTTGAAGCCATTTTGCCAGAAAAAGATGTAGATGGTTTTCACCCATCGAACTTGGGTAAAATGTTGCTTGATTTACCAACCCTTCTTCCTGCAACACCTAAAGGCATGATGTTGCTTTTGGAAAGAAACGGAATTGATACTTCAGGCAAACATTGTGTGGTAATAGGTAGAAGTCACACCGTTGGCACACCCATCAGTGTGTTGATGTCCAGAAATTCAAATCCGGGAAATGCTACTGTCACGCTTTGCCATAGTAGAACTCAAAACCTAGCAGAAATTACTCGTCAGGCCGATATTTTGATTGTGGCTATTGGCAGAGAAGGTTTTGTTACGGAAGAAATGGTGAAAGAAGGTGCCATTGTAATCGATGTGGGAATCCACAGAGTTCCGTCAAACGAGACCAAGTCTGGCTTCAAATTAAAGGGAGACGTTAGATTTGACGAGGTAGCGCCAAAATGTAGCTACATAACTCCTGTGCCAGGCGGTGTCGGTCCAATGACTATAGCCTCTTTGCTTTGGAATACTTATTTGACTAATCAGAAGTTAGTTTAATCAATAGAACGTTATCCGAACCCGTTTCAGCATTCTTCTTAAGAAAACCCTGAGGTGAATTTAAGGTGACGGATCGAAAGAATTTAACCCAGCAGTTTCAACACCTGCTATAAAAAATTGATATGTTAAAGAAAGAAGAAACAATGGAGCTTCCAGTGATGGAAGCTTTTTATACGATTCAGGGGGAAGGTCATTTCTCTGGAAATTCAGCATATTTTATTCGGCTCGGTGGCTGCGATGTAGGTTGCGTTTGGTGCGATGTGAAGGATTCTTGGGATGCAAGTCTTTGGCCGAAACAATCCATTCAAGAAATAGTTAGTCAAGCGGAGATGTTTCCAGGGAGGCTAGCAGTAATCACTGGTGGAGAACCTTTAATGTATGATTTGAGCCCTTTGACTGAGGCTTTACATCGAGCTGGTTTTCAAACCAACATAGAAACTTCTGGAGCTCATCCGCTTTCTGGCAACTGGGATTGGCTTTGTTTTTCTCCCAAGAAATTCAAAGCACCAAAAGATGAGTTTTATAAGGCAGCGAATGAATTGAAAGTGGTGGTTTATAACAAAAGTGATTTTAAGTGGGCAGAAGGCCATGCTGAAAGAGTAAATGCCGATTGTCACTTGTATCTACAGCCAGAATGGGATAAGTCTGCTAAAATGCTGCCCGAAATTGTGGATTATGTAAAAAATAACCCCAAGTGGAAAATATCTCTTCAAACTCATAAGTTTATGAATATACCTTAGTGTACTATTTGAGGCTATTATTTACCATACTATTCTGTGTTTTTGCTTCTGCTGGAATGGCCCAGCAAGAAGAAAGGGAACTCCATTCCAGAAACCGTAAGGCCATTGAATTCTATAAACAGGCTCAAGAATTCGATCACGTTGGAAATCTCTATCAATCTTTAGATCTTTTAAATCAGGCTTTGGCTAAAGATGATAGCTTTGACGAAGCAGTGCTTTTGGCGCATCAGGTGCTTGTAAAAAGGGGCGAGGTAGATCAAGCCTTGGAATTGCACGCCAAGCATGAATCGAAAGTGGAAGCAGAGTTCAATAATCGAATGCTTGCCGATGAGGCCTACTATTTCTTTTCCATTGGAGATTACTATAAAGCAAAGGCGCTGAAGGATAGGGTTGATGGCAAAGTAAGAGATATTGATGATGCGCTTTTCGATCTCATAAAATCATCCATAGAATATGCCATTCAGCAAAAAGCTAATCCAAGAGATTTAGCTTTTGAGCAATTACCGGCTCCATTAAATGCGCTTCCGCAGCAATATTTCCCTTCAATTACAGCCTCCAATAAATTGGTTTACACTGTTCGGGAAAAACAGGGTCGAGGAGACGAGAATCTTTATCAAAGTCAGCTTAGCGATTCAGGCTGGACAAAACCGGTTTTTATTTCAGAGAAGATCAATTCTGACAGAAATGAAGGAACAGCTTCCATATCTGCCGATGGAAATAGTTTAGTGTATACCGCTTGCAATGCTCCAGATGGTGTAGGCAGTTGCGACTTATATATTTCTTATCGAGATGGGAATGATTGGACAGAACCAAAGAATCTTGGTAGAAATATAAATACGATTTATTGGGAATCGCAACCTTCTCTTTCTCAGGATGGCCGAGAGCTCTATTTTGTGAGCACAAGGCCTAATGGGCTCGGTGGTCAAGACATTTGGAAAACCACGAAAGTGAACGGCCAATGGACAGAGGCCACTAACATGGGTGAAAACATCAATACTCGATTTGATGATTGTTCTCCTTATATCCATCCGGGAGGTTCAGATTTGTTCTTTGCGTCCCGAGGTAGATTGGGGATGGGAGCTTACGATTTGTTCAGAAGTAAGCTAACATCTGCAGGCACTTGGTCAGAACCACAGAATCTCGGTTACCCTATTAATAACCACCGTAATCAAGTCGGCTATACCATTAGCTTGGATGGTTGGGCTTACTATAGCAATAATGAATTTGACGGTAGCTCAGAGCTTTTCCGTTTTAGGCTGCCAGACGATCTTGTGCCAGACAGGATTGTGGAATATAAAAGAGGAATTGTTCTGAATGCGATGGATAGTACTCCAGTGTTCTCAGAAATTTTTGTAGCTGATATCAATAGCGATTCAATTCTTTCAAGAACTTATTCAGACCAATCTGATGGCCGATTCAATTTAGTTCTTCCGCAGAAGGATTCGGTTAATTTTTATGCGAAGCGAAGAGGGTTTATTCTTTATAATAGGCCTGTAAAAGAGCTTTGGACAGCCAAAAATTCCGTGCCAACGGTTTACCTAACACCAATAAAAGTAGGCAGCAAAGTTATACTTAATGATGTTTTGTTTGAGCTTAACAGCGCAAAATTAGACGCCAAGGCGACAAAAGAACTTGATATTGCTGCTGAATTTATAAGGGACAATCCCGAGATAGTTGTTGAAATAGGAGGACACACAGATTCTTCAGGTGAAGAAGCTTACAATTTGGAGCTGTCCACGCAACGAGCTAAAGCAGTTTTCGAGTATTTCTTAAAAAAAAATATACCAAAAGAAAATTTGGCATATAAAGGATACGGAGAAAGCAAGCCTTTGGAACCTGCCAATGGGAGTAATTTAAATCAGAGAGATCGAAGGATTGAGATTATTGTTAGGAGCTATTGAATAAGCTTAAAGAAAAGCCTCAGGTTTTTCATAGGATAAACCCAGCAATATTTTTAAAATCTGAACTTAGTTTTACTTAGATAGAATTTCGGGTTTCATAAAATATCCTTTTGTAATAAACTTGAAAATTGAAAAGGAGCCGAACAATCTTCTTCGTTTTGAAGATGAGGTTTTTAAATATCAATTTTGGGTTTTTGAATATGGGATTTTATGGTAAATTTGAAAATTCTAAACTAATATCTATTTAACATTTCTAACTTAAACAAAGCAATATGAAGAGGATTTTACTCAATTGTTTTATGTTGGTGATGTTGCTTTCATCGGCAACATTGCTAGCTCAAGAAAGAACTGTTTCTGGAAAGGTAGTAGGAGCCGATGATGGGCTTCCTTTACCCCAAGTTTCAGTTTTTTTAAAAGGTACGAATACGGGGGTTCCAACAGGAATCGATGGTACCTATACGCTTACAGTTCCACAATCTGGCGGGACTTTGGTTTTTAGATTTTTAGGCTACGTAACTAAAGAGGTAGAAATCGGAAACCAAACTGTTGTCAATGTTGAGATGCAGCCAGATGTGACTTCACTAGGTGACGTAGTTGTTACTGGTTATGGTGTTGAGGTTAAGAGAGATTTGACTGGGGCGATTGCTCAGTTAAAATCTGAGGATATTGAAAACCTCCCAATGCAATCATTTGATAGAGCAGTTCAAGGTAGAATTGCCGGTGTTCAAGTTCAATCTCAATCAGGTCAGCCAGGTGGAGCTTTGAGCTTTAATATTCGTGGGCAAAGCTCTTTAGCAAATAACACTCCTCTATATATCATTGATGGTGTTCAAGCTATTTCAGGTAGTATCGCAGGTCAGGCTTCTAATAACGCATTAGCTGGTCTTAATTCTGAAGATATTGCATCTATTGAGGTATTGAAAGATGCAGCGGCAGCGGCAATCTATGGTGCTCAGGCTGCAAATGGTGTTGTAGTTATTACAACTAAAAGAGGAAAAGCTAATCAAAGTGAATTGCAAGTAACTTTCACCGGAGGTTTTTCAAAACCAATGAATCTTTATGACGTGATGAATGCCAGAGAATTGGCAAGCATTAAAGAGGTGGCTTATACTAATGCTGGTTTGAGCATTGCTGATGCTCACGCTACTTACGGAGATCCTAATGACCCTAACTTGGTTAATTACGATTGGGTTGATGCTATGTTTAGAACTGGATCAATGTATTCTGCAAATGCGAGATTAAGCGGTGGTGATGAGAAAACTCAATTTTACATGTCTGTTTCTTCAGAGAAGCAAGAGGCATTTATTATCATGTCTGACTGGCAACGTCAAACTCTTCGTTTGAATGTTACTCACCAAGCTACTGATAAAATCAAAGTAACTACTTCATTAGGAGTTACAAGACAGAATCAGTTTGGATCTATTGCTAATGGTAACTATGTAAATGGTCCTTTTATCGGTGCATTTGCTTCTCAACCAAACTCCCCAGCTGTTGATCCTGAAACTGGTGAATTTAATTTGTATCCTGTAGGAGCTCCTAATAGCCATTTATTCGGATACAATATTCTTCAAGGTGTTAACCAAGAAAGAAGAGAAAATGAGGCTGGCCAAGTTCAAGGTACTATGAATCTTCAATACAAAATCTCTAAAGCGTTTTCATTTACAGCTTTAGGAGGTATTGATTGGGCGGCAACAACAAGTTATAATGAAAGACCTGCTACAATTCCAGCGTTTGCGGCTAATAGAGGTCAGGTATTTATTGACAACCGTAAATCTTTAAACTACAATGCCAGTGGTACTTTCAACTTCAACCAAACTTATGGCGATCATAATGTTTCTGGTTTAGTTGGTGGTGAGATATTTAAATCTTCAGTTGAAAATCAGGCGGTACAGGCGAATAACTTCTCTAACCAAACGTTGAGACTTTTAAGTCAGGCTACTTCATATTTGGGAGCACCTTCTGGTGGTGAGACTTACTTTACAAGAGCTGGTGCCTTTATTAGAGGTAACTACAACTATAAAAACAAGTATTACTTTAATGGTACTTTAAGAAGAGACGGTAGTTCTCGATTTGGTGCACAAAACAGAGTAGGTACATTCTATTCTTTCGGTGCTTCATGGAGGGTAATTGAAGAAAGTTTCCTAAGCAATCAAAGTTTATTTAATGACTTGAAGTTGAGATTAAGTTATGGTGTTTTGGGTAATGCTAATGGTATTGGAAACTTTGAAGCCGTACCTTCTTTCTCTTCATCTAGACAATATTTAGGTTCAGCTGGTCAAGTTTTGAATTTGGCTAACGACCAAATCACTTGGGAGAGATCAAAACAAACAAACATCGGTTTTGATTATGCTATTTTGGAAAACAGAATTTCTGGTGCCATTGATTTCTTTAGAAACGATACTGGAGACCAGCTTTTCAATACTCCATTACCTATTGAATCAGGCTTTAGCTCAATTAGAGGTAACGTTGGTGAAATTAGATCAGAAGGTATTGAAATCGAAATTCAGTCAGTAAACGTTGACGCAGGTGGTTTCCGTTGGAGTTCAGGTTTCAATATTACTTTCCAAAACAACGAAGTTCTTTCTCTTCCAGGTGGAGTTGATTCCCTTGGTATTGGTACAGGAAGTGCTTTGATTGTTGGACAGCCACTTAACTTTAACTGGGGTGTTAAATACGCAGGTGTTAACCCTGCCAATGGTAGAGAAATGTACTACAGAAGAGATGGATCTTTAGGTTACGGTAATTTTGGTGTGAATGATCAATACATTATTGGTTCACCAATTGCTGATTATTACGGAGGTTTAACTAACTCTTTCTCATATAAAGGCTTAACCTTAGATGTCCTTATCCAATTCCAAGGTGGTAATGAGGCTATCAACGGTGACCTTTATAATTTAGCGAATAATGGTAACGGCCAAGACAACCAGTTAACAAGAAACCTTAATTATTGGACTGGTCCTGGAGATGTAACAACAACTGGACGTCCTTATCAAGGTGGTGTTATCGATGGATTTGCACAAGCTAGTAATGGAGGTCGTTTCCAATCCGATGCATCTTATGCAAGATTGAAAACCGTTTCACTAAGCTACGATTTTCCTAATGCTTTTATTTCGAAAATTGGAATTAGCGGTTTAAGTGTTTTTGTTCAAGCAGTGAACTTAGCTACTGTTACTAAATTCGATGGTATTGATCCTGAGGTAGTTGCCAATAATAATGATCAAGGTGGATCTACTTATGGTGTTTTCCCTGTTGGAAAGCAATTTTCAGGCGGTATCTCTATTAAATTCTAATTGTACAGAATCATGAAAAAAATATTATCAATATTTACCTTCTTGATGATCTTAGCTGTTTATAGTTGTGAGGACTATGGGTTCTTAGAGCCAAAACCAAAAGACCGTCTTGTAAGTGATGTTGCTCTTGGTGACCTAAATGGTGTTGCCGGACATGTTAATTCAGCATATAATAGATTTCACAATTTTGGCGCGGCTTATTACGGTCAACAATTTATGTTGAATGGTGATGCTTTAGCTGACAATGTGGATCTTTTAAATAATACGGGTCGTTACGTAGGCCAATTAGTAAATGCAGCTAGGTCTACCTACAATATTTATCAAGTTGGCTATCAAATTATCAACGATGTAAATATTGCTTTGGAGGTTTTACCTGATGTTCAAGGTGATGATCCTGCAAGAGCTACTATTTTGGAAGGAAGAGCTAAATTTGCTAGAGCATTAGCTTACTTTGATTTGGCTAGAGTTTATGGTTATGAGCCAGGTCAAGAAGTTAACGGTTTTGATTTAGCAGTGCCGATTTCTCCAGGTGCAGTTTTGGGTACTTCTAACATTACTGAGTTAGAAAGAGCTACAAATACTGAAATTTATGCTTTGGTTAAAGCTGATCTTCAGAGCGCAATTTCTTTGTTGCCAACAGAAGCCTCAGAAGCTCAGAGTCCATACTTCCCAACCAAGACTGCTGCTAAAGCTTTATTAGCTAGAGTAAATCTTTACGAAGGTAGCTACGCTACTGCTGCTCAATTGGCAGAAGAGGTAATGGCAGAAACTGGTGCTGATTTAGCCGATAGTAGACTGGATACAGATGGTAATGGTGAGAACGATTATTACGATTCTTGGTCTACTCCAACTCATCCTGAGGCTATTTTCTCTTTGAATATTTCATCTTTGGATTGGAACTCTGTTGATGGAGCTAATAATTCATTGGCCTCAATGACAAATACAGCAGACCCTAGTAGAGAATTAAACTCAGCTCAAGGAGTACTGAGAGCTTCACAAGAACTTCTTAATGCTTATGAAGCTGGAGATGCTAGAAGAGAGTTGTGGGTTAACCCAACAGGCCCTAATAACTGGGAAGCAAGAAAGTATAATGGTGAACTAGGAGCATACCGTGAGCATGTTGTTCTAATCCGCTATTCTGAAATACTTTTGATTGCGGCTGAAGGAAGAGCTAGGTCAGGAAATGACGGTGCAGCTTTGACTTACATTAATAACTTAAGAGCTCATAGAGGCCTGCCTGCTTCTACTGCATCTGGTAGTGCGTTGCTTTCTCTAATCATGAATGAAAGAAGAGTAGAGTTAGTTTTAGAGGGGCATAGATTCTTTGATTTTAAAAGATTAGGTATGGACATTCAAAAGGCTGCTGCTCAAGGAGGTTCGCCTTTGTCTTATTCTGATTTTAGAGTTTTGGCCAACATTCCTAATAACGCTATTGGAAATAACTCATTATTGGTTCAAAATCCTGGCTACTAAATCATATTGAGATGAAAAAAATAAATTTATATACTTTAATCTTGGGTCTTATGCTTGTTTTGGCAGGTTGTGACGATCCAAGTGCGGAAACATTGTTTTCGGAGACCTTTGTCGAATTGGATGCAGCTACTACTCCTGCTAACGAGCGTACTTACACCTATTTGAGAGAAAATGATGGTGTTAGCAAGCCAAGTAGATTTAAAGTAGACTTAGCTTCTAAACCTTTATCTGTTGATGTTGAAGTTTCATTCGAGATACTATCGACTTCTACTGCCATTCAAGGTGTTCACTATGAAGTTAGTGGTTCTTCTGTAACTATTCCTGCAGGAGAAAATATTGCTGAGCTTCCAATAAGGATCATGGCTGATAATATTGAGCCAGGTGAAATTTTTACTATTGTAGTTAAGATTACTTCATCTTCTGTCGAAATTCAATCTGGTCTAGATCAGGCTACTCATAAGATTCAAATTTCTTGTGAGTCTGACATAGCAGGTACATATAACACTGTAGCTTCTGGAAATTATGGGGCAGGTGGAGCTCAGTCATATTCAAATTTGACATCAGTAGTTACTTTGACAGAAACTGATGATCCAACGGTATATACTATTGACGATATGAGTTTTGGATTGTACGGTGCTGCTTATGGCGATGCTTCTCCATCTGGAAGAATGCAAGATATATGTGATAGCATGTCTGATATTGGTGATACTGATCAATATGATGATCCATTTACTATTGCAGGAACTAGAGATCCGGCTACAGGAGTAATTACTTTGACTTGGAGCAACACATATGGAGATTCAGGTAATGTGGTTTTAACTCCACAATAAAATTTACTGAACGATTTAAAAAGGGCCACATTAGTGGCCTTTTTTTTTCAAAATTGACCAGTCGTTGTATATGAAAATTATTATTTCACCTTAAGTGATTTATAGGTTTAGGGTTAAGAATTGGATTGGTCTGAGCTATGGCTTTAGTGGGGTGTCTTGCTGATATTGAAAATTTATAGATAGTATCCAATCCATACATTTAACAATTATTTCAAACCAACTAGATCAGAATTGGTATTATGAGTACACACTGTAAATCGAATGTTATGAGAATAGCTTTTTTGACCATTATTTTATTCTCTCTTCCAATAGCCTTGATGTCTCAGGTTAGTTCTCAAATAAGATCTATTGAGAGTATAAAATCAATGAAGGAAGAGTTTGGGTTTCAGAAAGAGCTGAGACTTGAAAGAATCAGTAGTTATTTAAACTCGACTAAGGGGGCTAAACGAGAAATTGAAATGGACTCTGGTGATGTCGCATATTTATATGATGTTAAAAATGGAGTGCCTGAATACATTGTAGCCTATAACAAGGGGGCTGCAGAGACTGTTGGGACTGACCAATTGAGAGCTGGAGGTAACCTAGGAATAAATCTTACAGGCAACGGTATGAAAATTGGTGTTTGGGATGGAGGCTATGCCAGAGAGACGCATCAAGAGTATGTGGGGAGAATTCTTACGGGTGACGGTAATGAATTTGGCGTTAGTAATCATGCGACCCATGTAATGGGAACCATCTTAGCATCTGGAGTTAATCCTGATGCCAAGGGTATGGCTCCCGAAGCCATTGGGATTTCATTTGGTTTTAATAATGACCTTGAAGAAATGTCTTCAAGAGCTACTACGGTAACAGATAATCTGATTTTATCAAATCATTCATATGGTACCTTAACAGGGTGGAATTTTAGTGATAGTAAATGGACATGGTATGGAGATCCATCTGTTAGTGAGTTAGAGGATTATAAATTTGGATTCTATAACGGAGCTGCACAAAGTTGGGACGCATTAACTTACAATGCCCCCTATTATACCATTGTTAAATCCGCAGGTAATGACAGGTCTGATACGGGAGATGGTAGTAGACCAGCTGACGGGCCGTATGATCTAATATCGACAACAGGTACAGCTAAGAACATTATTACTGTAGGTGCAATACAAAAGATTAATGGAGGTTACAATAATGCTAACGATGTAATAATGAGCTCCTTTAGCAGTTGGGGGCCTACAGATGATGGCAGAATTAAGCCTGACATAGTTGGGGCAGGAGTTTCAATCAAATCCTCTTTTTCGAGTGCCGATAATGCATATGGAAACCTACAAGGAACATCAATGTCAGCACCTAATGTCTCTGGTTCGTTGTTGTTGCTTCAAGAGTTGTACAGTAAACTTAATGGGGGTAATTACATGAGGTCGGCCACTTTGAAGGCTCTAATTTTTCAAACAGCAAATGAAGCAGGAAGAGTAGGCCCTGACTATATATATGGCTGGGGAGTGCTCAATACTGAAGGTGCAGGTAAACTTTTGATTGAGGAGAACGGGCATAATAAGGTTATAAAGGAATTAAAACTTAAGGATGGAGATTCATATTCTATGACTATAAATCCTAAGGCAAATTCTAAAGTTACGGCAACAATTGCTTGGACGGATGCTCCTGGTGATCCACCTGGTATAGCTTTAGATCCAGAAGACTTGATGTTAGTTAATGATTTGGATTTACGGGTTTTTAATAATTCTGAACAATATTTTCCTTGGGTTTTAAATCCTGCTAATCCCAGTGCCGCGGCTAGTAAAGGAGACAATTTTAGAGATAATGCTGAGCAAGTAACCTTTACTTCTACTGGAGAGGAGCTCACTCTCTCTGTTTCACATAAAGGAGAGTTGTTTGATGGAGAGCAAGCCTTTTCACTAGTCTTAACTTATGAAACTGAAGAAAATCAATCTTCTTCTTTTTATTGGATTGGAAATGATGGTGGTGATTGGGAGGACGGTGCTAATTGGTCGACAACTTCTGGCGGAAGCTCTGTGGGGATGGCACCAGGTACTTTTGATGATGTGTATATAGATGAAAATTCTTTTGATTCCTCAGATGGACAGGTCATATCCATCAATCAAAATACAAAAATTGGGTCATTAAAATGGTTAGCATCTCATAATGCGTCTCTTGATTTGAATGGAGCTTCTTTAGAACTGAATGGAGATCTGATACTGGCTAATGATTTGGTGTCAATTGGTGAGGGGAGCATAATACTTAAGGAAGGTAGATCCGATGATCAGCATTTCGTACCCTCAGGCGTTGACTTCTCAGGGGTAGAGCTATTTGTTGATTCTAACCAAACATCATGGTCGATTCTAGATCCAAGTAAGTTTGGTAAGGTAAATTTAGTTTCTGGGGCGTTAAAAATTGAAAATGAGAATGTAGAAATTCGAGAATTGTTATTCGAGGGGGAAACGTTTGATCTATCAATTAGAAATTCAAAAATCTCTGTTTCTTCTCGTCTCGACTTTTCAGGTAGTAATTTGATTTTAGATGATGTTAATTCTGAAATTATAGTTGCCCAGGGAAAGCAAGTGGATCTTGTGGTCACTGGAAAGGAGTTTAAATCAGAATTTAATATTTACGGTGTACTATCCTTATCTGGGCTCGATAATGAAATTGAAAACCTTACAATCTATGAAAATGGTATTGTGAATTTGAATGACAATTTAATACTGCATTCATTGATGATTGAACCAGACGGAGGACTTACTATTCTAGATAATAAAACATTAACAGTTTTAGATGAATTTGTTGCAGACGGAACATCAGGTCATAATGTGGTGATTCAAAGTCAGGGAAATGAAAACTCACTCATTCATATTGATGGCCATAAAGTTTTTTGTTTGGACTTTTTATCAATTTCTAATGTTGATTTATCGGGTACAGCATCGGTAACGGTTGGAGAAAATAGTACTCTTAGCAATTCATCTAATTGGCAAGTGGTTCCTTGTAATGAAGTCTTGTTTTCGGATTTTTCCGTGCAATATACTTGTCAAAATTCTCTTTCTTTTTTTACTGACCTAAGTTCTGGAGAAATCGTCTCTTGGCATTGGGATTTTGGAGATGGTAATACTTCTAATGAAAAAAACCCTAATTATCAATATGATCAAGTAGGGGAATATCTAGTTACATTAACGGTAGAAAATAACATAGCCTCTTCAACATATTCCCAGCAAATAAATATATCGAGTAATGAGCTCACTTCTGCTAAAATTGTAAATAACAGTGGAGTTCTAGCAAGTGTGCAATCGGCAGATAGCTATCAATGGTTTAAAGATGGTAAGAAAATTGATGGAGCAATAACTAGAACCTATGACTCAAAGAATATTGAAGGAGTTTATTTCGTTGTTCTTTTTAAAGATGAGTGTAATCAAATATCAGAAGAGCTAGTGATTTTGATAAGTGGATTAGAGGATGAGCCAGATAATCTGACTAGGAGTTTTTCTGTATTCCCAAATCCTGCTAAATCTGAGATTATGGTAGATTTCAGTAATGATTTCTTTGGTTCTGTCAACTACGAATTAATGGATATCTCAGGGAAACTATTTTTGTCCTCAGAGGTGGTTAAAAGAGAAGAAGTACTAAATCACAAAATTGATGTTTCAAAAATGCCACGAGGAATTTATTTACTCAAGGTTAGTTTTGGGAAAGATAGTTTTATTCAAAGAAAAGTAATTATTAATTAAATTATAAATTATGAATAACAATATTCGTGCTTTCATGTTAGTCCTCTTTGTTTTTATAAACGGAGTTGCTGAGGCGCAAATAGGGAATGTTTATGGCTCTATGAACAAGCCTTTAACTTTAGCGGAACAGTATAGAAAAACGGAGGGCAGTCCTTACTATTTTGAAGACTACGTTTCAGGTAAAATTATTGATAAGCAGGGAAGAGCTAAAGATGTAGTCTTGAAGTATGACACTTATAGAGATGAGGTAGAGATTTTACATGAAGGGCAAGTACTTTTAATTAATCAAGATATTTACCCCAAATTTGTAATTCAGACAATTGATGAAAAGCAAAAAAAGGTATTAAATCTTGAGTTTGATAATTCTTATAGCCTTCCAGATCAAACAAAAAACACCTATGCTCAAGTAATATTTGAGGGGAACGGGGTTAAAATTCTCAAGACTACCCATACCGAATTGATTAAAAATACCGACCCAGGTTATGGTGGAGTCATTCCTCCTGACAGATTTGAAAAGAGAATGAATTACTATATTGTTTTGAAAAGTGGAAATATTGTTGAGGTCAAGCTTTCAAACAAGTCAGTAATAAATGCTCTTTCAGATGATGGGATCAAATCTTATCTTAAAAAGAATAAAATAAAGATTAAGAATGAAGAAGATTTAGAAAGTATAATTGACTACTTCTGATACTGTTTCTTAATTAGAGCAAAGAGAATTTAATGTGAATAGAATAACTCTGGGTGTATAATGTGCGTCCAGAGTTATTTTTGGAAACCCATTAAAAATAAGATTTGGCTTTCAAATATCCCCTAACATAGTCACTCACACCATCTTCTAATGAGGTGAAATCTTGATTGTAGCCGATAGACTTTAGTTTATCCATGTTCGCTTCTGTAAAGTACTGATACTTATCACGAATATCTTCAGGAGTGTCAATAAAGCTGATGTTTTCGTCTTGATCGAGGGCTTTGAATGTGGCTCTTACCAAATCTAAGAAGGTTCTGGCCTTTCCACTTCCTAAGTTGTAAATGCCAGAATTTTCTCTATTTCTCATAAGAAAATAGCATACATTAATCACGTCTTTTACATAGACAAAGTCACGCATTTGCTCACCATCCTTGAATTCTGGATTATGAGAGCGAAAGAGTTTCATTCCCCCAGTCTTCTGAATTTGATTAAAAGCATGCATAATCACAGAAGCCATACGGCCTTTGTGGTATTCATTGGGCCCATATACATTGAAAAACTTCAGGCCGGCCCAAAAGAAAGGCATTTCACTTTGAGTTAGAACCCACTTGTCAAATTCATTTTTTGAAACACCATATGGGTTTAAGGGAATCAGATTCGGGATGTTTTCTTCATTATCATCATAACCATATTCACCTAAGCCATAAGTAGCAGCTGACGAAGCATAAACCAATGGAATTTGATATTGAATACATTTTTGCCAAATGTGTTTGCTGTATTCAGTATTCAGTCTGCTCAATAAATCAGCATCAAATTCAGCCGTATCAGTTCTAGCTCCTAGGTGAAAAATAAATTCTACTTTGTCGCCAACGGTATCTAGCCATTCAAAGAAATGATCTCGGTCTATGGATTCAAGAATTCGTTTACCCTCTAGATTTTTGTTCTTTTCTTCGTTGTCAAACTTGTCTACAACCACAATATGATTGAAGCCTTCTTCATTCAACTTTGAAACTAAACAACTTCCAATAAATCCTGCGGCACCTGTTACTACGATCATGAACTCTGTCTCTTAGTGTAGGCCAAAGTTAAGGAAATACCCATTATATTTGCACCGAAATTCAGGAGAAGGTATGATCTACATTAGTAGAAAGGAGCATTTTAATGCAGCGCATAAGCTGTATAATCCCAATTGGTCAGAGGAAAAGAATTTTGAAGTTTTTGGCCCATGTGCTAATGCCAATTGGCATGGACATAATTTTGAGCTGATTACAACTGTGAAAGGAATTCCTGATCCAGAAACAGGTTTTGTAGTAGATTTAAAGCAGCTCTCGAATGTGATCCGTGAACATGTGATCGAGAAATTAGATCATAAAAACTTGAACATGGATGTTGACTTCATGCAAGGCAAAATGGCAAGTTGCGAGATTTTGGTAATGGAAATCTGGAAGATTTTAGAGCCAGAAGTCGCAAGAATAACAACTACAGGAAAGCTTCATGGACTTAGGCTTTATGAAACGCCAAGAAATTTTGTGGAGTACTTTGGTGAAAAATAGTGCTGAAAATAAAAAAGCCTAATCCTTAAGGATTAGGCCACTTTCAATTTTTTGAATTTCGATTTCTCGAATTTTTCTTTCGCATATTCAAAATCAATCTCCAAACGTTTTGTGTTAGCATCGGAAGGCATTTCAAACATAGCGTCTGTCATAATCGCTTCACAGATAGATCTTAAGCCTCTAGCGCCTAATTTGTATTCAAGGGCTTTTTCAACAATATATTGAAGCGCACTCTCCTCGAAAACAAGCTCTTTGTGCTCCATTTCGAATAGCTTCTCATATTGTTTTGTAAGCGCATTTTTAGGGCGTGTAAGAATATCTTTGAGGATTTCTTCGGTTAATGGATTTAGGAAAGTAACAATCGGAAGTCTACCAATTAACTCTGGTATTAATCCGAAGTTTTTCAAATCCTGAGCATTGATATACTGATGAAGATTTTCTCTGTCGAATAAATGATCATCTTCCTGAGCTGTAACAAAACCTAAAGGTTGAGTATTGAGTTTGCTTGCAATATGTCTTTGAATGCCATCAAAGGCGCCACCACAAATGAAAAGAATGTTTTCGGTGTTTACAGAAATCATCTTTTGGTCGGGGTGCTTACGGCCACCTTGTGGTGGAACATTTACGCTTGTTCCTTCTAAAAGCTTAAGAAGCGCCTGCTGAACACCTTCACCACTTACATCTCTTGTAATGGATGGGTTGTCAGACTTTCTGGCGATTTTATCGATTTCATCGATGTAAATAATACCGCGTTCCGCAGCTTCTACATCGTAGTTTGCTGCTTGCAGTAAACGCGTCAGAATGCTTTCAACATCCTCACCAACATACCCCGCTTCTGTTAAAACAGTAGCGTCAGCAATACAAAAAGGAACCTGAAGAATTTTGGCAAGGGTGCGGGCAATATAGGTTTTTCCTGTGCCCGTTTCCCCAACCATAATAATGTTTGATTTTTCAATAACTACATCGTCAGCTTCCTTCTTTTGAGTAAGCCTTTTATAGTGATTGTAAACTGCTACAGAAATAACCTTTTTGGCTTCATCTTGACCTACTACATATTGATCAAGATGTTTTTTCATGTCCATAGGTTTGATCAGGTTGAACTTAGGAGCATCTTCAGCGCTCTTTGTTTTAAGTTCTTCTGACAAAATTTGGTTTGCCTGGGTAATACAGTGATTACAAATATGAGCATGAATTCCTGAGATCATCAGGTCTACATCCTTCTTATTTCTTCCACAAAACGAACAGGTTACTTCTGCCATAATTTTTATTTTTTCGGTCTAATGAGTACTTCGTCTATCAAGCCGTACTCTTTGGCCTCTGATGCTCTCATCCAGTAATCACGATCAGAATCTTTTTCGATTTTCTCGTAAGTCTGGCCAGAGTGTTTTGACAAGATCTCGTAAAGATCTTTTTTAACCTCCAAGGTTTGCTTCAATGAAATTTCCATGTCTGAAGCCTGACCCTGCATCCCGCTTAAAGGTTGGTGAATCATGATGCGCGAATGAGGTAACGCAGCTCTTTTATTGGCGGCTCCACCAGCCAAAAGCACTGCACCCATAGAAGCTGCTAATCCAGTACAGATTGTAGCCACATCAGGATTAACGTAATTCATGGTGTCATAAATACCCAAACCAGCATAAACAGAACCTCCAGGGCTGTTTACATACATCAATATATCCCTTTTCGGGTCAACAAACTCTAGAAACAACAACTGAGCGGTAATAATGTTAGCAATATTATCGTCTACAGGCATGCCCATAAAGATAATTCTATCCATTATTAACCTTGAAAATACATCAATTTCAGCAAATCGGGTCGGACGTTCTTCAATTACCGAACGAGTCATGTTTTCAATTCGGTTTGCATAGGCATCAAAAGAAGATCCGCTCACGCCTTGATTGTGAATGGCATATTTTCTGAATTCGTTTTTATCTATCATTTTTTTAGGAATATTGAACTGAACAAATTTAAAAAAAAAGCCCTTCGCTCAAAGGGCTTTCAAATTAACATGATAGGAATGTCTTTAGTTCTGTACTAGTTCCTGAAATTTCTCTACTGAAACTTCTTTTTCCTTGATCTCAATTTTCTTCTTAATCAAGTTCACAACTTTGCCTTCTTGAACTTGCTCAGCCATTTTCATATAGTTCTGACCATTCTCTCCTTGAAGGTAATGCTCAACGAATGAATCCATTTGATCTGCAAACTGACCCATTCCTGAGCCTGCGAATTGCTGGGCAATCATTGCTTTAGTAGCAGCTTGAATTTCTTCGTGCTCAGGCTTGATTTCGTTTTCTTTTGCAATCTGACCAGAAATCAAGTTCCATCTAAGCTGATCTGCGTAAATGTCATACTCTCTTTCTAAATCTTCATCGGTTACTTTTCCTTCTCCAGTTAATTTCAACCAATCTTTAAGGAAAGCGTCAGGTAGACTGATGTTAGTGTCGGCTACAAGTTTATCCTGAATAGTTTTGTTCAAGAATGCCTCAGTTTCGCGCTGATAGTTTTCAGAAATGGTTTCCTTCACTTTTTCTTTGAACTCTTCTTCAGTAGAAACTACGTTTGGCCCGAAGGTTTTGTCGAAAAGCTCTTGGTTTAACTCAGCTTTAGCTCTTCTGTTTACGTTCTTTACAGTGAATACAAAAGCAGTGTCAATATCCTGAACCTCATCAGCTGTTTTGCCAATTTGAGCAGCCATTTCAGCCTCGTCTTTATAAAGCTTTTTAAGGTCTACTTTGATTTCGTCTCCACTTTTAACGCCAACGAATTTCTTCGCGTTTGTTTTAGTAAAGCCAGATGGGTCGATTGTAGTGTCGTTTTCAATTTCTCCGTCAACTTGCTTCAGAGTACCGTAAATCAAGTCGCCTTCTTCGCTAACTTCAGGGTTGGTCATAGTGCCAAACTGAGTTTTAACGTTTTCGATTGACTCCTCTACTACTGCATCGTCAACAGTGATTTTGTAAGAATTAACTTTTACCTTTTTGTCTAACGCAACTTCAAAGTCGCCAACAAGGCCAATGTTATATTCAAACTCAAAGTCTTTTTGATTGTCCCAATCAACAGTGTCGATTTGTTGTTGGTTTGGAATTGGCTCGCCCAAAATCTTTAAGTCGTTTTTACGAATATAATCTTGAAGCGCGTGGCCAACAATGTGGTTAATCTCATCAACTAAGATAGACTTACCATACATTTTCTTTACCAGGCTTGCCGGAACTTTACCAGGACGGAAACCCTTGATCTGAGCTTTTTTTCCGTAATCCTTGATTTTGTCGTCTACCTTTGATTGATAATCTGCCTCGTTTAATTTAATTTTAATTGAGGCAACATTTGAATCCTGTTTGTCTAACGTAATGTCCAAAACCTGTTAATTTATGGTTAGTACTATATAAAAAAACCCTCAATCAAATGATCAAGGGTTCGTTATGTAATGTGCGGATGGAGGGACTCGAACCCCCATGCCCGGAGGCGCTAGATCCTAAGTCTAGTGCGTCTACCAATTTCGCCACATCCGCATGTGCTTCGAAATGGAATGCAAAGGTATACAGAAAAACATTCAAGTCAAGCATTCGAATAAAATTTTATTAAATATTATTGATCGTACTTTTCACTGATTAATTTCAAAATATGATAGCGGTTGACGTAGAAGAAGAAAGAAAAGAGATAATCAGGCGATATCGCAAATTGTTGCGAAGAGCTAAGCCGTTTTTGAAAGATGATGATGCCAAAATGATCAAAAAGGCATTCAATACATCTTTGGAGGCTCATAAGGAAATGCGCAGAAAATCTGGCGAGCCTTATATATACCACCCTTTAGCGGTGGCTCAAATTTGTGTTGAAGAAATTGGGCTGGGAACAACTTCAATTATTGCAGCGCTTTTACACGATGTAGTAGAAGATACAGAAATTGAATTGGACGAAATTCGCGATGACTTCGGCCCCAAGGTGGCCAAAATTATCGATGGGCTGACCAAAATTTCTGGAGTGTTCGACCACGGAAGTTCTCAACAAGCCGAGAATTTCAGAAAAATGCTGCTGACTCTTTCTGAAGATGTGAGGGTGATTTTGGTGAAACTGGCCGACCGATTGCACAATATGCGTACGTTGGATAGCATGCCCCGGCACAAGCAGCTCAAAATTATTTCGGAAACTATATATATATACGCACCGCTGGCGCACAGATTGGGGCTTTACACCATTAAGTCGGAACTAGAAGATTTATGGCTGAAGTATACCGAAGCGGAAGTATATGGTGATATAGCTGCCAAGATTGCGGAAAGCAAAGCTTCAAGAAACCGTTTCATCCGATCTTTTGTGGCTCCTATTCAAGATGAAATTTTAAGAACAGGACTGAGGTTTGAAGTGAAGGGGCGGCCAAAGTCAATTTATTCCATTTGGAATAAAATGAAGAAGCAAAATATTCCCTTCGAAGAAGTTTACGACCTGTTTGCCATAAGAATTATTGTTGACACTGATTACGAACACGAAAAGTCTGCTTGTTGGCAAGTGTACTCGATTGTTACGGATTTTTATACGCCAAACCCTGATCGTTTAAGAGATTGGATCAGCACTCCGAAAGCCAACGGCTACGAATCGCTACACACAACGGTGATGAGTCGAGCAGGTAAATGGGTAGAGGTTCAAATTCGTACCAAGCGCATGGACGAAATTGCGGAGAAGGGTTATGCCGCTCACTGGAAGTATAAAGATAATGCTTCGGGAACGCATGAATCTGGCTTGGAGCAATGGATCCAAAAGGTGAGAGAAATGCTGGAACAGAATGACACCAGCGCCATTGAATTCGTAGACGACTTTCGCGCGAACCTTTTTAACGAAGAAGTTTTCGTGTTCACCCCAAAAGGAGACCTTAAGATTTTGCCTTCAGGAGCTACTGCTCTCGATTTTGCCTTCGATATACATACCGAAGTTGGTGCAAAATGCTTAGGCGCTAAGGTGAATAATAAACTAGTGCCTATTAACTATGAACTAAAGAATGGCGACCAGATTGAAATTCTGACTTCTTCAAAACAAAAGCCAAATGAGGATTGGCTCAAGTTTGTAGTGACTTCGAAGGCGCGCTCTAAAATAAAGGACACATTAAAAGAGCATAAAAAACAAGCCGCAATTGATGGGAAGGAAATTGTTCAGAGAAAGCTGAAGCAAATGAAAATTCCTTTTGATGGAGATGTGGCTAACCAGCTTAGAGCATTTTTTGAAGAAAAGACAGTTACAGAGTTTTATTATAAAGTAGGCAAGGGGATTATCGACCCTTCCGAAATCAAGAAATACAAAGACCTAAAGGTTACAACCAAAAGTCCTCGTGCTAAATCTGAGAAAATAAGCGACTTCTCCGATGATTTTGCCAAAGTGAAAACATCAGGTAAAGATATTCTGCTGATTGGAGAGGATATGGATATGGTGGATTATCGCTTGGCCCGTTGCTGTAACCCAATTCCTGGAGACGATGTTTTTGGCTTTGTTACCGTTAATGAAGGAATTAAAGTGCATAGAACTACTTGTCCGAATGCACCTGAATTGCTTTCTAACCATGGCAACCGAATTGTGAAAGCCAAGTGGTTGTCAGAACAGAAAAATGCTTTCTTAGCTGGCCTTCGAATTATCGGTACGGATAGAGTAGGACTTATGCGTGATGTCACGGATATTATTTCCAACGAATTGAAAGTGAATATGCGTTCCATCAGTATTGATACCGAAACCGGTATTTTTGATGGGCAAATCAAGCTTTACATTAATAATACAAAACACTTGGATGATATTATTGGGAAGTTGGAGCTGGTAAAAGGAGTAATGAAAGTGACAAGATTTGAATCAAAAGATTTGAACTGATCTGTTTTTCTTCCGTTATGAGGGTGGACTGAAACCGTCCAAACCTGTTTAAATGCTTAAAAATGAGATTGCTCACCGATAGATGCGATCAAACTGAGCGAAATAAGTTAAGAATTATATATTTGCACTTTGATGCAACAGAAGTATGCCACTGAAGCCAGAGGTCTTTGAACAAGTAAAAAAAATCTTTACAGCCTTTTTAGAAAATAAGGCCCTTAGGAAAACACCCGAAAGGTTCGCCATTCTAGAGGAAATCTATACCCGCGATGGACACTTCGATGTAGAATCGCTCTACATTTCAATGAAGAACAAAAACTATCGCGTTTCAAGGGCTACGGTTTATAATACATTAGATCTTTTAGTGGAGTGCGATTTGGTAAGCAAGCATCAATTCGGCAAAAACTTGGCTCAATACGAAAAGTCGTATGGCTTTAAGCAGCACGATCATATCCTGATGTTGGACAGTTCCGAAGTTCTTGAATTCTGCGACCCTAGAATTCAAAACATAAAAAACACTTTGGAAGAAATGTTCAACATCGACATTATGCACCACACCTTGTATTTCTTTGCCAAGCCAAAGAAACCTAGCACTCCTAAAGAATAACCGAAAAGCTAATCCATGAACTATAATAGTAAAGAAGAGTCGGGAGTACTCGTGTTGTCATTGAGTGGAAATTTAATTGGTGAAGAAGTAGGCGCTTCGCTTTTGAAAGAAGCAGACAATGCCATTGCCAATGATCTCAAGTTTTGCGCAATAGATATAAGCGAAATAAAATATATTAATAGTAGTGGCATAGGCGTGCTCATTACCATTCTAACCAAGTTTAGAAATCAAGATGGCGAAGTGGTGATCGTAAATCCATCTGATCACGTTAAAAAGCTTTTGATTATTACAAAGCTCAACGCCATTTTCAATGTTGAAGATTCCGTGGCTCAGGCCATATCCAAATTAAAATCATAATACAATCATGAAGGTTGATGTACTCTTAGGCCTGCAATGGGGAGATGAAGGCAAGGGGAAAGTAGTTGATGTACTTGCTCCGAAATACGATGTGGTAGCACGTTTTCAAGGAGGGCCAAACGCTGGTCATACCCTTGAGTTCGATGGCCATAAACATGTATTGCATCAAATTCCATCAGGGATTTTCAGAGATAAAATCAAAAACATTATAGGCAATGGGGTAGTGCTCGATCCTATAATCTTTAAAAGAGAAATTGAAGGCCTAGGCAAATTCAATATCGATTTCAAAAAGAACCTGTTCATTTCAAAAAAGACTCAGCTTATTCTGCCAACTCACAAATTGTTGGATGCTGCTTACGAACAGTCTAAAGGAAAAGATAAAATCGGTTCCACATTAAAAGGTATTGGCCCTTCTTACCAAGATAAAGTAGCCAGAAATGGTTTGCGTGTAGGAGATATTGTGGCTCCTGATTTTGAAGGTAGATATCGAAACTTGGTAAAGAAGCACGAGACCATTCTGAGTTATTACGAGTTTGAGTATAATTTGGAAGAAGCAGAAGCGCCATTTATCGAAGCTATCGAATTTCTAAGAGAATTCAACCTGGTGAACAGCGAGTATGTAATCAACGATTGCATTGAATCAAGCCAGACGGTTTTGGCGGAAGGGGCTCAAGGTTCACTTCTAGATATTGACTTCGGAAGTTACCCATACGTTACAAGTTCCAACACCATGACGGCCGGTGCTTGTACTGGTTTGGGTGTTGCGCCAAAAAACATTGGAGAAGTCTTCGGTATTTTCAAAGCCTATTGTACCCGAGTTGGTGGCGGGCCGTTCCCAACAGAACTATTTGACGAAATTGGTGAGCTGATTCAGAAAGAAGGTCACGAATTCGGAGCAACTACAGGTAGACCTCGTAGATGTGGCTGGTTAGATCTGCCAGCGCTCAAATATGCAATCATGATTAATGGGGTTACCCAGTTGTTTATGATGAAGGCCGATGTGCTGAGTGTTTTGGACGAAATTAAAGTTTGTACCCATTACAAACTTGCAGATGGTTCGTTAACTGAGGAAATGCCTTTCCAATTATTAGATGAAGAGGTAACTCCGGTTTACCAAACGTTTAAAGGTTGGGCAAAAGAAATCCGCAATATCAAAGAATACGATCAACTTCCTGAAGAGCTTACAAGCTATATCGACTTCATCGAAAAGGAAACTGGAGTGCCAGTTAAGATCGTTTCTATAGGTCCAGATAGAACAGAAACAATTTTACGTTAGTCTAAAGAACTGGTAAAGAGTTCATTGAATATTAAATGAACTTTTTACCAGTTTTATGCTTGCTTCTTAAAAAGAAATAAGCGTACCTTTGCCCTCCCTTACGGCAAGCGTTTGGGGGATTAAGTTGAAAATCTGGTGCGGGTAATGGTTGTTTGTGTGGGCTTTTGTGGTACATATGGCGGCCGGTGATCCACCGCAGCGTTCTTCAAAAAAAAACTTGAAGAAAATGTTTGCGGAAGGAAAAAGCTTCTTACCTTTGCATCCCCGTTCCGAAAGAGGGCCGGGAACAGTAAAACGGAAGGGCATTGAAAGATGGTTTTTCCGGACTTTGAAATGATTCAGTGCACGGGCCGCAGCGATAAAAAAAAATAATTTTTTTTCTTGCGGAAAGAAAAAAGCTAAGGTGCTGGAGGACCCAGTAGGCTCATTCAACTTAACCTTAGCAATACGTAACTGAACGAAGTACGTAAAGGGAT